>CAVZWM010000027.1:0-109364 GCA_963778975.1 uncultured Actinomycetota bacterium
GAGCAGGTCCGCGGATACGCTGATCCGGGGTTCAGGGAATGTCGGGGAGGAGTATGCCGGTTGAGTTCGACTGCGCCGAGACGCGTGTCATTGACCACGGAGTCGAGTCCCCGCGCGGTTGCCGACTTCCTTCGAACCGCTGCTGTCGAGCCGTCCGCGTTGGTCATCGAGGGGGAACCGGGTATCGGCAAGACGACGCTGTGGTTTGCCGCGCTGGAGCGGGCACATGCGGCCAACGGGTTCCGGGCGTTGTCGGCGCGTGCTGCGGTGGCCGAGTCGGTGCGGGCCTACGCGGCGTTGGCCGACCTCCTTGGAGCGGAGGTCGAAGCAACACTGCGTTCGCAGACCTGCCACCTCCCCAACGAATCGCGCTCTCGACGGGTAAGTGACCCGATGAGTACACCATCCGCCGCGTCCAAGACCGGTCAGCGTCCGGGTCGCCGCACGGGGCTCGCGGGGATCGTCGAGGGTCTGGCAGAGGGAGACACCGTTGCTGGTGGCGATCGACGACCTGCAGTGGCTGGATCCGTCCAGTGTGCAGGTTGTGGCGTTCGCGGCACGGAGGCTCTGGGACGCGTCGGCGTGCTCGGGACGGTGCGTACCAATCCCGACGGCGCGGGATGGCGCCGTAGCTGATCCCGTCCCAGGACGGCATCGCCCGGGTCAGGTCCCCGGCTGAAGCCCTGGCGGCGCACGCAGTGCTATCCGAGCGGTTGGGACGGTCGTTCGCACGGCCGACGATCATGCGGATCCAGGAGGCTTCGGGCGGGAATCCGTTCTACGCCATCGAGCTGGCACGGGCGATGGACCATGAGCATGGGGCGCAGGAGGTTCAGTTTACGGGCACGCTCGCCGAATTGGTGCGGGCCAGGATCGGCCGTTCGACGCCGCCGGTCAGGACGCGTTGCTCGCTGCGGCCTGTCTGGCCGCACCGACGGTGGAGCTGGTCGCGCGCGCTACCCACAACGAGACCGACCGTGTGGTCGAGTTGCTTTCAGATGCCGAGAGCCAGGGAGTCGTCGCAATCAACGGCAACCGGCTCGATTTCGCCCACCCGTTGTTGGCAAGGGGCGTTTACACCGACAGCACGCATTCGCAGCGCCGTTCGATGCATCGGCGCTGGGACATCATCACCGAACCCGAGCTGGCGGCCCGGCATCTGGCACTGGCAGCCGCCAGCTCTGAGCGCTCTGATCCGCACACGCTGCAATCACTGGACGCGGCCGCGGAGTCGGCACGGCGCAGGGGCGCACCCGCCGCGGCCGCCGAACTCCTCGATCTTGCGATCGGACTCGGCGGTGATACTCCTGCGCGCCGCATCGCCTTGGCGAGCAGGTCCGCCGGGTCGAGCTGGAGGTCCAGCTTGGTGTCGAAGGTGATGCGTCCCGGCTGCTGCAGAAGGTTCAGCGCCACGACCGCAACCACGATGGCGAGGTGCACCCCCACCGACCAGACGGATCGAGGGGAGAGGCGCTGTCCAACCGGGGCGGTGGAGCCGTAGGTCACTGCGGCTGCCTTCCCTGTCGATCCGCCTGTGCGGCGAGCAGTCTATATTCTGCGTCCGTACTCCGGACCAACCGCGCCGTTCGACGCCCGAGGAACCAACACATGAGCTATTGCCAGTCCGAGTTCCAGGCCACCTGGGACGTCGCCGCAGCCATCCCAGGATGGCTCACGAAGGACCAGGCACGGCTGCTGTACGACACTGCCCACGAGCTTCCGGATCGGCCCCTCATCGTGGAGATCGGCAGTCACCAGGGCAAGTCCACGGTGGTGCTGGGCCACTGCCGCCCGGGCGCGCCAGGGCCGGGTCGTGGCCGTCGACCCCTTCGTCGAGGGCCGCCTGTTCGGCGGCGTGACCACCAGGGACAAGTTCGAGCGCAACCTGGCAGCCGCAGACCTTGAGGACACTGTCGAGCTGGTGGAACGACTACAGCACCCGTGCCCGACCGGACTGGACGCGCCGCATCGACTACCTCTACATCGACGGCAAGCACGACTACTGGACGCTCGCCGACGACCTCAGTGGGGCGTCCACATGCCGCTCGGGGGCGCCGATCCTCGTGCACGACTGTTACTCCTCGATCGGAGTCACCCTCGGGGTGCTGGCGCACGTGCTGCCGTCACGACGGACTCCGCTACGAGCGTCGATCCGGCTCGATGGCGCTGTTCCGGGTAGGACCACCGTCCTACGAGGACCGGTTGCGCATCGTCCGAGAGGTCCCGTGGTGGCTGCGCAACGTTGCCATCAAGGTGCTGCTGCGGATGCGACTGCGACCCGTTGCCGCGGCACTGTTCGGCCACGAAGGCCCGTACGACCCCTACTGACCGGCCGAGGCCGGCTCCCCCAGCCGGTAGATCTTGCGTTCGAGCACGTGGTCCGCGACTTCGTACTCCGGCTTGACGATGCGGCTGATCGGAATCTCGACGTGCCGACGGCGCCGCCGGGTTCGCCAGGTCAGTCCCGCAGCGAGCGCCTGGGACGCGGTGGTCTCCCACCCGCGCTGGTGGCCGGGAGCCTTCATCGCCGCTGCGAAGAAGCCCTCGTCGAGCCGCCCTTCGACCCGCAGGCGCACGGTTCCCGACCAGTGGTACTGGATGACGCGGTGCTCGAAGTGCCGGTTCAGCACCGAATCGAGGTCGTCACGGACGCCAGCGCGCTCGATGTAGGCGTTGATCTCGGCGTCGAAGTACGGCGCCTCCTTGGCGGTGAGCACAAGTGTCGGCCCGCCCGGCTCATCCTCGAGGCGGCACCACCACACGTGGCTGGGGAAGTCGACGATCTTCGCGCTGGCGGCCTCCGGCACCTCGATGTAGCCGGCCCGTGCGACTCGGCTGCAGCTCTGCCGCCACGGCGACGGGGTCCGCCACGTGCTCCAGCAGGTTGGAGCAGATCGCGTAGTCGAAGGCGTCGTCGCGGAAGGGCATGTCGGCGGCATCGGCGTCGAAGAGGGGACGGGAGACCCGCGCCGCGGCACGGCCGGAACGTTGGGCTGAGTGCTCGGCACCGGCGTACCGGTCCAGCAGCACGTCGGCACGCCAGGAGGGCTTGTCACCGCTTCCCACGTCGAGGACGAGTGCGTCGTCGGTCACCGGGACCGCGATGCGTCGCTGGTGGAAAACGCGCAAGGCAGTGAGGCTGGGCATGGTGCGGAAGTATGGCAGGTGGTGAAGTCCGGTCCGAGCGCCCTGTTTCACGAGAACCACGAGCCCTGCTGAACTCACAGGTAACATGAGATCATGGAGGCACGAGACCCGGCATCACTCGAGGGGCGACATGTCGTGCTGTTCAACTGGCGCGACACCAGCAACCCGGAGGGCGGCGGCTCCGAACGCTACGTCGAGGCGATGGCGCGAGGGCTCGTGCGCCACGGTGCCCGGGCCACGATCTTCTGCGCGGCCCACGAGCACGCACCGGCCGACGAGGTGGTCGAGGGCGTTCACTACGTACGCCGCGGCGATCACCTGGGGATCTACCTCTTGGGCGCGCTCCACCTGATGTTCCGTCGGTTCGGCAAGGTCGATCTCGTGGTCGACGTGCAGAACGGCCTGCCCTTCTTCACCCGGCTGGCCACCCGCGCGCCCGTCGTCGTGCTCGTCCATCACGTGCACCGCGAGCAGTGGCCGGTGGTGTTCCCGGGCATGATCGGGCGCGTCGGCTGGTGGATCGAGCGGTTCCTGGCGCCGCGGATCTACCGCCACTCCCAATACATTGCGGTGTCGCGCGCCACCCGTGGCGAGCTGATCGAGCTGGGTGTCGGGCGTGAGCGCATCGCTGTCGTCCACAACGGCACGTCGCCCCCGCCGCCGCTGCGTGTGCCTCGCAGCACGGCGCCCTCACTCTGCGTGCTGGGTCGCCTGGTCCCGCACAAGCAGGTGGAGCACGCCGTCGACGCGGTCGTCGCGCTGCGTCCGATCCACCCCGACGTCCGCCTGGACGTGGTCGGCAACGGGTGGTGGGAGGACGACCTACGCGCGTACGTCGCTGAGCGCGACGCCGACGACATCGTGTCCTTCCACGGCCACGTCAGCGAGCTGCGCAAGCACGAGATCCTCGCCCGGTCCTGGCTCATGCTGCTGCCGTCCCTCAAGGAGGGCTGGGGCATCGTGGTCGGAGAAGCGGGCAGCCACGGCGTGCCGACCATCGCCTACGGGTCGGCGGGCGGAACCCGGGAATCGATTGCCGACGGCGCGTCCGGGGTGCTGGTCGACACGCCCCATGAGTTCACCGATGCGGTGCGACGCCTGGTCGACGACACCGCGGAGCGCGAGCGCCTCGGCAAGGGAGCGCGGGAGATGTCGCACTCCTTCTCGTGGACCCACTCGGAGAACTCGTTCGCCCACGTCCTTGCGGATGCCATGGACGAACGACGTGTGTCCGCGGAGGACCCGGACGGTCCGGTGAAAGAGCCGTCAGTCCTGAAGACTGACGGCTCAGGAGTCCACGCGGATGAACGGCGTGGCTGCTCTGGAAACTACTCGGAGGCCTGGTTGGTGCCGTAGTCCATGACGGACGTCTCAGGCTGTGACGGGGCGCTGCTCACGGTGGTCACGACACCCACGGTGGTGAGCCCGGCAAGCAAGAAGCCAACGACTACGGCCACGATGCCAGCGATATGTCCCTGCACGTCAATCGTCTCCACTTCAGTAGGTCGGGTGAACCGTAGCATCTCCTCAGCGCCGGCGACGCAATACCCGACGACGCCGCACCCACGCGAGGGCCGGTCGAGCACCGGCCACCGCTACGGCCACCCCAGCCACCGTCCAGGCCATGACGAGCAGCAGGAGACGCAGTGGACGTGGGTCCTCATCAGATGCTGACTCACTGCTGTCGCCCAGCTCCCATAGGGTGAACATCCCGCCGCTGTGCAGGACTCGGGCCCCCTCGATCGCGGCCGGGGGCTCATCGGACTCGGCTGCCACGGCGCGAGCGGCCTCGCGGTCGACGACCACCCACCGAACTCCTTCCTCTCGCAAGGCGTCCAGGAGGTCCTGGCCCTCCAGGTCCTGAGGAACTGTGCCACTCGACTGGCGCGCGCGTCCTCGCCCGGCACCACCTGCCCGGACACCACCAACGTGTCATTCGCGAGATAGTTCACCGGGAAGTAGCGCCCGACTGGATCCAGGGTGCGCCGCCCGTGGTTCCACGACGGCCTTCGGTAGGACGTGAACGGCAACGAAAGCAGGTCGCCCCGGCGTCCGAGCTCGCGCCGCTCCTGCAGGGCCTCTCTGGCCAGGCTGAGCGAGCCGGATAGCTCACTGCCCTCAGCTGCCCTGACAACCCCCACACCGCGTCCGGCATGAGTGCCACCGGTGACAGGACGAGACCGGTCGCCACCGACACACCCAGCAACCGGATCGGGACGGCCGCCGCCACCCGGGCGACGCCGAGACCGAACAGCAGAGCCAGCAGCGGCGCCACCAGGGCGACGTAGCGGCTTCCGTCCCGGACCAGACCCGCACCGGGGACATGGGTCACGAGCCACCCCATCACCCCAGGCACGACCGCTCCCGCCAGCGCGAGCACCAGACCCGTGGCGGCGGCAACCAGGAGGGGCCAGCGGTCGCCGCGGGAGGTCCGCCGACGCCATGAGGCCACGCCTGCACAGCCCAGTGCGACCACCACGACCAGAGCCGCCACGCCTGGCCATGCGGTCCTCGACGCAGGGACGACCTCGGCGTTCCAGACGCCGCCCAGTCCCAGCAGTGTCAACACGGTCGGCAGGCGCCCTTCACCCTGCGCGGCGAACACGCTCACTCCGAGGGGGTCGCTGAGCGCGTCCGAGCCGTGCAACGCTCCCGCGACGATCCACGGGGCGTTCAGTGCCGCCGCGGCACACCCGGTCAGGACCAGTCGACGGGCAGCACCGGGCCTGGTGCCCGTCACGTTGATCAACGCGAAGAGCGCGGCGATCACACCGCCGGCAGGACTGAGGCTGCCGAACGCCATCCACAGGACGAGTCCGGGCGGCATGCGCCCTCCGGCCACCCAACGCCGCGCGGCGAGGTGGATCCACGGCAAGCTGGCATAGGTCATGAGCAGGGGCCAGTGCCCGATGCCCAGTCGCTCGACGACAAAGGGATTCCAGACATAGAGCGTCGACGCTGCCAACGAGGCCACCCGGCTCGCCTCCGGGACCATCCGCCAGGCACCCACCCCAGCCAGGACGAGTGTCAGGACCAGCATGGCCTTCTGGAGCAGCATGCCCGGCACGACCTCGTCGACGATGGCGACGACCGCGTCCGACGGCACGGCCCGGGGAAGACCCGAGCCGAGGCCGAAGAAGTCGCTGCGGATGGCGAGGTCGGGAACCCAGATCATGTCGTAGGTGAGGACGAAGCCGGGGCCGAGAGCCCCACCCAACATGAGCACTGCCAGGGCCAGGGACCACAGCGCCGGCATCGCGCGACCTACGTCCGCACCCACGAGTCTCCGCACGGGACGACACCCTAGGGCGTCGCCCACGCCCCGTCGCCCTAGGATGCGCGACGTGAGTGCCGGGAGCAGCGTGCGCGCCAGCCGCTCCTTCGACGGCAGCGCGGTGGCAGTGGCCACGAGCGTGATGAACGTCGCGACCTACGGCTTCACCATGCTCGCCGCCCGGATCATCGGACCCAGCCAGTACGGCGCGTTCGTCGCGTGTCTCAGCCTGCTCGTCGTCATCCAGGTCGCCGCGCTGGGCATCCAGGCCACGGCCGCCCGACGCATCGCCGTCGACCGCGACCACGTCGCGACCATCGAGCAGCGCGATCCTGTCGCTGGCCACGAAGGTCGTCGCTCGGCGTCGGGCTGCGTCCTGCTCGCTGCTCGTCCCGGTCATCACGCATCTGCTCAACCTCGACAGCCTCGTCACCGCCGCTGTCGTCGCCGTCGCGGCCGTGCCGCATGACCCTGGCGGGAGGCCAGGCCGGCATCCTCCAGGGCGAGCGACGGTGGGGTGCGCTGGCCGTGTTCTACCTCGCGCGGCGGTATCCCGCGACTGGTCATCGGCACAGCGCTGATCCTGTGGCGCCCCGACGCGACATGCCGCGATCCTCGGCGTCGCGCATCGGCTACGTCTTCCCGGTGCTCGTCGGGTGGTGGCGTGCTGCGCCACCGTCGTACGCCGGACGTGGCCGCGACTGAGCACTCGGCCCGCTCCATGCTGGTCGAGAGCGGCCACAACGTGCAGGTCCTCTTCGCCTACTTCGCCTTGTCCAGCGTCGACATCATCCTGGCCAGGCAGGTCCTCACCGAGCACGACGCCGGGCTCTACGCAGCCGGCCTCATCATGGCCAAGGTCATGCTCTTCCTCCCGCAGTTCGTCGTGGTCATCGCCTTCCCCGACATGGCCACCCCCGAGGGCCGACAACGCGCACTGGTCCGCAGCCTGCTCGCGGTGCTGGCGCTGGGAGTTGTCGCGACGGTCTCCGCGTGGTTGCTCTCCGGCGTGGCGATGGTCTTCGTCGGCGGGTCGGAGTTCGGGGAGGTCGAGGACCTTCTCTGGGTCTTCGCCGTCCTGGGCACCGTCCTGGCGATGCTGCAGCTCCAGGTGTACGCCGTCCTGGCGCGCCAGGGTCGTCGCGCGGTCCTGCTCGTCTGGGGGCCCTCGTGGTCGCTGGTTGCCCTGGGCCTGACCGCCGACTCGGTCCAGGAGCTGGTGACCATCGTGGTCGTCGTCGACTCGGTCCTGCTGGTCGTGCTGACGGTCCTCAGCTTCCGACTGGCGCGACAACCCGTCGCGGGTGCGGCGGCGCCGCCGGTCAGTGAGCCGCGTCGTGCCAGCTGCGGCCGGTGCCGACCGAGACGTCGAGCGGGACCGCCAGATCCGCGGCGCCGGCCCATCTCCCGGCGGACCAGCGTCGCGAGCGCCTCGCTCTCTCCCGTCGCCACCTCGAACACCAGTTCGTCGTGGACCTGCAGGAGCATGCGCGAGCGGAGCCCCTCGGCGAGAAGCGCACGCTCGACCCCGAGCATGGCGACCTTGACCAGGTCGGCTGCCGACCCCTGGATGGGGGCGTTGAGCGCCATCCGCTCGGCCATCTCACGGCGCTGACGGTTGTCGCTGGTGAGGTCGGGGAGATAGCGGCGACGACCCATGATCGTCTCGGTGAAGCCTGATCGACGGGCCTCGTCGACGATGCCGCCGAGGTAGTCGCGGACCCCGCCGAAGGTCTCGAAGTATTCATCCATCAGCCCGCGCGCCTCGGACGTCTCGATGCGCAGCTGCTGGGACAGGCCGAACGCCGACAGGCCGTAGGCGAGGCCGTAGTTCATCGCCTTGATCTTGGCGCGCTGCTCGGTCGTGACCGCGTCGGCGTCGACGCCGAAGACCCGCGCGGCGGTGATCGAGTGGAAGTCCTGTCCCGAGCGGAAGGCCTCGATCAGGAGGGCGTCCTCGGACAGGTGGGCCATGATGCGCATCTCGACCTGGCTGTAGTCGGCCGTCATCAGTGACTCGAACCCCTTGCCCACCACGAAGCCCTCGCGGATGCGGCGCCCCGCCTCGGTGCGGATCGGGATGTTCTGCAGGTTGGGGTCGGTGCTGGACAGACGTCCGGTCGCGGCGATGATCTGGTTGTAGGTGGTGTGGATGCGACCGTCGGAGGCCACCGTCTTGAGCAGGCCCTCGACCGTCTGGCGCAGCCGGATGACGTCACGGTGGCGCAGCAGGTGCTGCAGGAACGGGTGCTCGGTCTTCTCGAACAACTGCTGCAGGGCGTCCGCGTCGGTCGTGTAGCCGGTCTTGGTGCGCTTGGTCTTCGGCATGTCGAGCTCGTCGAAGAGCACCACCTGGAGCTGCTTGGGCGAGCCGAGGTTGATCTCCTTGCCGATCACGTCGTAGGCATCCGTGGCGGCGGCACGCACCTGATCGCCGAACTCCGACTCCAGGCCCTCGAGGTAGTCGGTGTCGACGGCGATGCCGGTCTGCTCCATCCGGACCAGCGTGCCGATCAGGGGCAGCTCGACGTCGCGCAGCAGGTCCGTCCCGCCGTGCTCCTCGACCGTGTCGTCGAGGGCGTCAGCCAGGTCGAGCACCGCGCGCGCGGTCAGCATCGCGGTGTCGCTGGCCACCGAGTCGTCCATGGCGTCGAACGTCAGCTGTGCGGTGTCGGCGGAGTCCTGGCGCAGCTCGCGCTTGAGGTAGCGCAGGGTGAGGTCGGCCAGGTCGTAGGAGCGCTGGTCGGGCTGCACGAGGTAGGCCGCGAGCGCGGTGTCGACGGCGAGCCCCGCCAGCTCCCACCCGCGCGCCGACAAGGCCAGGCTGGGGCCGTTGGCGTCGTGGATGGCCTTGGGTCGCCCGGCGTCTGCCAGCCACTCGGCGACGGCTGCGTCGTCGTCGGGGTCGAGGTCGGTCGCGTCGACCCATCCGGCCTCGCCGGGCCGGGTCGCGACGGCCACGGACAGGACCTCGCCGGTGCCGGCTCGCCAGGATCCCTGCACGGCGACGCCGACCCGCTCCCCCGCAGGCGCGTGGGCGGCCAGCCAGTCGCGCACCGTGCCTGCGGCCAGGCGCTGGCCCTGGAGCTCGAACCCGGCTTCGGCCGGCTCGTCATCCGGCTCCGGGTCGATCGTGTCCATCAGGCGGGTGCGCAGCTCGCCGCGGAACTCGAGCTCGTCGAGGAGCTCCAGGCCGACCGTGCGGTCCCACGGCTTGCGACCCAGGTCGCCGGGACGGATCGGGAGGGTGAGGTCGCGCACGAGCGCGTTGAGCTGGCGGTTGCGGATCACGTCGCCCAGGTGGGCGCGCAGCGCCTCGCCCTTCTTGCCCGTGATCTCGTCGGCGCGGGCGATGACGTTGTCGAGGCCGTCGAACTGGTTGATCCACTTCGCGGCGTAGCCCTGGCCGACACCCGGGACGCCGGGAAGGTTGTCGGAGGTCTCCCCGACGATGGCGGCGAGCTCGGGGTAGCGGTGCGGGGGGACGGCGTACTTCTCCTCGACCGCGGCCGGCGTCAGGCGGGCCAGGTCGCTGACCCCGCGCATGGGGTAGAGGACGGTCGAGGAGTCGGTGACCAGCTGGATGGCGTCGCGGTCACCGGTGAGGATCAGCACCTCCATGCCGTCGGCCAGCGCCTCGGTGGCCAGGGTGGCGATGATGTCGTCGGCCTCGTAGCTGTCGAGGTCGAGGTGGGTGATGGCGAGGGCGTCGAGCACCCGGCGGATCAGGGGCAGCTGGCTGCTGAACTCGTCGGGCGTCTTGTTGCGCTTGGCCTTGTACTCGGAGTACTGCTCGAGGCGGAAGGTCTGGCGCGACTTGTCGAAGGCGACCGCGACGTGGGTGGGCACCTCGTCGCGCAGCACGTTGACCAGCATCGAGGTGAAGCCGTAGACCGCGTTGGTGTGCTGACCCGTGGCCGTCGCGAAGTTCTCCACCGGCAGGGCGAAGAAGGCGCGGTAGGCCAGCGAGTGGCCGTCCAGCAGACAGGAGGCGGGGGCGGGACTGGTCGCTCGTTTCTGCCACCCGGCGACTCTAGCCGTCGCCACTGACAGCCCGAGCGGGGGCAAGGCGACGGGCTCGGCCACAATGAGGGCATGAGCGAGAACACCCAGGACCTGGCCGGCCTCAGCATCGCGGAGTTCATCGAGCACATGCCCGAGGGCATGGGCCGGCTGAACGAGAAGATGGGCATCGAGCTGGTCGAGATCTCCGCGGAGCGGATCGTGGCGACGATGCCGGTCGAGGGCAACACCCAGCCCTTCGGCCTGCTGCACGGCGGGGCATCGGTCGTCCTGGCCGAGACCCTCGGCTCGGTCGGCTCGGCCATGCACGCCCACCCGGAGAAGGTGGCGGTGGGCGTGGACATCAACGCCACCCACCACCGCTCGGCCACGAGCGGCACCGTCACCGGTGTGGCCACCGCGATCCACCTGGGCCGCACCACCACGTCCTACGACGTCGTGATCACCGACGAGCGCGGCAAGCGGGTCTGCACGTCGCGCATCACGTGCGCGCTCATCCCGATGCCCCAGGGCTGAGGGTCGGTCAGCCGGGAACGCGCTCGCGGCGCACCCGGCGGGCAGCCAGCACCCGGTCGATCCGCTGGCGGCTGGTGTTGGCAGGCGTCACCTGCCGCGACTGGGGCAGCCGCGCTCGTACGGCGCTGGTGGTCGCGGCACGCAACATCGCCTGCGGCGCGAAGGACAGCCGCGCCATGAAGCGGTTGGCGTCGCGGGCCTCGGCCGAGGCGGCAGTCGCGATGTGGGTGATGCCGTGCTGCTCGGCGAACCTGCAGGCGGCCTCCATCAGGGAGCTGCCGACACCGCGCCTGCGGAACTGCGGGAAGACGTGGGGCGAGACCGCCAGCACGGCGGGCTCGCGGTTGAGCGGCGTCAGCGTCGTGGCCTCGAGGTAGACCGCGCCGGCGACGACGCCGTCGACCTCGGCCACCGCGACGTACCTGTCGTCCCGGCCATGGGTCTGGGCGAGCACCTCGGCCACGTCGGCCAGCTGCTCGTCGCGGTCCGCCACGCCGCAGGATGTCGCTCCACAGCTCGCACAGGCTGGCAACGTCACCGGTCTCCGCGGCACGCATCGTCACCGGCGAACGAGTCATCGTCCACACCACTCTCTTCGCGCAAACCCACCACAGTGGCCCCCTGCCGACCCATCTCGGCGCCACCCGGGCGACCCTATCGCCCGTCGTGCCGATCAGGCTACGCCGAGGTAGGCCTCACGCACGCGACGGGTCGTCGAGAAGCTCCGCACCGGTGCCGCTCTTGACGATCTTGCCGGTCTCCAGGACGTAGGCCCGGTCGGCCCGCGAGAGCGCCTGCTTGGCGTTCTGCTCCACGACCAGGATGGTGGTGCCCTGCTGGGCGATCTCGGTGATGATGTCGAAGATCTGCTGGATCAGCATCGGCGCGAGACCCATCGACGGCTCGTCGAGCATGCAGCAGCTTGGGTCGCGACATGAGCGCACGGCCGATGGCGAGCATCTGCTGCTC
The DNA here is from genome assembly GCA_963778975.1 of uncultured Actinomycetota bacterium. Taxonomy (GTDB): domain Bacteria; phylum Actinomycetota; class Actinomycetes; order Propionibacteriales; family Nocardioidaceae; genus Nocardioides. The sequence continues at coordinate 11,930 of CAVZWM010000027.1, forward strand.
GCCGCCGGACATGGTGCCGGCCGACCTGCTTCTTGCGCTCCAGGAGCCGCGGGAACAGGCCGAAGACGCGCTCGTAGTCCTCGTCCATGGCCGCCTTGTCCTTGCGGGTGTAGGCGCCCATGTTGAGGTTCTCGGTCACGGTCATGCCGGGGAAGATCCCGCGACCCTCCGGGCAGAGCACCAGGCCCTTGCGCAGCCGCTGGTCGGCACGCAGCTTGGTGACGTCCTCACCGTCGAAGGTGACCTTGCCGGAGTGGAGGCCACGGACGCCGGACAGCGCACGCATGGTCGAGGTCTTGCCGGCTCCGTTGGCGCCGATGAGCGCGACGATCTCACCCTCGGCGACCTCCAGGCTGATGCCGTGGAGGGCCTCGATCTTGCCGTAGCTGAGGACGGCTTCTCTCAGCTCAAGCAACATCGTCGGGCTCTCCCAGGTAGGCAGCAATGACCTTCGGGTTGCGGGCCACCTCGTCGGGGGTGCCCTCGGCGATCTTCTGGCCGAACTCGAGCACGACGATCCGGTCGGTGACGCCGAGGACCAGCTTCATGTCGTGCTCGATGACCAGGACCGTGTGCCCCAGGTCGCGGATCCGGCGGATGAGGTCCATGAGGTCCTCCTTCTCCGCCGGGTTGAAGCCGGCTGCCGGCTCGTCGAGACAGAGCAGCTCCGGCTCCGTGGCGAGTGCGCGGGCGATCTCGAGGCGCCGCTGGTAGCCGTACGGCAGGTTGCGCGAGCAGCTCGTGGGCCCGGTCGGCGATGCCGACGAAGTTCAGCAGCTCCATGCCCGGATGCGCCCGCCACGCTCCTCCAGGGTGTGGCGGCTGATGCCGAACACCTTGGCGAAGCTGCGGCGCAGCGGGTTGGTCGGGAGCTGGTCCTCCGTCGGCCGGACGCGGTAGAGCCGGAACAACGCACCCAGCACGCTGGTCTTGTGCCGGGCGTCGCAGCCCACCAGGACGTTCTCCAGCGCCGACAGCTCCGGGAAGAGCCGGATGTTCTGGAACGTCCGGGCGATGCCGAGCTGGTTGATCTTGTGCGGCTTGGTGCCGCTGATCACCGTGCCGTTGAAGCGCATCTCACCGGAGGTCGGGGTGTAGACGCCGGTCATGACGTTGAAGCAGGTCGTCTTGCCGGCACCGTTCGGGCCGATCAGGCCGAGGATCTCGCCCCGCTTGATCGAGAGGCTGGACGTCGTTGAGCGCGACGACGCCGCCGAAGCGCAGCGTGACGTGGTCGATCTCGAGGAGCGTCTCCCCCTCGGGGCCGACGTCGATGCTGAGCGCGTCGTGGTCCGAGGTGTCCGGTGCGATCGTCGTCGCTCCACCGGCGCGCTCGCGTCCTGCGTCGTCTGCTCAGACATCGGCGGCCGCCTCCTCGGCTTCGTCCTTGCGGTCTTCGAATTCTCGGGCTCTGCGTCTGCTCGGCACCAGTCCCTGCGGACGCAGGACCATCACCAGGACCAGCGCGACGCCGAAGGCGAACGGACGCCACTCCTGGAACTCGCGGAACCGCTCGGGCAGGTAGGTCAGCAGGAAGGCCCCGAGCAGGACGCCGTAGATGTTGCCGGAGCCACCGATGACCACCATGGCGACGAACAGGAACGACAGGTTGACCATGAACGCGTTCGGTTCGACGTACTGCTGCTTGCTGCCGAACAACAGGCCGGCGATGCCACCGACGGAGGCACCGATGGCGAAGGCCCACAGCTTGAACTTGAAGGCGGCGACACCCATGATCGCGGCGGCGTCCTCGTCCTCGCGGATGGCGAGCCAGGCGCGACCCACCCTGCTGTTCTCCAGGCGGAAGGCCAGGAAGATGATCAGGATCAGGATGCACAGGGCGAGCCAGTACCAGCGCTCGGCGTCGATGGTGTTGAAGAACGAGCGTCCGTCGATCTCCGGGCCGGGGGGAACGGGTACGCCGCTGATGCCGGTCGCACCGTTGGTGACGTTGTCCAGGTTGCGGGCGGTGATGCGGATGATCTCGCCGAAGCCCAGGGTCACGATGGCGAGGTAGTCGCCGCGCAGCCGCAGGGTCGGCGCGCCGAGGATCACGCCGGCGGTGAGCGCCATGGCGATGGCGATCGGGATGCACATGACGAAGGGGACGGCCCATGTCTCGTCGACAGGCCGAACCTGTTCTGGATCGCCTCCACGACCGGCGAGGACGGCGAGCCGAACAGGGCGACGGAATAGGCACCCAGCGCGTAGAAGCCGACGTAGCCGAGGTCGAGCAGTCCCGCGAAGCCGATCACGACGTTGAGGCCGACGGCCGCGATCATGTAGACGACCACGAGGAACAGCACGCTGGCCCAGTCCGACCCGCTCGAGGTGAGGTCGGTGCGGATGTAGGCGAACGGCAGGATGTTGAGGAACGGCAGGTAGAACGCGAAGGCGATCACCAGCAGCAGGCCGACCTTGCGCACCCAGTTGGGAGCGTGCGGCCATGCGGTCGCGCAGCTTGAGGCCGCGGTAGGCGTCGAGGATCGTGGCTCATGCGCGTGCCTTTCCGAGCGACTCGCCCAGCAGACCGGTCGGGCGGAACATCAGGACGACCACGAGGACGACGAAGGCCGTGACGTTGGCCCACTCGGAGCTCCAGATGGTGGAGGCGTAGACCTCGGCGATGCCGAGCAGCAGACCACCGACGAGGGCTCCTCGCAGGTTGCCGATGCCACCGAGGACGGCAGCGGTGAACGCCTTGAGCCCGATGATGAAGCCGATGTCGAACTTCGTGATGTCGTACTGGATCGTGTAGAGCAGCGCCGCGACACCGGCCATGGCGCCACCGAGGACGAAGACCAGCATGATGACGCGGTTCTGGTTGACGCCCATGAGGGACGCGGTGTCGGGGTCCTGGGCGACGGCGCGGACGCCCCGACCGAGGCGGCTCTTGTTCACGAACGTGTCCAGGGCCAGCATCATCACGATCGCGCCCACGATGATGATGACGCGGGTGTTGGTGATCGTGAGGTCGAGACCGGGGATGGTGAACAGCTCCTTGGTCTCGAGCACCGAGGGGATGTTGACCGTGACGCGGCCGAACGGCGGGCCGAAGAGGACCTTGAACACCTGGCCGAACAGCTCGACCAGCACCAGCGAGCAGCCGATGCCGGTGATGAGGAAGATGAGGGGTGGGGCACCCTTCTTGCGCAGCGGCCGGTAGGCGATGCGTTCGACCGCGAGCGCCGTACCTGCCGAGGCGATGCATCGCGACCACCAGGGCCAGGAGGGTGGCCCCGATGACCACGGGCAGGCTCTCACCGGTGGACACACCGAGCACGGTGTAGACGCCGAGCACCGTCCAGGTGCCGACCATGAAGACCTCGGAGTGCGCGAAGTTGATGAGCTTCATCACGCCGTAGACCATGGTGTAACCGAGCGCGACCAGCGCGTAGATCGAACCGCGGGTGATGCCGTCGAGCGTGTGACGGTCGAGCCCGCTGATCAAGGCGTCGAAGTCCACTCAGGGACCCCTCTCAGACTCAGGCCCCGGTGTCGGGGCCAAGGAGCGGGGGCGACCGGAGTACCCGGCCGCCCCCGTGGTGCTTGACTCGAGTGAGGTCAGGGAGTGACCTCGACCTCCGGCACGAGTGTGCCACCCTCGTTCTTGTAGGCCCAGTAGGACACGTTCTCCTGCGGGACGTCGCCGTTCTCGTCGAAGGCGATCTCCTTGCTGAGGCCCTCGGCGCTGTAGTCGTCGACGAACGCCTCGACCTCTTCGCGGGTGCGAGCACCGTCGTCCAGGGCGGCGAGGAAGACGCTCATCACGTCGAAGCCCTCGGCCGCGTAGGCACCGGGCGCAGCGCCGAACTCTGCCTCGTAGTCGGCAGCGAAGGTGCTCTCCGCGTCGATCGGGGCGCAGGGGCACATCACGACGGCACCCTCACCGGCTTCGCCGACCGCGTTGCCGAAGTCGGCACCGTAGAGGCCGTCACCACCGACGAACGGGGCGTCGATGCCGGCGTCACGCATCTGCTTGAGCAGCGGCGCGGCCTCGGCGATGTAGCCACCGTAGAAGACGGCGTCGGGCGAAGCCGACTCCATCTTGGAGATGGTGGGCGCGAAGTCGGTCTGGCCGACCTCGGTCTTGTCACGCTGGACCATCTTGTCGCCGAGGGTCTCCTCGACACGGTCGGCCAGCGGCTCGCCGTAGGCCTCGGAGTTGTCGACCACGAACACCTTGGTCGCGCCGACCTCGTCGGCGAGGTACGTGGCGATGGCCGCACCCTGGTAGTCGTCGTAGGGGACGACGCGGTGGAAGACCTCGACCTGGTCCTCCTGCGTGAGGTCGGTCGCGGTGGCGGACTGGCTGATCATGGTGACGCCGGCGTCGGCGTAGATGCTCTTGGTGGCACGGGTCTCACCGGAGAACGCACCACCGATGACACCGATGAAGGTCTCGTCGCCGGCGATCTGGGTCGCGACGGGCGTCGCCTTGGCCGGGTCACCCTCGGTGTCGAACTTCTCGAGGGTCACCTCGCACTCGTCGTTCTCCCACTGGTTGAGCGCGAGCTCGGCGCCGTCGACGGACGGCAGCACGATGCTGGCGTTGGCGCCGGACAGCGCGCCCATCACACCGATCTTGAAGTTGCAGTCCTCGCCGCTGGCGTCGCCGTCGTCGGTGTCGGTGGTGCCACAGGCGCTGAGCGCCAGGCCGGCAACGGCCGTCGAGTGCGACTGCCTGCCACGTCTTGGATGAGCGGATCATGGATCCTCCGTCAGTTTCATGGGGCTGTCCACCTCGGCAGCCTTGTGGCGGGAACGTAACACCTCCACATGTGGCGCGGGACACGGTTAGGACCGTGGATCTGCGTGCCGTTGCCGTTTCATGACCAACCGGTCTACACCGGAGGATCTCCGGAATCAGGCCTGCTCGCCCGGACCGTGTTCGACGACTCCGTCGGCAACCTGCCTCATCGACAGTCGCAGGTCCATCGCCGTCTTCTGGATCCAGCGGAAGGCGTCGGGCTCGCTGAGCCCCAGCTTCTCCTGCAGGACACCCTTGGCGCGGTCGACCGCCTTGCGCGTGGCGAGCGACTCCTGGAGGTCGGAGACCTCCTGTCTCGAGCACGCTGATCTCGGCGTAGCGGCTGACCGCCATCTCGATCGCCGGCACCAGGTCCCCGCGTTGGAAGGGCTTGACGAGGTAGGCCATCGCTCCCGCGTCACGGGCCCGCTCGACGAGGTCGCGCTGCGAGAAGGCGGTGAGGATGACGACCGGCGCGATCCGCTCGCCGGCGATGACCTCGGCGGCGGCGATGCCGTCCAGGACCGGCATCTTCACGTCGAGGATGACCAGGTCGGGGCGCAGGTCGCGGGCCAGCTCGATCGCCTTCTGGCCGTCGCCGGCCTGGCCGACCACGTCGTAGCCCTCCTCGCCGAGCATCTCGGCGAGGTCCATCCGGATGAGTGCCTCGTCCTCGGCGATCACCACGCGGCGTACGTCGGAGTCAGCGCTGGCGTCTGCGGGCTGTGTCACGGGGGCAAGGCTAGTCGGGTACGGTTTCCTCGCTGTCGGCCCCGGTAGCCCAACGGCAGAGGCGATGCTCTCAAACAGCATTCAGTGTGAGTTCGAATCTCACCCGGGGCACCGTGTCGCTGTCGGCTGCTGTGCCATGACGTCGTGCCATGCACGTACGCCCGCAGTCGCCGTCGACAGCGCTCTCGCGCTTCGTGACGCGGGTGCCGACGCTGAGCGACGCCAGCGCGTGCACGGCGTCGCCGCTCAAGACGATCCGACGCTGGCGCCGTCTCTACCAGCGCCGGGACTGCCGCGTGGCAGCAGCACCTCGCTGCGCCATGTCCCGGTGTGACGGCGGACCGTTGGACAGCTCCTACGCGGAGCTGCTCGGCTGGTACCTCGGCGACGGGTACATCCACGTCGAGGGTCGACGCAACGTCTACAACCTGCACGTGTCAACGACCGCTCGTACGTCCGGGATCATCGACGACGTATCCTCGATCTGATGCGGGCCGTGCAGCCCGCGGCCGAGGCCTCACACGCGGCTCGCTGCCGGCTGTCGTCGTCGTGCACGGTCTACTGGAAGCACTGGCCATGTCTCTTCCCGCAGCACGGCCCGGGTCGCAAGCACGAGCGCCAGATCGTCGCTCGAGGAGTGGCAGGAGGACATCGTGCGCGCGTTCCCCGCCGATTTCCTGCGGGGGCTCTTCCACTCCGACGGGGCGCGGGTCAACAACTGGGCGACGCGCGTCGTGGGCGGCGAGAAGCGCCGCTACGACTATGCCCGCTGGCAGTTCAGCAACCGGTCCGAGGACATCCTGGGCCTGTGCGGCTGGGCCCTCGACATGATCGAGGTCCGCTGGCGACGGTCGGGTCCGTGGGCGATCTCGGTCTCGCGGCGAGAGGCGGTGGCTACGCTCGACGAGCTGATCGGTCCGAAGACGTGACTCAGCCCAGGCGACGGTAGGCCGGCGCGGCGCCGTTGATCGCGTCGCCCATCCGGTGGATCCGCAGCGCGTTGGTGGAGCCCGGGATGCCGGGAGGACTGCCGGCGATGATCACGACGAGGTCGCCCTCCTTGACCCGGCCGATGTGGATCAGCGCCTCGTCGACCTGGCGCACCATCTCGTCGGTGTGCTCGACCTCCGCGCCCTGGAAGGTCTCGACGCCCCACGTGAGTGCGAGCTGCGAGCGCGTACGGGACTCGGGCGTGAACGCCAGGACCGGGATCGGACCGCGATAGCGAGACAGCCTCTTGGCCGAGTCGCCGCTGACGGTGAACGCGACGACGTACTTCGCGCCAACGGACTCGGCCACCTCGGCGGCGGCCTTGGCGATGATCCCGCCGCGGGTGTGCGGGTTCCACGCGACAGCGGCCATGTGGCTCAGGCCGTGGTCCTCGGTCGACGCGACGATGCGGGCCATCGTCTCGACGGCGATGATGGGGTACTCCCCCACGCTCGTCTCGCCGGAGAGCATCACGGCGTCGGCGCCGTCGAGGACCGCGTTGGCCACGTCGCTCGCCTCGGCGCGCGTGGGCGCGGGAGCACTGATCATCGACTCGAGCATCTGGGTGGCGACGATGACGGGCTTGGCGTTGCGACGGGCCTTGTCGATGATCAGCTTCTGGTGGATCGGCACGTCCTCGAGCGGGCACTCGACGCCGAGGTCGCCGCGCGCGACCATGATGCCGTCGAAGGCGTCGACGATCTCGTCGATGTTGTCGATCGCCTGGGGCTTCTCGATCTTGGCGATGATCGGGACGAAGATGTTCTCCTCGCGCATGATGGCGCGCACGTCTTCGGCGTCGTCGGCGCTGCGCACGAAGCTGAGGGCGATGAAGTCGACACCGAGGTTGAGTGCCCACCGCAGGTCGGCGGTGTCCTTCTCGGACAGCGCGGGCACGGACACCGCGACGCCAGGCAGGTTGATCCCCTTGTTGTTGGACACCTTGCCGGCGACGACCACCTCCGTGACGACGTCGGTGTCGTCGACCGACATCACCTTCAGCCGCACCTTGCCGTCGTCGATGAGCAGCGGGTCGCCGGGCTTCACGTCACCGGGGAGCCCCTTGTACGTCGTACCGCACTGGTCGACGTCGCCGACGACGTCGCGGGTGGTGATGGTGAAGGTGGCGCCCTTCTTCAGCTTCACCGGGCCGTCGCCGAACGTCTCCAGCCGGATCTTGGGTCCCTGCAGGTCGGCGAAGACGCCGATGGCATGGCCGGTGTCGTCCGAGGCCTTCCGCACGAGGCGGTAGACGGCCTCGTGGTCGGCGTAGTCGCCGTGGCTCATGTTGAGGCGGGCGACATCCATCCCGGCGTCCACAAGGGCTCGGATCCCCTCCGGGGTGTTCACCGCAGGGCCGAGGGTGCAGACGATCTTTGCTCTACGCACGCGACCACCCTAGCGGAGGTTGGATCGTTCCAAAGAGCCGATCCGCCGGTTGGCGGTGAGCGAGTCCGCTTCCGGGCTCCGGAAGCGGCCTCACTCACCGCTCGACCGCGGTCAGACGGTCAGCGGGCGCTCGTGCGGCTTGATCGGCGAGGGCAGCGCGGTCGATCCGGTGAGGAAGGCGTCGACCGAGGCGGCCGCGCTGCGTCCCTCGGCGATCGCCCACACGATGAGCGACTGGCCCCGCCCCACGTCGCCGGCGACGTAGACACCCGGGACGGACGCGGCGTACGACTCGTCGCGACGCACGTTGCCGCGCTCGTCGAGGTCCACGCCGAGCTGCTCGATGAGCCCGGGCTGCTCGGGACCGACGAAGCCCATCGCGAGCAGGACGAGCTGCGCGGGGATCTCGCGCTCGGTGCCCTCGACCGGCTGGAACTTCGCGTCGACCTCGACCAGCCTCAGCGCCGACACGTGGCCGTCGTCGTCGCCGAGGAACTCCTGCGTCGACACGGCGTAGACCCGGTCGCCGCCCTCCTCGTGCGCGGACGAGACCCGGAAGAGCATGGGGTACGTCGGCCACGGCTGGCCGGTCGGGCGCTCGCCCGTGGGCTGCGGCATGATCTCGAGCTGGGTGATGGAGCGCGCACCCTGGCGGATCGACGTGCCGAGGCAGTCGGCCCCGGTGTCGCCGCCGCCGATGATCACGACGTCCTTGCCGGTCGCCACGATCTGGTCGGAGCCGTCCGACGTGGGCGCCTCGCCGAGCGCCACGCGGTTGGCCTGCGGCAGGAACTCCATGGCCTGGTGGATGCCCCCGAGCTCACGCCCCGGGACCGGGAGGTCGCGCGCAGCGGTGGCGCCCATCGCCAGGACGACGGCGTCGTAGCGGGCCAGCAGCTGTGGTCCGGTCAGGTCTCCCCCGACGTCGACGCCCGCCCGGAAGATCGTCCCCTCGCGGCGCATCTGGTCGAGTCGCCGGTCGAGGTGCTTCTTCTCCATCTTGAACTCGGGGATGCCGTAGCGCATCAGCCCGCCGATCTTGTCGGCGCGCTCGTAGACGGCCACGGTGTGGCCGGCCCGCGTGAGCTGCTGGGCAGCAGCGAGCCCGGCGGGGCCGGAGCCGATCACCGCGACCGTCTTGCCCGAGAGCCACTCCGGCGGCTGCGGACGTACGTAGCCCGAGCCCCACGCGCGGTCGATGATCGAGACCTCGACGTTCTTGATGGTCACCGGGTCCTGGTTGATGCCCAGCACGCACGCGGTCTCGCAGGGCGCCGGGCAGAGGCGGCCGGTGAACTCCGGGAAGTTGTTGGTCGCGTGGAGACGGTCGATGGCGCCGTCCCAGTCGTCGCGCCAGACCAGGTCGTTCCACTCCGGGATGATGTTGCCCAGCGGGCACCCCTGGTGGCAGAACGGGATGCCGCAGTCCATGCAGCGTCCCGCCTGGGTGGTGATGATGGGCAGCAGGGCGCGACCGACGCCGTCCGGGTAGACCTCGTTCCAGTCCTGGACGCGCTCGGCGACCTCACGGCGCGAGGCGACCTCGCGTCCGTGCTTGAGAAAGCCCTTGGGGTCAGCCATGAAGCACCTCCATGATCCGTGCCGCTGCCTCGTCCTCGCTGAGACCCTCTTCGAGGGCCTCCGCGCGGGCTTCGAGCACGCGCTTGAAGTCGCTCGGCATCACCTCGGTGAAGCGGGCGAGCGAGTGGTCCCAGTCGGCCAGCAGCGCGGCGGCGACCGCGGAGCGCGGTCTCCTCGGCGTGTTGCTCGACGAGCGACTTGAGCTCGTCGGCAGCCTTGCCGGTGACCGGGGCGAGGCTCGACCAGCTCCGGGTTGACCCGGGCCTCGTCGAGGTCCAGCACGAACGCGTAGCCACCGGACATGCCGGCCGCGATGTTGCGTCCCGTCGGACCGAGGATCACGACGACGCCGCCGGTCATGTACTCGCACGCGTGGTCGCCGACGCCCTCCACCACGGCGCTCGCGCCGGAGTTGCGGACGCAGAACCGCTCGCCCGCGCGACCGCTGAGGAAGATCTGCCCCGACGTGGCGCCGTAGCCGATCGTGTTGCCGGCGATGATCTGCTCGGCGGCCTCGAAGGTCGAGGCCCGGTCCGGGCGGACGACGAGGCGACCACCCGAGAGGCCCTTGCCGACGTAGTCGTTGGCGTCCCCCTCGAGCCGCAGGGTGATCCCGCGCGGCAGGAACGCACCGAACGACTGGCCCGCCGAGCCGGTCAGGGTGATGTCGATGGTGCCCTCGGGCAGCCCTTCGCCCCGGTAGCGCTTGGTCACCTCGTGACCGAGCATGGTGCCGACCGTGCGGTTGACGTTGCGGATGGGGAGCTGCGCGCGCACCGGCTCACCCGACTCGAGCGCCGGCGCGGCGATCTCGATGAGCCGGTTGTCGAGCGCCTTGTCGAGGCCGTGGTCCTGGGTACCGGTGCAGCTCAGCGCCTGGTCCTCGAACTGGCCGAACTCGCCGTGCCGTGCGGCCTCGTGCAGGATCGGCGTCAGGTCGAGCCCGGCCGCCTTCCAGTGGTCGATCGCCCTGGCCACGTCGAGCGTGCCGACCTGGCCGACGGCCTCCGCGAGGGTGCGGAAGCCGAGCTCGGCCAGCAGCTCGCGGACCTCCTGGGCGATGAACTCGAAGAAGTTCACCACGTGGTCGGCCTGCCCGCTGTAGCGCTCGCGCAGCACCGGGTTCTGCGTCGCCACGCCCACCGGGCACGTGTCGAGGTGGCACACGCGCATCATGATGCAGCCGCTGACGACCAGCGGCGCGGTGGCGAAGCCGTACTCCTCCGCACCGAGCAGGGTCGCGATGATCACGTCGCGGCCGGTCTTGAGCTGTCCGTCCGCCTGCACGACGATCCGGTCGCGCAGGCCGTTGAGGAGCAGCGTCTGCTGGGTCTCGGCGAGGCCGAGCTCCCACGGTCCGCCCGCGTGCTTGAGCGAGGTCAGCGGCGAGGCGCCGGTGCCGCCGTCGTGCCCGGAGACGAGTACGACGTCCGCGTGGGCCTTGGACACTCCCGCCGCGACCGTGCCGATGCCGACCTCGGAGACCAGCTTCACGTGGATGCGGGCGGCCGGGTTGGCGTTCTTGAGGTCGTGGATCAGCTGTGCCAGGTCCTCGATGGAGTAGATGTCGTGGTGCGGCGGCGGGCTGATCAGGCCGACACCCGGCGTCGAGTACCGCGTCTTGGCCACCCAGGGGTAGACCTTGTGGCCCGGCAGCTGGCCGCCCTCACCGGGCTTGGCTCCCTGCGCCATCTTGATCTGGATGTCGTCGGCGTTGGTGAGGTACTCCGACGTCACGCCGAAGCGGCCGGACGCGACCTGCTTGATCGCCGAGCGGCGCTCGGGGTCGTAGAGACGGTCGGGGTCCTCGCCGCCCTCACCGGTGTTGGACTTGGCGCCCAACCGGTTCATCGCGATCGCGAGGGTCTCGTGCGCCTCCTGGCTGATCGAGCCGTAGGACATCGCACCGGTGGAGAAGCGCTTGACGATGTCGGAGACGGGCTCGACCTCGTCGATGTCGATCGGCTCACGCAGACCGGACCGGAAGGTGAACATGCCGCGCAACGTCATCAGGCGCGAGGCCTGGTCGTTGACCCGGCCGGTGTACTGCTTGAACACCTCGTAGCTGCCCGCCCGGGTGGCGTGCTGGAGACGGAAGACCGTCTCGGGGTCGAACAGGTGCGGCTCGCCCTCGCGGCGCCACTGGTACTCGCCCCCGGTGTTGAGCTCGCGGTGCGCCGGCGCGATGCCGCCGCGGGGGTAGGCCACCGCGTGGCGGCGGGCGACCTCCTCGGCGATCGTCCCGAGCTCGATGCCGCCCAGCCTGGACGTCGTACCGGTGAAGTAGCGGTCGACGACGTCCTGGGACAGGCCGACCGCCTCGAAGATCTTGGCGCCGGTGTAGGACGCGACCGTGGAGACGCCCATCTTGGACATCACCTTGAGCACGCCCTTGCCGAGGGCCTTGATCAGGTTGGCGACGGCCACGTCCTGGTCGACCTTGACGTAGTAGGCCTCGCGGGCGAGGTCCTCGACGGACTCCATCGCGAGGTAGGGGTTCACCGCGGCTGCGCCGTAGCCCACGAGCAGCGCGACGTGGTGGACCTCGCGCACGTCGCCGGCCTCGACGAGCAGGCCGACCTGGGTGCGGGTCTTCTCGCGCACCAGGTGGTGGTGGACCGCGCCCGTCAGGAGCAGCGACGGGATGGGGGCCAGCTCGGCGGTCGAGTGGCGGTCGGAGAGCACGATGATGCGCGCCCCGCCGGCAATCGCGGTCGAGACCTCCTGGCAGAGCTCGTCGAGCCGCGCGGCCAGCGCCTCTCCCCCGCCCTCGACGGAGTAGAGGCCGCGGACGACGTGCACCTGGAAGCCCGGCATGTCGCCGTTGCGGTTGATGTGGCGGATCTTGGACAGGTCGTCGTTGGAGAAGACGGGGAACGGCAGGACGACCTGCCGGCAGGACGCCGGGGTCGGGTCGAGCAGGTTCGCCTCGGGTCCGATCGATCCGCTCAGGGACGTCACCAGCTCCTCGCGGATCGCGTCGAGCGGCGGGTTGGTGACCTGCGCGAACAGCTGGGAGAAGTAGTCGAAGAGCAGGCGCGGCTTGTCGCTGAGCGCCGCGATGGGAGTGTCGGTGCCCATCGAGCCGAGGGCCTCGCCCCCGGTGTTGGCCATCGGGCTCAGCAGGACCCGCAGCTCCTCCTGGGTGTAGCCGAAGACCTGCTGGCGGCGGGTGACCGAGGCGTGGGTGTGGACGATGTGCTCGAGGTCGTCGATGTCGTCGAGGTGGATCAGCCCGGCGTGCAGCCACTCGTCGTAGGGGTGCTCGGCGGCGAGCTGGGTCTTGATCTCCTCGTCCTCGATGATGCGGTGCTCCTCGGTGTCGACGAGGAACATCCGGCCCGGCTGCAGCCGGCCCTTGCGCACGATCGTGGCGGGGTCGAGGTCGAGCACGCCGACCTCCGAGGCGAGGACGACGAGGCCGTCGTCGGTCACCCAGTAGCGCGAGGGACGCAGTCCGTTGCGGTCGAGCACGGCGCCGATCTGGGTGCCGTCGGTGAAGACGACGCAGGCCGGGCCGTCCCACGGCTCCATCAGCGTGGAGTGGAACTCGTAGAACGCGCGGCGCTGGGCGTCCATCTCGCGATGGTTCTCCCACGCCTCGGGGATCATCATCAGCACGGCGTGCGGCAGCGAGCGGCCGGCGAGGTGCAGCAGCTCCAGCACCTCGTCGAACGACGCGGAGTCCGAGGCCCCCGACGTGCAGATCGGGAAGATCCGCTCGAGGTCACCGGGGATGAGGTCGCTCTCGAGGAGGGCCTCGCGGGCACGCATCCAGTTGCGGTTGCCCATCACGGTGTTGATCTCGCCGTTGTGGGCGATGAAGCGGAACGGGTGCGCCAGCGGCCAGCTGGGGAAGGTGTTGGTCGAGAAGCGCGAGTGCACGACGGCCATCGCGGAGGTGATCCGCTCGTCGACGAGGTCGGGGAAGACCGCGTCGAGCTGGTCGGTCGTCAGCATGCCCTTGTAGACCAGGGTCCGCGCGGACAGCGAGGGGAAGTAGACGTCGGTCTCGGACTCGGCGCGCTTGCGCAGGCAGAAGGCCCGGCGCTCCAGCGCCATGCCGGTCACCCGGGAGCCCTTGCCGGCGACGAACAGCTGCGCGAAGGTCGGCATCACGCTGCGGGCGGTCGCGCCCAGGCTGGAGGCGTCGACCGGGACCTCGCGCCACCCCAGGACGGCGAGGCCCTCCTCGTCGGCGAGCTCCTCGATCCGCTGGCGCGTCTTGGCGACGGTGCCCTCGTCGCCGGGCAGGAACGCGGTGCCCACGGCGTACGACCTGGCCGGCGGCAGCTCGAAGTCGACGACGTCGCGCAGGAAGGCGTCGGGCACCTGCAGCAGGATGCCGGCGCCGTCACCGGAGTTGACCTCGGCGCCGGCGGCGCCACGGTGGTCGAGGTTGCGCAGAGCGGTCAGGGCCTTGGCCACGATGTCGTGGCTGGCCACGCCGGTGAGGGTCGCGACCATGGCGACGCCACAGGCGTCCTTCTCGTGGCGGGGGTCGTAGAGACCCTGCGGAGCCGGGAAGCTCGGCGGGAACGCGTGCATCGGAGGCACTGGTTCTCCCGTCGTCGTCTCAGCACTCCGGGCGCAAGGCACGTCGTGCTGGGGGGTGGGCGTTTCCGCTGGGGACGACGTTGGCCCGAGCGATCCGGAATCTATCACCGCGCACGCGCGGACACAGGTGGAGTTTCAGGCCGTGGGATCGGCCGGGGTCGCCCCGGCGGTCGACTCCTCGTCGTCCACCTTCGGCTCGCGCGTGCGTACCTGCTCCTCGCGCCCGGGGTGGACGCGTGCAGACCAGAGGAAGAAGAGCGCCGCGAGGATGAACAGGATGATCGAGGTCCACACGTTGAGGCGCAGCCCCATCACGTTGTCCAGCTGGACGTCGTCGATGCGGAGGTTCTCGATCCAGGCGCGCCCGGCGGTGTAGAACATGACGTAGAGCGCCGCGACCCGACCGTGGCCGAGTCGGTAGCGCCGGTCCAGCCAGATCAGCAGGGCGAAGGCCCCAGGTTCCAGAGGCACTCGTAGAGGAACGCGGGGTGGAAGGTCGCCACGTCGAGGTACTGCGCGGGACGGTGCGCCACGTCGATCTCCAGCCCCCACGGCAGGTCGGTCGGGCGGCCGTAGAGCTCCTGGTTGAACCAGTTGCCCCACCGCCCGATGGCCTGGGCGACGAGCACGCCGGGTGCGAGGGCATCGATCAGGGGCAGGATCTTGATGCCGCGCAGTCGCGCGCCGATCCAGAGGCCGAGCACACCGAAGGCGATCGCGCCCCAGATGCCGAGACCGCCACGCCAGACGTAGAGGGCGGTGACCGGGTTCCTGCCCTCGCCGAAGTAGAGCTCCCAGTCGGTGATCACGTGGTAGAGCCGGCCGCCGATGAGGCCGAAGGGGACTGCCCAGATGGCGAGGTCGCTGACCTCACCGGGAAGTCCGCCGCGCGCCACCCAGCGACGCTCACCGAGCCAGATGGCGAAGACGATGCCGGCGATGATGCACAGGGCGTACCCGCGGATCGGCACCGGACCGAGGTTCCACACGCCGTCGGCGGGGCTGGGGATGGACATGAGGGTCACCAAGGGAGACATGGGGCAATCATCCTTCGTCGAGCAGCTGCGTGACGTCGCGGGCGAGCTGGGCCTGGGACACGTCCTGGTCCCACATCATCGTGGTGTCGTCGGCCTCGTCGATCGCCAGGACCCGGGTGCCGTGGGTGACCTCGTAGCCACCGCTGGGGAGCTTCTCGCCCTGCTCGACGGCGACGGCCATGCTGAGGGCGACCTCGACGATGTCGTCGAGGTCCCCGGTGACGCCGATGATGCTCGGGTCGAACGCCCCGACGTAGTCGGCGACGACCGTCTCGTCGTCGCGGGCCGGGTCGGTGGTCACGAAGACCACGTCCAGCCGGTCGCGCTGGGCGTCGTCGAGCCGGGTGAGCGTGCCGGCCAGGGTCGCCATCACCTGGCCGCAGATGTCGGGGCAGTGGGTGTAGCCGAAGAAGACGAGGGTGAGGTCCTTGTCGGTGTCCTCGGTCAGGCTGTAGGCCTCGCCGTCCGTGCTCACGAGCGGCGTCGAGGAGACCTCGAACGGCGGGTCGAGCGGGGTGCCGGTGAGCTCGCCGGCCGTCTCCGCGCCACTGCCGCCTCCGCACGCCGCCAGCAGGCCGAACAGCGCGGTCGTCAGCACGAGGCGGCGCATGGAAGGCCGTTCAGCCACGGCGGCAACCGTCGGCGAGGTCGGCGGTCAGCTCGCGCAGGGCCGCCAGGCCCGCCGCCTCGTCCCCGGCGTGGTCGAGCAGGGTGCGGACGAAGGCCGACCCGACGATCACGCCATCGGCATGCCCGGCGACCTCCGCGGCCTGGTCGCCGTTGCTGACGCCGAGCCCGACGCCGATCGGCAGGTCGGTCGTCGCGCGGGTGCGGGCCACCAGCGGCGCCGCCAGCTCGGACGTGGTGGTGCGCGCCCCGGTGACGCCCATGACGGCGGTGGCGTAGACGAAGCCGCGGCAGGCGGCGGTCGTCATCGCGATGCGGTCGTCGGTGGAGCTCGGTGCGACCAGGAAGACCTTGTCGAGGTCGTGGGCATCGGCGGCCGCGATCCAGTCGCCGCCGTGGTCGGGGGTGATGTCGGGCGTGATCATGCCCGCTCCCCCGGCCGCAGCCAGGTCGGTCGCCCAGCGCTCGACGCCGTACCTCTCGATCGGGTTCCAGTAGGTCATGACCAGGGTCGGGACACCGGTCTCCGCGACCGCCTCGACCACGCGCAGCACGTCGCTGGTGCGCACGCCGCCCTCGAGCGCCTGCTGCGCGGCGGCCTGGATGGTGGGGCCGTCCATGACCGGGTCGCTGTAGGGCAGCCCGATCTCGATCACGTCGCACCCGGCCTCGACCATGGCGAGCAGGGCGGCGATGGAGCCGTCGACGCTGGGGAAGCCCGCCGGCAGGTAGCCGACCAGGGCCGCGCGCCCCTCGCTGCGGGCCTTCTCGAATGCCACTCCTGCCGAGGTCACTGCTGCTCCTCCGTGTCGAGCGGCGCTGCGTCGCCCGCCTCGGCGTCGCCCAGCCCGAACCACTCGATGGCCGTGCCCATGTCCTTGTCGCCGCGTCCGCTGAGGTTGATGATGACCGTCGCGTCGGGGCCCTTCTCCGCCCCGAGCCGCGTGGCGACCTCGAGCGCACCGGCGACCGCGTGGGCCGACTCGATCGCCGGGATGATGCCCTCGGTGCGGCTCAGCAGCGCCATCGCGTCCATCGCCTCGGCGTCCGTGACCGGCGTGTACGTCGCCCTCCCGAACGCCGCGAGGTGCGCGTGCTGCGGCCCCACGCCGGGGTAGTCGAGGCCGGCGGAGATGGAGTGCGACTCGATGGTCTGACCGTCCTCGTCCTGGAGGACGTAGGTGCGGGCGCCGTGCAGCACCCCGGACTCGCCGGCGTGGATGGTGGCCGCGTGGCGTCCGGTCTCGATCCCGTCGCCGCCGGGCTCGAAGCCGTGGATCTCCACGCCTTCGTCGTCGAGGAAGGCGGTGAAGAGGCCGATCGCGTTGGAGCCGCCGCCCACGCACGCCGCGACGGCGTCCGGCAGCACGCCGTACTGCTCGAGGCACTGGGCGCGCGCCTCGTCGCCGATGCCGCGGCAGAAGTCGCGGACCATCGACGGGAACGGGTGCGGCCCGGCCGCGGTGCCGAAGAGATAGGCGGTGTGGTCGACGCTCGCCACCCAGTCGCGCAGGGCCTCGTTGATGGCGTCCTTGAGGGTGGCGCTGCCGGACTCGACCGGGACGACCTTCGCGCCGAGGAGCTGCATCCGGGCGACGTTGAGGGCCTGGCGGCGGGTGTCGACTGCTCCCATGTAGACGGTGCAGTCGAGGTCGAACCACGCGGCCGCGGTGGCGCTGGCGACGCCGTGCTGGCCGGCACCGGTCTCGGCGATGACGCGCGTCTTGCCCATCCGCTTCGTCAGCAGGGCCTGGCCCAGGACGTTGCGGATCTTGTGCGCCCCCGTGTGGTTGAGGTCCTCGCGCTTGAGCAGCACCCGGGCGCCGACGATCTCGGAGAGCCGCTCCGCGTGGTAGAGCCGGCTGGGCGTGCCGGCGTAGTCGCGCAGCACCCGCTCGAACTCGGCGACGAAGGCGGCGTCGGCCATCGCCTCGCGCCAGGCGTCGGTGAGCTCGTCGAGGGCGGAGACGAGGGCCTCGGGCATGAAGCGCCCGCCCCACGTGTCGCCGAAGTACCCGCGGTCGTCGGCCTCGAACCTGGTCGGCTGGCTCATGGGTGCGTCACTCCTGTCATCGCGCGTACGGCTGCCTCGGGGTCGCCGTCCTTGACCAGCGCCTCGCCGACGAGCACGACCCCGGCGCCCTGCGCCACGAAGCCGGCCACGTCGTCGACGCTGGTGATGCCGGACTCGGCGACCTTCACGACATCGGCATGGATCTGGGGGGCGAGCCGGCCGAAGACGCCCGGGTCGACCTCGAGGGTCTTGAGGTTGCGGCTGTTCACGCCGATCAGCTCGGGGTCGAGGGCCATCGCGCGCTCGGTCTCGGCCTCGTCGTGGACCTCGACGAGCACGGTCAGCCCGAGCTCGGAGGCCTCGTCGTGCAGGCGGCGCAGCGTGTCGTCGTCGAGGGCCGCGACGATCAGCAGGGCCAGGTCGGCCCCGGCCGCGCGCGCCTCGACGAGCTGGTAGGTCTCGACGATGAAGTCCTTGCGCAGGATCGGTACGTCGACGGCCGCGCGCACGCTGCGCAGGTCGGCCAGGCTGCCGCCGAACCGACGCTCCTCGGTCAGCACCGAGATCGCGGCGGCGCCACCACGGGCGTACGCCGCTGGCGAGCGCGGCCGGGTCGGGGATGTCGGCGAGGTCGCCCTTGCTGGGGCTGCGTCGCTTGACCTCGGCGATCACGCTCGACCCGCGGCCCCGGAAGTGCGGCATCGGGTCACGCGGAGCGGGTGCCGCGTCGAGGTGCGCGAGCAGCTCGGGCAGCGGGAGCGCCGCCTCGCGGCGAGCCAGGTCCTCGCGGACTCCGGCGACGATCTCATCGAGCACGGAACCGGACGCAGGCATGCGTCCACCCTCTCACTCGGGGCCAGCGCCGACGCGGGCGCGGCTCAGTGGTCGGACGTGTGGAAACCGAGCCTGGACAGGACCAGGAACAGCGGGAAGGAGAGGACCGCCACGATGATCCCGATCCACAGCAGGCTGTTGCTGACGGGCGTGCGCAACAGCGCGACGCTGCCCAGCACGAAGCCGAGCATCGCGACACCGACCGCGGTCCATGCCGCGGGGGTGTTGCCGTGATTACCGCCATCGTGGAGCTCCTTGATCGTCGATCTGTCTGTGCCGGCCAGGCCAGAGGTCTAGGCGGTCGGGTCACGACCCTCGTCGAGGGCCTTCCAGATGTCGATGTTGGTCTCCGGCGGCGGTCGTCACGCTGGGGTGCTGCGGTCGGGGCGTCGTACCTGCTGCCCATCTCGGGCCAGCCGGGCACCAGGACGACTGCCGCCAGCGTCGCGACCACGCTGCAGCCCGGCGCCGACCAGCGCGGCGGCGTACCAGGCGGTGAGGGAGGTGCTCGACCGTGTCGGTTCCCGAGACCTCGACGAGCGACTCGGCGAGCTTGCGGGCAGGCTCCAGAAGGCCTCGATCGTCGCGACCACCAGGCCCGCCGAGGCGACCAGGCCGAGAACGGCGACGGCGCGGCGCACGCGACCGCGGGTCACCAGGAGCACGCCCCAGCACGCGAGGACCACCAGCGCCAGCGCGGCGGCCAGCGGCGACTCGCCGCGACGCCGTCGAGGGAGAGGACGGACGCCATCGCTGCGCTCGCGTCGGCGTCCACGGTGCCGGACAGTCCCGTGACCCAGGGCTGGTCCCGGCGACGGCTGCGAGCCCGCGCGGAGGCGAGGCCCAGCAGCACGACCGGACCGAAGGTGCGCCGCGCCTTGTCCTGGTCAGCCATCGACGCGGTGGACGAGGTCGGCGTCGAAGCACGTGCGGTCGCCGGTGTGGCAGGCCGCGCCGACCTGGTCGACCTTGAAGAGCAGGGTGTCGCCGTCGCAGTCGAGGCGGACCTCCGGACGTGCTGGACGTGGCCGCGGTGTCGCCCTTGGCCCAGTACTCCCGGCGCGAGCGGCTCCAGTACGTCGCGCGACCGGTGCTCATGGTGCGGGCGAGCGCCTCGTCGTCGATCCAGGCGAGCATCAGCACCTCGCCGGTGTCGAACTGCTGCGCGATCGACGGGCACCAGCCCGTCGGCGGTGCGCTTGAGGCGTGCTGCGATGTCGGGGTCGAGGTGGGCGTCACCGCGCGCAGTGCTCACGGGTCGAGGTCTCGCGCCTCGCGGTGCGCCAGGTGCGCTGCGCAGGCCTTGCGGTGACGGGGCCGGGGACGGGCAGCTCGCGGTCGTCCCAGCGGCTGATGGCCTGGACGTCGCGGGTCGTGGAGACGAGGAACGCCTCGCTCATCCGCTCGGCCACGTCGGCTCAGCGGCTCGTCGACCTCGCGCGCCGCCGCACCACTCGATCACGAGCGCCCGGGTCACGCCGGCCAGGCAGCCGCACGCCAGGGTGGGCGTGCGGAGCTCGCCGTCGACGACGTAGAAGACGTTGGAGCCGGTGCCCTCGCACAGGTGGCCGACGGTGTTGGCGAAGATCGCCTCGGTGCCACCGCGCTCGGCGGCGTGGGCGAGCGCGATCACGTTCTCGGCGTACGACGTGGTCTTGAGGCCGGCGGTCGCGCCGCGCTCGTTGCGCGGCCAGGGCACGGTGCTGACCGCGGTCGACGCGGGGCCGGCGTCGATGGCGCAGTAGGCGACCACCAGGGTGGCGGGGCCGTCGCCGCGACCGGAGCCCATCGGCGCCGGACCGGCGGTGTAGGTGATGCGCAGCCGACCGAGCGGGTCGTCGGTCCGACGAGGACCTCGGCGACCCCGCGTCGTACGTCCGCCTCAGTCCGGGGCGTCGCAGCCCGAGACCCGTCGCGGACCGACCCAGCCGGGCGAGGTGGCGGGTCAGGGCGAAGGGCTCGCCCTGGAGCGTCTTGACCGACTCGAAGACGCCGTCGCCGACGGTGAACCCGTGGTCGGTGACGCTCAGGGCCGCCCCGGTCGGATCGTCGAGGAGCTGTACCGTTCAGCCAGGCGCGCATGCCGCCACTCTAGGCACGGCACCGCCGGCGCGAACGGCCCGCGAGACACGCGAGGCCGGACCCGATTTTGGCCCTCGTCTACCGCATCGGCTACTGTTCTGCTCGCACTTGACGCCGGTTCGCCGGGGAGAAATGCAGGCGGACATAGCTCAGTTGGTAGAGCGCAACCTTGCCAAGGTTGAGGTCGCGAGTTCGAGTCTCGTTGTCCGCTCGGAGAGGTCTCTCCCCGTACCTCGTTTGGGAGGCCTCCACGGTGGGTTGGCCGAGAGGCGAGGCAACGGACTGCAAATCCGTGTACACGGGTTCAAATCCCGTACCCACCTCCACGCTCGACAGCACAGGAACAACTCACGACCTCGGGCGATTGGCGCAGCGGTAGCGCGCTTCCCTGACACGGAAGAGGTCACTGGTTCAAACCCAGTATCGCCCACAAGAGAACATGCAGGTCAGAGGCCGGTTTCCACTGCGGAAGCCGGCCTCTCGTGCAACATACGTGCAACAAGACAACGACCGCCGCGTGGCACGTCGCATGCTTGGGACGGGATCGTGCGGCGGGACGGCCCTGCGGTAACGCTAGGAGCAGATGTTCCTCCGGTCCTCCATCGGATATTCGGACGAGCTGATCGCGGCTAGATGAGTGCGGTCGCCCAACACCTCACCCAACTCGGGTGAGGCAAGCAGGTCATCAGCCGGAAGAGGCTCGTATACCTCACCCTGCCGTGACCTTGGGAGCGCTGGCCGATGATCACTGTCACCACCGAGAACTTTGTGAGGGCTGAGACCAATCGCATGCTCGTCGGTCTTCAGGCGCAGGCTGGCGGCGTGAACGTCTGGAAGCATCACCGCGAGCCAGCGGCGCTCGACGAGCAGACGGTCATCCGCACGAACCGGGACACCCTGTACAGCATGACCGTGGCGAACATCTCGGACGGCGCCACCCTGACCGTCCCAGATGCCGGTGACCGGTACATGACGGTGATGGTGGTCAACCAGGACCACTACATCAACCGGGTCTTCGCCGAGCCCGGCGAGTACGAACTGACCACCGACGAGTTCGACACCCCGTACGTGCTCTTGGCTGCCCGGGTGCTGGTCGACGCTTCCGACCCCGAGGATGTGGCACAGGCCAACCTGATCCAGGACGGGCTTCTCTCTGGCGGCCGCGGCGAGCGAACCCCTCGAACTGCCCGACTACGACGAGGAGTCGTTCACGGCGGTGCGCGCCTCCGTCCTGGCCGAAGCCTCGCAGGGCTTCCATGGCACCCACGGCATGTTCGGCAGGAAGGAAGACGTCGATCCGCACGCTCACTTGCTCGGCACCGCCAGCGGCTGGGGCGGACTGCCCGAGCAAGAGGCCTACTACGAGAGCCGTGAGCCGGGACTCCCCGTCGGCCGGTACACGATCACGGCCAAGGACGTCCCCGTCGACGCGTTCTGGTCGATCACCGTGTACGGCGCCGACGGATTCCTCCACAAGAACGACCTCGACGCCTACAGCGTCAACAGCGTCTCAGGCACCAGGAACGCGGACGGATCGATCACGGTGACCTTCGGCGGCGACAGCAGCGACGTGAACCCGCTCCCCATCGAGGACGGCTGGAACTACGCCGTCCGCATGTACCGCCCCCGACCCGAGATCCTCAACGGTTCCTGGACCTTCCCCGACCTCGAACCCGCTCCCTGACTGCCGCCAATGCGCATCCGCTCGTCGGTAAGAGTTCAGGCGGTCAACGCATGTCTCGAAGCCGATTCGCCATCGACACGCTTCGCCTGACTATGGCCCGACGACCTAGATCCGCGCGGAGGGGATCTGCCGAGGGGCGGCTTCGAGGTCCTCGAGCTTGATCCGGATGGCCCGCTTGCCGCAGCGGTACGCCGGGAGCGTGCCGGCTGCGATCCAGCGTCGGATCGTCTTGACCGAGACCGACATGCACTCGGCCGCCTCCTCGAGGCTGAGGTAGACCGGGATGGCACGTCGCTCAGCCATCGGAACGCACCTCCGCCCGCGTGACGGTGGCGGAGGCGAGGAAGCGGCGGGCCTCGGCGACGGTGATGTAGAGCCGGCCGACACCTTGGAAGCGGGTCCATCGTGGGCCGACGCCGCGCCGGCGCCAGTCGCGGACGGTGCGCTGCGGTGTGCGGATGAGGTCGCAGAACTCCTCGAACAGGATCAGGTTGTTGTCGTCCCAGTCGTCGGGGATGCCGATGGGTGCCACCATCACGTCGCCTTTCGTCGTGGCCGCCGACCGGTTCGGTGGCCTTCACCTGGAGAAGCAACATCGCGCTGTGCGGATCGGACGTCGGTTGGCCATTCCTGTCGAGATCGGAGCCTCTCCTGGTCACCTATGTCGTCGCAGGTCCCTCCGAGCGATCACTCGACGCGAGGAAGCTTGGTCAGCGACCGATCCCGCGCGGACGTCGGCGGGGAGGTCGGGATCGGCTGAGGGACCGGCCGACGCTGAGCACCCTCCCGCAACGCCGCAGCCTGCATTGCGGCGGCCGGCGACCGGCGCGACGGCGCGTTCGGTCCGTACCGGTCGATGTCGTCAGCGGCCCTCTGTGCGGCGTGCCTGGGCCCGAGGTCGGCACGGTCGCGGCTGAAGACGTCGACCCATTGGCTGCGGGCGTCGTCGACGGACTCGGCGACGAGGTGGGCGATGTTGTGGTGACGGCCCCGGGTCATGGCGACGTACGCCGAGGCGGCGCCGGTCGTCTCGCCGAGCGCGAAGTGGGCGGAGTCGACGGTCTCGCCCTGGGCTCCGTAGGCGGTGGTGGTGAAGGCGAGCTCGACGTGCTCGCGGACGTACTCGGCGGGCAGCGCGCGTTGGCCGGCGCGGCCGGTGACGAGCAGGCTGCCGTCCTCGCCGATCCCGGCCACGGTCCAGGTGTCACGGTTGGCGACCTCAAGGTCGCGGTCGTTGCGTCGGGTGGCGACCCGGTCGCCGAGACCGATCCGCTCACCACGACGCGTGATGGGCTCACCAGTCGCTCACCAGCCGCTCACCAGACTGCTCACCAGGGTGGTACGCCGGCGCCGTGGCGGCGGTCGCGGATGGCTGCGTTGAGCGCAGCGACCTGGTCGCGGGTGTCGGCGATGACGAGCTGGTCACCGTCATCAGCACCGTCGGCGCCGATGGCGGCCAGGGCTGCGGTGCGTTCGACCTCGCTGGCATGGAGGACGATCTGGCCGCGCTCGAGAAGCTCGTCGAAGACCTCACCAGATCGCTCACCAGTGCGCATGAGCAGGCTGAGGTCGGCGTACGCGGGATCGCTGAACCGGTGGACCGACTCGAGCTCGTGGTGGGCTGCGGGTCGCACCCAGCGTGCGGCGAGGTCGAGGACGCCGCCGCGGCCGACGGCTGGGAGTTGGTGGCGGTCGCCGAGGAGCGCGACGGTCGCGTGCGCTCGGTCGGCGATGGCGAACAGCGCGCGGGCGGTGTCCTGGTCGAGCATGCCGGCCTCGTCGACGAGGAGGACGTCGCCGGGGAGCAGGCGGGCACGTGCGTCGGGCTCGGGTGCGGCGTCGGGTCCAGTGTCGACTCGTGTCCAGTGGCCGTCGTCGTCCCAGCGGTAGCCGTGTTGGTGGACGAGCCAGGCGGCGGAGAACGCGTCGGCGCCGACCTGCTGCCGTGCTGCCTGGGCGGCCTTGAGGGTCGGGGTGACGACCACGAGTCGACGGTCGGACGCGTCGAGTACGTCGCGTGCGGCGGCCAGGGTCGTGGTCTTGCCGGTGCCGGCGGCGCCCTCGATCACGAGCAGACCGGCGTCACCGGCCAGCGCCGCGACGACGCGTCGTTGCGCCGGGTCGAGGTGCTCGATGCCGCGGAGCCGGACCGCGTCGGCTCACCGGCTGCGCGGCGCGCGCAGCGATGGTGTCGACCAGGTCGGCTTCGACGGCGAGGACCCGCTCGGACGTCAGGCTGCGGACGTGCTCGGGGACGTCGTCGCGGTCCAGCAACGGCACGCATCGTGTCCGGGCACGCTCGGCGATGTCCTCGACCAGCTCGTGACGGACGGGTCGTTCGGCGACCACGCCGACGGAGGCGATCAGTCGTTCGACCTCGCCACGGATGTCGGGTGCGTTCCACGCCGACCGCTTGGCGCCGAGCCGGGTGAGCACGAGGTCGGCGGCGACGTCGCGGTTGAGTCGACCGATCTGCAGACCCGGCTCTGTCGCCGGGTTGGTCGGTGACGTGGTCGGTGGGGTGAAGCCGAGGTCGCGCAGCTCGTTGTTCCACGCGGCGACGAGGTCGGCGCCGCTGCGGGGCACGACCTTGTCGGGTCGCGCGTCCGCCCACGCGCGTCGGTCCCAGGTACGCCGCAGTCGCGGTCCGGGTTCCTGGCCGGGGTGCTCGGCTCGCCATGCGGCTTCGTACCGGTCGACGTTGCGGTTGATCTGTGCGGCGCGCTGGCTGAACCGGCCGGCGTACGGCGCGAGCTGCTCGATCTCGCCGTCGTCGTCGAGCGTGTAGCCACGCGCAGCCAGCGCGGCCCGGAACTCGGGGTCGCACATCACGGCCGCGTGCCCGATCCCGTTGAGCGCCTCGATGCTGTCGACGACACCGACCGAGTGCAGTCCACGCCACGCCCCGCGCGCGAAGACGCGTGCGTTGATCTGCACGTGGAGGTGGCGGTGCGGGTCACCGGCCCGCGAGGTGTAGTGACGCACGACGGCCGCCTCGAGCTTCTCCACCGGGACCTGCACCTGCCGGCCACGTGGCCCGACCCGGGTGGTGGCGTGCTCGGCCACCCACCCGATCACCTCACCAGCGGCCCGATCCATCGCCGCGTCGTACGCCGTCGCGATGTCGGGGTGGAGTGCGGCGGCGAGCGACCAGGACTTCGGCCCGTTGACGACGACCTCGACGAACCGCAGCGCATGGGCGTCGTCACGCAGCCGACCCTTCGGCGTCGCCGGTCTCGACGTCGTAGCCGGCGACCCACCGCTCGTAGGCGTCGCCATCCAGCGTCCCCCCGTCCTGAACTGCGGAAACACCGCGTCCCCCCGCTCCCGGCGAGAGTCGTGGCGACGTATCGCTCGGCCACCCCGGTGCCCTCGGCGAGGTAGTAGTCGTCGACGCGCGAGTGGTCGGCCTCCACGTACGAGCGCGCGGCGGACGCGGAGCCGCGGTAGAACTTCACTCCACCGTGCATCGGCCTCGTCACCGCCCGTCAGCACTCGTCACCTAGCCTTGAAATGACGCTCGGCCCGCCCCGAGGGGCGGACCGATCTACGGACCTTCGTAGCATGCGTGCCGCTTGTTTGGTGAGTCTCGGCAGGCGGATCAGGCGACTGGCTTCCAGAGTCGTCACTGATCGGCACTCGCGTTGTTGAGCTGCAGCGAGACCGGTCTGGTCCGGGTTTGTTCGGTGGATCGGCCAGATCAGGTTGCGTGGTCAAATCTCGATCATGACCAGGCGAAACATGCCGTACCGCATGTCGCTCCATCCCAGAACCACGACCCGGACGGCTCAAACGAGACGCGTGCTCCCGTGTACACACAAGCTCACCGCCGTGGTCGTGTGAGGTTCGGCTTACGGCCCGGTCGCGCCTCCTGACATCGAATGAACCAGTGGCAATTGGGTCGCAGGCGAGCCGCGTCGAACCGCCCAGATAGACGCACTCCCTCGCGGGCAGCGCGAACATTGCCTGCAGGAGGTGCTGGTTCGACCCTGCGGCGATGAGGACGGGCTCGGCAACAGTGCTAGTTGGCGGACGCTATGGCCGGCCCTCCTGGTTCGAGTTGCCCGGCAAGAAAGTCCGACACGAGCCGGTTGAAGTCGTCGGGACGCTCGATCGGCACCACGTGTGAGGATCCGTCTCCGCGGATGACCTCGAAACGGGCGCCCGGGATCGCGTCGGCGACCTCGCGGGCAATCCAGGGTGGCGTCAGCAGGTCTTGCTCTCCCACGACTACCAGGGTCGGAGCGGTGATTGCGCCTAGCCGATCGAGGGCATCGAAGTGCCGGTACGCGTCCGCCTGTCGTGCGTACGCCTCGGGACTCATCGGGTACGGATTGCTTGCCAGCAGTTCGGCGGTGTCGTGCACCGCTTGGTGGTTGCGAAGGAAGGCTGTGGAGAAGAGGGAGACGAACTGTTGCCCACCGAACACCTCCCCGGTGCCGTCGTTGGCCTTGACCCAGCTCCAGATCGCGATCGGATCGATGGCGCTTCGTGCCGGCGCTGCTCCCGTCCCGGTGAGCACCAGCCGATTCAGCCGGTCCGCATGTCGGAGTGCGAACTCCTGGGCGATCATCCCTCCCATGGACAGCCCCAGCAGGTGAGTTTGCGCAATCTCCAGCGCGTCGAGCAGTCCGGCGAGGTCATCTGCCATGTCCGCGATGGTGTACGGGTGGCTGGCCTTCGAGCTGCGGCCGGCGTCGCGGTTGTCGACCAGGACCACCTGGAACTGGGTGGAGAGGGCCGGGACCTGCGCCAGCGTCCACAGCGACGAGTCGTATCCGATCCCCATCACCAGAACCAGCGGAGGTCCGTCGCCGTGGACCTCGTAGTAGAGCTGCTGCCCGTTCGCGTGCACCGTGCCTGATGGCGCCAGCTGTGTCACATTCGTGTTCATTGGGATTCTTGCCTTTCTCATTCGTGTTCGTGTTGCGTTGCAAGGACTCAAAGTCGTCATTGACGGGCCTGGCGTGTCGTCGGGGCGCGCGCCCGCAGTGGCGCCGCCTTCTCGGGCGGCGCCGCTGACACATTGCTTGGCGCTACAGCGCCGCCGGTTGGCCAGCAGCCAGGTTCTTCACGTCGGCGGTCGTGAGGGGCTTGCCCCCGATGCCGTAGTCGCCACTGCGCACTTCCTCCACGTAGCAGACCGTCACCGGCCGCATGTTCTCGCCTTCGATGCTGACCATGGCCTCGGTCAGCTTCTCGACGATCTCCCGCTTCTGGGCGGCGTCAAACACGCCTTCGACCAGCTTCACGTTGATGAGCGGCATCTTCATTCTCCTTCCGTCGCATCGACTCTCGACGCGCAATTACCAAGGCGTGAGGAAGACTGTTACCCGGGTAGCCCTCGGGGTTACCGCGGCCCGGACACGGGTCTGCCTGCAGAGCGGTGAGCGATGGACGACGTGGTCGAAGTCGAGCTGGTGGAGCGGGGACGCGAGGCGGCCTCCGCCGGTGACTGGTCGCGGGCCTACGGCCTGCTCGTCCGAGCCGACGAGCACACCCAGCTGACGGTCGACGATCTCGGGTTGCTGGCCGAGGTCGCATACGCCACCGGCCATGTCGAGGTGACCATCGAGGCATGGGAACGCGCACACACGGATGCCGTGCGGGCCGGCGACTCGCTCGCGGCGGCCGCTGCGGCGAGCAGGGTCGCCCTGCACCTGTTGATGGACACCGCGTTGATGGCGCCGATCCGAGGCTGGGTAAGGCGAGCGGAACGCCTGCTCGAGGGGTACGACGAGACCCCCACCCACGCCTGGGTGGCGGTCATCAAGAGCTACGAGCGGCTGATGATGGGAGACGTGCTCGCTGCCGGCGAATGGGCCGGTCGTGCGATCGCGACGGGCTCGAAATGCAACCCGGCGGCGGCCGCTCTCGGTCGGGTGGCCCAGGCGCACGCCGTGATCCTGGCGGGCGAGGTCCGTCGGGGCCTCGACCTCGTCGAGGAGGCGGCGGTGACCACCATCTCCGGTGAACTCGATGCGATCTCGACCGGAATGGTCTACTGCGAGCTGGTGTGCATGCTCCAGGGGCTCGCCCAGTACGACCTCGCCGAGGAGTGGACCGAGGCCATGGAGCGGTGGCGCCACGGAAGCGGTATCGGCAGCGTCCACGGCCGCTGCCGCGTGCACCGGGCCGAGATCCTTCGGCTGCGCGGGGCGAACACCGAGGCGGAACAGGAGGCCCTGGCCGCATGTACGGAACTGCGACCGTACCTGCGCCGGGAACTCGGCTGGCCCCTCACCGAACTGGGCCGGGTACGACTCCAGCTGGGCGATCTCAAAGGTGCGGAGGAGGCGTTCCTCGCGGCTCGCGAGGCGGGGTGGGATCCGGAGCCCGGACTCGCCCTGGTGCGACTGGCTCAGGGCGACGTTGCGTTGGCGGCCGCATCCATCCGGGACGCGCTCGACCATCCGCTGACCGTTCCGTCCAAGGAGCGGCCGCCGAACACCGACCTGCGCCGGGCTCCGCTGCTCGCCGCTCGGGTCGAGATCGACGTGGCCGCCGGAGACCTGATCGGTGCCCGCGACGCGGCCGACGAACTGGCCCGCGTGGCCGCAGCGTTCGAGAGCAGGGCACTGGCTGCCAGCGCGGCGATGGCCGACGGACGGGTGCGGCTCGCAGCAAACGACATGGCGGGTGCCCGGCAGGGGTTCGAGACCGCCGTCCAGCTGTGGAGCCTCGTGGGGGCTCCCCACGAGGCCGCCTTAGCGCGCACCGGCCTCGCACAGGTCGACCGCGCTGCTGAGGCTGAGGCCGATGCCGGCCTCGAGTCGGGGCCGACGCCGTCGCCGGTAGAAGCACGGCCGATCGACGATGGCCAACAGAACCCCAACGCCTTCCGCCAGTCAGGCGACTACTGGTCCATATCCTTCGAGGAACACACCGTGACACTGCGTGATCTCAAGGGCCTGCACTACCTCGCGCGGCTACTGGCGCATCCCGGTAGGGAGTTCCACGTGCTCGACCTCGTCTCGAGCGGGGTCGCTCCGTCCGCAACCACTGCCGAAACGACTGATCCGGAGTTGACGTCTTCCGGATGGGGAGATTCCGGAGTGCTTCTCGACACCCAGGCCAAGAACTCCTACCGCCGACGGCTTGCGGAGATCGATGAGGACCTCGACGACGCGCGACTGACGGGAGACAGCGGACGCGTCGGCCAGGCCGAGGCCGAACGTGACTTCCTCATCCGCGAACTGTCGCGCGCAGTCGGGCTCGGCGGGCGTGAGCGGCGGGCAGGTTCCGCATCCGAACGCGCCCGCGTCAGCGTCACCCGGGCGATCCGTCACGCCATGAGCCGGATCCGTCAGCACGACCCAGCGCTCGGCGAGCACCTCGATCGGGCCATCAGGACGGGGACCTACTGCGCCTACCTACCGGACACACGAATCACCGCTTCCTGGACGACCTGATGGCTCCTCCACTCCAGCGGAGGTGCCTTCTGGGTCATCTTCTCGGCTGCGGCCCGAGGGGCGACTCATCGCCTACTGGTGCTCCCGTCGGGCCGGTGCCTTTGAGCTCGACGAAGCTGGCCCGCGAGTCTGTGTCGCCGATATTCTCGCCAAAGTGCTGCTGAGCGTCGAGCCACCGCGCCTCCCGGCAGTCAGCTCAACGTCGACATTCCGCCCGCCCACGCCGAGCCAGCGCCGGAACGACGAGAGAGTCACCATCAAAGTTCCAGACAACCGGTGACACTGCACTGCGGGAGAGCATCTGGGGCAAGAAGCAGGCGCCGTTTGACGACCGACACACGGCTACTTCCGGTTGTGCCGACGAGCGCGTCCTCGATCGCCGGGCGGATGGGTTCAGGGCCGCCCCCAGCGCTAGTCCCGGGTGGCGCCACTTTCGCGGTGGGGATTGGTCGGACGGTCGGGTGAGGGTCCGGCGCCGGTTGCGGCCCAGCTGGCGAGCATGACGAGCGCGTCGTGGGACGGGCTGCCTGGTTCGGCGAGGTAGGTGACCAGGCTGGTGGTGGCGCCGGCCTCGAGGGGTAGGGACTCGAAGGGCAGGTCGAGGTCGCCGACGATGGGGTGGTGCAGCTTCTTGACGCCGGTGCTGTGGATGCGGACGTCGTGAGCGGCCCAGCGGACCCGGAAGTCGTCACTGCGGGTGGACAGCTCGCCGACCAGGTCGGACAGCTGTCGGTCGTAGGGGTCACGTCCGGCTTCGGCTCGCAGCAGCGCGACGGTGTCGTTGGCCACGACGTCCCACTCGCGGAACAGCGTTGTGGCGCGCGGGTCGAGGAAGACGAGGCGGGCGTTGTTCACCGGCTCGTCGGTGTCGTAGAACGGGTGGAACAGGGCTCGGCCGAGCTGGTTGGTGGCAAGGACGTCGAGTCGACCGCTGAGCACGACGGCTGGCACGGTCGGCATCGCGTCGACCAAGCGCTGGATCGTCGGCCGTACCCGATCGGTCGCCGGCGTGCGCCGCTTCCTGGCGCGGCTGGGCGCGCCCGCGGTGCGGAACAGGTCGAGCAGGTGCGCCCGTTCGGCGTCGTCGAGCCGCAGCGCGTGGGCGATGCCGTCGATGACGCTGTCCGAGACGCCGGTCGCGTCGCCTCGCTCGAGGCGGATGTAGTACTGCGGAGAGACCCCGACCAGGAGAGCCGTCTCCTCGCGGCGCAGCCCCGGCACCCGGCGGCGGTCGCCGCCGTACGACGGCAGGCCCGCCTGCTCCGGGGTGATCCGCGCCCGGCGGGTGGTGAGGAACTCCCGGATCTCGGCCCGGGCAGTGTCGCGGGGGCTCGGCTCCGAGGCGCTCATGCAGCCACTGTACGAAGCGCCGCGACCGGTGTGGGGGTCACTGCTGGTGACCCCCACGGCAGGGACTCCCGGACGCTGTCTCGCGCTGGTTGTGTGGTCGATGGCGGCCATCACCGCTGACCACCGCCCGCACACTACGAGAGAAGTCTGATGAAGAACGCACACCTCGGTGACCTCGTGGTCTCCCGCATCGGCCTCGGCGCCATGACCATGGCCGGCACCTACACCACCGGCGGACCGCTCGACGACTCCGAGTCCGTCCGCGCCATCCACCGGGCACTCGAGCTCGGCGTCACCCACATCGACACCGCCGAGGTCTACGGACCCTTCCACAGCGAGGAACTCGTCGGACGCGCCGTCAAGGGCCGCCGCGACGAGGTGAAGATCGCCACCAAGTTCGGTCTCGTGCAGCACCACGGCGACCAGCCACACCCTCGGCACCGACAGCAGCCCCGCCAACGTCCGGGCAGCCGTCGAGGGCTCACTGCGACGCCTCGACACCGACTACATCGACCTCTACTACCAGCACCGTGTCGACCCCGAACACGCCGATCGAAGAGACAGCGGGAGCCGTCGCCGATCTCATCGCCGAGGGCAAGGTCCGACACTTCGGACTCTCCGAGGCAGCGCCGGCCACGATCCGCCGCGCCCACGCCGTACAGCCGGTCACCGCGCTCCAGACCGAGTACTCCCTGTGGACCCGCGACGTGGAAGACGAGATCCTGCCCCTCCTGCGTGAGCTCGGCATCGGCTTCGTGCCCTACTCACCCCTCGGACACGGCCTGCTCACCGGACAGATCCGCACCGTCGACGACTTCAGCGACGACGACTGGCGCAAGACGCAACCCCCGCTTCACCGGCGACAACTTCCAGCGCAACCTCGCCCTCGTCGACGAGGTCACCGCCATCGGCGCCGAGATCGGCGCCACTCCCGCCCAGACCGCGCTGGCCTGGCTCCTCACCCGAGGTGACGACATCGCTCCCATCCCGGGCACCCGCCGCGTCGCACGCGTCGAGGAGAACACCGCAGCCGCAGACATCGAGCTCACCGCCGACCAGCTCCAGCGGCTCGACTCACTCGAGCCCGCCGCCGGCGAGCGACACGACCAAGCCAACATGGCCTCGATCGACCGCTGACCCACAGCCCGAACGGTCCAGGTCTGCCGCGACGAGAACGTGGCAAACCTGCGTCTTACCGCCGCGACAGGGGTATGGGGTGCTGAGGGGTGTTGGCCGATCGCCGTGGCTAGCCTCGGCGGATGAGTGCGGATGGAGTGCTGCCCTTCCCGATCGATGCTTTCCAGCGTGTGTTGTGTGTCGTTGCCCATCCCGATGACGTGGAGTACGGGACCTCCTCGGCAGTCGCCGCCTGGACCAGCCAGGGAATCGAGGTGGCGTACCTGCTCCTGACTCGCGGAGAAGCCGGTATGGATGCCAGCACACCCGACCGGACTGCCGAGCTTCGCGTGCGTGAGCAGGTTGCCGGCTTGACGGCTGTCGGGGTTACGCAGGTCGACTTCTTGCACTACCCCGACGGCGTGCTCGTCTACTCCTTGGAGTTGCGCCGCGATATTGCCCGCGAGATCCGGAGGTTTCGACCGGATGCCGTCCTTGTGGGTTCATGGGAGGTGGAGTTCGTCGCTGGCCTCAACCAGGCCGACCACCGAGTAGCCGGTCTCGCCGCCTTGGACGCGGTGAGGGACGCGGGTAACCGGTGGGTGTTTCCTGAACTGCTCGAAACCGAGGGCCTGGAGCCGTGGTCGCCGCGTTGGTTGCTCGTGTCAGGCGATTCTCGGCCCACGCATGGCGTTGATGTCACGGGGGAGGCGTTGGAGCGAGGGATTGCGTCGTTGGAGGCGCATCGCGAGTATCTTGCTGGCATCCCTGGCCACCCACCCCCGCGCCCGATGATCGGCGGAATCACTGCGATGCAGGGACAGCGATTGGGCGTTGCTCACGCCGTATTGTTCCGTGCCTTCGACTTCCATGCCCCACCGCCCATAGCGTTGCAAGCCATGAAGCTGGCGGAGGGTGACACCTCCGCCCTTGAGTAGACCGGCGCGATCGCCCCTACATCTGCACGCACCCGCGCTGCCCAACATGCGTCTATCCGCCGCGACTGCAGCTCTTCCGAGGCCCACGCGCATAGGCGAGGTCAGCACGCGAACTTGCCGCCCGCAGGCTTGGGGTTCGTGACGTCATCCGTACGTCAACGATGAGCGCGTGCGCCCTGCGTGCCCCCGCCTCGCTCACCACCTACAGCGCGTCACCTCGCCGGAAGTGCCTATCCCAGCCGGAGTCGTCGAGCCGCGGACATGGTCCCCGAGATGCGGAGCGGCGCTCCCACCTGAGGAGTGACCACAATCATCCAGGAGTCCTCATGAACTACTCAGAACAGGACAGCTCGATTCCCGAGCAGCGAACAACCCCGGTCTACCTCAGCATCGAGGAGGCAGCTGAGGTGATGTCGCTGAGCACGAAGACGATTCGTCGTCGTATCAGTGACGGCTCAATCCCGGCCTATCGATGCGGCCGCCGCAACATCCGGATCCGCCTGGACGAGCTCGAGGCCGCCTTCCGGAAGCTTCCCGCTACAGGCCATTGATGGACCTCTGGTGGACACGTAGTGGACACGCGGACCGAATTGAACCCGCCTCTGAACTTGCGTTTTCGCAGGTCAGGGGCTGTTTCTTGCTCGGTGGGCGATACTGGGTTCGAACCAGTGACCTCTTCGGTGTGAACGAAGCGCGCTACCACTGCGCCAATCGCCCGAGTCGCCGGAACTTTATCCCACGGACCTGGTCGACCGGGAATCAGGGTCACCGTCGCTGACGCCGTCCTTCTCCCGCCGCAGCTTCTCGACGGCCTCGGGCTTGCCGTGGAAGCGGCGGTAGCTGTAGACGATGAGGCCGATCGCGATCCCCGCGGAGGCGATCTGGGTGACTCCGGTCCAGATCCCGCCGGGCAGCCACCAGGACTCCGGGAAGGACCACCAGTCCGGGGGCGGTGGCTTCATGATCCACAGCACGCCGAAGCCGGCCAGGACGACGGCGCCCAGGCACGAGGCGATGACGCGCGGCCAGGTCTCGACCCCCTCGGCGGCACCGATCAGCGCCCGCACCCGGACCGGGTCGACGCGGCGCTCGGCCCAGTCGTACTGCTGGGAGAGCAGGGCCAGGCCCGCGAAGATTCCGAGGAGGCCGGGGCCGGGCAGGAAGATGGCGGCGACGCCCAGCAGCAGGAGCACCCACCCCAAGGTCTCCAGCACGATGCGCTTCGCTGCCCCCGTCATGGGCCCGACGATAACCGCCACGTCCTAGCCAGTCCGGACACCTGGTCTGGACCGGGTCTCGACAGTTTTGCCTATTCGGCGTCACGAGCGTCTGCCTGATGCCGTCTCATGAGCAATCCAGTCGGAAACTGAGGAGGAACTTGATGAACATGTCGGGAAGCGGACCGGTTCTGTCCGACGTCGCGCTGGACATCACCGTCGAGTGCGTCGACGACCGTGGCATCCACCACAGCATCGACGCCGTCCTCGACTACCGTCGCTCGGACCCGTTCGCCGTCGCGATGACCTTCGTCACCGGTGAGGGCGACCTCGTGTGGACCTTCGGTCGCGACCTGCTCGCCGAGGGCATCACCACGCCGGCCGGCGACGGCGACGTGCACGTGGCGCCTGCGATCGGCCTGAGCTGGCACCGCCATGGTCAGCATCGAGCTCAGCTCCCCCGACGGCCACCTGGTGCTCCAGGCCCGGTCCACCGACGTCATCGACTTCGTCTCCCGCAGCTTCGCCGTCGTCGCCGCAGGGCGAGGAGTCCGTCCACTTCGACGTCGACGCGCTCATCAGCCAGGTCCTGGCTCTTCCTGATCCCGGGCGTCGCCGTCCGGCTGCCCTACTGGTGCGAGTGCTGGGCGATCCAGCTGGCGTGCATCGTGGAGTAGATGCCGCCCACCTCGGTGAGCAGCTCGGCGTGCGGTCCGCGCTGAACCACCCGCCCGCGATCCACCACGATCACCTCGTCGGCGTTCTCCGCCGTGGACAGCCGGTGGGCGATGGTGACCGACGTCCGCGACTGCATCAGCCGCTCGAGGGCTCGGCCGATCTGCATCTCCAGCTGCGGGTCCACCGCGCTGGTCGCCTCGTCGAGCACGAGCAGGTCGGGGTCGGCCAGGTGCGCCCGGAGGAGCGCGACCAGCTGGCGCTCGCCGGCGGAGAGTGACTCACCGCGCTGACCGACCTTCGTACGCAGTCCCTTCGGCAGACCCGCGAGCCAGTCGTCGATGCCCAGCTCGACCGCTGACTGCCACGATCTCCTCGTCGGTCGCCTCGAGACTGCCGTAGCGCACGTTGGCCGCGATCGTGTCGTCGAAGAGGAAGCCCTCCTGCGGGACGAGCACGACGCTGCGACGCAGCGAGGTCGGCTCGATCCGGCGTACGTCGACCTCGTCGAGCAGGACCGCCCCGTCCGGGGGGTCCATCAGGCGGGTGAGGAGCTTGGCGAAGGTGGACTTGCCCGAGCCGGTCTCCCCCACGATCGCCACCCGGGTGCCGGCGTCGATGTGGAGGTCGACGTCGATGAGCACCGGAGGGCCGGTGGGATAGGCGAAGGTGACGTGGTCGAACCTGACGTCGATCGGGCCACGCGGCAGCACCTCGCCGTCGGGACCGGGGTCGATCAGGTCGGCCGGCGTCTCGAGGATGCCGAGGACTCGCCGCCAGCTCGCGATGGCGTTCTGCGCCTCGGTGAGGACCTGGGTGCCCATCTGCACCGGGCCGACGAACAGCGTGACCAGGAACGCGAAGGCCAGCACGCGACCCGGGGTCATGTCGGAGGTGAAGCCGAGCAGGATGCCGATGACGATGACGCCCGCGTTGGCGAGGCCGGCGGAGAGACCGCCCAGCGAGAACGACGTGACGGTGTAGGTCTGGGCGTGGGTGTTGGCCCGCTGCCAGTCGACGATCGCGTCGTCGATGCGGGCCTGGGTGCGGTCCTCGATGCCGTACGAGCGCACGACGGCGGCACCCACGACCGGCTCGGAGATCGCGCCGAGCAGGACCCCCACCTGGTGGCGGACGACGGTGTAGGCCGCGGAGAGCTTCTTCTGGAACCAGCGGATCGAGAGGAACAGCGGCGCGAAGGCCAGCCAGACCACCGCGGCGAGCTCCCAGCTGTAGAACAGCATCAGGACCGTCGCGACCAGCATCTGGCCGATGCTCACGACGAAGATCAGGCCGCCGAAGACGAGGAACTGGCTGACCTGGTCGACGTCGGAGGTCACGCGCGACACCAGGGCGCCCCGACGTTCGGTGTTCTGCGTCAGCAGCGGCAGGTCGTGGACGTGGCGGAACGCCTTGGTGCGGAGCGTGGCAAGGCCGCGCTCGGAGGTGGTGAAGAGCCGCTTCGTCATGAAGTAGGACGCCAGGCTGGTGACCAGGACGGCGAGGGCCGCGGCCAGTCCCATCCAGATGACGAACCCGATCCGTGGCCCATCGGGGCTGTTGAGGCCGCGGTCGAGGGTCTGCTGGACGGCGATGGGCACCACGACCTGGCCGCAGGAGGCGATGATCGCCAGGACCAGGGTCCAGCCCAGGCCTTCGCGCAGCTCGGGCGAGTACTTCATGCCGAGCCGGATGGTCTCCATGGCGGCGATGTCCTCGCCGGTGTCCATCCGGGTGCCCGACAGGGGCTTCACGCAGTGGGGTGAGCTCATCAGACCTCCACCTCGTAGGCGTTGACGAGTCGGGCGTAGTCGGGGCTGGAGGCGATGAGCTCGGCGTGGGTGCCACGGCCGACGATCCGCCCGCCGTCGAGGTGCAGGACCTCGTCGGCCAGGGAGATCGTCGCCTTGCGGTAGGCCACGACCACGAGCGAGGAGTCCGAGCCGCCGACGTCGGTGCGCAGCGAGGCGAGGATGCGGGCCTCGACCTCCGGGTCCACCGCGGAGGTGGCGTCGTCGAGGATCATCAGGCGCGGCTTGCGGACGAGGGCCCGGGCGAGCGACAGGCGCTGGCGCTGGCCTCCGGACAGCGAGGTGCCCCGCTCCCCCAGCTGCGTGTCGAGGCCGTCGGACAGCGCGGCGACGAAGCCGTCGGCCTGGGCGGTGCGCAGGGCGGCCCAGACGTCCTCGTCGGGCACGTCGGCCCCCAGGGTGACGTTGCCGCGCACGGTGTCGTCGAACATGAAGGCCGTCTGGGCGACGAGGGCGACGTTGCGGGGCAGCTCACCGCGGCGCAGGTCGCGCAGGTCGAGCCCGTCGACGCGGATCTCGCCGGCGTCGGGGTCGACGAGGCGCGTCATCAGGCTGGTCAGCGTGCTCTTGCCGGAGGCGGTCGCGCCGACGACCGCGACGGTGCGCCCGGGCTGGACGTCGAAGCTCACGCCGTTGAGCAACGGCGCGGTCGCGTCGTAGGAGTAGTGGAGGTCGTCGACCTCGAGCAGGGCGCCGCGCTCGGAGCGCGGGAGCTCCTCGGCGCCGAAGACCATGGCGCCCTGGGCGTCGATCACGGCCTTCGCGCGGCGGTAGCCCACGACCGAGCGCGGGAACTCGCCGAGCAGCCAGCCGATCGCGCGGATCGGGAAGGTGACGATGGTCAGGAGGTAGGCGACGGTCACGACGTCGCCGGCGCTGGTGTCGCCGCTGGACACGCGCGAGACGCCGACCGCGAGCACGACGAGGACACCGAGGCTGGGCAGGCTGGCGAGCACGGGGTCGAACGCGGCGCGGATCTTGCCGGCCCGGATGTTGACGTCGCGCAGCTCCTCGGCCTTGTCGCGGAAGCGGCTGGTCTCCTCGACCTCGCGGCCGAGGGTCTTGACGACCATCGCACCGTCGAAGGACTCGTGCGCGATCTCGCTGACCTCGGCCCGCAGGCCCTGCGCGCGCGTCATCAGCGGCGAGGAGTAGTGCTGGTAGAGGAGGTTGGCCACGACCACGAGCGGGAAGACCAGCACCCCGACCATCGCCAGCACCGCGTCGGCGACGAACATCTGGACGACCGCGACCACCATCATCACGAGGGTGCCGAGCGCCATCGGCAGCGGCATGATCGGGGACCAGGCCGCCTCGACGTCGGAGTAGGCGTTGGACAGCAGCTGGCCGGTCGGGTGTCGCTGGTGCCACTCCATCGGCAGGGCGAGGTACTGACGGGTGACGGCACGGCGCGTGTGCGACTGCATCCGGTAGTACATGATCCCGCCGCCGAGGCGCCGGGCCACGATGCCGAGCGCGCGGAGGATCGCCACCCCGAGGAAGAGCGCGACGACCCAGATCAGCAGGCTGGTCTCGATCTCGCCGTTCTCGAAGGCCGGGATCAGGACGTGCTCGGTGGACCAGCCGAGCACCCACGCATCGGCCACGGTCAGCACGCCGAAGAGCACAGCCCCGAGGGTGGCGACGGTGAAGATCTTCGGCTCGCGCCGGATGCCGACGCCGAGTACGGCGAAACCCTCGCGGGTGGTCGAACCCTGGATCGCCGTGCTCGAGGAACTCATCACCGTCAGGTTATGCCTGACGACCGACAGCGGCCCAATCTCCTCGACGACGCTCAGGCGCGGATGCGGGAGAGGAACGCCTTCGTCCGCTCCATGCTCGGGTTGCCGAGCACCTCCGCCGGCGTACCGGACTCGTGGATGACCCCGTCGTGGAGGAAGCAGACCTGGTCGGCCACCTCGCGGGCGAAGCCCATCTCGTGGGTGTTGAGGAGCATGGTGACGCCCTCGGCCTTGAGCTCGCCGAGCAGGTCGAGCACCTCCCCCACCAGCTCGGGGTCGAGGGCGGACGTGACCTCGTCGAGCAGCATCAGCCGCGGGTTGGCGACCAGCGCCCGGGCGATGGCCACCCGCTGCTGCTGGCCCCCGGACAGGTCGTCGGGACGTGCGGTCGCCTTGGCGGCCAGCCCGACCCGGTCGAGCATCGCCAGCCCGCGCGTACGGGCCTCCTCCGCCTCGACGCCGTGCACCAGGCGCAGGGCCAGGGTGACGTTGCCGATCACGTCGAGGTGCGGGAAGAGGTTGTAGGCCTGGAACACCATCCCCATCCGCGACCGCACCTCGTCGCCGTCCACGCGCGGGTCGGTGATGTCGCGGCCGTCGAAGGTGATGACGCCGTCGTCGACGACCTCCAGCAGGTTGACGCACCGCAGGAGCGTCGACTTGCCCGACCCGGACGCCCCGATCAGGACGACGCACTGACCGGGCTCGATCGCCAGGTCGACGTTGCGCAGCACGACGTGCGACCCGAAGGACTTGCGGACCCCGGAGACCTCCAGCAGCGCGCTCACATCACTCCCCCCGCTCCGTGGAAGCCCTTCTTGCGGGCGTACCGGTCGGTGAGCCGCGCCATCGGGATGGTCAGGCAGCAGAACAGGACCCCAGCCACGACGTACGGCGTGTAGTTGAAGTCGAGCGACGTCTCGATCTGGGCCTTGCGGATCGCGTCGCTGACCCCGAGCACGGCGATGAGTCCGGAGTCCTTCTGGAGCGAGACGAGGTCGTTCATCAGGGGCGGCAGGACGCGGCGCCAGGCCTGCGGCAGCACGACGTGGCGCAGCGTCTGGCGGTAGGACAGGCCCAGCGAGCGCCCGGCGAGCCGCTGGCTCGGGTGCACCGACTCGATGCCGGCGCGGAAGACCTCGGCCACGTAGGCCGAGTAGGACAGCACCAGTGCCGTGCACCCCCAGAACAGCGGCGAGACCGGCATCGCCGGTGAGCCCGAGGGCCGGGCCGCCGAAGCCGAGCAGGTAGATCACGAGCAGGAGCGGCAGGCCGCGGAAGATGTCGACGTACGCCGTCCCGAGCAGGCGCATCGGGAAGAAGACCGGTCCGCGCAGGGTGCGGATGATCGCCACGGTGAGGCTGACCACGAGGATCAGCACCCAGCAGATCAGCATCACCCGGATGTTGAGCCAGAGGCCCTCGAGGACCGCGGGGAACGACGAGACGGCCTTGTCCCAGTCGAAGTAGGTCTCCTGCACCCGCTCCCAGCCGGGCGAGCTGAAGATCACGCCGCTGAGCACGCCGAGGAGCAGCAGCGTGCTCCCGGCGGCGATGGCCGCGCTGCGGAACGTCCGCCGGCGCCGCCACTCGTCGCGTTCGCGCTGGACGGGTGACGGCTGCCAGGCGTCGGTGACCTGGTCGGGCATCAGGACAGCTCGGGAGCGCCCTGCTGGGCCAGCCACTCCTCGTTGAGCTGGTCGAGCGTGCCGTCCTCACGCAGTGCGTCCACCGCACCGGTGATGCACCCGGTCAGTGCGCTGTCCTTGGCGAGGACCGCGCCGAACTGCTCGGGCTCGCCGTCGGGGAGCGGCAGCTGGCCGACGATCGTGCCGTCGTCGAGCTGGACGGCCGTCATGAAGAACGCGGTGGGCAGGTCGACGACGATGCCGTCGATCTGGCCGTTGTTGAGCGCCTGGACGGCCTGGTCGTTGGTGTCGAAGACGGCGGGGTCCTCGGACGGCTGGATCTGGTCGGTGATCGCGGTGTAGCTGGTCGTGCCGACCTGGGCGCCGAGCTTGGCGTCGGCGAGCTCGGCGACCGAGGTGGCCCCGTCGATGGCGCTGCCGGCGTTGGTGATGACCGTCTGGACCACGTCGTAGTAGCCGGAGGAGAAGTCGACCGCCTTGCGCCGGGCCTCGGTGATCGAGACCTGGTTGAGGTCGAAGTCGAACTCCTTGGGGCCGGGCTGCACGACCTTGTTGAAGGGCACCTTCACCCACGTGACCTGGTCGGCGGTGTAGCCGAGCTGCTCGGCGATGGCGAAGCCGACCGCGGCCTCGTAGCCCTCACCGTTGGTCGGGTCGTTGTCGACGAACCACGGCTCGTACGCCGGGTCGTCGGTCGCGATGGTCAGCGTCGCGTCGGCGAACGTCTCCATCGTGTCGGGCGTGCAGTCCTCCGCGGCGGACGGCTCGGGCGACGAGGTGGAGTCGGTGTCGTCGGTGGCCGCCTCGTCCGCGGGAGCGCACGCGGCGAAGGTGGTGGCGAGCAGGGCGACGGCGGCGAGGCTGGTCAGGGAGCGCATGGGCAGATCCTAGAACTCAGCGGACCGGGTGGCCCACCGATCTCAGGCCGGCCTTCACGTCGCTGATCCGCAGGGTGCCGAAGTGGAACACCGTCGCGGCCAGTACGGCGTCGGCGCCGGCGTCCACGGCGGGCGGGAAGTGCTCGACCGCACCGGCGCCACCGCTGGCGATGACCGGGATGCTCACCTCGCGGCGTACGGCCCGGATGAGCTCGAGGTCGAAGCCGTCCTGGGTGCCGTCGGCGTCCATGGCGTTGAGCAGGATCTCCCCCGCGCCGAGCTCGGCGGCGCGGGCCGCCCACTCGACGGCGTCCAGGCCGGCGCTCGTTGCGGCCGCCGTGGGTGGTGACTTCGAAGCCTGAGCCGGTGCCGTCGGCCCGACGTGCGTCGACGCTGAGGACGAGCACCTGGTTGCCGAAGCGGTCGGCGACCTCCGCGATCAGCTCGGGGCGGTTGATCGCGGCGGTGTTCATCGCGACCTTGTCGGCACCGGCGCGCAGCAGCCGGTCGACGTCCTCGACGCTGCTGACTCCCCCGCCGACGGTGAGCGGGATGAAGACCTCCTCGGCGCACCGCGACACGATCTCCATCGTGGTCGCGCGACCCTCGTGGGAGGCGGAGATGTCGAGGAAGGTCAGCTCGTCGGCACCCTCGGCGTCGTAGGCGCGGGCCAGCTCGACGGGGTCACCGGCGTCGCGCAGCTCGACGAAGTTGATGCCCTTGACCACCCGGCCGCCGTCGACGTCGAGGCACGGGATGACGCGGACCGAGAGGCTCATGGCGTGCCCCACCTGCGCGCCGACGGGCCGCCAGGGCGACGTCGACGATGTCCGTGCGTGGTTGCGCGATCGAGCTCCGCCAGCGGCACCCATGCGGCGTGGTCGGTCGAGCCGTCGACCTCGGTGGTGCCCAGCTCCCCGCCCGTGACAGTTGCCTCGAAGACGAACCGTTGGGAGCGGAACCAGCCGTCGAAGGTTCTGCCTCGAGCGGTGAAGAAGCTGGTCGGCGAGCGAGCGCACCCGGCTCGCACGCGAAATCCGGTCTCCTCGAACACCTCCCGCACCAGTCCGTCGCGGATCGACTCGTCGAAGTCGATCCCGCCACCGGGCAGCGACCACGCCGGAGTCGCTGTGCCCCTCGCCGTTCCACCACGCGAGCAGCACCCGCTCCTGCTCGTCGACGAGGAGCACGTAGGCGGCCAACCTGGTGTGGTAGTCGGTGAACTCCACGGTCACCGTGCCCCTGGTCAGCGCGAGCGCGTCCTCGAGGCTGAAGCGGCCCTCGTAGAGGGCGGTGCCCGCGATCGCGCCCTCGACACCGTCGTCGACGAGACCCATGAGCGCCTCGATGTCGTCGAGGGTGGTGACGCCGCCGCTGGCCACGACCGGCTTGTCGGTGGCCGCGCAGACGTCCTGGAGGAGCTGGAGGTTGGGGCCCTGGAGCATGCCGTCCTTGTTGACGTCGGTCACCACGTAGCGCGCACAGCCCTCGGAGTCGAGGCGGGCCAGCACCTCGTAGAGGTCGCCACCCTCACGGGTCCAGCCGCGCGCGGCGAGCGTCGTACCCCTCACGTCGAGGCCGATCGCCACGCGGTCGCCGTACGTCGCGATCGCCTGGGCGCACCACTCCGGCTGCTCGAGGGCGGCGGTGCCGATGTTGACGCGCCGGCACCCCGTCGCCATGGCCGCCTCGAGCGACTCGTCGTCGCGGATGCCGCCGCTCATCTCGACCTGGATGTCGAGGGCACCGACGATCCTGGCCTGGAGCTCGCGGTTGTGCCCGTGCCCGAAGGCGGCGTCGAGGTCGACGAGGTGGATCCACTCGGCGCCCGCCTCCTGCCAGCGCAGGGCAGCCTCGATCGGGTCGCCGAAGCGCTTCTCCGACCCGTCGACGCCCTGGACCAGCTGCACGGCCTGGCCACCCTTGATGTCGACGGCGGGCAGCAGCTCGAGGTAGCGGTCGTCGGGGGTGCTGGGCATGGGTCGATCCTAGGAGTGGTCGAGGCAGCCTCCGGCGCGCGCCGGTGGTGCCACGAGACGCACCGCGGGCGGGTGGCGCGGTTGGTCGGGATGGAGAGGCACCCCGTCTCGATGTGGACGACGTGCCTCGTGACCGGCTCGAGCTCGTTCTGGCGGGTCGAGGTCGCCCATGGCGCGTTGGGCGCCGATCTCAGGCGGCAGCGATCGCCGCTTGCGCCATCGCGAGCCGGTCGGCGCAGCGACGTGGCATGGTCGCGCCGTAGTACGGGAACGTGATCATGGCAATGAGCAGTGCCCACCCCCTGGAAGCAGTCCACGTGGCGTCGTCGACGCCGAGTGCTCTCCGAAACTCGCGACGGCCCTCCTCATCGAGGACCTCCCAAGCGACGATCAGGTCCACCGTCGGGTTGCCAATGGCAAGGCCACCGAAGTCGAGCACGGCTGCCAAACGTCCTGCATCGTTCAACAGCAGGTTCTCGGCCAACAGGTCACCGTGGTACCAGCCGACCGTCGCATCGGCCGCGACGGAGGCTTCGACCGCGCGATCCCAGACCCGGAGCGCTTCGTCTATGTCGATTGCCAGATCGAGCACGCGGCATTCCGCCGCAGCGTCGCGGAAGTCAGCGTCCAGGGACGCAAGCGGCAGTCCCCGGTACCACCCCAGGGTTTCATCGCCTGCGGCCTCAGGGGGAACCTCCATCGCTCGCAGCTCCGTCACGAACTGAGCGAGGTCCTTTGCGAGTCCAGCAGGTGGTGTGTTGACCCGCCCTGGCAGTGGAGGTGACGCGCGCGCACCGTCGAGCCAGTGAGTGATTGCCCAGCGCTCGCTGTAGCCCAGCTCAGGCTCCCCGACGCCAAGGACCATGGGAACGGCGAAGGTGATACGAGAATTCACGAAGGGCAGCCATCGTGCCTCTTTGTCGATGGTTGCGCCCCCACCCGGTTGTCGTGGCAGCCGCACCAGCATGTCTTCACCGAGGCGAAAGAGGACGTTCGACGAACCCGAGTCGCGAGTCGGCGTGAGGTCGTGACCGGCATACTCGGGGAACGCCGTATCGACCAGGCGACGTACCAGCGTGACGTCGATCGATAATCCGTCGCCGTGGAGTTGACTCACCCTCGCATCCTTCCGGTTCGCGCGGCGGGTGCCAACCGATTGGATCCGCTCACCGGGAGGATCCTTGAACGCCGCCTCCCGCACCGCCCATGGGGCCACCCAGTGAGAAGCTGCACATGCCTGTGGCCCCCGCCATCAGGATGAGTGGCGGGGTGCGGGGCAGGGTCATCTTCGATCCGGCGGCTCGGGTTGCTCGGGCGCGGTCGCGTCTCAGTCGGCACGGGCGGTAGGAGCGCGTAGCAGCGCGTGGATGCCGTGCCCGTCCGACCGAATCCTGCTCCGATGACCTGCAGCATGTCGCCTCCCGAGATCGCCTCTGCCGATTGTCCGGTCCGCGGATCCCGCGCACCAGAGCGGACTGGACCGCGGATCGTGGGTCGGTGCAAGGATCTGCACGTGATCGGCGATCGATGGGGCGTCAGCGACGAGGAGACCCGGCGGCCCTACGCCTGCGACGACTTCGTCGAGAGCCCGACCCTCGAAGCCTGGCGAGGCGTGACCATCGATGCCCGACCGGAGACGGTCTGGGCACGCGTACGGCAGGTCCGGATCGCCCCCTACTCCTACGACCTCGTCGACAACCTCGGCCGACGCTCGC
Organism: uncultured Actinomycetota bacterium; assembly: GCA_963778975.1. GTDB lineage: Bacteria > Actinomycetota > Actinomycetes > Propionibacteriales > Nocardioidaceae > Nocardioides. Next base: position 56,689 of record CAVZWM010000027.1, read on the forward strand.
CCCGCGAGCTGCGCGACGTGCCGGACCCGGTGGTCGGGGACCCGTTCACCCGGGCCTTCGGGCGCGACCAGGGACGGGTCGTGGCCGTCGAGCCGGGCCGACAGCTGACGGCGCGGATCATGGGCGCGCACATGTCGTACGTCGTGGTGCCGGCGGGCACGCAGACGCGGCTGCTGCTCAAGGTGGTGGCCGACGTACGTCCCTGGCTGGCACCGGCGGTGAGCCTCGGCGACCTCGCCATGGCTCGCAAGCAGCTGCTCAACCTCAAGGCGCTGCGCCGAGTCCGACGAGACGGCCGAGCAGGGCTAGCGCCAGACCGGCGCGACCTCGCGTCGGTAGCGACGGGCCAGGAGCAGCGTCAGGAGCGTGACGACCGGCGCGGGGATCGTTCGAGCGCAGCGACGAGCGCTCCCGCTCCCCCGCACCGTCCTGCATCCAGGCCAGCGCGTTGGCGGCGTCGACGATGCTGGCCGGCCGGACTTCTTCGAGCGGCCTTCTTCCACTCGGGGTCGTCCTCGAGGTCGCCGATGAGCGGCTCGACGTCGCGCTCCTCGTGGGCGAGGTGGCCGTTGATCACCTCACGCGCGGACGCGACCGCGTCGGCCGCGACGGCAGCCTGGGCCGCAGTCGGCTCGCGACGACCGAGTCGATCGCCGCCGACGACGAGGCCAGCGCCTCCTTCATGGCGACGTGCTCGGACTCCATCTCGGCCAGCAGCGCCGGTCGAAGCCCCGCGCGCGCGAGGAACGGCCACGCGATGCGCGTCCTCGGCCTCGTGGTGGTGCGTCAGCTCGCGGACCAGGTTGCGCCAGGCCGCCTGCATCTGGCCGGCACGCGCGGCGTCCCCGTCGGGGAGGGCCCGCAGCGCCTGCTCGGTGCGGTGACGTCGCGGCGCACCGCGGCGTGGATGATCCTGGTTCATGCTGAGCGCTTCGGGCATGGCCGCGACGCTAGCGCTCAGCGAGGCAGGGACTCGACCCAGTTTTTGAGGAGTTTCGCGCCCGCGTCGCCGGACTTCTCCGGGTGGAACTGGGTCGCCGAGAGCGGGCCGTTCTCGACGGCGGCGACGAACCGGTCGCCGCCGTGCTCGGCCCACGTCACGAGCGGCGCGGCCGTGCGGTCGTTGGTCACGAGGTCCCAGGTCCGGGCCGCGTAGGAGTGCACGAAGTAGAACCGCTCACCCTCGACCTCCGAGAACAGACGCGACCCCTCCGGCACGGACACGGTGTTCCAGCCCATGTGCGGCACCACGTCGGCCTCGAGCCGGGTGACCGTGCCCGGCCACTCGTCGCACCCCTCGGTGGTCGACCCCGTGCTCGACACCCTCGGCGAAGAGGATCTGCATGCCGACGCAGATGCCGAGCACCGGCCGACCGCCTGCGAGCCGTCGACCGATGATGCGCTCGCCCTTGATCGCGCGCAGGCCCGCCATGCAGGCGGCGTACGCCCCGACCCCCGGCACGACGAGCCCGTCCGCCGCGAGCGCGGTCTCGAAGTCGCCGGTCAGCGTGACCGACGCGCCGGCACGCTCGATGGCGCGTACGACCGACCGGAGGTTGCCCGACCCGTAGTCGAGGACGACGACCGAGGGCGAAGCCGTCACAGGCTGCCCTTGGTCGACGGCACTCCCTGCTCGCGCGGGTCGAGGGCGATCGCGTCGCGGAAGGCGCGGGCGAAGGCCTTGAACTGCGCCTCGACGATGTGGTGCGGGTCGCGCCCGCCCAGCACGCGGACGTGCAGGCCGAGGTGGGCGTGGAAGGAGAGCGACTCGAAGACGTGACGGGTCAGCGAACCCGGGTAGGTCGCGCCGGTGCCGCCGATCGCGACGTACTCCTGGCCCTCCGGCTCGCCGGAGTGCACGCAGAAGGGCCGACCCGAGACGTCGACGACGGCCTGCACCAGCGCCTCGTCGAGCGGCACGGTCGCGTCACCGAAGCGCCGGATGCCGCGCTTGTCGCCGAGCGCCTCGCGCAGCGCCTGGCCGAGCACGATCGCGGTGTCCTCCACGGAGTGGTGGGCGTCGATGTGGGTGTCGCCGTTGGTGTGGACGACGAGGTCGACGAGCGAGTGGCGCGCGAACGCGTCGAGCATGTGGTCGTAGAACCCGACACCCGTGGTGATCTGGGCGCGCCCGGTGCCGTCGAGGTCGACCTCGACCTTGACCTGCGATTCCTTGGTGCTGCGCTCGATGCTGGCCGTGCGGCTCATGCTTGCTCCTTGATCACTTCCGTGAGTGCCTGCCTGAATGCTCCCATCTCGTCGGCGGTGCCGATCGAGACTCTCAGCCATCCGTCCGGCCCGGTCTCCCGGATCAGGACTCCACGCTCCACCAGCGCCGTCCACACGGCGTGCCGGTCGGCGAACCGACCGAAGAGCGCGAAGTTGGCGTCGGAGTCGGCCACCTCGAGCCCCTGCTCGCGCAGCCAGGCCACGGTCGCGTCGCGCTCGACCCGCAGGTCGTCGACCTTGCCCAGCAGCTCGGGGGCGTGTCGCAGCGCGGCCAGCGCGGTCGCCTGGGTGACCGCGGAGAGGTGGTAGGGCAGGCGTACGACGCGGATGGCGTCGCAGATCGCCGGGTCGGCAGCGAGGTAGCCCACCCGGGCACCCGCCAGCGCGAAGGCCTTGCTCATCGTGCGGCTGACCACCAGGTTGCGGTGGCGGGGAAGCAGCTCGAGCGCGCTCGGCGTGCCCTCGCGCCGGAACTCGCCGTACGCCTCGTCGACGACCACGATCCCGCCCGGGTCGTAGGAGGCCGCGGCCTCGCACAGCATCGAGACCGCCTCCGGCGGCAGCGCGGTGCCGGTCGGGTTGTTGGGGCTCGGGAGGAGCACGACGGACGGCTTGCGCGCGAGGACCAGGTCGCGGGCGGCGTCCAGGTCGAGGGAGAAGTCCTCGGCCCGGTGCCCGACGACCCACTCGGTCATCGCGTCGCGGGCGTACTCCGGATACATCGAGTACGTCGGCGCGAAGGACAGCGCGCACCGGCCGGGTCCACCGAAGGCCTGCAGCAGCTGCAGCATCACCTCGTTGGAGCCGTTGGCCGCCCACACCATGTCCGGGGTGATGGCCCCGACGTCGCTCGACCGACGGGATTCGCTGTTGAGGTACGCCGCCAGCGCCTCGCGCAGCTCGGTGAACTCGCGGTCCGGGTAGCGGTTGAGGGTCGCCGCCGCCTCCCCCACGGCCCGCGCGATGTCGGCGACGGCCTCCGGTGAGGGGCCGTAGGGGTTCTCGTTGACGTTGAGCTGCACCGGCGCCTGCTCGAGCGAGAGCTGGGGCGCGCCGTAGGGCTCGATCCCCCGCAGCTCCTCGCGCAGGGGTGGGAAGTCCGCGCTCATCGCTCGAACCGGACCGACACGGCCTGACCGTGCCCGGGCAGGTCCTCGGCCTCGGCCAGCGTGACCACGTGCTCCGCGACGTCCGCCAGCGCCTGGCGGGAGTAGTCGACGACGTGCATCGACCTCGTGAACGCGCGCACCGACAGGCCGCTGGAGTGGCAGGCGCACCCGGCGGTCGGCAGGACGTGGTTGGAGCCCGCGCAGTAGTCACCCAGGGACACCGGCGCCCAGGGGCCGACGAAGACGGCCCCGGCGTTGGTGATCCGGGCAGCGTCCCGTGCGGCGTCCCGCGTGTGGATCTCCAGGTGCTCGGCCGCATAGGCGTTGACCACGTCGACCCCCTGGTCGATGTCGTCGACCAGCACGATGCCCGACTGCCGGCCACCCAGGGCGGTGCGGATCCGCTCGGTGTGACGCGTCGCGAAGACCTGCTTGTCGAGCTCGGCCTCGACCGCGTCGGCGAGGTCGAGGGAGTCGGTGACGAGCACCGAGCCGGCCATCGGGTCGTGCTCGGCCTGGCTGATCAGGTCGGCCGCCACGAAGGCCGCCTCCGCGCTGTCGTCGGCCAGGATGGCGATCTCGGTCGGGCCCGCCTCGGAGTCGATGCCGACCTCGCCGCGCAGCAGGCGCTTGGCGGCGGCGACATAGATGTTGCCCGGACCGGTCACGAGGTCCACGCGGGCACACGGCCCGGCGCCGTAGGCGAACATGGCGATCGCCTGGGCCCCGCCGACGGCGTACACCTCGTCGACGCCCAGCAGCGCGCACGCCGCCATGATCGTCGGCTCGGGGAGCCCGTCGCTGCCCTTCTGCGGCGGGCTGGCGAGCGCGATCGAGCGCACGCCCGCGACCTGGGCAGGTACGACGTTCATCAGGACGCTGCTGACCAGTGGCGCCAGGCCGCCGGGGACGTAGAGACCGACGCGGTCGATCGGCACCTTGCGGTGCGTCACCACGGCACCGTCCGCGAGCTCGGTCGTGACGTCGTGCTCCAGCTCGGCCTCGCTGGTCACGCGCAACCGGCGGATCGACTCCTCGAGGCCCGCGCGGATCGCCGGGTCGAGGTCGGTCAGGGCCCGGTCGAGGGCCTCGCGGGGCACGGTGATGTCCGTGCGCTCGACGCCGTCGAACTGCGCGGAGAACTCGACGATCGCCTCCACTCCCCGCGCCCGTACGGCGTCGAGGATGGGCTGCACCTGATGGGTCGCGGCCTCGACGTCGAGCTCGGCGCGGGGCACGCTCGCGCGATAGTCGACGGACGCCCGGTCGGCGCCCCTCAGGTCGATGCGACGGATCAGGGACATGACGAGGATTCTAGGTTCCCCGGCGGGTCCGGCCGTCGTCGCGGGGCGGGGGTGGACACCTGCGGCTAGTGTCGAGGCGTGAGCGACCAGCTGCCGATGTTCCCGCTCAACAGCGTGGTGTTCCCGGGCATGACCCTTCCGCTCCACGTCTTCGAGGACCGCTACCGGATGCTCGTCAACCACCTCCTCACCATCGAGGACCCGGCGGAGCGCGTGTTCGGCACGGTCGCGATCCGCGAGGGCTACGAGGTCGGGGACCACGGCGCCCAGTCGGTCTACCGGGTCGGCTGCGTCCTCCAGCTCACCGAGGCCGAGCGGCAGCACGACGGCACCTTCGACATCGTGGCGGTGGGTCGCTCGAGACTGCTCCTGGACCACATGGAGCGCGGCGACGACTTCCCGATGGGCATCGTGAGCGCGGTGACCGAGCCCGAGGTGGACGTCCCCGAGGCGATCCTCTCCCGGGCCCGGGCCACCTTCACGGCCTACCGGGCGGCGATGGTCGCGCTGCAGGGCGATCCGTTCAGCGGGACCCTGCCGCGGGACCCCGACTACCTCGCCTGGACGCTGTCCGCGCTCTCCCCGCTCCCGATGGCCGAGCGGCAGTCGCTGCTCGAGGCGGAGAGCGCCACCGAGCGGCTCACCCTCGTGACCCGGCTGCTGGGCGACGAGGTCCGGGCCATCAACGTCATCCCGTCCCTGCCCGCCACCCAGGTGGCGCGCACGGCCTGGTCCCCCAACTGACCGCAGCGGCCCGACCTCGATGGCGAAGAAGTCCCGCACCCCGGGCGGCACCCCGGCGACGGTCGCGCTGACGGCGGCCGGCATCGCCTTCGAGGTGAGGTCGTACGACCACGACCCGCGGGCGTCGTCGTACGGCCTGGAGGCCGCCGAAGTCCTGGGCGTCGAGCCCGAGCGCGTCTTCAAGACACTGCTGGCCTCGCTCGACGGGAAGCTCGTCGTCGGGATCGTCCCGGTCTCGGGACAGCTCGACCTCAAGGGGCTGGCGCGGGCGCTCGGCGGCAGCAAGGCGGTCATGGCCGAGGTCGCGGCTGCCGAGCGCGCGACCGGCTACGTCGCCGGCGGCATCTCCCCCGTCGGACAGCGGCGCAGCCACCCGACGGTCCTCGACGACTCGGCGCTCGGCTTCCCGACGATCCTGGTGTCCGGAGGTCGGCGCGGCTTCGACATCGAGCTCGCACCGCGCGACCTGGTGGCGGTCACCTCTGCGGTGACCGCCACCATCGGTCGCTGAGCGCCGTCAGTCGGTCGTCAGCTTGACCAGCCCGTGGATGACGTCGCCGTCCACCCAGCCGCTGACGCCGAAGGCCGACAGCGGCTCGACGTTCTCGCTGACCTCGGGCATGTCCTCGGTGACCCGGACCAGCCAGTCGTCGTCGGCGTCGAAGTTGACGTAGAGGACCGACTGGGCGTCGCCGCTCTCGACGATCTTCTCGAAGTCCTCGGTGTCACCGAGTCCACCCTCGGACTCCAGCGCCGAGCGGAACTCCTCCTGCAGGCCGAGCACGGCGTAGCCGTCACCCTCGGTGACCTCCATGTACTCCGCGGCCTCGGGACCGGCCATCTCCTTGATCTTGTCGAGGACGGCCTGGATCTCTCCGGCGTCGCCCTTGATCTTGATGCCGACCGGCACCTCGCCGGGCCCACCGTTGGCGATGGCGTCGGGGTCGATGCCGCTGCCCACGGCGATGGCCACGCCCTCGCCCATGAGGGTCTCGACGTCCTCGGGGAGGGACAGGCCGGTCTCCTCCTCCAGCTGGGCGATGCCCTCGTCGATGGCGTCGGCCTCGTCCGGCACGGTGGTCTTGAAGTAGTCGACGATCGCGTCGAACCACCCCTCGTTGAACCCCACGCCGAAGGCGGCCACGGTGTCCTCGGGGAGCCCGCGGACGATGTCCGCGCCCTCGTCGGAGGCCAGGAAGTCGGTGAGCTCCTCCTGGTAGTTGGAGATGGCGTACTCGACCTCGACCGAACCGTCGTCGAAACGGACCGTGGCGGCCATGCCGTCGAAGTCGTCGATGATCTGCTGGAGCTCGTCGGGGACCTCCTCCTCAGCGCCCGCCATCGGGTCCTCGGCGGTGAACTCGTCAGGCATGGTGGCCAGGCCACCCATCCCGCCCATCATCGAACCCATGCCGCCGAGCTCGTCGAGGTACTGCGCGGCAGCCTTGGCGACGTAGAAGGACATGAAGCCGTCGTCGCCGGCCTCGCTCGTCCACTTCTCGAAGGAGGCGTCCCCGGCGAGGCTGCCCTCCCCGGCGGCCGCGGCCACGTCGGAGGCGATGTCCTCGGTCTCGGCCAGGATGAGCCAGTCACCCTCGACGACCCAGCCACCGACCGAGTCGTCCTCGGCGGTGCCGCAGGTCTCGATCAGCTTGGCGACGCCCTCCTCGGCCGCACCGGCGTCGGTCACCTGGACCACGCCGACGGCAGCAGGCATGTCCTCGCCGAGGTCGACGGCGGCGACGGCTGCGCGCGAGCCCAGCCACGGCTTGACGTCCGCGGCGTAGTCGAGGCCCTCGCACTCGCCCGACTTCGTGATCTCCTCGAAGAAGCGCTCCCGCAGGTCGTCGTCGGTCTCGAGGTCGATCTCGTCGGTGAAGGCGGGGAACTTGCGCAGCGTCTTGATGGCCTCGATCTTCTGCCCACCCGCGGGGTCGAGGTCGACGCTCATGTAGGCGATGGTCGAGGCGGGGAGCGCCTCAGCGGGCTGCGAGCCGGTGGAGAAGAAGCTCGTCGCCGCCCACGCACCGCCGGCGACGACCGCACCGCCGGCGACGAGCGCGCCGACCAGGATCATCCGCTTGCGGTTGTCGTTGGCCGGCTGCTCGACCGGCCCCGTCGTGTCCAGGTATTCGGGCCCGCCCGGTGTCGTGCTCATGTCGATCTGCTCCCCCGCTGCAACGCCCCGACAGCCGGGGCCACGCCAGTGTGTGGTCGCCGTCAGCCTACCCGCGCGACGGCTCGTCAACCCTCTTACGGCCAAGGAGGTAGACCCCGACCAGACCAGCCATCGCGCCGGCCGGCATGGCGACCAGCGCCGTCGACGCGAAGGGGGTCTCGCCCCGCGTCGAGCTGCTGAGCACGAGGTCGCCGGGCAGGGGTGTGAAGTCGGGTTGGCCGGCGGCCAGCGCCTGCGGGTCGGGCGGGCCGAGCCCGTGCCCCACGGCGTACATCACGACGGCGCCGATCACCGCGGCGACCAGCACGGTGACGACGGTGGTCACCTCGTCGACCGGGCCGCAGGCTGCTGAGCACGGCGAGCAGCAGCCCCAGCGGGAGTGCGATGAGGACGTAGAGGGCGGCTCCCTCGAAGGCGAAGTCCGGTCCGGCCGGCTCGAGGAACCACTCGCCGCCGTAGGTGAGACCGACGGGCGCGCTCCACAGCCGCTCCCACACCACACCCGCGACCACGCTGGCGAGGACGTACGCCGCGACGGTGGCGGCGACCCGCACCAGGACCGGCCTCGGTGCCGTGCTCACCCCGTCAGACATCCCGGCCCCAGCAGCTGCTTGAGGTCGGCGAACAGCGCCGGGCTCGGGCTGACCCGCAGGGTGTCGTCGAGCCTGAGGACCTTGGTGGAGGTGCGGGTGAGCAGACGCAGCTGCACCTCGGTCATCCCGGGATGGGTGCCGAGCACGTCGCGGAGCTGGTCGACCACCGGCGGGGTGCAGCGGGTCGAGGGCAGGCTGATCACGACCGGTCCGCTGGGCCCGTCGGACAGGTCGGGGGCGGTGACCTCCTGGGCGCGGATCTCGGGCTGGTCCTTGTCGCGGGACAGCTGCCCCTTCACCCGGACGATCTGGTCCTCGACGAGCATGGTCGACGCGAGCTGGTAGGCGGAGGGGAACAGCAGCACCTCGATCGCCCCGTCGAGGTCCTCCAGGGTGATCGTGGCCCACGCGTCGCCGCGCTTGGTGATCTTGCGCTGGACCGAGGTGATCAGTCCGCTGACGGTCAGGGTCGAGCCGTGCGCGCGCTCCTCGTCGAGCATGAGCGCGCCGATGGAGCAGTCGGTGCCCTGCGACAGGACGTGCTCGAGGCCGAGGAGCGGGTGGTCGGAGACGTAGAGGCCGAGCATCTCGCGCTCGTGGCCGAGCAGCGTCATCTTGTCCCAGTCGTCGATGTCGGGGATCGCGACGCTGGCCCCGAAACCGGAGTCGAGGTCGTCCATCCCACCGAAGAGCGAGTCCTGGCCGATCGCCTCGTTCTTCTTGATGTCGACGTACTGGTCCACCGCCGACTCGTGGATGACCACCAGCGCCCGGCGCTTGTGCTTCATCTCGTCGAAGGCACCGGCCTTGATGAGCGACTCGACCACGCGCTTGTTGCAGACCAGCGCCGGGACCTTCTCCATGAAGTCGTTGAAGTCGGTGTAGCGGCCCTTCTCCTCGCGCCCCGCGACGACGCCGTCGACCACGTTGCTGCCGACGTTGCGGATGGCGGTGAGCCCGAAGCGGATGTCGGTGCCGACAGGCGTGAAGTTGGCGTGCGACTCGTTGACGTCGGGCGGCAGGACCTGGATCTTCATCCGGCGACACTCGTTGAGGTAGATCGCCATCTTGTCCTTGTCGTCCTTCACCGACGTCAGGAGGGCTGCCATGTATTCGGCGGCGTAGTGCTGCTTGAGATAGGCGGTCCAGTAGGAGATGAGGCCGTAGGCCGCGGTGTGGGCCTTGTTGAAGGCGTAGTCGGAGAAGGGGACGAGGACGTCCCACAGCGACTTGATCGCCGCCGGCGGAGTAGCCGCTCGCCTTCATGCCCTCGGAGAAGGGGATGTACTCGGCGTCGAGGACCTCCTTCTTCTTCTTGCCCATCGCGCGGCGCAGCAGGTCGGCCTGGCCGAGGGTGTAGCCCGCGAGCTTCTGGGCGACCTCCATGACCTGCTCCTGGTAGACGATCAGGCCGTAGGTCGTGCCGAGGATGTCCTGGAGCGGCTCGGCCAGCTCGGGGTGGATCGGCGTGATGTCCTGCTTGCCGTTCTTGCGCAGGGCGTAGTTGGTGTGCGAGTCGACACCCATCGGGCCCGGGCGGTAGAGCGCCAGGACGGCCGAGATGTCCTCGAAGTTGTCGGGTCGCATCAGGCGCAGCAGGCTGCGCATCGGTCCGCCGTCGAGCTGGAAGATGCCGAGCGTGTTGCCGGTGCCGAGGAGCTGGTAGGCCGGGGCGTCGTCGAGCGGCAGGTCCTCCAGGACCATGTCCTCGCCGCGGTTGGCCTTGATGTTCTTCACCGCGTCGTCGAGGACGGTGAGGTTGCGCAGCCCCAGGAAGTCCATCTTGATGAGGCCGAGGGCCTCGCACGTGGGGTAGTCGAACTGGGTGATCATCGCCCCGTCGGCGGGCCGCTTGAGCAGCGGGATGACGTCGATCAGCGGCTCGCTCGACATGATCACGCCGGCCGCGTGCACGCCCCACTGGCGCTTGAGCCCCTCGATCCCCATGGCGGTGTCGACCACGCGGCGTACGTCGGCGTCCCCGTCGTAGAGGGCGCGGAACTCGCCGCCCTCGCCGAAGCGCTTGTGCTCGGGGTTGAAGATCTCCTTGAGGGGGATGTCCTTGCCCATCACCGCCGCGGGCATCGCCTTGGTGATGCGGTCACCCATGGCGAAGGGGTAGGCCAGGATCCGGCTGGAGTCCTTGACGGCCTGCTTGGCCTTGATGGTGCCGTAGGTGACGATGTAGGAGACCCGGTCGTCGCCGTACTTGTCGGTGACGTACTTGATGACCTCGCCGCGCCGGCGCTCGTCGAAGTCGATGTCGAAGTCGGGCATCGAGACGCGCTCGGGGTTGAGGAAGCGCTCGAAGATCAGGCCGTGCTTGAGCGGGTCGAGGTCGGTGATCCGCATGGCGTAGGCGACCATCGAGCCCGCACCCGAGCCGCGACCCGGACCGACGCGGATGCCGTTGTCCTTGGCCCAGTTGATGAAGTCGGCGACGACCAGGAAGTAGCCCGGGAAGCCCATCTGGATGATGACGCCGATCTCGAACTCCGCCTGCTTGCGGACGTCGTCGGGCACGCCGCCGGGGTAGCGCACGGCCAGGCCGCGCTCGACCTCCTTGACCAGCCACGAGTCCTCGCTCTCCCCCTCGGGGCAGGGGAAGCGCGGCATGTAGGTGCCGTTGCCCTCGGTGAACGAGACGTCGCACCGCTCGGCGATGAGCAGGGTGTTGTCGCAGGCCTCGGGCAGGTCGCGCCACACCTCGCGCATCTCGGCCGCGGTCTTGACGTAGTAGCCGGTGCCGTTGAAGGCGAAGCGCTGACCGGGACCGTCACCGGCCGGGATGTCCATCGTCGAGCCGGAGTTGATGCAGAGCAGGTGCTCCTGGCTCGGCGCGTCGGACTCGTGGACGTAGTGGGAGTCGTTGGTGGCCAGGAGCGGGATGCGCAGGTCCTGGGACAGCTTCAGCAGGCCGTCGCGGACCCGGCGCTCGATGTCGAGGCCGTGGTCCATCAGCTCGAGGAAGTAGTTGTCCGGGCCGAGGATGTCCTGGAAGTCGCCGGCGGTCTTGCGGGCAGCCTCGTAGTTGCCGTGGCGCAGGTGGACCTGGATCTCGCCCGACGGGCAACCGGTGGTCGCGATGATGCCCCGGCCGTGCTGGGACAGCAGCTCGCGGTCGACGCGCGGGTGCTGGAAGAAGCCTTCGCGCCACGCCCCGGTGCTGAGCCGGAACAGGTTGTGCATGCCCTCGGTGGACTCCGCCAGCAGCGTCATGTGGGTGTAGGCGCCACGACTGGAGACGTCGTCGGGCCCGCCCTTGTAGAAGTTGACGCGCTTGCGCTCGTGGCGGCTGATGTTGGGGGTGAAGTAGGCCTCCATGCCGATGATCGGCTTGACCCCGGCGGCCGTGCACTTCTTGTAGAACTCGTAGGCCCCGAACACGTTGCCGTGGTCGGTCATCGCGATGGCCGGCATGCCGAGGTCGGCGGCGCGCTGCGGCGAGGTCACCGAGGCGAGCCGCTCCGTCGAGCATGGAGTATTCGGTGTGCACGTGCAGATGCACGAAGTTGTCGTGGGAACCGGCCGACATGGAGGAGACTTCCGCACCTTTCAAGGGGTCGCTGGGAGGGGCAAGGTGCTGGCTGCGCAGCGCACACAGCGAGGCAGAGCGGGAGCAGAAAGGGGAAGGGAGCCAGCCTACGACAGTGTGCCCGGCCCCACCGACACGACACTCGCGCCCGGATTCAGAGCCAGTCGATCGCGTGCCCGTGCCCGTGCGTGGTGGCCACCGGCACCCCGTCCAGGCCGAGCACGAAGCGCCCCGGACGGGGTGACGAGACCACCCGTGACGCGGGGCAGGACCGCGGGTGCTTCGTTGGCTGATCCAGCGGCACGCTCCCCGCGGCCACCAGCCCGGTCATCAGGTCGTGGAAGCGGTCGCGACCCGGGACGTCGACGTACGCCAGCACCGCGCTGTGGAAGACCACCGGCGTGCCGTGGGCGCCCGCCTGCTCCACCAGGTCGGGCAGGTGGTCGAACAGGTCACCCTCGCACGAGGTACGCCGGCTCCCGGCGCGCCACCTCGACCGCCGCCCGGAGGCGCTCGCGGCGCTCGTCCTGCTCGGGCCACACGAGGGTCTCCAGCCACGCCATCGCGTCCTGGTCGTGGACGTCGAGCGGGTTCAGGTCGACTCCCCCGCGCCAGGCGACGTCGGGGTGCTCCGCGGGGACCGGCATGGCTCCGGTGACCTCGGCCGTCAGCGTCGGACCGCCGCTGCCCGTCAGCTCGCCTCGTGGTGGCCAGGCGTAGTCGTAGCGGTCGGGGTAGAGGCACAGGCCGGCGCTGGCGCCGACCTCGACCAGGGCCAGCGGACCGGCGACCTGGGCCAGGACCGGGGTGAGCGTGGCCAGCCGGCCGACCTCGTTGGTCTGGGTCGCCCGCTGCCGGACGGTGGCCTTGACGGCGACCTCCTGGCCCAGCAGCGACGGCCCGGAGACCGGCGTACGACCCGGGCGCGACAGCGCCGTGCCAGCGGGCGGCGGCGAAGACCAGGTTGGGCTGCTGCTTGGCCTCGGGGAGGTCGGCCAGCCAGGAATGGATCTCGGGGTCCTCGGCCACCCCCAGCGCCCACGCCTCGAAGCGTCGGGCTGTCGCCGCGGGCGTACGTCGCGAAGTCGCGGTAGCGGTCGGCGATCTCCCCGTGCATCTGCATGCGCCCATCCTGCCGTCGTCAGCGAGCGAAGGCACCCGGACCCAGGCCGCCGTTGCGCATCCGGATCCCGGAGAAGTCGTGTCGCGTCCTCCCGCACGGCCGCGAAGTGCGCCTCGAGGCTGTCCAGCACCAGCAGCTCGATGCCATGGGCGGCGTGGAGTCCGGGCAGATCCGTGACGGGAACCGGCGGGCCCAGCGGCTCGACGGGCGGCTGGACACGAAGGCGTGCGGGCGCTCACCGAACGGCTCGAAGTCGGCGGCGCGAAGGGATAGGCGTGGAGCGTGGTGGCCGCCATCGTGGCCAGCCACGCGCGCTCGATCGCGTGGACGCGGCGACCCGTGGCCTCCCAGTGGCACACCCGGGGGCACTGCCGCGGGAACCAGTAGCAGGGGGCGTTGAGGGCGTCGACGGTCCAGACGTAGGCCTCGGGCTGCAGGGCGGTGGCCGCGACGTGCGGCAGCGGAAGGCGGCGATGTCGGCGGTCCTCGCTGAAGTGGAGGAGGACACCCGGGGCCGGCAGCACCCGGCGAGCCTAGGTCAGTCAGGCGGCCGTCGGGCGGCGTCGAGCGCCTCGGTGATGATCGCGTCGACGATGCGGGCGACCCGCTCCTCGCCCAGCTCGGGGGCGACCGCGGCCACCCGGCGCGCGATCTCCGCCTCCCGGACGGCATCGCGCTGGGTGGAGGGCTTCACCGCCTGTACGACGCGGGTCAGGGCGGTGCGGCGGGCCAGGACGTCGCCCAGCACGAGGTCGACGTCGTCGATCATCGACCGGAAGTAGGCCAGGGGGTCGCTGCCCGGCCAGACCATCTTGATGTCGGGCGACTGCTCCTCGTTGGCCGAGCCGTCCGTGCGCTCCAGCTCGACGAACCCGTGGCGGGCGTAGAAGGCGCGTGCCGGGCCGTTGGTCTCGAAGACCCACAGCCCGAAGCCGTCCGGCCGCTCGGACTTGACCCGGTCCAGCAGGGCGCTGCCGATGCCGCGGCCCTGCGCACCCGGGAGGACGTAGAGGTCGTCCAGCCAGGTCGGGGTGCACCTGGCGTAGCCGACGACCCGGTCGACCGACACCGCCACCCAGACGTCGTACGTCGTCAGGTCCCAGCCGGCGACCCAGTCGCGCACCTCGTCGGGGGTGTGGACGCCGGGCGGGAACGCCTGACCGGCGGCGCTGCGCGACGCCAGGTGGACGTCGGCGAGCACCCCGAGGTCCCCTGCCGTCGCGGGCCGCAGGAGGACGTCGGCGGGCATGGCGTCAGTGTTCATCCCGGATGACCTCGAGGGCGTGCGCGAGGTCATCGGGGTAGGTCGACTCGTAGGTCACGTGGTCGCCGGACTCGGGGTGCTCGAAGCCCAGGCGCATCGCGTGCAGCCACTGGCGCTCGAGGCCGACCCGCTTGGCCAGCGTCGGGTCGGCACCGTAGGTCAGGTCACCCACGCACGGGTGCTTGAGCGCGCTCATGTGCACCCGGATCTGGTGGGTGCGACCCGTCTCGAGACGCACCTCGAGCAGGCTGGCGAAGCGGTGCGCCTCGAGCGTCTCGTAGTGGGTGATGCTGTGCCGTCCGTCGCCCATGACCGCGAACTTGTAGTCGTGGTTGGGGTGTCGCCCGATCGGGGCGTCCACGGTGCCGGCCAGCGGATCGGGGTGCCCCTGGACGAGGGCGTGGTAGGTCTTGTCGACCGTGCGGTGGCGGAACGCGTTCTTGAGCACGGAGTAGGCGCGCTCGGACTTGCAGATCACCATCACGCCGGAGGTGCCCACGTCGAGACGCTGGACGATGCCCTGCCGCTCGCTGGCACCACTCGTGGAGATGCGGTAGCCCGCGCCGGCGAGGTGTCCCACGACGGTGGGCCCGGACCAGCCGGGTGAGGGGTGTACGGCGACGCCGACGGGCTTGTCGATCACGACGATCGCGTCGTCGTCGTGGATGATCCGGATGCCTTCGACGATCTCGGGCTTGATCTCCAGCGGATCGATCTCGGCGGGGATCGTGACGTCGAGCATCGCGCCGCCGTGCACGCGGTCGCTCTTGGTGACGAGACCGCCGTCGACCTGCACGTGACCCTCGGCGATCAGGTCGGCGGCCCGGGTGCGGGAGAAGCCGAACATCCGCGCCATCGCCGTGTCGACCCGCTCACCGGCGAGGCCGTCGGGGACGAAGACCGTACGTTGCTCGCTCACGACGCCGACTCGCGCGAGCCGTCGAGATGGATGCCGCGGAACGTCTGCAGGATGATCAGGCCCGCCGCGACGTTGATGCACATGTCGGCGATGTTGAAGACGGGGAAGTTCGGCAGCATCAGGAAGTCGACGACGTGGCCGTGGAACGGCTCGGGCTCGCGCGACGATCCGGTCGGTCAGGTTGCCGGCGACCCCACCGAGCAGGAAGCCCAGGGCCAGCGCCCAGCCGGTGCTGCCGAGTCGGCGGCTCAGCCAGAGCACGACGACGACCGCCACCATGGCCAGGATGGTGAAGACGATCGTGAAGTCGGTGCCGGTGCTGAACGCGGCACCGGGGTTGAACGTCAGGTGCAGGGTGAGGAGGTCACCGAGCACCGGGATGTCGCCGTCCTCGAGCGCACTGAGGGCCCACTGCTTCGAGACGAGGTCGAGCAGGTAGACGCCGCAGGGCCACCGACTGCGAAGAGCGACTCGCGGTGCACGGGTGCGCCGAGTGGCTGGGTCGGGATCGACCTGGTCGCTGGAGTTCAGCGACGCTCCTCGCGCTGCTTGCATGACATGCACAGTGTGGCACGCGGGAAAGCCATCAGCCGATTCTTGCCGATGGCGTTGCCGCAGGAGTCACAGACGCCGTACGTGCCGTCGTCGATGTGCGCCAGCGCGCGGTCGATCTGCGCCAGCATCTCGCGCTCGTTGGCGAGCGACGGTCAGCTCGTGGTCGCGCTCGAAGGACGTCGCGCCCGAGGTCGGCCTGGTCCTGGCCCGCCCCGTCACCGGCGTCGCGCATCAGCCCGGCCAGCTCCCGCTCCGACTCCCCCAGCGCGCACGCTGAGGCGATCGCGGTGCTCGTGCAGCTCCTTGACGACCTCGTTGAGCTCGCCGCGGGTCCACGCTGCCTCGCCGTCCAGCACGACGAGCTTGGCGGGCGTCGCCTTCTTGGCGTGCTGCCTTCTTCACGGGTGCCGCCTTCTTCACGGGCGCCGCCTGCGTCAGGGGCGCTGCCTTATGGGACGGTGCTGCCTTCTTGGCCGCCGGTGCAGCCTTCTTCGCGGTGCTGCCTTCTTCGCGGCGCTGCCTTCTTCGCCGGTGCGGCCTTCTTCGCCGGTGCCGCCTTCTTGGCCGGTGCCGCCTTCTTCGCGGGTGCCGTCTTCTTGGCCGGGCCGGTGCTGCCTTCTTCGCGGTGCTGTCTTCTTGGCGCCGGTGCCGCCTTCTTGGCCGGTGCCGCCTTCTTCGCGCGGTGCCGCCTTCTTCGCCGGTGCGTCTTCTTGGCGCGGGCGCTGCCTTCTTGGCCGGTGCCGCCTTCTTCGCCGGTGCCGCCTTCTTCGCCGGTGCCGCCTTCTTGGCGGGCGCCTTCTTCGCCGGGCCTTCTTCGCGGGGCCGCCTTCTTCGCGGGTGCCGGCTCGGCCTTGGCAGCGGAGCTGCGGCGACCGATGACCTTCTTCGCGGCAGCCTTGGCAGTGCCGGCCAGGGAAGTGCGCGTACTGCGAGCCATGGGCGAGAGCCTCCAAGCGAGCGGCTGTGTGGCCGAAGCCACATGGTGGCAGGGAGGGTAGTCCCTGCCCGGTGACGAACCAACAGCGGCTCGCCGAAATGCAGGAACGGCCGGCCCCGGCGGCCGGCCGTTCGTGCAGATCAGTGGATCAGTTGTCGTCCTCGCCGAGCACCGAGCGGAGTCGCTTCGGGCCGTGGTTGCCGTCGGCGGGCGCCTGGCTGTCCGAGCCGTTGGAGAGGGACTCGAGCTGCTGGGTGAAGTAGGTCTTCAGGCGCGAGCGGTACTCGCGCTCGAAGGCGCGGAGCGTCTCGACGTCGCCGTTGAGCTTGTCGCGCTCCTTCTCCAGGTCGCCGAACATCTGCTGGCGACGCTCGGCGGTCTCGGAGTCGAGCATCTGCGAACGCTGACGCGCGTCCGCCTCCATCCGGTCGGCCTTGGTCTTGGCCTCGGCTCTCGCACGCGCTCGGACTTGGTGCGGGCAGCGCCCACGATCCGGTCGGCTTCGTTCTTGGCTTCCTCGACGAGCTCGTCGGCATTGCGCGTGGCGATCTCGAGCAGGCGCGCGGCGGCGTTCGAGGCCTCGGCGATGTTGCGGACCGGCGGCGCCTCGACGGGAGCGGCGGCAGCAACGGGGGCCGGCTCGGGCTCACGCTCCGGCTCCGGCTCGGCTCGGGCGTGACGACCGGGGCGAACGACGCGGGAGCAGACGACGACGAGCCTGAGGTCTGCGCAGCCGAGAGCTTCGACCGGAGGTCGTCGTTCTCCTTCGTGAGCCGGGCGAGCTCAGCCTCGACCTCGTCGAGGAACTGGTCCACCTCGCCCATGTCGTACCCCTCGCGGAGTCGGACAGGTGTAAAGCGCTTGTTGCTCACGTCCTCAGGCGTCAGCGGCATGACCTCACCCAAACTTTCACATCGACATAACCGGTGATTCTGCTGTCAGGAGACAATAGCGCCCGACGCCGCCAGGGCACAGTGACCCTTGTGGCTGGTGGTTCACAGACTGAATATGGTGCGGACCACGCTGAGCAGGAGCCAGGCCCCGACCATGACCAGCAGGAAGCTCAGGTCGAGGGCGACCGAGCCGATCCGCAGCGGCGGGATCACACGCCGCAGGGCGACGATCGGAGGGTCCGTCACGGTGTAGACGCCCTCGAGCGCCACCAGCAGCGGGCCGTGCGGCTCCCACTGGCGGGCGAACACCTGCACCCAGTCGACGACGAACCGGATCCACAGGAACCCGATGAAGACGAGCAGGAAGATGACGAGGGTCTGTCCAAGAATGGCCACGGGTCAGCTCTGGTTGAAGAACCCGTCCTCAGCCATCCGCTCCTTGTCCTCGGCGGCAACCGTGACGTTGGGCGGTGAGAGGAGGAATACCTTGTTGGTCACGCGCTCGATGGTGCCACGCGTGGCAAAGATCAGACCTGCGGCGAAGTCGACGAGACGCTTGGCGTCGTTGTCGTCCATCTCGCTGAGGTTCATGATCACCGGGGTGCCGTCGCGGTAGTTCTCCCCGACGAGGCGCGCCTCGTTGTAGTTGCGCGGGTGCAGGGTGGTGATGCGGCTCAACTCGGCAACGACTCCAGGCTGGACCGAGGCCGGACGACGGCGCTCGGCGAGGTCGGACACGGGGGCAGGACGGCGCTCGCGCGCGACCGGGCGCTGGTCGACAGCGTCGTGGGTCGTGGTCTCGTGGTCGCCGTCGTAGTCGTCGTAGTGGCCGGTGTCCTCGAGCAGGCCGAGGTACTCGCCGATCTTGCGCATCGCGCCGCTCATGAGACTGATCCTCCGCTAGGCCTGGCACCCGGGTCCGGGCACCGCTTGACTGATCTGGACATTACTGGACGGCAGGCCTCGGACCGAGGACCGCAGAGCCGACACGCACGTGTGTCGCGCCGTGGGCGATCGCCGCCTCGAGGTCGCCGCTCATGCCTGCGGACAGCACGGTGGCCCCGGGGTGCTCCTCGAGGAACCCGCGGCGGATCCCGGCGAGCCGCGCGAAGGCACCCTCCGGCTCCTCCCCCAGCGGTGCGACCGCCATCAGGCCGCGCAGCCGGAGCATGCCCGCCTCTTCGACCCGTCGGGCGAGGTCGGCCAGCGCAGCCGGGTCGACCCCGGCCCGGTGGTCGGCACCCGGCGGGTCGAGGCTCACCTGCAGCAGCACCTCCACCTCATGGCCGCGTCCGTGTGCGCCACGCGACAGGGGGCCCACCAGCTTGGGTCGGTCGAGCGCCTCGACCACATCGGCGTACGACGCCACGGCCGCGGCCTTGTTGGACTGGAGGCCGCCGATGAAGTGCCAGCGCAGGCCCAGGTCGGCGCACTCGGCAGCCTTGGCCGCGGCCTCCTGGTGCCTGTTCTCCCCCACGTCTGTGACGCCGAGGTCGGCGAGCAGGCGGACGTCGGAGGCGGGGAAGAACTTGGTGACCACGACGAGCCCGACCTCGTCGGTGCGACCGGCTGACTCGGTCGCGTCGGCGATGCGACGACGTACGACATCGAGGTTGGAGCGCAGCTCGTCGAGCCTGGTCATGACATCCACACCAGTCCCGCGAAGCGCCCGGCGTCGGCGCCGTCGCGGCGGTAGGAGTGGAGCGACGACTCCTCGCGGGTGCAGCCGCCCACGTCGACGACCTCGACCCCGGCGCGCTCGAGCTGGGCACGGACACCTGCGCCGATGTCGAGGGCGGGCGTGCCCCACGAGGTCTCCGCGAAGGTCTCGGGCACGAGCGCGCTGACCTGCTCGCGCAGCGACTCGGGCACCTCGTAGCAGGAGCCACACACGTGGGGGCCGATCCAGGCCACCAGGTCGACGGCCCCATGCTGACGCATCGTCTCCACGGTGCGGGTGGTGATGTCGAGAGCCGTGCCAGGGCGTCCGGAGTGCACCGCGGCGATGACGCCGGTCGCGACGTCGGCCACGACCACCGGCACGCAGTCGGCCACGCGGACCATCAGCGCCCAGCCCTCGCGTGGTCGTGACGAGTGCGTCGCCGGTGGGGACCTCGCCGAGGCCCATGGGCGCGTCGACCACGAGCACTTCGTCGCCGTGCACCTGGGTCAACCGGGCGAAGGGCACTCCGAGCTCGGACTCGAGCCGGCCGAGGCGTGCGGGGAACTCGGGATGCAGGCCCTGCAGGTCGAAGGAGGAATCGGTGAAGGCGACGTCCACCCGGACGCCGCCCTCACGCGAATCTCTGAAACCGATCACTGCTTACTTCAGGAAGTCCGGCACGTCGAGGTCGTCGTCGTCGAACTGGACCTGCTTGGTCTGCCGGAACTCGACGGGTGCCGCCTGCTGGGCCGGGGGCGCCGCGGGGGCAGTCGTCGGGGCCGGGAGCCCGCGAGCTTCTGGGCCTCGGCCCGGGTCTGCTCCTGGGTCTGCACCGGGACGTTGGGTCGCAGCACGTTGCCCTCGCTGCGCCGCTTGGGCATGCCGCCGTCGAAACCGGCCGCGATGACGGTCACCCGGACCTCGTCGCCCAGGGCGTCGTCAATGGTCGCGCCGAAGATGATGTTGGCCTCGGCGTGGGCCGACTGCGACACCAGCGCCGCCGCCTCGTTGATCTCGAAGAGACCGAGGTCCGAGCCACCGGCGATGGACAGCAGGACGCCGTGGGCGCCCTCGATGCTGGCCTCGAGCAGCGGCGAGGAGACGCGCCATCTCGGCGGCCTGCACGGCGCGGTCCTCGCCCCGGGCAGACCCGATGCCCATGAGGGCCGAGCCGGCGTTGGCCATCACGGACTTCACGTCGGCGAAGTCGAGGTTGATCAGGCCGGGCGTGGTGATGAGGTCGGTGATGCCCGAGACACCCTGCAGCAGCACCTGGTCGGCCTGCTTGAAGGCGTCGAGGATCGACACGCTGCGATCGGTGATCGAGAGCAACCGGTCGTTGGGGATGACGATGAGGGTGTCGACCTCCTCGCGGAGCTGGCTGATGCCCTCTTCCGCAGAGTTGGCGCGACGGCGACCCTCGAACGCGAAGGGGCGGGTCACGACACCGATCGTCAGGGCTCCGAGCGAGCGGGCGATGCGGGCCACGACGGGCGCGCCGCCGGTGCCGGTGCCGCCACCCTCACCGGCGGTCACGAAGACCATGTCGGCGCCCTTGATGACCTCTTCGATCTCGTCGGAGTGGTCCTCGGCGGCCTTGGCGCCCACGTCGGGGTTGGCGCCGGCGCCGAGCCCACGGGTCGAGCTCGCGACCGATGTCGAGCTTGACGTCGGCGTCGCTCATGAGGAGTGCCTGGGCGTCGGTGTTGATCGCGATGAACTCAAGCCCTTGAGGCCGACCTCGATCATCCGATTGACGGCGTTGACGCCACCTCCACCGATGCCCACGACCTTGATGATCGCCAGGTAGTTCTGCGCTGCTGCCACGGCTCCGGGGCCTTTCTCGAAAAGGCTAGTGAGTGTCTGGGTGATCGAGCTGAGTTCGGGGAAGTGCCATCCGATCCCTGTCCCTCCGGCCGCGGAACCTAACCGTGAACCTGAGGGTTATAGTTATGTCAACCTCGCGTTTCGAAAGCACCATAGGCAGGGGCCGTCCTGACGCGGTGGCGACACGCCACACCACGACGGTGTTCATTCATTGTCGCGCACTCGCGTGGTCGAGGCATCATCCCGCTGAGTGGTGAAGACTATCGACACCATGCGGGTCGTGGTTCTGATCATGCCGTCATGGGTGGGCTTGGCCGCCTCCTCGTTGGATCTGTTGGCCAGGGCGATGAAGCGTTCGGAGAGGTCAGGCGTTCGGCGCTGACTTGCCATTCGTCGATCTGCTGCGACGGGGCGCACGGCCAGGCGGACCAGGCGGCGGATCAGGAAGACGCCGACGTCGGTAGGTCGCTGACTCCTTGTTCGAGCCGTTCGAGGGGTTCGTCGACCAGATCTTCTTCCAGTGCGCGACCAGGAACCCAGGCGAAGGCGAGGAGGTCATGATCGGCCTCGCGGAGCATCTGCTCGACCTGGCAGCTGCTGCCCGCATCGTGGCGATCACCTCGAACCTGTCGTTGACGTGCTCGGCGTCGGGCTGGGCGAAGATCGTGCGGATGGCCGCGCGACCATCCTCGTTCCCTCGGCCTGACCGCAACGTGGCCGTCGAGGTGCCGCCGGCACCACTGCCACGCAGCGCCGAGGAACACGACCGATCGCGGCCTCAGCCATCGCGTCGCTGATGACCAGGCTCGCCACCAGTCACGGGCCTTCAACAGCGGCAGAACGCGGTACGGAACACCCCGTCCTCGGAGTCGCCGACGTCGAAGCAGGACCTCGCGCCGGCCGTCGGCGGTGACCATGGCGATCGCCACCGCCTCGACGCCAGCCGCCGGTTGACCCAGGGCCTGCCAGTAGGTCGTCGAGGACAGGTAGGCGATGACCAGGACCGGTCGCGAACACGCCGACCTACCTCGTCGAGGTCCGCGCAGATGCATGACACCTCCGACTTGCTGATCCCGGTGAGCACCACGCTGACCAGGTCGTCGACCTTCAGGTCGACGCCGTGCAGGTCGGCCTCCATGATCACCGCGAACAGTGTCCTGGTCGGCCCGGCGCCAGCGTCGAGCAGCGAGGGGAAGAACATGCCCGGCCGCAGCTCGATACGAGCTGAGGTCGCCGCGGTGGTCGTCGGCGTCCTCGGCCGCTCATTCGCTCAGCAGGTGCCGATGTCCACGATACCATTCCCGGGCCAGCACGATCACCGCGCTGGTTCGGCGTCGATGAACGCCTCGTAGATCGTCTGGCGGTGCGACGCATCCTCGACCTCCTTCCTGCTGCATGGCTTCGAGCACCTCGAGTAGGCGAGCATCTCCAGGCCATGGTGCATCGTGTGGCTCCGTCCAGTTCTCTATCGGCTGGGTCTCACTCGACGTGCACAAGTGTCGCCGCCTTCGTCATCGTCGACACGACGACAGCAGCCGAACCGCCACCTCACGGGACGCAACCTGGGTCGAGGAAGCTCCGCCCGCCAACTGCCTGACCCGTCCCACGCCCGCCTGCGCTGTCGGCGTACTCCAGTGACGACATCGGACCCGTGGTCGGAGACCATTGGCCGCTGGACTCCGAGGCTGGGTCGGGACGACCGTTGGCCACTGGACTACCCGAGGCCGGGGTCGGGACGACGCGCTGCCCACGGCCGGCACTCAGCTCAGCGAGACCGTCGGGCTCCCGGGCACGCTGACGTCGTACAACGTGCCCTTCTCGGCCAGCAGCCGGTCGATCACCTGGGCCTTGAGCGCCGACTCGTCCGCGCTCCCCCACACCACCTCGCGCCCGTCGCGCAGGACGAGCGTGATCAGGTCGATGGTCTCCACGGCGACGTAGTCGACCCGCGAGGCCAGGTCGTCCGGCAGCGCCGCCACCACGGTCGCGGCCTCGCGCAGCGCGTCGGTGCCGGCCCCGGTCGTCGGACGGACCCGCGGCATGCCCTTGGGCACGGCCTTGTAGTCGCGGAACACCACGCCCTCGGCGTCGAGCCCGCGGAGCCGGCCGGCCAGCTCGACGACGGCGACGGCGTGCGCTCCTCGACCTCGATGCGTACGCCGTCGGGCCAGGCGCGGCGTGACGTCCACCGCTTTGACCTCGGCGAGGGAGGAGACGCGGGAGGTGGCGCGGTCGAGGTCGACCAGGGCCAGCTGCTCGCCCACCGGGCACGTCGGCGATGGTGCGCACCTGCGCATCGGAGAGGAGGTCGTTGCCGACCACCTCGACCTTCTTGACCTGAAGTGTCGCGGAGAAGAACACCAGCCAGATCGAGGTGCCCACCAGGGCGAGGATGCCGAGCACGACCAGGACGTAGCGCCACGACGAGCCAGCGTCGGGTCCACTGGCGGCGCAGGAAGCGGCGACGGGTGCGCCGGGCGGCGCGCTCCTCCTTGTCGACCAACTCAGTGCTCCACGGAGGTTTCGACGACCGAGCAGGTCGAGGACCACCGGGCCGACGCCGGTGATGTCGCCGGCACCGAGGGTGATCACCACGTCGCCGGGGCGCGCCCGCGCGGCCAGGGCCACCGCGGCGTCCGCGAGGCTCTCGACGAACGACACCCGGTCGGTCGGCAGCGGCACGGCGTCGGAGACCAGTCGCCCGGTGACAGCGGGGTCGGGGTCCTCGCGGGCGACGTAGACGTCGAGGACGACGACCTCGTCTGCCGCGCCGAGCTCCTGCCCCATCTGCTCGCCGAAGATGCGGCGTCCGGGAGACGAGGTGGGGCTGGAAGGCG
This sequence comes from uncultured Actinomycetota bacterium, assembly GCA_963778975.1. GTDB lineage: Bacteria > Actinomycetota > Actinomycetes > Propionibacteriales > Nocardioidaceae > Nocardioides. The sequence continues at coordinate 80,400 of CAVZWM010000027.1, forward strand.
GCGACCACCCGGCCGCTGCCGGCCACCGCGCGTGCGGCCTCGAGGTCGCCGCGGATCTCGACCGGGTGGTGGGCGTAGGAGTCGAAGACCCGGACGCCGGCGACCTCGCCCTTGAGCTCCATCCGGCGCCCGGTGCCGGTGAACGCCCCGAGTCCCTCGACCAGGTCGTCGAAGGCGAAGCCGAGCTGGAGTCCCATCGCGAGGGCGGCCACCGCGTCGAGGACGTAGTGGCGTCCCGGGATCCGTAGCCGCAGCTCGCCGAGCTCGGCACCGTCACGCCACACCCGGCACGCCGAGCGTCGAGCCGTCGAGGCGAGGTCGGAGATCCGCAGGTCGGCATCGTCGGACTCACCGACGGTGACGACCGCGAGGCCCAGCGAGCGGGCGGTGCGGGCCAGGTCGGCGGCGCCCTGGTCGTCGACCACACAGACCAGGAAGCCGTCGCGGTCGATCGTCGCGGCGAACTCGTCGAAGGCCGGGTGGTAGGCCTCCTCGGTCCCCCAGTTGTCGAGGTGGTCGGCCTCGACGTTGGTGACGATGGCGGCGTGGGGCCGGTAGACCAGGAAGGCGCCGTCGCTCTCGTCGGCCTCGGCCACGAACAGGTCGTCGGTGCCGGCGTCGGCGTTGCGGCCGGTGGCACTGAGCACCCCGCCCACGGCGTACGACGGATCGGCGCCCGCCGCGAGCAGCGCGGAGGTGAGCAGCCCGGTGGTCGTGGTCTTGCCGTGGGTGCCGGCGACGGCCAGCACGCGCGCGTCGGCCATCACCGCGGCCAGGCCGGCCGAGCGCGGCAGGATCCGCAGTCCGCGACGCCGCGCCTCGAGCACCTCGGGGTTGTCCTCGCGGGCCGCGGTGGTGACGACGAGCGTGTCGGCGTCACCGACGTGGTCGGCGTCGTAGCCGAGGTGGCAGGTGACGCCCAGCTCGCGGAGGGCCGGCAGGAAGGGGGTGTCGTGGTCGTCACTGCCGGTGACGACGATGCCGCGCGCGGCCATGATGCGGGCGATCGCGGAGATGCCGGCTCCCCCGATGCCGACGCAGTGGACGCGACCCAGCTCGGCGGCGGGGAGGATCGTGTCGGGGACGGGGATCCTCACCGGGCCGTCCTCGGCCGCCTGGCGGCGTCGGCGATGATGCGGGCGAGCTTGTCGTCCGCGTCGAGCGGGATGACGCCCCTCGCCGCGGCGCCCATGGCGTCGAGGCGGGTCGCGGTCGGCCAGCAGGTCCCGGCACGGTCGCCGCCACCCACTCGGGCGTGAGCGCGGCGTCGGCGACGAGCAGGCCGCCTCCGGCGTCGACGACCGGACGGGCGTTCAGGGCCTGCTCGCCGTTGCCGATCGGCAGCGGGACGTAGATCGCGGGCAGGCCCACGCCGGACACCTCGGTGACGGTGTTGCTGCCCGCGCGGCACAGCACGGCGTCGGCCGCGGCGTAGGCGAGGTCCATCCGGTCGACGTAGTTGAGCACGACGTAGGGCACGTCGCCGGACGGCACGTCCAGCTCGTGCTTGGGTCCGACCACGTGCAGCACCTGGACGCCCGCGCTCGCGAGGTCGGCGGCGGCACCGGCCATCGCGGCGTTGATGCGGGCCGCGCCCTGCGAGCCGCCCGTGACCAGCAGGGTCGGCAGGTCCGGGCGCAGGCCGAACTCGGCGCAGCGCCTCGGCCCGCAGCGCGGCCCGGTCCATCGTGGAGATCATCCGCCGGATCGGCAGGCCGGTGCAGACGGCGTGGGGCAGGGTCGAGTCGGGAAGCTGGTGGCGACGTGGGTGGTCATCCGGGCGCCGAGCTTGTTGGCGATGCCGGGCACCGCGTTGCCCTCGTGGACCACGATCGGCACCCCGCGCTTGCGGGCCGCGAGGTAGGCCGGGACCGAGACGTAGCCCCCGAAGCCGACGACGACGTCGGGCCGGATGCGGTCCACCACCGCGAGCGCCGCGGCGCGCGCGGCGCGCAGGCGGGTCGGCGTACGGAGCAGGTCGGCACTGGGTCGGCGCGGCAGCGGGACCCGCGGCACGAACTCCAGCGGCAGCCCGGCCTCGGGGACCAGCCGTGCCTCCAGGCCCTCGCGGGTGCCGAGGCAGGTGATCTCGACCGCCGGGTCGAGCCGGCGCAGGGCGTCGGCAGTGGCGAGCAGGGGTGAGGTGTGGCCGGCGGAGCCGCCACCGGCAAGGAGTACGCGCATCGGGGCAAATCTAGCGGCGCGGGGAGGCGGCCAGACCGGCGGAGCGGTCGCGTCGGCGCGCCGCGAGCGCGGCGGCGGCCTCGGGCTCGCGGCGGGCGAAGCCGATGACCAGTCCCAGGGCCACGAGGGAGGGCAGCAGGGCGGACCCGCCGTAGGACACGATCGGCAGCGGGATGCCGATGACGGGAAGCACGGCGAGCACCATGCCGACGTTGATCATCATCTGGCCCAGGAGCCAGACCACGATGCCGAAGGTGGCGTAGCGGACGAACGGGTCCTCGGTGTGCAGCGCCACCCGGATCGAGGCGAACGCGATCGTGAAGAAGAGCCCCACGACCAGCAGCGTGCCGGCGAGCCCGAGCTCCTCACCGAGCACGGCGAAGATGTAGTCGGTGTGGGCCTCGGGCAGGTCGCCCCACTTCTGGGTCGAGGCGCCGATGCCCTGGCCGAACCAGCCGCCGCTGGAGAGGGCGTAGAGGCCGTGGGCCGGCTGCCAGCCGGCGTTGAGGTAGTCCTTGAACGGGTCGCTGAAGTGGGTGATGCGCTGGAGCCGCTCGGAGTCGGTCGCGGCCAGCGCGACCGCTGCGACGCCCAGCACCGACAGGCTCAGCCCGAAGAGGCGCATGGGCGCACCGACCACCCAGAGCATCCCCAGCAGGATCGCCGCCAGCACCAGCGCGGTGCCGAGGTCGCGTCCGACCAGCACCAGCCCGATGACGGCGAAGAGGCCGGGCACGACCGGGACGAGCAGGTGGTGGAGCTCGCGCAGGCGGCGCTCCTTGTGGGCGTAGATGTTGGCGGCCCACAGCACGATCGCGAGCTTGGCGATCTCGGCGGGCTGGATCGTGAAGGGGCCGAGCGCCAGCCAGTTCTTGTTGCCGTTGATCTCCACGCCGAACTTCGCCACCAGCCCGAGCAGCACCAGGGCGAGCAGGAAGCCGGGATAGGCCAGGCGTCGGATGTGGCGGATCGGCAGGCGCGAGGCGACCCACGCGCACGGCACCCCGACCACGACCCAGAGCAGCTGACGCTTCACGACGGCGTAGGAGTCGTCGTAGATGAGGAAGGAGCGCACGCTCGACGCGCTCAGCACCATGATCAGGCCGATGGTGAGCAGCAGCGCGGAGGACCCGAGGAGCATGTAGTAGGACGCGAGCGGCTTGTCGAGCGCGTCGCGCAGGGCGCGCCAGCCGGCGAGGACACCCGAGCCCAGCGGCCGTCGGATCGGGGTCTCGGACACGACCTCCGCCTGGGGCGCGGCGGGAGCGGCGGTGGGGTGGGCGGTCGTCATGCGGCGCGCTCCCCCTCGGGCTCGTGTGTCAGTCGTCTTCGGTGCGGGCGATCCTGCGGCGTACGGCGTCGGCGAACGCGTCACCGCGGGCGCCGTAGTTGGCGAACATGTCCATCGAGGCACACCCCGGAGCCAGCAGGACCGTGTCCCCGGACCTGGCGAGCCCGGCGGCAGCGTCGACGACGCGCTCCATGGGGTCACCAGTCTCGCCGTCGCCGAGTTCGATGATCGGAACATCGGGCGCGTGTCGCGAAAGAGCGTCCGCGATCACCCGCCGGTCCCGCCCGAGCAGTACGACGCCTCGCAACCGCTCGCGGACCGCCTGGACCAGGTCGTCGAAGCGGGCTCCCTTGGCCAGTCCCCCGGCCACCCACACGACGTGGTCGTAGGCCTGCAACGAGGACTGTGCGGCGTGGGGGTTGGTGGCCTTGGAGTCGTCGACCCAGGCGACGCCCTCCGCCTCGGCCACGAACGCGATCCGGTGGCCGTCGGGCCGGAAGGCCATGAGCCCGTCGCGCACCGCCTGCTGGCTGACGCCGTGGGCCCGGGCGAGCGCTGCCGCCGCCAGCGCGTTCGCCACGAAGTGGGGGGCGGTCGACGCGAGGTCGGTCAGGCGTGCACAGCTCGGCGGCGCTGGTGGCGCGCTCCTCGATGAAGGCGCGGTCGACGAGGAGGTCCTCGACGACACCGACGTTGCCGACCGACGGCATGCCGAGGGTGAAGCCGACGGCGCGGGCGCCCTCGACCACGTCGGCCTCGCGCCACCATCGCCTCGGTCGCGGGGTCGGCCAGGTTGTAGACGCAGGCACGCTGCACCCGGTCGAAGATCCGGGCCTTGTCGGCGGCATAGCGCGCCATGCCCGTCAGGCCGCCGACCTCGCCGTCGTACCAGTCGAGGTGGTCCTCGGCGACGTTGAGCACCGCGGCCGACTCCGCCGACATCGAGTGGGTGTAGTGGAGCTGGAAGCTGGAGAGCTCGACCGCCAGCACGTCGTAGGGCTCGGGGTCCATCACGGCCTCGACGATCGGGCGCCCGACGTTGCCGACCGCGGCGGCCCGGAGCCCGGCAGCGAGCAGGATCGACTCGAGCATCTGCACGGTCGTGGTCTTGCCGTTGGTGCCCGTCACCGCGAGCCAGGGTGCGGGGTGCTCGGGGTCGCGCAACCGCCAGGCGAGCTCGACCTCACCCCAGACCGGGATGCCGCGCTCGACGGCCTGGGCGAGCAGCGGCGCGGACGGGGGTCCACCCCGGCGAGGTGACGACGACGTCGACGTCGTCGGGCAGCACCGCGGTCGCGCCCGGCTCCAGCCGCACGGTGGCGCCGAGGGTCTCGAGCAGGGTGGCCTTCTCGGCCTGCTCCGCGCTCGTGGACTCGTCGAGGGCGGTCACCTGCGCCCCGAGGAACAGCAGGTTGTCGGCGGCGGCATAGCCGGAGACGCCGAACCCGGCGACGACGACGCGGACGCCGGACCAGTCGCTGGTGCGGCCGAGGTCGTCGCACGGACGTCATCCGATTCCTGCGACCCACTCGGCGTAGAAGATGCCGAGTCCGGTGGCGACGGCGAGCCCCGTGATGATCCAGAAGCGGATCACGATGGTGACCTGCTCCCAGCCGAGCATCTCGAAGTGGTGGTGCAGCGGCGTCATCCGGAACACGCGGTGGCCCGGCTGGACCTTGAAGATGCTCCGGAACAGCCCGCTGGCGCGACTGACCTTGAAGACCGAGACCTGGATCATCACCGAGAGGGTGATGACCACGAACAGTCCGCCGATGACCAGCAGCAGGATCTCGGTGCGGGTCATGATCGCGAAGCCGGCCATCGCGCCACCCAGGGCGAGGGAGCCGGTGTCGCCCAGGATGATCTGGGCCGGCGAGGCGTTCCACCACAGGAACCCGAAGCAGGCGCCGGTGAGGGCCGCCGCGACGACGGCGAGGTCCAGCGGGTCGCGGACCTCGTAGCACTTGGGGCCGGACTCGAGGGCGCAGGACTGGCTGTTCTGCCAGATGTTCACGAGCGTGTAGGCGGCGAAGATCAGGATCGACGAGCCCGTCGCGAGGCCGTCCAGACCGTCGGCGAGGTTCACCGCGTTGCTGAAGCCGGTGACGATGAACCAGATCAGCAGCAGGGCCAGGACTGCGGGCAGCGCGAACCGCTCGTAGTCGCGGATGAAGGAGATGTGGGCCGACGCAGGACGCCAGCCGCGCTCGTCCTCCAGCACCGGCGAGAGCGCCAGGATGCCGAAGACCAGCGCGACGACGCGTCTGACCGATCATCTTGGCCCGGCTGCGCAGCCCGGTGCTGTGCTGACGGCTCACCTTGAGGAAGTCGTCGAGGAAGCCGACCACGCCGAGCCCGACCAGCAGGAAGAGGAGGAGCAACGCCGAGGCGGTGGGAGCCTGGCCGGTGATCAGCTTGGCCGCGAAGTAGCCGACCACGGTCGCCAGCACGACGACCGCGCCGCCCATCGTCGGCGTGCCCCGCTTGATGTGGTGCGTGGTGGGGCCGTCGTCGCGGATCGGCTGGCCGAATCCCTGCCGCGTGAAGAACCGGATGGCATATCGCGTGCCGAGGAGTGAGATCAACAGCGAGAGTCCACCTCCGAACAGGATGGCTCTCATGTGCTGCTGCTCCCTTCCCTGAGGAGAACGTCTGCGATGACTTCCAGTGCCGCCCCGCGTGATGCCTTCACCAGGACGACATCAGCAGCCGAGACATTGTGCCGCACCCACTCCCCCGCAGCGTCACGCCCCGCCGTGCGCACCGCAACCCCGCCGGTGCCCGGCGGCGTCGGTGGACTGCTCGTAGGCCGTGGCCATCGCGTCCGCGGCGGCGCCCACCGTGACCAGGACGTCGATGCCGGCGGAGGCGGCGTACGACCCGACGCGGGCGTGGGCGGCCGGTGACCCGGGCCCCAGCTCGAACATCTCGCCGAGCACCGCGAGCGTACGACGTCCACTGCGCGAGCCGATGCCCGCCAGCGTCTCGAGGGCGGCCTCCATCGACTCGGGGTTGGCGTTGTAGGCGTCGTTGATGACGACCAGTCCGTCGGGCCGTTCGGAGAGCTCCATCCGCCAGCGGCTGGCCGGGACGGCGTCGCCCAGCGAGTCGGCGACGGCGTCGAGGTCGAGGCCGGCGGTGAGCGCCATCGCCGCGGCGGCCGCGGCGTTGCGCCACTGGTAGGAGCCGATCTGGGCCAGGTGGACGGTCGCCCCGGCCCCGCGGTGGACCAGCTCGAAGGAGAGCCGGCCGAGGTCGTCGCTGGTGACGTCGGTGACGGCGACCCCGGCAGCCTCGTCGTGGCCGAAGGTGACGACCGTGGCGGAGGTGTGCGCTGCCATCGCGGCCACGAGCGGGTCGTCGGCGTTGAGCACGGCCGTGCCGTCGGCCGGCAGGGCGGCGACGAGCTCGCCCTTGGCCTGCGCGATCGCCTCGCGGCTGCCGAACTCGCCGATGTGGGCGGTGCCGACGTTGAGGACCGCGGCGATCGTGGGCGGCGCGATCGTGCAGAGGTGGGCGACGTGGCCGATCCCGCGGGCCCCCATCTCGACGACGAGGTAGCGGGTGTCGGGCGTGGCGCGCAGCACGGTGAGGGGGACGCCGAGCTCGTTGTTGAAGTTGCCCCGTGTCGCGACCGTCTCGCCGGCCTCACCCAGCACGTGGGCGAGGTAGTCCTTGGTGCCGGTCTTGCCCTGCGACCCGGTCATCGCCAGGACGAGGGTGTCGGGGAGCTGGTCGAGCACGTGGCGCGCGAGCACGCCCAGCGCGTGCACGACGTCGTCGACCACCACCGTCGGGACGTCGGTCTCCCGACTGCCGAGCACGGCTGCGGCACCGGCGTCGTGGGCCGCGCGGGCGAAGTCGTGGCCGTCGACGTGCTCCCCCGCCACGGCGACGAAGAGACCGCCCTGCTCGGGCGTCCGGGTGTCGACGAACGCGCCGCCGGTGACGGTGGCCTCGCCGTGGGCGACGCCGCCGACCACGTCGGCGATCTGCGCCAGGGTCATCTCGATCATCGGGCCGGCCCCCGGCCGCGGATCTCGTCGGCGGCCACGACCCGGTCGTCGAACGGGTGCACCTCGCCGTGGATCTCCTGGCCGGTCTCGTGGCCCTTGCCGGCGATGAGGACGACGTCGCCGGGCTCCGCGCGGAGCACGGCCTCGCGGATGGCGAGGCGCCGATCGCCGATCTCGAGCACCGCCCGGCGGCACCGTCGCCCGCCCCGGCCAGCACGGCGGACCGGATGGCCGCCGGGTCCTCCGACCGGGGGTTGTCGTCGGTGACGACCACGACGTCGGCGAGGCGCGTCGGCGATCTCGCCCATGACCGGGCGCTTGATCGTGTCGCGGTCGCCACCGGCGCCGATGACGACGATCACGCGACCCTCGGTCAGCGGTCGCAGGGTCGCCAGGACCGCTTCCAGGGCGTCGGGCTTGTGGGCGTAGTCGACGACGACGGTGTAGTCCTGGCCCAGGGAGACCGGCTCCAGCCGTCCCGGGACGCCACCGCTGCGGGCGATGCCGTCGGCCACGAGCTGCGGGTCGATGCCCGCCAGGGCCGCCGAGGCGATGGCCGCGAGGGTGTTGGACACGTTGAACTCGCCGGGGATCGGGACCTGGGCCCGCACCTCGACGTCCGGGCCGAGCACCGTGAAGCCGGCGCCGCCGGCCCCGAGCTCGACGTCGACGGCGCGCCAGTCGGCGGATTGGCCGCGCGAGGAGAACGTGGACATGGGGATGCCGGCGCGCTCGAGCAGCCGGACGCCGAACTCGTCGTCGATGTTGGTGAGGCCGATCCTGGCCCGCTCGGGGGTGAACAGCGACGCCTTGGCGGCGAAGTAGTCGTCCACGTCGGTGTGGAAGTCGAGGTGGTCGCGACCGAGGTTGAGGAAGGTCGCGACGTCGAAGACCACCCCGTCGACGCGGCCGAGCACCAGCGCATGGCTCGACACCTCCATCGCACAGGTCTCGACGCCGCGCTCGCGCATCACCGCGAAGAGACCGTGGAGGTCGGGCGCCTCGGGGGTGGTGAGCTGGGTCTTCACGTCCACCCCGGCCACGCGGGTGCCGACCGTGCCGACGACGGCGGCGGTCAGGCCGGCGGTGCTGAGGCCCTGCTCGAGGATGCGGGTGGTGGTCGTCTTGCCCTGGGTGCCGGTGACGCCGATGACGGTCAGGTCGGCGGCGGGGTTGCCGTAGATCCGGGCCGCGAGCCGACCCAGCACCCGACGCGGCTCCGCAACGACGAGGGCGGGTACGCCGCCGGGCAGGCGCTCGAGCCCGGTCGGGTCGGTCAGCACGACCACCGCGCCCGCGGCCACGGCCTGCTCGGTGAAGTCCGCACCGTGGGCGCGGGTGCCCGGGAGGGCGGCGTACACGTCACCGGGTCGGGTCCGCGCGGTGCTCAGCGAGATGCCCGTGACGACGGTGTCGAGGTCGCCGTGGCGCTCGACGTCGGTGAGCCCGGCGAGCCAGTCGGCGAGGTCGACGGCCGGTGTCGTCGTCGGCCGCTGCGGCCGCGTCACACTCGTCTCGTCCACCTCCGGAGAGTATCGAGTCACCACTCGACGGGCAGCCGCGACGGCTTGCCGTCGGTGGGAGCGACGCCGTAGCGACCGAGGACGTAGCCCATGATCCGCGAGAAGACCGGCCCGGCGATCGAGCCACCGCCGCCGTCGACCTTGGGGGCGTGGACGACGACGTAGACGGTGAACCGGGAGTCGTCGGCCGGCGCGAAGCCGCCGAAGGACACGCTGGTGCCGTTGTAGCAGTTGCAGTCGGGGTCGACGCGCTGGGCGGTGCCGGTCTTGCCGGCGACCAGGTAGCCCGGGACCTGCGCGGCCGGTGCGACACCGTCCTCGGGGTCGACGACCTTCTCCATCATCTTGGCGGTGCCCGTGGCGGCCGCTCTTGCTGACCACGCGGGTGCGGGTCGCCACGTCGGTGCCGACGGTGACGCCGTCATCGGTGACCGCGGAGCCGCTGATGATGCTCGGGCTGACCCGCACGCCGCCGTTGGCGACCGTGTTGAGGGCCGCGGCCATCTGCACGACGTTGACCGACAGCGACTGGCCGAAGGCCACGCGGTCCTTGGTCTGGGAGGTCATCACCTCACCCGGGGTGAGGATGCCGGGCGTCTCGCCGCGGACGCCGATGTCGGTCCTGCGTGCCCAGGCCGAAGCTCTGGAGGTAGGTCACCAGCTCGGTCGGCGTGAACGCGTCGGCGGCCAGCACGGTGCCGATGTTGGAGGACTTGGCGATGATGCCGGCGAGCGTCAGCCGGATCATGCCGTGGTCGAACCAGTCGCCGATCGAACGGTCCTGGCGCGACAGGATGCCGGGCACCTTGAAGCGCTGGCGCGGGAAGGCCTTGCCGGCATCGATGAGCGACGCGGCGGTGAGCACCTTCTCGACCGAGCCGGGCTCGTAGGTGTCGTTGAGGGCGCGCGAGCCGAGGTCGTCCTCGTCGGAGTCGGTCGGCGCGTTGGCGTCGAAGGTCGGCACGTCGGCCAGCGCGAGGATCTCGCCGGTGCGGGTGTCCATGACGATCGCGGCACCGCTCTCCGCGCGGTACTGCGAGACCGTCGAGGCCAGCACCTTCTGGGTGAACCACTGGAGGTCGCGGTCGATCGTGGTGCGCAGCGCCGCGCCGTTCTTCGCCGCGGTGAGGCTGCTCTCGCGCAGCGGGATCCGGACGCCCTTGCGCGAGTTGGACTGCCACGTCGCCACGCCGTCCGTGCCGGCGAGCTGGGTGTCGAAGGTCCGCTCGAAGCCGCCGAGCGGCTCGTCGGTGCCCATGTAGCCGATGAGGTTGGCCGCCACGTCACCGTTGGGGTAGGCGCGGATCGGGTCGTCGCGCAGGCTGACCCCCTCGAAGCCGGCCTCGTCGAGGGCCACGACGGTGTCGCTGGCCAGGGTGCTGGGCACCCGACGGGCGAGGTACTCGAACTTGCTGCCCTCGGCCCGTCCGCGCAGCGCCGCCAGCGTCTTGAAGTAGTCGATGGAGAGACGGTCGGACAGCAGCCGGGCGATCTCCGGTCCGTCGTCGGCGGTCAGGGTCGGGTCGGCGACGACCATCTTTCCCTTGATCGAGTCGGCCAGCGGGACTCCGTTGCGGTCCAGGATGTCGCCGCGCTCGGCCAGCAGCGGCACCTTGACCGCGCCCTCGGCCGCCGCCATCGGGGCGTACGCCTTGGGGTCGATGCCCTGCAGCTGCACGAGCCGGGCACCGAAGAAGGACAGCACCATCGCGATGACGACGAACCCCGCCCGCAGACGCAGCATCGGCGCGCCCCGGGACGCTCCGCGCCTGGTGCGGTTGGTCGACACGTGGGGTGACTCCGTCCTCGGTGGGCCTGGCACGACAAATCTAGGAGGCGAACGACGTACGGCGGCGGGGCCGCGCCGTCGTCACCGCCGGCTCTTGTTCTTCTTCGTGCTCGAGGCGGTGTTCCTGGCCATGCTCCGGGCGCTGTTCTTGGCGCTCGTCGTCGTCTCCGGGGTCGTCGCCGCGGCCGGCACCTCGACGATGGTCGGCGCGGGGGCCAGGATCGCGGGCTTGACCGGTGCCGGCGGGAGGAGCCGGATCGCGTTCTCCCGGGTGGCCGGCACGCGCACCCCGGTCGTCGCGCCCGTCTCCAGGTCGAGGAAGACCGGCGCCGGCGGGATGACCATGCCCATCTGCTGGGCCTGGAGCGCCACCCGCTGCGGGTTGCGCAGCTCGTCGAGCTCCATCCGCAGCGTCTGCTCGCGCGCCGCCAGGTTGTCGGCCTGCGACTCCAGCGACGAGGCGGCGAACGACGCCTGCTGCATGGACGTGTTGAAGAGCAGCAGGCCCACCACGCCGGCGACCAGCACCAGGCTCACCAGCGTCACGAACGGCACGCGCGGCGCGCGCGAGCGCACCCGCGGCACCACTGACAGGCGCGCCTTGTCGACGGCCTCCTGGGCGATCCGCGGCACACGGATCCGGGGCTGCACAGCGGGGCTGCTCATCTGACGACTCCAGTCGGACGGTGGCGGGAAGGGGGGTCGGGAAGAGGAAGGACGCGCTCGACGGCGCGCAGCCGGACGGAGGCTGCTCGGGGGTTCTCGGCGATCTCGTGCTCGTCGGCCTGCTCGGCACCCCGCGTGACCAGGCGGAGCGCCGGCTCGCTGCCCTCGGGGATGAACGGCAGGTCCGGCGGGACGTCGAGGCGGGTCGCCTCGACGAAGGCCCGCTTGACCAGGCGGTCCTCGAGCGAGTGGTAGGACTCCACGACGACGCGGCCGCCGACCCCGATCGCGTCGATCGAGGCCGGGATCGCCCGGCGCAGCACGGCCAGCTCGTCGTTGACCTCCATCCGCAGCGCCTGGAAGGTGCGCTTGGCGGGATGCCCGCCCGTACGCCGGGCCGGCGCGGGGATGGTCGCGTAGAGGAGCTCGACGAGGTCGGCGCTCGTCGTGAACGGCTGCTCCTCGCGACGGCGTACGACGGCGCGCGCGATCTTGTTGGCGAACTTCTCCTCGCCGTACTCGCGCAGGATCCGGGTCAGCTCGGCGGCAGTGGCGGTGTTGAGCACGTCCGCCGCGGTGGGCCCGGTGGTCGGGTCCATCCGCATGTCGAGGGGTGCGTCCTCGGAGTAGGCGAAGCCGCGCTCCCGGACGTCGAGCTGCATCGAGGAGACACCGAGGTCGAAGAAGACCGCGTCGACGTGGTCGAGGCCCAGCTCGGTCAGCACCTGCGGGAGCTCGTCGTACACCGCGTGCGCGGCGGTGAACCGGTCGCCGAAGGGGGCGAGGCGCTCGGTCGACATCGACAGCGCCGTCGGGGTCGCGATCGACGCCGATCACCCGGACCTCGGGGTGACGCTCGAGGATGGCCTCGCTGTGGCCGCCGAGCCCGAGGGTGCAGTCGACGAGCACGGCGCCCGGGGCCGCGATCGCAGGCGCCAGCAGGGCGACGACCCGGTCGAGGAGCACCGGGGCGTGGCTGGGAGTGATCATCGAGTCAGCCCTGCTGTCCCAGGTGGACCAGGAGCAGGAGGGTCAAGGCCAGGCACGACGCGGTGGCAGCGGAGAAGGCGATGAGCGCCGCGACCTCACGCGCCTGGTCGCGCACCCGCGACGGCGGTGCCGTCGGGGTGCGCCCCAGGTGGTGTGTGGTGCTCATGGTCTCGACCCCACTGAACATTCGTTGAGTGCTGCTGACGGTGCGTGCGCGGTGCGGTGCGGTGCTGTGCTGGCTGAGGCTGGCGGTGCGGCTGACACTCCCCGTCGTGTGGCACGAGGCGAGCCGCCGCACCAGGTCCCTGCCCGCTCCCTGCGATGGGAAGGCCCTCTGGTGCCGGGGAAGTGCCCCAGATGGCACGCGAGAGAGCGGGCTCGAGACCTGGTGATACGGGTCGTCGTCAGCTGTTGAGTTGTCGGGTGGTGCAGGTGCGGGTGGTGCGACCTCAGATGCCCGGGAAGACCTCGTCGCTGAGCTCGGAGAACTTCTGCTCCTGGTCCTCGGAGTAGCTCGCCCACGCCGTCGGGTCCCAGATCTCGATCCGGTTCATCGACCCGATGACGACGCACTCCTTGCGGAGCGAGGCGTAGTCGCGCAGCGGACCGGGGATGTTGATCCGGCCCTGCTTGTCCGGCACCTCCTGGCTGGCGGCGGCGAACAGCATGCGGACGTAGTCACGGGTGCTCTTCTGGGTGACCGGCGCCTCGCGGAGACGGTCGGTGAGCTTCCCGAAGTCCTCCAGCGACCAGACGGTGAGGCAGCGCTCCTGACCCCTGGTCACCACGAGTCCCTCCGTCAGCTCGTCCCTGAACTTCGCGGGGAGGAAGAGGCGTCCCTTCTCGTCGAGCTTGGGCGTGTAGGTGCCGAAGAACATCCGGCACCTCCAGCTCGCTCGGCGGGCAGTTCGACCCTGTCCCCCACTTCGCCCCACATTACTCCACTTCGCTCCACCGTCAACCAGAACGAGCGTGTTTCGCGGGGCAATTTCGCCGGATGCCGCGACGCTGCCCCTGCGGCCTGGCCGCGGGTCCGCGACCGTGATCCACGCTCACGGGGCACTCGCGCGAGCCCGGGTGGAGCGCCGGTGGGGGAAATCCGGCGTCGGCGGTGGTGGAAAGTGGGGCACCGTTTTCCCGGGCGCCGCTCGTGGGCCGACCGGTATGTTGCGCAGACCACATACGTTTGGTGTCAGCGCGAACAAGGGGATGAGCGAGAAGTGACGACTGCGGCACACGGGCAGGCACCCGATCTGGACACCGTCAGGCGGGTGACGGGCGCCGTCCGGCAGAACATCGAGCGCGTGATCACCGGCAAGCCGGACGTGGTGAACGCCTCCCTGGTCGTGCTGCTCGCCGAGGGCCACCTCCTCATCGAGGACGTCCCGGGCGTCGGCAAGACCCAGCTCAGCAAGGCGCTGGCGCGCAGCATCGACTGCACCGTGCGCCGGATCCAGTTCACGCCCGACCTGCTGCCCTCCGACGTCACCGGCGTCTCGATCTTCAACCAGGACACCCGCGGGTTCGAGTTCCGGCCCGGCGGCGTCTTCGCCAACATCGTGGTCGGCGACGAGATCAACCGCGCCTCCCCCAAGACCCAGTCGGCGCTGCTCGAGGCCATGGAGGAGCGCCAGGTCACCGTCGACAGCGCGACGTACATGCTCGAGAAGCCGTTCATGGTCATCGCCACCCAGAACCCCATCGAGATGGAGGGGACGTACGCCCTCCCCGAGGCCCAGCGCGACCGCTTCATGGCGCGGGTGTCGGTCGGCTACCCCGTCGAGGCGGCCGAGATCGCCATGCTGGAGGGCCACACCTCCCGCAACCCCCTCGACGACCTCGAGCCCGTCACCGACGCCGGTGAGATCCGCAAGGTCATCGACATCGTCGCCGGCGTGCACGTCTCCACCGCTGTCCACCGCTACGCCGTCGCGCTTGACCACGGCCACCCGGATCAGCCCCGACCTGCACCTCGGTGCCTCACCCCGGGCGACGCTTCACCTGGTCCGGGCCGCCAAGGCCGTCGCGGCCACGCAGGGTCGCGACTTCGTCCTGCCCGACGACATCCACGGCATCGCCAGCCCCGTGCTGGCGCACCGCCTGCTGCCCAACGTCGAGGCCACCATGAGCGGACGCACCACGGCTGCGATCCTCACCGGGATCGTGGAGTCGGTGCCGGTCCCCGACGCCCATCGTGCGTGAGGCGCTCTCGGCCCTGACCGTCCGCGGACGGGCGTTCCTCGCTGCCGGCCTGACGACGATCGCGGCGGCCATCGTGGTCGGCCACTCCTCGGTCGTGCGGATCGGCATCCTGGTCGCCGCACTGCCGCTGCTCACCGCCTGGTGGGTCGGGCGGTCGCGCTACCGCCTGGCCCTCGTGCGTACGGTCTCGCCCCAGCTGGTCACCGCCGGCCAGCCCGCCACCGTGGAGCTCACCGTCTCCAACGAGGCTCGCACGCCCACCGGCGTGCTGATGCTCGAGGAGCGTCTCCCCTACGTCCTCGGCACCCGACCCCGCTTCGTCCTGGAGGGACTGGGCCACGGGTGGCGACGGCACGCGACCTACCAGGTGCGCTCCGAGCTGCGCGGCCAGTTCGACATCGGCCCGATGGCGGTCCGGGTGACCGACCCGTTCGGCCTCGTGGAGCTCGGTCGTACGTTCCACGCGACGACCCGACTCACGGTCACCCCACGCACCGTCTCCCTGCCCAGCATCCCGCTCGGCGGCGCGTGGACCGGCTCGGGTGACAACCGGCCGCGCGCGTTCGCGACCGGCAGCGCCGAGGACGTCACCGTGCGCGAGTACCGCCGCGGCGACGACCTGCGGCGGGTGCACTGGCGCAGCTCGGCGCGCGTCGGCGAGCTGATGGTGCGCCGCGAGGAGCAGCCGTGGCAGTCGCGGGCGACGGTCTTCCTCGACAACCGCGGCACGTCCCACCGCGGGCAGGGCGCTGCCAGCTCGCTGGAGGGCGCGGTGTCCGCCGCCGCCTCGATCGCCGTCCACCTGACGCACCACGGCTACACCGTCCGGCTCGTCACCGCCTCGGGCGACAGCCGCGAGACCCAGTGGCACTCCCAGGCGGCCGAGGCCAGCACCATCCCGCTGCTCGAGGCGCTGGCCGTCGTGCAGCTCGACCACGCCGCGGCACCCGACACCCAGTGGCTCGCCGAGCCGGGACACGGCGGACTCACCATCGGCGTCTTCGGCGGACTCGGCGAGGGCGACCTGCCCTTCCTGCGACGCCTCCAGCACCACGCGTCGTCGAGCCTGGCGATCGCCCTCGACGTCGACGCCTGGGCACCGCACCTCCCGGTGCAGCCCGGGCCCGGCACGACCACGCACCTCACCGCCTCGGGGTGGCGCTCGGTGACGCTGGGGCCGCGCGACCGCCTCGACGTGGCCTGGCAGGACCTGGGCCTGCTGAAGAGCCGGGCCGCCGCGCCGCTGGGAGCCGGCCGATGAGCGGAACCTGGAGCAACCTCCCCCACCAGCTGCGCATCGCCGGCATCGCGATGCTGGCCGCGTGGACCACGGTGCTGTCGTGGCGCGTGCTGACGGCCGACTTCGCCGAGGTCGCCATCCCCCTCCTCTTCATCGGCGTGGTGCTCGGCGGTCTGGGAGCCCTCGCCCGCTGGGCCCGCCTGCCGCTCGCCGCCATCGTGGCGGGCCAGCTCGTCCTGGGCGCGCTGCTCGTGCTCGGCACCACCACCGGGTCCCCGTTCCCGACGCCGGCCAACGTCGACACCTTCGTCATCGCCGTCCAGGACGCCGTCGAGTCGTCACGAGCCTTCGCCGCACCCGTGCAGCCCGGAGTGCCCCCGGTGCACCCGCTGCTGCTCATCGGCGGCACCCTGGTCGTGCTCCTCGTGGACGTCATCGCCTGCACCCTGCGGCGGGCACCGCTGTCCGGCCTCGTGCTGCTGACGGCGTACACCCTGCCGGTCGCGGTGACGGGCGAGGCCGTGTCCTGGTGGATCTTCGTGGTGATCGCGGCGCTCTTCCTCGCGCTCGTCTTCATCCAGCACAGCGACCACGTCGCGAGCTGGGGTCGCGCGGCCGACGACGACACGGGATCGTTCTCGGTCCGCACCGGCGCGATCGGCAACACGGCCGTCGCGCTCGGCGCCGGTGCCATCGCGCTGGCCGTGCTGCTCCCCGCCGCCGTGCCGACCATGAGCATGAGCGTCTTCGAGGGCAACGGCCCCGGCAGCCGCGAGGTGGAGGTCATGGACCCGATGCTCGACCTGACGCCGCAACCTGAGCCGCGGCGAGGACATCCCGTTGCTGTGGGTGACGACACCCGGCCCCAAGCCGACCTACCTGCGTTACGCGGTGCTCGCCAACTTCAACGGGACGGCCTGGACGCCGGGCGATCGCGAGATCCCCAGCACCCAGAGCGCCACCGGCGCCCTGCCCCCGCTCGACGGCGTCGCCAGCCTCGGTGCCGCGCCGCGAGTTCAAGTACAACATCCGCGTCGGGCCCGACTTCAAATCCACCTGGCTGCCGACGATGCCGCAGGTCACCCAGATCGCGGCCGGATCCGACTGGCGCTACGACGTGTCCACGCGCGACTTCATCGCCGCGCAGGACGACGTCACCACCGCCGAGCTGAACTACGACTTCACCGGCGTCCAGCTGGACCCCGACGCGGACTCGATGAACTCCGCCGTCTCCGGCACCGGCACGGTGCCGGGCATCTTCACCGACGTGCCCCCCAGTCTCAACAACGAGATCCGGCGCCTCGCGGCCAGCGTCACCGCCGACGCGCCCACCCGTTTCCAGAAGGCGCAGACGCTCCAGCAGTGGTTCCGCAAGGACGGCGGCTTCCGCTACGACGTCGGCCGGGTCAAGTCGGCCGGCCGCGACGACGCGGACCTGCTGGCGTTCCTGGAGGACCGGGTCGGCTACTGCAAACAGTTCGCCGCGTCGATGGCGATCATGGCCCGCGTGCTGGGCATCCCCAGCCGGGTCGCGGTCGGTTTCCTCGAGCCCGAGCGCTCCACCAACGGGTCGTGGGAGTACTCCGCCCACGACATGCACGCCTGGCCCGAGCTCTACTTCCCCGGCTCCGGGTGGGTCCGCTTCGAGCCGACCCCGCCAGAACCGTGCCGGCGGCGTGCCGGACTACACGGCCGCTGAGTTCGCGCCCGTCCCCGAGACGTCAGCACCCAGCCCGAGCCGGTCGACCGAGCTCCTCCCCGAGCGTGGGGAGACTCCGGGAGCCGAGGAGGCAGCGGCCGCCGACGACGGTTCCTCGATCCCGTGGGGACAGATCGTGCTCGGCGTCGCTGGTCCTGGCCCTGGTGGTCCTGCTGCTGCTCGTGCCGCGCCTGGTGCGCGGCGCCCGCCGCCGCCGGCGCCTGGGCGGCGGCATCGAGGACATCTGGGACGAGCTGCGCGCCGTCGTCGTGGACCTGGGCCATGCCTGGCCCAGCGGCCGGTCACCGCGCCGCACCGGCGACGCGGTGGGACGCCTGCTCGCCCGGCCCGCGTCGGGCAGCGACCGGCCCGACCGCCCCCGTCGTGGCCGCGACCAGGCCCCCGAGGCCTCGCACGCGCTCGACCGGCTGACGATGGCGCTCGAGCGCTCGCGCTACTCCCGCAACCCCGAGTCCTTCACCGCCGAGCAGTTCCACGCCGATGCCCTCCTCGTCGAGGAGTCCCTCGCCGCCGGCGTCAGCCCCCGCGTCGTACGCCGTGCGACCTGGTGGCCCGCGTCGGTCGTCGGTCGGGGCCTGCACCGTCGGCCCCGCGTCGCCCAGCCTGCACCGTCGTCGACGGACCTCGAGAACGCCCGGACGGTCGACGAGCTCGTCGGCTGACACTCCCGCCCGCTTCAGCGGTGAGTGAGGCCGGTTCTCGCGGATCGGAAGCGGCGTGGCTCACCGCCCGAGCCCGCGTGGCCATGTCATGGGCAGCGGTCGTCAGGGCGACCAGGCGCCGTCGTACGACGAGCTGGCGGGCCTGACCGTCAGGTCAGAGGCCGCGCTCGCGGCGACGGCGCCAGCGCTCTTCCATGCGCTCCATGAAGGAGCCGTGCGTACGCGGGCGGGAGGGACGGTGCGAACGACCACCGTCGACGACGCCGAGCCCGGAGCGACCCGATGCGCGCACGGTGGCGGCGGGCTTGCCGGGTGCGCGGACCGAGGTCAGCGCCACGACGGCACCGCCGAGCATCACGACGAAGCCCAGCACACCCATGATCGTCTGCAGCAGCGCACTGAGGTCGAGGAGCACCGCACCGACGAGAAGGGCGATGCCGACGAGGAGGATGACACCGCCCAGGATCGCGCGGCGACGGGCTGCGCGCTGGAAGGACGTACCCCTCAGGGTGGAGGCGAGCTTGGGGTCCTCTTCGACGAGGGCGCGCTCCATTTGCTCGAGCAGTCGCAGTTCTTCCTCGGAGAGCTCCATCATTCCTCCTCACCTGATGGCGCAAGTCTAGGCACGCCGGTGCGCCGGCGGTAGGCGTCCCCGCAAATTCACACCAGACTCGCCGGCCGGACGGCCGCCGAACCGAATCTGCGGATGGCCCGGTCCACCGCCCGGTCGGCCTCGGCCCACCCGTGCTCGGGCTCGCCGAGCACCATCTGGCGGTGCACCGAGGAGCGTGGCACCAGCCCCTCCACCCGTACTCCGACCAGGCGCAACCGGGCGCGCTGCAGCCCGAGCGCGTCGTAGAGGCGGGTCACCGCGCGGTGGATCTCCACCGTCACGTCGGTGGCCTCGGGCAGGGTGCGCGAGCGCGTGATCGTGGTGAAGTCGGCGAAGCGGATCTTGAGGGTGACCGTGCGCCCCGCGACGTCGGCCGCCCGCATCCGGCCACCCACCCGCGCCGAGAGGCGCAGGAGCTCGCGCACGATCACCTCGCGGTCGTCGGTGTCGCGGGAGAAGGTCTCGTCGGCACCCATCGATCGCTCGGGCTCGTGCGGGCCGGCGCGCGGGGTCAGCTCGGTGCGGTCGGTGCCCCAGGCCAGGTGGTGGAGCTCGCGGCCCAGGTGGACACCGACCGCCCGCTGGAGGGTGCGCAGCGGGGTGTGGGCGACGTCGCCGACGGTGAGCAGGCCGAAACGGTGGAGCAGTGCCTGGGTCTTCTCCCCCACGCCGTAGAGCTCACCGACGTCGAGGGGGTGCAGGAACGAGGTCACCTCCGCGGGCGGCACCACGAGCACGCCGTCGGGCTTGGCCCGCCTGCTGGCGAGCTTGGCCACCGACACCGACGCCGCCGCACCCACCGAACAGGTGATCCCCTGCTCGTCGTGGATCGTCGAGCGCAGCCGTTCGGCGATCCGGGCCGGCGGGCCGAGGCGACGTACGGAGCCGCGGACGTCGAGGAAGGCCTCGTCGAGCGACATCGCCTCCACCACCGGGGTCACCTCGCGGAAGGTCTCCATCACCGAGGCCGAGACGCTGATGAAGGTGTCGTAGTCGGGCTCGAGCACCACGACGTGCGGGCACAGCCGGCGTACGCGGGTCATCGGCAGCGCGGAGTGCACGCCGTAGCGGCGCGCGACGTAGTTGGCGGCCAGCACGACGCTGCGACCCCCGCCCCCCACCACCACGGGCTGGTCGACGAGGTCGGGGCGCTCGCGCAACGCCACGGAGGCGTAGAAGGCGTCCATGTCGACGTGCAGGATCGGGGTGTCGGTCATCGGGACCTCGACTTGTCCGGTCGAGCGGTGCGTGAGCCCCGAGCCGGATCAGCGGGTGGCGATGACGTGCAGCTGCGCGGCGAGGGGGAGGTATTCCGGGCGGGTCGCCACGGCCTGCTCGAGCTCGACCAGGGCAGCGGTCGCGCCGGGCTCGAGGTCGAGGAGGCTGCCGGGCACCAGGTCGGCGAAGACGCGTACGGCGTGGACGACCGCCGGGGAGAGCCCGGCCGCGGTGACGAGGTCGACGACCTCGTCGTGGGTGAAGCGGCGCCCACCCCGTCCGGTCGAGGGGGAGCCGTCGCCGTCGAGGAGCTCGCGGGCGGCCTGGAAGTGACCGGCCATCGCCCGGGCCACGACGGCTGCGTGGCGCTGGGCGACGAGCAGGCTGAGGTGACCGCCGGGACGCAGCACGCCGGCGATCGCCGCGAGCGACGCGGCCGGGTCGTCCACCATCTCCAGGACGCCGTGGCACAGCACGAGGTCGGCCTCCTCGACCAGGCTCGCCAGGTCGGACAGGTCGCCCTGCTGGCCGGTGACCCGGTCGGCGACGCCGCGCTCGCGGGCACGACGGTCGAGGGAGGCGAGGGCGTCGGGGCTGGGGTCGATGACCTGGACGCGGTGGCCCAGCTCGGCCAGCGGCACCGCGAAACCGCCGGTGCCACCGCCGATGTCGACGATGCGGGCCTGCTGCTCGTGGAAGGAACCGTCCTCCAGCACCCGGCGTACGCCGTCCCACACCACGCCCGTGCGGACGGACTGGCGACGCTCGCTGGCAGGGGGGCTGGCAGGAGGCTGCGGCATGGGAGCAACCCTAGTGGGCACGTCATCCGGGGCTCCCCGGACTGCGGTGCCACAGCTTGCGGGCGACGTCCTTGGCGGAGTCGCCGGCCGGCTTGATGTCGGCATAGGGGGACATCTGGAAGCCGCTGGTGTGGACGAGCACCCGCCGCTGGGTCGGCTCCTCGCCGATGGGTTCGGGCACCCGCGCCAGCTCGGCGCGGACCAGCCCGAGCCCGTCCTCGCTGGTGCGGCCGCTGCGCCACAGCGCGTCCAGGGCCGGGAGCTCCCAGGCACCGGTGGCCCGCAGCGAGACGCCCCGCCGGCCCGTGCGGCGCAGCTCACCGCGCACCAGCAGCAGCCAGGACGAGAAGACGGTCGCGGCATAGGGCCCCTGGGCGTCCTCGAAGAAGGTCGCGTCGACCGGTCCGGTGCCGTCGTCGAGGGTCAGGAACACCACCCGTCGACCGGACTTGATCGGCGGGGTCTGGGTGGCGACCTTCACCCCGGCCACGAGCAGCTCCGCGCGGCTGCGTCGGCTCAGCAGGTCGCGGCTGCGGGTGGCCCCGAGCGCGTCGAGGAACGGGTCGTAGGTGGTGATGACGTGCTGGCTGACGTCGAGGCCGAGGATCTCCAGCTCGGCGCGCATGCGCTCGAGGGTGGTCATCTCGGGCAGCCCGGTGGGGCGCTCCCCCGGCTCGCCGGGCTCGTCGCCCAGGTGGAGGGTCAGCTGGACCGACTCGGCCGCGACGGCCGGGCGGGCGGCTCGCGACTGGCCGGCGGCCTGGGCCCAGACACCCACGCGGGTCTCCTCACGTGTGGTCGGGTCCGAGCTGTTGCGAACGGCCGCGTCGGCGGCCCGGGTCGTCGCCGGCAACGGCACCCGGCTCCTGCTCCCGGCCATGCCGCGCCCCCTGGCCCGCGAGGCGCGGTCGAGGGCGCGGGCGTGGAGGTCGAGCTCGGCGACCTGGAGCAGCAGGTCGCGGCGGGTGACCCGTCCGCGCCGGTGCACCGCCTGGGCTCCGGAGCCGATGCCGTAGACCCGGTCGAACCCGCCTGCCAGCACCAGCCGCTCGAGCACCGGGCGTGAGACCCGCGCCCGGTGGAAGAAGTCGGACAGCGAGGCGTAGGGGGTGCCGTCGCGGGCCGAGACGATGCGGACGACCTCGGCCTCGCTGATGCCCTTGACGTCGGTCAGCGAGAGCCGGATCGCATATCCGGTGGTGCCCGCCTCGCTCTGCTCCACGACGTACGACGACTCGCTGGCGTTGACGTCGAGGCCCAGCACCCCGACCCCGAACTGCCGGGCGTCGTCGAGGATCAGGCGCTTGGGATACATCCCCGGGTCGTGGGTCAGCACCCCGGAGAGGAAGTGGGCCGGCCAGTGCGCCTTGAGCCAGGCCGACTGGTAGGTCGGGAGCGCGAAGGCGGCCGCGTGGGCCTTGCAGAAGCCGAACGAGGCGAAGGCCTCCAGCACCTTCCACACCTTCTCCACCAGGGGGAGGTCGTAGCCCTGGGCCAGCGCCCGCGGGAAGAACCAGGCCCTGGTCTCGGCCATCCCCTCGGTGTCGCCCATGGCGCGGCGCTTCTCGTCGCCCTCGGCGTAGGAGACCCCGGCGAACAGCGCGATCATCTCGATCACCTGCTCGTGGAAGACCACCACGCCGCGGGTCTGCTCGAGGATCGGGCGCAGGTCGTCGTGGAGGTAGCGGGCGGCCTTCCAGCCCTGCTTGGCCTCGAGGTAGGGGGTGATCATGTCGCTCTTGACCGGCCCGGGCCGGAACAGCGAGATGTCGGTGATGATGTCGTCGAAGGACTCGATGCCGGACTTGCCGACCAGCTCGCGCTGGCCCGGCGACTCGATCTGGAAGACGCCCAGCGTCTTGGCCTGGCTGATCATCGAGTAGGTCGAGTCGTCGTCGAAGGGCACCTGCACCTCGTCGTCGAGGTCGATCCTGACCCCGTCGACCCGCTCCACCTCCGCGACCGCGTGGGCCATCGCCGACTGCATGCGGATGCCCAGCACGTCGAGCTTGAGCAGGCCGAGCTCCTCGACGTCGTCCTTGTCGAACTGGCTCATCGGGAAGCCGGCGTAGGACGACTCGACCGGGGTGCGGTCGAGCAGGGTGGTGTCGGAGAGCAGCACGCCGCAGGGGTGCATCGCGATGTGGCGCGGGAGCCCGTCGAGGCGCTCGACGAGGCCGAAGAAGCGGTCGAGGCCGCCGTCGCCCAGGCCGCTGGCCCGCAGCTCGGGGAGGTCGCGCAGGGCCAGCCGGGCATCGCGGGCCCGGATGTGCGGGAACGCCTTGGCGATCGCGTCGACCTCGCCCGGCGGCATGCCGAGGGCGGCGCCGACGTCGCGGACGGCGTGGCGGACACGGTAGGTGTCCATCATCGAGACGCAGGCGCACCGCTCGCCGCCGTAGCGGTCGAGGATCGCGCGGTAGACCTCCTCGCGCCGGGCGGACTCGACGTCGACGTCGATGTCGGGCAGCGAGGCGCGCAGCGGTGAGAGGAAGCGCTCCATGAGCAGGCCGTGGCGGATCGGGTCGACCCCGGAGATGCCGAGGAGGTAGTTGACCAGGCTGCCGGCGCCCGAGCCGCGGGCCGCGCGACGGATGCCCATCTGGCCGATCAGGTCGGTGACGTCGCCGACGGTGAGGAAGTAGGAGGCATAGCCCAGCACCCGGATCGTCTCGAGCTCCTGGTCGAGGCGCGTCCAGATGCGCATGCGCGGCGCGCTGCCGTAGCGGCCACCGATCGCGGCCTCGCACCGACGACGCAGCGCCACGTCGGCCGACGAGGCACCGGTGTCGGAGAGGGTGAACTCGGGGAAGTGCACCTCACCGATGCCCAGGTCGCTGCGCGGGTCGAGCGCACACCGGTCGGCCACCGCGCGGGTCCGGGCGACCAGGCGCCTGGCCTCGTCCTCGCTGTCGCTGGCCAGTCCGGCCAGCCGGCAGATCTCCTCGGCGATCTCGTGCATCTGCTTGCCGGACTTGAGGAAGCCCTCGGCGTTGCCGCGGCTGGTGCCGGGCCCGATGTCGCGCAGGGCCGCCGACCCGAGCGGGACCAGGCGCCGGGCCGCGTCGAGGACGTCGATGGTGGGGGCGTCGAGGCGGTCGGCGTAGCGCACCGCGTTGGTCAGCACCGTGGACAGGCCCGCCGTCCGCGCGATGCCGGCCATCCGGGCGGCGTGCGGCGCGGTGCCGGGCCCCCAGTCGCCGTCCCGTGCACCGAGACGGTGGGAGATCAGCTCGACGATGAGGTTCTCCCGCGGGACCAGGCCCAGCCACGGCTCGATGGCCGCCAGCCCCAGGTCGTCGCGGCGCCGGCTCGCGGCCGCCCCCAGCTCGGAGGACGGCCCCAGCAGCACCAGCACGTCACCGCCGGCCAGGTGGGGCGCCAGCAGGTCGGGGGTGGCGACCGGGCGACCGCGCTCCCCGGCCAGGTGGGTCGCGGAGACCATCCGGCACAGCGCGGCCCAGCCCGCCTTGCCGCTGGCGAGGAACGTGACGCGTGCGCTGCCGCCCTGCTGGAGCGACAGGTCGCGGACCGCCCCGCCCCGCGCCGGCGTACGACGAGGGGCCTGGCGTTGCCGGTCGGGTCCGGGACCGGCGCCGGACAGGTCGACGGCCAGGTCGACCCCCAGCACCGGTCGGATGCCGGCCGCACGGCAGGCGCGGACGAACTTCACCGCGCCGTAGGTGCCGTCGCGGTCGGTGAGGGCGAGGGTGTCCATCTCCTGCTCGACCGCCCGCTCCACCAGCACGTGCGGAAGGGACGCGCCGTACTGAAGGGAGTAGCCGGAGGCGACGTGGAGATGGACGAACGGGTCAGGCGACACTGGCGTGGGGAACCAGACCGAGCGCCTGCTCGATGACAGCCAGGAACCGGTCGGCGTCGCGCACCAGGTCGTCGGCCTCGCGCTCGCTGACGGCCCGGGTCGACCCGGCCTCGGCGGCAGCCCGCTTGGCGGCACCGGCGGCGAAGAAGGTCGCCCACTCCGCCAGCTCGGGAGCCACCTCGGCCAGCAGGACCCAGGCGTTCTTCTGCCGACGCGCCCGCGGCGCCGGGCGGGCCCGGGCCGAGAGCAGGGCGGCTGCGGCACACAGCGCGGCGACGTGGGCGCAGGCATAGCGCGTCGGGACGTCACGGGCCGTGATCGCGTCGCGCAGCGAGGTCGCGGACCGCTCGAGGTAGGAGTGGGTGGTGGCCGGGAGGGTGTGGGGGCTCATGGCGTGCACCTCAGTCCAGGCATCCGACGAGCTGCCAGCAGCCGTCGGTCCAGTCGAAGGAGAGGTCGAAGACGCCGATGGTGTCCTCGCCGACCGTCTGCACGCCGCGGCCGGCCTCCACCCGCCACAGCTCCCGCTCGGCGACGAGGTCGGACCTGCCCTGCCACCACGGCCCGGTCTCCACCCAGTGGGCCACGACGGCTCGCACCTTCCACAGCCGTCCCCGCCACAGGAACTGCTCGGGACCCTCGGTCTCGCCTCGTCGCACCTCAACGGGGTCGTCGTACTGCCTCATCGCGCCTCCCAGCACATCCGTCGACCCCGGGGCCGACCCGGGTGGTGATGGGGGTCGAGGTCACCGCCACCCGGGTCGCATCGAACATTTGTTCGAACACCCAGAACGGTACTCCTCCCCACCGACAGCCCGTCAAGAGGCGCGACGAGATCGGGGCCGGACGAGGGAGGACGTGCGCTCAGACCTCGCGGAGGTAGGTCGTGGTCTCGCGGCGCCAGAGGAAGAAGATGAGGGCGAGGCCCTCCACGATGATCACCGCGGAGAGGACGACGAAGACGGTCGGCAGGTTCTTGTCGAGGCAGACCGCGCCCACCAGCACGCCGAGGCCGGCGGTGCTCGTCAGGACGAGCCGGGTCCACGCGTGGCCGCCGACGAAGAACGAGGCCAGCACGGCGGCGAGGGCGGCGAAGCCGACGAAGGCCACGACGGCCAGCGCCACGAACCCCGGCACGATCGGGCTGTCGCGCAGCTGCTCGATACCGCCCTGGGCCAGGATCTCCTGCGCCGACGGGTTGCCCTCCGCCCAGCCCAGGATGACGTCGTCACGCATCAGCCAGGTCAGCACCGCGATCACCCCGGAGGTCGCCACGATCAGACCCAGCATGCGCATGCTGTTGACCACCGATCCCGGCAGGTCGCGCGCCATGGAACCCCTCCAGCTCATCCGTTGTCGTCGCTAGGCTCGCATCATGTCGACCGAGCACACGTCCATCACCTCGTTCAGGGATGAACTCACCCGACGCGGCGGAACGGGTGAGGTGGTCATCCTGCCCGACAGCGCCCACACTGCCGCACTCGCCGCTGCCGCACTGGGGTGCGAGGTCGGCGCCATCGCCAACAGCCTCCTCTTCGACGCCGAGGGCGAACCCGTCCTCATCCTCACCTCCGGCGCCCACCGCGTCGACACCGCGGCGGTCGCCGAGCGCATCGGCGTGGGCAGCCTCACGCGGGCCTCCGCCGACTTCGTACGACGCCACACCGGGCAGGTCATCGGCGGGGTCTCCCCCATCGACCACCCGGCGCCGATCCGGACGTGGATCGATCCGTGGCTGCGCCGTCACGAGGTGGTCTGGGCCGCCGCCGGCCACCCGGCGTCGGTCTTCTCCACGACGTACGACGAGCTGCTCGCGATGACCGACGCCGTCGAGACGCAGGTGGACTGACGGATGCCCGTCGACGCGCTGTCACTGACCTTCTCGAGCGGATGGGCGAGCGGCATCAACGCCTACCTCGTCGTCCTCGTCATGGGCATCGCCGACCGGGTCGGGACCTACTCCGAGATCCCCGACGTGCTGGCCCGGTGGGACGTGCTCTCGGTGGCCGGCTTCCTCTTCGCGATGGAGTTCATCGCCGACAAGATCCCCTACATCGACTCCACCTGGGACGCGATCTCGACCGCCATCCGGCCGACCGCGGGCGCCGTCATCGGCGTCCTCCTCGCCGGCGACGCCACCACCCTCGAGCAAGCCGTCCTCGGCGTGGTCGGAGGAGGTACGGCGCTCATGAGCCACCTCGTCAAGGCGGGCGGACGGCTCGCGATCAACTCCTCCCCCGAGCCGGTCACCAACGTCGTCGGCGAGCCTCACCGAGGACGCGGCCGTGCTGGGCGTCGTCTGGTTCTCGCTCCAGCACCCCCAGGCCGCCGCGGCCATCGCCGGCGTCCTCCTGCTGGCCGGCCTGGGCATGCTCTACTTCGTCGCCAGGTTCGTCCGCCGCGGCTGGCGCAGGTGGAAGAAGAAGGACCCGATCCACCTCGTCACCTAGGGTGCGACCGTGACTCGAGCGGTGGTGGTGGGCGGCGGCTTCGGCGGCATGGCCACGGCCGCACGACTCGCCAAGCTCGGCCACGACGTCACCCTCCTCGAGCGCAGCTCCGGGCTCGGCGGTGCCCTGACCACCGAGCACCTCGACGGCTTCGCCTGGGACGCCGGGCCCAGCAGCACGCTCCTCCCGGCCGTCATCCGCGACCTCTTCCGCAAGTCCGGTCGACCGCTCGAGCGGGAGGTCGACCTCGTGCCGCTCGACTTCGTGCGCGAGCACCGGTTCGAGGACGGCTCCCGCATCCGGCTCCCCGGCGGCTCCCGGGCCGCCCAGCTCACCGCGTTCGACGAGCTCGGACCGGGCCTCGGGCAGCAGTGGGTGGACCACGTGGCGTCGTACGGCGATGCGTGGGAGCTGCTGCGCAAGGAGTGGTTCGAGCGGCCGTTCGACGCCGAGGTCGCCCCCCGCGAGCTGACCGACCTGCTCGAGGCGCGCGAGTCGCTCCACAAGCGGCTGCGCCGGGTGTTCTCCGACGAGCGGCTGCGGCTCGTCGCCGGCCACGGCCTCGTGATGGACGGCCACGACCTGCGCAACGTGCCGCTGCACGCCGGGGTCGACGTCTACCTCCAGCAGCGCTTCGGCTCCTGGACCGTCCCGGGCGGCCTGGCCGCGCTCGGCACCGCGATGGCCGAGCGCCTCGCCACCCGCGGCGTCACCGTGCTGACCGACACCCCAGCCGTCGACCTCGTGCTGGCCGGCGGCCGCGTCGCCGCAGTCCGTACGCCGACCGGCGAGGTCGCGGCCGACGTCGTGGTCGTCGCCATCGACCCCCGGCGGCTGCCGGCGCTGGCGTCGTACGTGAGGCGGACGATGCCCGCCATCCCACCCGTCCTCGTGCACGTCGGCCTCGAGGGCGAGGTGCCGGACCTGCCGCACGAGGTCGTGGTGCACGGCGACCCGCTGCTGGTGGTGCGGACCGGCGGGCGCGCTCCTGACGGGGCTGCCGCCTGGACCGTGGTCGGTCGGGGGAACCTGGCCGAGGACCCCCTCCTCGCCCTCGCCCGGCAGGGCATCGACGTGCGCAAGCAGGTCGTCGCCCGGGTCGACCGGTCACCTCGCGACCTGGTCGAGCGGTGGGGTGGTTCGCCGCACGGCATGCTGTGGCGCGGCCCGCGCACGAGCCACGAGCGGCTGGGGCCGCGGACGCCCATCCCGGGAGTGCTGGCGGCGGGCGCCCATGCGACGACCGGCGCGGGGCTGCCCTTCACCGGACTCAGCGCGGCGCTGGTCGCGGAGGTCGTCGGGCGCGCCTGAGCCCCCTCAGGCCAGCTCCCACACCACCGTGACCGTCGTGGACACCGACGCCTCACCGGGCTCCAGACCGCCTCCGGAGTCGCGCATCATCGCCATCTTGGGCGATGGCGGGTGGTCGCCCGTGCCGCCTTCGACGATCGACTGGACGGCACCGAGCCCCTGGCCGGCCATCCGCGCGAGGGCCGCGGCCCGGTCGCGGGCGTCGTGGAAGGCCAGCTCGCGCGACTGGCCGGCCGCACCGTGGTCGTCGGTGACCTCCAGGCCCACGCTGTCGACGGCGAGCCCGTCACCGATCTCGCGGGCCAGCTCGCCCAGCAGGAGGCCCGCCTCGGCCAGGTCGGCACACCCGATGGCATAGCCGTGGCGCGCTTCGTAGCCCTGGCGCTTGCCCTCGTGGTCGTGGAAGGGCCACACCGAGATGCCGGTGGAGGCGATGTGCCGCTGCTCGGTGTGGCGGGCCGCCACCT
>CAVZWM010000028.1:0-171101 GCA_963778975.1 uncultured Actinomycetota bacterium
GACCCGTATGCCGATGAGCCGGACCCCGACCGCGAGGACGAGAACGCGCTCGACGAGCAGCTCGGTCTCGACGAGGCCGACGTGCGGACCGGTCGGCTCGTGCGGCCGGACGGCGGGATGGGGGAGGACGTCGACAGCCAGGAGCTCGCCCTCGACGTGGGCATCGACGGGGCCGGCGCCTCCGCCGAGGAGGCCGCGATGCACCTCACGCGCGAGCCGGAGCCGCCGACGGGCTGAGTCTGGCGCGGCGCTACTCCGGGATGCCGGGCCCGACCACGTCGAGCCCGTAGCGCGGGCCGACCTCGGCCCACTTGGGCAGCTCCACCTCCGGCGACTGCCCGTCCTCACCGGGCAGGCGTCGCTCGCGGGCGGGGATGCCGACCTCGTCGTAGAGGCCCATCAGGCCGCCCGGCGCGGTGAAGGCGACGAACCGCGTTGGGGCGCTGCCGCGGATCCGGAAGGCGGTCCGGCACGGCGCGGGGCAGGTAGATGAAGCAGCCCGTCATTCCGCTCGTCGGTCTCGTCACGGCTCGGTCGCCTTGACGCGACCCTCGAGGACGAGGAAGGCCTCGGCCTCCCTCGTGTCGCGGTGCAACGGCGTCGCGATGCCCGGTGGTTCCGTCACCAGCGACACGCCGAGCAGCCCGTCGGTCTCCGCCGTCGACGAGCTGCTCGAGAGAGAGCCCATCGCCCAGGTGGCGGGCCACTTCTCCCGGTCGCCGGACCACCACACCGTTGCGTTGCCACTCCGACCCCCACTATTCCCCGAATCATCTTCGGGTGAAATGACTCTATGCCCCGTCACTCACCAGGTCAGCGGCGGTATGAGTCCCAGCGGCGCGCCCGGCAGGCGGCGGCCACGAAAACGGCGATCCTGGCTCGGCGCGTGAGCAGCTTCATCGCCAGGGTACGCCGCGACCGCGTCGCGGACATCGCTGCGGCCGCCCACGTGAACATCGACACGGTGTACGCCGCGGTCGGGCGCAGCCCCAGCTGATGCTCGCTGTCATCGACATGCTCCTGGGCAGGCTCTGACCAACCTGTGCCGTGAGGCAGCACGACTACGTCCAAGCCATCCGCGCACATCCACGGCGCGGAACAAGCTCGTGACGTACGCCGACGCGTTGGGCGTGTCATGCCGAGGTGTCCGCTCTTCGAGGCACTCGGACAAGCCGCGCTGACCGACCAGGAGTGCGCGGCCCTTGAGACAGCATCGGTGCACGCCGCGCCTCCAACATGCGACTGCCCACGGCCGACTGCGATCGACCGGTGAGCTGCGGCCGGTCTGGATCACCAGCACGTCGCTGATCTGCTGTGGACGACCAACGCGCCGGAGTACTACGCACTGGCGCTCGCGCGCGGGTGGTCACCCGAGATCTACGCCACGAGGCTGGGCGACCTGTGGACGCGCCTCCTCCTCGCGGAGCCGCTCAGCTCATCCTCCGCAGCACACCGACCGGCAGGTGCTTGACGACGAACCCGACCGGCACCCACGGCCAGGCCGGGACGCGGGCGGAGGCCTTCTCCTTCTCGATCGCCTCGACCATGGCGCGCACGCCCTTCTCGGTCGACGCCATCAGCGGCGTCGCTCGCCGAGGTCGCCGGACATCTCGGAGACGATGTAGCCCGGGTAGAGCACGGTCACCTTGATCGGCGTGCCCGTGCACGTCGGCGCGGAAGCCCTCGGCGAGGTGCGCGACGGCGGCCTTCGTGGCGGCGTACGTCGTGATGTTCTTCGGCATCCCGCGCATCGCGGAGAAGCGAGGAGATCATCACGAGGTGGCCGGCGTTCTGCTCGCGGAAGATCCGCGGCGGCCGCCTCGGTCTGGGCGAGCGCGCCGATGAAGTTGGTCTGCGCGGTCTCCCGGTTGGCGTCGAAGCGGCCGGTGCCGAGCGGCTGGCCCTTGCCGAGGCCGGCGTTGACGACGACCTTGTCGAGGGTGCCGAACTCCGTCGCGGAACTCGTCGAAGACCCGGAAGACGGCGTCGTGGTCGTTGACGTCGAGCGCCTTGACCGACGACCGTCACGTCGGGTGGGCGGCAGCGATCTCGGCCGGAGCTCGTCGAGGCGGTCGGTACGACGCGCGCACAGCGCGAGGTCGTGGCCGAGGGCGGCGAACTGGCGGGCCATCTCGGCGCCGAGGCCCGCAGCTGGCGCCGGTGATGAGGATGGTGGACATGGGGGTCCTAGCGGTAGGTCAGCTGGTCGGGGGAGAGGTGGTCGTGCTCGTTGAAGGAGACCAGCGTGGTGCCGCGCGAGCCGACGACGACGCGTCGAGACGCCGGTGTTGATCGACACCGGGTTGAGCCGCAGCCACAGGTCGGTGCGCGCCGCGCGTCGTCGGCGAGCAGCGCGGCCGCCCAGGCGATCGGGCCGCCGCTGGTGAAGACGACGGCGGTGCCGCTGCGGCCGCAGCACGCCGACGAGCCGGTCCAGCGCGGCCTCGACCCGGTCGGAGAAGGCGGCGAACGACTCGTCGTAGCCTCGTCGTGCGTCGCCCGACGGTCCAGCGCAGCGTGGCCTCCTCGAACCAGCGCTGGAACGCGGCCTTCTCCGACTCGCCCTCCGCGGTCGACGGCTGGGCGTGGACCGGCCAGCACCTGGAGGTGGTCGAACTCGTTCCAGCCGTCGTCGACCGTCGACGTCGGCGTCCCAGCCGGCGCCGTCGCGGACACCGGCGGCGGTCTGGCGCGTGCCGCTTCATCTCGCCGGCGACGAGCACGTCGGGGTGATGCCCCGGGCCGCGAGGGCCGCGCCGAGGACGCGCGACTGCTCGTCGCCGAGCGGGGAGAGCTGGTCGTAGTCGTCGGCGCCCCACGACGCCTGCCCGTGCCGCACCAGCAGGATCCGGCTCACGCGGTCCCTGCGCGTCGTCCGGAGGAGCAGCGGGGAGGAGACGTCGTGGGCGTTCACGCGAGCAGCTCGGCGATCCGGCGGTCGAGGATCTGCACGCCGGGTCCGAAGAGGGCGAACATCTCGTTGGTCGTCTGCCCGTGGAAGTAGCGGTAGTAGATCTGCTGGGCGATCACGGCGATCCGGAACAGCCCGAAGACCTCGTAGAACCGCCACTGCTCGGGCGTGACGGTCGAAGCCCATCCGCTCGCAGTAGGCCTGCACGAACTCGTCGCGGGTGAGCATGCCGGGCAGGTCGCGTCGGCACCCGCTCGCGTCATCTGCAGCTCGTCGGAGTCGTCGGCCTGGACCCAGAAGGCCATCGCGCCGCCGAGGTCCATCAGCGGGTCGCCGAGGGTGGCCATCTCCCAGTCGAGGACGCCGACGACCCGGGTCGGGTCGTCGTGGGCGAGGACGAGGTTGTCGAGCTTGAAGTCGTTGTGGATCACGCAGGTGGCGACGTCGTCGGGCTGGTGCGCGTCGAGCCAGGCCATCACCTCGCTCGAAGTCGCGGACGTTGTCGGTGCGTGCGCGTTGCGGTAGCGCGTCGACCAGCCCTCGACCTGGCGCCGGACGTAGCCGGCGCCCTTGCCGAGGTCGGCGAGCCCGGCGGCCGCCGGGTCGACGCGAGTGCAGCTCGGCGTAGCACGTCGACCACGTTGAGGCACAGCTGCCGCGCCTGCTCCGGCGCCAGAGGTCGACGTCGGCGGGCCAGGTCGCTGCGCGGGATCACGCCGTCGATGCGCTCCATGACGTAGAAGTCGCCGCCGAGGACGGACGTCGTCGTCGCAGAAGCCGACCATCGGCGCGACGTAGGGGAAGACCGGCGCGAGCGCCGACTGGATGACGAACTCGCGGCGCATGTCGTGCGCGCCCTTGGCCTTGGTGCCGGCCGGGGCGCGCCGCAGGATCAGGTCGCGGCGCGGGGTAGCGCAGCAGGTAGGTCAGGTTGGAGGCGCCACCGGAGAACTGCCGCACCTCCGGCGTCGCCGTCCAGCCCGTCGGGTCGTCGGCGTGGTCGCGCAGCCACGCGGCGACCGGCGCGACGTCGAAGGCGTCCTCCTCGCGCACGTCGCGGGCGCCCGGCACCGTCGGTCACCGGGCTCGCCTCGAGCTTGCGCGGCCTGGTCGCGCATGACCTCGTCGTACGCCGGCCGGTCGGCCCACTTGAGGAAGTAGGCCTGGCGCGCCGCCTCGTCGGGGACGATCACGTCCTCACCGGCGTCCATGCCCGCCAGCACGGCCGCGGCGATGTCGTCGGCGGTGACCTGCGAGCGCTCGACCAGCCCGCGCGATGACCTGGCCCGACCGCCTCGTCGCTGCCCTGCATCGAGTCCATCAGGTTGGTGCGGAAGTAGGACGGGCAGACGACGCTCGCCCGGATGCCGTACGCCGCCAGCTCGTGGCCGCACGTCTCGGTGAACGCCACGACCGCGGCCTTGACCGCGTTGTAGGAGCCCATCCCGGCCGGGTGCACGAGGCCGGCGAGCGAGGCGACGTTGACGATGTGGCCGGAGCGCTGCTCCTTGAGCATCGGGGTGAAGGCCTGGGTGCCGCGGACGACGCCGAACAGGTTGATGTCGGTGATCCAGCGCCACTCGTCGATCGTGCAGCGGTCGATCCGGCCGCCACCGGCGACGCCGGCGTTGTTGACGAGCACGTCGAGGCCGCCCCAGCGCTCCTCGACGGCCGCCGACGCGCGGCCGCCCAGTCGTCGTCGGAGGTGATGTCGAGGACCAGGTCGATGCCGTCGGCCGTCGACCCGGTCGGTGGCGAGCACCTCGTCGCCGCGGGCGCGGAAGGCGGCGACGAGCGCGGCGCCGAGACCGGACGCGGCACCGGTGACCAGGACGCCGGCTGCTCATGCGGCGTGCTTGCCCGAGCTCGATCTTGGCGATCACGTTGCGGTGCACCTCGTCGGGCCCGTCGGCCAGCCGCAGCGAGCGGGCGCCGACCCAGGCCGCGGCGAGCGGGAAGTCGTCGGTCATGCCGCCGCCGCCGTGCAGCTGGATCGCCATGTCGATGACGTCGAGGGCCATGTTGGGCACCTCGACCTTGATCTCGCTGACCGCGGAGTAGCGCCTCGCGGCGACATGCCCTGGTCGAGCAGCCAGGCGGCGTGCATGACGAGCAGGCGGGAGCGGTTGATGGCGATGCGGGCGTCGGCGATCCGCTCGCGGTTGCCGCCGAGGTTGGCGATCGGCTTGCCGAAGGCGGTGCGCTCGAGCGCGCGCGCGGCAGGCGAGCTCGAGGGCGCGCTCGGCGAGGCCGATGGCGCGCATGCAGTGGTGGACGCGGCCGGGGCCGAGCCGGCCCTGGGCGATCTCGAAGGCGCGACCCGCGCCGAGCAGGATGTTGCCGACGCCGGCACCCGCACGTTGTCGAAGGACACCTCGCCGTGGCCGAGCGGCTCGTCGTAGTAGCCCATCGTGGTGAGCATCCGCTCGACCTTCACGCCGGGGGCGTCGCGCGGGACGAGCACCATCGTGTGGCGCGAGTGCCGGTCGGCGTCGGGGTCGGTGAGACCCATGAAGACGAGGATCTTGCAGTCGGGGTTGCCGACGCCGGTGGACAACCACTTGCGGCCGTTGATGACGATCTCGTCGCCGTCGACCACCGCGGTGGCCTCCATGTTGGTCGCGTCGGAGGAGGCGACGTCGGGCTCGGTCATGCAGAAGGCGCTGCGGATCTCGCGCGCGCAGCAGCGGCTCGAGCCACTGCTCCTTCTGCTCGTCGGTGCCGTAGCTGCAGCAGCACCTCCATGTTGCCGGTGTCGGGCGCGTTGGAGTTGAAGACCAGCGGAGCGAGGAACGAGCGCGCCCATCACCTCGGCGAGCGGGGCGTAGTCGACGTTGGTGAGGCCCTCGCCGCCGTCGGTGCCGAAGTCGGCGGCGTAGCGACCGGCGTGCTCGGCCGGGAGGAAGAGGTTCCACAGGCCCTGCGCGCGGGCCTTGGCCTGGAGCTCGCTCGATCCGCGGGTCGGGCGTCCAGCTGTCGCCGCCGCTCTCGCGCGGCCGCGTGATGCCGCGCGTGCACGTCGGCCTCGATCGGCTCGATCTCGGCGGCGACGAAGGCGCGCACGCGGTCGCGGAGGTCGGCGGCGCGCGGGGAGAGGGAGAAGTCCATGGGTTGACCCTAACGCACATTGTTGAGCAATGCTCAATAGCGTGTCCGAGCCCGTGCCAGCGGCCGTACGCCGCCGGCTGAGCGCCGACGACCGGCGCCGCCAGCTCGTCGGCATCGGCCTGCGCCAGGATCGTCGACACGCCGATCCAGGACCTGTCGCTGGACGAGGTCGCCGCCGAGGCGGGCATCTCGCGCGGCCTGCTGTTCCACTACTTCCCGACCAAGACCGACTTCTACCTCGCCTGCATCGCGGCGGCCGGGCGCCGGATCCTGCGCAACACCGCGCCCGACGAGGAGCTGACGCCGGAGGACGGCAGGTGCGAGATGGTGACCCGGCGATGATCGAGCAGATCGACCGCCGGCGCGGCGTTCTACCTCACGCTCGTGCACGGCAGCGGGGTCGCCGACCCGCGCGTCAGCGAGGTCATCGACTCGGTCCGCGACGGTCTCCACCGACCGGGTGATGGCCGCGCTCGACGTCGCCGCCGGCCAGCGCGACGTCGTACACGCCTGGTGGGCCTACGTCGAGGACCGGGCGCTCACCTGGTCGGCAGTGCCGACCGGCGAACGCCCGGTCCCGTTGTCGCGGCTGGTCGAGGAGTGCGTCGCCGCGCTCCACGCCCTGCTGCGGATCAGCGCTCTGACCAGGGCGCCCGTCACTTCGTGACGCGCCCCTTGACGGCGAACCGCAGCTTGTCGTCGAGCGGGCTTGCCCGCGCAGGCGAGCAGGGTCTCGCGGCCGCACTGGTAGCGGGTCGAGGCGTTGACCAGCGTCACCGTGACGGCGCCGACGCTTGCGGTTGTCGAAGGGCACCTTGATGCGCCCGTCGCCCCGCCGGTTGAGCTTGACCGCTCTTGACCTTGCGCTTGCCGTCGAGCTGGTGGACGACGACCACCGCCGCCGGCGAGGTGCGCTTCGGCGGGACCGGAGACCGCAGAGCTCGAGCTTCCACTTCTTGCCGCCCAGGCCCTTGCCGGGGACGTAGACGTAGGACGCGCGAGGCCAGGTGGTTGACCTTGGGCCGAACCGCTTCGCACGCTTGCGCTTGCTCAGCAGCTTGGCGCCGCCGGACCTGGGGCGCCGGGGTATCGGCGCCCTCGGGGTAGTTGGCGGCCGGGGTCAGGTTGCCGGCGGCGAACTGGGCGTAGATCTTGGTGAGGCCGCCCTTGCGCTTGCAGCACCTTCTGCAGCGCCGGGAGGCTGTTCTTGCCGCCGTCCTTCTTGAGGCTGCCGGCCTGCTTCCAGGTCTTGTTGACGAGCCCGTTGCCGTAGCGCGCGGTGAGGTACTCCCAGAAGACCCAGTTGCCGTACTGGAAGCCGTTGGTGCGGCTGAAGGCGTCGAGCGGGATGTAGGGCGCGTAGATCTGGCTGTACGGGGAGGTACTGGCGGTTGTCGTTGACCGTCGGTCGCGATCCGCTCCTCCATCCAGGTCGCCGTGGACTCCATCATCCACGGGTCCTCGGCGTAGTCGTAGGCGTACTGGACGGCGTGGAAGAACTCGTGCGCCGGC
Organism: uncultured Actinomycetota bacterium; assembly: GCA_963778975.1. Taxonomy (GTDB): domain Bacteria; phylum Actinomycetota; class Actinomycetes; order Propionibacteriales; family Nocardioidaceae; genus Nocardioides. The sequence continues at coordinate 7,532 of CAVZWM010000028.1, forward strand.
GGTCACGACGCAGGTTGTCCTGCGGGGCGTGCCGGTGGGGAACTGGGCGGCGGCGAAGTCGTTGTCGAGCACGCAGTAGCCCGACGCGGTGCGCTTCTTGGCGCGTGTCCTCGCCGCGCAGAAGCCGTAGAGGTCGCCGCCGAGGTCCTTGAGGTAGACGTCGAAGCAGCGGGCTGCCGCCCTGCGACGCCGTCGCGCACCGGGGCGCGGTAGCCCATCTGGTCGACGATGGTGGTCCACACCGAGTCCATCACCGCGAGGTTAGGTCGGCCCAGTCGGGCGACGGCGGGGCGTCGGGCCGGTGCGGACGTAGTGGACGCACAGGCGGGTGTTGCACAGCGGCGGAGCCTCGGCGACGGTGTAGCCGAAGCCCTGCGGGTCGGTCACGCCGTCGGTGGGGCGGGCCAGCATGGCGTCCGCCTGGCGGCGCTCGGCCCCGGTCAGCCGTGGACCGCTTCATCCAGAGGTCGCGCAGCGCGAGCGTCGCGGACGGGTCGCTCGGGCGGGCCTCGCCCGCGAGCACCCGGCGCGCGGTCGCGAGGGTCTCGGAGGCCGTCGGCTCGATCTGCGACTCGAGGACCGGCAGGGCCGGCTCGGGCGTGAGCTCGAGCGGGTCCTGGAGCGGGTCGAGGACCCCGAAGGCACCCGGGCGTCGGCCGGGCCGGTCGGCGTCGGCAGCGACGGCCGGGGCGCCGAGCGCCCGCGCCCACCAGTGCGATGGCCACAGCGGTGGTGACGATTCTGCGCATGGTTCCCCTCGTGTCGGTCATGCTCCGGGACGACCCTAACCCGGCGACCCTGCCGGGAGCGGGTCAGAGATCGGCGATGTGCTCGATGATCGCGGTGGTCGAGATCGCCGGGGTGCGCGCGAGGTAGACGACCTCGCAGACGTCGCCGAGCTCGTCGAACTTGCCGGCCCAGTCGTCGCCCATCACCAGGACGTCGGCGCCGTGCTCGACGACGTAGTCGCGCTTCTGCTCCAGGCTCTCCTCGACGAAGACGTCGTCGACGACCCGCAGGGCGCCGACGATCGCGAGCCGCTCGCGCTCGCTGAAGATCGGGCGCGCGGCCCTTCTTGCGCTCGTTGAGCGCGTCCGCCGACACGCCCACGACCAGCCGGTCGCCCAGCGCGGCGGCGCGCTCGAGGACGCGCAGGTGCCCGACGTGGAAGACGTCGAACGTGCCGAAGGTGATCACGGTGCGAGGCATGCGCGGCATTCTGGCACGGTCGGGGAGGATGGCTGGCATGGCCGCCACCTGCGCCACCTCCGCTGCTCGCTCGTCGTCGAGCTCCCCGTCGAGCCCGCCTCCGATCTCCCTCATCACGCCCGATCCCGGGTGCCGACGAGGCCCGTCGCCGCGGCCTGCGCCGGATGCGGACGGTCGCGGTGCGCCTGCTGCTGCTCGCCGCCTGCGTGTACGTCGCGACGCTGGGGCAGCGACGGGCTTCTGGGGGTTCGTCAACGCCGGCGCCGAGGCGTCGATGGTCGGCGCCATCGCCGACTGGTTCGCGGTGACCGCGCTCTTCAAGCACCCGCTCGGCCTGCCGATCCCGCACACCGCGCTCGATGCCCAAGCGCAAGGACGAGCTGGGCAAGGGGCTCGAGGAGTTCGTGGGGGAGAACTTCCTCCAGGAGGACATCATCCGCGAGCGGGTGGCCGCCGCGACGATCTCCGCGCGGGTCGGGGACTGGCTCTCCGACCCGGCCAACGCCCGGCGCGTGGTCGACGAGGTCTCCGAGGTGGCGGTGATCGCGCTCGGCAAGGTCCGCGACGACCACATCGCCGACCTGGTCACGCAGCGCCTTCGTGCCGCGCTTCCGCGAGGAGCCGATCTCGCCGCTGCTCGGCACGACCCTGATGGAGGTGCTGCGCGACGACCTCCACCACGGCGTGGTCGACCTCGCGCTCGACGAGCTGCACCGCTGGCTGGTCGACAACCCCGAGACGTTCACTCGAGGTGCTGGAGGAGCGGGCGCCGTGGTGGGCGCCGCCGAAGCTCAACGACGCCGTCACCCACGCGCATCCACGTGCAGGCCGTCGCGCTGGCTCGAGGACATCCGCGACGACCCGCACCACCGCGCCCGCGAGGCGCTCGACTCGATGCTGGGCCAGCTCGCCCACGACCTGCTCAACGACGCGGCGACCCAGGAGCCGGGCCGAGGCGCTTCAAGGAGCGGCTGCTCGACCACCCGCAGGTCGTGACCACGGCGATCTCGCTGTGGAAGGCGATGCGCTCGGCGCTGCTCGGCGTCGATCCGCGACCGCGAGGGTGCCGTGCGCCAGCGGCTGCTGACCGAGCTCAACGCGTTCGCCGAGCAGCTGCGCACCGACGCCGACGCTGCGCGAGCGCCTCGACCGGACCGCCGCCGACCTCACCGTCTTCGTGGTCGAGCGCTACGGCGCCGAGGTCACCACGGTGATCACCTCACACCATCGAGCGCTGGGACGGCAAGGAGGCCGCCCGTCGCATCGAGCTGCACGTCGGGCGCGACCTCCAGTTCATCCGGATCAACGGCACGATCGTCGGCGGGCTCGTCGGCGTGCTGATCCACGCGTCAGCCTGGCGGTCGGTGAGGCTGACGCGCACGCTTCGAGTCAGCGGCGACAGGGCTTCATCACCGGCATGACCCGCGACCGGCTCTGGTGGCGCGGGCGAACGCGTCGTCGAAGTGCGCGAGCGTACTGGTCGTGGAGCCAGCGGTTGTCGACGACGCGCAGCATCACCTCGTCGTTGTAGAGCAGGCCGCCGCACGTGGTGTTGGAGGTGCCGGTGACCACGAGGTGCGGTCGGGCGTGCCGCGGAACCTCGCGTGGACGGCGAGCATCTTGTCGTGGGTCAGGACGGTGCTGGACCAGGCGCGTCCGGGAGGTCGCCGCTGGGCAGCGGGGGTCTGCATCCAGTTCTCCACGGTGTCGCGCGAGGTGAGCGATCGCGCACCCGGCACCCGGATCGGACAGCCGGGCCAGCTGGGCGCGGACGTCGGCGCGCTGGATGACGGCGATCATCGCCGACACGTCGCGGGCGCCGCGCGTGCAGGAGATGTCGCGCAGCGTCGAGAGCAGCAGGTCGCTGCGGCTGCGGGTAGACCGCGGCGGTGACAGCGACCCGTTCGACCACGACCTTGCGGCGGTCGTCCCACCGGCGCGCCGTCGACGCGCAGGCTCTGCGCCTCGAGGCGGGCGAAGTACGTCGACGCCCGAAGCGCGTAGAGGCCCGGGTCGTCGATCTTGATGAACGAGTTGTACTGGCGGTACTGGCGGTCCTCGAGGTTCGCCGAGGACGTGATGAACGACTGCACGCCGCCGATGTCGGTGACGAAGAACTTCAGGTGCTGGACGTTCTGGCTGTCCGGGAAGGGACCGGGTGCGCGCCACGGCAGGCACGCGCCGCGACAGATGGTGACGTTGCGTCGCGGGCCGGGTCCTGGTCCTCGATCGTCGTGATCGAGCCGGCGCCCGTGGCGGTTGAGCAGCAGGTCGTCGTCGCCGACGAGGTAGACCACGGCGCCGCGACGCTGGGCGGCGATGATCGGCGTCGGTCGGCGGCTTGATGTCCCAGCGGAACATCGCGATCCGGATGGTGTCGCCGGGGCCGGCGGCGTCGAAGAGCCGGCTCGGGCGGTCGAGCACGGTCGGGTCGTCGCGTGACCGTCAGGCGGCGAGGTGAAGCAGACCTCGATGCCGTCCTGGGCGGCGCACCCGCTCTTGCCGGGCGGCTTGGCCGACGCGGTCCGCTCGGCCACCGCGTCGGCGTGGACGAGCGAGAGCAGGGGAGCCAGCAGGCAGAGGGACGGCCAGGGTCAGGGACCGGCGTGGGCGCGTCATGGACGTGATTCTCCCCGGCTGGGCGACGAGTGCGGACGGACGCCACCCTGACACGGCTGGTTCACTGACCCATGACCGACCTGCCCCCAGTCCGGCCCCGAGCCGGTCGACGTGCCCGATCCGCGACGAGTCGATCCGGCTCGGTCAGTTCCTCAAGCTCGCCAACCTCGTCGAGTCCGGCGCCGAGGCCAAGCCGGTGCTGGCCGACGGGCAGGTGCAGGTCAACGGCGAGGTCGAGACGCGACGCGGCCGCCAGCTCGTCCCCGGTGACGTGGTCACGCTGGGCGGGCTGGCGGCCCGGGTCGTCACCGGGGAGGTCGAGATCGACGTCCCCTGGTGACGGGCGCTGCGCGTCGCGTGGGTCAGCGGACCTCGAGCAGGTCCACGACGAAGATCAGCGTCTCGCCGGGCGTGATGGCGCCGCCGGCGCCGCGGTCGCCGTAGCCCAGGTGCGGCGGGATCACGAGGCGGCGACGGCCGCCGACCTTCATGCCCTGGACGCCCGGTGTCCCAGCCGGAGATGACCTGGCCGATGCCGAGGCGGAACTGCAGCGGGGTGCCGCGGTTGTAGGAGGCGTCGAACTCCTCGCCGGTGGAGTGGGCCACGCCGACGTAGTGGACCGACACGGTCGATCCGGACGTGGCCTCGGCGCCGTCACCCTCGACGAGGTCGGTGACCTCGAGGTCGGTGGGGGCGTCTCCCATGTGCGGGTCGACGTCGGGCTTCTCGCTCACGGGAGCTCCATTCAGTGGTGGGGATCAGGTCTGGTGGACGTAGGTGTCGAGCTGGTCGCGCTCGAACTCGAGCTCGCCGATGCGGTTCTTCACCACGTCACCGATGCTGATGATGCCGGTCAGCTTGCCGTCGGCCACCACCGGGACGTGTCGGATGCGGTGCTCGGTCATGGTCTGCATGAGGTCGGTCACCGCGTCGCTCGCCGGAGCAGGTGCGCACGTCGGTGGTCATGATCTCGCTGACCGGACGCTCGAGCACGTCCGCGTCGGAGTGCAGGTGGCGCACGACGTCGCGCTCGCTGACGATGCCGTTGACGCTCTCGCCGTCGTCGCTGACGATCAGGGCGCCGACGTTGTGCTCGGCCAGCAGGGCGATGAGGTCACGCACGGTGGCGTCGGGGCTGATGGTCACGACGTCCTGGCTGGACTTGCCGTGGACCACGTCGTTGATCTTCATCGTCGTCTCCCGCCTCCGGCTCGGGGCGCGCATGCGTGCTCCTGAGCCCTCACCGTAGCCAAGCCGGGCGGGCGGCGACAGGCCTGTCCCAGGCCCGGGCAGTCCGGACGACCGTGTCAGTCCGGGACCGGAGGGGCCTGGCGGTCGCGCAGGTTGCGACCGAACCCGGCCCGCGTCGCGGCAGTCGGGGTCGTCGACGTCGTCGGCCATCGAGCCGAGGAAGGACAGGGCCGCCTCGTGGAGGTGGCCGTTGGTGGCCAGCGCGTTGCCGCCGTACGGGCCGTCGGTGCCGTCGAGGGAGGTGAACCGACCGCCGGCCTCGCGCACGATGACGTCGAGCGCCGCCATGTCGTAGAGCTCCAGCTCGGGCTCGGCGGCGATGTCGACGGCGCCCTCGGCGAGCAGCATGTAGGACCAGAAGTCGCCGTAGGCCCGGGTGCGCCAGCAGCGGCGCGACAGCGCGACGAAGTCGTCGAGCCGGTCGCGCTCGTCCCAGCCGGAGAGCGAGCTGTAGGACAGCGAGGCGTCCTCGAGGCGGCGTACGTCGGAGACCTCGCACTGCGTCGCCTTGAGCAGCGAGCGACCGGTCCACGCGCCGTGGCCGTTCGACGCCCACCAGCGGCGCTGCAGCTGCGGTGCGGAGACGACGCCCAGCACCACCTCGTCGTCGACCGCCAGCGCGATCAGGGTCGCCCACACGGGCACGCCGCGGACGAAGTTCTTGGTGCCGTCGATCGGGTCGACGATCCAGCGCCGCTGGCTGTGGCCGGTCGATCCCTGCTCCTCGCCCACCACGGCGTCGCGCGAGCGCACCCGCGACAGGGTGCGGCGGATGCCCTCCTCGACGGCCGAGTCGGCGTCGGTGACCGGCGTGAGGTCGGGCTTGCTCATGACGTGCAGGTCGAGCGCCTTGAACCGGGCCAGCGTCAGCGAGTCGGCGTCGTCGGCCAGGACGTGGGCCAGTCGCAGGTCGTCGGTGTAGTCGGTCGAGCCGGGACCTGTGATGGGCATGTCCACAGGCTATTGCCAGCAGCGCGCTCTACTGTGCACCCATGGAGATCAACGGTCTGCCGCTGCACCCGCTCGTCGTGCACGCGGTCGTCGTCCTCGGTCCGCTGGCCGCCCTCACCGGCCTGGCGTACGCCTCCGTCCCGAGGTGGCGCTGGCTGCTGCGCTGGCCGCTGGTCGCGCTCGCGGTGGTCACGGCCGCGGCCGCGGTCGGTGGCAGTCCGGCCGGCGAGGCGCTGCTCGACCTCCGGCCCGAGCTCGAGCCGCTGGTCGAGGAGCACGAGGACTGCGGCGAGCTGCTCCGCTCGGCGTCGCTCGGGTACGTGGCAGTCGCCGCGCTTCGCCGCCTGGGCGCTGGGCGGTGCGTCGGCGCTGGCCTCGGGCAGGGGAGCGCAGCGAGTCGCGCGGTGCCGTCGGCACGGTCGCGACGGTGCTGCTGGCCGTCGCCGCGGTCGGCCTGCTGGTGCTGGTGTTCCTCGCGGGCGACTCGGGCGCGCGGGCGGTCTGGGGCTGAGCCGCACGCTCACCAGTCGACGGCACCCTCGCGCGCCGCGAGCAGGCGGCGGAACGACTCGACGCGGTCGGGGTCGGCCTCGCCGGCGGCCATCGCCTCGTCGAGCCCGCACTCGGGCTCGCCCTGGCCGTGGGTGCAGCCGCGCGGGCAGGTCTCGGTCATCTCGTCGAGGTCGGGGAACGCCTCGATCAGGTTCTCCGGCTGCACGTGCGCCAGCCCGAAGGAGCGGATGCCGGGGGTGTCGATGATCCAGCCGTCGCCGTCGGGCAGCTCGAGCAGGTAGGCGCTGGTGGAGGTGTGCCGGCCGCGTCCGGTGACGGCGTTGACGATGCCGACCTCGCGGTGCGCGTCGGGCACCAGGGCGTTGACGAGGGTGGACTTGCCGACGCCGCTGTGGCCCACGAGGACGCTCGTGCGCCCGCGCAGCCGGTCGAGCAGCTCGGTCAGGTCGCCGGCACCCTCGCCCTTGAGGTGGGTGACGACCCACGGCACGCCCAGCGAGCGGTAGGTCGACAGCAGGGTCTCGGGGTCGGCGAGGTCGGCCTTGGTCATGCAGAGCAGCGGCGCCATCCCCGCGTCGTACGCCGCCACCAGGGCGCGGTCGATCAACCGCGGGCGGGGCTCGGGGTCGGCCAGCGCGGTGACGACGACGAGCTGGTCGGCGTTGGACACGATGACGCGCTCGACCGGGTCGTCGTCGTCGGCGGTGCGGCGCAGGGTGGTGCTGCGCTCGACCACCTCGACGATGCGCGCCAGCGACCCGTCGGCGCCGCTGGTGTCGCCGACCACGCGCACGTGGTCACCGACGACCACGCCCTTGCGTCCCAGGGGGCGCGACTTCATCGCCATCACCCGGTGGCCGTCGAGGAGGAGGGTGAAGCGCCCGCGGTCGACGGTGACCACGCGACCGAGGACGGCGTCGTCGTAGGACGGACGGTCCTTGGTGCGGGGGCGGGTGCGCCGCCGGGGTCGCTCGTAGTGCTCGTGGTCCTGATCGGTGTAGCGACCGCTCACCGGGAGGCTCCCACTGCGTCGGACCAGGCCCCGGCGAAGTCGGGGAACGTCTTCGCCGTCGTCGCGATGTCCTCGACCAGCACGCCGTCGACCACCAGGCCGAGGATGACCCCGGCGTGGGCCATCCGGTGGTCGGCGTAGGTGCGGAAGACGCCGCCGTGCAGGGGCGCCGGACGGATGCTGAGGCCGTCGGCCCGCTCCTCGACGTCCGCGCCCAGCCGGCCGAGCTCGGTGGCGAGCGCAGCGAGCCGGTCGGTCTCGTGGCCGCGGATGTGCGCGATGCCGCGCAGGTGGGAAGGGGAGTCGGCGAGGGCGCACAGGGCCGCGACCGCGGGGGTCAGCTCACCGACGTCGTGCAGGTCGAGGTCGACACCGGCGAGGCGGTCGGGGCCGGTCACGGTGAGGCCCGAGTCGTCGAGGGTCACCTCGCAGCCCATGCGGGTGAGGATGTCGCGCAGCTCGTCGCCGGGCTGGGTGGTCTCCGCCGGCCAGTCGGTGACGCGCACCCGCCCGGCCGTCGCGGCGGCCAGCGCGAGGAAGGGGGCGGCATTGGAGAGGTCGGGCTCGATGGGGTGGTCCACCGGCTGGATCGGGCCCGGCTCGACCGCCCAGCGGTTGGCGTCGCTGTCGTCCACCTCGACGCCGCGTGCGCGCAGCATCGCGACCGTCATCTCGATGTGGGGGAGCGAGGGCACCGGCTTGCCGACGTGGCGTACGTCGACGCCCCGGTCGTAGGTGGCACCGGCGAGCAGCAGCGCGGAGACGAACTGTGAGGAGGCACTGGCGTCGATCGTCACCGTTCCGCCGGTGACCGACCCCGATCCCCGCACCGCGAAGGGCAGCGCGCCCCGGCCGCCGTCGTCGACGTGCACGCCGAGCGACGTCAGGGCGGCGAGCATCGGACCCACCGGACGCAGGCGCATGTGCGGGTCGCCGTCGAAGCCGATCGTGCCGCGGGCCAGCCCCGCCACGGGCGGGACGAAGCGCATGACGGTGCCGGCCAGGCCGCAGTCGACGTGGGCGTCGGTGTCCCACGGCCCGGGAGTGATCGCCCAGTCGCCGTCGCCCGTGTCGTCGATCCCGGTGCCCAGCGCGGTGAGCGCGGAGGCCATGAGCAACGTGTCGCGCGAGCGCAGTGGACGTCGTACGACGCCGGGGCCGGAGGCGAGCGCGGCCAGGAGCAGTGCGCGGTTGGTCAGCGACTTGCTGCCGGGCAGCGACACGACCCGGTCCACCGGCTCGGTCGGCCGGGGCGCGGGCCAGGGCTCAGTCACCCGCGCACCCTATCGAGATCAGGAGAGCTGGGCCTTGGCGAGCCGCGCCTCGCGGCGGACGTCCCTGGCGAGGAGACGCGCGTCGCGGCGTACGTCCGACGCGACCCGGCGGGCGCGCCAGGCCAGGCCGGGCTGTCCCTCGGTGTCGACCCCGGCCAGGAGCAGGCCGCCGAGGATGGAGGCGTTCTTGATGAAGCTCAGCCGCTGCTGGGCCCTGACCTGGGGATCGGTCTCGGCCCAGAAGGCGTGACCGGCGACCGTGGTCGGCACGAGGGACGCCGCCAGGACGGTCGCACTGATGCGCGGGGCGCGGCCGGTGGCGAGAGCGGCGGCGGCCAGGAGCTGGGCGCCGGCGTTGATCCGGACCAGGGTCTTGGCATCGCTGGGGATCGGCGCGCCCGGGGCCGCCCGCTGCGCGAGCGGGACGAACCTGTCGGTGATCGGCTTGGCCTTCGCCGCGTGCGCTTCGGTGTTGCGCAGGGCGTTGATGCTGCCCGCGACGAAGATCGACGCGAGGAGGGGTCGGGCGATCAGGCGAGAGATGGTCATGCCGCCCTGTCTACACGATTCGTCGAGCTCGTGCGGTGGCCAGGGTCAGTCGAGCAGGGCGCGCCAGGCGTTGTTGCCGAGGTCGGGATCGGGATCGGCGATCCGGATCTCCGCCTGGATCGTGCCGCCCCTCGGTGCGACTGCGCTCACGTCGACAGACGTCGGACCGGAGACCGCACAGGTCGCCACGTCGTTGGTGACCGAGCACCGGGCGTCCGGTGACCTTGAGCACCACGGCGCCGGTCGTGGTGACCACCAGGGTGCCCGGGGTGCCCGCGGGAAGGCCCGAGACCTGGAACCGCAGGCGGTAGTTGGGTCGGCCGTCGAGGAACTGCCCGCCGACCGACACGTCGGCGCCGGCGGGCGGCGGTGGGGGCTGCGTGGTGGGTGGGGAGGTGGGCTGCGAGGTGGGCTGGCCAGTCGGCTGCGACGTGGGCTGCGACGTGGGCTGCGAGGTGGGCTGGCCGGACGGCTGCGCGGTGCGGCCGGTGGGCGGTGGGCTGGGCGGTGGGCTGGGCAGTGGGTGAGGGGGTCGAGCTCGGCGACTTGGTCGGCGACGGGCTCGGCGTCGAGGTCGGGCTCGGGTTGCCCGTCGGTGACGGCGAGGCCGTCGACGTGGGGCTCGGATCCGTGGACGGGCCGGGGTCCTGCGTGCCGGGCGTCGGCGAGGTCGTCGCCGAGGTGGTGGGCGATCCGCCGGGGTCCTCGACCGGGACCGTGGGCGCGTCGGTGACCGGGACGTCCACGACCACCGTGTCGCCCGGCGTCACCTCGACGGCGCCGGGCGAGCTCGTGCCGCTCCGGCCCGACAACGTCAGGTCCGTCGAGTCGTCGGTCGCGGTGGCTCCGGGGAGCCCCGAGCCGATCGCGGACGGCTCCATGGGTGTGCGGTCGGAGCCGTTGAGCCCGATGACGAGCGCGCCGCCGACCAGGGTGACGCTCGCGGCGACGCCGGCGACGGCGACCGCGGCGGAGTTGCCCGCGACCAGGTCGCGGACCCGGCCGACCGCCAGGCCGATGCCCACCGGCAGGGCGACGCCACCCGCGGTGCCGACGTACGCCGTCGCGGCCCCGCCGAGCAGCAGGGGAGCGAGGAGCGCGCCGAGGTTGGAGTTGACCTCGGTCAGCTCGAGGTAGACGGCCATGCAGGAGCGGCACTCGCCCAGGTGGCCCTCGACCTTGGCTGAGTCGCGTCGCGAGGTGCCGTTGCGGATGTAGGCGCCCAGGTGCTGGTGGGTCCAGCGGCAGGTGTCCTCGTCGAGCTCGCCGGCGTGCTCGACGAGGTAGGCCTGGCGCAGTCCTTCGCGGGCGCGGTAGGCCAGGGCCGAGACGGAGTTGGCGCTCATGCCGAGCAGCGGCGCGATGTCGGCCGGGCGGTCGCCCTCCACCTCGGTGTGCCACAGCACCAGCTGCCAGCGTTCGGGGAGCGAGGCGAAGGCCTTGGCCGCGGCGGTGCTCTCGAACCCCTCGACCGCGGTGTCGCGGAAGGGGACACCGGGATCGAAGGCCTCGATGTCGTCGGTGGTGTGCAGTCGTGCCCCGGCCCGGAACTTGTCGACCCGCAGGCTCCGCACGGAGGTCAGCAGGTAGGCCCGGAAGGCCACGTCGGGTCCGCCGCCTCGCTGGAGGATGCCGAGCACCTTGACGAAGGCCTCCGACACGAGGTCCTCCACGTCACCGGGGGCGACGAGCTGGCGGGCCAGCCGACGGGCGGCCTCCACGTGGCGCTCGAACAGATCGCCGTAGGCATCGAGGTCCCCACCGCGGACGGCCGAGATGAGATCGGCGTCCCCGGGAATGTCGATGCTGGTGGTGATTGTCATGCTGATCAGGCTCCGAATACCGAGGGTGACGGCGTTGCCGACCCCTGAACTGTAGTCCTCGCAGCGGCCGCTTGCCTTCAGGTCGGAAATTTTCCTTGAACTCCGCGTCATGACCGCTCGTGTCTGCCGTCACATCCTCAGAACAACCACCGAGGGGGACATGCCGTGAAGATCTTCGCCGCACGCGGGCGTCGAGTCACGGCTGCCGTTCCCGAGGCGAGCGGGTCTCTACCTCCCGGTCTGCGGGCGGGGTTGCCGCATGGCTATGAGGTCGTGGGTGAGGCGCTCGCCTCGGGAACCGGTGTCGGCGCGGCGTGTGCCGTCGCCGGTCAGGAGCTGGCGCGCGACGGCGGATCGATGCAGGAGGCCCTCGAGGCCCTCCGCACGACGTCGCGGGTTGTCATGGGGACCGACCCGTCGTACGACGCCGTCGTCGCGCTGCTCACGGCCTGGAACGAGACCACGCTGGGCTACCTCCTGCAGATCTCGTGCGAGGACCCACTGACCGGGCTCGCCAGCCAGGCGCACCTGCGCACCCGCCTCGCCGAGCTCTACCGCAGCCCGGGCACCGCGTCCTACGACCTGGTGGTGTGCACCATGCCGTCCGGCGACGACCCGTCCGACGAGCAGGGCGACCACTTCACCCGGGCCATGCGGCAGGCGCGGATGGGGGAGATGGCCCGGACGGTCTTCCTCCGCAACGAGACGATCGCTCGGCTGGGCACCGCACGGCGTCGCCGTCCTGGTGCTGCGCGACGAGCGGCTCGATCGCCGGGTGCGGGTGCTGCAGACGTTGCTGAGCAGGCTGGAGACGGACGCGCCCGCGGCGCGGGTCTCCGTCGACGGACTGCCCGGATCCGAGAGCGACGCGCTCCACCTGCTCGACTCCGTCGCCCTCGGCTAGGGCCCGGGCCGCGGCCGACGCCCTAGGGTGGACGCCATGTGCGGCCGCTACGCCTCCTCGCGCCGACCCGACGACCTCATCGAGGAGTTCGAGGTCGTCGAGAGCCGGGTCGCCGCGCCCCTGGCGGCCGACTACAACGTCGCGCCGACCAAGGAGGTCTACGCCGTCGTCCAGCGCCCGCCGTCGCGGACCGCCCGGAGCCCGCACAGCGACAGCTCCGCGTGTTCACGTGGGGCCTGGTGCCGTCGTGGGCCAAGGACCCCTCGATCGGCAACCGGATGATCAACGCCCGGATGGAGACGGTCGCCGAGAAGCCGGCCTACCGCAAGGCGTTCGCGTCGCGCCGGGCCCTGCTCCCGGCCGACGGCTACTTCGAGTGGTATCCCACGGCCCGGACCAACGCCCGCGGCAAGCCGGTCAAGCAGCCGTTCTTCATCCGCCCGCGCGACGGCGGCGTCCTCGCCATGGCCGGGCTCTACGAGATCTGGCGCGACCCGACCGGGCCGACGACGACCCGGACCGCTTCCGGTGGACCTGCACGGTGCTCACCACCGAGGCCGAGGACTCGCTGGGCCACATCCACGACCGGATGCCGCTGATGGTCGAGCGCGACCGCTGGGCCGAGTGGCTCGACCCGACGACGCCCGGCGACATCTCGCTCCTGGTCCCGGCCGCGCCGGGCCGCCTCGAGGCCTACGCCGTCCCCACCGCTGGTCAGCAACGTGCGCAACAACGGCCCCGAGCTCGTCGAGCCGCTGCCGCTGGAGGACGAGTCGTGAAGAAGGCCGTGATCCGTTCGGTCCCCACCCCCCACGGCGAGGGCCGTCTCCACACCCGGCGCGCCACGAGCCCGATCGCGACCCTGCTGCTCAGCCACGGCGCCGGCGGCGGCGTGGAGGCCCGCGACCTGATGGCGCTGGCCGGCGCCCTGCCCGCGCAGGGCGATCACGGTCGCGCTGTTCGAGCAGCCGTGGCGGGTCGCCGGACGCAAGATCGCCACCGCCCCGCCCACCCTCGACGCGGCCCTGACCTGCGCCGCCGACCTGATGCGTGTGCCGCACCCCGCTCGTCGTCGGCGGCCGGTCCGCCGGTGCTCGCTCCGCCGCGCGTACGGCGAAGGCGCTGGGCGCGTCCGGCTGCCTGGCCCTGTCCTTCCCGCTGCACGCGCCGGGGCGGACCGAGCCCACCCGGGTCGACGAGCTGCGCGGGGCCGGCCTGCCGATGCTGGTCGTGCAGGGCGAGCGGGACCCGATGGGCCGCCCCGAGGAGTTCCCGACCGACCTCGCGGACCTCGACATGATGGTCATCCCGGAGGCCGACCACGGGCTGAAGGTGCCGGCGCGCGGGCGACGTCTCGCAGGACGAGGCGATCGGGATCGTCGTCGAGTCGACGCTGGAATGGCTGATCCGCGAGATCGTCGGGAATCCACCGACCACCTGAGGTGTTCACCCCGTGTGAGCGTACTGACCCTCGAGCGTCCGCTGTCCCCTGAGCGGACGCGAGCCCGCCGACCCCGACGGCGTAGTGTGGAAGACGATGACTGACTCACTCAAGGACGACATGTCCGATCCCGAGACCCTGCTCCGCGACCGAGACCACCGAGGAACGCTCCGCGCGCTTCGAGCGCGACGCGCTGCCCTTCCTCGACCAGCTCTACGGCGCCGCGATGCGGATGACCCGCAACCCGGCCGACGCCGAGGACCTGGTGCAGGAGACCTTCGCGAAGGCCTACTCCGCGTTCCACCAGTTCAAGCCCGGCACCAACCTCAAGGCGTGGCTCTACCGCATCCTGACCAACACCTACATCAACACCTACCGCAAGAAGCAGCGGCAGCCGCAGCAGTCGATGGCCGAGGACGTCGAGGACTGGCAGCTCGCCCGCGCGGAGTCGCACAGCTCGACCGGCCTGAAGTCCGCCGAGATGGAGGCGCTCGAGCACCTGCCCGACTCCGAGGTCAAGGACGCGCTGCAGCGGCTGCCCGAGGAGTTCCGGCTCGCGGTCTACCTCGCCGACGTCGAGGGATTCCCCTACAAGGAGATCGCCGAGATCATGGACACCCCCATCGGCACGGTGATGTCCCGGCTGCACCGCGGCCGCCGCCAGCTGCGCGACATGCTCTCCGACTACGTGCGTGCCAACGACCTGCTGCCGGCTCGTCCAGCCGGGAGCGCGAAGGAGTGAGCGGATCGTGAGCACCCACGAGCACGGCCGCGACGACTGCGTCGACTACCTCGAGCGCATCGTCTACTTCCTCGACAACGAGCTCGACGAGGCCGACTGCTCCGAGGTGCGAGTGCACCTCGACGAGTGCGGTCCGTGCCTGGAGAAGTACGACCTCCAGCGCACCGTCAAGCAGATCGTCGCCCGCTCCTGCTCCGAGTCGGCCCCCGAGTCGCTGCGCGACCGGGTGCGGATCCAGATCCGCGAGGTGCAGATCCGCATCACCGAGGGCACGGCCTGATCCGTCCGTGGCCGGGCGATTAGCCCCACCACCCCTCTTTTGAGACACTGCTCAGAGCACCAATTCCAGGAGGACCACCATGGGCAAGACCGGACGCAAGCGCCGCGCTCGCAAGAAGAAGAGCGCGAACCACGGCAAGCGCCCCAACGCCTGAGCGCATCTGACACGAACCCCCGGCCGATCCGGCCCGGGGGTTCGCTGCGTCTCGAGGCCGTCGCAGACGCGCGCAGGAACCGCTCGGCGTCGACCACGACCCGGGTCACCTCGCCGGTGCCGACCACCTTGCCGCTGTCGAGGTCGCGACCGCGCGACGGTGAAGCGGTGCAGCCGCCCGTCGACGTACGCCGTCGAGGCGGTGACCTCGATCCTGGCGCCGACCGGGCTCGCGGCGAGGTGCTCGAGCTGGACCCGGGTGCCGACGCTGGTCGCCGCCCTCGGGCAGCGCCGCCTCGATCGCCGCGCAGGTGGCGGCCTCGCACCAGGCCAGCAGCCGCGGGCGTGCCGAGCACCGGCAGCGAGCCGCTGCCGACGGCGAGCGCGGTGTCGTCGTCGCTGACGGTGAAGCTCAGGGTGGACGTGCTGGGCTCGTGCGGAACTGCCATGGAGAGAACCTTTCCGGAAATGATGGTGCGTCAGGCAACCTGACGGTCTCAGATACGACTTGCTGAAGGCGATCAGGTGGACGCCGGGCACCGGGGACCAGTCCCGCTCGGGCGTCGCGGGCGTAGCCGAGCGCTCTGTAGATGCGGTGCGCCTCGGTCATCTCGCGCAGCGACGACAGCACCATGCCGTCGGCGCCGTGCTCGCGCGCCCGTTCCTCGCAGAGGGCCGGCCAGCGCCGTGCCCACGCCGCGGCCGCGGGCGTCGGGGTGGACGGCGAGCATCCGGAACTCGCCCTCGTCGGTCGCGGCCGAGCTCGCGCCAGGGCGACCCGGGCGGGCAGTAGGTCACGCAGCCGAGCAGCGCTCGCCGTCTCGACCGCCACCCACAGCTCGCGCCTCCGCGGCGCGCCGCGCGACGTCGCGCAGCCGCTCGACGGTAGGGGTCGCTCGGCGCCGAGAGTGAACGGTCGTACGCCGCGCACGCGTCAGCGTCGCCGACGGCGGCGTGCTCGTCGGGGCGGTGCGAGGCGGAGCTCCAGACCTCAGATCCCGAAGGTGCTGCGCGGGTAGGCCGCCTCGACGTCGGTGATGATGTTGACGAGGTAGGGCACGCCCGAGTCGAAGGCGCGGTCGAGCGCCGGGCCGATCTGCTTCGGGTCGGTGACCGTCTCGCCGGCGCCGCCGAGGGCCTTGACGACCTCGTCGTACGCCGTCTGCTGGGCCAGGTCGGCCGACGACGTCGTAGCCGTAGAGCATCTGCATCGGGCCCTTCTCCAGGCCCCACGCGGAGTTGTTGCCCATCACCATGACGACCGGCAGGTCGTGGCGGACCAGGGTGTCGACGTCCATCAGCGAGAAGCCGGCCGCGCCGTCGCCGAGCAGCAGGGCGACCTGGGCGCTCGGGCGGGCGAGCCGGGCCGCGATCGCCGCGCCGAGGCCGGCGCCGAGGCAGCCGTAGGGACCGGGGTCGAGCCAGCCGCCGGGGCGCTTGGGCTCGACGAACTTGCCGGCGAAGCTGACGAAGTCGCCGCCGTCGCCGATCACGACCGCGTCGTCGGCGAGCCGCGGGACCAGCTCGCCGTAGATGCGGGCCGGGTGGATCGGGTCGGCCTCGGCGGTGAGCAGCTCGGTGTCGCGCGCGGCCGTCGCCTTGACCGACGTCGGCGAGCTGGTCGGCCCACGCCGACCAGTCCGGCTTGTCGCCACGCTCGACGGCGGCCTGGAGTCCGTCGAGGACGGCGGAGAGGTCGCCGGCGACCGACGCCGCGAGCTCGGCGTGCGCCGGAGACCTGGCCGGGGGAGTCGGCGACGTGCACGACCTTGGCGAACGCGCCGTCGCGTTCCGTCCGTGCCGCCGAAGATGCCGTAGCCGAGGCGGAAGTCGAGCGGGCGTGCCGACGACGACGACGAGGTCGGCGCCGTTGATGGCCGCGCCGCGCGCCTTGGTGACGAGCAACGGGTGTCCGCCGGGGAGCAGGCCGCGACCCATGCCGTTGGTCAGCGTCGGGATGCCGAGGGCCTCGACGAAGCGCAGCGCGGCCTCCTCGGCGTGGTCGGCCCAGACGTCGGTGCCGAGGATCAGCAGCGGTGCCGGGACTCGGCGAGCAGGCCGGCGATCGGCGCGACGTCGTCGGCGTCGGGCTCGAGGCGCGTGCCGGTGCCGCTGCCGACGGTGCCGGTGGACGGAGTTGAAGAACTCGTCCATCGGGATGTCGACGAAGACCGGGCCGCGGTGCGAGGAGCGGGCCACCGTGAAGGCGTCGTCCATGCCGGCGGCCACGTCGCCGGCGGTGTTGAGCGTGCGCGCCTGCTTGGCGACCGGGGAGACGATCGGCAGGTGGTCGATCTCCTGCAGGGCGCCGCTGCCCCAGCGGTTCGGCGGGGCGCGACCGCCGACGACGACCATGGGGGAGCCGGCGAACTGGGCCTGCGCGATCGCGGAGATCCCGTTGGTGACGCCGGGGCCGGCGGTGAGGACGGCCAGCCCCGGGACGCGCGTCAGCTTGCCGGTCGCCTCGGCGGCGAACGCCGCGGTCTGCTCGTGGCGTACGTCGAGGAGGCGCATCGGCGGCTCGGCCTTGACGGCTCCGTCGTACATCGGGAAGACGTGGGCACCCGAGAGGGTGAACATCGTCTCCACGCCGTGGGCCCGGGCGACGGAGACGGCCAGCTCGCCGCTGTGACCCGAGATCTCGCTTCGCTCGCTCATGCCCGCAGGCTAGCCGGTGCCTACGCGCAGGTAGGCGGAGTTCGACATGCGGAGCGCCTCGACCAGGACCAGGATCAGGTCGGGGCGCACGGTCGGTGCCTCGGGGGCGAGCGAGAGCTGCACGAACAGCGCACGCAGGAACGCCTGCGGCGTTGCCGGCGAGCGGGTAGGGGTCGTGCTGCCGCCCTTGCCGAACGGGTTGGCGGCGCCGCCGATGCGGTGGATCCACGGCTCGAGCACCTCGAGGCTCACGACGTTGCGCCGCAGGATCTGCATCGCCGCGTGGGCCATCCGGTCGGGCTCGCCCGCCAGCAGCGGCCCGTCGTCGGTCAGCGAGCAGGCGGTCGGCCAGCACGTCGAGGCAGCACGGTCGAGCTCGTTGGCGGCGAGGTGCGGCGACTGGCCGAGGACGCCGATCGCGTCGGCGCCGTGGGCGATCGCGTGCGCCCAGCCCTTGCCCGGCACGTAGCCGCGGGTGTCCTTCTCGCGGAGGTACCAGGACGCGATCCGGTCGCCCCAGTCGAAGACCTTGGCGCTCGGGAGCAGGTGCTGGACGTTGTCGCGCTCGAGGCACTCGGCCAGCACCAGCACGGAGAAGCTGCGCCGGAAGACGCAGTCGGTGCCGTTCTCACCGACGCCCGCGGTCAGCCCGACGGCCATCCCGTCGCCCGAGCCCGGCGCAGCAGGTCGTCGTAGACGCCGCGGTCGATCCAGGTGGACAGCGCGGGGTAGGCGGTGCCGTCGCGCTGCTCGGGATCGGGCGACCCGAGCATGGTCGTGCAGCTCGGCCGTGAGGTCGTCCAGCGGCCGGTCGTCGGGACCTCGAGTCCGGTGGCCTGGACCTGCTGCCAGTACCGAGGGCCATGGCGCCATTCTGCCAGCCGGTCCGGCAGCGCCCTAGGCTGTGGCCGGTGCCGTCCCTCCACGAGCTCGTCCGAGCACACACCGACCTCGACGACGACGACGTCGCCTGGCTCCAGCGCCTGCATGGCGGACTGGCAGATCATCGCCGACCTCTCGTTCGCCGACCTGGTCCTGTGGCTGCCCGACCGCGACGGGCGCGGCTTCTGGGCCGGTGGCCAGATGCGGCCGACGACCGGCCCGACGGCGCTGGTCGACGACGTGGTCGGCACCTTCGTCCCGATCGGTCGCCGCCGGATGCTCGACGAGGCCTACGAGCACGGTCGCCTCGTGCGCGAGGGCGATCCGGAGTGGCGCGACGACGTGCCGGTGCGGGTCGAGGTGATCCCCGTCCGCCGGGCCGGGCGGGTCATCGCCATCGTCGCCCGCAACACCAACCTGCTCGGCGTACGCACCCCGAGCCGCCTCGAGCTGTCCTACCTGCAGACCGCCGCCGAGCTGACCCAGATGATCGCCGGCGGCTGGTTCCCGCCGTCGGGCCAGCGCAGCGACCACGCCGACTCCCCGCGGGTCGGCGACGGCTTCCTCCGTCTCGACGCCGGCCGGCAAGGTCGTCTACGCCAGCCCCAACGCGCTCTCGGTCTACCGGCGCCTGGGCCTCCACGGCGACCTCACCGACCTCGTGCTCGCCGACCTGACCCGCGAGCTCGTGCCGCCGCGGCGTCGGCCCGACGAGGAGACGCTCAGCGCCGTGCTCAGCGGCCGGACCGACCGCGACACCGAGGTCGGCACCGACGACGTCACCCTGATCGTGCGCAGCATCCCGTTGCGCCCGCACGGTGAGCGCATCGGCGCGTCCTCCTGCTGGTCCGCGACGTCACCGACCTGCGCCGACGCGACCGGGAGCTGGTCACCAAGGACGCCACCATCCGCGAGATCCACCACCGGGTGAAGAACAACCTGCAGACCGTGGCCGCGCTGCTCCGGCTGCAGGCACGCCGGATCGACAGCCGGAGGCGCCAAGGCCGCGCTCGAGGAGGCCGTACGCCGCGTCGGGTCGATCGCGATCGTGCACGAGACCCTCAGCCAGGCGGTCGAGGAGACGGTCGACTTCGACGAGATCGCCGACCGGCTCGGGGCGGATGGTGACCGACGTCAGCGCCGTCGAGGTCCCGGTGCGCGTGCGTGCGCGACGGCTCCTTCGGGGTGCTGCCCTCGGAGACGGCGACGCCCCTGGCGATGGTGCTCACCGAGATGCTGCAGAACGCCGTCGAGCACGGCTTCGCCGACCGCGGCCGGGCGAGCCGGAGGGCGGCCGCGAGGGTCGGGTGCCGGTCACCGTCCGACGGATCGTCGGTCGCCTCCACGTCGTCGTCCAGGACGACGGTGTGGGCCTGCCGGCAGGGATTCGATCTCGACGGGTCGACCCAGCCTGGGCCTCTCGATCGTGCGCACCCTCGTCGAGTCGGAGCTCGGCGGGATGATCGAGATGGGACCGGGCGTGCGCGGGACGCGCGTCCAGGCGGACCTACCGCTCGACTGAGCCCCCGGACGTCGGCCAGGTCAGGCGGTGCGGACGCGGGCGCGGGCGTTGCGGCGCTTCAGCGCGCGCCGCTCGTCCTCGCTCAGGCCACCCCAGACTCCGTGGTCCTGACCGGCCTCGAGCGCCCACGCGAGGCACTGTTCGCGCACCTCGCAGCGACGGCACACCTGCTTGGCCTCCTCGATCTGGAGGATGGCCGGGCCGGTGTTGCCGATCGGGAAGAACAGCTCCGGGTCCTCGTCGAGGCAGGCAGAGCGGCAGCGCCAATCCATGAAGTGGGGGTTCCTCTTTCGTTCACGCACAGTGGCTGTGTGCGGGCAGTCAGCGGAGCCCGGGCGGGTAGTGCTCAGCGGCACCAGATGTGAACCCGTTCATGAGCGCGTCCCCAGCCTGGCAAGAAGTGGATCGATAAACAACCCCTGTCAGGGTCACTTCCGTCACAAAGTCAGGGCTCGCCGCGGCCCGTAGCCGCTCCCAGGCTGCCGTGAACAGCGAGCTCCCGTGCCGCCGCCGCCGCCGCTCGTGACGGCGGCCTCCGTGGCCGCCGTGGAGGGCTCGTGCTCCTGGCCTGCTGGCCGTCCTCGAGATCGCCACCCTCACCGGCGGCCGGCTGACCATGGGGCTGACCACGGCGCTGTTCTTCGCCGCCTTCGGCGTGCTGCTGCTGGCCTGCGCGTGGTCGCTGATGCGCGCGGCACGACGCTGGGCTCGCGGCCCGATCCTGCTGGCGCAGCTGATCGGCCTCGGACTCGCCTGGAACCTGCGCGGCGGCGAGACCACGATCGTCGCCGTGGCGATCGCCGTGGTCGCGCTGATCGTGGTCGCCGGCATGCTGCACCCGGAGAGCATCGAGGCGATCAACGCGCGCAGGATCGCTGAGTCAGTCCTGCTCGAGCGAGTGCGGAGCTGCGCGAGCGTCTTGGTGAGCAGCCGGGACACGTGCATCTGCGAGACGCCGATCTCCTCGGCGATCTGCGACTGCGTCATGTTCTTGAAGAACCGCAGCAGCAGGATCCGCTTCTCGCGCGCGCCCAGGCCCTCGAGGAGCGGCTTGATCGACTCGCGGATCTCGACGTGCTCGAGGCCGTGCGTCGTCGACGCCGAGGGTGTCCAGCAGGCTCGGCGGGCCGTCGTCGGAGTTGTCGGAGGCGTCGAGGGACAGCGTGGAGTAGGCGTTGCTGGACTCCATCCCCTCGATGATCTCCTCGACCGTGCAGCCGATGACCTCGGCCAGCTCGCGCGGCGTGGGGGAGCGGCCCAGCTTCTGGGTCAGCTCCGCGGTCGCCGCGCCGATCTGCATGCGCAGCTCCTGCAGGCGGCGCGGGACCCGGATGGCCCAGCCCTTGTCGCGGAAGTAGCGCTTGATCTCGCCGATGATCGTGGGCGTCGCGTACGTCGAGAACTCGACGCCGCGATCGGTCTCGAAGCGGTCCACGGCCTTGATCAGGCCGATGGTGCCGACCTGGACGAGGTCCTCGTGGGGCTCGCCGCGGTTGCGGAAGCGGCGCGCGCAGTGCTCGACGAGCGGGAGGTGCAGGTGCACCAGGTCGTCGCGGGCCGTCGTGCGGGCCGCGTCGGACGCCGCCTCGTCGCGCAGGATGACGAAGAACTCCGCGCTGCGTGCGCGTCGATCTCGAGACCGGTGAGCACGACGCTCGTCGTCGCACGGTCTCGACCGCCGACCTCGACCGCCGTCCCCCGTGTGTGCGGTCATCTCAGCGCTCGGCACCCGTCGTCCCCGCAGCCACCTGGGATGTCATCGTGAAGCGGACGCGGAACCGACCCTTCTCGGAACTCGCCGACGGCGTCGTGGGCCATCGTGTCGAGCACTTGCCAGGCGAAGCTCTCGGGGTCGGGCTGGGGGTCGTCGATCGCGTCGGTCTCGAGACCTCGACCGTCAGCGACCTCGCCCCGAGGTGGAAGCGGGCCATCAGGTCCGTGCCCGGGTCGGCCTCGGGGAGCACGAGTGCCGGCCTCGCCGATGGCGATGCGCAGGTCCTCGATGTCGTCGATGGTGAAGTCGAGGCGGGCGGCCAGGCCGGCAGCCGTCGTCCGTACGACGGAGGCGTAGGCACCGTCGGCGGGCAGCCGGAGCTCGACATCGGCGCGCACGCCTGAGGTGTGGTCGGCCATCTGCGTCCCGGTCCCGTCCTCGAAGGCTGATGTGCTGGTCACTCACCCTAACCGGGTCGGATGCCTCGTGTTCTACGCCCGCGCCGGGGTCGATGTCACACCCCACGGGGCTGAACCTGGACGACGCAGGTTCCTTACGTTCGGTCGGGTGGGCGACCTCCGTCGCCTGGGCGGAACTTCCTTGGAGGGAATCCATGAACGAACTCGGATCAATCGCCAAGCGCGTCCTGACACTCGGCGTACTGGCGCTCGTGCCACGGTCGGCTTCACGTCCGTGGGCATCGGCAGCGCAGCCGCCTCGGCCGACGTCACGCCTCGCGGAGTGGTCGGCGTGTCCGACCTCGGCAAGATCACCAGCACCGTCAAGGGCAAGACCTCGACCGGAGACGCGTCAGCGGCTCGTTCACGCCGATCAAGGTCATCGAGCGCGACGGCACGATGTACGTCAAGGGCTTCCTGCGCGGAGTCATCGCGGACGCCGGCCCCAACACGCGCTTCTCGGGCGTGCGAACATCCCGATCACGAAGATCCACGGCTCATCGCTGACCAGCGCCCGCGCGGCGTCCTCGGCTGTCGGCGTGCGACGTCCTCAACCTGGTCCTCGGCCCGCTCGACCTCGAACATCCTGGGCCTGCGCATCTCGCTCAACCGCGTCGTGCTCGACATCACCGCGGTCGCCCGGTGCCGGCAACCTGCTCGGCAACCTGCTGTGTGCCGTTGCTCGGGCTGCTCGACGGCGGCCCGCTCGCCGGTCTGCTCGGCCAGCTGCAGACCCTGCTCAACCAGTCCTGGGGCTCCTGCACCTGGGCGTCTGAGCTGACACTGACACCTGCGGCCCGCCGCCCCGCAAGGGGGTGGCGGGCCGCAGTGGCTTCCACCCATGAGCCCACCCGTACCGGGTGAAGCCACACCATCCCGCTCCTCCGAGAGTGGTGATCCCACCACAAGAAGGAGCTCCTGTCCATGTCAGACGACACCAACACCCCCGACCCCGACGTGAACGCTGCCGTCCTGTCCGACGGGGCCTACACCCTCCTCGTCGCAGACTTCAGCGACACGAGCACGGCGTGGGAGGCATACGAAGCCCTCAAGTCCGTCGAGGACGGCCGCACCGTCGAGATCGAGGGCGTCATCGTGGTGAACCGCTCCGCGGAGGGCAAGCTGGAGATCCAGAAGGCGACCGACCACAGCACGAAGTCCGGACTCAAGTGGGGCGTCGTCGGTGGCATCGCGCTCGGCGTGATCTTCCCGCCCTCGATCCTCGGCAGCGCCGCGGTGGCCGGCTCCGCCGGGGCACTGGCAGGCAAGCTTCGTCAGCGCCACCACCACGGCGAGCTGGAGCAGCAGCTCGAGAACGCCATCCCGCCCGGGCACTCCGGTCTGGTCGCCCTGGTCTCCGACCCCAACGCCGTCAAGATCCGCAAGGCACTCGAGCTGGCCGACGCCATCGTCGGTCCACGATCGCGGAGGTCGAGGCCGACGACATCAAGGCGCCGCCAAGGAGGCGCAACGCGACGACGACGCCTGAAGGACGAGGACTGGACGCGGAACGCGCCAGACGCCGCTCCCGGCCGGGCGGTCCTTGCGGACTGCGTACGGGCTGGGGCGGCGTCTGGTCGTTTGCTGGCCTCAGGCGGAGCGGATGCGGCGGCGGTGAGCTGGGGCCTCGGAGTCGACCTGCTCCGGCGACCCCTGGCGGCGGATGACGAGCTTGATCAGCTCCTCGACGACGACGAGGGACCAGGCGATGCCCGCGCCGATGCACCACTGGGTGAAGGTCAGGGCGGTGGTGTCGAAGATGCGCTGGAGGAAGTCCAGCGAGGTCACCAGGACGATCGCGATCAGCGCCACGCCGTAGCGCCGGAGCTGCATGACGCCGGGGACGGCATCCCGGTCGAAGATCGTGTTCAGCTGGTCGCGGCACAGGAGTGCACCGCACACGTGGAACAGCGACAGCGTGGTGAGGAGCATCGTGGCCCCCACCACGGCCCCGCCCTGGTCCTCGCCGATCTGGTAGGCGACCAGGGAGCCGACGGTCATCACGGCACCCTGGGCCAGCAGTCGGAACCAGTTGTTGCGGGAGAGGACGGGCGCTCCGACGGGGCGCGGCGGGCGGGCCATCAGGCCGCGGGCGGGCTGGTCGAAGCCGAGCGCGATCGCCAGCGGGATGTCGACGACCATGTTCAACCAGAGGATCTGCAGCGGGTTGAGCGGCGCGCCGTCGGCGATGCCGATGATCCCGGCCCCGATGAAGATCGCGATGTAGGCGACCAGCGTCGACATCTGGAAGCGGAGGTACTTGAGCAGGTTGTCGTAGAGGGTGCGGCCGTAGGAGACGGCGCCCACGATCGTGGCGAAGTTGTCGTCGGTCAGGATCATCACCGCGGCCTCCTTGGAGACCTCGGTGCCGGTGATGCCCATGGCCACGCCGATGTCGGCGGTCTTCAGGGCCGGCGCGTCGTTGACGCCGTCGCCGGTCATCGCGACCACGTTGCCCTTCTCCTTGAGCAGGCGGACCAGGCGCACCTTGTCCTCGGGCGCCACCCGCGCGACCACCCCGATCTCGTCGAGCTCGCTCAGGAGCTGCTCGTCGGTCATGGCGGCGAACTGCGCGCCGGTGATCGCGCGTCCCTCGATGCCCCAGCTCCCCGGCGATCGCGGCGGCCGTCGTCGCGTGGTCACCGGTGATCATCCGGACCTGGATCCCGGCGTCGTGGCACTCGGCGATCGCGACCCTGGCCTCGGGGCGGGGCGGGTCGACGATGCCGACCATGGCCAGGAGCGTGAGCTCCTGCACCTGGTCGATGAGCTCGCCACCCGACGTGAGCACGCTCGGGTCGAGGTCGCGCTGAGCCACCACCATGACCCGCTCGCCCGCGTTCGCGATCTGGTCGTTGGCGGTGGTGGCGAGGTGCCGGTTCTCGTCGGTGATCGGGACCAGGGTGCCGTCCGGGCTGCGGATCGTCGTGGCGCGCGCGATCGAGGACGTCGGGGGCGCCCTTGACGTAGCAGCGCACGACCGGGCGACCGTCGTCCGCGGTCATCTCGTGGAAGGTGGCCATGAACTTGTAGTCGGAGTCGAACGGCACCTCCGCCACCCGCGGCAGTGCGACCTGCGGGTCTGCTCGATGTCCAGCCCGCCCTTGGCCCCGAGCACGATGAGCGCACCCTCCGTCGGGTCACCGATCAGGCTCTCCCCGTCGAGGACGGCGTCGGCGCACAGGACCATCGGCAGCAGGTAGGGATCGAGGTCGTGCCGCTGGCCGCCCACATGGCTGATCTCGCCCTTCGTGCTGTAGCCCTCGCCGGAGACGGTGTACCGGTTGTGGCCCGGGATGACCAGCTCGCGGGCGGTCATCTTGTTCAGGGTCAGCGTGCCGGTCTTGTCCGAGCAGATCGCGGACGTCGATCCCAGGGTCTCCACGGCAGGCAGTCGCTTGACGATCGCGTGGCGGTTGGCGATCTCCCTGGTTCCCATCGAGAGCAGCGCGGTCACCACGGCCGGCAGACCGGTCGGGATCGCGGCCACGGCGAGCGCGACACCGGTGACGAAGAGCGTGTCGAACGACTCGCCGCGCGCCAGGCCCAGCAGCACGACCAGCACGAGCGCGACCGCGGCGATGGACGCGATGATCTTCGACAGCGCGTCGAGCTGCTTCTGCAGAGGTGTCTTGCTGGTCTCGGTGTTGGCGAGCATGTCGGCGATGTGGCCGATCTCGGTGTCCATGCCGGTGGCAGTGACGATGAGCTCTCCCCGCCCACGGGTGACCGAGGTGTTCATGTAGGCCATGCAGGTCCGGTCACCGAGCGGGACGTCGTCCCCGGGACCGGCTCGGTCGACTTCCCGACCGGGAGGCTCTCGCCCGGTCAACGCCGCTTCCTCGATCTCCATGGTCGCGGCGAGACAGACCCGAGCGTCGGCAGGGACCAGGTTGCCCGCCTCGACGAGGACCACGTCTCCCGGGACCAGATCCCCGGCGTCGATCTCGACCGCCTGGCCGTCACGGCGAACCCGGGCGATCGTCTTCATCATCTGCGCCAGTGCCTTGACGCTCTCCTCGGCCTTGGACTCCTGGCGCAGCCCGATCACGGCGTTGAAGACGGTGAGCCCAGCCAGCACGACGGTCGTGCCGGTGTCACCGGTGACGACCTGGTTGACGAGGGCGGCGCCCAGGAGGATGACCTGCATGAAGTCCTGGTACTGACGCAGGAACGCCTTCCATCCGGGTTCCTTCTTGCCGCCGGCCAACCGGTTCGGTCCGTGGGACTCCAGCCTGGATCGCGCCTCCTCGACGGAGAGTCCACGCGCCGGATCCACGCCGAACTCGCGCGCGACGTCGTCGACCTCGGTGGAGACCGGGTCGAACGCGCTCCGATTCAGCACAGCAGAGCTGTCCGGGCCTGCCATCGCACCCTCCGTGAGTCCGTCGGTCTGACGCTCGATAGTGGTCACGCGGCCGGTGGTCGCGCCTCACCCCCGACGGGTGGGGGCGCTCGGACGGTCCGGGCGCCTCACCCGGGGACGGTGATGTTGCGCTCGCCCGATGGTGCAGGTCGCCCGCAGGCGTTCGGCGGAGGAGCACTGGGTCACAGGCACCAGGAGGATCGCTGTCCCAAAGAACAGATTGCCCGCGACGGGCCCGTGGATGCGGGCGTAAAGTGGCGCTGCGACTGAACGTCGAACGAAGGGGCCTTGATCGTGACCAGAGACGAGCCCCCGCGCTGGGAATGGCGCACCTTCGCTGTTCCATCGGGCGACGTCGGGTCGGCCCTGGCCCTCTCGCCTCCAGACCGGGTGCAGGAGAGCGACGAGATCTACCTGCTGTCGGCGCAGGGAATCGACGCCGTCAAGATCCGCGATGACCTGATGGACGTCAAGCACCTGATGGCTGTCGACGAGAACGGGCTCCAACAGTGGTTCCCCGTGATGAAGGCCGAGTTCCCGCTGTCCTCGACCGAGGTCGGCATCGTGCTCACCGCCCTGGGCGTGGAGTCACCGCCGCTGACGCGGGCCACGTACACGCTGGACGAGCTCATGGACGACGTGGTGCACCGCAACCCCGATGTGATCGCGGCCGACGTGTACAAGAGGCGTGAGCGCTTCACCCTGGGCGGCTGTGTGGCCGAGCTGACCGAGCTGCGGAGCGGCCAGACATCGATCCGCACCATCGCGATCGAGTCCGAGGACCCGGCCATGGTGATCGCGGCAGTCCGTGGGCTCGGGCTGCCGCCGCTGCCCAACGTGAACGTCCCGCGTGGCCTCAGGTCACTCCTCCGGTTCGGCACGGAGCGCTACGCCGTCATCGACGTGGGCACCAACTCCGTCAAGTTCCATCTCGGCGAGCGGGGCTCGGATGGTCGCTGGCGCAAGGTCTCCGACCGCGCCGAGGTCACGCGACTCGGTGAGGGTTTGCACGACACCGGCCGCCTCAACCCGGAGCCCATGGAGCGAACGGCCGAGGCCATCGCAGCCATGGTCGACGAGGCCGTGCGGGACGGGGTCGCGGCGACCGTCGCGGTGGGCACCGCCGGTCTGCGCATCGCTCCGAACAGTGAGGACTTCCTCGCTGCCGTGCGGGCACGGTGCGGCCTCACGGTCGAGGTGATCTCCGGAGACGAGGAGGCACGGCTGGCACATCTCGGGACGAGGGCTGGGATCGAGGAGACCCGAGGGTCGCTGGTGGTGTTCGAGACGGGGGGCGGCAGCTCGCAGTTCACGTTCGGGCACGGCGAGGAGACCGACGAGCGGTTCAGCGTCGACGTGGGCGCGGTCCGGTTCACGGAGAAGTACGGCCTCGGCGATGCGGTCTCCGAGGACGTGCTGGCCGAGGCCCTCGACGCGATCGCTGCCGACCTGTCTCGGATCGACGCCCGGCCGACGCCCGACACACTCGTCGCGATGGGAGGCGCCGTCACCAACCTGGCCGCGGTCAAGCACGGCCTGGGCGAGTATGACGCGGACGTGGTCCATGGCACGGTCCTCGACCGCACCGAGATCGACCGACAGATCGAGCTCTATCGCACGCGCACCCGCGACGAGCGCCGGCGGGTCATCGGCCTGCAACCCGAGCGCGCCGACATCATCCTCGCGGGAGCCTGCATCGTGCGAACGGTGCTCGACAAGCTCGGCAGCGAGTCGCTCACGGTCAGCGACCGCGGACTGCGACACGGCCTGCTGGTCGAGAGATTCGGCTAGGGCAGTCGAGGCGGAGTCGCGGCGCCCCCGGCGTATTCACCCCCGCCGGATGATGGACCCCCGCTCGCGCGGAGCCCATGCTTGCAGCCTGGAGGGGCCATGATGGGCGCCCTCGTCGACTCGATCGAAGGGATGGGCCTGTGACCACGACGTCGGGAGTCGGGCCGGTGGTGAAGTGGTTGGCGGCGGCCGATCCGCCAGGACTGCTGTACGGCGCCATCATCTCGGCCACGGCCCTGGCGACGGCCAGCCTGCACGACAGCGGCGTCTCCCGGGTCGCGGTCACGACCGGGGTGGTGCTGGTCATCTACTGGATGGCGGACCTCTACGTGCACGCGATCTCGGTCCGCTTCGACGGGGATGCGCGGGGCCTGGTGCATCGCCTGGTGTCCGCGGCCACCCACAAGGCCAGTGTGCTCAAGGGCGGCCTGCCGGCCATCGTGGTCTACGTGGTGGTCCACGAGCTGGGTGCGCAGACCACCACCGCGGCCTACCTCGCGCTCGGCTTCTCGGTCGTGCTGCTGACCATCATGGGTTACCTGGGCGCCCGCCAGGCCGACACCCCGACGAGGGCGGCGGTGGTGGAGGGCCTGGGCGCGGGAGCGCTGGGCATCGTCATCATGGTCGCCAAGTCGCTGCTCCACTGACCATCAGGTCGAGAGGCAGCACGTGCTGGACGCCGCTCTCAGCCCTGCGGCCCTTGCGGACTCTCTGCGGACTGAGGCGGCGTCCAAACACTGAAACTGCAGGTCAGAGGCCTGCGATGATCGTCAGGCCTTCCGTACGTCCGTGCCTCGCAAGCTCGGCACGTCCTCGAGACCAGCAGTCCTGAGCGGAGCTCAGGCCTTCTTGGTCTCCCAGAAGATCTCGGCGATCTCGTCGATCTTGGCGAGCAGCTCGTCGGCCTTGCCGGCGTCGAGCTCACCCTTGGTGCCCGCAGGCGCCGGCCAGCTTGGTGGCCTCGTTGACGAGGGTGTGCAGCTGGGGGTACTTCTCGAAGTGCGGGGGCTTGAAGTAGTCGGTCCACAGCACCCACAGGTGGTGCTTGACGAGCTCCGAGCGCTGCTCCTTGATCAGGATCGCGCGGGTGCGGAAGTCCGGGTCGTCGTTGTCGGCGACCTTGGCGATGATGGCCTTGATCGACTCGGCCTCGATGCGGGCCTGGGCGGGGTCGTAGACGCCGCACGGGAGGTCGCAGTGGGCCGAGACATCGATGGTCGGGGCGAAGAGCGGGGGAAGCATCGCAGTCCTCTCAGGTCGGGGAACTGTTCGCTGCGACACTACTCCGCGTGAAGAGGCCGGTCAGCGGGGTCTCGCCCCCAGGGGTGGGCGCAACGGCATCGCCCGGGTGGCGGGGCGTTCGATGCACCCGACCCTGCGCGACGGCGATCGGTTGCTCGTCCGTACGCCGCAGCGCCGGGCGTCCGGCGACCTCGTGCTGGCCCGGTTCGCGGACGGCACGGTGGCCGTCAAGCGCGCCGTCGAGCGGCGTACGACACGCTCCGGGTCGCCCGGGTGGTGGCTGCTGAGCGACAACGCGGCGGAGGGCGTCGACTCGCGCCACCGCGGACCGGTGGCGGACGCGGACGTGTTGGCCGTCGTACGACTGCGACTGTGGCCTTCCCCACGGCTGGGACGGCGCCTGTCGGGCCGCTGAGCTGTGCAAGGATCGCGGCCATGGAATCGCAGCACCCGCATGCCGGTGACCCCGTCTTCGACCTCCACGTCGGCGGCAAGATGGAGACGGTCTCGACGGTCGCCCTCCACGGCCCCGACGAGCTCTCACTGGCCTACACGCCCGGCGTCGCCCGCGTGTGCGAGGCGATCGCGGCCGACCCGTCGATGACCCAGCACTACACGTGGGTGCCCAACGTCGTCGCCATCGTCACCGACGGCACCGCCGTCCTCGGCCTCGGCGACATCGGCCCGGCCGCCGCGATGCCGGTGATGGAGGGCAAGGCCGTGCTCTTCAAGCAGTTCGGCGGCGTCGACGCCGTGCCGATCTGCCTCGACACCACCGACGTCGAGGAGATCATCGAGACCGTCGTGCGGCTCGCGCCGAGCTTCGGCGGGATCAACCTCGAGGACATCTCCGCGCCGCGCTGCTTCGAGATCGAGGAGCGGCTCAAGGAACGCCTCGACATCCCGGTCTTCCACGACGACCAGCACGGCACCGCCGTCGTCGCGCTGGCTGCGCTCACCAACGCGCTGCGGCTCACCGGCCGCAGCCACGACTCGGCCCCGCGTCGTCATCTCCGGCGCCGGCGCCGCCGGCGTCGCCGTGGCCCGGATCCTGCTGGAGGCGGGCGTCAGCGACATCGCCGTCATCGACCGCCAGGGCGTGCTCAACTCCGAGCGCTCGGACCTCACGCCGGTCAAGGCCGCGCTGGCCCGCGACACGGCCGACAACTTCGGCCGTCGCGGCACGCTGGCCGACGCGATGGCCGGCGCCGACGTCTACATCGGTGTCTCGGGCGGCTCGGTGCCCGAGGAGATCGTGGCGTCCATGGCGCCCGACGCGATCATCTTCGGCCTGGCCAACCCGACGCCCGAGGTCCACCCCGACGTCGCCCACAAGTACGCCCGCGTCGTGGCCACCGGTCGCTCCGACTTCCCCAACCAGATCAACAACGTGCTGGCCTTCCCGGGCATCTTCCGCGGTGCCTTCGACGTGCACGCGACGGCGATCACCGAGAACATGAAGCTCGCCGCCGCCACCGCGCTCGCCGACCTCGTCGGCGACGACCTGGCCGAGGACCTCATCATCCCGTCGCCGTTCGACCCGCGGGTCCCGGGCGCCGTACGCGAGGCCGTGGCCGAGGCCGCGCGTCGCGACGGGGTCGCGCGCCGCTGACCACGCCCCAGCCTGTCGCGGCGCAGAACCCCACCGACGTCTCCGGTTCCACCGCTGTCCGCAGGGCTCGCGCCAGCTCGGCGTACGCGCCCGCCCGGTGCTCGCGGACGAGGCCGGCGCGCAGCAGCCCGGCGATGCCGTGGCCGAGGAAGCCTGCCCCCAGGACGCTGACGTCCAGGGTCACGGACGCATCGTCCTCGCTGCGGACGGCGGTGCCGCGACCACTCGCGACCGAGAGCCGCCAGCGACCGGCGTTCCACGGCGCGTAGCGGTCCTCGACCTCCACCACCACGTCGCAGTCGGACTCGAAGGTGCGCAGCGACCAGGCGGCGCCCAGGTCGACCAGACGGATCCAGGTGCCGTCCCAGGTCTTCACGGTGCCCGTGCCCCGCGGACCACCGACCCAGGCCAGGAGCGGCTCGTCGGCGCTGACGTTCTCGAGCCGCGTGGTGCCCATCAGGTCGAGGTCCACGAGCCGGCGCAGCAGTGCCAGGCGGGCGGCCGGGCCGCCGGTGAACACCCCGGCGGTGACCGTGCCGGAGGGGCGCGCGTCGGACCACTTGTGCTCACGGCGCAGGCCCACCACGCCGACGTCCTGGCCGTCGCGTCGCGCGAAGAGGAAGCGCCGCGGCTCCTTGTCGCGCAGCTCCTCGGGGGACTCGATGCCCCACAGGGCCATGAAGTCCGCCGAGCCCACGATCGTGCCGGGGGCGGAGGGCGCCTCGCGCAGCATGCACTGGCGGATCCGCTCGGGCACGCCGGGCTGGCTGCCGGTCACCAGGTGGGTGGTGATCGGGGCGACCTCGTCGGCGAGGTGGGGAGCGGTGAGGACGGTGCCGCGGCCGAGCTCGACCTGCAGCTGCAGGGCGGCCATGCCGTAGCCGTAGCGCCCGTAGATGCCGTGCTCGCTGGCGTGCAGCGCGGAGATGGCCAGACCGGCTTCGCGGGCCCGGGCGAGGTGGTCGGTCATCATCGCGTTCAGCACGCCGCGCCGGCGCGTGTCCGGGTGGACGCCGACCCAGGTGAGGCCGGCGACGGGGACGAGGGTGCCGCCCGGCAGCGACAGCTCCATGGGTCGTACGCCGTAGATGCCGGCATGCAGGTCCTCCGGGCCGTCGGGCAGGTCGACGACGAACCGCTGGTCGGCCGGGAGGCCGCGCAGCTGCTCCACGTCGCCCGGGGTCTGCTCCGCGAACCAGACGAGCTGGTCGGTGGCGAGGTAGCGGTCGGGATCCTCGGAGGGACGTACGTCGATGCTCACGCCGACCACCCTCGCGTCCGGTGGCCGGTGCGGCAACCCGGTTTCGATGCCGGCCGATAGCCTCGGGACATGTTCGCCGTCTACGCAGAGTCCTTCTCCTCCGACGACCCGCTGAGCGGCCTGGTGGTGGGGGAGCGCCCCGCCCCCGAGGCCCCGGACGGGTGGGCCACGGTCACCGTCAAGGCGGCCAGCCTCAACCACCACGACCTCTGGTCGCTCCGCGGCGTGGGCCTGCGCGAGGAGGCGCTGCCGATGATCCTCGGCTGCGATGCCGCCGGGATCGACGACGACGGCAACGAGGTCGTGGTGCACGCCGTCATCAGCGACCCCACCTGGCTCGGCGACGAGACCCTCGACCCGAAGCGGTCGCTGCTCTCCGAGCGGCACCAGGGCACCTTCGCCGACCAGGTGGTGGTGCCGCGGCGCAACCTGGTGCCCAAGCCGGCCTCGCTGTCCTTCGCGGAGGCCGCGTGCCTGCCGACCGCGTGGCTGACGGCCTTCCGCATGCTCTTCACCCAGGGCGACCTGAAGCCGGGGGAGACCGTGCTGGTGCAGGGTGCCGGCGGGGGTGTCGCCACCGCGCTGATCACCCTCGGCCGTGCGGCCGGCCTGCGCGTGCTCGCCACCAGCCGCGACGAGGCCAAGCGGGCCCGGGCGCTGGAGATCGGCGCCCACGAGGTCTACGAGTCCGGTGCCCGCCTGCCGGTGAAGGTCGACGCGGTCGATGGAGACCGTCGGCCGCGCCACGTGGAGCCACTCGATCCGTGCGCTGCGCCCCGGTGGCCGCATCGTGATCAGCGGTACGACGAGCGGCCCGGCGCTCGACGACGCCGAGCTCACCCGCATCTTCTTCCTGCAGCTCTCCGTGATCGGCTCGACCATGGGCACGCGCGACGAGCTGGAGCGCCTGGTGAAGTTCCTCGACGCCACCGGCGCCCGCCCGCTGCTCGATCGCACCATCCCGATGGACCAGGCCCGCGACGGCTTCGCCGCGATGGCCGAGGGAGACGTGTTCGGCAAGATCGCCTTCACGCGATGACGGCGCACCGGAAGACACAGCACCTCGTGACCGGCGCCGGGTCGGGCATCGGCGCCGCCCTCGCCCGCCGGCTCGCCGACCGCGGCGACAGCCTGGTGCTGGTCGCGCGCTCGGACTCCCGGGCTGCGGAGCTCGAGCACGACTTCCCCCAGGCCCAGGTGCTGGTCGCCGACCTGGCCGACCCGGGCACCCTCAACGGGATCGGCCGCCAGGTCGACGGGCCGGTGGACTCGCTCGTCCACGTCGCCGGTGTCGTCGAGCTCGCTCCGGTCGAGCGGCTGCGGCTGGCCGACTGGGAGGAGCAGGTCACCGTCAACCTCACCGCGCCGGCCGTGCTGACGCGCGAGCTCCTGCCCGCACCTGCGCCGGGCGAGCGGCACGGTCGTCTTCGTGAACTCCTCGGCCGGGCTCACCGCCAGCGCCGGGTGGTCGGCGTACGCCGCGTCGAAGTTCGGCCTGCGCGCGTTCGCCGACGCGCTGCGCGCCGAGGAGGTCGAGCGTGGTGTCCGGGTCAGCACGGTCTACCCGAGCCGGACCGCGACGCCGATGCAGGAGAAGGTCCACGAGCAGGAGGGCCGCACCTACGACTCGTCGAGGTGGATCAGTGTCGAGACCGTCGTCGACACGATCCTCCACGTCCTCGACCTGCCCGCCGACGCCACGATCCCGGACGTGACCGTACGACCGGTGGTGCCGCGACCCGGCACCTGAGGTCAGGCCGCGCTCAGCACGAACGCGCGGATCCGGCGGGCCGATCCCACCCGCGTCCGGTAGTGGACGTAGCCGGGGTAGAACTCGCCCGCCAGCGCGAAGATCTGCTCGGTCTCCTCCGGCGTCGCCGGGCGGGCCACCACGTCGCGCGCCACGTTGCGGTAGGTCACCGTGGCCCGCGGATCGGCCTCCAGGTTGAGCACCCAGGCCGGCGTGGACTCCTGGCCGAAGTTGGTGCCGAGCAGCGCCAGGTTGTCGCCGTACGGCGTCGCGATGAGGTGGCTGGTGCGCCGCTGCCCGGACTTGCGACCGGTGGTCGTCACGTCCAGCACGGCCAGGCCGGCGAGCAGGCCGGGAGCGCTCTGGCGACCCTTGCTCAGCCGACCGACGAGGTCGTCGAGGTGGCGCAGGCTGCGCGAGAACACGACACCTCCGACGGGCGTTCCGGCGAACCACCGGACCAGCCGCTGGAGCGGGTTGGCCGAGGTGTGCGAGTAGCCCAGGTCGGTGGCGAGGCCCATGGGAGACATCATGCCTGCCGGTGGCGGCCGTGGGGCGGTGCCAGGCCTATCGGGCCGGGTCGAACTCCTCGACCAGCGGCACCACGTCGGCGATCGAGTCGACGACCCGCGTCGCCTGGTAGGGAAACTGGTCGACCCGCGTCCGCGGGGTCGACCCGGTGAGGACGAGGATCGTCCGCAGCCCGGCCTCGAGCCCGCTGACGATGTCGGTGTCCATCCGGTCGCCGATCATCACCGTCGTCTCGGAGTGCGCCTCGAGCCGGTTCAGCGCGGAGCGCATCATCAGCGAGTTGGGCTTGCCGACGTAGTAGGGCTGCTGCCCGGTGGCCGTGGTGATGAGCGCCGCGACGGCGCCGGTGGCGGGGAGGGTGCCGGCGGGGCTCGGGCCGCTGGGGTCGGGGTTCGTCGCGATGAACCGGGCGCCGGTCTCGATCAGCCGGATCGCGCGGGTGATCGCCTCGAAGGAGTAGGTGCGGGTCTCGCCGAGCACGACGTAGTCGGGGTCGACGTCGTTGTTGGTGTAGCCGACCTCGTGCAGCGCCGTCGTCAGGCCCGTCTCGCCCACGACGTACGCCGACCCGCCGGGCCGCTGGTCGTCGAGGAACTGCGCGGTGGCCAGCGCGGAGGTCCAGATGGACTCCTCCGGCACGTCGATCCCGGCACGCATGAGCCGTGCGCGCAGGTCGCGCGGGGTGAAGATCGAGTTGTTGGTGAGCACGAGGAAGGGACGGCCGTGCCGGCGGAGCGCCTCGAGGAACTCGGCAGCCCCCGGGATCGGCGTCTCCTCGTGCACCAGCACGCCGTCCATGTCGGTCAGCCAGGTCTCGACCGGGCGACTGTTGGTCACGGACTCAGTCGTCCGGGTCGTCGAGGCGCGCCAGCCACGTGGCGAACCGCTCGACCGCCGTCTCGAAGTCCGGGTGCGCGTCGACGAATGCCTGGAGCTGCTCGGCGAGCCACTCGCCGGTGAACTCCTCGTCGCCCCGGCGCTTGACGAGCTCCTCGATGCCGCGGTCGGTGAAGTACAACGCTGCCTGCCCTCGTTCGCTGGTGGCTCAGTAGTCGTTGCCGCGGGATCGCGGCGCCTCGAAGGCCGCGTCGAGCAGCGTCTTCTGCTCCTCGACGTGGCGCTTCACGGTGCCGACGGACGGCGAGGCGGACGCCGGGCGGGTGACCGGCTCCACGGTCACGTCCAGCTCGGGCCACACGTTGAGCTGGTAGTGCGGCCACGGGCCCATGTTGCGCGGCTCGTCCTGCACCCAGCGCACGGCCTTGAGGTTGGGGTACTTCGCCACCTCGGCCTCGATCTCCGCGAGCGGGATGGGGTAGAGCCGCTCGATGCGGCCGATGGCGAACGTGTCGCCGTTCTCCCGCTTGGCGCGATCGACCATGAGGTCCCACGTCACGCGACCCGAGCACAGGATGAGGGTCTCGACCTTCTCCGGGTCGGCCGCGTCGTCGGCGATGAAGGGGCGGAACGTGGTGCTCCCGATGAAGTCGTCGGGCTGCGAGGCGGCTTCCTTGCGCTTGAGCATCGACTTCGGCGTGAAGACGATGAGCGGACGGTGCTCCTCGCCGAGCGAGTGGCGCCTCAGCAGGTGGAAGTACGACGCCGGTGTCGAGGGCTGGGCCACGACCATCGCGTCCTCCGCACACATGGTGAGGAAGCGCTCGATGCGCGCCGAGCTGTGGTCGGGACCCTGTCCCTCGTAGCCGTGCGGCAGCAGCAGCACGACGCCCGACTGCTGGCTCCACTTGGTCTGACCGGCGGAGATGAACTCGTCGATGATCGTCTGGGCGCCGTTGACGAAGTCGCCGAACTGCGCCTCCCACAGCACGAGGGCCTCGGGACGGGCCACGGAGTAGCCGTACTCGAAGCCGAGCGCGGCGTACTCGGAGAGCAGCGAGTCGTAGACGTAGAACTTCGCCTGGTCCTCGGTGAGGTTGGTCAGCGGCGTCCACTCGTCGGCGTTGACCCGGTCGATGATGGTCGCGAACCGCGAGACGAAGGTGCCGCGACGCGAGTCCTGACCGGCCAGTCGGACGGGGCGACCGTCCATCAGCAGGGAGCCGAAGGCGAGGATCTCGCCGGTGCCCCAGTCGATGGGACCGTCGGTGATCGCGGCCGCGCGGCGCTGCAGCTGCGGCATGACCTTGGGGTGGACGGTGAAGTTGTCCGGGGGAGTGGTGTAGCTGTCGGCGATCCGCTTCAGCACCTCCGGCGTCACCGCGGTGGAGAAGTCGCCGGCCGGCTTGTCCGGGTAGTCGGGGACCGTCGTCCACTCGGTGAGCGCCTCCGAGCTGGCCTCGCGGACCTCGGTGAACACGCGCTCGAGCTGCTGCTGGTAGTCCTTGAGGACCTGCTCGGCCTCTTCGATCGTGATGTCGCCGCGACCGATCAGCGACTCGGTGTAGAGCTTGCGCACCGAGCGCTTCTGCTCGATCAGGTCATACATCAGCGGCTGGGTGTAGGACGGGTCGTCGCCCTCGTTGTGACCGCGCCGGCGGTAGCACACGAGGTCGATGACGACGTCCTTGTTGAAGGCCTGGCGGTAGTCGAAGGCCAGTCGCGCGACGCGGATGCACGCCTCGGGGTCGTCGCCGTTGACGTGGAAGATCGGGGCCTGGACCATCCGGGCGACGTCGGTGGCGTAGAGCGAGGAGCGCGAGGATCCCGGCGACGTGGTGAAGCCGACCTGGTTGTTGATGACCACGTGGACGGTGCCGCCGGTGCGGTAGCCGCGCAGCTGCGACAGGTTGAGCGTCTCGGCGACGACACCCTGTCCCGCGAACGCCGCGTCACCGTGCACGAGCAGCGGGAGCACGGGATACTCCGCACCCCGGTTGAGCAGGTCCTGCTTGGCCCGCGCGATGCCCTCGAGGACCGGGTTGACGGCCTCGAGGTGCGAGGGGTTCGCGGCGACGGACACCTTGATCTGGTCACCGGAGCCGGCGAGGAACTCGCCCTCGGCGCCGAGGTGGTACTTCACGTCGCCGGAGCCCTGGACCGTGCGCGGGTCGATGTTGCCCTCGAACTCGCGGAAGATCTGGCTGTACTTCTTGCCCACGATGTTGGCGAGCATGTTGAGGCGGCCGCGGTGGGCCATGCCGATGGTGACCTCGTCGAGCCCGGCCTCGGCCGCGGCCTCGCAGAGCTCGTCGACCAGCGGGATGGTCGTCTCGCCGCCCTCGAGGCTGAAGCGCTTCTGTCCGACGAACTTGGTCTGCAGGAAGGTCTCGAACGCCTCGGCCTGGTTGAGCTTGAGCAGGATGCGCAGCTGCTCCTCGCGCGGCGGCTTCACGTGCGGCTGCTCGACGCGCTCCTGGATCCAGCGACGCTGGTCGGGATCCATGATGTGCATGTACTCGATGCCGGTCGTGCGGCAGTAGGAGTCACGCAGGATGCCCAGGATCGTGCGGAGCTTCATGAAGGGCTTGTCGCCGCCGAAGGAGCCGGTGGCGAACTCGCGGTCCAGGTCCCACAGCGTCAGCCCGTGCGACTCGACCTCGAGGTCGGGGTGGCTGCGCTGGCGGTACTCCAGCGGGTCGGTGTCGGCCATCAGGTGACCGCGCACGCGGTAGGCGTGGATCAGCTCGAGGATGCGCGCCTGCTTGACGATGTCGTCGTCGTGGGAGGCCACGACGTCGCGCGACCAGCGGATCGGCTCGTAGGGGATCCGCAGGGAGCGGAAGATCTCGTCGTAGAAGTCCTGATCGCCCAGCAGCAGCGCGTGCACCCGCTTGAGGAACTCACCCGACTGGGCGCCCTGGATGACCCGGTGGTCGTAGGTCGACGTCAGCGTCATGACCTTGCTGATCGCGTTGCGCGTGATCGCCTCGTCGGAGGCGCCCTGCCAGTCCGGGGGGTACTCCATCGCGCCGACGCCGATGATCGCGCCCTGGCCGGACATCAGTCGCGGCACCGAGTGGACGGTGCCGATGCCGCCGGGGTTGGTCAGGGAGATGGTGGTGCCCTGGAAGTCGGTGACGGCGAGCTTGCCGTCGCGTGCCTTCCGGACGATCTCCTCGTAGGCGGTCCAGAACGAGGCGAAGTCCATCGACTCGGCGGCCTTGATGCTCGGCACGACCAGCTGGCGGGAGCCGTCGTCCTTCTTCATGTCGATCGCCAGGCCCAGGTTGATGTGGGCGGGGGTGATCAGGTTGGGCTTGCCGTCGACGACCTGGAAGCCGACGTTCATCTCCGGCATGTCCCGCAGGGCACGCACGAGGGCGTAGCCGATGAGGTGCGTGAAGGAGATCTTCCCGCCGCGGGCGCGGGCGAGGTGGTTGTTGATGACGGTGCGGTTGTCCCAGAGCAGCTTGACCGGGACCGAGCGCACCGACGTCGCGGTCGGGACCGTCAGCGAGGCGTCCATGTTGGCGGCCGTGCGTGCGGGGGCGCCACGCAGCACGGTGAAGGTGGGCTCGTCGCTGGCCTGTGCGGGAGCGGCGGGCTTGGGGTCCTTGGCGACCGGCTTCGACGTGCCCTGGGCGGGCTCGGCGGCAGCGGCCGCGGGGCGCGGCGACGACTTCGGAGCGGCGGACTTGGCCGCGGGCGCCGGGTCGGCAGCCTTCTCAGGTGCCTTCGCGGACGTCCGTCGTGGGGGCGGCGGCCTTCGCGGCCGGGACCGGCTCCTTCGACAGGCTCCTTGGCCGGCTCCTTGGCGGCGGGCGCCCCGTTGCCGAAGTAGGCGGCCCACTCGGGCCCGACGCTTCCGGGGTCCTTGTCGTACTGCTCCTTCATCTCCTCCACGAGCCACTCATTGGCTCCCATGTCGGATGACGGAGCAACCGAGGAGTCGTTGCCGGACTGTCCGTTGGGGGACTGCGCCACTCTTGTTTCGCCTCTTCCAGATGTGTTCGCGCGACGTGTGCAGGAAAGTCGTTCACAAGGCTAGTCGCACACGCACTCAAATGCAGGGGGCGGGCTCGACTTTGGGGCACGCTGTCGCCAGCGCCACACCCAAACCCATTGCGGGCCCCGCACCTCATGCCTGGAGTCGTCATGCCACGCCCCGCAACGGGCCGCACTTCGTGGGCCTGGACCTGTGCCTCGCTCGTCCTCGCCCTCCCGCTCTCCCTGTCCGCCTGTGAGGCAGCAGGTCCGGACCCCGCGGCCGAACAGGTGTCGTACGACGCCCCCGACCAGGTGGCGCTCTCGTCGAACCCCGATCGCGACCCAGACCCGGATCCACCGCGTCTACGGCCGGCTGCCCGACGCCCGCCGCAAGGCAGTACGCCGCGACGTCGGCAGGGTCGTCGACCGCTGGTGGGAGTCCGCCTACCTCGGCGGGACCTATCCCCGGACCGCCTTCCCGGACGCGTTCCCCGGCTTCACCCGCGGGGCCACGCGCCTCGCGCGCACCGACAAGGCCTTGCTGACGAACCAGACCGGCGGGTCGCGCATCGAGTCGGTGACCCCCCGCAAGCGCTCGATCTCGATCGACATCATGGCCGTCGGTCGTCGGGCCCGGTCGGTGACCGCCCACGTCGTCCTGCGCTTCGACACGACCGGTGCCAAGCAGGGCACCACCACGGTCCGGGGCCGCCTGTTCCTCACCCGCCGTGACGGGCCATGGCGCGTCTTCGGCTACGACATGGCGAAGGGGAGCCGGCCGTGAACACCTGGCGACGTGGAGGTCGACTCGTCCGCGCGGCCGCGCTGGCCGGCGTCCTGGCCGTGACGGCGCTCGTCGTGCCGGACGCGGGCGTGCAGCCGACGGAGGTCAGCCTGGTCAAGATCCGGCACGCCGACGGCGTCTCGGTGGGGCGCGACGTGGTCTGGATCCTCGCGGTGGGCTCGGACGCGCGTCCCGGCCAGGACATGAACCGCGCCCGCGGCGATGCGCTGCAGCTCGTCGGGATCAACACCCGCACCGGCGCCGCCACCGCGATCGGCGTGCCCCGCGACTCGTGGGTGTCCATCCCCGGCCACGGCAGGGAGAAGATCAACTCCGCGCTCTACTTCGCCGGCCCCCGGGGCATGGCCGGTGCGATGCGCAACCTGGTCGGGATCGAGCCCGACTACGTCCTGGTCACCCGCTTCCCCTTCTTCGAGGACATGGTGGACGACATCGGTGGCATCACGGTCGCCAACCCGCGCCGCTTCGCCGACCCCTACCTCAAGAAGGAAGGCTTCAAGCAGGGACGGATCCACCTCGACGGCTACAACGCGATGGCGTTCTCCCGCATCCGCAAGGGCCTTGCCGGCGGAGACTTCGACCGCTCGGCCAACCAGCAGCGGACCCTGCGCGGCATCCACGCCCGCATCCGGGCACAGGCGGATGTCCCGGGCTTCATCGAGCGCGGCGTGATGACCGTGCTGGCCCACACCCGCACCAACGCCTCGCCCGGCGAGCTGTACGAGCTGGCCCAGGCCGTGGCGCAGGTGAAGCCCGGCCTGATCACCACGTGTGTGGTGGACGGCAGGGTCGGGTTCGTGGGTGCGGCGAGCGTGGTCTTCCCCGACGTCGCCCAGGCGCGGCGCTGGGGTCGCGAGGCCGGACCCGACGCCACCCTGCGCCGCTGCTGACCGGCCTCAGCTCGGGTAGATCCGCCCCGAGGTGCGGGCGAGGTCGATGACCACGGCCTCCTGGAAGAGCTTGATCCGCAGGGCGATGACCTGCGAGCCGCGGTAGTCGTTCTGGACCAGCTGGCGCTGGATCACGCCGATGCCGTTGGGCAGCTCGACGGTGCCCCCGGGGGCCGGTACGGCGACGGGCTGGCCGCCGACGGTGATCGAGCCGATCGCGGTCGAGACCTTCGAGACAACCCGCTTGCCGGGCTTGCCCCGCATGGCCGCGCGTGAGGAGACGTCGGAGATCACGAGCTGCGCGACCGGGATCGAGACCGACCCGATGGCGGTGCGGGACCACCCCTTGGCGACGTCCTTCGTGCGGAACTGGTCGCCGTTGACCTGGTAGGTCACGCGCTCGAGCAGCACCGGGACGGGGACGAGCTGGCTGGCGTCGGCGACCTGGTAGGTCTGGGTACGACCGCGCGAGCCCTGGCAGGGGAGCGCCTTGTGCTGGACGTTGCCGAAGCGCAACGCCCCCTCCAGGGCCTGGTAGTCCATGGCCGTGCCGCCGGAGCGGAACACGCCGACCGGGGCCGGGCCGCCCATCCGGACCCGGGCGGTGCCGAGCTCGACGAGCTGTCGACGATCACCCGCGGTGACCTCGATGCGCAGCGCCGAGGCCTGGGACTGGGCGTTGTGGGAGTTGGAGCGCCCGTTCTTGTAGCCCAGGGCGATCGTCCCCAGCCCGGGGATCTGGATCGGCGCGGTGGCGTCCGCGAGCACGTCGAAGACCTGCTGGGCGGCCTGCTGGGTGCCCTCGAAGACGGTGTCCGTCACCTGGTCCAGGGGCGCGAGCAGCTGCTGGAGCTCGGGCGGGAGGTTCTGGACCACCGTGTTGTCGAGCAGGTCGAGGGAGATGCTGGCGAACGTGAAGCTCTCGCTGTGGCCGAAGCCCTGCGGCGTGTTGAACGCGTGGGCCGTGGTGGTCAGGCCCTTGATCACCAGCCTGGGGGTCGTGAGTGGGCCGACGGTGCCGCCGATGCTCACGTCGCCGATGGTGCTGGTGCCGCGTACGCCGTGGGTGCCGCCGTCCCGGTAGGTCTCGGTCCGGCTGGTGCTGGCGGAGATGTTGATGAGGGGGTTGTCGGGCGCGGCGAGGACGGACCGCTTCTCGACGACCTGGCCGACGGACCGGGTGCAGAGCTGCTGTGCGTGTGCGTCCTTGAGGTTGAGCGCCTCGACGTTGTCGGTCACCAGCTTGACGCCGTACACGTCACCCCGGTAGCCGAAGTCGGTCAGCTGGGCGCTGCTCCGGCGCTGGTCGTCGATCGCCTGGGCGGGCGCGCTGAGTGCCCCGGCCAGGACGAGGCTGCCGGCGATCGCGATGGCGGCCGTCGTCCGAATCTTCGTGTCCACGCAGAGATGAACGACGATCGCGGTGAGAAAGTCACGGGCGCCTCCGGCAGGATTCGAACCTGCGGCACCTGGTACCGGAAACCAGTGCTCTATCCCCTGAGCTACGGAGGCCCGCTCCGGCCACGGGCCGGTGCGCGGCGAACACTACCGGGAGGTCGGTCGGGTCGCGAAACCGCCTCAGCGCAGGCCGAGGGCGCCCGACGTCGCGGACTCGAAGGGCAGCTTCCGGTGCTCGGCCACCCGGGCGTCGAGCGCCTCGGCCACCTCCGCGGGCCACGGCGCGGTGAGCCTGGACTCGAGGTCGATGTGCAGGAAGACCTCCTCGACCACGCACGCCACCCGCTCGTGCGTCTCGTCGAGCAGGTAGACCAGCACGTGACCGGCTCGTTCGGATCGACCCAGCAGGCGGACACGGGCCGACATGGTGTCGCCGGTGCGGAGCTCGTGGAGGTAGGTGACGTGGTGCTCGGCGGTGAAGCAGGCGTGCCCGTGGGTCAACGGCCACATCTGCGGGATGCCGACCTCGACCAGCGACTCGTCGAGGCCCTCGCTCGCGATGCCGATGTAGTGGCGGACGTTGAGGTGGCCGTTGATGTCCTCGAAGGGCATCGGCACGGGCTGCTCGACATAGGCGGGCAGGTCGATGAGCTGCTGGAAGCTGGGATGCGTCGTCACGAGGAAGACCCTAGGGCTCAACCACCCCCGCGGGCGATCAGGGCGTGAAACCGGTTCGGTCCGTGGCCCTCGCCGCCGATAGGCTTGACCGGTGACCCCAGAGCAGCTCTCCACGTCCATCGTCGATGCGCTCTCCGCGCTCGTCGCCGAAGGCGCGATCACGCTGCCCGACGGGCCGCCGAGCCAGGTCACGGTGGAGCGACCGCGACAGAAGGGCCACGGCGACTACGCCACCAACGTCGCGCTCCAGCTGGCGAAGCAGGCCGGCACCAACCCGCGCGCCTTCGCCGAGCTGGTGGCCGCGAAGCTGACCGCCTCCGCGGGCATCGCCGACGTGGAGGTCGCCGGTCCCGGCTTCCTCAACATCACCGTCGAGGCAGGTGCGCAAGGACAGGTCGCGGCCGACATCGTCGCGGCGGGGGAGTCGTACGGCTACTCGCAGACGCTGGCCGGCCAGTCGATCAACATCGAGTT
This sequence comes from uncultured Actinomycetota bacterium, assembly GCA_963778975.1. Taxonomy (GTDB): domain Bacteria; phylum Actinomycetota; class Actinomycetes; order Propionibacteriales; family Nocardioidaceae; genus Nocardioides. The sequence goes on from CAVZWM010000028.1 coordinate 51,113, forward strand.
CATCTCGGCCAACCCGACCGGGCCGCTCCACCTGGGGCACACCCGCTGGGCCGTCCTGGGCGACGCCATCGCCCGCGTGCTCCAGGCCGCGGGCGCCGAAGTGGCGCGGGAGTTCTACATCAACGACCGCGGCAACCAGATGGACCTCTTCGGGGCGTCCCTCGAAGCGCGTGCCCTCGGGGTGCCGGTGCCGGACGATGGTTACAAGGGCGCGTACGTCGCCGACCTGGCCGCTGCCATCGTCGCCGACCAGCCCGAGATCCTCGAGCTTCCCGAAGCGGAGCGGCTGGTGGCGTTCCGCGAGGCGGGTTACGCGCTCCAGCTCAAGGAGCAGCAGGACCAGCTCGACGGCTTCAACACCCACTTCGACGTGTGGTTCTCCGAGCGCGGACTGCATGCCGAGGGCTCGCACGGGTCGGTGGCCGACACGCTGCAGGGGCTCAAGGACAACGGCCACCTGTTCGAGGCTGACGGCGCGCTGTGGATGCGGACGACCGACTTCGGCGACGACCGGGACCGGGTGCTCATCCGGACCAACGGTGAGCTGACCTACTTCGCGTCCGACACGGCCTACTACCTCAACAAGCGGGCGCGGGGCTTCGACCACTGCATCTACCTGCTGGGCGCCGACCACCACGGCTACGTCGGTCGGCTGAAGGCGATGGCGGCATGCGTGGGGGATGATCCCGCGCTGACCCTCGACGTGATGATCGGCCAGCTGGTGAAGATCATGCGGGACGGTGAGGAGCTGCGGCTGTCGAAGCGGGCCGGCACGATCGTCACGCTCAACGAGCTCATGGACGAGATCGGGGTCGACGCGTTGCGCTACTCCCTGGCGCGCTATCCGGCCGACAGCCCACTCGTGCTCGACGTCGCAGAGATCACGAAGGCCGCCACCGACAATCCGGTCTACTACGTCCAGTACGCCCACGCGCGCACCTGCCGCATGATGGAGAACGCCGCCGCGCTGGGGATGGCCCTTCCCGGTGACGACTTCGACCCCGCACTGCTCGCGCACGAGCTCGACGGTCGCCTGCTGCGTGCCCTCGCCGACTTCCCGAGCGTCGTCGCGAGTGCGGCCGAGCTGCGCGAACCACACAGGATCGCCCGCTACCTGGAGGACACCGCCAGCGTCTTCAACCGGTGGTACGACACCAAGGAGTGCCGGATGCTGCCGCAGGGCGACGAGCCGGTGGCGCCGGTCAACGAGGCGCGCCTGATGCTGGTGTCGTCCACGCGGACCGTCATGGCCAACGGCCTGCGCCTGCTCGGGGTCTCGGCTCCCGAGCGGATGTGACGCGTGCCCACCTCGCACCCGTCCGGCTGGGCGCACGCCGACGGCGCGCTGCGCGGACCCTCCTGGCTGCGTGAGCCGGGCGACCCCAACGAGCTCGTCCCGAGCCTCTGGTCGCAGACGGCCGCCAAGTCCGACGGCGTCCTCTCGGTCGGGGGAGTGGCGCTGCCCGAGCTGGTCCGCGAGCACGGCTCCCCGGCGTACGTCCTGGACGAGGCCGACTTCCGCGCCCGGGCCCGCGCGTTCCGCGACGCCTTCGCCGGCTACGAGGTCTTCTACGCCGGCAAGGCCTTCCTCTGCTCCACCGTCGTGCGCTGGCTGGCCGAGGACGGGCTGTCCCTCGACGTGTGCTCGGCCGGGGAGCTGCTCGTCGCCGAGCGGGCCGGGTTCCCGATGGAGCGGATCGGCTTCCACGGCAACAACAAGAGCCTGCGCGAGCTCGAGCGTGCCGTCGAGCTGGGTGTCGGCCGGATCATCGTCGACTCCTTCCACGAGATCGACCGGCTCGCCGAGCGCCACCCGCGAGCTCGGGCGCGCCACGGGCGTGATGGTGCGCGTGACTGCCGGCGTCGAGGCCCACACCCACGAATACATCGCGACCGCCCACGAGGACCAGAAGTTCGGCTTCTCCATCGCCAGCGGCGACGCGCTCGACGCCGTACGGCGGGTGCACGAGGCCCCCGGACTCCGCCTGCTCGGCCTGCACTCCCACATCGGCAGCCAGATCTTCGACACCTCCGGGTTCGAGGTCGCGGCCCGCCGGGTGCTGGCGCTGCACGCCACGGTGAGCGAGGAGCTCGGCGTCGAGATGCCGGAGATGGACCTCGGCGGCGGCTTCGGCATCGCCTACACCACCCAGGACGACCCGTCGGACCCCGCGCAGCTGGCCACCGAGATGAGCAAGATCGTGGAGCACGAGTGCCGCGCGCTCGGCATCGCGGAGCCGCGGCTCTCGATCGAGCCCGGCCGCGCCATCGTCGGACCGTCGATGTGCACGGTCTACGACGTCGGCACGGTCAAGGAGGTCGCCCTCGACGGCGGCGCCCGGCGCACCTACGTCTCGGTCGACGGCGGGATGAGCGACAACATCCGCACCGCCCTCTACGACGCCGACTACTCCGCCACCCTCGCCTCCCGCGCGTCGGCGGCGCCGGCCGTGCTGGCCCGGATCGTGGGCAAGCACTGCGAGGCCGGCGACATCGTGGTCAAGGACGAGTTCCTGCCCGGCGACGTACGGCCCGGCGACCTGCTCGCGGTGCCCGGGACGGGCGCCTACTGCCGGTCGATGGCCTCCAACTACAACCACGCGCTACGTCCTCCGGTGATCGGAGTGCGGGACGGGAAGACGTTCACCGTCATGCGGCGCGAGACTGAGGACGATCTGTTGGCAACCGATGTAGGTGTCTCATGAGCGAGGGTGAGACGTGCGCACACTGAAGGTGGCGGTCCTGGGCTGCGGCGCGGTCGGCTCCCAGGTGGTGCGGCTGCTGACCGAGCAGCACGACGACCTGACCGCGCGGGTGGGGGCTCCCGTCGAGCTCGTCGGCGTCGCCGTACGACGGCTGGACGCGCCGCGCGAGATCGAGGTCCCCGACGGACTCCTCACCACCGATGCGGCCGGGCTGGTCGCGCGGGACGACGTCGACCTCGTGGTCGAGGTGATCGGCGGCCTCGAGCCCGCCCGGTCGCTGATCCTCTCCGCGCTGGAGAACGGCGCGAGCGTCGTCACGGCCAACAAGGCGCTCCTCGCCGAGGACGGGCCCGACGCTCTTCGAGGCGGCTGCCAAGGCCGAGCGCGACCTCTACTACGAGGCCGCGGTCGCCGGCGCGATCCCGATCCTGAGGCCGCTGCGCGAGTCGTTGGCCGGTGACAAGGTCACCCGCGTGCTCGGCATCGTCAACGGCACCACCAACTTCATCCTCGACAAGATGGACACCTCCGGCGCCGGGCTTCTCCGAGGCGCTGGAGGAGGCCCAGGAGCTCGGCTACGCCGAGGCGGACCCGACGGCCGACGTCGAGGGCTTCGACGCCGCCGCCAAGGCCGCGATCCTGGCCAGCCTGGCCTTCCACTCCCGCGTGACCGCGGCCGACGTCTACCGCGAGGGCATCTCCGAGGTCACCGCGGCCGACGTCCAGTCCGCCCGCGAGATGGGCTCGGTCGTCAAGCTGCTCGCCATCTGCGAGCTCCGCGGCGACCAGGTCGCGGCCCGGGTCCACCCGGCGATGATCCCGCGCAGCCACCCGCTGGCCAGCGTGCGTGGCGCCTTCAACGCGGTCTTCGTCGAGTCCGAGGCCGCCGGGCAGCTGATGTTCTACGGCCCCGGCGCGGGTGGTGCACCCACCGCGAGCGCGGTGCTGGGCGACCTCGTCACGGTCGCGCGCAACCGCCTCGCCAACACCCGCGGTGCGGGCGAGTCGGCGTACGCGGACCGTGGCGTGCAGCCGATGGGGGAGACCCGCACCCGCTACCACGTGGCGATCGACGTGGACGACAAGGCGGGCGTGCTCGCCGCCGTCGCGAACGCCTTCGCCGACCACGACGTGTCCATCCAGACCGTCCGTCAGGAGGGTCGCGGCGCCGACGCCCAGCTCGTCGTCGTCTCCCACGCCGCGCCCGACGCCGCGCTGGCCGCCACGGTCGAGCAGCTGCGCAGCATGGACATCGTCCGCGAGGTCACCTCGGTGATGCGCGTCGAGGGCGGCGAGGAGTGATGGCCCACGGACAGTGGCGGGGCGTCATCGAGGAGTACCGCGACCTGCTCGACCTCCCCGAGGGCCTCGAGGCGGTCACCCTGCGCGAGGGCGGCACGCCGCTGGTGCACTCCGACTGGCTCTCCGGGCTCACCGGCGGCGAGGTCTGGCTCAAGGTCGAGGCCAACAACCCGACCGGCTCCTTCAAGGACCGCGGCATGACGGCGGCGATCTCGGTGGCCCGGCACGAGGGAGCCGAGGCCGTGGTCTGCGCGTCGACCGGCAACACCTCCGCCTCGATGGCGGCCTATGCCGCCAAGGCCGGCATCAAGTCGCTGGTGCTGATCCCCGAGGGCAAGATCGCCGCCGGCAAGATGGCCCAGGCCGTCGTGCACGGCGCCCAGATCATCATGGTCCGCGGCAACTTCGACCACTGCCTCGACATCGCCCGCGGGCTGGCCCGCGACTACCCGGTCGCCCTGGTCAACTCGGTCAACCCGGTGCGGCTGCAGGGGCAGAAGACGGCGTCCTTCGAGGTCTGCGACTTCCTCGGCGACGCCCCCGACTACCACCTCCTGCCGGTCGGCAACGCCGGCAACATCGCGGCCTACTGGCTCGGCTACCAGCAGTACGCCGACCTCGGCCGTGCCACCCGGCGCCCCGTCATGCGCGGGTTCCAGGCCGAGGGCGCGGCGCCGCTGGTGACCGGGGAGCCGTTCCCCGACCCGGAGACCAAGGCCACCGCGATCCGCGTCGGCAATCCCGCGTCCTGGCACCTGGCCGAGATGGCGGCCAAGGAGTCCGAGGGCCGCTTCGCCGCCGTGACCGACGCCCAGATCCTCACCGCGCAGGCCGACCTGGCCAGGCGCGACGGTGTCTTCGTGGAGCCCGCCTCGGCCGCCGGCATCGCCGGCCTGCTCAGCGAGCTCGCCGCGGGTGAGAGCTACGCCGGGAGGACCGTGGTCATCACCGTCACCGGGCACGGGCTCAAGGACACCGCGACCGCGCTCGAGAGCCACAGCGACTTCGTCGACACGGTCGTCGACGCCGACGTGGACGCCGCTGCCGCGGCTGCCGGTCTCGCCTGAGCATGACCACCTTCGTCGAGGGCCCGGTGCGGGTCAGCGTCCCGGCCACGTCGGCCAACCTCGGACCCGGCTTCGACTCCCTCGGGCTGGCGCTGTCGCTGCGCGACGAGCTCGAGGCGGAGGTGCTGCCCGACGGCCTGCGTCGTCGAGGTCGAGGGCGCCGGCGCCGACGACGTACCCCGCGACGAGTCGCACCTCGTGGTGCGGGCCATGCGGGCGGCCTTCGACCTGATGGGCGCCGCAGCCCGCCGGGCTGCGCCTCGCGTGCCGCAACGTCATCCCGCACGCCCGCGGCCTCGGGTCCTCGTCGGCCGCGATCGTGGCCGGGGTCGTGCTGGCCCGCGGCCTGGTGGCGGGCGGCCAGCTGCTCGCCTCCGACGAGGCTCTCTTCGACCTCGCGGCCGACCTCGAGGGGCACCCCGACAACGTGGCCCCGGCGTTCTACGGCGGCTTCGTGATCTCCGGGCGCGAGGACGATCACTGGTACGCCGTGCGCGCCGGCGTCGACCCGCGGATCAGCGCGGTCGTCTTCGTGCCGCCCACCGGCGTCGAGACCACGGTCGCGCGCGGTCTGCTGCCCGACGTCGGTGCCGCACGCCGACGCGGCCGCCAACACCGGACGGGCCGCCCTGCTCGTCGCCGCACTGACCGGGCAGCCCGAGCACCTGCTCGCCGGCACGCGCGACTGGCTGCACCAGGACCAGCGCGAGCCCGCCATGCCCGAGACGCTGGCCCTCGTGCGTCGCCTGCGCGCCGACGGCATCCCGGCCGTGGTGTCCGGAGCCGGGCCGACGGTGCTCGCGTTCGGGACGCACGACCCGGCCGACGCTGCGTGGCGCGACTGTCCCGACGGCTGGGCGTGTCACGACCTGGCGATCGAGTCGTCGGGCGCACTGCTGCTAGCCTGAGCGTGCGCCGTTCGGCGTACTTGCCCGTCCCGGCCTCTGGCCGAGCGCACGGGCTCATCCATCCGCCTCGCGGCCCGCTCGCCTCGGTCCGCGGAGGCGACGCAACGTGTGAAGGACTCACGTGACCGAGACTCCATCTGCTCCTGCCAAGAAGCGCAGCGGCGGACTCAACTCGATGCTCCTCGCCGACCTGAAGTCGATGGCCGCCGGCCTCGCCATCCCGGGTGCCGGCTCGATGAAGAAGGCCCAGCTGGTCGACGCCATCAAGGCCTCCCAGTCGGGCGCCGGCAAGCCCAGCCGCGAAGCCCCGGTCGACGCCGAAGGCCGCGCCGAGACGAGCCGGCCGACCAGGCTCCCGAGAAGGCGAGCCGAGCGAGCCGCAGTCCAGCCGGTCGCCAGGCGGACCCGCGGCGAGCAGGCCCGCCGAGCAGCCGACCGCAAGCCCGCCGAGCAGCCCGCCGACCCGCAGCGAGTCGCCGGCACCGAGCGACCAGAAGCAGGCGAAGCAGGGCGGGCAGCCAGCAGCAGCGGCAGCGGCAGCCCAGGCAGTCGCAGGAGCCCCAGCAGGCCGACCAGCAGCAGGACCAGCAGCAGGACAGCAGGCCGAGAAGCCGCAGGACAAGCAGGACCGCCAGCAGCAGCGCCGAGAAGCAGGACCGCCAGCAGCAGGACCGCCAGCAGAGCCAGCCAGCCAGAACCGGCCAGAGCCAGGCCAGAACCAGAGCCAGAACGACGACGGCGATGACGACGGCGAGGGCGGCAGCCGCCGCAACCGCCGCCGCGCGGCCGCGACCGGGAACGTACGCCGGTGCGCCCGGGTGGTCGCAACGAGCCCGACACCACGATCCTCGAGGACGACGTGCTCGTCCCCGCCGCGGGCATCCTCGACGTCCTCGACAACTGCGCCTTCGTGCGCACCTCGGGCTACCTGCCCGGTCCCGAGGACGTCTACCTCTCGCTCTCGATGGTCCGCAAGTACCACCTGCGCCGCGGCGACGCCGTCGTCGGCCAGGTCCGCCAGCCGCGGGAGGGTGAGCGCCGCGAGAAGTTCAACCCGATGGTCCGCATCGACAGCATCAACGGCACCGACGCCGAGGGTGCCAAGGACCGCCCCGACTTCGCCGACGCCGTGCCGGTGCACCCGCACCAGCGCCTGCGCCTGGCCACCGACGAGGCCAACCTGATCGGCCGGGTCGTCGACATCGCCACCCCGATCGGCAAGGGCCAGCGTGGCCTGATCCTCGCGCCGCCGCGTACGGGCGCCACGTCCCTGCTCCAGTCGATCGCGACGTCGGTGACGACCAACAACCCCGAGTGCCACGTCATGGTCGTGCTCGTCGACACCCGTCCCGAGGAGGTCACCGACTTCCAGCGCGCGGTCAAGGGCGAGGTCGTCGCCTCGACCTTCGACCGGCCAGCCCGCCGACCACACCCTGCGTCGCGGAGCTCGCCATCGAGCGGGCCAAGCGGCTGGTCGAGCTCGGCCACGACGTGGTCGTGCTGCTCGACTCGCTGACCGCCTGGGCCGGGCCTACAACCTCGCCGCGCCCGCCAACGGTCGCGTGCTGGGCGGGGTCGTGGACGCCTCCGCCGTCCACCCGACCAAGGAGTTCTTCGGTGCGGCCCGCAAGATCGAGGACGGCGGCTCGCTGACCATCCTCGCGACCGTCACCGTCGACACCGGGTCGGCCACCGACGAGTTCTTCCTCGAGGAGCTCTCCGGCACCGCCAACCTCGAGCTGCGGCTCAGCGCCGACCGCGCCGCCAAGGGCATCGTGCCGGCCATCGACGTGGCCGCGTCGGCCACGCGTCACGAGGAGAAGCTGCTCGCGCCCGCCGAGGGGGCGGTGGTGGGGGACCTGCGCAAGCAGCTCGCCGCCGCCGACTCCGCCCAGGCGGTCACGAAGGTCTTCGGCGCCCGGTCGTCGGCCCGCTGACCCGGCCAACCCTGGCAGCCGCCGGCCCGCGGGAATCTCCGGATTCGCGCGGGCGTTGGACCCGGTGGCACACTTGTGCGTCGGTTCCGGTTCACGTCATCCGCATCCGCGCGGGACGACCCGGAGCAATCGAGAGGACACCATGAAGAAGGACACCCACCCCGACTACGTCGAGACCGCCGTCACCTGCACCTGCGGCGCGTCGTTCACCACCCGCAGCACCGCGACCTCCGGCAAGCTCCACGCCGATGTCTGCTCGCAGTGCCACCCGTTCTACACCGGCAAGCAGAAGATCCTCGACACCGGCGGCCGCGTGGCCCGCTTCGAGGCCCGCTACGCCAAGAAGTCCGCCGCTGCTGCTCCGGAGACCTCCGAGAGCAAGTAGTCATCGTCCAGGCGCCGGTCGCCCGCTCTCGCGGGAGGTCGGCGCCTTGTCGTCTGTCCAGCCACCGGGTCGATCCGGTCCGACCCGGCTCGAGGAGTCAGCCATGTTCGAGGCCGTCGAAGGGCATGCGTCGCGGAGCACGCGGATCTCGAGGGGCGCCTGTCCCTGCCCGAGACGCACGCCGACCAGCGGCTGGCCAAGCAGCTCAACCAGCGCTACGCCGAGCTGACCGCCGTCGTGACCACCTGGCTGGACTGGCAGCGGCTCGCCGACGACATCGAGGCCGCCCGCGAGCTGGCGAGCGACGACCCCGCCTTCGCGGAGGAGGCGGAGCAGCTCTGGCCGCCCAGCGCGAGGTCGCCGCCGAGCGGCTGCGCCGGCTGCTGGTGCCGCGTGACCCGACCGACGCCAAGGACGCCCTCCTCGAGGTGAAGTCGGGGGAGGGTGGCGAGGAGTCGGCACTGTTCGCCGGCGACCTGCTGCGGATGTACTCCCGCTACGCCGAGACCAGCGCGGCTGGACCGATCGAGATCCTCGACGCGACCGAGTCCGACCTCGGCGGCTACAAGTCCGTCACCGCAGCGGTCAAGGCCAGGGGGACGGTCGAGCCCGGCCAGGCGCCGTACGCGCTGCTCAAGTTCGAGGGCGGCGTGCACCGCGTCCAGCGGGTGCCGGTCACCGAGTCGCAGGGACGCGTGCACACCAGCGGCGGCGGGTGTCCTGGTCTGCCCGAGGCCGAGCCGGTCGACGTGACGATCGACGACGACGACCTGCGCATCGACGTCTACCGCTGCGTCGGTCCCGGTGGCCAGAGCGTCAACACCACCGACTCGGCGGTCCGCATCACGCACGTCCCCACCGGCATCGTGGCGAGCTGCCAGAACGAGAAGAGCCAGCTGCAGAACAAGGAGCGGCGATGCGCATCCTGCGCTCCCGGCTGCTCGCGGCCGCCCAGGACGCCGCCGACGCCGAGGCCAGCGAGGTGCGTCGCTGCCAGGTCCGCACCGTCGACCGCTCCGAGCGGATCCGCACCTACAACTTCGCGGAGAACCGCATCTCCGACCACCGCACCGGCTACAAGTCCTACAACCTCGACCAGGTCCTCGACGGCGACCTCGCAGCCGGTCCTCGACTCGTGCGTCGAGGCCGACGTCGCCGCCCGCCTCGCAGGCCCTGGAGTCGTGATGCGCGCGAGCGCTGCCCGTCGCGCGCGCCGCGCGCGCCGGCTGCGCGAGGCCGGGGTCGCCTCGCCCGAGCGTGACGCCGACCTGCTGCTGGCCCACGTGCCTCGACGTCGGCCTCGGCCGGCTGCCGCTCGTCGAGGACCTGACGCCACGCCCAGCAGGAGTCGTACGACGCCCTCCTGGCGCGGCGGGCCGCCCGCGAGCCGCTCCAGCACCTGACCGGCACCGCGGCCTTCCGCCACGTCGAGCTGTTCGTCGGGCCGGGGGTCTTCGTGCCGCGGCCCGAGACCGAGCTGCTGGCCGGGTGGGCGATCGAGGCGGCCATCGGCGCCGGTCGAGCCGGGTCGCGCCCCCTGTCGTCGTGGACCTCTGCACCGGGTCCGGGGCGATCGCCAGGGCGGTCGCCGACGAGGTGCCGCAGGCGCCGAGGTGCATGCCGTCGAGCTCGACGAGGGGGCGCTGGCCTGGGCCGAGCGCAACCTGGCCGGGACCGGCGTCGACCTGCGCCACGGCGACCTGGCCACGGCCTTCGACGACCTCCTCGGGTCCGTCGACGTCGTCGTGTGCAACCCGCCCTACATCCCGCTGGAGGCCTGGGAGTCGGTGGCGGCGGAGGCCCGCGACCACGACCCGCACCTCGCGCTCTTCTCCGGCGACGACGGCCTCGACGCGATGCGGGTCCTCGCGCAGCGGGCCGCGCGGCTCCTGCGGGTCGGGGGAGTGGTCGGGCGCCGAGCACGCCGACGCCCAGGGTGAGTCGGCGCCGGCGGTCTTCGCCGGCGCCGGTCGGTGGCAGGACGTCACGGACCACCGCGATCTCGCGGGTCGTCCCCGCTATCTGACGGCGCGGCTGGCACGATGAGCGGCGTGGACAGGCTCACGACCTCGAACGACGAGGAACGAGAAGCGGCGATCGATGCGGCGGCAGGCGCCGTCCGACGCGGCGAGCTGGTGGTGCATCCCGACCGACACCGTCTACGGCATCGCGGCCGATGCCTTCTCCCACGACGCCGTCCGGGCCCTGCTCGACGCCAAGGGGCGCGGCCGGGAGATGCCGCCGCCGGTCCTGATCTCCGCGGTCACGACCCTCGACGCCCTCGCCGACGAGCGTGCCCGACTGGGCCCGCACCCTGGTCGAGAAGTTCTGGCCCGGACCGCTGACCCTCGTGTGCCGCCAGCAGGCCTCGCTGCATGTGGGACCTCGGGGAGACCCGCGGCACGGTCGCGGTGCGGATGCCCGACGACGAGGTCGCCCTCGCCGTCCTGGAGCGCACCGGCCCGCTCGCGGTCAGCTCGGCCAACCTGACCGGACGACCCGCCGCCACCGACGCCGACGCCGCGGAGGAGATGCTCGGCGACGCGGTCGCGGTCATCGTCGACGCGGGTCCCTCGGCCGGGGGAGAAGCCTCGACGATCGTCGACGCGACCCTGCCGGAGGGTCGCGATCCTGCGTCGGGGCGCGCTGAGCCTCGACGACCTCAACGCGGCCATCGAGTCGCACGGGGTCGTGCTCACGGACAACGGCTAGTGGGCGCCTGATGCGGGAATACCTGCTCGTCTTCCTGGTCGCCGTCTCGGTCACCTACCTCCTCACCGTGGTGGCCCGCGAGATCGCGCTCCGCACCGGTGCCGTGGCGTCGGTCCGCGACCGTGACGTCCACGCCGAGCCGATCCCCTACCTCGGCGGGACCGCGATGTTCGGCGGCCTGTGCGCGGCCTACCTCGTCGCGCGCGAGCTGCCGTTCCTGTCCACCCGCAGCGAGGGCTTCGTCTTCGCCGACGCGGGGGTGGTGCTGATGGCCGGGGCGCTGGTCTGCGCGCTCGGCGTCCTCGACGACATCTTCGACATCGACGCCCTGACCAAGTTCGGCGGCCAGGTGCTGGCGGCCGGCCTCCTGGTCGCGCTTCGGGGTGCGCTTCTACTACTTCCCCGGCGCCGACGGCACCCAGTTCGCCCTCGACGACGCCCAGGGCGCCCTGCTGACCCTGGTCGTGGTCATCGGCACGATGAACGCCGTCAACTTCGTCGACGGCCTCGACGGACTGGCGGCCGGCGTGGTCGGCATCGGCGCGGTGGCCTTCTTCGTCTACTGCTACGTCCCTGTCCGCGGAGAACGACCTCACCCTCGCCACGACCGGCGCCCTGCTCAGCGCGATGCTCGCCGGGGCCTGCGCCGGGTTCCTGCCCCACAACTTCCACCCGGCCCGGCTCTTCATGGGCGACTCGGGCTCGATGCTGATCGGGCTCGTCCTCTCGGCCAGCGCGCTGACCCTGACCGGCCAGTTCTTCGGCATGCCCGACGCTCCGGCGGCAACAGCCTCTTCGTGACCGTGCTGCCGGTCCTGCTCCCGGTCTCCCTGCTGATGGTGCCGATCGCCGACCTGGTGCTGGCCGTCGTACGCCGCACGCGCGCGGGCCGCTCGCCGTTCGCGCGGACAAGCAGCACCTGCACCACCGTCTGCTCGAGATCGGGCACTCCCAGCGGCGGGCGGTCTTCATCATGTGGATGTGGGCCGCGATCCTGGCCGCCGGTGCGGTCCTGGTGAGCCTCTTCGAGGAGCAGTGGGTGTGGTGGGGCCTGGGCGCCATGGTCGTCTTCGCGATCGCGATGACCTTCGTCCTGCCCAAGGTGCACCGCCCGCGCAAGACCGGTCTGGGCAACACCGGGCTGCCGCAGAACGCCTACGTCGAGCGACCGGCCGACGTCGCGTCCGAGGCCGTCGAGCCGCCCTCGCAGGCGTAGTTGGAGGTCGCCCGGGACTTTGTGATAGTTTTCACGAGCACCCCGATGACCTCCACAGGACGGCCGCCACCATGACGACCGAGTCGAACCGAGACACCCGCCCGGGAGGCGCCGTCCTCCTCGGCGCTGCGGGCGCGGCTCTCCTCGCGGGCCTGGTCCTCACGGTCGTCGCAGGCCTCGTGTCGGGCAGTACGGCCGCGCTCAGCGCCGCCGTCGGCACCGGCCTGGTCGTCGTCGGTCATCGGGTTCGGCGTCTTCGTCCTCAACACGGTCGCCTCGGTGATGCCGAGCGCGACGGTGCTGGTCGCGCTGGTCACCTACGCGCTCCAGCTGGTCGTGCTGGCGGCCGTCGCGCTGTCGTTCGTCCGCAACGGAGTGTTCGACGAGACCCTCGACCGACGCTGGTTCGGCGGGGGAGTCGCGCTGGCCACGGCGGCGTGGATGGTGGCCCAGATCGTGGCAGCCACGCGGGCCCGCATCCCCGTCTACGACCTCCCCGAGGCGGGTGAACGATGACCATCCACGCCTGCTATTGTCCGGTTCGCGATGGCTCAACAACGGCCCCGTCGGAGCATCCGGACGAACCCCCTTACGGCGACCCCTGGTTGGCGTTTTCCTACCTCGTCTCGGGTGCTGCGGTCTACGGGCTCATCGGCTGGGGTCTCGATCGATGGCTGGGTACGAAGTACCTCGTCGTCATCGGGATCCTGCTCGGGGTCGGGTTGGGCGATCTACATGACTTTCGGCCGCTTCGGCGGCTCGCGTCCACGCAGGACAAGCAGAGCTAAGGCAGGAGAGACAGTGAGCTTCAGCGTGAGCCTGAGTGGCTTGGCGCCTTCGCTGCAGAGGGTGCGGACGGCGGCTTCGTCGCTCCCGGTCCCGGCAGCTTCGAGCTGCCGCCGGTCTTCCACATCGGCGACTTCGGTGTCACCAAGCCGATGCTGCTGCTGGTGCTCTCGGCCGTGCTGATCCTCGCCTTCACGATCGCCGCCTCGCGCAAGGCGCAGATGGTCCCCGGTCGTCTCCAGTTCGCCGGCGAGACCGTCTACGGCTTCGTGCGCAACACGCTGGCCCGCGACAACATCGGCAGCGAGCACTTCATGAAGTTCGTGCCCTACCTGTTCTCGCTGTTCATGTTCATCCTGGTGAACAACTACTACGGCGTGATCCCGTTCCTGCAGTTCTCCACCTTCTCGCGGATCGGCTTCGTCGTCCCGCTGGCGCTCATCACCTGGCTCATCTACATCGGCGCCGGCATGTGGAAGCACGGCGTGCTGGGCTACTTCAAGCACGCCACGATGCCCTCGGGCGTCTCCGGGCCGATCCTGATCCTGCTGGTGCCGCTCGAGTTCTTCTCCAACATCCTGGTCCGACCGGTCACGCTCACCCTGCGTCTGTTCGGCAACATGTTCGCCGGCCACCTGCTGCTGATCCTGTTCGCCACCGGTGGCGCCGCACTGCTCACCAGCGGCAACCTCCTCTACGGGGGAGTGGGCATCCTGTCCTTCGCCCTCGGCATCGGGGTCAGCTTCCTGGAGATGCTGGTGATGTTCCTCCAGGCCTACGTCTTCACGCTGCTCAGCTCGATGTACATCGGCGAAGCACTCGCCGACGAGCACTGATCCAACCCATAAGTTTCGCCAAACAGCGACGCGATGGACGCGTCGCCGACGAAAGGAAAAGCCGTGGAAGGCTCCATCAACATGATCGGCCTCGGCCTCTCCGCCATCGGTCCCGGTGTCGGTATCGGCCTGATCTTCGCCGCGTTCATCAGCGGCGTGGCCCGTCAGCCCGAGGCCCAGAGCCGTCTGCAGTCGATCGCCATCCTTGGCTTCGTTCTTGCTGAGGCGCTCTTCATCATCACCGTCGCGCTCGCGTTCGTCCTGCCCATCTGACGACCGTCCCCGCATTAGGGAGATCACCTGTGAACACCGTTGTCATGGCGGCGAGCGAAGAGGCGCACAATCCTCTGCTCCCGGTCGTGTCGGAGATCGTGCTGGCGCTGATCGTCTTCGCCATCTTGTTCTTCGCCATCCGCAAGTACGTGGTGCCGAGCTTCGAGAAGACGTTCGCCGAGCGCACCCAGGCGATCGAGGGCGGTCTCAGCGCAGCCGAGACCAAGCAGGCCGAGGCCGACGCCAAGCTCGCCGAGCTCGAGAAGCAGCTCGGCGACGCCCGGCACGAGGCCGCGCGCATCCGCGAGGAGGCGCGTGAGCAGGGTGCCCAGATCGTGGCCGAGATGCGGGAGCAGGCCCAGGCCGAGTCCACCCGCATCGTCGAGCACGGCAAGACGCAGATCGAGGCCGAGCGCCAGCAGGCGGTCACCTCGCTCCGTGCCGAGGTGGGCACGCTCGCCACCGGTCTGGCCAGCCGCATCGTCGGGGAGAGCCTGGAGGACGAGGCTCGACAGAGCCGCGTCGTCGAGCGCTTCCTGGCCGACCTGGAGTCGCAGAACGGCGCGACCATCGGGGAGTGTCAACTGATGATGCGAGGTGCGTCCGCAGACGCCTACGCCGCTGCCGCCGCTGCCCTTCCGGGCTCCGGCGACCTGGGGTCGGTGGCTCAGGACCTGTTCGGGATCGCGGACCTGCTCCGCTCCGAGCCGAGCCTGCGCAGGGTCGCCACCGACGCATCCATCGAGGGCGAGGCCAAGGCCGGGCTCGTGCGCGGCGTTCTCGCCGGCAAGGTGTCGGCCGAGGCGCTCGAGGTCCTCACCACTGCGGTCTCGCAGCGGTGGACGGCCAGCCGCGACCTGGGCGACGCCCTGGAGCAGCTGGGCGTGGTCGCCGCGGTCCGCTCCACGGGCAGCGACGCCGGTCGTCTCGAGGACGAGATCTTCGCCGTCGGCCAGCTCGTCCAGGCCAACCCGGAGCTGCGCGACGCGCTCTCCGACCCGGCCCGCTCGCGTGAGGACAAGGCGGGCCTGATCAACGGCCTGCTCGAGCGACAAGGTGCTCCCGGCAACGGTGGCGCTGGTCAAGCAGGCCCTCTCGGGCAGCCACCGCACGGTCACCGTCGCACTGGCGTCCTACCAGAAGGTGGCGGCCGAGGTCCGCGGGCAGGGAGTCGCGACCGTTCGCGTCGCCCGACCGCTCGCCGACGCCGACCGCCAGCGACTGGCCGATGCCCTGTCGGGCACCTACGGGCGGGAGATCCACCTCAACGTGATCGTCGACCCCGAGGTCATCGGCGGCATCAGCGTCGAGATCGGTGACGACGTCATCGACGGGACGGTCTCCAGCCGCCTCGACGACGCCGGACGCCGGCTCGCCGGCTGACCACTGACATCCAAGAACTTTTCGAGCAGACCAGAGAAACAGGTGAGTGAAATGACGGAGCTGTCCATCCGTCCGGACGAGATCCGGGACGCGCTTCAGCGCTTCGTGTCGGACTACAAGCCCGAGTCGGCGACCAAGGAAGAGGTCGGCACCGTCGCGGAGGCCGCTGACGGCATCGCCCGCGTGAGCGGACTGCCCTCGGTCATGGCCAACGAGCTGCTCGAGTTCGAGGACGGCACCCTCGGCATCGCCCTCAACCTCGACACCCGCGAGGTCGGCGTCGTGGTCCTGGGTGACTTCGACAAGATCGAGGAGGGTCAGGTCGTGCGTCGCACGGGCGAGATCCTCTCGGTCCCCGTGGGCGAGGGCTACCTCGGCCGCGTGGTCGACCCGCTGGGCCAGCCGATCGACGGCCTCGGCGAGATCGACGCGCCCGAGCGTCGCGCCCTGGAGCTCCAGGCGCCCGACGTGATGGCGCGCAAGTCGGTGCACGAGCCGCTCGCCACCGGCATCAAGGCGATCGACGCCCTCACCCCGATCGGCCGTGGCCAGCGCCAGCTCATCATCGGTGACCGCGCGACCGGCAAGACCACGATCGCGATCGACACGATCATCAACCAGAAGGCCAACTGGGAGTCCGGCGACCCGGACAAGCAGGTCCGCTGCATCTACGTCGCCATCGGCCAGAAGGGCTCGACCATCGCCTCCGTGCGTGGCGCCCTCGAAGAGGCCGGCGCGCTGGAGTACACGACCATCGTCGCGTCCCCGGCGTCCGACTCGGCGGGCTTCAAGTACCTCGCCCCCTACACCGGCTCGGCCATCGGCCAGCACTGGATGTACGCCGGCAAGCACGTCCTCATCGTGTTCGACGACCTCACCAAGCAGGCCGAGGCCTACCGCGCCGTGTCGCTGCTGCTGCGCCGCCCGCCGGGCCGCGAGGCCTACCCGGGCGACGTGTTCTACCTGCACAGCCGCCTGCTCGAGCGTTGCGCGAAGCTCTCCGACGACATGGGCAAGGGCTCGATGACCGGCCTGCCGATCATCGAGACCAAGGCCAACGACGTCTCGGCGTTCATCCCGACCAACGTCATCTCGATCACCGACGGCCAGATCTTCCTGCAGTCGGACCTGTTCGCGGCCAACCAGCGACCGGCCATCGACGTGGGTGTCTCGGTCTCGCGCGTGGGTGGCTCGGCCATGACCAAGGCGATGAAGGCCGTCACCGGTTCGCTCAAGGTCGACCTGGCGCAGTTCCGCGCCATGGAGGCCTTCGCGATGTTCGCCTCCGACCTCGACGCGGCCTCGCGCCAGCAGCTCGCCCGTGGCCAGCGCCTGATGGCGCTGCTCAAGCAGCCGCAGTACTCGCCGTACCCCCTCGAGGAGATGACCGCCTCGCTGTGGCTCGGCACCACCGGCCGCCTCGACAAGGTGCCGACCGACGACGTCCTGCGCTTCGAGTCGGAGTTCCTCGACCACCTGCGCCGCAACCACGAGGGCATCCTCGCCGGCATCCGTGAGACGACGAAGTTCGACGACGACGCCGACGCCGAGATGGCGGCTGCCTACGACTCCTTCCTCGACCAGTTCGAGACCTCCGACGGCCAGAGCATCAAGGCCGGCAAGGAAGAGCACGTCGCCCTCGAGGACGAGGACGTCGAGCAGGAGCAGATCGTCAAGCAGAAGCGGGGCTGAGGCAATGGCTCTCTCGGTACGCGAGTACCGCGCACGGATCAAGTCGACGGAGTCGATGAAGAAGATCACGCGCGCCATGGAGCTCATTGCTGCGTCCCGCATCATCAAGGCACAGCAGCGAGCCCAGGCCGCAGCGCCCTACGCTCGTGAGCTGACCCGCGCCGTGTCGGCCGTGGCGACGTTCTCCAACGTCGACCACGCGCTGACGACGGAGCCGGAGAACCCGAAGAAGGCGGCGGTCCTCGTGGTCACCTCCGACCGCGGGCTCGCCGGCGCCTACTCGTCCAACGTGCTCAAGGAGGCCGAGCGCCTCGTCGAGAAGCTCAAGGGCGAGGGCAAGACCGTCGACCTCTACACCAGCGGTCGCAAGGGTCAGGCCTACTTCAAGTTCCGCCAGCGCACTGTCGTCCGGGCCTGGACGGGATTCTCCGACCAGCCGACCTACGACGTGGCCGCCGACATCGGCGCCACCCTCATCGAGGCGTTCCTCGCCGAGGAGGACGACCAGGACGTCAGCAGCGTCGACGAGGTGCACGTGGTCTACACGCGCTTCCGGTCGATGATCAACCAGGAGCCCACCGCCGTACGCCTCCTTCCGCTGGAGGTCGTCGAGGGCACCGAGGCGCCCGCCGAGGGCGACCTGCTGCCGCTCTACGAGTTCGAGCCGTCCGCCTCGGAGGTGCTCGACTCGCTGCTGCCGCGCTACGTCCAGAGCCGGATCTTCTTCGCCCTGCTCCAGGCCGCGGCCTCGGAGCTGGCGGCTCGCCAGAAGGCGATGAAGTCGGCCACGGACAACGCGGACGAGCTCATCAAGAAGTACACGCGAATTGCCAACCAGGCCCGTCAGGCCGGCATTACCCAGGAAATCAGCGAGATCGTCGGTGGCGTGAATGCCCTTGCCGACGCACAAGCCGGGAGTGAGTGAGAGAAAATGACTGCCACTGTTGAAGAGACGACGGCGGACACGAAGGGCGGCGGCGTCGGCCGCATCGCCCGCGTCATCGGCCCGGTCGTGGACATCGAGTTCCCCACCGATTCGATGCCCGCCATCTACAACGCCCTCAAGGTCGACCTGACCCTGGCCGGCGAGACCACGACCATCACCCTCGAGGTGGCCCAGCACATCGGTGACGGCATGGTCCGTGCCATCTCGATGAAGCCCACCGACGGCCTCGTCCGCGGTGCCCAGGTGCGCGACACCGGCGATCCGATCATGGTTCCCGTCGGCGACGTCACCCTCGGCAAGGTGTTCAACACCACCGGTGACTGCCTCAACCTGCCCGAGGGCGAGACCCTCGAGGTCTCCGAGCGCTGGGGCATCCACCGCAAGGCTCCGGCCTTCGACCAGCTGGAGTCCAAGACCCAGATGTTCGAGACCGGCATCAAGGTCATCGACCTCCTCGCCCCCTACGTCCTGGGCGGCAAGATCGGACTGTTCGGTGGTGCCGGTGTCGGCAAGACCGTGCTGATCCAGGAGATGATCGCCCGCGTCGCCAAGGACCACGGTGGTGTGTCGGTGTTCGCCGGAGTCGGCGAGCGCACCCGTGAGGGCAACGACCTCATCGCGGAGATGGACGAGGCCGGCGTCATCGGCCAGACCGCCCTGGTCTTCGGCCAGATGGACGAGCCGCCGGGCACCCGCCTGCGCGTCGCCCTGTCCGCGCTGACGATGGCGGAGTACTTCCGCGACGTGAAGAAGCAGGACGTGCTGCTCTTCATCGACAACATCTTCCGCTTCACCCAGGCCGGTTCCGAGGTCTCCACGCTGCTCGGTCGCATGCCGTCCGCGGTGGGCTACCAGCCCAACCTCGCCGACGAGATGGGTCAGCTGCAGGAGCGCATCACCTCGACGCGTGGTCACTCGATCACCTCGATGCAGGCGATCTACGTCCCCGCCGACGACTACACCGACCCGGCCCCGGCCGCGACGTTCGCGCACCTCGACGCCACCACCGAGCTGTCGCGAGAGATCGCCTCGCTCGGCATCTACCCGGCCGTGGACCCGCTGACCTCGACGTCACGGATCCTCGACCCGCAGTACATCGGCGACGAGCACTACCGCTGCGCGGTCCGGATCAAGCAGATCCTGCAGCGCAACAAGGAGCTCCAGGACATCATCGCCATCCTCGGTGTCGACGAGCTCTCCGAGGAGGACAAGGTCATCGTCTCGCGGGCGCGCCGCATCCAGCGGTTCCTCTCGCAGAACACCTACGTCGCCAAGCAGTTCACCGGCATCGAGGGTTCGACCGTGACGATCGGCGACACCATCGAGGCGTTCAACAAGATCGCCGACGGCGAGTACGACCACGTGGCCGAGCAGGCCTTCTTCATGTGCGGCGGTCTGGACGACGTCGAGCAGAAGTGGGCCGAGATCCAGAAGAGCCTCTGATGGCACTGTCGTCGGACAAGGTCCTGCAGGTCGAGCTGGTCGCCGCCGACCGGCTCGTCTGGTCGGGCGAGGCCACCATGGTCATCGCCCGGACGACCGAGGGCGACGTCGGCATCCTGCCGAACCACGCCCCGCTGCTGTCCTCGATCATCGAGGGCGTGGTCGACGTGCAGACCACCGACGGGGAGACCTGGGTCGCGGCCGTGGACGCCGGGTTCATCTCGGTGGCCGACAACCGTGTCTCGATCCTCTCCGAGCGGGCCGAGATGTCCCACGAGATCGACCTGGAGAAGGCTCGTCGCGACCTCGAGCGGGCCAAGGAGTCCGGCGAGAACGACGACGACGCCCACGAGGCCGTACGCCGCGCCGAGGCACGCGTGCGTGCCGCGGAGCGGGCTTCCTGACCACCGGCTCCACGCTGACGCTAGGGTGAGCGCACGAACCTCCGGGTTCGTGCGCTCACCTTTTTCCGTGGGGACGCAGGACAGGTAGGGCAGGGAGGGCGTGGATGCCGGTCTGGCAGTGGCTGCTCGACATCGTCGGGGTCATCCTGCTCCTCGTCCTGCTCTACGGCATCGCGCTGATCGTGCGGCGGCGGCTGCTGGCCCGCCACGGCGGCACCTTCGAGCTCAGCTACCGGCTGCACGTCGAACGTGCCGGCCGGGGCTGGCTGCTCGGCATCGGCCGCTACTCCGGACAGTCGCTCGAGTGGTTCCGCATCTTCTCCCTGTCCCCGCGACCCAAACGGGTCTGGGCGCGTGACCACCTGAGCTATTCGGGTCGGCGCAGCCCCGAAGGGCGCCGAGGAGCTGTCGCTCTACGGCGGGCACGTCGTGGCTGCCTGCCTCTACCTCGACCAGCCGCTCGAGATCGCCATGAGCGAGGCCTCGCTCACCGGTTTCCAGTCCTGGCTGGAGGCCGGCCCGCCCGGCACCGACTGGAACCGCCGGTGACGGCTGCTCGCAACGCCGTGGCGCTGTCGTTCTTCCTCAACGGTCTGCTGCTTCGCGAGCTGGGTCTCCCGGATCCCCGAGGTCAGGTCGGGCTTCGAGCTGTCCAACGCGGGCCTGGGCCTGGTGCTGCTGGCCACCGCGGTGGGCTCGCTGGTGGCGCTGCCGACGACCGGGGCCGCCATCGCCCGGCACGGCACCGTACGGGTGGTGCGCCTCGGTGTCCTCGTCGCCACCCTCGGCCTCTCGGTCGCCGCCGTGGCGCTGGGGGAGACGCTGCCGGTCACCGTCGCCGGGCTGTTCCTCTACGGGCTGGGCATCGGCGTCTGGGACGTCGCCATGAACGTCGAGGGGGCCGAGGTCGAACGGCACCTGCGGCGCACCATCATGCCGCGCTTCCACGCCGGCTTCAGCCTGGGCACGGTCGTCGGCGCTCTCCTCGGCGCCGGGCTGGTCGCGCTCGACGTACCAGGTCGGTGGCACCTGATGGCGATCGCCCTGATCTCGCTGGTGGCGGCCTGGACGACCTCCGCGTCCTTCCTGCCGATCCCGTCGCGGAGCGAGTCCGGACGGCCCCGGTCGGCGGCCCGGGCCTGGCTGGAGCCGCGCACGCTGGCCATCGGGGTGCTGGTCATGGCCCTGGCCATGACCGAGGGCACGGCCAACGACTGGCTCGCGGTGGCGCTCGTCGACGGCTACGACGTCTCCCACTCGGTGGGTGTCGCCGGCTTCGCGGTCTTCGTCACCGCGATGACGCTGACCAGGTTCGTCGGGACCGGCCTGCTCGACGCCTTCGGCCGCGCGGCCGTCCTGTGGGGCACGATCGTCGCCGCCGGGGTGGGGGTCGTCCTGATCGTCGTCGGGGGACACCCGGCCCTGGTCGTGCTCGGGATCGTGCTGTGGGGAGCCGGCGCCTCCCTCGGCTTCCCGGTCGGCATGAGCGCTGCGGCCGACGACCCCGCCCACGCCGCGGCGCGGGTCAGCGTCGTGTCGACGATCGGCTACGCGGCCTTCCTGGCCGGCCCGCCGCTCCTCGGTGTCGTCGGCGACGAGGTCGGGACCCTCAATGCGCTGCTCGTCGTCGCGGTGCTGCTGGTGCCGGCCGCGCTGGTGGTGCCGGCGGCGCGCAAGCAGCAGGTCAGTCCAGCACCCGCCGCATGACCAGCCGCGGCATCTTGCTCGCCACGGCGTCGGTCTCGCCGACGACCTCGAAGCCGCAGTTCTCGAACATCGCCCGGGTGCCGACGAAGGCCATCGTCAGGTCCATGCGGCTGCCCTGCGGGTCGACGGGGTAGGACTCGACGGCCGGTGCGCCGCGGGAGGCGGCGTAGGCCACCGCTCCCTCGATCAGCCGGGTCGTGACGCCCTGCTTGCGGTGACCCGAGCGCACCACGACGCAGATGATGCTCCAGACGGGCACGTCGTCGATCGGCGTGATCAGCTTCGACGCGACGAGGCGAGGGACCTCGTCCCGCGGGGCGATGTGGCACCACCCGACCGGTAGTCCGTCGCGGTAGGTCACGACGCCGAAGGTGCTGCGCCCCGCGGCCAGCGCGCGGGCCGCGCTCTCGCGGCTGCCGTCGCCGAGGGCGTCGATGTCCTTGCACGCGGAGCCGGTGCGAGAGGCACCAGCAGTGGGTGGCGCGACGGTTGGGGTTGATGACGTCGGCGAAGTCGTCGAACCGCCTCGCCGTGACCGGATGCGTCGCCCAGGTGGTCTGGTGGCGTCCACGCGCTCAGTCGGCGGAGCGCTCCCCGCCGGGGACCCACAGCACGTCGCCGTTCTCGCGGTTGGCGTGGCGGGCGAGGATGAAGAGGAGGTCGGAGAGCCGGTTGAGGTAGGTGATCGCCAGCAGGTTCATCGTGTCCTCGTGCTCGGCCCAGGCCGCCCACCCGGCGCGCTCGGCACGGCGTACGACGGTGCGCGCGACGTGCAGGTGCGCGGCGCCGACCGTGCCGCCGTTGAGGATGAAGGACCGCAGCGAGGGGAGCGCCTCGTTGTAGTGGTCGCACCAGCCCTCGAGGCGGTCGACGTAGTCCTGCTCGATGCGCAGCGGGGGATAGGCGGGCTCGGCCACGACCGGCGTGGAGAAGTCGGCGCCGACGTCGAAGAGGTCGTTCTGGACGTGGGTGAGCACCTGGACGACGTCGTCGTCGAGTCCGCCGGTCGCCAGGGCCACGCCGATGTGGGCGTTGGCCTCGTCGACGTCGGCGTACGCCGCCAGCCGCAGATCGGTCTTCGTGGTCTCGCTCATGTCGCCGAGGCGGGTCTGGCCGGCGTCGCCGGTGCGGGTGTAGATGCGCGTCAGGTTGACCATGGGCGGAGCCTACTCGGTCTCCGGGAGCAACTCGCCGAAAAAGGTGAGGCGCCGATGCAACCGAACAGGGGTAGAACTGACGTCATAGAAGTGACTACGGTCACGGCTCGGCGTCCGGGGGGCGTCGGTGAGGAGAACCAGTGGACATCACGTCGGACGGTCACACCCTGATGCTGCACGGCGACTTCGACGTGCGCAGCACCTTCGTGGTGCGCACGGCGATCTACGAGGTCCTCGACCTCCACGACGACGACGTGGTCATCGACATGACCGACGTGTCCACCATCGACGTCACCGCCCTGCGGCTCCTGGCCGTCGCCACCCGCCACGCCTGGCTCACCGGCCACCACCTCACGGTGCGCAACCCCGGCCCCGCCGTACGCCGGATGGCGCACCTGGCGCACCTGGCGCACGCCATCGAGGTCGAGCGGGCCGCCGCGACCGCCTGAGGCATCTGTCACACGTCCAGCCGGTGACTGATCGGTAACCCCAGCCCTACGCTGTCGCCATGACCCACAAGGATCGCCCCTGGGTGATGCGCACCTACGCCGGCCACTCCACGGCCGCGGCGTCCAACGCGCTCTACCGGACCAACCTGGCCAAGGGGCAGACCGGTCTGAGCGTCGCCTTCGACCTGCCGACGCAGACCGGCTACGACCCCGACAGCCCGCTGAGTCGCGGCGAGGTCGGCAAGGTCGGCGTGCCCGTCCCGCACCTCGGGGAGATGCGCAAGCTCTTCGCCGACATCCCGCTCACCGGGATGAACACCTCGATGACGATCAACGCGACCGCGATGTGGCTGCTCGCGATGTACCAGGTCGTCGCGGAGGAGCAGAACCCCGGCGCTCGACGCCCGAGCGAGGTGGCCCACCAGCTCGCCGGCACCACCCAGAACGACATCATCAAGGAGTACCTCTCCCGGGGGACCTACGTCTTCGGGCCCGAGGACTCGCTGCGGCTGATCGGCGACATGATCGCCTACACGGTCCACGAGATCCCGAAGTGGAACCCGATCAACATCTGCAGCTACCACCTGCAGGAGGCCGGCGCGACGCCGATGCAGGAGCTCGCCTACGCGCTGTGCACGGCGATCGCCGTGCTCGACCAGGTCCGCGACTCCGGCCAGGTCTCCGAGGACGACTTCGAGAAGGTCGTCGGCCGGATCTCGTTCTTCGTCAACGCCGGCGTGCGGTTCGTCGAGGAGACCTGCAAGATGCGGGCCTTCGTCGCAGCTCTGGGACGAGATCACCCGCGAGCGCTACGGCGTCACGGACCCGAAGATGCGCCGCTTCCGCTACGGCGTCCAGGTCAACTCGCTCGGCCTGACCGAGGCCCAGCCGGAGAACAACGTCCAGCGGATCGTGCTCGAGATGCTCGGCGTCACGCTGTCGAAGAACGCCCGCGCCCGCGCCGTACAGCTGCCGGCGTGGAACGAGGCGCTCGGCCTGCCCCGCCCGTGGGACCAGCAGTGGTCGCTGCGCCTGCAGCAGGTGCTGGCGTTCGAGTCCGACCTGCTGGAGTACGACGACATCTTCGACGGCTCGCACGTCATCGAGGCCAAGGTGGCCGAGCTGGTCGCCGGGGCGAAGGCCGAGATCGACCAGGTCCAGGCGATGGGCGGTGCCATCGCCGCCGTCGAGTCGGGCTACATGAAGCAGAACCTCGTGTCGGCCCACGCCGCCCGCCGCGGCCGCATCGAGTCCGGCGAGGAGATCATCGTCGGCGTCAACAAGTACGACACGACCGAGCCGTCGCCGCTGACCGCCAACCTCGACGACGCGATCATGGCCGCCGACCCGCTGGCCGAGCAGTCCGCGCTCGACTCCGTCGCCGCGTGGAAGGCGCAGCGCGACGACGCCGAGGTCGAGGCGGCACTGGCCGCGCTCGCCGAGGCCGCCAAGACCGACAAGAACCTGATGCACGCCACCCTCGTCGCCGCCCGTGCCGGCGCGACGACGGGGGAGTGGGCCGGCACCCTGCGCGAGGTCTTCGGCGAGTTCCGCGCCCCGACCGGGGTCTCCGGCGCGGTCGGCGTGGCCGAGGCCGGCGCCGACCTGACGGCCGTGCGCGACCGGGTCCGCGCGACCGGCGAGGAGCTCGGCGGTCGCCTGCGGCTGCTGGTCGGCAAGCCGGGGCTCGACGGTCACTCCAACGGCGCCGAGCAGGTCGCCGTACGCGCCCGGGACGCGGGCTTCGAGGTCATCTACCAGGGCATCCGGCTGACCCCGGACCAGATCGTCGCCGCCGCGGTCGCCGAGGACGTGCACTGCGTCGGCCTCTCGATCCTGTCGGGCTCGCACATGGAGCTCGTGCCCGACGTGCTCGACGGCCTGCGCGCCGCAGGCCGCGAGGACCTGCCGGTCATCGTGGGCGGGATCATCCCCGAGTCCGACGGCAAGCGGCTCGAGGAGCTGGGCGTCGCGGCGGTCTACACGCCCAAGGACTTCGGGCTGACCGGGATCATGGGCGGCATCGTCGACGTCATCCGCCGGGCCAACGACCTGGACTGACCTCGGCCCGCGTCGGGCAGACTCGGGCATGCGACGTGTGATCGTGGTGGGGGCCGGGTGATCGGCCTGTCCTGCGCGGTGCGGCTGCTCGAGGCCGGGCACCGGGTGGACGTGGTGGGCCGCGACCTGCCGCTGGAGACGACCTCGTCGGTCGCCGCCGCCGTGTGGTCCCGTACTCCCAGCCCCAGGAGCACGTCGATCCGTTGGGCGCGGACGTCGTACGACGCCTTCGCCGGGCTGTGCGACGACGAGTCCGCGGGCGTGGAGATGCGCACCGGCACCGAGCTCTTCCGCGAGGGACCGGCCGACCTGTGGTGGGCGATGCGCTGCCGCCCGGCGCGGGTCCGGACCGGGAGACCAGCCTGCCGGCGGGCTATGCGTCGGGGCTGACGATGCGCACGCCCGTCGTCGAGATGCCGCTCTACCTGCGCTGGTTGACCGCTCGCGTCGAGGCGCTGGGCGGCTCGATCACCCGGATGAACCTCTCCGGGCTGCCGACCGGCGAGGTGCTGGTCGTCAACGCCAGCGGCATCGGTGCGCGGCTGCTCGGCGGTGACCCGTCGGTCGTGCCGGTGCGCGGCCAGGTCGTGCTGGTCGAGCAGGTCGGGCTCGACCGCTGGTGGATCGACGCCGAGGCACCGTCGTACGTCGTGCCGCGCAGCCGCGACATCGTGCTCGGCGGCACCGCGATCACGGGGGAGTGGAGCCGTACGCCGGAGCCGGCCACCGCCGCGTCGATCCTCGAGCGCGCGGCGGAGATCGAGCCGCGGCTGGCCGGCGCCCGGATCCTGCGCCACAAGGTCGGCCTGCGACCGGGCCGTCCTGCGGTGCGCCTGGAGCGCGAGGGCGACGTCATCCACTGCTACGGCCACGGTGGCTGCGGGGTGACCGTCAGCTGGGGCTGCGCCGACGATGTGGTGGAGCTGGCCGGGTGAGCGATCTCCAGTGCGCCGCCCGGGTGTTCGTGGCCCGGCACGGCGAGGCCGACGTACGAGACCGACCTGCTCAGCGACGCCGGCGGCTGGCTGACGCCCCTCGGACGCGACGCAGGCGCGCGGGCTGGCCGAGTCGCTGAGCGGCGAGCGGATCGCCCGGGTCTGGACGCAGCGACATGGCGCGCGCCGTCCAGACCGGCGAGATCGTCGCCGCCGGCTCGGTGTCGACGTGATGGTGCGCACGGGGCTGCGCGAGTTCGGGGTCGGGCGCACGCCGCCGGCACGACCGGCGATCCGGACCCGTTCGCGGCGACGTTCGCGGCGTGGCTCGACGGGCGACCTCGCTGCCCGGATCCCCGGGCGGCGAGTCCGGCGCCGAGGTCGTCGAGCGGTTCGGGCGCGTGCTCGACGAGATCGCGCGACGCGCCACCGGGGTGAGGCGGTGCTCGTGGTCAGCCACGGCGGCGTGATGTGCATGGCGCTCGCCGCTGCTGGCGCGCAACCTCGAGCGTCGGCCACGCCGCGACCTCGCCGATGCCGAACTGCGGCGTCGTCGCGCTGGAGGGCCGACGCCGACGGCTGGGTCGCCCGGTCGTGGGCAGGGATCACCCATCGAGGCGAGGTAAGCCTGCCCTAACTAGCCGTGTAGGGTGCCGGCGTGGGCAAGTCCAAGGGCAAGGGCAGGCGCCAAGGTCGCCAAGCTGCCGAAGAAGAAGTGCTGCGTCTCGACGACGAAGTGCAACCGCTGCCCCCTGCGCATGCTCAAGGAGGGCACGCTGCCCGCCGGCTACACCGTGAAGAAGCGCAAGCTGGTGAAGGTGAGCGTGAAGAAGGCCGGCAAGAAGTCGCGGCAAGAAGGCCGCCTGAGCTCACGGCTCGAGCGGCACGCACCTCGACCACGGCGTCCCGGTTGATCGGGCCGTAGACGTGCGGGTAGGTGTCGTCGCCCGACCGGCTCGACCCGCACCTCGGCGTCCGTGAGCCGGCCGGGTCGATGGTCAGCAGGACCAGCGGCTCGTCCGACGTCGGCGTAGTAGCGCTCGAAGACCCCGTGCGACCTGCTCGCGCCGGCAGGCGTGGATGAAGCCCTCCTCCGCGAGCGTCCGGCCGACGGTGGAGGTGGTGTAGGTCCCGGTGCGCAGGGTCTCGTCCCAGTCCGCGCGGGTGGCGATGTGGAAGATGTGCTCGGTCAGGTGAGGGCGAGCCGTCAGAAGAGCCGGTGCTCGGCGCCGTCGTCCATGCCCGCGCAGCGCGTCGTAGTCGACGAGGGCGCAGGCGATGCCGCGGTCGGTGGCGAGGACGCGGGCCTGGGGCTTGATCTCCTGGGCGGCGAAGATGCCGCGGACCGCGGCCCTTGGCGTTGAGCATCGGGTCGCGGTTGAGGAGCTCGAGGTAGCGGGTGAGCTGCTCGACGCCGTCGATGTCGCCGCGGCGCTTGATCTCGACCGCGACGGACAGCCCGTCGGCGTCGCGGCACATCAGGTCGACCGGGCCGATGGCGGTGGGGAACTCGCGGCGGACGAGCGTGAGGCCGTCGGCCAGCGACGCGGGGTGCTCGGCGAGCAGCTCCTGGAGGTGCTTCTCGACGCCGTCCTTCTGCAGGCCCGGGTCGACGCCGAGGTCGTGGCGACGTGTCGTGGATGACCTCGTCGATGAGGATGCGCAGGGTGTCGTCGGTCTTGGTCGCGGTGACCACCCACTCGGGCCGACCGTCCTCGGCGACTGCCCTCGCGCAACGTGCACGGCGGCGACATCCAGTTGAGCGGCTTGTAGGAGCCGCCGTCGGAGTGGATCAGGACCGAGCCGTCCGACTTGAGCATCAGCACGCGGGTCGCCATCGGCAGGTGAGCCGTCAGCCGTCCCGCGTAGTCCACCTGGCAGCGCGCAACGACGATCCTCACGACGGGCGAATCTACAGTGGACCCGTGACCGACCACGACGTACGCCCCGCGCGCCGCCGCGACCTGCGATCGACCATCGAGCACTCGGCACGGCGACGTCCGAGCGGTCCTCGGCGACCTCGTGATGGTCCGCGGCGCGACCCGGTCGAGCGTCCGGAGCGGCTGCCACGTCGGCTCTTCCGGGCGCCGGCGACCCGCGCGACGGCTCGCCCACGCGGTCGACGGCCCACGCCCGATCCTCGCCAGTCGGGCCGCGCTCGCCACGACGCCGCGGCCGGACGCGCTCTGGCCGCTGCGGCGGGCGTGCGGTCAGGTGACAGCGCTGACGCTACGACTACGCCGACCGGGCCGTGGGACCGCGACCGTGGTACGCCCGCCTCGGCTTCGCCGACGTCGACCCGAGGCGACGCCGCTGCCCGGCAGCCCTGCTGTCGGTGCGCGAGGACGAGGAGCGGCCAGCCGCCGCGGACGGCGTCGCTCGTGCGCCGCGCCCTGCGCCGGCACCGCACCACCGAGGACCTGACCGCCTTCCTGCCGACGCTGGACGCGCCGGCCGCGCGACGTCGGCACCCTCCGCACTGGTCGTCCGCCGGCCGGCCGTGGGGAAGCGCGAGGTGCTGGAGGAGGGTCGCCTCGACGTCGCCGACGGCCTCGTGGGCGACACGTGGCGGGCCCGTGGCAGCCGGCGCACGGACGACGGCTCGGCCCACCCCGACATGCAGCTCAACCTGATGAGCCACGCGCTGGTGGAGTTCCTGGCCCAGGACCCCGACCGCGAGGTGCTGGCCGGTGACCAGATGTTCGTCGACCTCGACCTCTCGCACGCCAACCTGCCCGCCTGGAGCGAGCTGCACATCGGCGGTCCCGACGGCGCCGTGATCGTCGTGACCGACCAGCCGCACAACGGCTGCGGCAAGTTCATCGCGCGCTACGGCAAGGACGCGATGAGCTTCGTCAACGGGCCCGAGGGCAAGCCGCGGCGGCTGCGCGGGCTGTGCGCCAAGGTGGTGCGCCCCGGTCCCGTACGACCCGGCGACGCAGGTGGTCGTCGTACGTCCCGGGTGGCGCTGACGCGACGTTCCCACAGCCACGAGCCTGAGCGGCTCGTGGCGAGTGATGCGGGCCATGACGACTGAAACTACGCCGCGAGTTCACCACCATCGGCGTGATCGGCCTCGGCACCATGGGCGCCGGCATCGCCGAGGTCTTCGCCCGCAACGGCTACGACGTCATCGGCGTCGAGGTGAACGACACCGGGCTCGAGCGCGGACGCCA
Source organism: uncultured Actinomycetota bacterium (assembly GCA_963778975.1). Lineage (GTDB taxonomy): Bacteria > Actinomycetota > Actinomycetes > Propionibacteriales > Nocardioidaceae > Nocardioides. The sequence goes on from CAVZWM010000028.1 coordinate 80,593, forward strand.
GCACCTGGAGCACTCCACCGGTCGCGCGGTGAAGCGCGAGAAGATGACCGCGGAGCAGCAGGCCGAGCTCCTGGGCCGCATCACGTTCACCACGTCGATGGCCGAGCTGGCGAAGGCCGACCTGATCGTCGAGGCCGTCGTGGAGTCGCTCGAGCTCAAGAAGTCGATCTTCCGCACCCTCGACGACATCGCCCGTCCCGATGCCGTGCTGGCCACCAACACCTCCTCGCTGAGCGTCACCGAGATCTCCACGGCCTACTCCCTGCCGGGCCGGGTCATCGGCGTGCACTTCTTCAACCCCGCACCGGTGCAGAACCTCGTGGAGATCATCCGCACGGTCGTCACCGAGCAGGACGTGCTGGACAGCGTCCAGGGCCTGCTCCGCGAGGTCGGCAAGAACCCGGTCGTCTGCGGCGACAAGGCCGGCTTCATCGCCAACACCCTGCTCTTCGGCTACCTCAACCACGCGGTCGCGATGTACGAGGGCAAGTACGCCTCGCGCGAGGACATCGACGCCGCCATGCGCTTCGGCTGCGGCTACCCGATGGGCCCGCTGGCGCTGCTCGACCTGATCGGGCTCGACACGGCCTACGAGATCCTCGACACGATGTACAAGCAGGGCCGCGACCGGCTGCACGCGCCCGCCCCGATCCTCAAGCAGTACGTCACGGCCGGCCTGCTGGGTCGCAAGTCGGGGCGCGGCTTCTACAGCTACGAGGCGCCCGACTCACCGATCGTGGTCGCCGACGCGCACACCCCCAGCGAGGACGACAAGCCCCAGCTGCGCCACGACATCAAGCTGGTCGGCGTCGTCGGGACCGGCACCATGGCCGTCGGGCATCGTCGAGGTCTTCGCCAAGGCGGGCTACGACGTGCTCTTCGCCGGACGCGGCCAGGACAAGGTCGCCGGCGTCGTCACGGCCATCACGAGGAACTTCGACAAGCAGATCCAGCGAGGCCGCGCCACCGAGGAGCAGAAGGCCGAGGTGCTCGGCCGGGTGCGCGGCACGACCTCGCTGGAGGACCTCAAGGACGTCGACATCGTCGTCGAGGCGATCGCGGAGGACCTGCGCGATCAAGACCACGCTCTTCGAGAACCTCGACGAGATCTGCAAGCCGGCGGCGCGATCCTGGCGACCACGACCTCCTCGCTGCCGATCATCTCGCATGGCCAGGGTGACCTCGCGGCCCCAGGACGTCATCGGCATGCACTTCTTCAACCCGGCCACGATCATGAAGCTCGTCGAGGTCGTCTCGACGGTCGCCACGGACGAGACCGTGACCGAGACCGTGCTGGCGCTCTGCGAGAAGGTCGGCAAGGTCGCGGTCAGGTGCGGCGACCGGGCCGGCTTCATCGTCAACGCGCTGCTCTTCCCCTACCTCAACGACGCGGTGAAGATGCTGGAGGCGCACTACGCCACCGCCGACGACATCGACACCGCCATGAAGCAGGGCTGTGCGCTGCCGATGGGCCCCTTCGAGCTCCTCGACGTGGTCGGCAACGACGTCTCGCTCGCGATCCAGCGGGAGCTCTACCTCGAGTTCCGCGAGCCGGGCTTCTCGCCCGCGCCGCTGCTGGAGCACCTGGTGACCGCGGGCTACCTCGGTCGCAAGACCGGGCGCGGCTTCCGCGACTACAGCGCTCGCTGAGCCAGAGGGCGCGCTGGGTCTCCTCGATCACCATCACCGCGAGGCGGGACCGCGAGTTGATGTCGAGCTTGCGGTAGATGTGCGTCAGGTGGGCGTCCACCGTGCGCGGGGAGACGAACAGCTCCTCCGCGATCTTGCGGCTGGTGAGGCCGTCGGCGACCCGCTCGGCCACCAGGCGCTCGGCCGCGGTCAGCTCGTCGAGCACTGACGGCGCGGCACTGGCCGGCTGGTTGAAGAGCGCCGTGATCAGCGGCACGCGCCCGCGCCGACAGCTCCGCACCGTCGATCCACTCCTCGGGTGCGCGAGCGGCCGGCGCGACCGTGTCGCCGGCCGAGTAGCCCCACCGAGCGGCCATCCGCGGCGTGCGCAGCGCGGATCGCGGCGGCGGCGAGCTGGCGGGCCTCCCTGAGCTCGCGCGCCTGGGCCGACCGACGCCAGGCCGTCGAGGGTGTCGGCGGCACGCAGCGGCAGCTGCATCGTCTGGCAGTGGTCGAGGGCGGTGAGGAACGTGGTGGTCGCCTGCTGGGTGTCGCCCAGGGCCAGGAGGGCCCGGCCCAGGAGCAACCGGGCGTCGACGCCGTCGCGGCCCAGGCGCGCGGAGTCGGCGAGGGCCACGACGTCGGCGGCCAGCCCGGCAGCGGGACGTACGTCGCCGCGTGCCAGCAGCTCGCGGGCGTCCTGCGCCAGGACCGGGCAGCCGGACCGCCCACGGCAGCGCCTCGCGGACGACCTCGGCTGGGGACCCACGACGGGTCGAGGCCACGCAGCAGCGTCTCGGCCAGCAGCCCCACCCTGTCCTCGGCGAGCTCGCGCGCCTCGAGCACGACGGCCCGGGTGCCCGCCACCGCCTCGACCACGCGGCCCTGCTCGAGCGCGATCCTCGCCAGGATGGTGCGCAGCGAGAGGTCGATCCAGCGCTCGTCCCGGCTGCCACGGGCCGGCATCGCCTCGGCAGCCGCGGTGGCCGCCTCGCCGAAGCGGCCCTGCGAGGTGTAGATGTCGGCGAGGGTGCGGGTGGCCTGCCGGCGGATGGTCTCGTCCGGGTCGAGGTCGATGGCGCGCCGGGCCTCGCTCTCGGCGCGTGCGCAGGTCGCCCGGCGTCGAGGTGCATCTCGGCGCGGATCGAGGCGGTCTTGGCCAGCTGCTCCTCGGGGCGGGGCGCGGAGGAGGCGTGCTGGTCGGCCCGGTCGAGCAGCCAGAGCCCCTCGTAGGTCCCGCGCATCTCCGAGGCGGCGATGCCGGCTCGCCGGGCGACCTGGGCGCCGATCGCCGGCGGACCGTCACCGGACGCGAGGGCGCCCTCGAGGATCTCGACGGCGTCGCGGGTGCGCATCGAGGTGTAGAGCGAGGAGAAGATCCGGTTGGCCACCGAGTAGCCGGCGGCGCGGGTGGTCGGGTGAGGCACAGGCGCTGAGCACCGCGTGGCGCATGGCGGGCAGGTCGTCGAGCCAGGCCGCGTCGGCGGCACCGTAGTTGTCGTGCTCGGGTGCGTGACGTTCGGCCCACACGAGCAACCCGGCGTCGACGGCCGCGTGGTCGCTGGGCTCGGCGAGGGCGCGGGCCCGTCCCCGGATGGGGGAGAGCATGTCGAAGCGACCGTCGGCATCGACCTCGAGCAGGCTGCGGCGTACGAGGTCGCCGGCGAGCCCCGCGGCCTCGGACGTCGATCGGTCGAGGACGTCGGCGATGACACCGAGGCCGGCGGGGAAGTCCAGCAGCCCGATCCGGCGCAGTGCGGTGGCGCAGTCGGGGTCGAGCAGCTGGTGCGCGGAGTCGACGGCCTGGTCGAGGGAGACCGCGGACATGGCGTTGCTCAGCCCCACGAGCGCCGACTGGACGGCGACCTGCTCGATCAGCATCGGCAGTCCGCCGGTGGCCGTGAGGAGACGGCGTACCTCATGGCGCCTGGGTGGTGAGGTCGACAGGCTGCCCGCCGGCCGAGCGGATGCGGCGCAGGAAGAGGTCGACGGCAGGACCCTCGAGAGGGGAGCGGGGCTCGGGCACGGGCAGCGGCCCGACCCGGACGACCGACTCGCCCGGCTGGCCGGCAGTCGTGCGGGCCGTGACGACCAGGCGGGCGTCCGAGGTGGTCTCGAGCACCGTCTGCAGGGCCGGACCCGCGCCGGTCCGGTCGAGGTCGAGACCGTCGAGCACCAGCAGGCAGGCGCGCCCGTCGACGGCCCGGCCGAGCGCGCCGGCCAGGGAGTCGCCGGGCGCGAGCTCGGCGTCGAAGGTCGCCAGCGCCGCCACGAACACCTCGTCGAGGCTGCGCAGGGCGCGGGCGTCGACCCAGAAGGGCACCTCGTCGGTCTCGAGGTGTCGCACGACGAAGGTCTTGCCGCTGCCGGGAGGACCGACCACGGTCACCCACCGGGACTCGACGAGGGCCTCGGCCAGCGCGCGCTGGACCTCACCACGACCGAGACAGGGGGACAGCACAGGATGAATCTATCGCCCTGGGTGCCGCAGGTCCGGGGAAGAGATACGTAGGACTACGGATGTGGGCACCCGGTGGAACGCGGGAGTCTTCTGCTACGCCGTTGGTGGGCGGGACCGCACAGGGGAGGGTCCCGCTTGCCCGGCCTCGTGTCAGGGCAGGTCGCGCCATCGTCGGGGGTCGATGCGCGACCTGCCCTTCTGTCGTCGCTCGTGGTTGGCCGCCTGCGTACGCTGGTGGCATGGAACTGGTGCTCGTCCTGGTCGTCCTCGGTGGTCTCGTCGCCGTGGCGCTGACTGCTGGTCGGTCCAGCAAGAAGCGCGCACTGGCCCGCTCGGAGGCGGAGGTCGCACCGGTCAAGCGCCTGGCCGAGGAGGACGTCACCGCGCTCGGTGTGGAGCTGCAGGACCTCGACATCGACATGGCCGGGGAGCCGCTCGACCCGGGTGCCAACGCCGACTACCAGCGCGCCCTCGACGCCTACGAGTCCGCCAAGCTCGCCGCCGCCCAGCTCACCCGCGCCGAGGACGTGCGCCACGTGACCGAGATCCTCGAGGACGGCCGCTACGCCATGGCGTGCGTCCGCGCCCGGGTGGCCCAGCAGCCGCTCCCGCAGCGCCGGCCCCCGTGCTTCTTCGACCCGCGTCACGGGATGTCCGTGGCGGACGTGCCGTGGACGCCGCCCGGTGGAGCTCTGCGCGACGTGCCGGCCTGCGCGCTCGACGCCGAGCGGGTCCGCGCCGGTGCCGAGCCCGACATCCGCAAGGTCATGGTCGGCTCGCGCCGGGTGCCCTACTGGCAGGGCGGCCGCGCCTACCAGCCCTACGCCCAGGGCTACTTCGGCAACTTCGGCCCGATGGACTGGATGTTCATGGGCATGCTGTTCAGCGGTGGCTTCGACGGTCTCGGCGACGGGATCGGCGCGATGGGCGAAGGCCTCGGCGACATGTTCGGCAGCATCGGTGACGGGATCGGCGGCATGTTCGACGGGTTCGACTTCTAGTCGTCCAGGGTCGCCGCTCAGCCCAGGCCGAGCTCCTCGGCGGTCTCCTCGCGCATCTGGGCCTTGCGGATCTTGCCGGTGACGGTCATCGGGAACTCGTCGACGAGCCGCACGTAGCGCGGGATCTTGTAGTGCGCGAGCTTGCCGGTCGGCATACGCCCTGATCGCGTCGGCATCGAGCTCGGCGGCGCCGGCCCTGAGCTTGATCCAGGCGCACAGCTCCTCGCCGTACTTCTCGTCCGGGACGCCGATCACCTGCACGTCCTCGATGTCGGGGTGGGCGTAGAGGAACTCCTCGATCTCGCGGGGGTAGATGTTCTCGCCACCGCGGATGACCATGTCCTTGATGCGGCCCACGATGGTGCAGTAGCCGTCCTCGCGCATCTCCGCGAGGTCGCCGGTGTGCATCCAGCCCTCGCTGTCGATCGCCTCCGCTGTCTTCTCGGGGTCCTCCCAGTAGCCGAGCATCACGGAGTAGCCGCGCGTGCAGAACTCGCCCGGCTGCGCCTCGCTCGACGGTCTCGCCGGTGAGGGGGTCGACGATCTTGATCTCGACGTGCGGGTGGGCGCGGCCGATGGTCGTCGTACGCCGGTCGAGGTCGTCGTCGGACCGGGTCTGGCACGAGACCGGCGAGGTCTCGGTCATGCCGTAGGCGATGGACACCTCGGCCATGTGCATGTCGTTGACGCACCGCTTCATCACCTCGACCGGGCAGACCGAGCCGGCCATGATGCCGGTGCGCAGCGACGACAGGTCGTGCTCGGCGAAGGTCGGGTGGTTCTGCATCGCGATGAACATCGTCGGTACGCCGTAGACGCCGGTGCACTTCTCGGCGGCGATCGTGCGCAGGGTGATCTCGGGGTCGAAACCGGGTGCCGGGATCACCATGGTGGTGCCGTGGGAGGTGCAGCCGAGGTTGCCCATGACCATGCCGAAGCAGTGGTAGAACGGCACCGGGATGCAGAGGCGGTCGTCCGGACCGAGGTCGATCAGGTCGGTGACCAGGTAGCCGTTGTTGAGGATGTTGCGGTGGCTGAGCGTCGCGCCCTTGGGCCGACCGGTGGTGCCGGAGGTGTACTGGATGTTGATCGGGTCGTCGGGCGAGAGCCCGGCCAGTCCTCGGGCGACGGCGTCGTGCGGCAGGTCGGCGCCGGACGCGACCAGCTCGGTCCAGTCGTCGGTGCCGATGAAGACGACGCGCTCGAGACCGGGGCACTCGGCGTGGGTCTCGCCGACCATCGACCGGTAGTCGCTCGTCTTGAAGCTCTCCGCGCTGACCAGCAGGCGCACGCCGGCCTGGTTGACGGCGTAGGCGAACTCGTGGGTGCGGTAGGCCGGGTTGACGTTGACCAGGATCGACCCCGAGCTTGGCCGTGGCGTACTGGACGAGCACCCACTCGGCACAGTTGGGCGCCCAGATCCCGACCCGGTCGCCCACCTCCAGCCCGGCGGCGATCAGCCCGCGGGCCAGCCCGTCGACGTCCCGGTCGAGCTCGGCCCAGGTCCAGCGTCGCCCGCTGGCCACGTCGACCAGCGCCTCGCGGTCGGGCCGTTCGGCCGACGGTCCGCTCGAAGTTGGCACCGATCGTCTCCTCCAGCAGCGGGGGATCGAGCTCACCGGCGGCGTACGACTCCATGATCTGCAGACTAGCCACCCATGCTGCCAAACTGGGCCGGTGAGCGAGACGCAGCTGAACGTGACCCGGCTCGGCGACCAGGGCTCCGTGATCGCCTTCTGCCACGGCCTGTTCGGCCAGGGGCGGAACTGGACCCAGATCGCCAAGGGTCTCGCGGCGGACCACCGGGTGCTGCTGATGGACATGCCCAACCACGGGCGCTCGCCGTGGACGGAGTCCTTCGACTACCTCGACCTGGCCGACTCGGTCGCCGGGGAGCTCGAGGGGCTGGGGCCGGTGACCCTGGTGGGCCACTCGATGGGCGGCAAGATCGCGATGTGCGTGGCCCTGCGCCACCCCGAGCTCGTCGAGCGGCTCGCGGTGGTCGACGTGTCCCCGGTGGCCTACGACAGCGGCCGGGAGTTCGTCGGCTACATCGAGACCATGCGCGGTCTCGACCTGACTGTCCTGGAGCGCCGGGAGCAGGCCGACGAGGCATTGCGCGAGGCCGTGCCCAACCCGACCGTGCGCAGCTTCCTCCTCCAGAACCTGCGACGCACCGAGGACGGGTGGCAGTGGCAGCTCAACCTCGACCTGCTGGGCGAGTCGATGTCGCAGCTGGTCGGCTGGCCGGGCGACCGGCTCGGCGACGCGTCGTACGACGGTCCGGTGCTGTGGATCGGCGGCGCCGACTCCGACTACGTCGGCGACGACCACGGGGCGGAGATGGACCGGCGCTTCCCGCGGAACCGTCGGGTGACGGTCAAGGGCGCCGGGCACTGGGTGCACTCCGAGCAGCCCCAGGTCTTCCTCGAGGTGCTGCGGCGCTTCGTGCAGTAGCTGCCCGGCCCCCGGGCGCTCAGCCGCGCTGGCGGGCGCGGTAGGCGGCGACGGCCTCACGGTTGCCGCAGGTGGTCGAGCAGTAGCGGCGCGAACGGTTGCGCGAGAGGTCGAGCACCACGTCGTCGCAGTCGTCGGCCGCGCAGGTGTCGAGCCGGGCCATCTCGTCGGCACGGATGACGTCGACCATGGCCATCGCGGTCTCCACGACGACCCGCTCCTCGAGCGGGCGGTCGGGGTCGACGGCGTGGAGGTGCCAGTCCCAGTGGTGGTGGCGCTGCAGCTGGGGGAGGGCCTTGGCCTCGGCCAGCATCCGGTTGACGATGGCGGCTGCCCCGTCCCGGTCGGCCAGCAGGAGCTCGCGCAGCCGGGGTCGCAGGCGTCGCAGCGACTCGAGCTCCTCGGGCGTGGCGTCGTGGCGGCCGGTGTAGGCCCACTCGACCAGGAACGCGGACAGGTCCTCGACCGAGCCGAGCGGCTGGCCGGGCTCGTCGGTGGAGTTGGTCAGCAGGACGGTGGCCTGGAGAGCCGCATCCGTGTCATCGGTGAAAACCACATTGACACATTACAACAGTCGTTCTAGTGTCATGACCGTGACGGCTTTGACACATGACACGGGTTCGTCCCGGGCGGCCACCGGGCTGGTCCTGGCGTTCGCCTCCGCCTCGACGTTCGGCATGTCGGGCGTGCTCGCCCGCGGGCTGCTCGACACGGGGTGGAGCGCCGGCGCGGCGGTGACCATCCGGGTCGTCATCGCGGCGACCGTGCTGTTCGTCCCGGGCTGCTGGCGCTGCGCGGTCGCTGGCACCTGGTCCGCGACAACGCCGGCCTGATCACCGTGTACGGCGTCTCGGCGGTGGCCGGTGCCCAGCTGTGCTACTTCTACGCCGTCACCTACATGCAGGTCAGCGTGGCGCTGCTGCTGGAGTACACCGCGCCCGTCGCCGTCGTGATGTGGCTCTGGCTGAGGCACGGCCACCGCCCCTCGGGGCTGACCGTGCTGGGTGCGGCCATCGCCGCCGGCGGGCTGGTCCTGGTGCTGGACGTGATCTCGGGGGCCGAGCTGAGCACCGTGGGCGTCCTGTGGGCGCTCGGCGCGATGGTCGGGGCCGCGACCTACTTCGTCATCTCCGCCGACGAGGGCAACGGGCTGCCCGGCATCAGCCTGGCTGCCGGCGGACTGCTGGTCGCGGGTGTGGTCCTGCTCGGGGCCGGTGCGCTGGGCGTGCTGCCCTTCACTGCGTCCACCGCCGACGCCGTCTACGACGGGCGGGCGGTGGCCTGGTGGGTGCCCGTGCTGGCGCTGGGCCTGGTGACCGCGGCGTTCGCCTACGTCACCGGGATCGAGGCCGGCCGTCGACTCGGCAGCCGGCTGGCGTCGTTCGTGGCGCTGGGCGAGGTCCTGGCGGCCCTCGTCTTCGCGTGGTTGATCCTCGGCGAGCTGCCCCGGCCCATCCAGCTGGTCGGCGGCCTGCTCGTGCTGGCCGGCGTCGTCGTGGTCAAGCTGGGGGAGGGGCGCTCGCCCCTGGTGGTCGAGCCGCTGCCCGGACACCGGACCGAGTCCCTCAGCGAGCGTCCTGCCGCTTGAGGAAGACCTCGCGGTGCAGGAGCAGGAGAGCCGCCGCGACCGGTACGGCGAGCAGGGCGCCGACGATGCCGAGCAGCGCACCGCCCACGAGGGCGGCGGTGACGGTCACCGATCCCGGGATGTCGACCGACTTCTTCATGATCCGCGGGTAGATGAGGTAGGACTCCAGCTGCTGGTAGGCCAGGTAGTAGACGAGCGTGATCAGCGCGACGGTGGGTGAGACCGTGAGCGCGAGCAGCGTCATGATCGCGCCCGAGACGATGGCACCGACGACCGGGATCAGCGAGAACAGGCCCACGACGAAGGCCAGCGCGAAGGCGTAGTCACCGAGTCCGACCACGAACGAGAAGATCAGCGTGCTGATGCCGGCGCACACCGCGACGATGAACGCGCCGGCGACGTAGGCACCCGTCGAGCGGATGATCTTGTCGCCGAGCTCGCTGACGCGGGGCCGCTTCGACGCCGGCGCGAGGGAGTAGGCGGCGTGCTTGATGCTCGGCAGCGAGGCCAGGAAGTAGATCATCAGCACGATCACGATCAGGCTGTTGGCCAGGGCGGAGAGCACCTTGAGCCCGACGCCGAGGGCGCCGCCGAAGAGCTTCTCCCCGAAGCCGCCCTCCTGGATGTAGTCGCGAGCCCTGGCGATGATGTCGTACTGGTCGTCGAGCCTCTGCACCTGGCGGTTGGCCTGCAGGGCGTCCAGCCAGTCGGGGGCGTTGCGGGTGATCAGCGCGATCTGCTCGCTGATCACGGGCGCCACGGCGACCACGAAGAGCGCCAGGACGCCGATCACCACGACCAGGACGAGCAGGACCGACAGCCCTCTCCTCATCCCGCGCCGCATGAAGAACTCCACGACCGGGTTGAGGCCGATCGCGAGGAACATGGCCATCACCAGCAGGATGAGGATCGAGGAGATCCCGAGCAGCTGCTGGGTCAGGAAGACGGCCACCAGTGCCCCCAGGGCGCCGGTGAACCCGATGCTGAAGGGCGAGTGCCGCAGGAGCGACGGGGCGCGTGGCTCCGTCGACCTCGGCGGCGGCGTCGTAGGGGGTGCCGTCGTCCTCGGGGTCGGCGACGACCAGGTCGGTGGCGTTGTCGATCTTCTCCGCGATCACCACGGAGGACGCGGCCGCCTCCTTCGCCTCGTCGGCGGCCGCATCGGCCTGGTCGGCCGCGGCCTCGGCGCGGTCGGCCTCGGCGCTCGTCACCTCGACCGCCTGCTCGACGTACTCCTCGACCGACTCGAAGTCAGCCGAGTCGGGCGCCTGCGCCGGACGCTCGTGCGTCCGACGCCGACTGCTGCGTGCCTCGCAGTCGGTCGAGCCAGCTCAGGACTCGTCCTCGGCGAAGCCGGAGACCACGTCGCGCAGGGCGCCGAGCTGCGCGGTGATCGCGTCGCGTCGCTTGGTGAGCCGCTCGACCTCGGCCTGCAGGTTGGAGAGCTCGCGCTCGGCCTCCGCGGTGCGGGTGGCGCTCGATCGAGTCGGCCTGGGTGCGCGCCGACGCCACGATCTGCTCGGCCTCACGGCGGGCACGGCTGAGCAGCCCCTCCGCCTCGGACTGGGCCTGCTGGCGGTGGGCGTTGGCCTGGGTGGTGGCCTCGCGGGCCCGCAGCTCGGCAGCGGTGGCACGCTCCTCGGCCTCGGTGACGAGGCGCTGCGTCTCCGCCGTGGCGTTGCTGTGGTGGTCGGTCGCCTCGCGGGCCAGGCGCTCCTTCTCCACGGCGAGCGTGCGGCGGGCCTCCTGGACCTCCCGGTCGGCGGCGGCGCGGGACTGCTCGGCCTCGCGCTGGGCCGTCGTGCGCAGCTCGTTGGTCTCCTGCTGGGCGGCCAGGCGCACCTGGTCGGCCTCGCGCTTGGCTGCGGCCACCATGTCCGCGGCCTCGCCCTTGGCCAGGGTGCGCTCCTGCTCGGCGTCGGCGGTCAGGCGCGCACGCATCTCGTCGAGCTCCTTGAGCTGGACCATGCGCATGTCGTCGGCCTCGCGGGCCGCGTCGGCACGGATGGCCTTGGCGTCGCGCTCGGCCTGGTTGCGGATGTCGGCCGCCTCGCGGTGGCTGGCGGTGCGGACGTCGTGGGCCTCGTCCTCGGCGAGCTTGAGCATCGAGGCGGCGCGCCCGCCGAGACCTGCGTAGGTCGGGTTGGCGTTCTCCTTCAGCTCGGCGCGGAGCCGCTCGAGGTCGGCCTCGAGCTCGATGACGCGTTCCTCGCTGCTGGTGAGGCTCGAGCTGAGGCCCGACTTCTCGCTCTGGAGCTGGTGGAGGCGCTGGTCGACGGCGGCCTTGTCGTAGCCGCCGCGCCGGACGACGGGCAGGGGAGAGCCGGCGGCCGGGCGGGCGGGTGCGGCAGGCGTGGGCCGCGGGTGCGGAGGCGGCCGGCGCGGACACGGCGGGCCGGGGGGCTCGCTGGCGGCGGCCGCGGGCGGGATCACGGGAGCCGTGCGGGTGGGCTCGGGCTCCGGCTCGGGGGGCGGCCGCGGCCGCCGGCTGCCGGCCTGCCTGGTGCGGCCTGGGGCTGGCTGGGCTGCCTGGGTTCTGCGTCGGGTTCTGCGTCGGGTGTGGCGTCGGTCGGGGTGACCGGGAGCACCTGGGTCTCCTCGGCACCGTCCTCGGACTCCGGCTCGTCGAAGATGGACAGGCCCTGGTCGCGGCTCATGCTGCGATACCCACTTTCACGTCTTGCGGACTGCGGAAGCCCCAGTCTGGCTGATGCAGGGAAAAGAAACACCCCGGCTCGCGGGTGGACCGCGAACCGGGGTGCTCCGGAAGGTCGGGACGTCTCGATCAGACCCCGCGGAAGCGGTTGATCGCGGTCTCGTGCTGGGCGCGCATCTCGTGGTCGAGGACGCCGAGGCCCTCCTCGGGGGCCAGGCAGAGGACGCCGACCTTGCCCTGGTGGGCGTTCTGGTGGACGTCGAGGGAGGCCTGGCCGACCTCCTCGAGCGGTGTAGGTCTTCGACAGGGTGGGGTGGATCCTGCCCTTGGCGATGAGGCGGTTGGCCTCCCACGACTCGCGGTAGTTGGCGAAGTGGCTGGAGATGATGCGCTTGAGGTTCATCCACAGGTAGCGGTTGTCGTACTCGTGCATGTAGCCCGAGGTCGAGGCGCAGGTGGTGATGGTGCCGCCCTTGCGGGTGACGAAGACGGAGGCGCCGAAGGTCTCGCGGCCCGGGTGCTCGAAGACGATGTCGATGTCCTCGCCGCCGGTGAGCTCGCGGATCTTGGCGCCGAAGCGCTTCCACTCCTGGGGGTCCTGCTGGGTGTTCTCGGCGTTCCAGAACTTGTAGTCCTCCTCGGAGCGGTTGATGATCAGCTCCGCGCCCATGCTGCGGGCGATGGCGGCCTTCTCCTCGTTGGAGACGACGCAGACGGGCGTGGCGCCGCCGTTGAGGGCGTACTGGGTGGCGAAGCCGCCGAGGCCGCCGGAGGCGCCCCAGATCAGGACGTTGTCGCCCTGCTTCATGTCGCCGCCGTTCTTGCAGACGAGCTGGCGGTACGCCGTGCAGTTGACCAGGCCGGGGGAGGCGGCCTCCTCCCAGGTGAGGTGCTCGGGCTTGGGCATCAGCTGGTTGGCCTTGACCATGGCCACGTCGGCGAGGCCGCCGAAGTTGGTCTCGAAGCCCCAGATCCGCTGCTCGGTGTCGAGCATCGTGTCGTTGTGGCCGTCGGGGCCCTCGAGCTCGACGGAGAGGCAGTGGGCGACGACGCGGTCGCCCGGCTTCCACTTGGTGACGCCGGGGCCGGTCTTGAGCACGACGCCGGACAGGTCGGAGCCCACCACGTGGTAGGGCAGGTCGTGGCGCTTGGTGAGCTCGGAGTTGCGGCCGTAGCGCTCGAGGAAGCCGAAGGTGGAGACCGGCTCGAAGATCGAGGTCCACACGGTGTTGTAGTTGATGGCGCTGGCCATCACGGCCACGAAGGCCTCACCGGGGCCGAGCTCGGGCAGCGCGACGTCGTCGACGTGCAGCGACTTGCGCGGGTCCTTCTCCTTGCGCGGCGAGGCCCTCGAACATGTCGACCTCGTCCTTCTTGACGAAGGCGGCGCGGTAGGACTCGGGCAGCTCGAGGGAGGCGAAGTCCTCCGACGTGGCGTTGCCGGACTGGATGGCTTCGAGGATGTTCTGCACGGGTGTCTCCTGGTGAGGCATCGGTGGCACGATCGAGGTCAAGATACCGGCGAGTAACCTGTCGTGGGGCGCGGTGTGACGATACGTCCCCCGCTGGCTCAGTGCGCGCGCCGGCTCGACCAGCTCCACGAGCACGCCGCCGGCGTCCTTGGGGTGGATGAAGTTGACGCGGCTGTCGGACGTGCCGCGCTTCGGGGCGTCGTACAGCAGGCGCAGGCCGCGCTCGCGCAGCACGGCGGCCACGTGCTCGACGTCGTCGACCCGGAAGGCGAGCTGCTGGATGCCGGGGCCGCTGCGGTCGAGGAACTTCGCGATCGTCGACTCCGGCGACGAGCGGGGCGAGCAGCTGGATGCAGCGAGCCGGAGTCGCCGACCCCGAGCATCGCCTCGCGCACGCCCTGCTCCTCGTTGGTCTCCTCGTGGAGCACCTCCATGCCGTAGGCGTCGCGGTAGAACGCCATCGCCTCGTCGAGGTCGGGCACGGCGATGCCCACGTGGTCGATGGCGGTGAAGAGGTGCCGGACGATCTCGCAGGGCGGTCATGGGGGCTCATGCACGCACATGCGTGTACGCACGGCGGGCGCGACGCGCGAGTGCCTGTGACGGTTCGTCACGACGGACGGACGCCCACACCCTCCCGGTGCGGGGGTCGTGGAGGTGGGTATCGTCAGGCTCCATGACTGGATCTGTCATCGTCGCCGGCGCCCGCACCCCGATCGGTCGCCTGCTCGGCGGGCTCAAGGACCAGTCCGCGGCCGACCTCGGTGGCGTGGCCATCGCGGGCGCGCTCGAGAAGGCCGGCGTCGCCGGCGACCAGGTCGACTACGTGATCATGGGCCAGGTCATCCAGGCCGGCACCGGCCAGATCACCGCCCGCCAGGCCGCGGTCAAGGGCGGCATCCCGATGAGCGTCCCCTCGATCACGATCAACAAGGTGTGCCTCTCCGGCATCAACGCGATCGCGATGGCCGACCAGCTGATCCGCGCCGGCGAGCACGAGATCGTCGTCGCCGGCGGCATGGAGTCGATGACCCAGGCCCCGCACCTGCTGCCGAAGAGCCGCGAGGGCTTCAAGTACGGCGACACCACGCTGGTCGACTCGATGGCCTACGACGCGCTCTACGACCAGTTCACCGACCAGGCGATGATCAGCCTGACCGACGGCTACAACGCCGCCGGCGCCAACCTGACCCGCGAGGAGCAGGACGCGTTCGCCGCCCAGTCGCACCAGCGGGCGGCCCTGGCCTGGAAGAACGGCCTCTTCGACGACGAGGTCGTCCCGGTCACCATCTCCAGCCCGCAAGGGCGACATCACCGTCAGCGAGGACGAGGGCATCCGCGGCGACACCACGGTCGAGTCGCTCGCCGGCCTGCGTCCGGTCTCCAAGGACGGCAGCATCACCGCCGGCTCGGCCTCCCAGATCTCCGACGGTGCCTGCGCCGTGGTCGTGATGAGCAAGGCCAAGGCCGAGGAGCTCGGCCTGACCTGGCTCGCCGAGATCGGCGCCTCCGGCCAGGTCGCCGGGCCCGACTCCACCCTCCAGCTCCAGCCGGCCAACGCGATCGCCAAGGCCGCCGAGAAGGAGGGGATCGCGGTCTCCGACATCGACCTCTTCGAGCTCAACGAGGCCTTCGCCGCGGTCGGCATCGAGTCCGCACGCCAGCTCGGCGTCAGCCGAGGACGTGGTCAACGTCAACGGCGGCGCGATCGCCGCTCGGCCACCCGGTCGGCATGTCCGGGGCCCGCATCGTGCTGACCTCGCCCACGAGCTCAAGCGTCGCGGCGGCGGCATCGGTGCGGCCGCCCTGTGCGGCGGCGGCGGTCAGGGCGACGCGCTGATCATCCGGGTCCCGCAGGCGTGAGGCTGACGTGAGTCGACGGGCAGCCCCCGTCGTCGCCGACCTCGTCGCGCGTGCGCGCGAGGGAGACGCCGGGGCCGTCGCCCGGCTGATCACGCTGGTCGAGGACGCGTCGCCGGTCCTGCGCGAGGTGATGGACGTCGCTGCGCGAGCACGTCGGGCGCGCCCACGTCCTCGGCATCACCGGCGCCCCCGGGCGTGGGCAAGTCCACCTCCACCAACGCGCTGGTCACCGCGCTCCGCACGGCCGGGAAGCGGGTCGGCGTGCTGGCCATCGACCCGTCCTCGCCGTTCTCCGGCGGCGCGCTGCTCGGCGACCGGGTGCGGATGGCGGACCACGCCGTCGACCCCGACGTCTACATCCGCTCGATGGGCTCGCGCGGCCACCTCGGCGGGCTGGCCTGGTCGACGCCGCAGGCCGTGCGCGTCCTCGACGCGGCCGGCTGCGACGTCGTGATCGTCGAGACCGTCGGCGTGGGCCAGAGCGAGGTCGAGGTCGCCGGGCTCGCCGACAGCACGCTGGTGCTGCTGGCGCCGGGGATGGGCGACGGCATCCAGGCGGCCAAGGCCGGGATCCTGGAGATCGGTGACGTCTACGCCGTCAACAAGGCCGACCGCGAGGGCGCCGAGCGGGCCCGCCGCGAGCTCCGCACGATGCTGTCGATGGCCGAGCGCCGCGAGGGCGCCTGGCAGCCGCCGGTCGTCATGACGGTCGCCACCACGGGCGAGGGGATCGACGACCTCGCCGCGGAGATCGACCGGCACGCCGCCTGGCTGGCCGAGTCCGGTGAGCTGGCGCGTCGTCGTACGGCGCCGGGCGCGGCGCGAGGTGGAGGCGATCGCGCTGACCGCGCTGCGCGAGCAGTGGGCGCAGACAGCGCAGGGTGCGGGCGGCAACGACCTCGATCGGCTCGCCGGCGCGGGTCGCGGCGGGCGAGATCGACCCCTATGCCGCTGCCGATCAGCTCAGGCGCAGCGTCTGACCGGTGACCCGGGAAGCAGCAGCACTGGCCAGGAACAGGGTGGCGTCGGCGACGGCCTCCCGGAGCGGCTGCTGCTGCGTGCGGAGCAGGGTGTCGCCGGCGAGCCGGCTGCCGTGTGCGGGCGCGGCGGGGGTGGGGGCGTACTGGCGGGGCAGCACCCCTCGCGCAGAGTGCACGACGCCGTTGACACGGACGCCGAGCCCGGTCCAGTTGTCGCCGGCGCGCTGGGTGGAGGCGACGAGCTCGGCCTGAGCGGCCTCGGGCGTCATCGAGAGCTCCAGCCAGGTGCGTACGGCGCCGGTGTTGACCACGCAGCCGCCGCCGAGCGCGGGACTCTGGCTGAGCCGGAGACGGAGCCGGGTGGTCAGGAAGGACGGTCCGAGCACACCCGAGCGAGCGGCCTCGCCGATGAAGGCCCGCTCGCTCTCGGGGAGCCCGTAGGGGAGGTTGCAGCTCGCGGCCAGCACGAGCACGTCGATCTGGTCGACGACGGCGACGAGGTGGTCGATCGAGGCCTGGCGCGCGAGGTTGACCATCTCGTAGTCGAAGCGCGACAGGTCGGTGTCGTAGAGCTCGCGCAGCATCATGGTGCCGGTCACCGTGACGGAGGCTCCCGCGTCGGCGAAGGAGCCGGCGATCGCGTGGCCCTCGCCGCGCGTGCCCCCGACGACCAGGACCTGGTAGCCGGAGAAGTCGTGACCCGAGATCATCCTGTGGTGCCCTCCCGTGGAATCCCGGCCTTTTCTACCATGGTCGCGTCCAGCACCTCACTCTCGTGCAGGGGATCGGCCAGGTCCAGTCGGCCGGTCCGGACGGCGGCGAAGGTCCAGAGCTTGTTGAGGACGAAGGACAGCGGGGTCACCACGGCGATCACGATGAGCTGCGACCAGTAGAGCCGGTTGCGGAGACCGGTCGAGTCGTCGAGGACCTCGGTGGGCAGGCTCAGGGCGGAGTGCGGGTGCATCAGCCTGGTGAGGAGCGGCCAGGCCGACGACCTGGCCGCCCAGACCGACCGCGAGGAACGGCCGGTACTCGCTGCCACCAGCTGGCGGCGCGACTGCTCTGGAAGGTCCAGGTGCGGTTGAGCTGGAAGTTGGAGAGGTTGGCGACGAGGAAGGCCACGGTCGAGTAGACGTGGTACCAGCGGAGGCTGTATTCCGACGAGCCCAGCCCGATGACGGCGTCGTCGAAGGGGGGACCCAGCCGGTGCAGCAGCACCAGGGTGAGCAGGTTGACCACGACACCGGAGAGCGCCCACCAGCCCGAAGCGGACCAGCAGGCCCAGGTTGCGTCGGTGTCGCGACGACAGCGCCGTCCCCCGAGGTTCCATGCGCCGAGGCTACCGACCCGCGGGCGCCCGCGCGGAGGACCTCCCTAGGATTGGCTGCATGACGCAACAACCGTTCAGCCGTCCCGGTGCCATCGACCTCTCCGGGTTGCGCCAGCCCGCGCCGCAGGGGCCCCCGCCGGTGGTTCGCCCGCACCCGGGTCGGCCCCGGCCGGCTCGTCGTACAGCCTTGCGGTGGACGAGGAGAACTTCCAGAGCGTCCTCGAGGCGTCGATGACGGCTCCGGTGCTGCTCGCGTTCTTCTCGCGCACCCGGATGCCCGAGAGCGGCCAGCTGGCCGACGACCTGGCGTCGCTGTCGGGGGAGTTCGAGGGCCGCTACCTCGTCGGGCTCGTGGACATCGACGCCGTCGCCGCAGATCGCGCAGGCGATGCAGATCCCGTCGGTCCCGCTCGTCGTGGCGGTCGTCGACGGTCGGCCGATGCCGCTCCTGCAGGACGCGCTGCCGCTCGAGGAGCTGCGGACGGCCCTCACCCAGGTCGGTCAGCAGCTCACCACCCAGGGCATCACCGGCCGGCACCAGCCCCGGCAGACCGCGCCGGCGGTGGAGGGCGACGAGGAGACCGTCGACCCGCGGTACGCCCCGGCGCAGGACGCGCTGGCCGAGGGTGACATCGACCTCGCTGTCGCCGAGTACGAGAAGCTCGTCGACGCCAACCCGGCCGACACCGAGGCCGCAGGCGGCCTCGCGATGGCCAGGGTGATGCAGCGCACCCAGGGCGTCGACCTCGCCACCGCCCGCGCCGCCGCCGCGGACAACCCCGACGACGTCGACGCGCAGACCCTGGTCGCCGACCTCGACATGCTCGGTGGGCACGTGGAGGACGCGTTCACCCGGCTGGTGAACCTCGTCGCCCGCAGCGTCGACCCCGACAAGACCAAGGCACGCGACCACCTGCTCGGCCTCTTCGCCGCGGTCGGCAACGACGACCCGCGCGTGCTCGCGGGACGTCGCAACCTGGCGTCGGCCCTGTTCTGATTGCCGCTGGACGCCTACTCGCCGCCGAGCGCTGACCGGCCGGCCTCGAGGCGCGCCACCGGCACCCGGAACGGTGAGCAGGAGACGTAGTCGAGCCCGACCTAGTCGAAGAAGTGGATCGAGCGCGGGTCACCCCCGTGCTCGCCGCAGACGCCGACCTTGAGGTCGGGCCGCGTGGCGCGGCCCTTCTCGGTGCCCATCCGGACGAACATGCCGACACCAGGACGTCGAGCGACTCGAACGGAGAGACGTCGAAGATGCCGTGCTCGAGGTAGCGCGAGAAGAACGACGCCTCGACGTCGTCGCGGGAGAAGCCCCAGGTCATCTGGGTGAGGTCGTTGGTGCCGAAGGAGAAGAACTCCGCCGACTTCGGCGATCCGGTCGGCGAGTGATCGCGGCCCGCGGGAGCTCGATCATGGTGCCGATCAGGAACGGGATCTCCCCACGCTTGGTCTGGATCTCCTCGGCCACCGCCTCGATCGCAGCCCGTGACGACGTCGAACTCGCGCACGCTGCCCACCAGCGGGACCATGATCTCCGGCTGCGGGTCGCCGCCGGCGTCGAGCCGGTCGGCCGTCGCCTCCAGGATCGCGCGGGCCTGCATCACGAACAGGCCGGGGATCTGCGATGCCGAGACGTACGCCGCGCAGGCCGAGCATCGGGTTGGACTCGTGGAGGCGTTGCACGTGCGGCGAGCAGCTTCGCGTCGGCCGCGTCGACCTCGCCGCGCGCCGTCCTGCAGCGCCACCTTCACTGACAGGTCGGTGAAGTCGGGCAGGAACTCGTGGAGCGGTGGGTCGATCAGGCGGATGGTGACCGGGAGGCCGTCCATCGCCTCGAGGATGTCGGTGAAGTCCTGCCGCTGCAGGGGCAGCAGCTCGTCCAGCGCGGACTGGCGGTCCTCGGCGTCTCTCGGCGACGATCAGGTTCTCGACGAGCTGCCGGCGCTCGCCGAGGAACATGTGCTCGGTGCGGCACAGGCCGATCCCCTCGGCACCGAACCGGCGCGCGCGGGCGGCGTCCTCGGGGGTGTCGGCGTTGGCGCGCACCTTCAGCCGCCGGGCGCCGTCGGCGTGCTCCATGACAGCCGGCACCGCCTCGACGAGCGGGTCGTCGAGCTCCTCGCCCTCGAAGTGGCGGACCACCGACCGAGTCCGACGACCGGCACCTCGCCGGCGAAGACCTCGCCGGTGGTGCCGTCGATGGAGATCACGTCGCCCTCGCCGAGGGTCATGTCGCCCACGCACGGTGAACTTCGCTCCGGGCGTCCACGACGAGCTCTCGGCGCCGCACACGCACGTACGACCCATGCCCCGCGCGACGACGGCGGCGTGGGACGTCTTGCCGCCGCGGCTGGTCAGGACGCCCCTGGCCGCCATCATCCCGGACAGGTCGTCGGGGTTGGTCTCCTTGCGCACGAGGATCACGTCCTCACCGCGCTCGGCCCACTCGACCGCGGTCGCGGAGTCGAAGACGATCTTGCCGACGGCCGCGCCGGGGGAGGCGTTCATGCCCTTGGCCAGGAGGTCTGCGGGCCGCGGACTCGTCGAAGCTGCGGGAACATCAGCTGCGCCAGCTGCTCGCCGTCGACCCGTCGCAGCGCCTCGTCCTCGTCGATCAGGCCCTCGTCGACCATGTGCTGCCGCGATGCGGAAGGCCGCCTCGGGGGTGCGCTTGCCGACGCGGGTCTGCAGCATCCAGAGCTTGCCGCGCTCGACGGTGAACTCGATGTCGCACATGTCGCGGTAGTGCTGCTCGAGCGTGCTCATGATCCGAGCAGCTCGTCGTGCGACGCCGTGTCGACGCTCGGCCATGTCGGCCAGCGACGACGGTGTTGCGGATGCCGGCGACGACGTCCTCGCCCTGGGCGTTCTGGAGGTAGTCGCCGTAGACGCCCTGGTCGCCGGTGGCCGGGTCGCGCGTGAAGCAGACGCCGGAGCCGGAGTCCATGCCGAGGTTGCCGAAGACCATCGCCTGGACGTTGACGGCGGTGCCGAGGTCCTCGGGGATCCGCTCCTGGCGGCGGTAGAGCACGCGCGCGGTCGGTGTTCCAGGAGTCGAAGACGGCGTCGATGGCGCAGGTCGAGCTGCTCGCGCGGGTCCTGCGGGAACTCGCTCCCGGTGTGCTCGCGCACGATGCTCCTTGAACGTGGTGACGAGCGTCGCGCAGGTCGTCGTCGTCGAGGTCGAGGTCGGACTCGGTGCCCTTCGGCGTGCTTCGCGCGCGTCGAGGGCGTCGGCGAAGTGCTCGAGTCGATGTCCAGCACGGTCGAGCCGAACATCTGGAGCAGCCGCCGGTAGGAGTCCCACGCGAAGCGGTCGTCGTCGCTGCGCGCGCGCGAGGCCCTCGACGGAGTCGTCGTTGAGTCCGACGTTGAGGACGGTCTCCATCATCCCGGGCATCGAGAACTTCGCGCCCGAGCGGACGCTGACCAGCAGCGGGTCGTCGGGTCGCCGAGCGTGCGGCCCATGGCCTCCTCGAGCGTGGTCGAGGTGCTGGTCGACCTCGTCGGCGAGACCGTCGGGCTCGCGCCCGTTCTGCTCGAGGTAGGCGCGGCACGCCTCCGTGGTGATGGTGAACCCCGGTGGGACCGGGAGACCGAGGTTGGTCATCTCGGCGAGGTTGGCGCCCTTGCCGCCCAGCAGGTCCTTCTGATCCTTGTTCCCGTCGGTGAAGTCGTAGACCCAAGCCGTTCACTGGGCATCTTGCCCCGCGACGGGTGCGGGGCCATCCCGTCAGCGACCGGATTCTGTGTACGGCGACCGCCGCACTGCCGCGCGCCGGACCCGGCGCGCGGTGAAGTCGGCGGCGAGCTCGTCGACCTCCTCCGGCGTGCAGAACCGCACGTCGCGGATCTCGCGCGGCTGCTTGACCACCTGCTCGAGGATCGCCGCGTCGTGGGTCCCGCCGTCGAAGACGAGGCACAGGGCGTCGTCCCAGCCGCCCCACGGGGGCAGCCAGTCGGTGAGCAGCAGCTCGCCGGGGGTGATGGTCAGTCCGAGCTCCTCCTCGACCTCGCGGCCCACCGCCAGCAGCGGTGACTCACCCACCTCGACCACGCCACCGGGCAGGTCCCAGTCGCGCTTGTAGGTGAGCTGGCACAGCAGGACGCGCTCGTCGGGGTCGCGCACCAGCAGCTGCGAGATGGCCCGCTTGCGCGGGAGGAAGGAGTTGAGGAGGGCGCGGAAGCCCTCGGGCTCGTCCAGGGGTACGTCGCCGCGCACCCGGGCGTACACGATCCGGTCGCCGGCCGTGCCGTCGACGGTCATGCCGCGGCTGGTGCCCTCCTTGAGCAGCCCCGACCACGTCGCCGCGCGCTGTCCCTCGCGGTCCTCGGGGTCGAGGAGCGCCTCGACCCGCGCGTGCTCGGTGAGGGCGCCGGCGATCTCGCGGCGGAGCTCGTCGATCGCGGGCTCGCCGTGCCACGTGATCCGGGCCACGCCCTCGGACACGGTCGTCACGCTGATGGATTCGCCCACGCGGCCACCCTAGCGAGGGGCCGCAGCGGCGGCGCGGCGGTGCGCTAGGGCACGACGTCGAAGCGGGCCATCATGCCGTGGTCCTCGTGGTCGAGCATGTGGCAGTGGATCATGAAGGGGCCGGTGTAGTCCGTGAAGCGGGCGGCGACCTCGACGGTCTCGCCGGGGTCGAGCTTCCAGGTGTCCTCGAGCGCGCGCTCCCACGGCGGCGGGCGCGTGCCGTTGCGCAGGAGGGTGCGCCACTGCTCGGCGTGGATGTGGACGTAGTGGGTCATGTCGCTGGTGTTGCGCAGCCGCCACCGCTCGACCGTGCCGAGCCGGGAGCGGTGGTCGACCCGGTCGGGGTCGAAGGCGCGGCCGTTGACCGACCAGAAGGTGCCGTGGTGCTCGTGCCGCCGCCGAGGTCGAAGGTCCAGGTCCGCGACACCTTCTTCGGGGCGGGTGCCAGCCGGGGCGACGGCAGCTTCGCCGGCAGCCGCGAGGGGTCGGCGGCCCGGGCGCCGACGCGGAACTGCATGAGCGCGGCCTCCCGGGTGCCGGTGCCCCGGCCCGCGACACCCGAGCCGTCGTCACGCGGCACGGACGACGAGCACGACGTCCCGGCCGCTCTCGCCGTGGAAGTCGACGATGACGTCGGCTCGCTGGGCCGGGCCGAGCAGGATCGTGTCGCGCACCACCGGCTCGGGCAGGAAGCCGTTGCCGGTGCCGATCTGGACGAAGGGCCGACCGTCGGAGAGCGAGAAGTTGTAGGCCGAGAACGGTGAGGCGTTGAGCAGCCGCAGCCGGTAGCGGGTCGCGCTGACGTCGAGGTACGGCGCGTAGCGGCCGTTGACCAGCACGTGCGTGCCCACGGTGGCGTCGTTGGGCGGAGCCTTGGGACCGGTCCAGGCCATCTGGCCGTGGTGCCCGGTCATCCTCGTCCCAGCTGGCGAACGGGTCGGTGAGCCGGTTCTGCGCCCGGAAGGAGCGGTCGCCGAACAGCAGCGGGATGTCGCGCGCCCCGGCGGGCAGGCGCAGGTCCTTCTCGGCCGGGTCGGTGACGACGAACATCCCCTGCAGGCCGCGCCAGTTGTTGCGCGCGGTGTGGTCCATCCGGTGGTCGTGGTAGAAGAAGAACGACGCCGGCTCGGGGTCTCCGCCGAAGGTCAGCGGGTAGTGGTAGGTCCGTTCACCACCGCGCCGCACCAGGAACGTGGTCGGCTGCCCGTCGTCCTTGGACGCGTGGTGGTCGCCGTGCAGGTGGACGCTGGTGGCGCCCGCCGCCTTCGGGAGCTCGTTGGCGAACGTCACCCACGTGTCCTTGCCCGCCGGCCGCGTGATGGTCGGACCCGGGCCACGACCCCTCGTAGGTCCACATGCGCGTCCGGCGACCGCGCGGCAGCACGCGTACGCCGGCCTCGCGCATCTGGAGCCGGATCCGCTCGCCGCGCACCACCGGCGGGACCACCAGCGGCTGCTCGAACTCGGGCAGCTGCGGATCGACGGTCCCGCCCGAGCCGCTCACGACCAGGGTGCCGCGCATGTGCGGGTGGAAGCTGCAGAAGAAGCCGTAGCTGCCGTCGGCCAGCAGCGCGGTCGCGGGCACCGTGCACCGTCGACCCGGACGGGATCCGCACGTCGAAGAGCGGGTCACCGGCGGCGTCGACGGCCTGCGACGTGAAGGTGTGGTCGATCGTGTCGAGGTTGACGACGTTGACCGAGCCGCCCCCGGTCAGGGCGACCACCTGCGGAGAGAACTGCGCCGACGCACCCGCCCGGATGACCACGGTGGCCGACGCGGCCGACGTGCTCGCCCGCGCCTCGGCAGGGGTGACGGGCGCCGGGGCGACGACGTACAGGACGAGCGCCGCAGCGCAGAGCGCGGCGACCGTCAGGCACGCTGACCTCCAGCCCCGTCTTCCCCACACCCAGCCGAGTGTGCGCCATCCGGTCCCGGGTCGGGCATCCCCCGAATTCGGGTGGTTCAGACAGCCGCTAGACGACCTTGCGGAACCAGACCGTGGCCAGGGGCGGCACCACGATGTCGGCGTACGCCGGCTGGCCGAGGTGATCGCCCTCGACGCCGGTGACGGCCCCCAGGTTGCCCACGCCGGATCCGGTGTAGCCCTCGGCGTCGGTGTTGAGGACCTCCTGCCACTCACCGGCCGAGGGCAGCGCGAGGCGGTAGCTGTCGTGCGGACCTCCGGAGAAGTTCGCCACGCAGACCACGTCGGGCGCCCCGGGGGAGGAGCGGACGAAGGAGAACACGTTGCGCGAGGCGTCGTTGGCGTCGAGCCACGTGAAGCCGTCGGGTGAGTTGTCCTGCCCCCACAGGGCAGGGGAGGACGTGTAGGCCCGGTTCATGTCGCGGACCATGGCGTGGACGCCGGCGTGCTCCGGGTGCTCGAGCAGCCACCAGTCGAGCTCGCGGCTCTCTGCCCACTCCGACTCCTGGCCGATCTCGCAGCCCATGAAGAGCAGCTGCTTGCCGGGGTGCGCCCACATGAAGGCGAGGTAGGCGCGCAGGTTGGCCAGCTGCTGCCAGCGGTCGCCGGGCATCTTGCGCAGCAACGACCCCTTGCCGTGGACGACCTCGTCGTGGCTGATCGGGAGGACGTAGTTCTCGGTGAAGGAGTAGACCAGGGAGAACGTCATCTGGCCGTGGTGGTGGCTGCGGTAGAGCGGGTCCTTGGCGGCGTAGTTGAGGGAGTCGTGCATCCAGCCCATGTTCCACTTGAAGCCGAAGCCCAGACCGCCCTCGCTCGTCGGGCCGGTGACGCCCGGCCACGCGGTCGACTCCTCGGCGATCGTCACGATGCCGGGGACGCGCTTGTAGACGGTGGCGTTCATCTCCTGGAGGAACTGCACGGCCTCGAGGTTCTCCCGGCCGCCGTGCTTGTTGGGGCTCCACTCGCCGTGCTCGCGCGCGTAGTCGAGGTAGAGCATCGAGGCGACGCCGTCCACGCGCAGGCCGTCGGCGTGGTACTCCTCGAGCCAGTAGATGGCGTTGGCGTAGAGGAAGTTGCGCACCTCGTGACGCCCGAAGTTGAAGATGTGGGAGCCCCACTCCTTGTGCCAGCCGCGCTGGGGGTTGGGGTCCTCGTAGAGCGGCGTCCCGTCGAAGCGGACGAGCGCCCACGGGTCGGTGGCGAAGTGGCCGGGCACCCAATCCAGGATCACGCCGATGCCGGCCTGGTGGAGCCGGTCGATGAGCCGCTTCAGCCCGTCGGGGTCACCGAAGCGGGCGTCGGGCGCGAAGTAGGACGTGACGTGATAGCCCCACGAGCCGCCGAACGGGTGCTGCATCACCGGCATGAACTCCACGTGCGTGAAGCCCAGGTCGCTGAGGTAGGGGACCAGGGAGTCGGCGATCTCGTCCCACGAGTAGAGCTCGCCGCTGTAGTGCTTGCGCCAGGAGGCGAGGTGCACCTCGTAGATCGACATCGCCTCGGCCACCGGCTGCTTGGACCCGCGATCGGCGATCCAGGCGTCGTCGCCCCAGACGTGGCTCGACTTCCAGACCATCGACGCCGAGCTGGGCGGCTTCTCGGCGTACTGGGCCATCGGGTCGGCGCGGTCGGTCCATTCTCCATCGGCGCCGCGGACGCGGAACTTGTACTGCTGGCCCACGCCGGCGCCCTCGACGAAGGCGTGCCAGACACCGGAGTCGGCGGCGCGGGTCATCGGGTGGCGGGACCCGTCCCAGCCGGCCCACTCGCCGGCCACCTGGACCTCCATCGCGTTGGGTGCCCAGACGCGGAAGGACGTGCCGGAGTCGACGACCTGGGCGCCCAGCACCGTCCAGAGCTCCTCGTGCCTGCCCTCGTGGATGAGGTGGAGGTCGAGCTCTCCGGGTGCGTGCGCGTGCTCGGTGCCTGTCATGAGGTCCCTCCCAGGGCGGCCAGCGGGATGGAGACCCAGCCTGGTCGGTTGCGGGCTTCGTACACGGCTTCGTAGACGATCTTGTCGGCGAGGTAGGCGGCGAGCAGCGCGTCGGCGTCGGGGTCGACGCCGGTGCCGCGCTCGGTGGCGTAGGCCTCCAGGAAGGCGGCGCGGTTGCGTGCCGCCCACTCGGCGGCCCGGTAGGCCCGCTGCTCGGCCTCGGGGCCGATGGGGGAGTCGGCACCCGTCAGCGCGACGACGCGCGGGGCGTAGTCGAAGGAGCGGATCATCCCCGCGACGTCGCGCCACACCGAGTCCGGGAGGAGGCGTACGGCGAGCGGCTTGGCCGGCTCACCTTCGAAGTCGACGATCTTCCAGCCCTTGACCGTGCGCAGCGTCTGGCCCAGGTGCAGGTCGCCGTGCACCTGCTGGACGGTGAGGTGGTCGAGGGCGCGCAGGGCATCGAAGTGCGAGCGGAGCTCGGCCTCGTGCTCCGCCAGTGCTGGCACGACGGCGAGCGCGGCGTCGAGCCGCCCGTCCATGGCATCGGCCAGGGCGACGACTGCCGCACGGTCGCTGTCCTCGGACGGGAAGTGCTCGGCGAGGTCGGCGTGCACCTCGGCCAGGGCGACGCCGAGCCGCGCGGCCTCGCCGGCGAAGTCGCCGCCCACCTCGTCGGCGTGGAGGTCGGCCTCGGCGAAGAGGTTGCGCACGCTGGACAGGGCCAGCTCCCAGCCGTCCGTGGCGGTGCGGAGGAACTGCTGGAGCATCGCGAGCTGGATGGTCGTGTCGAACTCGTCGTCGACCAGGTCGAGCCAGCCGTAGAGCGACGCGACGTGCTCCGAGCCGGCCTCGGTCAGCACCTGGTGGATGGCGATGTCGGGGTTGACGCCCGGGGTCACCTTGCGGAAGACCTTCATCAGGGAGTCCTCGCCGAAGGCGACCGAGGAGTTGGACTGCTCACCGCTGAAGAGCGTGGAGTGGGCCTCGAGGTCGAACTCGTGACCGGGCAGCCTGTGGAAGGCCAGCAGGCCGGGGCTGCCCGCGCCCTGGGCGGCGGCGAACGCCCGCAACCACAGGGCCATGGACTCGCGGTCGTGGAGGGCGTCGTAGACGTGGGCGTGACCGAAGTCGGCGTCGTCCCACTCACCGACCCAGGCATGGCCGATCCGGTCCTGCGGCTCGGCGTAGTAGGCCAGCGGGAGCTGGTAGAGCTCGGTGTCACCGTCGGAGTAGGAGACCTCGGCCAGCTCGATCGCGACATGGAGGCCCTGCTGGGGGTCGGGCAGCTCGCCGACCCGTCGGACGCCGGTCAGGGACCAGTCCCGGCCCTTGCCGCCGAACCAGCGGGCTTCCGCGATGAGGGACTGCAGTGCGCCGTTCACGGCATCGACCCGGTCGCGGAGTCGGTGAGTCGTAGCCACAGGAAGCCGTAGCCGCCGAGCGTCAGCAGGTAGGGGAGCTCGCCGACCGCCGGGAACGGCACGCCGCCGAGCAGCTCGACGGGCACCATGCCCTCCCACTGGCGCAGGTCGAGCTCGACCGGCTGCGGGAAGCGCGAGAGGTTGTTGACGCAGAGGATCACGTCGCGCGCCGTCGGGTCCGTCGTGCTCGCGGATGTAGGACAGCACGCTCGGGTTGGAGCCGCCGAGGTCGACGAAGGTGCCGAGCCCGAAGGCCGGGTGGCGACGTCGCGCGTGCACGAGCCGTCGCGTCCAGTGGAGCAGCGAGGAGGTGTTCTCCAGCTGGGCCTCGACGTTGACGGACTGGTAGCCGTAGATCGGGTCCTGCACGGCCGGCAGGTGCAGCTTGCCCGGCGTCGCGGAGGAGAACCCCGCGTTGCGGTCGGGCGTCCACTGCATCGGCGTACGGACTCCGTCGCGGTCGCCGAGCCAGATGTTGTCGCCCATGCCGATCTCGTCGCCGTAGTAGAGGACCGGCGAGCCGGGCAGCGACAGCAGGAGCGCCGTGAAGAGCTCCATCCGGTTGACGTCGTTGTCGAGCAGCGGCGCGAGACGGCGGCGGATGCCGATGTTGGCCTTCATCCGCGGGTCGTGGGCGTACTCGGACCACATGTAGTCGCGGTCCTCGTCGGTGACCATCTCGAGGGTGAGCTCGTCGTGGTTGCGCAGGAAGATGCCCCACTGGCACCCCTCGGGGATCGCGGGCGTCTGCTCGAGGATCTCCGAGATCGGGAAGCGCGACTCGCGGCGGACGGCCATGAAGATGCGCGGCATGACCGGGAAGTGGAAGGCCATGTGGCACTCGGTGCCGACCCAGCTGCCGTCCTCCTTCTGCTCGGGGCCGAAGTACTCCACGACGTCGGCCGGCCACTGGTTGGCCTCGCACAGCAGCACGCGACCGGGGTAGTTGTCGTCGACGAAGCGCCGGCACTTCTTGAGGAACTCGTGGGTCTCGGGGAGGTTCTCGCCGTTGGTGCCGGGTCGCTCGTAGAGGTAGGGGACCGCGTCGAGACGGAAGCCGTCGAGGCCCATGTCGAGCCAGAAGGCCATCGCCTCCATCATCGCGTCGTGGACCTTGGGGTTGTCGAAGTTGAGGTCGGGCTGGTGGTGGAAGAACCGGTGCCAGAAGTACTGCTGGCGCACCGGGTCCCACGTCCAGTTCGACGGCTCGGTGTCGACGAAGATCACCCGGGCGTCCTGGTAGAGCTCGTCGGTGTCGGACCAGACGTAGAAGTCGCCGTAGGGACCCTCGGGGTCGGAGCGGCTGGCCTGGAACCACGGGTGCGCGTCGCTGGTGTGGTTCATGACGAAGTCGATGATCACCCGGATGCCGCGCTGGTGGCAGGCGTCGAGGAACTCGTGGAAGTCCTCGGTCGTGCCGCACTCGGGGAGGATGTCGTTGTAGTCGGCGACGTCGTAGCCACCGTCGCGCAGCGGCGAGGTGAAGAACGGCGGCACCCACAGGCAGTCGACGCCGAGCCACTCGAGGTAGTCGAGCTTCTCGATCAGGCCCTTGAAGTCACCGGTCCCGTCGCCGTTGCTGTCGCGGAAGGACCGGACCAGCACCTCGTAGAAGACGGCGGTCTTGAACCAGTCGGGCTCGGCGTTGAGGACAGCCGTGGCTGCTCCCGCATCGGCGGGCATGGGCTGGTCGGTCAACGGGGCCTCCGGACAGTGATGATGTGGGCGGGTTCGTAACCGGGGTCCAGCCGGACGTAGTTGTGCTGGTGCCAGGACCAGTCGGCGCCGGTGATCTCGTCGTGGGCCACGAACGAGTCGTGCCAGCTGAGGCCCAGCGCGGGCATGTCGAGGTGGATCATCGTCTCGCGCGTGCCGTGGGGGTCGAGGTTGATCACCGTGATCACCACGTCACTCTGCCCGTCCGGGAGGGCCTGGCGCTTGCTGAAGACCAGCACCTGCTCGTCGTCGGTGTGGTGGATGGAGACGTTGCGCAGCAGCTGCAGCGCCGGGTGCTGGCGGCGGATCTCGTTGAGACGGGTGATGTAGGGCGCCAGCGTGGTGCCCTCGGCGTCGGCCTTCTTCCAGTCGCGGATGCGGATCTGGTACTTCTCGGAGTCGAGGTACTCCTCCGACCCCGGCTTGACCGCGACGTGCTCGTACAGCTCGTAGCCGGCGTAGACGCCCCAGCTGGGCGACCCGGTGGCGGCGAGCGCGGCACGCACCTTGAACGCCGCGGGGCCGCCGTACTGCAGGTAGCTGTGCAGGATGTCGGGGGTGTTGACGAAGAAGTTCGGCCGCATCAGGTGGTCGGACTGGCTGGACACCTCGCGGAGGTAGTCCTCGATCTCCCGCTTGCCGGTGCGCCAGGTGAAGTAGGTGTAGCTCTGGTGGTAGCCGATCGCGCCCAGGCCGTGCATCATCGCCGGCTTGGTGAAGGCCTCGGAGAGGAACAGCACGTCCGGGTGCGTACGACGTACTTCCGCGAGCAGCCACTCCCAGAAGGCCAGCGGCTTGGTGTGGGGGTTGTCGACGCGGAAGATCTTCACCCCGTGCGAGATCCACAGCTTGACGATCCGGAGCACCTCGCGACAGATCCCCTTGGGATCGTTGTCGAAGTTCATCGGGTAGATGTCCTGGTACTTCTTCGGCGGGTTCTCCGCGTAGGCGATCGTCCCGTCGGCGCGCGTGGTGAAGAACTGCGGGTGGGTGGTGACCCACGGGTGGTCGGGCGCGGCCTGCAGGGCGAGGTCGAGGGCGACCTCCAGGTCGAGCTCGGCGGCGCGGGCGACGAAGGCGTCGAAGTCGGCGAAGGTGCCCAGCTCCGGGTGGATCGCGTCGTGCCCGCCGTCCTTGCTGCCGATCGCCCACGGCGAGCCGGTGTCCTCGCGGCCCGGGGGTCAGGGTGTTGTTGGGTCCCTTGCGGTTGACCTCGCCGATCGGGTGGATCGGCGGGAGGTAGATGACGTCGAAGCCCATGTCGGCCACCGCGTCGAGACGCTCGAGGGCGGTGAGGAACGTGCCGCTGGTGACCTCGCCGGTCTTCTCGTCACGCGTCGCGCCCTCGGAGCGGGGGAAGAACTCGTACCAGCTGCCGAACAGCGCACGGTTGCGGTCGGCCCGGAACGGGAAGGGGCCGACGACCGAGGTGAGCTCGCGCAACGGGTGGGCCAGGAGGACGTCGCCGAGGTCGGGGTCCTGCATCGCGGCGAGGCGGGCGGCCACCGGACGCTTCGGGTCGCCCGCGGCTTCGATGGCGCTGGCGACGAGGCCCGTCGCCCGGGTGTCGAGGGAGTCCGCGGCGACGCGCTCGAGCAGCAGCCGTCCCTCGGTGAACATCAGCTCCACGTCGACGCCGGCGGGGATCTTCAGGCCGCCGTCGTGCTGCCACGTGGCGATGGGGTCGGACCAGGAGTGGATCTCGAAGGCCCACTCGCCCTCGACATCCGGGGTGACCTGCGCGACGTAGCGGTTGGGCACGTCGGCCACCGGCTGCATCCGCACCGGCTCACGACGCCGCCCGGCCGGGTCGATCGCCACCACCTCGGCGCTGAGCTGGTCGTGGCCCTCACGGAAGACCGTGGCGGCCACGGGCATGGGTTCGCCGACGGTGGCCTTCGCCGCCAGGCGACCGAGGTCGACGACGGGGGCAACGTCCATCACGGGTATGCGTCCAACCATGGCCCCCACACTTCCGACTCGGGGGTCGCTGGCGCAACCCGGCGCCCGTCCCGGTCACCCCCCGGGGCGTGGTGCCCCGTCTCACCTGCTGGAGACGACGATCCTCTTGACCCTGCTGCGCGACGGGGAGAACGCGCTGCGGTCCGTCGGGCGGAACCGCACCCGCACCGTGTGGCGTCCCAGGACCAGCGCCCTGCTCACCTTGATCGTGCGGAGGCCGGTCGTGGTGCGGACCGCCTTCCACTTCCGACCGTCGACGATCACGACCAGCCTGCCGACCTCGGGTGCGGTGGCGTCCGAGAGCACGCGGACGACCAGCTGGGGCGCGGCGTTGCGGCGGGTCTGGAGCTTGCGACGGATCGTCAGGGAGACCGAGGTCCGCTGCGCCTTGCCGGTGGGCGGTGGCGGTCGGCGTGGTGGTGCCGGTGGTCGTGGTGGTGCCGGTGGTGGTGGGTCCGGTGCCGGTGCGGTGCCGGTGCCCGGTGGCCGGGGCCGCGGGCTGTTCCGGCAGGACGGCGTCCTCGCCGAAGACCTGCAGCTCGGACGCGTGCACGATCGTGCCGCGGTCGGACCCGGCCTTGCAGTCGGTCAGCACGGTCGCGCTGGCGGTCTGCTGACCGGCGTACGCGTCCTGGCCGGTGCACTGGTTCTCGAGCGTCACGAGGCGCACGGCGCCGGCCTCGGTGTCGGGCACGTCGAACTCGCGCATGCGTGAGGCTCGGGGCCACCGGGCGGGGCAGCTCGCTGGGGAACGCGTCGGAGGGCGAGACGTAGAACTCCGTCCACGTGGCACCGGCCGAGTCGCAGTCGGCGGTGCACGCCTCGAGGGCGAACTGGCGCAGCGCGGTGAAGCGGGAGCCGGAGTCCGGGTCCTCCTGGGCGAGCGGCACGTCGGTGTCACTCGGGGGAGCGGGCGTGAGGAAGGCACTCACCTGGACCCGCGTGACGGTGCTGACGTCTCCGGCCAGGTCGACCGCGACGGACGGGCGGGACTCGTCGACCTGGGTGGCGGTGACGCCGGCCCAGTTGGTCGCCTCGGTGCCGTCGATCAGGGCCTCGGGGTTGAGCGACCCCTCGGTGGCGCCGATGACGGTGGCACCGGCGGCCGCGCTCGACAGGTTGACCACGTCGCCGAGGGTCTCGGTGCGGGCGGTGCCGTCGGCGCGCACGGTCATCGTCCAACGGGTGAAGCCGCGGTCGGGAGAGACGGCGACCATCGGGTAGGTGCCGGGGCTGAAGGTGGCGGTGGCGCCCAGGGGGCTGGCCGGGTCGGTGTCGGCGATCGGAGTCACGCGCGCCTCGTAGTCACCGACGTAGATCCGGGACTGGCCGGTGGTGGCGAAGGTGACCGCCGAGCCGGGGCCGGTCGGCGTGGCGAAGCTCGGGGTCGGCTCGTCGTTGTCGGCGTCGACCGTGGAGGCGTCGACGCCCATGCCGCGACGGGCGAAGGCGGCCCACATGGCGTCCTGGTTGGCTCCGCCGAAGCGCATCCGGTCGGCCGCGAGCATGGCGTCGCGGGCGTCGAGCATCGAGGTCGCGCCCTGCTGCAGCAGGAACGAGTCGAACATCAGCTGCACCCAGCGGCGGTTGCCGGGGCAGGTCTCGACCGGTCGGGGGCTCGCCCCGGGCGTGGCCTGGGCGCACTGGAGCTGGAGCGCCTTGTCGCCGTACGGGAACTGGGCGTCGTACTTCTCGACGAGCGCCTGGCGCACCTCCCACATGGTGCCGTTCCAGATCTCGCCGTCGGCGTGGACCTCGGCTCCGGTGATGTCGAAGCCGTAGTCGGAGTAGTTGAGCGGGTTCTTGTCGATGGAGTAGTCGCGGATCGCGGTCTCGGTGTTGCCGGTGGCGTACGCGCCGACGGCCCAGACGTTGCCGCCGTTGCTGTAGCCGTGGGCGAACTGGTACTCGCCGGCGACCAGGTCGCCCCAGCTCTCGCCCATCGCGCCGCCCTGCTCGGAGGTCAGGCCCTCGTCGGGGCCGGCGACCATCCGGTTGCTGATGGCGTGGGTGTACTCGTGGCCGACGATCCCCATGTCGAGCCCGCCGTCGGTGCAGGGGGCGTAGAACGCGCCGGCGATCGGCTCGAAGAGGTACTGGTTGGTGACGCCGGGGGTGCCGTCCTGCAGGGTGATCTGGTTGGCGTTGTCGCGGCCCTGGAAGGTCGGGCTGCCGCCGGCAGATGGCGCCGGCCTGGGCGTTGCCGATCTCCGGGTCGCCGGCGACTCCGCCGCGGCCGCCGTTGTCGAGCTGCATGTTGTAGTTGCGCCTCGGTGAAGCCGAGGTAGTAGGTGAAGTCGTGCATCCGGTTGTGCGGCGGCGAAGAGGTTGGTCACCGAGGCGTCGATGTCGTTGCCACCGGCCACCAGCTGCGTGGGGTCGCACCGCGTGTTGTTCCAGCGGTCCGTCGAACTCCTCGTGTACTTCCGGGTGGGCGAGACCGGCGCCTGTGCCAGGCCGCCGGGCGTCAGCGGGCTGACCCACGCCTCGTGGGTGTTGGCGTTGTTGCCGACGGTGGTGAGGGTGGGCACGGCGCGCGAGGCTGTCCCACGGTCCGAAGGCGCGCGATGTTGGCCAGCGCGCCGGGGGGAGTGGTGCAGGCGGCGTCGCCGGCAGCCTCCAGCAGCCGACCACCGAGTTGTTCGGGACCGCGGTGCTGGAGTCGAGCGTCGGGTTGGCGGTGAAGTAGCGCCAGCTGGGGAACGAAGCCGAGGTCACCGGTTCCGGGCGCCGCGGTGTCGCTCGTGCTCACGGCGAGGACGTACTGGCCGAGGACGACCGAGGCGGAGTCGAAGGGGCAGACCTGGGCCGAGTAGGTCCCGCCGGGGATGCTCTCGGCGGTGTACGTCGCCAGCCTCGGGGTTGGTGGCGGTGTCCGTCGCTGGTGAGCTCGGTGTTGCCGTGGAAGATCTTGACGACGAAGTCGTCGGCCGGCAGTCCGGTGGCCAGCGCGGTGATGGTGCGCGTGAGGTCGTCCTCCAGCTCGAAGGGGTGCTTGATCCCGCACGCGTCGGCGGTGATCGATGCCCTGGAGACGCGTTGTTGTAGACGAAGTTCTCGGTCTTGTTGTGGCGGGCCAGCACCTCGCCGGTGACGCCGTCGACGAGGCTGGTGAAGGCCAGTGACGCGCCGCCGGCCACGTTGACGACGTTGGCCTCCAGCACCGGGCGTACGGTCCCGTCGGCCATGGGCAGGGCACGCAGGCGGACCTGCTGCTCCTGGGCGAAACCGGGAACCACGAGGCGGGTCCAGCCACCGCTGACGGTCGACGCGATGTCGGAGACCTCCGCGGCCGGCGACGCCGACGCTGAGGTCGGTGGCGGCCCGGAGCCAGCCCTGCAGCGGCGTCAGTGTGGCCGCGGGCATGGCCGAGGCTGGTCCGAGCCAGGGACGAGGAGACGTAGGCGACCTTGCCGTCCGCGACCCCGACGGTGACCAGCCCGCCGAGCGCGGATGAAACGTCGCCGGCGAAGCGCTGGCGGAACAGCACCGCGCGTGCGTCGCGAGTCGGCGAGCTCCTGCGAGCTCGACGAGCTCCAGGTCGCCGACCGCGTCCGGCGAGATCCCGAAGACCGACGCGTGGTCGCGCAGCCAGGCACGTGCCCCGTCCTGGGGAAGCCCGGGGGCGGCGCCGAGGCTGCCGCTCGTCGGGAGCAGCGAGGAGGGGGTGCCCAGCGAGTTCCAGCGCGCCGCCACCGCGCCGAGGGCATCGACTGCCTGCCGCTGGGCGCCGGTCGGGGCGGCGGTGCCGCGGGCGTCGACGTCGCTCGGTGCCGGCGACGGGGTCGCCGAGCGTGGCGGATGTCGGCGGGGGTGTCCCCGGGCTGCACCGTGTCCGGCTCCGCCGTGGCGGGGGAGGCGATCGATGGAGAGCGTGGAGATCGCCAGGAGCGCGGCGGACGCGACGGCGGTGCGGCCGAGCCAGGAACGGGGTGAGGTCATGCGCACTCAACGGCCTGCGGGTCCGGGGGTTATGCAGGACAAACTCGCCGACGGGTTGGATCGTTCCAGAGAAATGCCCTAGCGTGCCGGGGTGCGAGCGTTCCGACGATTCACCGTCCGTCCTGTCCTTCCCGAGGCGTTGGGTGCCCTGTCCGTGCTGGCGGGCAACCTCCGCTGGTCGTGGCACCCCCCGACGCAGGACGTCTTCGCGTCCGTCGATGCCACCCTCTGGCGGGAGGTGAATGGTGATCCGGTGCGCTTCCTCGGCGCGGTCGGCCGGGAGCGTCTCGACGAGCTCGTCGACGACGCCGACTTCCGTGCGCGGCTCGACGCGGCCCACGCCGACCTCCAGCGCTACCTGAGCGAGGACCGGTGGTACGCCCGCAAGGCGGGTGCCGACGCACCCCGCTCGATCGCCTACTTCTCCCCGGAGTACGGCATCAGCTCGGTGCTGCCGCAGTACTCCGGTGGCCTCGGCATCCTCGCCGGCGACCACCTCAAGGCGTCCTCCGACCTCGGCATCCCGCTGATCGGTGTGGGGCTCCTCTACCGCCACGGCTACTTCAAGCAGGCCCTCGACCGGGACGGGTGGCAGCAGGAGAGCTACCCCGTGCTCGACCCCGACGAGCTGCCGCTGACCCAGCTGCGCGAGCCGGACGGCACGCGCGCGACGGTGTCGATCGCCCTGCCCGACGGCCCCGACCTGGTGGCACGGATCCTCGTCGCCCACGTCGGCCGGGTGCCGCTGCTGCTGCTCGACTCCGACATCGAGGAGAACAGCGCCCACTACCGCGACGTCACCGACCGCCTCTACGGCGGCAACTCCGAGCACCGGCTGCGCCAGGAGCTGCTCCTGGGCGTCGGCGGCGTACGCGCCCTCCGCGTCTGGTCGCGCATCACCGGCGACCCCGCGCCGGAGGTCTTCCACACCAACGAGGGCCACGCGGGCTTCCTCGGCATCGAGCGGATCCGCGAGCTGACCGTCGCCGAGGACGGGCCGCGGCTCGACTTCGACACCGCGCTCGAGGTCTCCCGCGCCGGCACCGTCTTCACCACGCACACGCCGGTCCCGGCGGGCATCGACCGGTTCCCGGGCGAGCTGGTGTCGCAGTACTTCGGCGGCAACTCGCCGACCCCGGGCGTGCCCGTCGAGCGCGTGCTGGCCCTGGGTGCCGAGGACTACGACGGCGGCGAGGCCGGCGTCTTCAACATGGCTGTCATGGGCTTCCGCCTCGCCCAGCGCGCCAACGGCGTCTCCCAGCTGCACGGCCACGTGTCGCGCGGGATGTTCAACGGCCTCTGGCCGGCCTTCGACGAGGCCGAGGTGCCGATCACGTCGATCACCAACGGCGTCCACGGCCCGAGCTGGATCGCCCGCGAGGTCATCGAGCTGGCGGCCGAGCCGCGGCGGCGACATCGACGGCGACGACACCGATGCCCTGTGGCCGCTGGTCGACCAGATCAGCGACCGCGACATCTGGGACCTCAAGCGCACGCTGCGCACCCGCTTCATCGACGACGCCCGTGCGCGGATGCGGCGGTCCGCCTCGAACCGCGGCTTCGCCCCTGCCGAGACCACCTGGATCGACAGCGCGCTCGACCCCGACGTCCTGACCATCGGCTTCGCGCGTCGGGTGCCGACGTACAAGCGGCTCACGCTGATGCTGCGCGACCCGGCGCGCCTCAAGAAGCTCCTGCTCGACCCCGAGCGGCCGATCCAGCTGGTCATCGCCGGCAAGGCGCACCCGGCGGACGAGACCGGCAAGCAGCTCATCCAGGAGATGGTGCGCTTCGCCGACGACCCGGAGATCCGCCACCGGATCGCCTTCCTGCCCAACTACGACATCGCCATGGCGCAGCCGCTCTACCCCGGCTGCGACGTCTGGCTCAACAACCCGCTGCGCCCCTACGAGGCCTGCGGCACCTCGGGCATGAAGGCCGCCCTCAACGGTGGCCTCAACCTCTCGATCCTCGATGGCTGGTGGGACGAGTGGTACGACGGCAACAACGGGTGGGCGATCCCGTCGGCCGACGGCATCGACGACGCCGACCGCCGCGACGACCTCGAGGCGAACGCGCTCTACGACCTGCTCGAGACCGAGGTCGTGCCGCGCTTCTACGAGACCAACGACGAGGGTGTCCCGCCGCGCTGGCTCGAGATGGTGCGCCACACGCTGAAGTCGCTCGGCCCCAAGGTGCTCGCCACCCGCCAGGTGCGCGACTACGTGCGCGAGCTGTACGCCCCTGCTGCGCAGACCGCCCGCTCGCTCAACTCCGACTACGCCGGGGCCCACACGCTGTCGGAGTGGAAGCAGTCGGTGCGGGCTGCCTGGCACGGCGTCCGCGTCGAGCACATCGAGTCCGAGGGCGTGGGCGACCAGGCCGAGGTCGGCGCGACGCTGGACGTACGCGCCTGGATCGCGCTGGGTGACCTGTCCGCGTCCGACGTCGAGGTGCAGGTCGTCCACGGCCGGATCGGTGCGGACGACGAGCTCATCTCGACCGCCGTCTCACCGATGGAGGTGGGGGAGTCCTACGAGGGCAACCGCCACCGCTTCGACGCGGCCGTGCGCCTGGAGCACTCCGGTGCGTTCGGCTACACGGTGCGTGTGGTTCCCCGGAACGACTCGCTCGCCTCGGTGGCGGAGCTGGGGCTGGTGGCCGAACCGGCCTGAGGCCTGAAATGCGAGGAGCCCCGACCGCTGACGCGGTCGGGGCTCTTCGTGGTTCAGATCAGGAGACGCGAACGTTCTCGGCCTGGGGACCCTTGGGGCCCTGGGCGAGGTCGAACTCGACCTTCTGGTTCTCGTCGAGCGACTTGTAGCCGCCGGACTGGATCGCGGAGAAGTGGACGAACACGTCCTCGCCGCCGCCATCCTGCGCGATGAAGCCGAAACCCTTTTCGGCGTTGAACCACTTGACGGTGCCTGAAGCCATGATCTTTTCCCTTGTTTACCTGTCGGGGGCAGTTTGCTCCCGAGCCGCTGAAGACATCCATCTGTACTGATGTCCAGCGAACCGGAAAACCAGGAGTACGAGATACAGGCCGCGCATCGTGTGCGGCCAGGACGACTTGCAGAGCCGTCCCTTCAACAGACACCACGATAGGGCATAGAGGCCGCTTGCGGCGAAAGGCCTACTGCAATTCCACCGTGCTGAAGTAGATCTCCACCCCATCGGGTGCGTGGATCATCGAGGCAGAGCAGCTCAGCGCAACGTGAGCCAGAGCCCCACGACAGTGGGCACCAGCCCGAGCAGCAGCCACGGCGAGAGGAGGCGGCGGCCGTGGATGGCCAGGCCCACGACGACCGCCAGGACGCCGAAGGCGCCGGCGATGACGTTGAGCCCGATCTGCGAGGCGCGCGTCGCGTCGTCGAGGTACATCGCGGCCAGGATCAGCCCCGCGGACATGTGCAGGATCGTGATGACGGCGAGCGTCGACATCACCCACCGCTGGACCCGGCCCAGGCTGCGTTCCTCGGCGGCGGGGTCGCTGACCACCCGGCGCGGCGCGTCGAGGTCGAGGAGGTGGCGACGGCGCTTGTCCTCGTGCCGGCTCGGCGTGGTGCTGCTCATGGCGCTCCCTCCGAGGAGTTACTTGCTGTGGCAATGGTTGTTAGGCTAATCGAATGGTCACCAGCACTCCCAATCGGGCCGCGACGATCCCGCTGGCCCTGGAGCACCAGGTCTGCTTCGCGCTGGCCGTCGCCTCCCGCACGGTCATCTCGGTCTACCGGCCGGTGCTGGAGCCGCTCGGGCTCACGCACCCGCAGTACCTCGTGATGCTCGCTCTCTGGGGAGCGGAGCCGTTGTCCGTCACCGAGCTGAGCCGGATGCTCGAGCTCGACGCGGGCACCCTGTCGCGCCTGCTGAAGCGGCTCGAGGCTGCCGGGCTCGTACGCCGCGACCGCAACCCGGCCGACGAGCGGAGCCTGGCCGTCGCGCTGACGGAGCGGGGTCGCGCCCTGCGCGAGCAGGCGCTCTCCGTCCCCGGCACGGTCCTCGATCGGCTCGACATGGACGTCGACGACCTGATGGTGCTCCGTGACCGCCTGAACGATGTCATCTGTGCGGCCAAGGCCGCCCACGACTGATCCCGCCCGGGCAGACTGCGCAAGTGCGATCAAGCCTCACAGCGGTCCCGCGGTCAAGGTGGTGGTCATGACCACCGCGGCCGACACCTTCGCCGCGTTCCTCGACACCCTGGCCGAGACCCTCGACCTGGGCAGTGAGGAGCGGGCACGGCGGCTCCACCTCTCCCGCTTCCACCTCGACCACGTGGTGTCGGCGACGGGAGGCGAGCCACCGGAGCGGATGCGACGGCGCCTGCTGCTCGAGCGCGCGGCCCACCGGCTCCTCGCCGGTGACCAGCAGGTGGTCGACATCGCGTTCGAAGCGGGCTTCGGCTCCCACGAAGCGTTCACCAGGGCGTTCTCGCGGGAGTACGGCGCCGCCCCGAGCCGCTGGCGCCAGCACCCGACCCGCACCCAGATCGAGGGCGCGAGCGGCGTGCACTTCCACCCACCCGGCAGCCTGCGGCTGCCGACCCGACGAGAGGTGACCCCGATGGACCTGATGACGCGCATGATCGAGCACCACATCTGGCTCACCGCCGAGATGCTGGAGCGGGCCGGACGCCTCACCGACGAGCAGCTCGACGCACCCATCGAGATGCCGGTCGGCACCATCGACGACGACATGACCATCCGCTCGGTGCTCGGCCGCCTCGTCGGCCAGCTGGCCCAGTGGAACGCTGCCGTCGCGCAGCGGTCGTACGACTGGGACCAGGAGCGCGGCAAGTCGATCAGCACCCTGCGACGAGAGCTGGGCGAGGAGGGCCCCGCCTTCGTCACGCAGGTCAGGGCGACCGTCGACGAGGGCCGCCTGGACGACACCTTCGTCGATGTCACCTGCGACCCGCCCAGGGTCTTCACCTACGGCGGGATGATCGCGCACGTGCTCACCTTCGCGGCCGTGCGGCGCCTCGTCGTGCTGGGTGCCTTCGAGAACCTCGGCATCGCCGACCTGAACGCCGGGGACCCGATGGAGTGGGTGGCGCAGCCGGCCTGAGCCGGTCCGTCAGCTCTGCCGCATGCACGAGGACCGACCGGCCCTGGAGCAGCATCTCGCTGCCGGCGATCACCGGGTCGCCGATGTCGATGCCCGCGTTGGTGGAGAGCACGACCTCGCCGTGGTGCACCCACTTGTTGTCGGGGAGCGTGAGCTTGACGTCCTCCGCCCCGGCGTTGAGCCAGATCACGAAGGACTTGTCGTGGATCTGCTCGCCGTGCCTGCCGGGGGAGCGCAGCGGCGCGCCGTTGAGGAACATGCCGACGGTCCGGCAGGTGTCGTCGTTCCAGTCGTCGGTCGACATCTCGCGGCCACTGGGGTGCACCCAGAGCAGGTCCTTCATGCCGCCCCGGATGGTCGGGCGACCCTCGAACCAGTGCCGCTGGCGCAGGGCCGGGTGCTCGCGTCGCAGCCGCAGCGCGGTCTTGGTGATCTCGTAGACGTCGAGCCAGGCGTCGTCGGGGGTCCAGTCGATCCACGAGGTCGCGTTGTCCTGGCCGTAGGCGTTGTTGTTGCCGCCCTGGGTCCGGCCGCGCTCGTCGCCGGCGGTCAGCATCGGCACGCCGCTCGAGAAGCACAGGGTGGCCATCAGGTTGGCGGCCTGGCGACGGCGCAGGGCGATGATCTCGGGGTCGTCGGTCTCGCCCTCGACGCCGCAGTTCCACGACCGGTTGTTGTCGGTGCCGTCACGGTTGTGCTCGCCGTTGGCCTCGTTGTGCTTGTCGTTGTAGGAGACCAGGTCGCGCAGCGTGAAGCCGTCGTGGGCGGTGATGAAGTTGACCGACGCGTAGGGCGAGCGCCCGTCGTCGGCGTACAGGTCGCTGGAGCCGGCGAGGCGCGTCGCCACCGTGCGCACGCCGGCGGAGCTGCCCGCGCCAGAAGTCGCGCAGGGTGTCTCGGAACTGGTCGTTCCACTCGACCCACGGCGGCGGGAACTCGCCCACGCGGTAGCCGTCCATCGACGCGTCCCACGGCTCGGCGATCAGCTTGACGTGGCGCAGGACCGGGTCCTGGCCGATCGCGGTGATCAGGTGGCTGCCCATGTCGACGACCTGGCGGGTGCGGGTCAGCGCGCTCATCAGGTCGAAGCGGAAGCCGTCGACGTGCATCTCGTTGACCCAGTAGCGCAGCGAGTCGAGGATCATCCGCAGGCTGTGGGTGTGCTGGGCGTCGACGGTGTTGCCGCACCCGGTGACGTCCCAGTAGGTGTCCTTGAGCGGCTCGACCGGCGTCTCGCCACCCACCGGCGGCACCACGCGCTGGTAGTAGCCGAGGTCGTCGAGGCCCCGGAAGCTCAGCGTCGGCCCGAGCGGCCCGGCCTCGGCGGTGTGGTTGTAGACCACGTCGAGGATGACCTCGAGCCCGGCCTCGTGGAACGCCTTGACCATCTTCTTGAACTCGGTGACCTGCTGGCCCCGGTCGCCGGTCGCGGCGTAGGCGTTGTGCGGGGCGAAGAAGCCGAGCGAGTTGTAGCCCCAGTAGTTCACCAGCCCGTTGGCCGCCAGCGCCGGCTCGGAGAAGAACTGGTGCACCGGAAGCAGCTCGACGGCCGTGACGCCGAGGTCGCGCAGGTAGTCGATGACGGCGGGCGTCGCGAGGCCGGCGTAGGTCCCGCGCAGCTCCTCCGGCACGCGGTCGTGCAGCGCGGTCATGCCCTTGACGTGCAGCTCGTAGATCACCGTGTCGCGCCAGCGGCGCCGCGGTGAGGTGTCCGCGCCCCACTGGAACTCGTCGTAGACGACGACGCTGCGCGGGACGTACGGCGCGGAGTCGAGGTCGCTGATCGTCTCGGGGTCGCCCACGACGTAGCCGAAGATCGCGTCGTCGACCGTCAGGTCGCCGGAGACGGCCTTGCCGTAGGGGTCCAGCAGCAGCTTGGCGGAGTTGAAGCGCAGGCCGGCGTCGGGGTCCCAGGGGCCGTGCGCGCGGTAGCCGTAGCGCGTGCCGGGTGCCACATCCGGCAGCGCGCCGTGCCACACGCCGAGCGAGTGCTCGGTCAGCTGGTGCCGCTCCTCGGTGCCGGCGTCGTCGAAGAGGCACACCCAGACCGCCTCGGCCGCCGGCGCGTAGACGGCGAAGTTCGTCGCCTGGCTCGACCAGGTCGCGCCCAGGGGGTAGTTGCGCCCGGGCCAGACCGACCGGGTCTCGCCCTCGTAGTTCCAGGCGGTGGTTGTCTCGTGGGCAGGTGTCACACGGGCCATTGTCGCGGAGTCGGCGACGGACGGCACAATGCGGTCACCAGCGTGAGAAGTGCAACGACAGGAGCAGCCATGGAGTTCGTCTCGATCGACGTGACCGACGGGGTCGCCACCATCCGACTGGACCGGCCCAAGATGAACGCGATCAGCGTCCAGGTGCAGGCCGACCTGCGCGAGGCCGCCGCCGAGGTGACCGAGCGTGACGACGTACGAGCCGTGGTGCTGTGGGGCGGCGAGCGGGTCTTCGCGGCCGGCAACGACGTCAAGGAGATGGCCGACCTGTCGTACGCCGACATGGTGAAGGTCTCGGCGTCGGTGAGCTCGGCGACCACCGCGATCGCGCGCATCCCCAAGCCCGTCGTCGCCGCGGTCAACGGCTACGCCCTGGGGGGCGGCTGCGAGCTGGCGCTGTCCGCGGACCTGCGCTTCGCGGCCGACAACGCGGTCTTCGGCCAGCCCGAGGTGCTCCTCGGCATCATCCCCGGCGCCGGCGGCACCCAGCGCCTCACGCGCCTGGTCGGTCCGAGCCGGGCCAAGGACATCATCTTCACCGGCCGCTTCGTCAAGGCCGACGAGGCACTGCGGATCGGCCTCGTCGACCGGGTGGTGCCGGCCGACCAGGTCCTCGACGAGGCGCTCACCTGGGCGCGGCAGTTCAGCGGGGCAGCGGCGCTGGCCGTGCGGGCCGCCAAGGAGTGCATCGACCGGGGGAGCGAGGTCGACCTCGACACGGCCCTGGAGATGGAGCGCCAGCAGTTCGCGGCAGTTTTCGCGACCGAGGACCGTATCCACGGTATGACGTTCGTTCGTTGAGCACGGACCGGGCCAGGCGACCTTCGTCGGGCGCTGACCGGCGTACGCCCACACGTTGCACACAATCGAGGGAGCTGGCGTGGCCAGTAACGACACCGACACGACCGACAAGAAGCGCAGATCAGGAGCAGTTGTGGCGTCGATCCGGACCCGCGTGGCCCACCTCGTCTGGCTGGTCTGCGCGCTGTGCGCGCTCATTCTCGCGGCGGGCGCGCTGATGATCGCGCTGGACGCCAACCAGGACAACGACCTGGTCGCCTTCGTGCTGCGCGCTGCCGACGCGGTCGACATGGGGGTGTTCTCCCGTGAGGACGGCATCAAGCAGTTCAAGGGCCAGGGAGCCGAGGTCAAGAACGCGCTCGTCAACTGGGGCCTCGGCGCCGTGGCCTGGCTGGTCATCGGCCGCCTGCTCGACCGGATCATCAAGCCGTGACGAGCGGCTGGTGCTGAGGCCCTGGCTGCGGGCGCTGCCCTCCTCGCCCTCGCGGGCACAGGGTGGGCGGCGCCGGCTCGCATGCCTCCGCCGGCTCGGGGCCGTCCGCCACGTCGCTCGTCCTCAGCACCAGCGGATCCACCTACGGAGAGACGGTGACCGCGTCGGCGACGGTGACGACCGGATCCGGACCGCCCCAGGGGGACGTCGTCTTCGCGGTCGACGACCTCCGGTTCAAGGCCAACCTCGGCGCCGGCGGCGACGCGACGATCGTCCTCCCGAGGCTCACGGTCGGGCAGCACCCCGTCACGGCGACCTTCGTCCCGCAGCTCCCGGACGACCAGCAGGGCAGCACGTCGCCCGCCCAGGGCTGGGTGGTCTCCGCGGTGCGGACCCGGCTGCAGGTGCGCGTCATCGGTCGGGGCGCACG
Organism: uncultured Actinomycetota bacterium; assembly: GCA_963778975.1. GTDB lineage: Bacteria > Actinomycetota > Actinomycetes > Propionibacteriales > Nocardioidaceae > Nocardioides. Next base: position 124,356 of record CAVZWM010000028.1, read on the forward strand.
GATCCCGACCTCGGTCGAGGTGAAGGCCGCCGGTGAGTTCGGCACCCGGCCCACGGGGCGGGTGAAGGTGCGGGTCGACCGCCGGGGCACACGTGACGTGACGCGCGTGGTCCAGCGGCTGGGCGCGGCAGGAGTGGTGCTGGCCGAGCTGGGCAAGCTCCGGACGGGCACCTACCGCCTCGTGGTGACCTACGTCGGAGACAGCCAGCACCAGCGGCACGTCCACTCCGGGCGCTTCCACGTGAGCGGCCGCTGACGGAGGCAGGTGTCACGCGCAGTGACCGTGACAGCGTCACTGTGAGCGACCCCACCATGACACCCCGTTCCCCGGCTGGGGTCGTCGCTTGTAGCCTCACCCACACACATCGAGCGCACAGGAGGGGCCGCGAGGCCACACCACCATGAACATTGTTGTCTGTGTGAAGTACGTGCCGGACGCCACGGCCGACCGGAAGTTCGAGGACGACTGGACCGTCGACCGCGTCGGGGTGGACGGCTTGCTGTCCGAGCTCGACGAGTACGCCGTCGAGCAGGCCCTGCAGTTCCGCGAGAAGCGTGAGGGCGAGGAGATCGAGATCACCGCGCTGTGCGTGGGCCCCGAGAAGGCCGTCGACGCGGTGCGCAAGTCGCTGCAGATGGGCCTCGACAAGGGTGTCCACGTCCTCGACGACGCGATCGCCGGTTCCGACTACATCGCCACCTCGCTGGTGCTGGCCAAGGCGATCGAGAAGATCGCCGAGACCAGCGGCGGGGTCGACCTCGTCGTGTGCGGCATGGCGTCGACCGACGCCGCCGGGAGCGTGGTGCCGGCGATGCTGGCCGAGCGCCTCGGGATGCCGCAGGTGACGCTGGCCTCCGTCGTGGAGTCCCAGGGCGACCAGGTCCGCATCAAGCGCGACAACGAGGGCTCGACCGAGGTCATCGGCGCGACGCTGCCGATCGTGCTGTCGGTCACCGACCAGTCGGGCGAGGCCCGCTACCCGTCGTTCAAGGGCATCATGGCGGCCAAGAAGAAGCCGCTGGACGTCTTCTCGCTGTCCGACCTCGGCGTCGACGCCGGCCAGGTCGGCCTGTCGGTCGCCTGGTCGCAGGTCGAGGACGCGACCGCCCGCCCGCCGCGCACCGCCGGCGAGATCGTCACCGACGAGGACGGCTCGGGCGCCACTGCGCTGGTCGACTTCCTCGCGTCCAAGAAGTTCATCTGAGGGAGGAGCACGCAGACATGTCTGAAGTCCTGGTTGTGATCGACCACGTCGACGGCGAGGTCAAGAAGCCGACGTTCGAGCTGCTCACCCTCGCGCCGTCGCCTCGGCGAGCCCGTCGCGGTGTTCTTCGGCTCGCCCGACAAGGCCGACGCCGTCGCGGAGAAGGTCAAGAAGTACGGCGCCGCGAAGCTCTACGTCATCGACGACGCCCAGATCAAGGGGTTCCTCGTCGCCCCGAAGGCCGAGGCGCTCCAGCAGCTGGCCGAGAAGAGCAGCCCGGCCGCGATCCTGCTGCCCTCGTCGTTCGAGAACAAGGAGGTCGCGGGTCGCCTCGCGATCAAGCTGGGCTCGGGCCTCATCACCGACGCCGTCGACGTGCAGGAGGGCGGGGTGACCACGCAGAGCGTGTTCGCCGGCAACTTCACCGTCCAGGCCAAGGTCACGCAGGGCACGCCGATCATCACGGTCAAGCCCAACTCGGCCGCTCCCGAGGAGTCCGAGGGCGCAGCCGCGGTCGAGGCCTTCGCCGTGACCATCTCCGACGGCGCCAAGACCGCGCAGATCGTGGCCTCGCAGCCGCGCCAGTCGACCGGTCGCCCCGACCTCACCGAGGCCGCGATCGTGGTCTCCGGTGGTCGTGGCACCGGCGGCAACTTCGAGCCGGTCGAGGGCTTCGCCGACTCCCTCGGTGCCGCCGTGGGTGCCTCGCGCGCCGCGGTCGACTCGGGCTGGATGCCGCACGCGTTCCAGGTCGGCCAGACCGGCAAGACGGTCTCGCCGCAGCTCTACGTCGCCAACGGCATCTCCGGTGCGATCCAGCACCGCGCCGGCATGCAGACCTCCAAGACGATCGTCGCGGTCAACAAGGACCCCGAGGCCCCGATCTTCGAGCTCGTCGACTTCGGCGTCGTGGGCGACCTGCACACCGTGCTGCCCGCAGCCACCGAGAAGATCCAGGCCCACAAGGGCTGACCCACCTGTCGCCGATCACCCCGCGGTCCGAGACCGGATCGGGCCCGGGCGTGATCGGCCTACGCTTGTCGGTGTGAGCGATGAGGAGGCCGTCCACGAGGCGGCGGTGCGGGCCAGGTCGGCGAGCCACGTCCTGGCCACGGCCACCCGTGCGGTGAAGGACGCCGCACTGCACGCGATGGCGCAGGCCCTCCTCGACTCCGCCGACGCGATCCTCGCCGCCAACGCCGAGGACGTCGCGCGGGCCGAGGCGGCCGGCACCCCGCCCAACATCGTCGACCGGCTCCGCCTGGACGCCGACCGGCTGGCCGCGATGGCCCAGGGACTGCGCGACGTCGCCGGGCTGCCCGACCCGGTGGGGGAGGTGCTGCGCGGCAGCACCCTGGCCAACGGCCTCGAGCTGCGGCAGGTCCGGGTGCCGTTCGGGGTGGTCGGGATGATCTACGAGGCCCGTCCCAACGTCACTGCCGACGCCGCCGGCATCTGCCTGAAGGCGGGCAACGCGGTGCTGCTGCGCGGCTCGTCGAGCGCCCGCTCGAGCAACGCCGCGATCGTCGCGGCGATGCGCGGCGCGCTGGCCGACAGCGGCCTGCCGGAGGACGTCGTACAGCTGGTGCCGGGGGAGACCCACGACAGCGTCAAGGCGCTGATGCGGGCACGCGGGTTGGTCGACGTGCTGATCCCGCGCGGGGGTGCGGGGCTGATCCGCAGCGTCGTGGAGGAGTCGACGGTGCCCGGTGATCGAGACCGGTGTGGGCAACTGCCACGTCTACGTCGACGCGTCCGCCGACCTCGAGCAGGCGCTCGCGATCGTCCTCAACGCCAAGACCCACCGCACCAGCGTCTGCAACGCCGCCGAGTCGCTGCTGGTGCACCGGGACGTGGCCGACGAGTTCCTGCCGGTCGTGATCGAGGCGCTGCAGGCTGCGGGCGTGACCGTCCACGGCGACCAGAGCTTCACGGAGTACGACGACGTGGTGCCCGCCACCGACGAGGACCACGCGGCCGAGTTCCTCTCCCTCGACATCTCCGCGGCCGTCGTCGACGACGTCGAGGCCGCCATCGACCACATCCGTCGCTACTCCAGCGGCCACACCGAGGCGATCCTCGCGCGCGACCAGGCCACCATCCGTCGCTTCGTCGCGGCCGTCGACTCGGCGGCCGTCGTGGTCAACGCCTCGACCCGGTTCACCGACGGCGGGGAGTTCGGCTTCGGCGCCGAGATCGGCATCTCCACCCAGAAGCTGCACGCGCGCGGTCCGATGGGCCTGCCCGAGATGACGTCGAGCAAGTACGTCGTGGTGGGCGACGGACACGTCCGCTGACGGCTTCGCGCGTGGCGGGCGATAGGATCGCGCCCATGCTGAGCGTCCAGTTCCTCGCCACCGCCGTCGCCCTCGTGGAAGCCGAGCACGGCGAGCCCGCGGTCCACCCCTACGCCGTCGGTGGGATCGCGCTCGGACTGCTGCTGCTGCTGCTGTTCGCCGTCGTCTCGTTCGGTGGCGGCCGCGAACACAGCTGAGGTCGGGACCGTGCGACGCGTCGGCGTGATGGGTGGCACCTTCGACCCCATCCACCACGGCCACCTGGTGGCAGCCTCCGAGGTGCAGGCGTGGTTCGACCTCGACGAGGTCGTCTTCGTGCCGACCGGCGATCCCTGGCAGAAGAGCGACCGTGACGTCTCCCCGGCCGAGCACCGCTACCTGATGAGCGTCGTCGCCACCGCGGCGAACCCCCGCTTCAACGTCTCCCGGGTCGACATCGACCGCGACGGGCCGACGTACACGATCGACACCCTGCGCGACCTGCGCGCGGAGATGCCCGACGCCGAGCTCTACTTCATCACCGGTGCCGACGCGCTCGCCGACATCTTCACCTGGCGCGACGTCGACGAGCTCTTCGAGCTCGCCAACTTCGTCGGCTGCAGCCGCCCGGGCTACGCCATGGACAAGGCGACGTTGGACAAGATCCCCTCCGACAAGGTCACCATGGTCGAGATCCCCGCACTCGCCATCTCCTCGACCGACTGCCGCGAGCGCAAGCGTCGCGGCGAACCCGTCTGGTACCTCGTGCCCGACGGCGTCGTGCAGTACATCGCCAAGCACGACCTCTACGCCTCCCACAGCAAGGATTCCTCATGACTGCCACCGACCAGGCTCTCGAGCTCGTCGCCATCGCCGGCCAGGCCGCCCACGACAAGCTCGCCCAGAAGGTCGTGGCCTTCGACGTGAGCGACGCGCTGGCCATCACCGACGCGTTCGTCCTGGCCAGCGCGACCAACGAGCCGGCCGTCAAGGCGATCGTCGACGAGGTCGAGGAGAAGCTGCGCGAGGCGGGCGTCAAGCCGATCCGTCGCGAGGGCCACAAGGAGGGCCGCTGGGTGCTCCTCGACTACGGCCAGATCGTCGTCCACGTCCAGCACGAGGAGGAGCGTTCGTTCTACGCCCTCGAGCGACTCTGGAGCGACTGCCCGGTCATCCCGCTGACGCTGACGTGAGCCTGCGCCGCACCCTGGTGGTGATGCGGCACGGGCGTACGACCTGGAACGAGGCGGGACGGGCCCAGGGTCACGCCGACATCGAGCTCGACGACGTCGGGCACGCCGAGGCGACGGCCGCGGCCCAGGTCCTGGCCCGGCTGCCCCCGGTGCGGCTGTGGTCCAGCGACCTGGTGCGCGCCGCCAGACCGTCGCTCCGATCGCGGAGGCGACGGGCGTCGACGCCGGAGATCCTGCCCGCGCCTGCGCGAGTACGACGTCGGCACGCGCACCGGCCTGACCTTCGACGAGTTCGAGGCGGCCTTCCCCGACGAGTACGCCGCCTGGCTGGCGGGCGACGAGTCGCTGACGGTGCCCGGGGCGGAGACCCGACTGCGGACGTGCTCGCCCGGTTCCTGCCCGCGCTGGCGTCGTACGCCGATGCACTCGGGGAGGGGGAGACCGGGATCGTGGTCTCCCACGGGGCGGCCTCTGCGCGCGGGGTCGCCGGCCTCCTCGGCTGGCCGACGAGATGGACGAGCTCGACGGGACGGACAACGGCAGCTGGCTCGGCCGCGAGCACCGCGGTTCGGCCTCGAGCTGGCGTCGTACGACGGCGGCGGCACCTGGGCGACCGGGCCCGCGGGTCGAGGTGGTCCTGGCCGTGATGGGCCTCAACCTGGTCGTCGACGCCGTGCTGGGCTTCGTCCCCGGTCGTCGGTGACGTGCTCGACGTCGCCCACCGGGCGAACCGCAAGAACCTCAGGTTGCTGCTGCGGGAGATGGAGCGTGACCGATGCGCGAGCCGCCGACGCCGCTCTATGTCACCGGTGCCCTGGCACTGATGGTGGTCCCGCTCCTTGCCGGCGTCGCCGCGACCGTGCTCGGTGTCTGGCTCCTGGTGCGCTGGCTCACCTGACGCCGACCCCGAATTTCATCTGGTCGTCGCTGTCGGCTAATGTTCTCCGCGTTGTCCTTCAGCACGACTGAGGGGACGATGTTGGGGCTGTGGCGCAGCTGGTAGCGCATCTGCATGGCATGCAGAGGGTCAGGGGTTCGAGTCCCCTCAGCTCCACCGACACGACGAGGCCGGACCCCTGAGGGGTCCGGCCTCTTCTGTGTCCTGAGTCCTGAACTCGGCGTTCCCCAGTGGGCGGTGGCACCATGTGCTCATGACCGCGACCGACATCTCCACGCAGCACCGAGCACCGCCCAGCACATCGAGGCCACCGAGCGCTACGCCGCGCACAACTACCACCCCCTGCCGGTGGTGCTCGCCGAGGGCGACGGCGCCTGGGTGATCGACGTCGACGGTCGCCGCTACCTCGACTGCCTCGCGGGCTACTCCGCGCTCAACTTCGGTCACAGCAACGAGCGCCTGGTCGCGGTCGCGCGCGAGCAGCTGGGCAGGCTGACGCTCACCAGCCGCGCCTTCTTCAACGACAAGCTCAGCGGCTTCGCCGAGGCGCTGACCCGCCTCACCGGCAAGGACATGATCCTGCCGATGAACTCCGGCGCCGAGGCCGTCGAGACCGCGATCAAGGTCAGCCGCAAGTGGGGCTACGAGGTCAAGGGCGTCCCCGCCGGCCAGGCCTCGATCGTCACCATGAAGGGCAACTTCCACGGCCGCACCACCACCATCGTCAGCTTCTCCGACGACGAGGTCGCGACCAGCGGCTACGCCCCCTTCACCTCGGGCTTCCGCTCCGCGACGTACGGCGACATCGACTCCGTCGCGGCCGCCATCGACGAGACGACCGTCGGCCGTGCTCTTCGAGCCGATCCAGGGCGAGGGCGGTGTCGTCATGCCGCCCGAGGGCTTCCTGCGCGACCTGCGCGCGCTCTGCACCGAGCGCAACGTGCTGATGGTCGCCGACGAGATCCAGTCGGGTCTCGCCCGCTCCGGCAAGACCTTCGCCTGCGACCACGAGGACGTCGTCCCCGACATCTACATCATGGGCAAGGCGCTCGGCGGCGGCCTCTACCCCGTCTCCGCCATCGCCGCCGACCACGACGATCCTGGACGTCATCACGCCCGGCTCGCACGGCTCGACCTTCGGCGGCAACCCGCTCGCCGCGGCCATCGGCACCGAGGTCGTCGCGATGCTCGAGGAGGGCACCTTCCAGGCCCGCGCGCTCGAGATCGGCGCCCAGCTCGAGGCGGGCCTGCGTCCGCTCGTCGGCCACGGACTGGTGGACGTGCGCGTCCGCGGCGCGTGGGCCGGCATCGACATCGACCCGGCGCTCATGACCGGTCGCCACATGTCGGAGGCGCTGATGGAGCGCGGCATCCTGGCCAAGGACACCCACGGCTCGACCGTCCGCTTCGCGCCGCCGCTCGTGGCCAGCGACGACGACATCGCGCTGCTGGTCAGGTCGATCACCGAGATCCTCGCCGCGGGCTGAGTCCTGAGCGCCCGCTTCGACCACCTCGTCGTCGCCGTCGCCGACCTCGACGAGGCGGCGGCCCGGTGGCGCGACGCCGGCCTGCCCGCCGTCCGCGGGGGAGCGCACCCCGTCGGCACCGAGAACGTGCTCGTCCGCGGGCCGCGACCGGCGTACGTCGAGCTGATCGCGGCCGGCCGTGACGAGTCGAACCCCTGGCTGGACCGGGTGCGCTCGGCCCGCGGACCGATCGCGTGGGCGATCGCGGTCGACGACGTCGACGCGTCCCGGGCGGCACTGGTGGAGGCGGGGTTCGACCCACGTCCCGGTGACGGAGGGCTCGCGCACGACCCCCGACGGGCGACGTCGTGGCCTGGCGGATGTGCGACGTCGGGTCGGGGCCGTACGACGCCTCGCTGCCGTTCCTGATCCAGTGGACGACGCCGATGGCTCCCGGACCCGCGGACGGACCGGTCATCGAGTGGGTGTCACTGACGCCGCCCGACCCGGACCGGCTGGCCGACCTGCTGATCGCCGTCGGGTTCGTGCCGAGCCGGCACTGGCCGCGACGGGTGTTCCACGGGGTTGACGGGCCGCTCAGCATCACGCTGAACCCGGTGGGCGAGCCGGAGGACCTCGGCGCGGGGTCGTGGTCGATGTCGTGGGCGGACGATGCGCCCGAGCCCCGCGCGTCGATCACCCTGGCCGTCGCGTCGGGCGAGCTGACGACCCGCACGCTGGACGGCGTTGCGGTGACCACGCGACCCGACCGCCGCCGGTTCGCGGGCGCCTCCCTGCTGCCGGCCGTGGACGACGTCTTCGCCCGACTGCGCGGCGACCTCCACGACTGGCCCGACCCCCACCCGGGTGGTGCCTCCCCGGCCGAGCACGAGTACTCCAGGGTCACCGACCCCGGTCGCTACCGGCTGCTCGGCGTCCGGGCGGACGCCTGGGTCGAGGTGCTCACGTCGGCGGGCCTCGGCTCGGTCGACACCCCGGCGCCCGCGGCCGTGCAGTGGCAGGGCGATCAGCACCTCACGCCTTCCCGTGTCGCCGTCGTGCGTGGCCGACCTGGCACACAGCCGGTCATGGTGGCCTGGTCGCCATCAGGCTCCAGCCAGGACGCTTTCGTCCAGGTCGGGGTCGGCGAGCCCGTCGAGGTGCTCGAGCGGCAGCCCGACTGCGGCTGCGACGCGTGCGACACCGGCTCGTCCGACCTGCTGGAGACGCTGGACAACGCGTTCGTCCTGGCACTGAGCGGCGGCGTGTACGTGGTGCGCGAGGGCGACGAAGGTCGTCACCCGGTCGCTCGACGGGTGGGGGAGCACCGGCATGTTCGCCCGGGGCGAGAGCGAACAGTGGCTGGCCGAGGCGGCCGACGGGCGGCGTACGGACGGGGTCGTCGCGGGCGAGGCCTGGCTCTAGCGGTCTCTCTCCGGGCAGGTCAAGCGCGAGGTAGGGCCATGCGAGCTTGAGCGCGACGATCACGAGGGCGACCCCGCCGGAGGCCAGAGTCAGCCGCGCGCGCTCGCCCAACCCCGGTCCGTCAGGCGATCGTGAGTCCACCGTCGACCGGGATCGTCTGGCCGTTGACGTAGCCGGCCGCGGGGGAGGCCAGCCACACGGCGGTCGCGGCCAGCTCGCGCGGGTCGCCGGTGCGGCCGGCCGGGACGCGCTGGAGTGCCTGGTCGAGGTAGCCGTCGACATAGGTGTCGGTCATCTCGGAGGCGAAGAAGCCCGGCGCGAGCGCGTTGACGCGGATGCCCTTGCGGCCCATCCACTGCTGCGCGAGGTCGCGGGTCAGACCGCCGAGACCGGCCTTCGAGGCGGAGTACGCCGCCTGCGGCAGACCGCCGGTGGTGAGGCCGAGGATCGAGGAGATGTTGATGATGCTCGAGCCGGGCTGCATGACGCGGCCGCAGGACTGCGCCATCCAGTAGCAGCCGTTGAGGTTGACGTCGATGACCGAGCGGAACTGCTCCGGCGTCTCCTTGGTGGCGGGCACGGAGGTGCCGACGCCGGCGTTGTTGACGAGTACGTCGACCCTGCCGAAGGTCTCCATCGCCTCGTCGACCAGGCGCTGGCACTGCTCGGGGTCAGCCACGTCGGTGGCCACCGTGTGCACCCGGCGGCCGGTGGAGCGTACGGACTCGGCGACCGCCTCCAGCTTCTCGACGCGGCGCGCACCGAGCACGACATCGGCTCCTGCCTCGGCGAAGCCGTGGGCGAAGGCGACGCCCAGGCCGCTCGAGGCGCCGGTGACGATGACGACCTTGTCGTCGAGGCGGAAGAGGTCCATGACGGTCATGGCGAGACCCTAGTCATCGGGGCCCGGACCAGGCTCGACCGTTCGCACGACCGGGCTCACGACGCGAGAGGAACGTGGCTCACGCACCGCCCGAACGGGGCTGCGTCAGACCGCACCGGGACCGCGGAGGTGCGCACGACGCGAACAGAGCACGAGGCCGACACGGCGACGTACGCCACGGCCGAGGCCACGAGGACCCGCTCGAAGCCGAACGCCTCGGCCAGCGGGCCTAGGCGAGCTGTCCGATCGGCATCGCGATGAAGGAGCCGAGCGCGTCGTAGGAGTAGGCCCGCGACGAGCATCCGGTCCTCGATGTTCTCCTGCATGGCGAGGTTCCAGCCCATGCCGAAGATCTCGATGCCGGCACCCGCGAGGAAGGCCGCCGTGACGAGGCCGACCAGGGTGGGCGAGACGCCGAGCAGCGAGCATCGGCGGCGCGCGCAGGGCGATCGCCGAGCATGCCCCAGGAGCAGTGGTCGCTCGAGCCGGACGCGGAGCAGCACGACCGCGGTGAGCGAGCAGTCCCGCCGCCTCCGCCGACAGGACGTAGCCCCATCCCTGCCGACCGATCGTGTCGTCGGCCACGACGGGGCCGAGGGTGAACCACGCCCCCGCGTGGATGGCAGTTGAGCACACCGAAGCCCACCACGACCGACCCAGAGCCACGGGGTCGCCCAGAAGAAGCTCCACCCCTCCCGCAGCTCCCGCATGGTGTCGGGTGCCTCTCCGGCGGCGTCGCCGCGGCGGGATCGTGACGGGGAGCAGGAGCAGGGCGGCGAGCAGCCAGGTGGCGGCGTCCACCGCGAGCGCCCAGCCCGAGCCGATCGTCACCACGAGCAGGGCGCCGAGCGGTCGGGCCCAGCACCATCATGGCGTTGCGGGTGAGGGACATCGAGGGCATTGGCGGGTTGCAGCTCGGCGCGGGCCACGAGCTGGGGCAGCACGCTCGCCATGGCGGGGAACCCCACGCCGGACACGGCCCCGTGCACCGCGGAGAGCACGACGAGCATCCAGATCTCGGCCTGGCCGGTCAGCACGAGCAGGGCGATCGCGCCCTGGCTGACGGCGGAGGCGAGGTTGGAGGCCTGCAGCACCAGCGTGCGCGGGAACCGGTCGGCGATCACGCCGCCGTAGAGCAGGAGCGCGACCATCGGGATCGTGTGGGCGGCCAGCACCTGCCCGAGCGCGGTCGGGGAGTCGGTGATGTCGAGCACGGCGAAGGCGAGCGCGATGGTCGCCATCATGTTGCCCAGGGTGTTCACGAAGCGCGAGGCGAAGTACCACGCGAAGTTGCGGTTGCGCAGCGGGGCGAGGGCCGCGGACCAGGTCATCGGGTCGTCTCCTTGGTGGGCGTCCAGCGCACGGCCTCGCCGGTGAGGCCGCCGGACATGGTGAAGGCGTTGCTGGTGAAGCTGACGTGGATCGTGCTCGGGAGTCCCGGCCGGCCGGGCCGCGTCGTGCAGGAGGTGGGAGGCCTCGTGGAGGAGGTCGAGGGCGCGGTGCCAGGCCTCGACCGGGACCCACGTCTCCAGGTCGCTCGAGGAGCCCGGCCCCTTCGCCGCGTCGAAGAGCCGGCGCTCGACCTCGGCGGCATTGGCCCGGGCATAGGCGACCCGGTCGTCGACCCCGCTGGCGCGGTCGAGGCGAGCTCGCGGGTGGCGTCGTAGCGGTAGCGCTTGGCCACACCGCCCCGGATCTTCTCCTCGCTCTCCACCACCAGCTCGCCGATGTCGTGGAGGAGGCGCAGGTGGTACGACGCGTTGGCGTGCGTGATCTCGAGGGCGCGGGCCACCTCGGCGGCGCTCATCGCCTCGGCCGTCAGCAGCGAGAGGATGCGCAGGCGTACGGGGTGCGCGGTCGCGCGCAGCCTCGCCACCGCCTCGCTGTCGGTTTCTGCCTCGTCCATCTCACCCTCCAAGAGTTCTTGGGGAGTGAGTGTGCCCGGGTGTGCCGGTGACTGTCAAACACTTCTTGGGAGGTCATCCCGGATCGACCCCTGACGCGACCCTGACCCGACCCCGGAACGGGATGAAATCGCCCGCGCGGCGTGCTTGAGTAGGTGACACCACAGGGCCCCCGGCCCACCAAGGAGTGAGTGAGATGTCCGACTACCCCAACGACGACCCGCAGCTGTCCGGCCAGCAGGGCTACGGCCAGCAGCCCGACTACCGCGCGCCGGGCAACAGCCCCGCCATGTCGCCGCAGGACGAGCGCACCTGGGGCGCCATCGCCCACGGCGCCGCCCTGGTCGCGATGATCCTCTCGGCCGGGTTCCTGGGCTTTCTGGGCTCGCTCGCCGTCTACGTCATCTACAAGGACCGCGGCCCCTTCGTCCGTGCCCACGCGGCGAACTCGGTCAACGTGCAGATCACGATGTTCATCTGGCTGGTGATCTCGATCCCGTTGATCCTGCTGCTCGGCCTTGGCCTGCTGACCTTCCTCGCAGCGCCCTTCGTCGCCGGTCTCCTGCACATCATCGGCGCCATGAAGGCCTACCAGGGCGAGTGGTGGAACCCGCCGCTCACCCCGCGCTTCGTGAAGTGATCTGGCGCAGGACCTCGTCCTGCCAGGCGAAGGCTGCCCGGGACCGGACCGCGAGGTCCGGCCCGGGCAGCACTGCTTCCACCCGCTCGGCCATGCCGGCGGGCAGGTCCGTACGCAGGTAGCGCAGACCGAAGTCGAAGCGCGCGGGGGAGTGCTGGATCCGTAGCAGCCGCACCAGCGGCTCGACGGCGAAGCGCAGGTGGAGGGCCGTTGCCTCGGCGAGGTCGCCACGCGCGATCGCCCGCCCGACCAGCCAGGCGGCGCTCTGGCGGCGCGCTGCCGTCTGCTGCACCGCCTGGCGCCGCTGCGTCTCCATCTCCTCCTCGTCGTCGTCCTCGAGGAGCAGCAGGCCAGCCGGGTCGTGCAGCACCATCGGCACCCCGTGGCGACGGGTGTCCATCGTCAGTCGCTCGGGCATCTCCTGGATGACGATGTCGAGAAGGAGGGTAGGACGCGAGAGGTCGGCCGCGTCGGGCTGCAGGTGGATGAAGCACTGCCGCCCGGTCGGCCAGGTGGCCTCGGGCAGCTCCCACACGTGGTCGATCGCGAACCTCTGCCGCGCCAGCGCCAGGACAGCGTCGTACGACGCCTCCGCCGGACCCGCTGCACCACGCCTCGACGTCGAGGTCGGAGTGCTCGTCCCAGCCGCCGGTGACGGCGGACCCGTTGACGACCACGACCTGCAGCGCGGGCACGTGCTCGGGCAGCGCGGTCAGGAACGCCAGCCAGTCGTCGTAGCGGCTCAGGTCTGCGGTCATCCCGGCAGTATCGCCTCGCCGGTCGCGCGCGGGACAGGCTAGGATGGCGCCGTGCGCAAGCAGCTCCTCCTTCGACAGCCGCGTTGATCGAGTCCCACACCCACCGGACCGAGACGCGGCTACCCCTCCATGCGAGGGGTTTTTTCATGCCCGATCCAGCTCAGCCCGCAACTCCCACAAGGACACGCCATGACAACCGACAGCGGAGCACCGACGGCGAGCGGTCGTCGTACGACATCGAGGCCACCGAGGCGAAGTGGCAGCGCGTCTGGGAGGAGCTGCAGCCCTTCCGTGCCGACGACGACAGCCCGCGCGAGAAGCGCTACGCGCTGACGATGTTCCCCTACCCCAGCGGCGACCTGCACATGGGTCACGCCGAGGTGTTCGCGCTGCACGACGTGGTGGCGCGCTACTGGTGGCAGCGCGGCTATGAGGTGCTGAACCCGATGGGCTTCGACTCCTTCGGCCTGCCCGCGGAGAACGCGGCCATCCGCAACGACGAGCACCCCGACACCTACACGCGGGCCAACATCGCCAAGTCGATCGAGTCGTGCAAGAAGTACGCCGCCTCCTTCGACTGGTCGCGCACCTTCAACACCTCCGACCCGGAGTACTACCGCTGGACGCAGTGGCTGTTCCTGGAGTTCTTCAAGCGCGGCCTGGCCTACCGCAAGAACAGCGCCGTCAACTGGTGCCCGCAGGACCAGACGGTGCTGGCCAACGAGCAGGTCGTCGCCGGCATGTGCGAGCGCTGCGGGGCGGAGGTGACCAAGAAGGAGCTGACCCAGTGGTACTTCAAGATCACCGACTACGCCCAGGAGCTGCTGGACGGCCTGGACGAGCTGGAGGACACCTGGCCGGCCCGGGTCGTCACCGCGCAGCGCAACTGGATCGGGCGGTCCGAGGGCGCCCACGTCGACTTCGCCATCGAGGGCCGCGACGAGCCGATCACCGTCTACACGACGCGGCCGGACACGCTGTTCGGCGCCACCTTCATGGTGGTGGCCGCCGACGCCGCGCTGGCCGGGGAGCTGGTCACCGACGAGCAGCGCGGGGCGCTGGAGGACTACCTGGTGGAGGTCCGCAAGGAGACCGAGATCGACCGGCTGTCGACCGACCGGCCGAAGACGGGCGTCTTCCTGGGCGTCCACGCGACCAACCCGCTGACCGGCGACGCAGCATCCCGGTGTACGCCGCCGACTACGTGCTGGCCGACTACGGCACGGGCGCGATCATGGCCGTGCCCGGGCAGGACCAGCGGGACTGGGAGTTCGCCAAGGCCTTCGACCTGCCGATCATCCGCACCGTCGAGCCCCCGGCCGACTGGGAGGGTGACGCGTTCACCGGCGACGGTCCCGCGATCAACTCCGCCAACGACGAGATCGACCTGTCCGGCATGGGGGTCGCGAGGCGAAGTCGACCACGATCGCCTTCCTGGAGGGTCAGGCGCTGGGGCGCGGCACCGTCAACTTCCGGCTGCGCGACTGGCTGCTGAGCCGCCAGCGCTACTGGGGCGCGCCGATCCCGATCATCCACTGCCCGGTCGACGGCGAGGTGGCGGTGCCCGAGGACCAGCTGCCCGTCACCCTGCCGATGCTGCGCGGCGCCGACCTGAAGCCCAAGGGCACCTCGCCGCTGGGCGGGGCGGCCGACTGGGTCAACGTGGCCTGCCCGACGTGCGGTGGCCCGGCGACGCGCGACACCGACACCATGGACACGTTCGTCGACTCGTCCTGGTACATGTTCCGCTACTGCTCGCCGCACGACGACACCCAGCCGTTCGACTCCGCCAAGGTCAACGCGTGGATGCCGGCGAACCTGTACGTCGGTGGTGTCGAGCACGCCGTCCTGCACCTGCTGTACGGCCGCTTCTTCACCAAGGTCCTGAACGACATGGGCCTGGTCGACTTCCGCGAGCCGTGGTCGGCCCAGCTGAACCAGGGCTTCGTCATCAACCAGGGCAAGAAGATGAGCAAGTCGCTGGGCAACGGCGTCGACCTGGGGGACCAACTTGGTGCCTTCGGTGTGGATGCGGTGCGCCTGACCCTGGTCTTCGCAGGTCCTCCCGAGGACGACATCGACTGGTCCAACATGTCCCCGGACGGGTCGCTGCGCTTCCTGCAGCGCGCCTGGCGGCTGTCGGGCGACGTCACCTCGTCGCCCGGTGCGGACGTCACGACCGGCGACCTGGCGCTGCGGCGTACGACCGCGCGCACGATCCACGACGCCGCCGAGCTGATCGAGGGCTACCGCTTCAACGTGATGGTCGCGCGCCTGATGGAGCTGGTGAACGCCACCCGCAAGGCGATCGACAATCCTCCCGAGGGGCTGCGGACCGGCCGACCCGGCGGTGCGCGAGGCCACGGAGGCCGTCGCGATCATCCTGTCCCTGGTGGCGCCCTACGTCGCGGAGGAGATGTGGGAGCGACTGGGCCACCAGCCGACCGTCGTACGCGTCGGGTGGCCGGCCGTCGACGAGGCGCTGCTGGTCGAGGAGTCGGTCACCGCCATCGTCCAGGTCAGGGGCAAGGTGAAGGCACGGCTGGAGGTCTCCCCGGACATCTCCGACGCCGACCTGGAGGCCGCCGCCATGGGCGACGCGGGCGTGCAGAACGCGATCGACGGGGCGGTCGTGCGGAAGGTGATCGTCCGCGCGCCGAAGCTGGTGAACATCGTCGTCTGACGCCGCACCCGACCAGTAGGGTCGGCGCATGTCCCAGGTCGTGGTGGTCACCGACTCGACCGCGAGCCTGCCGCCCGAGGTGGCGGCGGCTCGCGGGATCCGGGTCGTGCCGCTGCAGGTCGTCATCGGCGCCCAGGTGCTGGACGAGGGACCGGACGGTGCGACGCCCGACGTGGTCGCCGAGGCGCTGCGGGAGTTCGTGCCCGTCAGCACGTCGAGGCCCGCCCCGGCGCTCTTCGCCGACGTCTATCGCGAGGTCGCGGCTGAAGGGGCCGACGAGATCATCTCGATCCACCTGTCCGGTGAGATGAGCGGCACCTTCGAGTCCGCCCAGCTCGCCGCGCTCGAGGCCGACGTCACGGTGCACGTCGTCGACTCGACCCAGGTCGGCATCGCCACCGGGTTCGCTGCGCTGACCGCCGTCGACGTGCTCGACGCCGGGGGCACGGCCGAGGAGGCCGCCGCGGCCGCCCTGGCACGAGGCCAGGCAGCGACGTCGCTGTTCTACGTCGACACCCTCGAGTACCTGCGCCGCGGCGGACGCATCGGCGCGGCAGCGGCGATCCTCGGCAGCGCGCTCTCGGTCAAGCCGCTGCTGGAGATCGCCGACGGCAAGGTCGCCCCGCGCGAACGGGTCCGTACGGCGTCGCGCGCGCTCGCGCGTCTCGCGGACCTGGCGGTCGAGGTGGCCGGGGACCAGCCGGTCGACGTCAGTGTCGCCCACCTCGCCAACGCCGAGCGTGCCGGCGAGCTCGCGGCCGCGCTGACCGAACGGCTGGCCGACGGGCTCGAGGGTCGCGAGGTCATGTGCGGCGAGCTGGGTGCCGTCCTGGGCGCCCACGTCGGGCCCGGGATGGTCGCGGTCTGCGTGTCACCGCTGGTCTGAGCGGGGTTCTCCACAGATCGCCCGGATGGGCTTACGGCGAGGTCGTGCCGATTCCTAGCGTGGAGGCATGCGTCGTCACCCGCCCTCGTCCGAGCACACCGAGGCCGTGTCGCGTCGCCTGGCGACGCTGAGTGCCGAGCTCGCCGCCGTACGACGCGACCAGCCGCCGGCACCACCCGACGAGCAGCACACGCGCATCCGGGGCGAGCCCGTCGCGCCTGCGCCCTGTCGTGCTCCCCGTCCCCGGCCGGCACGCCTCCCGGCGCCTGAGCGTGGGTGCCCTGCAGCTCGGGCCCGTGCACCTCGCTGTGGTGGCCGTCGTCGCGGCGGTGGCCGTGGGGATCGCGTCCTGGGCCGTGATCCGCGACCAGGCCGAGCCGGTGCCGGTGCCGGAGGTGGCGTCGGCTCCGACGCCGCTGACGGAGGTCAGACCGTCGTCGGCGGCGGCACCGTCGGCGGCTGGGGACGTCGACGTGACCGTCGACGTGGCCGGGAAGGTCCGACGCCCCGGCATCGCCGTGCTCCCGCCGGGCTCGCGGGTCGTGGACGCGCTGGAGGCCGCGGGTGGGGCGCGGCGCGGCGTCGACCTCACCTCGCTCAACCTGGCGCGGCCGTTGGTCGACGGCGAGCAGATCCTGGTCGGCGTGGCCGTGCCCACCGGGGTCGCCGGAACCCTCGGCACGCCGGGGGAGACCGGAGCGCTCGTCAACATCAACACCGCGGACCCGCTGACGCTCGAGTCGCTCCCGGGGGTCGGACCGGTCACCGCTGCCGCCATCGTCAGCTGGCGCACCGACAACGGCTCCTTCACCTCGGTCGACGAGCTCCTCGAGGTCGACGGCATCGGCGACGCCACCCTGGCCGAGCTGGCTCCCCACGTCACCATCTGATCGCCGGTCGCGGTGGACCTGCGTGCGCTGTTCCTCGGGGCCGGTGCGTGGGCGGGGTCGCTCGTGGTCCTGGTGCTCCCCGGTCGGGTCGCGCTCGCGGCGGTCGCACTGGTCGTGGCGGGCACGCTCGCCCTCGTCGTACGCCGTCGGGCTGCGCTGGCGTGGCTGGGACCGGTCGCCGCGCTGGTCGCCGTGGCAGGAGTCGGCGCCCTCCACCAGACGCTGGTCGCGACCTCGCCGGTGACCGGGCTGGCGGCGGAGGGGGCGGTCGTCCGGCTACGGCTCGAGGTGACCTCCGACGCGCGGGTGGTGGCCGGGCAGTTCGGCGACGTGCAGGTGCTCCGGGCCCGTGCGACCCGGGTGGTCGGGCGGGGCCAGGCATGGCAGGTCTCCGTGCCGGTCGTGGTCATGGCCGCCGCCGACTGGCCCACCCCGGCGCTGGGCACCCTGCTCGACACCACCGCCCGGCTGGTGGCCGCGGACGACGACGCGGCCGCACTCGTGCGTCCGGTCGGGTCGCCGACGGTGGTGCGCGAGCCCGGAGTCTGGTGGGACGCCGCCGCAGCCGTACGTCGGTCGGTGCGCGCCGCGGTCGCGGACCGGGGAGTCGACGCCCGCGAGCTCGTCCCGGCGCTGGTCGCCGGTGACGACGGCGGACTCGATCCCGAGGTCGCCGACGACTTCCGGACGACCGGGCTCACCCACCTGCTTGCGGTGAGCGGCACCAACCTCACGCTCGTCGTCGGCTTCCTGATCATCCTCGGGCGGTGGATCGGGTTCCGCGGTCACTGGATCCACCTCCTGGCGGTGGTCGGGATCGTCGGCTTCGTGCTGGTCGCCCGGACCGAGCCGAGCGTGGTGCGGGCAGCAGCGATGGGCACCGTGGCGCTGATCGGCATGGGCCGCAACGGACGCTCGCGGGGTACGCGCGGGCTGGGCGTCGCCGTGCTGGTGCTGCTGCTCGTGGAGCCCGGGCTGGGGGTGAGCGCGGGCTTCGCCCTGTCAGTGCTGGCCACCGGCGGGATCCTGCTCCTCGCGCCGGCCTGGCGCGACGCGCTGATGCGGTGGACCCCGCGCTGGGTCGCGGAGGCGGTCTCAGTGCCGTTGGCCGCCCAGGTCGCCTGCACACCGGTGGTGGCGGCGATCTCGGGTGAGGTCAGCCTGGTCGCGGTCGCGGCGAACCTGTTGGCCGCCCCGGCCGTGGCACCGGCCACGGTGCTCGGCCTCGCCGGCGGGCTGCTCGGCCTGCTGTGGGGCCCGCTCGGCGTGGTGGTCGCCGCGCCGGCAGCCTGGTCGGCGGACTGGATCATCGCCGTGGCCGAGCACGGCGCCGACCTCCCCACCGCGGCGGTGACGTGGGGGACCGGTCCGCTGGCACTGCTCCTGCTGACGGGCCTGTGCCTCCTGCTGGTGCTGCTCGCCCCCCGACTGCTGGGCCGGCCGTCGACCGCGGTGGCCTGCACCGGGCTGCTGGTCGTGGGCGTGCTGGTGCGGCTGCCGAGTCCGGGGTGGCCGCCGGACGGGTGGGTGCTCGCGATGTGCGACGTCGGTCAGGGCGACGGCCTGGTCCTCCGGGCCGGAGCGGGCGCGGCGGTCGTCGTCGATGCCGGTCCGGACGCTGCGCTGATGGACGCCTGCCTCGACCGGCTCGACATCACGAGCGTCCCCCTGGTGGTGCTGACCCACTTCCACGCCGACCACGTCGACGGGCTGGCCGGGGTCGTGCAGGGACGCCGGGTGGGCGAGGTCGACTCCTCCTCCCTGCTCGAGCCGGAGGGCGGGGTGCGCACGGTCGCCTCGGTGCTGGGCGCCGACCCCGGCGTGTCGTCGTACGGCGTGTCGCGGCGGGTGGGCGACGTGACGCTCCAGCAGGTGTGGCCGCCTGCGGACGGCGGCGTGACCGACGCGGGGGAGAGCGCGCCGAACAACGCGAGCGTGGTGCTGCTGGCCGAGGTGGCGGGCGTCCGGATCCTGCTGACCGGCGACGTCGAGCCGAGCGCACAGGACGCGTCTCGAGCGTTCGCTCGTCGGTCTCCACGTCGACGTGCTGAAGGTGCCGCACCACGGCAGCCGGCACCAGGACCTGCCGTGGCTCACCTCGCTCGGGGCGGGGGTGGCGCTGGTGTCGGTGGGGGCGGACAACGACTACGGCCACCCGGCCGGCGAGCTGCTGGCCGGGCTCGCCGCGACGGGCGCGGACGTGTGGCGGACGGACACCTCCGGCGACGTGCTGGTGGTGGTGCGGCAGGGGGAGGTGGGTGTCGTCGCCCGCGGCTAGGGTTGGCGCACCATGGCACGCACCCCCACCGCAGCGCAGGTCCTCGGCCACGTCGTCCTCGTGACCGGCAAGGAGGAATACCTCTCCGCGCGCACGGTCGCCTCCGTCCGCGACGCGGTGCGCGCCCACGACGCCGATGCCGAGTTCGCCGAGTCGGCGGCCTCCGAGCTCACGCTCGCCGCGCTGGGGGAGATGGCCGCGCCGTCACTGTTCTCCTCGATCCGCTGCGTGATCGTGCGCGGCTTCGAGGACCTCCCCGACGAGTCCGTCGACGGCGTCCTCGACTACTGCGCCGCCCCGGCCGACGACGTCGCACTCGTGCTGGTGCACTCCGGCGGCCCCAAGGGCAGCGGCGTGCTGACCAAGCTGCGCAAGCTCTCCGCAGTCACCGAGGTGAAGTCCGAGGAGATCAAGCCCAAGGACATGCCGGGGTTCGTGACCGCCGAGGCAGCCGTCCACGGCGCGAAGATCACGCCCGACGCGGCCACCTTCCTCGTGCAGGCGGTGGGCAGCGACCTGCGCTCGCTCGCGGCCGCGGCCGACCAGCTGACCAACGACTTCCCCGGCGAGCAGCTGACCGTCGAGAAGGTGCAGCGCTACTTCGGCGGACGCGCCGAGGCGAAGTCGTTCTCGGTGGCCGACGCCGCGTTCGCGGGGCGTCGCGCTGTCGCCCTGGAGGAGCTGCGCTGGGCGCTCGACTCGGGCACGGCGTCGGTCCTGGTGACCTCGGCGATGGCGGCCTCCGCCCGCAGCATCGCGCGCTACCTCGGGGCCCCGCGCGGAGCGCGGGAGGCTGACCTGGCGCGCGAGCTCGGGGTGCCGCCATGGAAGGTGCGCACCGTGCGTGACCAGTCCCGTTCGTGGTCGGACGAGGCGATCGCCGAGGCGGTCCGGGCCGTGGCCGTGGCCGACGCCGACATCAAGGGCCAGGCCCACGACGCGTCGTACACGCTGGAGCGGCTGGTGCTCACCGTGGCCGGCCTGCGCGAGAGCCGCTGACCCTGTCCTGAAATGCGAAACACCCGCCACGCGGGCGGGTGTTCGGCGGTGAGGACCCGGGTCAGAGCGACGCGGTCGTCTTGGCGATCGAGGACTTGCGGTTGGCGGCCTGGTTGGCGTGGATGACGCCCTTCGAGGCGGCCTTGTCGAGCTTCTTCATGGCGTCGCGGCCGGCAGCCTGGGCGCCGTCCTTGTCGCCGGCATCGGCGAGCTCGCGGAACTTGCGGACGGCCGTGCGCAGGCTCGACTTCACGCCCTGGTTGCGCTGGCGCGCCTTCTCGTTCTGCTTGTTGCGCTTGATCTGGGACTTGATGTTTGCCACGTGTGAATCCTCTGGTGCGGGAGGTGGAAAGGATAAGTCTGTGCCTGTCGGCTGCCTGGCAACCCCTGCCTGAGAAAACACGGTGAGGGTCGGGTGCCGGACATGCAGGGATGAACACTACCGCCAGCGCGCGTGAGCGCCCAAATCGCACGGGTGAGCGGTGGCGGAGGCCGGTTCTCGGTCGCTGGAACCGGCCTGGCTCACCGCTCTGAGAGGGTACGCCGCCCGGCGGCGACGAACATCCGTGCCGACTCGCGGCGCCGGAAGTCGTTGAGGGTCGGCAGGTTGACGTCCACGGCCGTCACCGAGCGGACGGCCAGGTGGGTCGCGAAGCCGATGAGCCAGGCCGTGATCGCCTCGTCACCGGCGGCCACCATCGCGGGGGAGGAGGCGATCGAGGCGTCGAACCACGGCTCGTCGACGCGCTCGAGCCGGGCGAGGAGCGGGTCGGCCCACTCCGGGCCGATGGCGGCCGTGCCCCAGTCGACGACGACGATCTCGCCGCCGGGGCGGCGCAGGAGGTTGTCGTTGCGGATGTCCCAGTGCACCAGCTGCCGGTGGGGTTCGTCCGCCAGGGCGTCCAGCACCCCGGCCCAGTGGCCGGCAGCGGTGCGCACCCAGTCCGGGACTGGCGCGCTCGCCGGCGCGCTGTCGAGCGTCTCCAGCGTCTCGACCCACATCCCGAAGCGGTCGGTCACGCTGACGAGAGGCACGGGGGAGGTCCAGATGCCCGGGTCCGGCACCCGCTCGCCCAGAACGCCTGAGAGGCGGTCGGTCGTCGCGAGCACCGACTCGAGGTCGGCGTCGTCGTGGAAGTCGGGGTGGGTCCCCTCGACGTCCTCGAGCAGGAGCGCGACCCAGTCGCCGTCGTCCCGCGACGCGATCAGGTCGGCCCACAGCTCGTGCGACCCGAGCAGCTCCAGCACCGCCACCTCGCGCCGGAACAGGTTCGGGGTGTCGGGGTTGAGGTCGGCCCCCACGGCCTTGACGAACGCACGCGTGCCGTCGGCGCACACCACCCGGGTGGCGCAGCCCGGCGACATCCCGCCGACCTGCTCATGGGCCTCGGTCACCCGGGAGCCCAGCGTGGCGTCCACCCAGGCGCGTACGTCCGCCGGCACGCCGGCGTACGGCGTGCGGACCCCGGCCGCCCGCGGTCCGCTCACAGCCAGCCCCGGCGCTCGGCGAGCCACTCCCAGCAGACCTCGCCCTGCCAGCGCTGGTGGTCGCGGAGGTGGGGGGACGTCGGCGGCACCGGCTGCGTGGCCTGGAAGAAGAAGTAGCCGACGTAGAGCGCGAGGTTGATGTCGAAGGCCTCGGGATCGACGTCGCGGAGGAGCCGGCGGGTGGCAAGGACCTCGTCGGTGTCGATGCCCTCGCCGCGCGGCCCGATCAGGGCGGCGAAGGAGTCGAACCACGAGGCGCCGAGCACCGGCCAGTTCCAGTCGCAGATCCGGGCCAGGCCGCCTGCGTCGATCAGCACGTTGTCGGACCGGATGTCGGTGTGGACGAGCGTGTCGCCGGAGCAGACCTCGGCATAGCGGCGGGCGAGCGCCTCGGCCTCGGCCAGGTGGGCGGGGTCGAGGTCGGTGCGTGTGTCGTGGATCGTCGGCCAGCCGTCCAGCAGCGGGGCGAAGTCGTCCGCCGCGTTGTCGAGGGCCAACGCGGCAGGTGGGGGAGTGAGCGCGTCGGCGCACGCCTCCAGCGCGTCGAGGAGGGCGTCGAGGTCGGCCGGCTGCCACGGGCGGTGCGGCGCGCGGGCGGCGACGTACTCGATGCCGAGGACGACCCAGTCGTCGTCGAGGTGCCACAGCAGCCGGGGTGCGGGCACGGACGCGGGCAGCGCGGCGAGCTTGCGCGCCTCCTCGCGGTAGGAGTCGGCGAACATCCGCTGGGCCTTGACCGAGGCTGCCTTCACGAAGTGGCGCGACCCGTCCTCGCACACCAGGACCGACGCGAAACCGGGCGTGAACCCGCTCGTCTGCGAGATCGCCTCGCGCACGGGTGATCCGCACTTGCGCTCGATGTAGGAGCGCAGGTTCGACGGCAGGAAGGGCCACTCCAGCCGGCGCGCGGTGGCTCCGTGGGGCGCGGGGTAGGGATCGGGCATGGCGGCATCCTTCCCCACCGGTGAGACGCGCGACGACCCGATATCGGTGGAGCCCGCCACCGGGTGCGCGATAGGAATGCTCCGTGCCCGAGCTCGTTCTTCCCACCGCCGCCGTCCACGCCTCCTTCCTCGCCGCCATGGACGAGTTCGTCGCGGAGGGTGCCAGGGACTCACAGACGGCGGCCTGGATCGCGGACCACGCTCCCGGTTGGACGGACCCCGAGGTCTTCGCCGACTTCGTCGCCGAGGTCGTCGCCGACGCGGAGGAGGACCGTCCGCGCGTCGCGCGCTACGTCCCGTGCACCACGCTCTGGTGGGTCGAGGGGACCGAGTACCTCGGCCGGCTCGCCATCCGACACCGCCTCAACGACTTCCTGCTCGACGTCGGCGGGCACGTCGGCTACGACGTACGACCCTCGGCGAGGCGCCGCGGACACGCGACCGCCATGCTGCGCGGTGCGCTGCCGTGGGCTCGGGAGCTGGGCATCGAGAGCGCGCTGATCACCTGCGACGAGGACAACGCCGGCTCGATCCGGGTCATCGAGGCCGCCGGTGGTGAGCTGGAGGACGTACGCCGGACGAAGCGCCGCTACTGGGTGCCGACCGGCTGATCCACGGCACGAGGTGCGGCCCTGGACCGCGTGGCCGCCGCCACTCCCGCCACCGCCACCACGAGCCCGACCAGCTGCATGGCGGACAGCGTCTCGTCGAGCACCACCCAGGCCAGGACGGCCGTCACCGGCGGGCTGAGGAAGAACAGGCTGGCCGCGGCACCCGAGCCGGCGCGCAGCACGAGGAGCGACAGCAGCACCAGGCCGATGATCGAGTTGACGATCGCGAGGAACAGCACCGACACGACGGCCTGCCTCGTGTCGGTGACCGGCCAGACGCCCTCGGTGAGCCACCCCAGGACGAGCAGCGGCGGTGCGGACACCGCGAACTGGAGCGCCGCCGACCACAGCAGGTCGGGGCTGGCGCCGATCCACCGCTGGCCGAGCGTGCCGAGGCTGAGGGTCAGCATGCTGAGCATCCCGATGGCGACCGCGACCGGACCGCCCGCGTGACCGAGGTCCGCGCCGAGCACGAGCAGCACCCCGGCGACGCCCACCACGAAGCCGCCGACCTGAACCCGTGTGACCCGCTCGCCCAGGAGCGCGGCCGCCAGGAGCACCGTCAGCACCGGGCTGAGGGCGTGGAAGAGCGACGCCAGCGTGGCGCCGAGGCCCAGGTCGAAGGCGACGTACATCAGGCCGAACTGGAGCGCGTTCATCACGAGGCCGACGGCCGCGACGCGTCCCACCGTGCCCCGGTCCATCCTGGTCGGGCGTCGCAGCACGAGCGCGAGGCCGGCGGCGAGGATGGTGGCCAGCACGAACCGCCAGCCGAGGACCCAGAAGGGAGCCGCCGCGTGGACGGCTGCCGGGCCGGAGATGTAGCCCGACGACCACACCAGCACGAACGCCGCCGCCGGCAGCAGCGGGAGATGTCGCGCCGATCCGGCCCGGGAGGTCACCACGGCACGCTAGCCGTACGAGCCTGCCCCGCCGTCGTCGGTTCGGCGCCGCAACACCCGCGTGGGACACTGGCCCGACCCCGCCGTCGTACTCCCGAAAGCAGTCCGTGAGCCTCAAGAACGCGCCTCAGCCCGGCTCGACCGATCCGTCGATCATCCGCAACTTCTGCATCATCGCGCACATCGACCACGGCAAGTCGACCCTCGCTGACCGGATGCTGCAGCTCACCGGCGTCGTCGACGAGCGGGCCGCGCGTGCGCAGTACCTCGACCGGATGGACATCGAGCGCGAGCGCGGCATCACGATCAAGAGCCAGGCCGTGCGGCTGCCGTGGACGGTGCCGGTCGACAACGCCGAGGGCGCCGAGCCCGGGACGTACATCCTGAACATGATCGACACCCCCGGGCACGTCGACTTCACCTACGAGGTGTCCCGCTCGCTCGAGGCGTGCGAGGCGGCCGTCCTGTTGGTGGACGCGGCCCAGGGCATCGAGGCCCAGACGCTGGCCAACCTCTACCTCGCGCTCGGCGCCGACCTCCACATCATCCCGGTGCTCAACAAGATCGACCTGCCCAACGCCCAGCCGGAGAAGTACGCCGCGGAGCTCGCCGGCATCATCGGCTGCGACGTCTCCGACGTGCTGATGACCTCGGCCAAGACCGGCCTGGGCGTCGAGACGCTGCTCAACGAGATCGTCAAGCAGACCCCGGCACCGGTCGGCGACGCGGACGCCCCGCCGCGCGCGCTGATCTTCGACTCGGTCTACGACACCTACCGCGGCGTCGTCACCTACGTCCGCGTCGTCGACGGCAAGCTCAGCCACCGCGACCGCATCAAGATGATGTCCAACGGCGTCGTGCACGAGATGCTCGAGGTCGGCGTGATCAGCCCCGAGCCGATGAAGGCCAGCGACCTCGGCGTCGGCGAGGTCGGCTACCTCATCACCGGGGTGAAGGACGTCCGCCAGTCCCGCGTGGGTGACACCGTCACCAGCCAGCACCACGGCGCCACCGAGTCGCTGGGCGGCTACAAGCACCCCAACCCGATGGTCTTCGCGGGTCTCTACCCGATCGACGGCGACGACTACCCCAACCTCCGCGATGCGCTGGAGCGGCTGCAGCTCAACGACGCCGCGCTGGCCTACGAGCCGGAGACGTCGGGTGCGCTGGGCTTCGGCTTCCGCTGCGGCTTCCTCGGCCTGCTGCACATGGAGATCGTGCGCGAGCGCCTCGAGAGGGAGTTCAACCTCGACCTCATCTCGACCGCCCCCAACGTCGTCTACTCGGTCGCGATGGAGGACGGCACGGTCATCGAGTGCACGAACCCGAGCGAGTATCCCGACGGCGGGAAGATCGCCGAGGTCCGCGAGCCCGTCGTCAAGGCCACGATCCTGTCGCCGTCCGACTACATCGGCACGATCATGGAGCTGTGCCAGGCCAAGCGCGGCCAGCTCGGCGGCATGGACTACCTCTCCGAGGACCGCGTCGAGATGCGCTACACGCTGCCGATGGGCGAGATCGTCTTCGACTTCTTCGACCAGCTCAAGTCCCGCACCAAGGGCTACGCCTCCCTCGACTACGAACGCGCCGGCGACCAGGCCTCCGACCTCGTCAAGGTCGACATCCTGCTGCAGGGCGAGCCGGTCGACGCGTTCTCGGCGATCGTGCACAAGGACGCGGCCTACGCCTACGGCGTGATGCTCGCCGGCAAGCTCAAGGAGCTCATCCCGCGCCAGCAGTTCGAGGTCCCGATCCAGGCCGCCATCGGCGCGCGCGTGATCGCCCGCGAGAACATCCGCGCCATCCGCAAGGACGTCCTCGCCAAGTGCTACGGCGGTGACATCACCCGCAAGCGCAAGCTGCTGGAGAAGCAGAAGGAGGGCAAGAAGCGGATGAAGATGGTCGGTCGCGTCGAGGTCCCCCAGGAGGCGTTCGTCGCCGCGCTCTCCACCACCCAGCCGGCGGAGAAGACCGGCAAGAAGTAGCCCGTGGCCGTCGTCGTACGCGCCGAGGACGTCGCACCGCAGCCGTGGGCCAACGGCGGCGGGGTGACGCGGGAGCTGCTGCGCGCCGACGACGGCGCCTGGCGGGTGAGCCTGGCCGAGATCGACACGGACGGACCGTTCTCGTGCTTCCCGGGCACCCGGCGGCTGCTGACCCTGGTCGACGGCACCGTGCTCCGCCTGGTCGTCGACGGCGTCGAGCACGTCGTCGAGCCGGGTCGCCCCTTCGACTTCGCGGGCGACGTCGAGGTCACCGCGTCCCTCCCCGAGGGTCCGGTGCGCGTGCTCAACGTGATCGCCTCGGGCGACGTCGAGGCGTTCGTGACCGTGCTCGAGCTGGGACGTACGTCGGCCCTCCCGCTCGCCGACGACCAGGCCGCCCTGGTCCTGAAGGGGCAGGTGAGCGTCGACGGGGCAGAGGTCCAGGCCTTCGGACTGGTCGCCGGACCCGTCGAGCTGAGCGGTCGCTGCACCCTCGCGGTCGTCACGCTCCAGCGGTCCTGACGACGACCCTCGCCGGCCAGACGGCCTTGCGGTTCACTGGACACATGGCACAGCCCCTGAACGTCTCGGCCAGTCGCAGCATCCCGGTGTCGGTGGAGGCGGCGTACGACGCCGTGCTGACGATGCCTCTGCCGCGGATCTTCCGCCGTCGCTTCGCCGCGCTCCCGCCCATCCGCGAGGTGCGCGACCAGGAGGGCGTCTGGGGCACGGTCGGGCAGACCCGCACGATCGTGCTGACCGACGGCGGCACCATGCACGAGACGCTGGAGTGGGTCACGCCCTCCTCCGGCTTCGGCTATCGCATCGAACCCGCGAGCGGGATGCTCAAGCCGCTGGTGCAGCACGTCGAGGGCCGGTGGGGCTTCGCCCCCGCCGGGACAGGCGTCGAGGTGACCTGGGCATGGACGGTGCACCCGAGTGCGGGCGGAGCACTGCTGATGCCCGCCATCGGCCGCATGTGGCAGGGCTATGCGCGACAGGCCCTCGAGGAGATCGAGACGGCGCTACTTCGCCGGTGACGTGACGCCGCGCCACTCCGGGTCCCGCCCGAGCCGGGCGAGGAGCCGGTCCGTCGCGGACGCGTCGGCTGACACTGGCACGGCACCGGAGCAGACTCCTTCGGAGTAGAGCGCGTCGCCCCAGCCGTCGGCGGTCGCGTGCAACGCCTCGGCCTCGGCCTCAGTGATCGACCACCGCTGGCCCGTGGCGCGGGCGATGTCCGAGCCGTGGATCACCAGGTCCCAGCCGTAGAAGTCCCGCATCGTCGCCCCGATCGTGGTGCGACCGAAGTAGCCGTCGAACTCCCGCTCACCGACGCCCGTCCGGCCCAGGACGTCCGCGACGTGCGCGGCGTGGGTCCGCCACGCGCCGACCGGGTCGTCCAGGTCCGGCCTCGGTCCGGCGCCCAGGTCGTGCCGCTCGAGGAACTCACGCTCGGTGTCGATCACGTGGACGACGACGTCGCGGACGGTCCATCCGTCGCACGGTGTCGGTGCGTCCCACTGGGGGACGGCCCGGTCGAGGATGGCGGCGAAGGCGTCGGCGCGCCCGGAGAAGGTCTGTGCGGTCTCGGTCATGCGGCCACGCTCCCAGACCTGCTGTCCCCGGCTCTTGTGATAATCCGACACATGGTGCGACCCGAGGACGTGCGAGCCGTCGACCCGATCGACCGGGCGCACCTCACCGGGGTGACCCGGCCCTCTCCGCCCATCCACCGCTACGCCGCGTCGCCTCGATCTGGTCGACCTCGTCGAGCGCTACTGGATCCCGGTGTGGTCGCTGACCGAGCCGTCGACGCAGAGCACGCTGCAGCACCCGGTCTGCCTGATCGTCGTCAGCAACACCTATGCCCGGTTCTACGGCGTCACCCGGGGACGTTCGAGCGTGACCCTCGAGGGTGACGGCTGGGCCGTCGGCACCATGCTGCAGCCCGCCGCCGGGCGACTGCTGACGGGACGGTCGGTCGCCGAGCTACACCGACACCCACGTCGACCTGGACGAGGTCGACGGACTGGATGCCGGTGACCTGGTGGCGGAGATCCGCGCGGCCATGACGCCCGACCCCAGCGATCCGGCAGGCCATGCGGTGGCGATCGATGCGCTCGAGCGGCGGCTCGCGGCGTACGTCCCGGTGGACGAGCCCGGCCTGATGATCAACGAGCTGGTGAGGTGGCTGCGCGACCACCCCGAGGTGACCCGGGTCGACGAGCTCGCCTCCCGCGCCGGCCTCAGCGAGCGGAGCCTCCAGCGTCTCGTCGAGCAGCGCGTCGGGATGAGCCCGAAGTGGCTGATCCAGCGCCGCCGGCTGCACGACGCGGTCGAGGCGCTCAAGGCGGGCGATGCCACGCTGGCAGACATGGCGGCCCGACTGGGCTATGCCGACCAGGCGCACTTCACCCACGACTTCCGGACCGTGACCGGGATGACGCCGGGCGAGTACCTCGACGACCAGCCTCAGCCGCGCATCGACCCACCGGGCCGGTCGTAGGACTCCGCCACGATCTCGGCGACCACCGACAGGGCGATCTCGCCGGCAGACTTCCCGCCGAGGTCGTGACCGGCCGGGACGTGCAGGGTGGAGATGTCGATGCCCTCCGCGGCGAGCTCGCCGGCCACCGCGGCGGCACGGGAACGGCTCGCCATCATCGCGACGTACGGCGCCTCCGAGGCGAGCGCGGCCCGCAGGACCCCCGGCGCGTCGGGGGCGTCGTGGTCGCACAGCACGACCGCATCGCGTGGACCGGGCCGGAGGCCGGGACCCCCGTCGTCGATTGCCTCGATGATGACCTCGCGGCCGACGGCCGTCGCGATGGTCTCGATCGCCCGCGAGATCGGGTTGTCACTGAGGACCAGGATCCGTCCGTGCTCCGGGCTGTCGTCGCGCCACGCCTGCTGTCGCTCGCCTCGCTCGCTCATGCGCCCACACTGACACTCTCGCGGGTGAGCGTCACCCCCGTCACGCTGATGCCCAGGGCCGCCTCCAGCGCGCCGACCGGGGCATCCAGCTCGGCGGCGCGCGGCTTGCGGGTGCCGGCGAACCAGACGACCTCCAGGGGCCGCTTCCTCGCCGAGCCGGTGGCCCGCCAGTAGCCGGTGATCCGACCGTCGACGAGCAGCGGCGGCAGCACCATGCCGTTGCCCTGGTTCCAGAGCCGTCGGAGG
Source organism: uncultured Actinomycetota bacterium (assembly GCA_963778975.1). Taxonomy (GTDB): domain Bacteria; phylum Actinomycetota; class Actinomycetes; order Propionibacteriales; family Nocardioidaceae; genus Nocardioides. The sequence continues at coordinate 153,853 of CAVZWM010000028.1, forward strand.
TGGTCGGGCCGGCCGAAGCGGTCGCGGGCGGCCGGGTCGTAGCCGCACATCAGGGCATCGAACTCAGGGAGCAGACGTACGCCGGTCAGCGTGCGCCCGGGTGGCGGGGAGGCCACGTCGACGTACGACCGGCCGTCGGGTCCCGGCGTGCCGACCAGTCCGAGCGCGTCGAGCGCCTGGTCCACCACCCGCAGGCCGAGTCCGGACCACCACGCGATGTCGTGGCGCGAGACCGGACCGTGGCAGCGCACGTGCGTGGCGACGGCGTCGGTCGGCGTCGCGGGCCGCGTCGGGGTGAGCGTCCGGTAGACCGGTGCGCCCTGGCCCGACCAGCTGCCGTTCACGGGCCGACGGACGAGCCCGCCGTGCCCGAAGGCGAGGTAGCGCCCCACCTGCTGGCCCTCGAGCAGGTTGCGTCCCTCGTGTGTCGTCAACCAGTCGTGGAGGTGTTGCTGCAGCTCGTCGGTCGCGCGCCAGTCGGCGGCGAAGTCCTCGGTGGCGGACCACAGGTCCTCGAGCGTGCTGCGTTCCAGCTTGAGCATCCGTTGCCAGAGGGCACGCTGGCCGACGCGGGTCGCGGCGCCGAGGGCGGCGTACTGCTCCGGGGTCGCCGTGTGGACGGTCCCGCGGATGGTGCTGCCGCGAACGAGGGAGCCCGACTCGTACGCCGCCGAGATCGCCTCGTGCGTGATGCCCGGTGCGCGGGCGGCCAGGCCGATGAAGGGGGAGCGCGCCGTCTGCGACTGCACCGGCCCGGTGGACGAGACGAGGTCGGCGACGTCGGACGGCACGTCGGGGAACTGGCGCGCGGTGGTGAGGGCGGCGAGGTCTTCCCACGTGAGGCTCACGGCACGACGGTATGCCCGCAACCGCCGGGGTGGTTGGGTGGACCGGGTGCCGCACCCGCAGATTCCGCCCGGCCTCGAGTCGCAGCGGGAGCTGGGCGAGGAGTGGGCCCGGTGGCTGGACGGGCTGCCGCGCCGAGCATCGGGCCTGCTCGCCGAGTGGGAGCTGACCCAGGTGGCGACGTCGCTGCACGGCTTCTGCTCGCTCGTGCTGCCCGTGGTCGACGCCGACGGGCGGGGGGCCGCGCTCAAGATCTCCTTCGACGGCGACGACGAGTCCGAGCACGAGGGCCTGGTCCTGCAGCGGTGGGCGGGCGAGGGCGCCGTACGACTCCAGCGGGCCGACCCGCACCGTCGGGCCCTTCTCCTGGACTGGCTGCCAGGCGGCGACCTCCGCGACGCGTGGGACGTCGAGGCGTGCGAGGTCGTCGGCGGTCTCTACGGTCGGTTGCACGTGCCCGCGCTGCCGCAGCTGCGGACGGTGGCGTCGTACGTCGAGGGCTGGCTCGCCGACCTGGCCGCCCTCGGGCAGGACGTGCCCGTGCCGCGGCGCTACGTCGAGCAGGCGCTGTCGCTGGGGCGCGACCTGGTGGCGCCGCACGCCGGCGCGCACGTGGTGGTGCACGGCGACCTGCACTACGCCAACGTGCTGGCGGACGCCGAGGGCGGCTGGGTCGCGATCGACCCCAAGCCGATGAGCGGCGACCCGCACTACGAGCCGGCGCCCATGCTGTGGAACCGGATGGACGAGCTCGAGACAGCGAGCGAGTCGGTCCGCGACGGCCTGCGGCGCCGCTTCCACACCCTCGTGGACGCGGCCGGTCTCGACGAGGCGCGCGCCCGCGACTGGGTGGTCGTGCGCATGGTCCTCAATGCCGGCTGGTCCGTGCAGGACGCGCGCCGCGCCGGCCGGGACCTCACCCAGGACGAACGGGACTGGATCACGCGCTGCATCGCGATCACGAAGGCCGTCCAGGACTGAGACGGCACCATCGTGCTCCCGCAGTCCTGGCGTCCGAGCCGACGAACCAGGCGGACCTCTCGCAGCGTTTTGAGGTGGTGGGACTCCCGGGCCCATCCCTCCCAACTCGTCTGGAGACGGCCATGACGTTCACACGACACCTGCTGGCGGCGGCGCTGGTGCTGGCGACCGGGTGCTCGGCCACGGCCGAGGACCCGCCGGAACCGGCTGCCGCCGAGCCCAGCGCGCCCGCGTCCGCTGCGGCGACGCCGACGCCGACGTCCAGTCCCGTCAGCGACATGGTGGGCGACTTCCCGGCCTTCCCGCCGGGAGGCCTGCCCCGGTCAACGACTCGAGCCCTGCAGGCGGCCCTCCGCGACGGCGTGCTCGACAGCCCCGAGATCCGGGGGGCCACGGCCTCGGTCATCGTGACGGGAGAGGGGAGCTGGTCGGGAGCCGTGGGCCGCGGGGCGCAGGGCCAGGTGTTCACCCCGACGTCCCGACAGATGACCGCGAGCATCGGGAAGACCATCACGACCGCCGCGACCCTGCGCCTGGTGGACGAGGGCAGGCTTGGTCTGGACGACCCGGCGACCGACCACCTCCCGCCCGAGCTCGCCTCCTTCGACCTCAACGACGCCAGCATCCGGGACCTGTTGGGGATGCGCGGCGGCTTCGGCGAGCCGGACAGGTACTGGGAGCTACAGGGCAAGGGCGTCAGCGTGGGGCGGTTGCTGTCCCGGCTGCCAGCCCCGCACTCGGCGGCCGGGGAGACCACGCAGTACACCAACGTCTACTTCGTGATCCTCGCCTCTGATTGTCGAGCACATCACCGGGCAACCGTTCGTCGGAGGCGGCCAGCGACGGCGTGCTGAGCGACCCCGCACTGAAGGGCTTTCGATTCCCCCGCAGGAACGCCCTGGCCGGGGACGGGGAGCAGGTGGAGGTCGATTCCGCGACGCTGGCTCGGTGGGGGTACGAGCTCTACGGCGGTCACGTCGTCTCCGAGGCGATGGTCCGTGAGATGGCTGACTTCAACGGCGAGTGGTACGGCCTCGGGACCATCGACATGTCCGGTGAGGACGACTTCGGCATACCGGCGCTCGGTCATGGCGGCGGCGACGTCTCCGTCGCGAGTCGCCTGGTGATCCTTCCCGAGGCGGGCGTCGTCGTGGCGATCCAGGCGAACCCCGACAACCTGGACCCCGTTTTCGCGATCGTGCCGGAACTGGTCGCGGCCGCTACGCGTCGCTGAGGGCGCGCAAACCGCGAACCGGGCAATTCAGATGGCGAGTTCGCTACCCATCGGTAAACACCGTGATCTAGGTTACTTCTCGTCAGCCCCCGCGAGCGGCGCTGCGGCGCCGTGCCCCGACATTGAGCAGGAATCAGATGCCAGAGACGATCGACACGAGCTTCCTCGACACCATGCCGGCCAACGTTGCCGTCCAGTTCTTCGGCCGGGTTGCGGCCTCACCCGACAGCGAGGCGTTCCGGTTCCCGCGTGGCGAGGCCTGGGAGTCGGTCACCTGGAAGCAGGCGGGCGACAAGGTCGAGGCACTGGCCGCCGGCCTGATCGCCCTCGGCATCCAGCCCGAGCAGCGCGTCGGCATCGCGTCGGGCACGCGCTACGAGTGGATCCTCGCCGACCTCGCGGTGATGTGCGCCGCGGGCGCGACCACGACGGTCTACCCCAGCACGAACGCCGAGGACACCGTCTACATCCTCGCTGACTCCGAGAGCCGCATCGTCTTCGCGGAGGACGACGAGCAGGTCAAGAAGCTCACCGACCACCGGGCCGAGCTGCCGCACGTCATCAAGGTCGTCACCTTCGAGGGCAAGACCGACGGCGACTGGATCATCTCGCTCGACGACCTCGCCGCCCTGGGCGCAACCAAGCTCGCCGAGCAGCCCGACGTCGTCCGCACGACGTCCGAGGCCATCGCGCCCGAGCAGCTCGCGACCCTGATCTACACGTCCGGCACCACCGGCCGTCCCAAGGGCGTACGCCTGCGGCACTCGTCGTGGGTCTACGAGGGCGAGGCCATCCGCGCGCAGGGCATCCTCTCCGAGAGCGACCTCGAGTTCCGCTGGCTGCCGATGGCGCACTCGTTCGGCAAGGTCCTGATGTCGACCCAGATGGCGTGCGGCTTCGCTGCTGCGATCGACGGTCGCGTCGACAAGATCGTCGACAACCTGGGCGTGGTGAAGCCGACCTTCATGGGCGCGGCCCCCCGCATCTTCGAGAAGGCCCACGGTCGCATCGTCACCATGCAGGCCGCCGAGGGCGGCGCCAAGGAGAAGCTCTTCAAGGCCGCCTTCGCCACCGGCCTCGAGGTCGAGCGCCTCAAGCGCGAGGGCAAGTCGGTCCCGATGGGCCTCAAGGTCAAGCACGGCCTCTTCGACAAGCTCGTCTTCAGCAAGGTGCGCGACCGCTTCGGTGGACGCGTCCGCTTCTTCATCTCCGGTGCCGCGGCGCTCAACCGCGACATCGCCGAGTGGTTCGGTGCCGCCGGCATCACCATCCTCGAGGGCTACGGCCTGACCGAGACGTCGGCCGGCTCCTTCGTCAACCACCCCGACCGCAACAAGTTCGGCACCGTCGGTCCGGTCTTCCCCGGCAGCGAGGTCAAGCTCGGCGAGAACGACGAGGTCATGATCAAGGGCCCCGGCGTGATGGACGGCTACCACAACCTCCCCGAGGAGACCGCGAACACGCTGACCTCCGACGGCTGGCTGCACACCGGCGACAAGGGCGCCCTCGACGAGGACGGCCACCTGGTCATCACCGGCCGCATCAAGGAGCTCTTCAAGACCTCCGGCGGCAAGTACATCGCCCCGCCGGCGATCGAGTCGAAGTTCAAGGCCGTGTGCCCCTACGCCAGCCAGTTCATGGTCTTCGGCGAGGAGCGCAACTTCGTCGTCGCGCTGGTCACCCTCGACCCCGACGCGATGGCGGGATGGGCCGAGGCCAACGGCATGAGCGGTGCGTCCTACACCGAGATCGTCCAGTCGGAGGCCGTCCACTCGATGGTCAGCGACTACATCGACGAGCTCAACAGCCACCTCAACCGCTGGGAGACCATCAAGAAGTGGAAGCTCCTCGACCACGACCTCACGGTCGAGTCGGGCGAGCTGACCCCCTCGATGAAGGTCAAGCGCAACGTCGTGCAGGACAACCACCGGGAACTGATCGACCAGATGTACGCCTGATCACCGGCCGCCTCGAGGAGGCGTACGGCCGGGACGCTTCGGAACGGGTGCCAGCGGGGAGACCGCTGGCACCCGTTCGCGTGGTTGGATTACGCGCGTGCCCCCCGCTCAGCCTGACGGCGACCCCGCGCCCGAGGACGGCCTGCTCCCCGACGAGGCCTGGGCGCAGTTCGGCTCGAAGCCGTTCGGCCTCTACGTCCACGTCCCGTTCTGCAGCGTGCGCTGCGGCTACTGCGACTTCAACACCTACACCGCCGAGGAGCTCGGCGACGAGGTCGGCGCCAGCCGGTCGTCGTACGCGGAGGCGGCGATCCGCGAGATCCGCTTCGCCCGCCACGTGCTCGGCCACCGCGACGTGAAGATCGAGACGATCTTCTTCGGTGGCGGTACGCCGACCCTGCTGAAGCCGGCCGACCTCGGCGCCATCGTGGCCAGCGCGGCGGCCGAGTTCGGCCTGGCCGACGACGTGGAGATCACGACCGAGGCCAACCCCGACAGCGTGACGGCGTGGGACCTCGAGGAGCTGCGGACCGCAGGCTTCAACCGGATCAGCTTCGGGATGCAGTCGGCGGTCGACCACGTGCTCCGCACGCTGGACCGCACCCACGACCCGATGCGGGTGCCCGCGGCCGTCGACTGGGCGCGACAGGCCGGCTTCGAGCGACGTCAGCCTCGACCTGATCTACGGCACGCCGGGGGAGTCGCTGGCCGACTGGGAGACCTCGGTGGAGTCCGCGCTCTCGTGCGAGCCGGACCACGTCTCGGCCTACTCCCTCATCGTCGAGGACGGCACCGCGCTGGCCCGGCAGGTCAAGCGGGGCGAGCTGCCGATGCCCGACGAGGACGACCTGGCCGACAAGTACCACCTCGCCGACGAGCGCTTCGCCAAGGCCGGGCTGGGGTGGTACGAGGTGTCCAACTGGGCCACGTCGCCCGACCACTGGTGCCGGCACAACCTGCTCTACTGGACCGGCGGGCACTGGTGGGGCGTCGGGCCCGGCGCCCACTCGCACGTCGGCGGAGTGCGCTGGTGGAACGTCAAGCACCCCTCGCCGTACGGCGAACGCCTGGCCCGCGGGGTCTCCCCGGCCGCGGCGCGCGAGGTGCTGGGCTTCCGTGACCAGAAGGTCGAGCGCATCCTCCTGGAGATCCGCCTCGTGGAGGGGCTCCCGGTCTCCGCGCTCGAGGCGACCGGTCGCTCCCACGTGGCGCGTCTGGTGCAGGAGGGCCTGGTCGAGCTCAGCGCCGAGCGGTTGGTGCTGACCCAGCGAGGCCGCCTCCTCGCGGACGCCGTCGTACGGGATCTCGTCGACTGACCCTGGGCTCGCTCAGGCCGCCGTCGTGAAGTCGATGAGCTCCTCGACACGACCGAGAAGGGCGGGGTCGAGGTCGGCGAAGGAGCTGCACCCGGCCGAGGATGTGCTTCCAGGCACGGGCGATGTCGGCCTGGTCGCGGTGCGGCCAGCCCAGCTGCTGACACGTGCCGGTCTTCCAGTCGATGCTGCGCGGCACCGCGGGCCAGGCCTTGATCCCCAGGCGCTCGGGCTTGACGGCCTGCCAGACGTCGATGAACGGGTGCCCCACGACGAGCACGTGCTTGCCGATGGGGGAGCGGGCGATGCCCTGGGCGATCCGCGACTCCTTCGAGCCGGGAACCAGGTGGTCGACGAGCACGCCGACGCGGCGGGCCGGGCCGGGCCTGAAGTCGCGCAGGTGGTCGGCGAGGTCGTCGACTCCGCCGAGGTATTCCACGACCACGCCCTCGATCCGCAGGTCGTCGCCCCAGACCTTCTCGACGAGCTCGGCGTCGTGGCGGCCCTCGACGAAGATCCGGCTGGCGCGGGCCACCCGCGCCCTGGCGTCCTTGACCGCGACGGATCCGGACGCCGTACGTGTGGGTGCAGCGGGTGCGCCGGCGCGGACGGGGCGCGTCAGGACGACCGGCTTGCCCTCGAGCAGGAAGCCCGGACCCAGCGGGAACGTACGCCGCTTGCCGCGCCTGTCCTCGAGCGTCACCGTGTCGATGTCACGGTCGACCGCGACCACCTCACCGCACCAGTCGGTCGTGACCTCCTCGACCACCATGCCGACGGCCGTCGGGACGTCGGTGGCGCGGCCGTTCGTCGGCCGCGCCAGTCAGTGGAGAGGACGTCGGTTCCGTAGCGATCATGCGGCACGGCCTCACGTTAGGTCGACCAGACGACATCTCGGCGGGCTGGCACGCCGAGGGGGCACGCAGCAGGACGGAGCAACAACGTGAGGGCGCGATGTCGGAGGAGCGCGATCCCCTGAAGGGGATGACCTTCCGTGACAACGTGGTGGCGTGGCTGGATCGCCAAGGCGCAGGCGGCCCCTACAAGGAGGACCACTTCCGACTGAACGGCCGGCTGGACCTCCTCGTCGGCGTGCTGCTGGCGCTCTTCTTCGTCGGCAGCTACCTCGGGTTCATCGCCTGGCTCGCCGCGACAAGGTGACAGCACGCCGGAGACTCACGCAACAGAGTCAGGATCGCGCGGTCCTTCGGGGGACGCAGCGGATTCGTGTCCGACGAGCTGGACAACCGGGAGGAGCCGCGGCACCAGATGGGCCGCTGGGAGCGTGCGGCGGTGCGCCTGACGTGGGACGAGTCCGCCAACCACTACGAGGACTACGAGGACCAGAACCGGTTCAGGTTCGGGCGGCTGCTCCCGTCATCGGAGCTCCCGTCGCCCTCGCGATCGTGCTCGTCTTCTTCGGCGGCTACGCGGGGTTCATCGCCTGGCTCGCGCTGACCCGCTGAGGTCAGGCCTCCGAGTCGTCGGAATCGTCCTGCGAGTCGACCGGCGGATTGCCGAGGTCCTCCTGGGTGGCGTCCATCTCGAGGGTGTCGGGGTCCTTGGTGGCCTCGTCGTCGGGGTCGAGGGGCTCGGCCAGCGGGTTGTCCTCGCCGGGCTGGAGGTCCTCGGGGAGCTGGTCGTCGGAGATGCCGGTGGTCTCGGGCTGCGTGTCGCTGTTCTCGCTCATCACCCAGTCCTATCGACCGCCGCGCCCTGTGGCCAGCCCCCTCGGGGTGGGAGCAGACTGGTGCGGAGTCGGCAACGTCGGGTGGGGAGGCGGAGGGCATGGAGCAGCTCAGGGACTTCCTCGCCCTGTGGTTCGGCCCGCAGGACAGGCAGGACGACCCCGCGACGGCGGTGGGTGGACTGCTCGCGTTCAACGGGGTGGCTCCCCACGGCACCCGCGACGGCGACGTCGACGTGCTGGTCGTCGAGAACCAGGGCGTCTGGTTGTGGGGCCGGGACGAGGACGGGCGCTACGTCGAGCGCGAGAACGAGCCCGGCCGCTCATGGCAGGAGACGGGCGAGAGCGCCGAGGAGTTCTGGCTGCACCACGCGGCCTTCGAGGCGCTCACCAGGCTGCCCGCGTGCCGCAGCGCCACGGGTGTCGACGCACACGCCGTCAGCCGCATCGAACGCGCAGTCCGGCCACTGCCGTGCCGGTCCTGGGCCTGGCCGGGGGATGGCCACACCCTGTTCCAGAGGGGTGCCGCCATCGTCATGCTCTGCAAGGACGGGGCAGGGACGTGGGTCGTGGCCTCCGCGCCGACCGAGGCCGAGCTGGAGTGGCTCGACGACCTCGACCTGGGATGGGAAGAGTCCGACACCCGGTTCGGGTGAGCCGGTCAGACCAGGGGGAGGCGCTTCTGGCTGCGGGGGAGGTGCTCGTAGCCCAGGCGTACGGCGCTCACGAGCCGCTCCGGGTCCCACGGCCAGTCGCCCTGTGCGAGCGCCTCGGACTGCGGGACGCCGCGGGACGCGAGGTCGCGGATGCGTCTCCGCAATGACCCCGAGCTCGACGCGCTGGTCCTGGACGAAGTCGAGATCGACGACCTGACCGTGGCCGGGGACGACGACGGTGCGGTCGGTCATCAGGCTGATCACGAAGTCGAGGGTCGTCGGCCACTCCATCGGCCACGAGTCGTCGCCGATGAACGGCGGGTCGGACTCCTCGATCAGGTCGCCCCCGAGCATCACGTCCGCGTCCGGGACGCGGACGACGAGATCGCCCGCGGTGTGCCCGCGTCCGGGGTGGATCAGCTCCACGCGCGCGGTCGCCCAGGTCGACCTGCACGGCGGAGGAGAAGGTGCGGTCCGGCAGGTGGAGCGTGGTCGCCAGGATCTCGTCGCGCCGGGGGCTGGTCGCCGGCCTCGTACATCTCGAACGTGCGGCCGGCGGAGACCTCCATGTGGTCGGCCGCCCACTGCGGTGGCGTGGACCGGCATCTCGCCGAACTGCTCGACCATGGTGGCGTTGCCGAAGTGGTGGTCCCAGTGCTCGTGGGTGTTGACCAGGCCGGTGAGCGGACCCGCGCCCAGGCGTCGTACGTCGTCGGCCACGATCGCGCGCCTGCGCGGCCGAGCCGTGGGTGTCGACCATGAGCAGGCCGTCCGAACCGCCGATCAAGGTGATGTTGACGTGCATCCAGTCGTAGTGCGCCACCCAGACCCGCGGGGCGACCTCGGTGAAGTCGGGCATGCCGGCGAGCCTACGGACTCCTAGTACGCTTGGCACTCACAGCAAACGAGTGCCAGTGAGGAGGGCCGCAGTGGTCGACGACCGCAAGCTCGACGTGCTGCGCGCCATCGTCGAGGACTACGTCGCCACCGAGGAGCCCGTGGGGTCCAAGGCGCTCGTCGAGCGCCACGGCCTGGGCGTCTCGCCGGCCACGGTCCGCAACGACATGGCGGCGCTGGAGGACGAGGGCTACATCCACCAGCCCCACACCAGCGCCGGCCGGGTGCCGACCGACAAGGGCTACCGCCTCTTCGTCGACAAGCTCGCCACCCTCAAGCCGATGAGCGCGGCCGAGCGGCGCGCGATCGCCACGCTGCTCGACGGGGCCGTCGACCTCGACGACGTCGTCCAGCGTTCCGTGCGCCTGCTGAGCCAGCTGACCCGTCAGGTCGCGATCGTGCAGTACCCCTCGCTCTCGCGCTCGACCGTGCGCCACGTCGAGCTGGTCGCGCTGACGCCGTCGCGCGTGATGGCGATCCTGATCCTGAGCACCGGCCGCGTCGACCAGCGCCTGGTCGAGCTGGACGCGCCGATCGCCGACGGCGACCTCGCCGACCTCCGAGCCGTGGTCAACCAGACCGCCGCGGGTGAGCCGATCGCCACCGCCGCTGCTGCGCTGGTCGCCCTGCCCGACACCCTGCGCCCGGACCAGGTCGGCGTGGCCACCGACCTCGTGACGGTGCTCGTCGAGGCGATGTCCGACCACCGCAGCGACCATCGGGTCGCGGTGAGCGGAACGGCCAACCTCGCCCGCTACGGCGACTTCGACACCGCCGTCCGGCCGCTCCTCGAGGCGCTCGAGGAGCACGTCGTGCTGCTCAAGCTGCTCGGCGAGTCCGGCGCGGACGCCGTCACGGTGCGCATCGGCCACGAGGGCCCCTACTCAGAACTGGCGGCGACCAGCGTCGTCGCCACCGGCTACGGGCCGCTCGAGAACCATCTCGGGTCGCTCGGCGTGGTCGGACCCACCCGGATGGACTACCCCGGATCGATGTCAGCCGTACGCGCGGTCGCGCGCTACGTCTCGCGGATCCTCGACGAAGGACACCAGTGACCCAGGACCCCTACGAGATCCTCGGCGTCTCCCGTGACGCCGATGCCGACGCCATCAAGAAGGCCTACCGCAAGCTGGCCCGCCAGCTGCACCCGGACGTCAACCCGGACCCGGCGACGCAGGAACGTTTCAAGGACGTCTCCCGCGCCTACGAGGTGCTGAGCGACCCGTCCAAGCGGGCGGCGTACGACCGTGGTGGCGACGCGTTCAGCCAGGGCTTCGGCGGTGCCGGCCAGGGGTTCTCGTTCACCGACATCATGGACGCCTTCTTCGGTGGCGGCGCCGCCGGCGGCGGCCGCCCAGTCCCGCGGGCCGCGCTCGCGTGCGCGTCGCGGCCAGGACGCCCTCATCCGGCTCGACGTGACGCTGGCCGAGGCGGCCTTCGGCGTGACGCGCGAGCTCAAGGTCGACACGGCCCTGAGCGTGCGAGGTCTGCGAGGGAGAGGGCACCGCTCCCGGCACGTCGCCGACCACCTGCGAGACCTGCCACGGCGCCGGCGAGGTCGCCGTGGTCCAGCGCTCGTTCCTCGGCGAGATCCGCACCCTGCGCCCCTGCGCGGCCTGCCGCGGCTTCGGCTCGATCATCCCCGACCCGTGCCGCGAGTGCGCGGGTGACGGTCGCGTCCGCTCGCGTCGCACGCTGACCGTGAAGATCCCGCCGGGCGTCGACACCGGCACCCGCGTCCAGCTCACCTCACAGGGCGAGGTCGGCCCCGGCGGCGGACCGGCCGGTGACCTCTACGTCGAGATCCACGTCGATGCCCACCCGACGTTCACGCGCCACGGCAACGACCTCCACACGACCGTGTCCCTGCCGATGACGGCGGCCGCGCTCGGTGTCCACCTCACCCTGCCGTTGCTCGAGGCCGACCTCGAGTCGCCCGACGACTCCGAGACGGTCACGACCTACGAGCTCGACGTCCGCGCCGGCACCCAGTCCGGCAGCGAGCAGGTGATCCGCGGCTTCGGGGTCCCGGGCCTGCGCGGCGGTCGTGGCGACCTGGTCGTCAACGTCGCCGTCGACACCCCGACGCGCCTCGACGCCCGTCAGGAGGAGCTGCTGCGCGAGCTCGCGGCGATCCGTGGCGAGGAGTCGCCCCAGGGCCAGGTCGGTGCGTCGTCGCACAAGTCGATGTTCGGCCGGCTGCGCGACGCCTTCAACGCGGGCTGACCATGTCGCTGCCGGTGCACCTGGTGCCGTCCCTGACCGGGGTCGTCGCCGGTTCGGTGGTCGAGGTGACCGGTGACGAGGCGCACCACGCCGTCGCCGTACGACGCCTGCGCGAGGGCGAGCACGTCGTGCTGACCGACGGCGCCGGGACGTCGGTCACCGGCGAGGTGGCGACCACCGGCAAGCGCGTGTTCACCGTGGCGGTCGCCGACGTCGTACACACCGAGCGGCCCGACCCGGCCTTCACCGTCGTGCAGGCGCTGCCGAAGGGTGAGCGAGGCGAGCTGGCCGTCGAGGTGCTGACCGAGGTCGGCGTCGATGTCGATCGTGCCGTGGGCCGCGTCACGCTCGGTCGCGGTCTGGAAGGGGGAGCGGGCGGCGAAGTCGCACGCGAAGTGGCAGGCGACCGCGCGTGAGGCGGCCAAGCAGTCGCGGCGCTCCTGGCTCCCGACCGATCACGCCGCTCGCCTCGACCGTCGAGCTGACCGCACTCGTCGCCGACGCCGACCTCGCGGTCGTGCTCCACGAGGACGCCACGGTGTCGCTGGCCGGCCTGGAGGTCCCTGCCACGGGTCGGGTCGTGGTCGTCGTCGGCCCCGAGGGCGGAATCGCCCCCGAGGAGCTCGCCGTGCTGGAGGAGGCTGGAGCACTCTCCGTGCGGCTGGGCGACGAGGTGCTGCGCACGTCGACCGCCGGCGTCGTCGCGGTCGCGGCGCTGCTGTCCCGCACGCCTCGCTGGTCCTGAGCCTGGCTCAGTCGACGACGGTGATCCGCCGGGTGTCGATGTGGACGCGGCCCTCGCCCGTCGGGTCGTCCGTGCGGGCGAGCACGAGGTAGTCACCCGGAGGGACGTCGATCAGGCGGAGGCGCTCCGCGAACGGGAACAGGTGGTCCCGTACGTGCCGGCGATCGGCGGCGACTCGACGACCACGTCGGAGCCGTCCGACCGTTGGACCTGGATGACGATGTTGCCCTCGAAGGAGTTGCCGAGCCCGGTGACGATGAGGCGGCTCGTCGTTGTCGACGACGTGGCCCTCCACCGGGTCGGTCGAGCGACACGATGCGCGATCACCTCGAGGTCGGGCGAGGTCGTCAGCGGTTCGGAGGTCGGCACGCCGAGGACCTGGTCCGATCGTTCGTTGTCGAGCACGAGCCGGAACCGGCACCCGTGCTGTTGCCGAAGCACGCCCGGGCGGTGCGAACGACCTGCTCGATCGCCAGACTGGCTCCGGCTCGCTCATCGCGGCGGGACGGTCGTGGAGGTCGACCGTCAGCGGACACGCGTGATCAGCTCCTCGTGCATGGCGTAGCACACCGGCGGAGGCGTCGGCGGGCCACAGCGACCGGTAGTCCGGGTCGAGGGAGTCGCGTGCAGATCCGCGTCGAGGGCAAGGTCCGGCACGCACCGGCGCGTCGCCGGACCGGAGCTCACGGTACAGACGCGGGCCGTCGGGGGTGTCGCCGACGAAGTAGACAGAGACGACTCGCGTCGGTGGATCGTCGGGGTCTGGCTCGGTGGCCACGGGGCCACGGCGGTCGGCGTTCGTGGTCGGCGCAGGGGCCGCAGGCTCCGGCTCGATGCCTCGCGGTGTAGCGCCCGTTCGCCAGGGCCAGCGCCGTCACCACGGACGCAGCCACCAGGCCGGCAGCCGCCGGCGGCCCACCACCCCCACGCCGTACGACGACCGCCGGCGGTCGCAGCCCGGATGGCGTCCAGCCGGTCGCCGGGCGCGACCTCGTCGGCCGTCTCCCGCAGCAGGTCTCGGAGCATGTCGTCGTTCATGACGCGTCCTCCCACCAGTCGCCGAGCAGGTCGCGCAGGGCGGCGCTCCCGCGGTGCGCGTGCGCCTTGACCGCGCCCCGCGAGATGCCGAGGGCGTCGGCGATCTGGGCCTCGGAGAAGTCCAGGTAGTAGCGCAGGACCAGCACCTCGCGCTGGCGTTCGGAGAGCCGGGCGAGCGCGGCCAGGACGGCGTCCCGTCGCGAGCCCGCCACTCCCGGGCCGTCGACGGTCGCATCCTCCGCGGTGGCCGACCTCAGGTGGCGGTCCACCACGACCCGGTGGCGCAATGCCGAGCGGCTGCGGTTGACGACGGCCTGGCGGAGGTAGGCGAGGGCCTTGTCGGGGTCGCGCAGCCGGGACCAGCGCCCGTGCATCGCGACGAAGGCGTCCTGCACCAGGTCCTCGGCCGCCGCCTGGTCGTGCACCAGCATCGTGGCCAGCCGGACCAGCTGGCGCCAGTGTGCGGCGTACAGCTGCTCGACCGCGGCGTCGGCGTCGGTGGCGAACAGCTCGGTCCGAGGCACCTGCATCCTCCTCGGCCGAGCGCTGGCACGGATGGTCACATCAGTGGGACGCGGCACGCCCGCGCCCGGTTGACAGTCAGCTCACGGCGATCGCCTTGGTGTCGATCGCCGGGCCGTTGCCCTCGGCGCCGCCGGAGGGGTCGTCGGTCTCGCACTGGACGACGACCGCACCGGTGACCCCGTCGAGCGGGAGCTCGACCTCGAAGGGGAACAGCCGGTCCTCCATCCAGCCCTCGGACTGGTAGGCCGCGAGGGCCACCTCCTGGTCTGCCGCGATCAGCCGGCAGGGGCCGCTGGCCTCGAACGAGTTGGCCACGCCGGTGACGGTCACGGTGTCGCCGCTGACCGTGTCGCCCTCGACGGGGGAGGTGATGTTGACCAGGTTGAGGGTCCGCAGGGCGCTCCCCGCGCGGAACGGGGCGTCGGTCGGCAGGCCGAACAACGGGAGGCCGCCCTCGCGCTCGACCATGACCGGTACGCGCTCCTGCTGGACGCCCTGCAGCGTGTAGACCAGCTGCTGCACGGCGAGCCGGGCGTCGCGCCGGGTCATGCCGTCGGGGCGATCGGTGAAGCCGTCGGAGGGGATCTCGACGAGGAGCACGCCGTCGGTGGCGCTGACCGAGGCGATCTCGACCTGCGGCCAGAGGGTGCGGTAGTCCGGGTCGACCGGGTCCCCGCCACCGGCCACGAGTGCGCGCGGCCTCGGTGAGGGGGTCGCCCTCGACACGATGGAACTCGCGGAACAGCCGCGTCCTGCCGCCGGGACCGTCGCCGGCGAAGTAGACGGGGACGGCCGTGCCGGGTCTCCTGGCTCGCCTCCTCGGTCGCGGGAGGCTCGGACGCTGGCCTCGCTGCTGGGCGAGTCCGAGGAGGTCGCCGACGGGTCGGAGCCCGACGTCTGGTCGGAGGCCGGCACCGCGTCGTCCGGGTCGGCGCCGCACCCGGCCAGGGCGACGGTGGTGACGAGGACGATCGCGGCGACGCGAGCGCGACGGCGTACGAGCGGGGGCGCGGGGAAGGGGAGGAAGCATGGTGTCCACGGTAGTTGGACGCGGGGGCGTGACAATCGGTTACACGCCGGGGGCCGACCACCTACGATTCCTCCCATGACCACGTCGGATCCGGACTGCATCTTCTGCAGGATCGTCGTCGGCGACATCCCCGCCGAGGTCCTCGGGCGCAGCGAGCACGCCATCTCCATCAGGGACCTCCACCCCCAGGCGCCCTTCCACGCCCTCGTCCTGCCCCTCCAGCACCACGAGAACGCGGCGGCCTCCGCAGGCGCGGACCCGGCGATCCTCGGTCACCTCGTGGCGCTCGCCGACGAGGTCGCCAAGGCGTCCGGCAACGACGAGTACCGCCTCATCGCCAACACCGGCGTCGGGGCCGGACAGAGCGTGTTCCACACCCACTTCCACGTTCTCGGCAGCACGCCTGCCATGACCGAGTCACTGATCTGAGCCGAGATGACCCGACCCCGCTCCGCCTTCGCTGCCGTCGTCACGGTCTGCCTGCTCGCCCTGTCCGCGTGCGGCGGCGCCGACTCGACCTCGGGCCTGCCGCGCCAGGCCACGCAGCCGGCCGAGTCCCCGTCCGGGACGACCGACGAGCCGACCGAGGAAGCCACGGCGGGGCACGACGGTGGCCACTACGCCGAGCCCGCGAAGGCCAAGCCGCTGCGCGCCGGCGAGTCGCGCACGACGATCGCGATGCCCGGCAGCTACACCCCGTCGGCCCCCTACGACGTCGGCACCGACGACTACCGGTGCTTCCTGCTGGACCCCGAGCTCGAGAAGGACTCCTGGCTGACCGGCACCCACGTGCTGCCCGGCAACCCGGACGTCGTGCACCACGTCATCCTCTTCCAGGTCCCGCCCGGGCAGGTCGACGGCGGCCGAGGCCAAGGACGCGGCGGAGGAGGGTGAGGGCTGGACGTGCTTCGGCGGCACCGGCCTCGACCAGTTCACCAACGTCGACGACGCGTCCTGGATCGGCGCGTGGGCACCCGGTGGCGAGGAGTCGGTCGTCAAGCCCGGCTTCGGCGTACGCCTGGCCAAGGGCGCGCGGATCGTCATGCAGGTCCACTACAACCTGCTCGCCGGCCAGGAGCCGGACACCTCCGCGGCCCAGCTGCGCCTCGCGCCGGGCAAGCGCCCCTACCAGGCGCTCAGCACGATGCTGCTGCCCGGACCGGTCGAGCTGCCCTGCCGTGCGAAGCACGACGACGGCCCGCTGTGCGACCGCGACGCAGCACTCGCCGACGTCAAGGAGCGCTTCGGCTCCGAGGGCAACACCGCCGACCTCCTGTACTTCCTGTGCGGTGGTGAGCCGAAGCCGGGCCAGACCCAGTCGTGCCTGCGGACCCTGTCGAAGCCGATGACGATCCACGGCGCGGCCGGCCACATGCACCTGCTGGGCCGCTCGATCAAGATCGAGGTCCGTCCCGGCACCCCCCAGGCCCAGACCATCCTCGACATCCCGGTCTGGGACTTCGACGACCAGGGGAGCCGTCCGATCGAGCCGATCACCCTGCAGCCGTTCGAGCAGGTGAAGGTGACGTGCACGCACGTCCAGTGGCTGCGCGACAAGCTGCCGGCGTTCGAGGGCCAGCCCGACCGCTACGTCGTGTGGGGCGAGGGCACCACCGACGAGATGTGCCTGGGGATGCTGCAGATCACCCGCCCCTGAGGGGAGCGTGGAGAACCTGTTGGGCGCACGTGCCCGCGCTCGGTAGCATGGAGGGGCTCTGCCACCGACCCGGAAGGACGCCCGACATGGGCATCCATGACTGACACGCCCGCACCGACCCACACCGTCGTCGTCCCCAACAGCATCGACATGGTCTCGGTCCTGGGTCCCGGTGACGAGCACCTGCGGTTGATCGAGCGGGCCTTCACGGCCGGTGTGCACGTGCGCGGCAACCGGATCACGCTGACCGGGGAGTCCGCCGAGATCGCCATGGTCGAGCGCCTCCTCGACGAGGTCGTCACCCTGATCCGCACCGGGCAGGGCGTCACCGGCGAGACCGTCGAGCGGATCATCCAGATGCTGCGCACCGAGACCCAGGAGCGTCCCGCCGACGTCCTGAGCCTCAACATCCTCTCCAACCGCGGCCGCACGATCCGGCCCAAGACGCTCAACCAG
>CAVZWM010000029.1:0-19459 GCA_963778975.1 uncultured Actinomycetota bacterium
TCGCGAGGGAGACGACGTTGTCCAGGGCGGTCGGGGCGGGCTTGGCCACGGGAGTTCCTCACACGTTCAGGCAGGGTCGCCGGCTGGCTGCCGGCTCGGCTGGGCGAGCGCTCAGCCTAACGACCGGGGCTCGGCCTGGTTGAGGTCGGTGCCCTCCTGGACGACCTCGTAGGCGCTGGGCTCGTCCAGCGCGTGCACCATCAACGGCTGGACGTGCATCTTCGCCTCGTACGACGACAGCGCGCGACGGTAGGAGCCGACGTTCTCCCAGCGCGTGGTCAGCACCCACAGGCCGGGGTCGTCGACGTTGCGGCCGACCTCTCCCCAGACGAAGCCAGGCTTGTCGGCCAGGATCGCGCGGGCCTGCTGGAGCCCGCCGCGCAGCTCCTCTCCCGCCGCTTCGTGGCTGACGCCATCGGGCGTAGGGGCGCGGAGGCGGGTGACGACGAGCATGCGTGCAGCCTACGGCCGGGGTAGTCCAGTGCCGAACGGTCGTGTTCCGGGTCGGTCGCAGCAGTTCGCCACTGGACTACCGCGCAGTATTGACAATGGTTCTCATCAAGCGTGAGAATGATTCTCATGTTGTCCGTCGCCCGACCCGTCCGCACCGCCCGTCCATCGGTGTCTCGCTCACCACTGCCCTCCTCCTTGCGGGCTGTGGCGCGCTCGCCGACGACACCGGAGACGGTCGCCGGGCCGTCGCGGCGTTCTACCCGCTGGCGTGGGTGACCGGTCGGGTGGCGGGCGACGAGTGGCAGGTGACGAACCTGACCGCACCCGGTGCCGAGCCCCACGACCTCTCGCTCGACATCGCGCAGACCGCTGAGGTGTCGCGTGCCGACCTCGTCGTGATCCAGCACGGCTTCCAGCCCGCGATCGACGAGACCGTCGAGACCAACGCCGCCGACGCGGCCGTCATCGACGCGGCCGAGGTCGTCGACCTGATGTCGGCCTCCGAGCACGACCACGAGCACGAGGAGTCGGGTCACGACCACGGCGACCTCGACCCGCACTTCTGGCAGGACCCCCTGCTGATGGCCGACCTGGCCGACGCCGTCGCCGAGCAGCTCTCCGAGATCGACCCCGACCAGGCGTCGTCGTACGCGGACCGCGCCGCCGACCTGCGCGGGGAGCTGGAGAGCCTGGACGCCGACTACACCGCCGGCCTCGCCTCCTGCGAGCGCACGACGACGGTCGTCAGCCACGAGGCCTTCTCCTACCTCGCCCGCTACGGCCTGACGTTCGAGGCGATCGCCGGCCTGTCCCCCGACGCGGAGCCGACGCCGGCGGACCTGGCACGCCTGCAGGCCCTGGTCACCCGCGAGGGCGTCACCACGGTGTTCTCGGAGCGACTGGCCAGCAGCAAGATGTCCGACGACCCTCGCCGGCGACCTCGGGCTGGAGACCGCGGTGCTCGACCCGCTCGAGGGCCTCTCGGACGAGACGGCCGACGAGGACTACCTTTCGCTCATGCGCGAGAACCTCTCCGCTCTCCAGAAGGCGAATGCATGCTCGTGAACCCCGTGCAGGTGCAGAACGCGTCGGTCGCCATCGGCGGCCGGCCGATCCTGCGCGGGATCGACCTGACCGTGCGTCCGGGTGAGTTCCTCGCGCTCCTGGGCTCCAACGGGTCCGGCAAGTCCACCCTGGTCCGGGCCATCACCGGCCTGCTGCCACTGACCGCGGGGTCGGTGTCGCTCTTCGACACCCCGCACGCCGACTTCCGCGACTGGTACCGCATCGGCTTCGTCCCACAACGAGCCAGCGCGGGCAGCGGCGTACCGGCGACGGTGTGGGAGGTCGTGGCCTCCGGCCGAGTCACCCGGCGCCGGCTCTTCCGGCCGCTGACGCGCGCCGACCGCCGCGCGATCGACGATGCCATCGACGTCGTCGGCCTGCGGGAGCGCGCGGCCGTCGGCGATCTCCCAGCTCAGCGGCGGCCAGCAGCAACGCGCGCTGATCGCCCGCGCCCTGGCCGGCGAACCCGACCTCCTCGTGCTCGACGAGCCGACTGCCGGTGTGGACGTGACGAACCAGCAGGCCCTGGCGGACGCGCTGGCGGTCCTCAAGGCGCGCGGCGCCACCATCGTCCTGGTCGCGCACGAGCTCGGCCCGATGCAACCGCTCATCGACCGGGCGGTCGTCATGCGCGACGGTCGCATCGCCTTCGACGGACCGGCGCTCACCGAGGCCGAGGCGCACGCGCACCACCACCCCGTGCTCTCCTCCCACGACCACGTCCCGCACGTCGGCTCACCCCTCGACGAGCTGGGGGACGCGCGATGATCGACTTCCTCGACCTGTTCTCGCTGCCCTTCATGCAGCGCGCCCTGATCGCCGCACTGCTGACCGGCCTGGCCGCCCCCGCCATCGGCACCTTCCTCGTGCAGCGACGACTGGCGCTGCTCGGTGACGGCATCGGCCACGTCGCCGTGACCGGGGTGGCGATCGGGCTCCTGACCGGCGCCTCCCCCACCTGGACGGCCGTGGTCGTCGCCGTTCTCGGCGCGGTGCTGATCGAGATCATCCGCGAGCGTGGTCACACCAACGGCGACGTCGCGCTCGCCCTGCTGTTCTACGGCGGCCTGGCCGGCGGCGTACTGATCACCGGCCTCGCCGGGCAGAGCGCCTCCCGCCTCCAGGAGTACCTCTTCGGCTCGCTCACGAGCATCTCCGCGGGCGACATGTGGGCCACCGTCGGCCTCGCTGTCGTGCTGCTGGTCGTCACGCGTGGGCCTGCTCCCCCAGCTGTTCGCGGTGTCCAGCGACCCGGAGTTCGCGCGCGTGGCGGGCCTGGATGTGCGGGCCTACAACCTGCTCATCGCCGTCCTCGCCGCCGTCACCGTCACGGTGGCGATGCGCACGGTCGGCCTGCTGCTGGTCTCGCGCACTGATGGTGGTGCCGGTGGCCACGTCCCAGCAGCTGGCGCGCTCGTTCCGGACGACCCTGCTTCGGCGCGGTCCTCGTCGGTGCGGTGGCGGCGGTGGGTGGGCTGCTGCTGAGCGCGGGGCTGTCCTTCCGGGCCACCGTGGCACCCGGCCCGACGATCGTGCTGCTGGCGCTGGCGATGTTCGCGTCCACGTGGCCGATCGGCGTCTGGCTGCGGCGCCGGCGCCGGCTGCTCTCGCCCTTCCCGGCCGACGAGGTCGCGGAGCACGAGATCACCGACGAGCACCCGCACGCACACGGCGAGGACTGCGGGCACCGGGCCGTGCCGCACGGTGACCACGTCGACTACGTGCACGACGGCCACCGCCACGCCATGCACGGAGAGCACTATGACGAGCACTGACCGACCCGCGGTCCGACCCACCCGGCAGCGCCGCGCGCGTCGCGGCCGCCCTGGCGACGTTCGACGACTTCCGCAGCGCCCAGGAGATCCACGACCTGATCACGCAGCAGGGCGACTCGGTCGGACTGGCGACGGTCTATCGGACCCTCGCCGGCCTCGCGGACAGCGGCGAGGTCGACATGCTGCGCAACGAGGACGGCGAGGCCATCTGGCGCAGCTGCTCCGACACCCACCACCATCACCTGGTGTGCCGCAGCTGCGGCGCCACGATCGAGGTCGAGGGTCCGGCGGTGGAGCGCTGGACGCGCGCGATCGCGGCCGAGCACGGCTACGCCGACATCAGCCACACGCTGGAGATCTTCGGCACCTGCCCGACCTGCCGCTAGTCGCGGGCAGCGGTGAGCCACGCCGGTTCCTGAGCACCGGAAGCGGCCTCACTCACCGCTCATGCGTTGGGCCGCGCCCCGCCGTACCGCCGGTCGCGCCGGGCGTACGTCTCGATGGCCGCCCAGAGGTGCCGGCGGTCGACGTCGGGCCAGAGGACGTCGGTGAAGACCAGCTCGCTGTAGGCCGCCTGCCAGAGCATGAAGTTGGAGAGCCGCTGCTCCCCCGACGTACGCCACACGAGGTCGGCGTCGGGCAGCTCGGGGACGTAGAGGTGGCGGGCGAAGGTGCGCTCGTCGATCTTCTCCGGGTTGAGCCGGCCGGCGGCGACCTCGCGCCCGATCGACCGGGCGACGTCGGCGAGCTCGGCGCGGCCGCCGTAGTTGACGCACATGGTCAGGGTGAGCACGTCGTTGTCGCGGGTCATCTCCTCGGCCACCTGGAGCTCCTTGATGACCGACTTCCACAGCCGCGGGCGCGCGACCGGCCCAGCGCACGCGTACGCCGAGCTCGTGCATCTCGTCGCGTCGGCGGCGGATCACGTCGCGGTTGAAGCCCATCAGGAACCTGACCTCGTCGGGCGAGCGCGACCAGTTCTCGGTGGAGAAGGCGTAGGCCGAGATCGCCTTGACGCCGATCTCGATGGCGCCCTCGACGACGTCGAAGAGCGAGGACTCACCCTGCTCGTGCCCCTTCGTCCGGGGCAGTCCGCGCTGCTTGGCCCAGCGGCCGTTGCCGTCCATGACGATCGCGACGTGCCGGGGCACCAGGTCGCGCGGCACCGGCGGCGGGGTCGCGCCACTGGGGTGCGGGTCGGGCCGACGGACGCTTCGCTTCACGGGCAGACCCTAGCCAGCGAGCGGGCTCAGCGCTCGACGTACGCCATCGAGCGCAGCCCGCGCTCGAGGTGCCAGGCGAGGTAGACCGAGACCAGGGTGCTGGCCTCGCGCAGGTGTCGCGGCTCGGTCGCGTGCACGACCGGCCAGTCGCCGACCAGCAGGGCCGAGAGGGCGACGACGGTCTCCGGCGCCGGGGTGGCAGACCCGGGCAGCTTGTCGGCCGTGCACATCACGCCGCCGGCGGAGGGGTTGAAGAAGCGGTGCGGCCCCTCGTCGCCGCAGGCGCACGCAGTGGTCGAACGACGGTGCGTAGCCCGCGACCGAGAGCGACCGCAGGAGGTAGGAGTCGAGCACCTGCCCCGCCGGGTGCTCCCCCGCCGACATCGCACGCAGGCCGCCGACGAGCAGGAGGAACTGCTGGACGGCCGGCTCCTTGTCCTCGGTGACCAGCCGCTCGGCGGTCTCGAGCATGGCCGTGCCGGCGGTGTAGCGCTCGTAGTCGAGGCCCAGGCGCGCGTTGAACGGGTCGAGCGTCTCCGCCTGGGTGATGACGTCGAGGCTGCGGCCCTCCGCGAGCTGCAGGTCGACGTGGGTGAACGGCTCGAGCCGCGAGCCCCAGCGCGACGTCGTACGCCGCACGCCCTTGGCGACCGCGCGCACCCGCCCGTGCCGACGGGTCAGCAGGGTGATGATGCGGTCGGCCTCGCCCAGCTTGTGGGTGCGCAGCACGACCGCCTCGTCGCGGTAGAGGGGCACCCCTCCAGTCTCCCCTACGGACGGGCTCCGGCGGCCCGAGGCTGGCCGGGGCCGCCAGCACTCGACCGCGAAGTCGACCGCCGCGGTCGTCAGGCGCTCGGGCCGGAAGCGCCACTCGAGGATGCTGCTGGCGCGCTCGAAGCGGGCGTCGGGCATCTCGGAGAGGAGCATGTCGGCGTCGACGAACGGGTGGATCGGGTCGATCGGGTGACCGACGATCAGGGTGGGTGCCGCGATCCGGCGACGCTGGGCTCGCGGACGGCGCGAGCCGGCCGTAGATGATGCCGTGCAGGACGGCGGCGATGCTGTCGGCGCGGTGGTCGACGGTGTCCAGCACGATGCCCGCCCAGAACGGCACGAGCCCGCGCGGCACCCGCCGGGTCAGGCTGCGCACGGTGTTGACGGTGAAGGGCGCGTAGCGGGCGGCCAGCATGATCGGCACGAACGAGACGATCCCGGCCACGAGGGCGTTGTTGAGGACCGGCATCTCCACGACGAGCCCGGCGACCCGCTCCGGCGCGAGGACCGCGGTCTCCAGGGCGACGTTGGCACCCAGCGACGTACCGCCCACGACGGCGCGCTCGGCGCCGAGGTGGTCGAGCAGCGCGACGACCTGCTCGGCGAAGGCGGACATCGAGTAGACGAGCGGGTCGGCCGGCTGGTCGGACCGGCCGTGGCCGAGCAGGTCGAGCGTCACGACGTGCAGGCCCTGGGCGGCCATCGCCCGCGCCAGCGGCTGCTGCATCCGGCGCGGCATGAGCAGGCCGTGCAGGAGCACGACCCACTGGTCGCCCGAGCCGTACTCGGTGTACTCCAGCCGGTCGCGCCCCGCGTCGGACTCGACGAAGAACTGGCCGATCCGCTCGCTCACCAACATGGCCGCAATCTAGCCGCTCAGGCGCGGTTGACGGCGCTGATGACCGCCTTCAGCGAGGCGGTCACGATGTTGGCGTCGAGGCCGACTCCCCACAGCACCTTGTCGCCCGGAGAGACGGCGCACTCGACGTACGCCGCGGCGATGGCGTCGCCACCCGCGCTGAGGGCGTGCTCGTGGTAGTCGAGGACGCGTACGTCGTGCCCGACCGTCGCGATCGCGGCGACGAACGCGGCGATGGGGCCGTTGCCCTCGCCGGTGAGCTCCCGGCGCTCGCCGTCGACGTACACCCCGGTCGTCAGCTGGTCCTTCTCGCCGGCGGCGCTGGAGGTGTGGACGGAGTCGAGCTTGAGCGGGGTCTCGCGGTCGAGGTACTCCGCACGGAAGGTCTGCCAGATCTGGTCGGCGCTGACCTCGCCGCCCTCGGCGTCGGTGTGCTGCTGGATGACCCGGGAGAACTCGATCTGCGCGCGACGCGGCAGGTCGAGCTTGTGCTCGGTCTTGAGGATGTAGGCCACGCCGCCCTTGCCGGACTGGCTGTTGACGCGGATGACGGCCTCGTAGGACCGGCCGACGTCCTTGGGGTCGATCGGCAGGTAGGGCACGGCCCAGGTGGCGTCGTCGACGTCGACGCCGGCGGCGGCCGCGTCGCGCTCGAGGGCCTCGAAGCCCTTCTTGATCGCGTCCTGGTGGGATCCGGAGAAGGCGGTGTAGACGAGGTCGCCGCCGTAGGGGTGGCGCTCGTGGACGGGCAGCTGGTTGCAGTACTCGACCGTCCGGCGGACCTCGTCGATGTCGGAGAAGTCGATCTCCGGGTCGATGCCCTGGGTGAAGAGGTTGAGGCCGAGGGTGACCAGGCAGACGTTGCCGGTGCGCTCGCCGTTGCCGAAGAGGCAGCCCTCGATGCGGTCCGCGCCGGCCAGGTAGCCCAGCTCGGCCGCGGCGACGGCGGTGCCGCGGTCGTTGTGCGGGTGCAGCGACAGCACGACGTGCTCGCGGTGGTGCAGGTGGCGGCTCATCCACTCGATCGAGTCGGCGTAGACGTTGGGCGTCGCCATCTCGACCGTGGCGGGCAGGTTGACGATCACCGGCCGCTCGGCGGTGGGCTCCCACACGTCGAGGACGGCGTTGCAGACGCGTACGGCGAACTCGAGCTCGGTGCCGGTGTAGGACTCCGGGGAGTACTCGTAGAAGACGTCGGTGCCCGGGATGAGCTCCTCGAACTTCTTGCACGTGTGGGCGCCGCGCACCGCGATGTCGAGGATGCCGTCCTCGTCCATGCCGAAGACGACGCGCCGCTGGAGCGTGGAGGTCGAGTTGTAGAGGTGCACGATCGCCTGCTTGGCGCCCTCGAGCGACTGGTAGGTCCGCTCGATCAGCTCCTCGCGGGCCTGGGTGAGCACCTGGATGACGACGTCGTCGGGGATCAGGTCCTCGGTGATGAGCATCCGGACGAAGTCGAAGTCGGTCTGGCTGGCCGCCGGGAACCCGACCTCGATCTCCTTGTAGCCCATCTTCACCAGGAGCTGGAACATCTCCTTCTTGCGCGAGGGACTCATCGGGTCGATCAGCGCCTGGTTGCCGTCGCGCAGGTCGACCGCGCACCAGCGCGGCGCCTTCTGCATGCGCTTGGTCGGCCAGGTGCGGTCGGTCAGGTCGAGCGGCAGGAACGGCTCGTAGCGGCGGTGCGGCATGCCGCTGGGCTGCTGGGGATTGCGCTCGTGCGGCGGGGTCTGGCTCACGTCGGTCGTCTGCTGGGACATGGTCTGGGGCTTCCTCTGTCGGTCAGGGATGCCGGGCACAACAGCTCTCCGCAGCGAGGAGGCCGGCTCAGTATCGACTGTCTGAGGCCCCGCTGCGGCAGCGAAGAAGGAGGCTGCGCATCATGAGGAGACCAGCGTACGCCGTCGCACGGGCGTGCACAGCCGGTCGTCCGGTCCTGCGGACTCTAGGATCCAATCGTGGACATCGACGTCTGGTCCGTCGTGCACGCCGAGCGCGCAGCTCTGGTGCGCGACCTCGAGACCCTCAGCGACGAGCAGTGGGAGATGCCGTCCCTCTGCGACGGGTGGACGGTGCACGACGTGGTCGCCCACCTGGTCGACACCGCCCGGACGACCCGGGTCGGCTTCGTGCTCGGCCTGGCACGAGCCCGCTTCGACTTCGATCGCCAGAACGCCGTGGGCGTCGCGAGGCACCGCGGCGACAACCCGGCCGAGACGCTTGCTCGGCTGCGGGCGGTCGCCACCCGCACCTCGACCCCACCGGCGCCGCTGGTCGAGCCGCATCGTCGAGGAGGTCGTGCACGGCGAGGACGTACGTCGTCCGCTGGGGCTGCGCCGCGACTATCCGGCCGACGCCGTGGAGGAGGCGCTGCGCCTCCAGGTGCGGACCTCGGCGTCGTTCGGTGGCGCACGCGAGCTGGTGGCCGCCGTCCGGCTGGCGGCGACGGATGCGGACGTCACCATCGGCGAGGGTCCGGAGGTGACCGGTCCTCTCCTGTCACTGCTGCTGGCGGTGTCCGGGCGGACCGTCGCGCTCGAGGACCTGTCCGGTCCCGGGCTGCCGACCCTGACGTCTGCCCTGGCTCGGCGCACGTAGCCCGGCTGGGTGGAGCGACGGTGCTCCGCGCCCCCACGGCCCTACTGATCAGAGGCGGTGTGCCTCGATCAGCCGAGGGTCGAGTCGGGCAGGTCGCCTGCTGGGAGCCACAGCTCACCGAGCGGACGCCCACCCGCGCGGCCGATCGCCGCGACGAGCGGCTCGGCCCAGAGGTGCTCGATGAGCGCGATGGCGGCGACCCCACCCGGCGGGACCGCGTCTGCCAGCGACCAGGTCTCGCCCAGGGCCTCGTCGCCGTCGGACTCCTCGCCCCCGCCGAGGACCTCAGCCGCGATCTGCCCCAGGTCAGGGTCGCTGCCGGGCGGTGGCTCGAGGGTCTCGAAGGTCCCGTCCTCGCCGCGCTCGACCAGCAGCACGTCGACCAGCCGCACGACACCCCGCTCGCGGAGCCTGGCGAGCTCGGCCAGCACCTCCCCCGAGAACGACGGCGCCTCGAACCCGACCACCAGCACCTGGACCGGCCCGGTCACCGCTCCACCCGGGCCCGCAGCTCGTCGAACTCCTCCTGCGTGAGCACGCCGGTGTCGAGCAGGTGCTGCAGCGCCTCGACCTGGTCTCGCGCGGACATGGCCGGCGCGTGCGCCGCGGGAGGCGGGGCCGGCGCCTGCGCGGCGGGAGGCGGGGCGGCGGACGCGGCGGGTGCGCCGCGGCGTACGCCTGCGCGGGCGTGAAGCGCCCGCCGTAGTACGGCACGCCGCCCGTCATCCCGACCATCCGGATCTGTCGCGGCACGAGAACAACCACAGGTCGATTATGCCGGACAGGCTTCTGAGATGATCGTGGCCACGAGGTCACCCAGTTCAGGCGGTGCGACCCACCACCTGAGGTGATGTCCTCGGGGGTACTGAACCGGCCCGTGCCGGACGGGAAGGCCGACCGAGAGGAACGGCAGTGGCTGCGGAAGCGACCTCTCGCCTCGATGCCCTCTCGCGCACGGTGCCGGGGCTGGCGATGCTGCGGTCGTACCGGCCGGCCCTGTTCGGCAAGGATCTGGTCGCCGGTCTCGTGCTCACCACGCTGCTGGTCCCGCAGGGGATGGCGTACGCCGAGCTGGCGGGCCTGCCGGCCATCTACCGGTCTGTACACGACCATCCTCGCGTTGCTCGGCTACGCGCTGTTCGGCCCGTCCCGGGTGCTCGTTCTCGGCCCGGACTCATCGCTCGGCCCGATGATTGCTGCGATCGTCGTTCCGCTCGTAGCAGCTGACGGAGACGCGGAGGCCGCCGTCGCCTACGCCTCCGTGCTCGCCCTCATGGTGGGTGCGATCACCGTGCTCGCCGGCGTGTTCAACCTCGGCTTCATCGCCGACCTTCTGTCGAAGCCGACCCAGATCGGGTACATGAACGGCCTCGCGCTCACGATCCTCGTCAGCCAGCTGCCCAAGCTGTTCGGGTTCTCCGTCGATGCGGACGGCCTGATCGGTGAGGCGGTCGCGTTCGCTGAGGCGGTCAGTGACGGAGAGACCGTCGGAGCCTCGCTGGCGGTCGGGGCAGCATGCCTGGTCCTGATCGTGGGACTTCAGCGCCTGTGGCCGATCTTCCCGGCCGTGCTCGCCGCCGTCGTCCTCGCGATCGCTGCCGTTGCCGTGTTCGATCTCGCGGACCGAGGTGTCGACCTGGTCGGAGAGCTCCCCCCAGGTTTCCCACCACTCACGTTTCCGACGGTACCGATCGGCGACCTGGGACTTCTGTTCGCTGGCGCGCTCGGCATCTCACTGGTCTCACTCACCGACACCATCTCGACCGCATCCGTGTTCGCCGACAAGACCGGGGAGGAGATCGACGGGAACCGCGAGATGATCGGCGTCGGCGCGGCCAGCATCGCCGCGGGGTGCTTCCAGGGGTTCCCGGTCAGCACCAGTGGATCGCGGACCGCGGTCGCGTTCCAGAGCGGCGCCCGAACCCAGGTCACCGGCCTGGTCGGAGCGGCAGCGATCGTCGCCCTGCTCGTCGCCGCGCCCGGACTGCTCCGCAACCTTCCGCAGCCAGCGCTCGCAGCAGTCGTCATCGCCGCATCGCTGTCCCTCGCGGACATCGCCGGACTGCGTCGGCTTCGGCGCCAACGCCGCTCCGACTTCGTCCTCGCCCTCGTCGCCTTCCTCAGCGTCGCCCTCCTGGGGGTGTTGTACGGCATCGCTGCGGCCGTTGGCATGTCGATCCTCGACGTGTTCCGCCGGGTCTGGTGGCCCCACCAGGCGATCCTCGGCCGCTCAGGTGGCGTCCGCGGCTACCACGACACCGCCTACCGTCAGACCACCGAGCACCTGCCCGGTCTCGCGATCTACCGATTCGACGCACCGCTGCTGTTCGCGAACGCACGCACCTTCCGCAACCAGGTGCGCCGTCTCGCAGCCATCGAGCCCCGGCCTGTGTGGATCATCGTCGCGGCGGAACCGATCACCGACGTCGACACCACCGCAGCAGACATGCTCGCCGACCTCGACGCCGACCTCGATGAGGCCGGGACGCGACTGGTCTTCGCGGAGCTGAAGGATGCCGTGCAGACCAAGGTCGGGAGCTACGGACTTCCGACTCTGAGCGACGACCGCTTCTACGCGACCATCCGAACCGCGGTCGAGGCCTACGCGGCCGCGCACGCAGTCACCTGGGTGCCCGGGCCCAGCCCGTACCACGTGGACTGACCGACCCAGGATGAGCGGATCCTGGCGGCGGATGGGGCGCTGGTACTACCGCTTCCCCCGACCGAACACGCGGCCCAACCGGTCGGCGATCGACCTCGCAGGCTTGATGTCGACCAGGGTCGACGCAGCGGGCGGCTGGAGGTTCGCCGCCTGCTCCGCAGAGAGTGTCGTGCGGACGTACGTGCTGTAGATCGAGCCGACCTGATCCGCGTCGACGAACCGGGTACCTTCCGATGTCTGGACGACAAGGCCGTCGAACACCGAGACCTTCTCGTCGACCAACACGGCTTGGACCGTGGCGAAGGTGTATCCGTCGCTCGTCTGGACCGGCGTTCCCGCCTGGAGCGCGGTGTACGCGATGGGGTGATCAGGCGTGTCAGCCACGCCGCAACCCTACGACAGCCGCGCTTCGGCGGCGAGGACAATGATCAGGGACGCCAGGCCGGGACGAGGTCGTGAGCGTCGTCGTCGGTCAGCATGGTGACCTCGAGCGTCTCGAGGTCCACCGTCGCCACGTCACCGCTGGCGGGGACGCCGTCGGCGCTGTAGACGAGCCGGTGGGCATCCGGCGACCAGGACGGGGGCCAGTGGTCGTTGCCGGGCGTGGTGGTCACCCGACGCGGGTTGCTCCCGTCGGCATCCATGACATAGACCTCCTCGTTCCAGTCCTCGGGCTCCTCGGCGTCGGGGTCACCGGCCGCGACGACGAAGGCGATCCGGCTGCCGTCGGGCGACCAGGTCGCCTCCGAGGCAGACGCGAACCCCGGCGGGGTCACGTCCCGCGGCCGCGTGCCGTCCGGCTCGCTCACCCACAGCCGCTGGACGTGCCACGGCCCTCCGGGGGCCGGGGCCGTGTAGAGCAGCCGTCCGTCCGGCCCGACGTCGGGCCAGGCGCCGGCCGTGACCTGCTCGCGCTCCGTCCCCGCCGTCGAGGTCGGTCGCGAAGATGCCTTCCGCTTCCACCTCGCAGTCGCCGCTGACGTACACCAGCCCCTCGCCATCCTGCGTCCAGCTCGGCGCGGACTCGCAGCGGTCCGGCGTGCTCGTGACCTGCTGCCGCTCACCGTCGCCGAGGTCCACCACGAACAGGTCGCTCGGGCTGTCCTGGGCCGCGCTGGCGGCGTACACCAGCCGGTCGCCGTCGGGCGACCACGCGGCCATGAACTCGAGCCCCGGCTCGTCGGTCAGCTGGACCGGGTCCGTGCCGTCGGCCTTCACCAGCCACAGGTCGGCGTCCTCCTCCCCGGACCACCTGGAGTAGACGACCTCGTGCTCGGAGAGGTGCACGCCGGCCAGGTCGGCGCCGGCATCATCGCCGCCACCGTCGCCGGGTGTGCAGGCGGCAAGGAGCAGGAGCAACAGTGCTGCCGGTCCGACCACTCCGATCCGTCCCGGGTGGACCCGAACCTTGCGAATCCCCTCCGCAGTACCCACCGCAACTCTGGTCGCTTCCGCCATGGCCATGGTTTCCTCACGTCTCGAGCGGCGGGCCTGAATGCACCTCCGCGTTGTCGCGCGCGGCCTCGCCACCGAGTCGAGCAACATCGGCAGCCAATTCACGTGCACACTGCCTTGTTCCCTCGAGGCGACCTATCGGTTCATTGACCACCCCGGAGGCGGTGCGGTACGGCGGATGCTGTACGCGAGAGGCTGCTCGACTCGGAGCCGGCTGAGCTGACGTGCGCGGGACGCCTGTCGGGCCCGCCCCTACACGGGCTGGCCCTGGAGGTTCGCCTCCAGCACAACGGTGTTGATACCCGGGGCGCGGTCGGCCTGGGTGAACTCGACGAACTCAGCGTCACTGTCGATGTGGGCGTTGTGGCCGGGCCGGATGTAGTACGCCTCTCCAGCGGAGATCTGCTCGGTCTGGCCGTCGGTGTACCGCATGGTCACCGCGCCCTTCAGGCAGTAGCCCCAGTGGGATTCCTGGCAGGCGCCGTCGGGTAGGTCGGCGAACCACTCGACGGTGTCCAGGCCGGCTTTCCACTGCTCCAGAGCGATGGTCATGCCGCCGGCCTCCGCGCGATGTTGCTGGCCGGAGTCGGCGACATCGACAGCGAGCTCTGTGTTGTTTCGTGTGAAGGTTCCCATGGTCCTGCTCCTCGTTGGGGACCGGCTGACCCCGGTCGATGCCCCGAACCTACGAGTTGAACTCGGGTGGAAGGTCAAGAGTCGACATCGCATCTTGACCTTGCACCCGGGTGCGGGGTCTACCGTGATCATGTGCGGATCTCCGAGCTCGCCGAATCGGCCGGAGTACCGACCTCGACGGTGCGGTACTACGAGCGAGTAGGCCTGCTCTCCCGCCCGAGAGGACCGCCACCGGCTACCGCGACTACCGGGAGGATGCCGCCGCTCGGCTGCTCTTCATAGCGCGGGCGCGGCGGATGGGCCTGAGCTGTGATCAGGTCACGTCGCTTCTCCCCGTCTGGGCCAGCACGGACTGCGGCGCCACGCAGGAGCGCGTCGTCCGGCTCATCGAGGACAAGCAGGCGGAGATCGCCGACCGCATCGCCGAGCTGGAGGCATTCTCCGCGCAGCTGGGCGACGTGCGTGCCCGGCTGAAGTTGGAGGCACCCCCGCCAGCTTGCCGGCCCGACCTCAGCTGCTGCGTGCCCGAGTCGACGGTGGGCCCGGTCGCCATCGAGCTCACCCCTCGCCACTGAGTCGCTCGTTCAGCGCACCCGAGTACTTGGGAGAGGTGCAGCTTGTCGAGACGGGCGGCCTCACGATCGCGTACCAGCGTGACGGTGTGGGAGCGCCCTTGGTCTTTGTCCACGGCGCGGCCGAGGACAGCCGCATCTGGGCACCGCAGTTCGCGGACTTGACCGACGAGTTCACAGTCGTCGCCTGGGACGAGCCGGGGCTGGCCGATCGTCGGACCTTCCGGACAACTTCGGCCTGGCGGACATCGCGGATGCACTCGCTGCGTTGCTTGAGACCCTTGATCTCGGGCCGGCGCACATCGCGGGGCTCTCCTGGGGTGGCACGGTGCTGCTGGAGCTTTACCGCCGTCACCCCGCGCACGTCACGACGCTGATCATGATCGACACGTACGCCGGTTGGAAGGGATCACTGCCGGCAGGGGAGGTACGAGCACGAGTGGCGAGCACGCGGGAGATGCTCTCCGTCAAGGGTGAGGTCTTCGACCCCACGCTTCCCGGGCTCTTCGCCAACGACCCGCCGGCGGAGTTCGTACCACTGCTCGCGGCCATCGCTGCCGACGTCCGACCAGACACGCTTCGCAACGAGTTGGCGATCATGGCCCGGACCGATTTCAGCGACCTGCTACCTCAGATCGCCGTCCCTGCTCTGTTGATCTGGGGACAGCACGACGCGCGCTCGCCCCTGAGCGTCGCGCACCAGTTCCACGAGGCGATCCCGAACTCGACCCTCGTCGTGATCGAGGACGCAGGGCACATGAGTCATCTGGAACGGCCCGAGCAGGTGAACCAAGCCGTGCGCGAGTTCTGTCGCGCCCATCCGTCGATTGCGGGCTAGGCCGAACGCCGCCACGGGCTGCGTCGCCGCGTCGCACGCGCACGTCGTGGTCGCGGTCCACGCGCTCAGCGCGGCAGAGGGTTCGGGCCTGTCGAGGTCACGAGCCGCTGGGGCACCCAGTCGTCGACGTGGTGGAACCCGTCATCGAACGTGCCACCATCCAGCTCGACGGATGCCCGCAGCGAAAGTCGGTAGAACTTCACGTGGGTGAAGTCCTCGAACAAGATGTAGACGGGGTCGGGTGTGCTGTTCGGGCCTTGGAACTGCTGTCCCGTCAGGACGGGCTTGTGGGCTCCGACGAACGCGTCGAACGTCGTCGCCGACCACGACGCCGAGGTGCTCCAACCCCATCTTGTAGACACGCTGGTGCACGGGCGGGATGAGCTCGATCAGCGGGACGATCTTGCCGTCGAAGACTTCGAGCGGCTCTGCGGGAACGATCAACGAGATCGGGCGACCGTTCCAGACGTTCTCGCGATTGGCGACCGCGTGGCGTTCGAGCAGGCTCCTCACGTGCACGTACTGGTCCCACTCGGGCACACGGACGGCGAGGTGGCTGAGGGCGTACGGGCGGATGTCGATGCCCCGGTCGAGCAGACGGTCGCGCTGCTGCGCGACGAACGCCCGATAGTCCCCGATGATGTCGCGCACCGGATCGGCCATCGCCGCCTCCTCTCGGCCGCCATCGTAGGACGCGGTGGTCACCGACGCATCAGGCCGACGCTCACCTCACCCCGCGACTGCAGGCCCTGAGGGAGTTCCAGTGCCGACCGCGACGCAGGTTCAGCCGATCCCGGACTCGCGGGCCTTGAGCGCGGCGGCGGTGCGGTCGGGGACCTGGAGCTTCGTCAGGACCTGGGAGACGTGGTTGCGGACGGTCTTCTCGGACATGCCAGCCGGCGGGCGATCTCGTGGTTGCGGCAGCCCAGCGGCGAGCAGCTCGAGCACGTCCCGCTCGCGAGGGGTGAGGTCCGGGAAGGCACGCTCGGTTGGCGTCTCGTCTCGTTGCCGGCGTAGAAGGCGACGATGCGGCGGGCGACGCTGCCGCCGTACACCGCGTCGCCGCGACGCGACGGCGCGGACGGCGCGCACGATCTCCTCGCCGTCGGCGCCCTTGACGAGGTAGCCGCGGGCGCCGGCGCGGAGGGCGGCGAAGACGTGCTCGTCGTCCTCGTGCATGGTCAGCACGATGATCGGCAGCTCGGGGCTCGCCTCCAGCAGCTGTCGCGTGGCCGTGACGCCGTCGAGGCGCGGCATGGACAGGTCGGTGAGGACGACGTCGGGCGAGTGCTCGGCCACGGCCTCATCAGCGCGGCGCCGTCGCCGACGCTGGCGACCACGTCGATGCCCTCGGCCTGCTTGAGGATCGCGGTCAGCCCGTAGCGGTACATCGGGTGGTCGTCGGCAACGACGACGCGGAGCGTCATGCGGGCCCTCCAGCGGGAGTACGGCGGTGACGACAGTGCCCGTGCGGGTCGGCCGGGTCGACGATGAGGCTGCCGCCGACGTCGGCCGCACGGCGGCGCATCGAGTCGAGTCCGTGTCCCTGGCTCTGGTCCACGCCGAGGCCCGAGCCGTCGTCGAAGACCCGGACCCGAAGATCGCCGTTCGCCTGCTGCAGGCGTACGGCGCAGTGGTCGGCGTCCGAGTGCCGCACGACGTTCGTCAGCGACTCGGCGACGATCCGGAACGCCGCCTCCTCGATGCCGGTGGCAGCAACGGCGGCAGGTCGGAGCGAGATCGAAGTGCGGGCCACCAGGACGGCCCATTCCGAGCGACGACGCGGTGTCGCGGACCGCGCCGTCGAGCCCGTGCAGGTCGAGCGCAGTCGGGCGTAGCCCGTCGAGCACCCGGCGAATCTCGCGGACCGCCACCTCGGCCTCGGCGCGCGTTCGTCGAGCAGCGTCGGGGACGGCGTCGGGGTCGGTGTCGTAGCGCCGTCGAGGCCGCCTCGAGCCCGAGCGCGATGCCGGACAGCGAGGGGCCGAGCCCGTCGTGCAGGTCCCGGCGGAGTCGGTCCCGCTCCGCGAGGGTGGCCGTGGTGACCCGGGTGCGTTCGCGGGCGAGGTCCTCGGCGAGCCGGCGGCGACCTGACGACCACGCCAGGTGCGGCGCGAGAGCGGTCACCAGCCGCAGGTCCCGGCCCGTCGGCGACCGCTGACCGCGGCGCGGCCCCGACCGTCGAGCATCCCCAGGTGCCTCGCCGCCGTGGCGCAGCGGGCAGCTCGAGCACGGGCCTCCGGTCCCACCGACCTGGGCAAGCAGCCGCCCGTCGCTCGTCCCGGACCACGGCGTACGACGCACCGGCCGCTGACGCGACAGCCTCGAGCATCGAGGCGACCGGGTCATCGTGCTCGACCTCGAGACCGGCACCGACCCGGTCCACGAGGGTGAGCGGATCGGCACGCTCCCCCAGCACCAGCCGATCGACCGCGCGGCCGCAGCCGGCTGGCGACCGGACACCAGGACCACTGCCACCACGGCCGAGGCGGCGAGCAGCGGCAATGGTCCCTCGGGTACCAGCCGGGCGAGTGCGGTGGTGAGCCCGCCGACGACCAGGGCGACCAGCACGGTCAGCGGGACGTACAGCAGGGTGCGACGCAGGGCGACCTCGATCCCGAGCAGGCCGTAGCGCAGTACGCCGATCGCCACGGCGACCGGGACCAGCCCGTAGGCGAGCGCGAACAGGACTCCGGAGTCGGTGAACGTCGTGCCGACCATCGCCGCGACCACGCTGAGCAGCCACAGCAACTGCTGCCGCTCCGGGGCGCTTGGCTCGCCAGCGCCCGGACGAAGGTGCCCGACGACGGTGCACGGCCGCGGTGGCGATCAGGAGGGCGGCCGCCGACAACCCGACGCGTACGAGATCCACCAGGCGCCGTCCACGGCAGCCGGGTCCGGCGCACGGTGTCGTCGACGCCGCCGGGGCCGGTCGCCATCGCCAGCACGACCAGCCCGATACCGAGCAGCGAGGCCCGCACGTGCCACCACCAGAAGGCGCGACGATGGTCGGCCGGTCGGGTACAGCGGCGGGAGCACGATCACCGGCAGCAGCAGCGACGGGAGCCAGGTCCACGATGCGAGCCACGCCAGGCCGCAGGCCCAGCGGCAGCGAGTGGTCGGGGTCGGTGAGCGCGCGCGTCGCGTACGCGTCGGCCGCCACGTTGGTCACCTGGAGCAGCCCGGAGACGAGCAGGATCCAGCCGATCGAGTTCCGCGGGCGCAGGTGGATCAGCGCCGCACCGGAGAGGGCGAAGCCGGCGACGATCAGGCCGCGATCCAGGCAGCTCGGGACCGGAGGCGACCACCTCGGGGCGGGACATGACTCCGCCCGACAGCGAGAACGGCACGCTCCCGAACAGCAGCAGAGCGAGCGCGAGCCAGGAACCAGCCACCGATTCGGCGCTCCTCGGTCACCGTGCAGCGCTCCCATACCCAAAGTGTGCGCCCGATCGTGCCGGATTGTCCCGGGACAGGAGTCCTGCCGACCTACGGGAAGGTCTCCCGGCCGGTCGCGTCGCCGTGACAGGTCCGTGCCCGGCCGCCGGCGTGGTGCGCTCGAAGCCTCATCACCACACGGAAGGGGCATCCCATGAGCACCATCACCGACGACTCGTCGCATCGGGTCGACGTGCTTCATCCGCTCGTCGCCGCGACCGTCGGAGCGGTCACCTTCGGCCTCACGATGATCGCCGGCGACGTGTTCGAGCCTCAACACCGACTCCGCCGACGCGCCGGCCACGACCCTGCAGGACCTGGGCTTGTACGTCGGGCTCGTGCTCGTCGGCTCGCGCATCGCCGTCTGGCTGGGCCCGTGCGCGCTCGGGCACGCCGGGCCGGCTGGCCGGGACATCACTCGGTCTCGCCCTCGCCGCGGTCGCGACGTTCATCGTCTTCTGGTCGGGTGGCCGCACGTCTTCGGCGCGGTCGGTATCGCCCTCGCCCTCGAGCACCGCCGCCGCGTCGGATCGTTCTCCGCCGTCACGCTGATCGCACTCATCCTCGGCGCGACCGCTCCTTCGTCGCCGCTGCCATCTGCGTCCTCGGCTGAAAAGGAGCCACGATGAAACACCAGCTGGCACTCTGCTCGTGGCGCTCTCGTCCTCGGCGGCGGCCACCGCGCCCCGCCTCGGCGGGCGGGGCCGAGCACTCGTTCCTCATCGAGGACTACGACGCCTACGAACACTTCGCGGCCGGCGACGGCCCCTGCGTCTCCTGGGCGGGCACCTTCCACGAGGTCCGGTCGGGCGGGTACCGACTGGTCGCCCACCGGGCGGCCAGCAGGCCGGGGAGTTCCACGTCAACGGCGTCATCGACGGCCGGGTCGAGCTGATCCCGGACGACGCCGACGCTACCGACGTACTCCGGCTACATACCGCGAGAAGGTGAACGGCGTGGTGACCGCCTTCACCGATGAGGGCGACGTCTCGCGAGTCGCCCAGTACCGGCTGCGCAGCACCCTCCGCGGCACCGACGGCTCGATCCTCGACCTCCGGCTCTCCGGCAAGCTGACGATGAACGCCAACGGGGTCGCTACCGTCGAAAGGGA
>CAVZWM010000030.1:0-202964 GCA_963778975.1 uncultured Actinomycetota bacterium
GTAGCCCTTCAGGAGGTAGCGGCCGTTGGCGAGCTGCCTCGGGGCGTCGCGGATCTCCGTCGGGACCTTGGTGAGCCCCGCGTCGGCTGCCTGCTCCGCGAGCGAGCGGCCACAGCCCGCACAGAAGCGGGCATCGGACGGGTTCTCGTAGCCACAGGACCCGCAGACCATGTGACGATCTTCGCAGGCGTCAGGCCGGGGTGAAAGAGGGTCATCTCACACCGCCCGCCCAGGTGGGGCGGTACGGTGCCGAGTCGTGCCGACCGCGCAGCGTGGCGAGGACTACATCCCCGCGCTCACATTCCACCGCCTGACGGCCCTCACGACCCGGTCATAAGGGTCACCACCCGCGAGCGCCGCCACAAGGACCGGCTGCTGACACAGGCTGAGCTGGAGCCGGGAATGCGGGTGCTCGATCTCGGCTGCGGGACCGGGACCCTCGCCGTCTGGGCGAAGCAGCGGCACCCGGACGTGGAGCTGGTGGGGATCGACGGCGACCCCGAGGTGCTGAAGCGCGGCCGGCGCAAGGCGGCTGAAGCGGGCGTGGACGTGACGCTCGACGAGGGACTGTCGTTCGACCTCCCGTACGAGGACGGCACCTTCGACCGCGTGCTCTCAAGCCTCTTCTTCCACCACCTCAAGCGCGATTCCAAGGAGGCGACCGCGCGCGAGGTGGCACGGGTCCTTCGCCCCGGCGGCGAGCTGCATGTGGCGGACTTCGGCCCCCAGCGGGATCCGGCGATGTGGGCGCTCTCGCGGACGGTCCGCCGTTTCGACGGGGTGGAGGTCACGCAGGACAACTACGCCGGCCGGCTGCCGGAGATCTTCGCCGCCGCCGGGCTGTCGGATGCGCGCGAGCACGGGCGGATGCGGACGGCGTTCGGCTCGATGTCGTTCTACAGCGCCAGCGCCCTGGACGGCAACGGCAGCAGGTAAAGAGCGTCCGGTTTCACTCGCGCTGTCCTGCCTAACCGGTCCATATGAACGGTTAGGCAGGACAGCGGACCAAGACCTCGCCCGAGCCTCTCCTCAATTGCTGCCGTTCGCCAGCGCCCACGCAGCCGCGCGCAGGTCTTCGGCCGCCGCGGCGCCGCCGCGGCCGGGTCGTCACCGTCGCACGCCCGCGTTGACGATCGACCGCGAGGCGGTAACCAGGCCCGCCGCAGGGTGCGGCCGGAAGGCCGGGGCCAGGTCGTCGACGCGTGCCGCCCTGCGCGCCGACGCCCGGGCAGCAGGAAGATCGCACGCGGCATCAGCTCGCGCAGCCGCTCGAGAAGCTCGGGTCGCGTCGCGCCGGTCACGGCGCCGACGCTCGACAGCCCGCTGTCGCCACGTGCGCCGCGCCC
Organism: uncultured Actinomycetota bacterium; assembly: GCA_963778975.1. Classification (GTDB taxonomy): domain Bacteria; phylum Actinomycetota; class Actinomycetes; order Propionibacteriales; family Nocardioidaceae; genus Nocardioides. The sequence continues at coordinate 1,347 of CAVZWM010000030.1, forward strand.
AGCTCGGTCGACGATCCGCGCCAGCGACTCGTGGAGCGGGCGCGTCCAGCGGCACGGTCCTGCACGCGGCTGCGCCAGGGTTGGACGTGCGAACCAGGCAGAAGACGCCGGCGCCGGCGGCGTCGGCCGCCTCGACGAGCGGCTCGAGCGCGTCGCGGCCGAGCAGCGGGTTGGCCGTGAAGGCGTCGGCGCCGAGGCCCTGGACCGGGCCGAACGGGCCCGGGGTCTCGCCCACGAGCGCCTGCGCGTAGGCGCGCGCGGTGACCGGCACGTCGCCGCGCTTGCCGTCGACGAGCACGAGCAGGCCGCTCCCCTGCGGCGTAGGCGACGGTCTCCTCGAGCGCGGCCCAGCCGGGCGCGCCGAGCCGCTCGAAGCACGCGACCTGGGGCTTGACGGCGACGCAGGCCGGGCCGGCCGCGTCGATCGCCGCGCGGCAGTGCCGCGCGACGGCGGCGGCCGTGCCGGAGCGACATCGTCCCCGGGACGGCCTCGGGCTCGAGCGCGACCGGCCACAACGCGGCCGGGTCGGGGTCGAGCCCGAGCACGATCTGGCTGCGGCGCTCCTCCACGAGCGCCGCGAGCCGGTCCGGAAAGCGCGGATCACGCGTCCCAGGACGCCCGAACCGCGGCTTCCCGCCGCTAACGGGCGAGCGACTAGTAACCGCCGCCGCCGCCGCCACCCTCGCCGCCGCCGCCGCGCCGCCTCAGCCGCTCTTGACGGCGTTCTTGAGCGCGGAGCCGGCGCTGAACCGCGGCACGCGCGCTGCCGCGATCTCGATCCGCTCGCCGGTCTGCGGGTTGACGCCCTGGCGCGCGCCACGATCGGCGACGGTGAACTTGCCGAAGCCGGTGAAGTTGATCTCGCCACCGCGGTTGAGCGTCTCCTCGATTACTGTCGAGGACGGCGTCCACGGCCTTCGTGGCCTCGCCCTTGCCGAGGCCGGACGTGTCGGCGACCTGATCGACGAATTCGGACTTGGTCACCTGCTCCTCCTTTTCGGGCTGGGTTCGAGGGCGAAGCTAACAGCTACGGACGGCTGAAGACGAAATCCGCTCTGCAGAGCGGTTTTTCTTCGAGGAAGCGGGGTTTTTGGGGCCGTGGAACGGGCTGTTTTCCGGCTCAGGACCCCGAAACCGACATCTCGCGCGAGCAGCAGCGGCACCGCCTTCACGCTGCCGCCGAAGGGCACCCAGCGCGACTCGGAGCCCAATCGCGTCCACCGCCCGGAGCATCGACACGAGGTCGCTCGCGATCGTGATCTCGCGCACCGGGCGGCCGAGCTCGCCGCCCTCGATCAGCCGGCCCGTCGCGCCCACCGAGAACGTGCCGGACACCGGGTTGACGCCCGAGTGGAGGCCGGCGACGTCGGTCACGTAGAGGCCGTCGCCGGCCTCGCGCGACGAGCTCGTCGAGCGGCCGTCGCCCGGGTCGATCACGAGGTTCGACGTGCCGACCGACGGCGGCGTCCGGTAGGAGGCGCGCGCCGGCGTTGCCGGTCGTCTCGCCGCCGTCCTTGCGCGCGGTGCGCGCGTCGTACAGGAACGTCGCGCAGCCGCCCGTCCTCGATCAGCGGCGTGCCGCCGGCGCGGCGAGCCCTCGCCGTCGAACGGGGCGCTCGCCAGGCCGCTCCGGCGCCGTGCCGTCGTCGGCGAGCCGCAGCAGCGGGGTGGCGATCTCCTCGCCCTCCTGTCGGCGAACAGCGAGCGGCCGCGCTGGACCGCGTCGGCCGACAGCATCCCGCCGATGAAGCCGATGAAGCTCGCCGCGACGAACGCGTCGAGGACGACCGGGCAGCGGCGGCTCGAGGGCTGGCGCGCGCCGACGAGCGCGAGCGCGCGCTCGGCCGCCTCGTCGCCGATCGCCTGCGGGTCGAGCTGCGCCGGGGTCGCGCCCGATGCCGAGCCCGAGGCCGGTCATCAGGTCGGCGCCCTCGCCCGCGAACGCCGCGCGTACGCCAGGCACGCCGCGGTCGCGAACGAGCCCGCGAAGCCGCGCGAGTTCGCGATCGCGACCTCGCCGTCGCAGTCGGCGTAGACGATGTCCTCGACCTGCGTGACGCCGTCGTGGCGCGCGCCGCGCGCTCGACCGCGATCGCCAGCTCGATCTTGCGCTCGGTCGTCCAGCTCGGCCAGCTCGGCCGAGCGCGAGCCCGTCGACGTCGGTCGCCCCGCACTCGTCCGGCAGGCCGGCGTGCTCGTCGGCGTCGGCGACCGCGGCGGCCGCCGTGCGCGGCCGCGCGCGAGCTCGCGCAGCGCCGTCGTCGCTCGGGTCGGTGCCGTACGCGTAGCCCCCGCGGCCGCCGACGAACGCGCGCATCCCGACGCCGCGCTCGTCGGCGTCGGTGAGGGTCTCGACGCGCCCCGTCGTAGACGCGGATCTCGCGCTCGGTCGAGCGCTCGGCGCCAGGCCTCGGCGTCGTCGGCGCCGGCGTCGACGGCGGCCTCGACGGCGCGCGTCGGCGACGCCTCGAGGTCGTGCGCCGCTCACCTGCGGTGCCGCCGACCGTCAGCGCCGCGATCCGCACGTGCGGCTGCCCGACGCCGGCGGCCACGCTCTGGCCGCCCTTGCCGCAGAAGCCGGTGGCGATCGTCGAGGTCGTCGGCGATGCCGTCGATCGCCGCGAGCGCCTCGAGGCCGTTGCCGATCAGCGTCGCGCCGCGCACCGGCGCGGTGACCTTGCCGCCCTCGATCAGGTAGCCCTCGGAGACGCCGAAGACGAAGTCGCCGGTCGCGGGCTCGACCTGGCCGCCGCCGAACGAGACCGCGTAGAGGCCGCGCTCGACGCCCGCGATCAGGTCGTCGCGGCTGGCGTCGCCGGGCGCGAAGTAGGTGTTCGTCATGCGCGGCAGCGGCAGGTGGCGGAACGACTCGCGGCGGCCGTTGCCGGTCGAGGCCGACGCCGTCCTTGCGCGCGCGCAGCAGGTCGTAGAGGTACGAGGTGAGCTCGCCGTCCTCGATGATCGTCGTCTGCTGGGTCGGCGTGCCCTCGTCGTCGATGCCGTCGCTGCCCCACTCGTTCGCGCGGCGAGCCGTCGTCGTAGGCGGTCACGACCGGCGTCGGCGAGCTTGTCGCCCAGCCGGCCCGCGTAGACGCTCGCCCGCTTCTGGACCGCGTCCGCCTCGAGGCCGTGCCCGACCGCCTCGTGCAGCAGCACGCCGCCGAAGCCGTTGCCGACGACGATCGGCATCTGGCCGGTCGGCGCGTCGACGGCGTCGAGCATCGTGAGCGCCTTGCGCGCGGCCTCCTCGGCCACCTGCTCGGGATGGTCCGCGAGCAGCTCGAAGCCGGCGTGGCCGCCGCGCGTCTCGGTCGCCGGTCTCGACGGTGCCGTTGCGCCGCGCCACGACCTGCACGCCGAGCCGGACGCGCGTGCGGTCGTCGGCGGCCGCGACGCCGTCGGAGTTGAAGACCTCGACCAGCCGGCGGCTCTCGGCGTAGCCGACCGAGACCTGGACGACCTCGGCGCCGGCGGCGCGGGCGCGTCTCGTCGCAGCGCGCGCAGGATGTCGGCCTTGCGCGGCCGCCTCGACGTCCTCCGGGCGCGAGCTCGACCGGGTGCGCCCGCGCGGCGCTGAGGCTCGCCGATCGCCGCGACCTGGCGCGGTCGCCCGCGCGCGACGGCCTGCGCGACCGAGTCGGCCACGCGCAGCAGGTCGTGCTCGGCGATCCCGTCGACGTGGCCGAAGTAGGTCGCGTCGCCCACCACGACCCGCACCGACGCGCCGCGCTCCGGCGCCCGTCTGCGGGCCGCTCGACGCGGCCGTCGTCGAGCGACAGCGCCGAACGCCGCGCCGGTCCTCCGCGTAGACCTCGGCCAGGTCGCCGCCGTGGCGCAGCGCGCGCTCGATCGCCCGCGCGGCGAGCTCCGGAGCGATCAGGGTCATGGCGCGCCGGCTCCGTCGCTCGGCGTCCGTGCCGCGGGCGGTCGCCAGCGACCGCCGGGACGCCGCTCGGCCAGCTCGATCAGTCGGCCGGCGTGGCGACCATCGTCGTCGCGGCCGGGCATGCCGTGCGGCAGCCGCGCGCGTCCGGCGCGTCGTAGAGCAGCGACCCGCGGCTCGCGGTCGCTGCTGGCGGCGCGCGACCGTGCCGGCGATCCGTGTCGGCGATCCCGCCGACGATCTGGCCGACGGTCCCTTGCTCTCCTTCATGCGATCGCGCCTCCCGCCGAGGTCGCTGGAGCGACCATGCGCAGGTCGAAGAACATCAGCGACGAGAGCGCGTAGCGCCCGGCCACGACCGCGATCGTCCAGCCGTGCTCGCGCACGCGAAGACGCGCGCCGCTCGGGCGAGCGAGACCTCGACCTGGTCGGGCCGGGCGCTGGCGCCCGCGGCCGCGTCGGCGTGCGTCGAGCAGGTCCACCACCAGCTCCGCGCACGCTGCTCGCCCGCTGCTCGTCATCGCCATGCCCGACGCGGCCGAGCGCGCCACCGGCGTCGAGCACGACCGCGGCGCGGATGTCGGTCGAGAGCTCCGCCGAGGTAGGCGAGCGCCAGCTCGGGGGTCAGCGGGTGCCGGCCACCAGTCCGGGCAGAATAGCGCCGTGCCTCTGTCCCGAATCTCGTGGCTCGTCACCGTCGGCATCTGCCTGATCGCCGCGCTGCTCGTGCTCCTGAACGGCTACGTCGGCTACTTCGGCGTGCTGCTCGCCGTCGGCGCGTCGGCCGCGGTCAACCTGCGCTGACGTCGCGCTCCGGTCGCGCCCGGGCGCTCGCCGCGAGCCGTGTCTCGGCTCGAGGTGGATCAGCACGTCGGCGCCGCGCACGCGGCGCGCGGATCGCCGCCTGCAGCTCGTGGCTGACAGCGCGTGCGCGCGCTCGAGCGTCGTGCCGACGCGGAACTGCACGTGCAGGTCGATGTAGCGGCGGCTGCCGCGCGCGGCGGGCGCGGAGCTTGTGGAAGCCGACGACCTCGGGCGCGCCGCTGCCTCGATCGCCGCGCGGATCGCCGTCGAGCTCGTCCGGCGGGCAGGGCCTCGTCGACGAGCACGCGCGAGGAGCGGGTGACGATCCGGATGCCCGAGCAGACGATCGCGCAGGCCACGACCAGCGCGACGATCGGGTCGAGCACCTCGATGCCCGTGATCGCCGACGAGCGACCAGGCCGACCAGCACGCCGACCGACGTGAGCGCGTCGGTGCGCAGGTGCGCGGCGTCGCCCTCGAGCGCCGGCGAGTCGTCGGCGCGCGCCTGCCGGTAGAGGTAGGTCGAGACGACCAGGTTGACCACCATCGAGAACGCGATCACGGCGATGCCGACGCCGAGCGACTCGAGCTCGGGCGGGTCGCCGAGCCGGCGCGACCGACTCGAAGATGATGACCCCGGCGCCGAGCAGGATCAGCACGCCCTCGAGCGCGGCGGCGAGGTTCTCGATCTTCTCGTGGCCGTAGAGGTGGTACTCGTCGGCGGGCTGGTCGGCCTTGCGGACCGAGAAGTAGGCGACGATCGACGCGATCAGGTCGATCGCTCGAGTGGATCGCCTCGGTGATCAGCGCGATCGAGCCGGTGACGCGCCCGCGACCGAGCTTCAGCACGATCAGCACGGAGTTGGAGACGATCGACAGGCGCGGCGGCGCGCGTCTTGCGGCCCGGGTCGTGGGCGGCGGGCTCGACGACCGGCCGGCGCGACGGATCACGCGGCCTGCTCCCGCGCGTCGAGCCAGTCGCGGAACGCGCGCGCGGCGCGGCCGCGGTGGCTGATCGCGTCCTTCTCGGCCGGCGTCGAGCTCGGCCATCGTCCGGCCGTCGTCGCGGTCGTCGGGACGAACGCCGGGTCGTAGCCGAAGCCGCCGTCGCCGCGCGGGTCGGTCGGTGAGCAGTGCCGGTGCAGCGGCCCTCGAAGACGCGCCGGCTCCTCGCCGCGGGCCCGGACGTAGACGAGCGCGCAGACGTAGGCTAGGCGCGCGGTCGCCGTCCGGCGGGACCTCGCGCAGCAGCTTGTCGAGGTTCGCCTCGTCGGTCGCGCCGCTCCCCGGCGTAGCGCGCCGAGTAGACGCCGGGCGCGCCGCCGAGCGCCGCGGCCTCGATGCCGGAGTCGTCGGCGATCGCGGGCAGGCCGGTGGCCGCGCGCGGCGGCGTCGCGCCTTGATCAGCGCGTTGTCGGCGAACGTGTCGCCGGTCTCGGGCGGCAGCTCGACGTCGTCGGGCAGCGGCACGAGCTCGTGTGCGCGGGCAGCAGGCTGCGCGAAGCTCGCGCGAGCTTGTGCGCGTTGCGGGTGGCGAGCGACGAGCTCGCACGTCCGGCTCGCCTCAGGCGACGCGGCGCGCCGACGGCCTCGGCCTGCGCCGCGCGCAGCTGGTCGATGCCCGGCCTCGGCGAGCGCGAGCAGCTCGTCGAGCGATGCGCGCGAGAGCGGCGTGCGCTCGGCGGTGGCCTGCACCTCGACGAGGCCGCCGTCGCCGGTCATGACGACGTTGGCGTCGACCTCGGCGGTCGAGTCCTCGGAGTAGTCGAGGTCGAGCAGCGCGCGGCCGTCGACCATCCCGCACGACACGGCGGCGACCGACTGCGTGAGCGGGAGGCGCTCGAGCTTGCCCTCCTCGACCATGCTGGCGCAGGCCAGGTGGAGCGCGACGTAGGCGCCGGTGATCGACGGCGCAGCGCGTGCCGCCGTCGGCCTCGAGCACGTCGCAGTCGAGGTAGATCGTGCGCTCGCCGAGCGCCTCGAAGTCGACGATGCCGCGGATGCGAGCGGCCGATCAGGCGCTGGATCTCGACGGTGCGGCCGTCGGGGCGGCCCTTCGACGACGTCGCGCTGCTTGCGGTCCGCCGGTCGAGGCGGGGAGCATCGCGTACTCGGCGGTGACCCAGCCGCGGCCCTGGCCGGCCATCCAGCGCGGCACGTCGTCGACCGCCGACGCGGTGCAGATCACGCGCGTGCCGCCCTGGGCGATCAGCGCCGAGCCGGTGGCCGTGCGCACGAAGCCGGGCGTCGATCGCGCACTCGGGGCGCAGCCGTCGCCGGCGTGGCGCGGCCGTCGTTCCGTCATGCCGGCACCCCCGCGACGTGCGGATGCGTGGCGTCCACGTGCTCCGCCGAGCGGCAGCTGGAGGAAGCGCGTGCCGACGCGGCGGAACTCGTCCGGGTCGCCCGAGCAGAGGAAGCGGTAGGTCCCGCGGCGGTCCGGCCGGCGCGTGCGAGAGCCGGTCGGCCTCGAGCTCGCGCTCGACGGTCCTCGGCGATCGCCTCGCCGGAGGAGACGAGCTTGACCCCGCGGCCCAGCGCGCGCTGGATCATCGGCGCGGACGAGCGGGTAGTGGGTGCAGCCGAGGATCACGGTGTCGACGCCCGCCCGCTGCAGCGGGCGCGCAGTACTCGTCGACGAGCTCGACCACGTGCTGCGTCGACCTCGCCGCCCGCCTGGATCAGCGGGGCCAGCTCGGGACAGGCGACCGGCGTGCAGCGTCGCCGTCGGGGCGACTCGCGCGAGCGCGCGCTCGTAGGCGCCGCTCGCGACGGTCGCCGCCGTGGCGAGCAGGCCGATCTGGCCGTTCCGGGTGACCTGCCGCGGCGAGCCGCGACTCCGGCCGCACGACCGCGACGACCGGCAGCCGCCGGCCGTAGGTCTCGCGCAGGTCGGGGAGCGCCGCCGACGTGGCCGAGTTGCAGGCGACGACGAGCAGCTTGGCGCCGTCGGCGAGCAGGTCGTCGGCGATCTCGAGCGCGAACGCCTCGAGCTCGGCCGGCGTGCGGTCGCCGTACGGGAAGCGGGCGGTGTCGCCGAGGTAGACGAAGTCCTCGTGCGGCAGCGACACGAGCACTCGTGCAGGACGGTCAGGCCGCCGACGCCGCTGTCGAAGACGGCGATCGGCAGCGATGCCTCGCGGGCAGCCACGGGGCCATGTTCGCAGAGGGGCGCGACGAAGCGAGGGCGCGGGCGGCCGCGCCCAGCGCCCACGCGGCCCCACCTCGGCAGGCCGCGGAACCGGGGGCGGCCGAGCTCCGGCGGCCGCGCCCCCGGGCGGCGGGTCCAGCAGCTCGAGCTGGTCGGCCATCACCTCGTAGCGCGAGCGACGCTGGCCGCCCTCGTCGATCCACTCCTCGAGCGCGATCCGCCCGGCCACCCCGACGCGCCCACCGACGAACAGCGCCTCGTGGATCTCGTGAGCCTGCCAGCCGCTCGTGGTGACCTCCAGGTAGACGACACCCGGCTCGCGCATTCCTCCGCGCGCGATGCGGGGCACCGCCAGACGCATCGCGCAAACGTCCTCGCCGGTCTCTCCCGTCCTCATCTCCGGCGGCTCGGCCACGCGCCCGATCAAGCTCACGCTGTTCACGCCGCCGGTGTTCGCTAGCCGGCGCGGCCGTCCCCGCAAGAACGGGCCGCGCGGGTGGCGAGCGGCGACGCTTGGACCCGGTGCGGCGCGGACCGTCTACGTGGGGGCCGCGTTTCCCACCCCCCGATTGTCGGGTCTTGGTGGCCTGATCGGCGGGACGGCGGGCCTTCTTGGGGCCTGATCGGCGGGACGGCGAGCCTTCTTGGCGGGCTGAACCGTGCCGCGATGACCCTTCGAGCGCTGCCGCGAGGGGCGCGACGGGCTCAAAACTTGACCTTGTCGACAGCGTCCTTGATCTTGCCGACGATCGCGTCGCCGAGGTCCTTGCCCTGGTCGGTCTTGTAGCCCTTCAGCGCCGCCACGACGCCGGCCATCACGAGCGCGACGAGCAGGATCAGCGCGACGTACTCGACGGTGCCCTGACCGGCCGCCGACCGCAGCCGGTCGCCGGCCCGGATGAGCGCGGCGTGCAGATATCCGAAGGCGCGGTACATGGGTCTCCTCCCGTGAAGCGCGCCCCGGCGGAGCGCGACGTTGTGCACGGCGATGCTCGCGAGGCGCGTGTTACGGGACAAGACCTGGGTGTGACGATTGAGAGTCGGGCGAGTGACGATGTGGATACGCTCGCGCCGATGCGGGTGCTGCTCGTGACCGGCATGTACCCGACGCCCTCGCGCCCGGGCTTCGGCGGCTTCGTCCGCGATCAGGTCGAGGCGCTGCGCGCGATCGACGACCTGGAGGTCGAGGTGTTCGCGATCGAGCCCGGTGGCAGCGGGCGCTGGACTCGCCGCCGCCCGCCAGCTCCGGCGCCGCTACGCGGGCGAGCGTTTCGACGTCGTCCACGCGCATTACGGACTGGCCGGATGGAGCGCGCTCGCGGTGCGCGGCGCGCCCCACGTCGTCACCTTCCACGGCACCGATCTGGCCCACCCGGTCGTGGGCCGGCTGTCGCGGGCGCTCGCGCGCAGGATCGACCTCGCGGCGCCGGTCTCCGCAAGCCTGGCGCGCTTTCCCGGCGGCGGGCTGCCCGGCGCGGGCAGCTCGCACGCGTCGGCGGTGCTGCCCACGGGCGTGAACCTCCAGCGCTTCGAGCGCCGCGACCGCACCGAGGCCCGGGCGCGACTCGGGCTCGACGCCGCCCGGCGCTATCTCCTCTTCCCGGCCGATCCGGCCCGCCCCGAGAAGCGCCACGATCGCGCCCGCCAGCTCGCCGAGGCGGCCGGCGCCGAGCTGATCGGCTACGAGCGCGCATCGCCGGAGCAGGTGCCAGACCTGATCAACGCCGCGAATGCGGTGATCGCCCCCTCCGAGCGCGAGGGCTACGGGCTCGCCCCGCTCGAGGCGCTCGCGTGCGACGTGCCGGTCCTGTCGACCGACGTCGGCATCGCGCCCGTTGCCCTCCGTGGAATCGAGGGCACGCTGTGCGCGCCGTTCGACCGCGACCGCTGGCTGCGCGCGCTCGAGCCGCACCTCGCCGATCCGGATCCACGCATCGAAGGCCGCGGCCGGGCGGCGCTGTTCGATCGCAACCGCATGGCCACGCGCGTGTTCGAGGTCTACCGAGCTCTCGCGAGCGGCTCCCTGCGCCGCTAACGTCTCGATTCAGCCCATGATGGCCTTCCGCAACCGCGCAGCAGACAAGGCGCGCCGTGCCGCCAGCGGCGGCGACGGCCCCCCCGCCGGCCAGGATCCACAGGTTCCGGGCGAGCCCGCGACCCCGGCCGTGGCCGATCGCAAGCGCCTGCGTGAGACCCGGCGGGCCCGCGACGTGCTGCTGCACGACCTGGGCGCGCTCGTGATGGAGATGTACCGCCAGGGCCGCCACGACCCCGCCCTCGTCGAGCGCAAGGCGCGCGAGGCGATAGCGGTCGATTCCCAGTTGCGCGGGCCCCCCGGCGTGGCGGCCGCGCTGGCGCCGCCGACCGGCGCACCCGTCTTGGACGGGCCGCCCCCCGCGGCGGGCGATCGCGCATCCGGCGTGCCGGCCCCCTCCGACACTCCGCCCGCCTCCGATGCTCCGCCCCCCGCAGCGGCTGATCGCGTCGTGGAGGCGCCGCCGCCCTCACCCGGCGATCGCGTGTCGTCCGACGCCCCGCCCGACACGGGCGACGACGGCGTGCCGACCTACACGGTCACGACCCGCTGAGTCTCATGCGCTTCCGGAAGGACAAGGGAAACGCGGACTCCGCGGCCACGGCTCCGCCGGACGCGGGGACGCGCGTGGCGGATCCGGAGCCTCCGACGGAGGGGATCGCCGCGCCGCCCCCCACCCCGGGCGAGCGCGTGGAGGAGCCGACGGCCGTGCTGACGGCCCCGCCTCCGAGCGGGGAGGCCATGACGCCGACCGGCGACGCCCCGCCTCCGAGCGGGGAGGCCATGACGCCGACCGGCTAGATGCGGATGGCGACGCGACACCACTTCTCAGCGCCGGGAGTGGCCAGCTCGGTGCTCACCTGTTGTGGGTGAGTACCGACGACTGCCTCCACCGTACGTTCGAGGCGAGCCGACCAGCCCTGGAGTGAGGCCGCGATGAGCCCTGACGTACACGCCCGTTCGATGCTGCCGATCCCTGATCGGCCGGCGCCGGGGCTGACGACGTACGACGCGAAGGACCCGGACACCGCGTACCCGCCGATCGAGCCGCTGCTCCCGCCGAAGGGTGCCCCGAACGTGCTGGTCGTGCTGCTCGACGACGTGGGGTTCGGCGCGTCGAGCGCGTTCGGTGGTCCGTGCCGGACGCCGACGGCAGAGCGGCTGGCCGCGGGCGGGCTGAAGTACAACCGGTTCCACACCACGGCGCTGTGCGCACCCACCCGTCAGGCGCTGCTCACCGGCCGCAACCACCACTCGGTCGGCATGGGCAGCATCACCGAGACCGCCACGTCGGCGCCGGGGAACAGCTCGCTGCGGCCGAACACCAAGGCGCCGCTGGCGATGACGCTGAAGCTGAACGGCTACTCGACGGCGCAGTTCGGCAAGTGCCACGAGGTGCCGGTCTGGCAGTCCTCCCCGATGGGCCCGTTCGACGGGTGGCCGTCGGGAGGTGGCGGGTTCGAGACGTTCTACGGCTTCATCGGCGGTGAGAACAACCAGTGGGACCCCGCGCTGTACGACGGCACGACGCCGGTGGAGCCGCCGGCGACCGCGGAGGAGGGCTACCACCTGACCGAGGACCTGGCGGACCGCGCCGTGCAGCTGGGTGCGTCAGCAGAAGGCGCTGATGCCGGACAAGCCGTTCTTCGTGTACTTCGCGCCGGGTGCCACGCACGCGCCGCACCACGTGCCGAAGGAGTGGGCCGACCAGTACGCCGGCGAGTTCGACGACGGCTGGGACGCGCCAGCGGGAGCGCACGTTCGCGCGGCAGAAGGAGCTCGGCGTGATCCCGCCGGACGCGGAGCTCACCGCGCCGCAACGCCGAGATCACCCCCTGGGACGGACATGCCCGACGAGCTCAAGCCGGTGCTGGCTCGCCAGATGGAGGTCTACGCCGGCTTCCTCGAGCACACCGACTTCCACGTGGGCCGGGTGATCGACGCGATCGAGGATCTCGGGGTCCTCGACAGACACGATCGTCTACTACATCATCGGCGACAACGGGGCCTCCGCCGAGGGCACCATGAACGGCGCCTTCAACGAGATGGCCAACTTCAACGGGATGGCCGCACTCGAGACGCCCGAGTTCATGCTCAGCAAGATGGACGAGCTCGGCTCGCCGGAGTCCTACAACCACTACTCCGTGGGCTGGGCCTCGGCGATGTGCACCCCGCTGCAGTGGACCAAGCAGGTCGCCTCGCACTGGGGCGGCACCCGCAACGGGACCATCGTGCACTGGCCGAACGGGATCGAGGAGCCGGGTGGCCTGCGCTCGCAGTTCACCCACGTCATCGACCTGGCGCCGACGATCCTCGAGGCGGCCGGGCTCCCCGAGCCGACGATGGTCAACGGCGTCATGCAGTCGCCCATGGAGGGCACCAGCATGCTCTACACGTTCGACGAGCCGGACGCCGACGAGCGCCACGACCTGCAGTACTTCGAGATGTTCGGCAACCGGGGCATCTACCACAAGGGCTGGAGCGCGGTCACCAAGCACCGGACGCCGTGGCTGATGACCGGCGTCACCCCGCCGGCGTTCGACGACGACGTGTGGGAGCTCTACGACGGCAGCAGCGACTTCAGCCAGGCCCGCGACCTCGCCGCCGAGCACCCCGACGTGCTCGCGAAGCTGCAGCGGCTCTGGCTCATCGAGGCGGTGAAGTACAACGTGGTGCCGATGGACGACCGCCTGGTCGAGCGCGCGGTCCCGGAGATCGCCGGACGTCCGAGCCTCATCCGGGGGAACTCGCAGCAGTTCTTCCCGGGCATGGGGCGGCTGTCGGAGAACAGCGTGGTCAGCATCAAGAACAAGTCGTTCTCGGTCACCGCCGAGGTCGACGTACCGGAGGGCGGAGCCGAGGGCGTGATCATCGCCCAGGGCGGCCGGTTCGGCGGCTGGGCCGTCTACGTCAAGGACGGCACGGCCAAGTTCGTCTACAACGTGCTCGGCATCCAGGAGTTCGCGACCGTGGCCGACTCAGCCGATCCCGGCCGGCAAGCACCAGGTGCGCGTGGAGTTCGCCTATGACGGCGGCGGTCTCGGCAAGGGAGGCGACGTCACGCTCTACTACGACGGCACGCCGTCGGCACCGGCCGGGTCGAGGCCACCCAGGCGATGATCTTCTCCGCCGACGAGACCACCGACATCGGCTACGAGTCCGGCACCAGCGTCACGCCCGACTACACCGCCCACACCAGCCGGTTCACCGGCACGATCAACTGGGTCCAGATCGACCTGGGCGACGACGACCACGACCACTTCATCGACCCCGAGGAACGACTCCGCATCGCCCTGGCCCGGCAGTAGATCGCGGCCAAGAACGCCTATCTCGTCGCCACGTGCTGAACTCCTTGCCACGGCAAGGGCGGGCACCCGTATCGAAGTCCCGCGCGCCGATTCGGAATCGGCACCATGACGCGCTGTCATCGGCAGATCCGGTAACCCGACGAGCCGACAGGCGGCGAAGTGACGCAGGCGTCCCTGTTACATGGCCCGACGCTGGAGCGCCGACTGGGTCTGAGTGATCCACAGCGAGCGGGCGTCCGGTCACGTCATGCCTCATGTCGTCGTCGATGTAGACACCGCCGTTTCACCCGAGCGGATGATGGAGGCGGCGACCGACTTCACCCAGCGAAGGCCGGAGCTGTGGCCGAACACCTCGCGCGAGTTCTGGCAAGCAACCTGCAGAAGACGTTGGACGTGCTCGCGCCAAACAGCATGTGAGGTGGGCCGAAAAGGCACGCGAAGACTCGGCACCGGGAAGGCACAAGGGTCTGCACCCGCAGGCAGATCCGGTACAGCGACGGGCGCCGAGTGGCGGCGGAAGCCGCGTCGGGGGCAGCCTGACGACTGTTTCCCGGTCATCGGGATCGGGCACCTCCCAAATGGAAGGTGTATGCGAGCCGGGGCGGCGGCTCCACCACTTCACCAGGTCCGCCGGATCGATCAGAACGGTGTAGATCCGCTCGCGTGACGCACGGCAAAGGTCCATCTCAGTGAAGGACCCATGGTGCCGACACACCACTCATGTGCCAGCACTCGCACGAGCAAGGGCGCGGGTTCGTCCGGCACCGCATGCCGAACAGAGCCGAGCGGTCTTGGCTCGCGGCGGTGCGACGCGAGTGGGTGATCCGTCGGGATTCTTGGGATGCACGACCTCTCGGCGAGGGCGGTTGTCGTCCTTAGGGCTCGCGGGAACGGCCGGCGGCGCGGGGGCTGATGTGCCCGACGTCGGCGAGCCAGCGCACGGTGTCTCGCATGGACTCCGCCAGGGAGCGTCCGCTGACGCCGAGCTCGTCGACCGTCGCGGAGTAGTCGACGCGGGCGTCGATCGCGATGAACCGGGCACCCTCCACCGCGTGCGGCAGGAAGGGCCAGCCGGTCCGGTAGCCGAGCTGCAACACCGGGAGCATGGCTTTGAGCGGCAGGCGCGCCGCCGGGAGCCTGCGTCCGGTCACTGTTCGAAGCGTCTCGTGCGGGAGGGCGACCGTCTCGCCGGGGACCAGATAGCGACGTCCCGGTCGGTCGAGTGCCGCCACCACTACGTCCGCAGTGTCGCGGACGTCCACCCACTGCGTTCCGCCCCGCGGCCAGGTGGGGAGACGACCGCGCAGGATCTCACGGATGACCTCGTCGCTCTCGCCGAGGTAGGGGTCGTGCGGGCCGAAGACGCCGCCCGGATTGACGATGGCGATCGGGGCACCGTCATCCTGCCGGTCCCGGGCAACACGCTCGGACTCCACCTTGCTCTGGGTGTACGGGCCGAGGGTGACGCCCAATGGGCTCTCATGATCCAGAGTCGCGCCGGGTCGCAGCAGTGCCCCGGTCGAGGACACGTGGACGATGCCGGTGCAGCCCGCCTCTGTCGCCGCGTCCAGGACCGTCGTCGTACCGACCTTGTTCTCCCGCTGCATCCGCTCCGCATCACGGCGCCGGTAGGAGTACGTGGCAGCGGCGTGAATGGCCCGGTCGCAACCGAGCGCCGCCTCCCTCACCGCGGCAGCATCGGTCATATCGCCGGCCACGACCTCAATGCGCGGGTCGTCCGAATCCACGCTCGAGCAGTGCGAGGTTCTCCCGCAGCTTCGCCGGTGTCCGCACCAACGCCCGGACCCGGTGGCCCTGGTCGAGGAGGCGGTCGAGGATGTGGATGCCGAGGAACCCGGATGCACCCGTGAGCATGACAACGGACATCGCCCCAGTCTGTCGCCAGGGTCCTCGGAGGGACAGTGCCACTTCGCCTGGTCTTCGGCGGTCCGCCGTTGTCAATGGCCCGGCATCCGCGAAAGCTCACCACGGGTCAGCCCATATTGGGCGGGTGGCCGCTCGTCGCGACGCGGCCGCGTCCGCTCGCGCCGGGCACGATCACGACCCGGTTCGTCAACGTGCGCTCGGTCTTCCGGGCGGCCGTGCGCGACGGCATGATCGCCGTCGACCCAACCGGTCAGGTCCGGCTGCCGAAGTACAACTCTGAGCGCACCGTCCACGTCCCCCGACGCGCTGCTCCAGATGCTCTCCGAACACGTCGCGCTGGGTCTGCCCTACGACTGGCTCTTCGCCGAGGTCGAGGACGTACCGCCGCACCAGAACGCCTTGGCCACCGGTGGCCCACCGCCGAGGACCGAGTCAGGGACGCCGCGGCGCACCTGTTCGCCGAGAGTCGTTGGTTCTGGTGAGGGCACAGTGAGGGCACAGTGAGGGCACCAAGGGCCTCTACGCCCCTCTGACCTGCGCAAACGCGCCGACTCACACGTTGAAGCGGAACTCCACCACGTCGCCGTCGACCATGACGTAGTCCTTGCCCTCCATGCGCACCTTGCCGGCCTCCTTGGCCTTGAGCATGGTGCCGGCGGCCATCAGGTCGTCGAAGGAGACGATCTCGGCCTTGATGAAGCCCTTCTGGAAGTCGGTGTGGATGACTCCGGCGGCCTCGGGCGCGGTGGCGCCCTTCTTGATCGTCCAGGCCCGCGTCTCCTTGGGGCCGGCGGTCAGGTAGGTCTGCAGGCCGAGCGTGTCGAAGCCGACGCGGGCGAGCTGGTCGAGGCCCGACTCGGTGATGCCCATCTCCGCGAGCATCTCGTGGGCCTCCTCGTCGGAGTCGAGCTCGACGAGCTCGGACTCGAACTTCGCGTCGAGGAAGATCGCCTCGGCGGGCGCGATGATGGCGCGCATCCTGTCCTTGAGCGCCTCGTCGGCGAGCTCGTCGGCGTCGCAGTTGAAGACGTAGATGAGCGGCTTGGCCGTCAGCAGCGACAGCTCCCGCAGCAGGGAGCGGTCGATGTCGGTCGCGATGATGGGGGTGCCGGACTCCAGCGCCTCCTTGGCGGCCTGGGCGGCGTGGAGGTTGGCGACGAGGTCCTTGGCCTTGCGCGACTCCTTCTCCAGGCGCGCGATCGCCCGGTCGACCGTCTCCATGTCGGCCAGGATCAGCTCGGTCTGGATGGTGCCGATGTCGGAGGCGGGGTCGACCTTGCCGTCGACGTGGGTCACGTCCTCGTCGCGGAAGACGCGGGTGACCTGGCAGATCGCGGACGACTCGCGGATGTGGCTGAGGAACTTGTTGCCCAGTCCCTCCCCCTGCGAGGCGCCGGCCACGATGCCGGCGATGTCGACGAACTCGACGGTCGCGGGCAGCACCTTCGCCGAGCCGAAGACCTCGGCCAGCTGCGGGAGGCGGTCGTCGGGGACTCCGACGACACCGACGTTGGGCTCGATCGTGGCGAACGGGTAGTTCGCCGCCAGCACGTCGTTCTTGGTCAGGGCGTTGAAGAGGGTCGACTTGCCCGCGTTGGGGAGACCGACGATACCGATGGTGAGAGCCACGGGCGGGGAGTCTACGGCGGCAAGGACCACCTGCAAGACTCGGCGCATGACTGACGAGGGGGGTACACCGGTGCTGCGCGCGCCGACCCATCAGGTGTCGCCGCGGGCGATCCCGTTCTGGACCGTCTCCGCGCTCATCGGGGACGCCTTCCTCGTGCATCGGTGCCGTCCTTGCCTACGTCCTGATCCCGGACGTGCCCGGCTGGGTCGGCCTCCTCGTGCTGGCCCTGGCCGCTGGCCGCCGCCGTCGCACGTGCTGGTCATGCCGCGCATCCGCTTCCGGGTCCACCGGTGGGAGGTCACGGAGACCGCGGTCCACACCCGCGAGGGCTGGATCGGCCGCGAGAGCCGGATCGCCCCGATCAGCCGGGTGCAGACGGTCGACTCGCGGCAGGGCGCCCTGATGCGGATGTTCGGGCTGGCGTCCATCACCGTGACGACCGCGTCCGCCGCCGGCCCGATCACCATCTCCTGCCTCGACGACGACATCGCGCGCCGGGTGGTGGCCCAGCTGACCGCGATCACCGCCGCGACCCAGGGCGACGCGACGTGATCCCCTCCCCCGGGCGACGGGTGGTCGCGGCTCAGCCCGCGCAAGCTGCTGCTCGACCCGGTCAAGGTGCTGCGGCAGGCACTCGTGCCGGTCTTCATCGCCCTGATCGGCGTGAGCCAGAGCGACATGCGGTTCTGGTGGCTCATCCTTCCCCTGGCGATCATCGCCCCGGTCGTGCTGGGCGCCATCCCCTGGCTCACCACCCACTACCGCCTGACCGACAGCCAGATCCAGGTCCGCCGCGGCCTGCTCAACAAGAGCACGTCGACCGCGCCGCTCGACCGGGTCCGCAGCGTCGACCTCGAGGCATCCCTGCTGCACCGCATCCTCGGGCTGCAGAAGGTCGAGATCGGCACCGGCGTCGACGACGACCGCATCGAGCTCGACGCGCTGGCAACCGAGGACGCCCAAGCACTTCGTACGACGTTGCTGCGGCGCCGCTCGGGAGTCTCGACCCCGCTCGACCAACCAGAGCGCGAGGTCGTGGCCGGTGAGGTGTCGGCCCCGCTCGACCGCAGCGGGATCGAGCCCGCCGCCGAGCTGCTGGCCAGGATCGACTGGTCGTGGCTGCGCTTCGCACCGTTCAGCCTGACCCGGCTCGTGCTCGTGGCCGGAGCCGTCGGCGTGTTCTCCCAGTTCGCCGACGACCTCCCCATCTGGAACGAGGACACGGTCACCTCGGTCTGGGACTGGATCCGCCAGTTCGCCCTCCTGGCCATCACCGCCGTCCTGCTCATCGGCGGCCTGGCGACGTGGGTCCTGATCGCCGTCACCGGCTACGTCGTCCAGTGGTGGAACTTCCGCCTGGTGCGCGAGCAGGGTGGTTTCAACCTCTCCACCGGCCTCTTCACCACGCGCTCGAT
The DNA here is from genome assembly GCA_963778975.1 of uncultured Actinomycetota bacterium. Classification (GTDB taxonomy): domain Bacteria; phylum Actinomycetota; class Actinomycetes; order Propionibacteriales; family Nocardioidaceae; genus Nocardioides. Next base: position 19,461 of record CAVZWM010000030.1, read on the forward strand.
CACGGTGGAGGAGGCCAAGGTCCGCGGCGTCGAGCTCACCGAACCCGTGCTCCTGCGCGCCGTCGGAGGAGCCGAGCTGTCGACCCTCGCGACCGGCGTCGAGGACGGCGTCACGGCCGTGCTGCCGCCCTGCCCGCGCGACGTCGCGGTGTCGGTCGGCGAGGCGGTCCTGGCGAGATCGGGCCCGCTGACCGCGCCCCTGGTCGAGCACGGGCCTCGGGCTCGCCGCCGTGCCTGGTTCCGGCAGGTACGCGCGTGGCTGGTGCTGCCGTTGGCAGCCGGTGTCGCCGTGTGGTGGTTCGACCAGTCCTGGTGGTGGCCGGCGGCAGTCGCCGTCGCTGCCCTCGCCCTGGCCGCCCTCGTGGGCGAGTCGTCGTACCGGCACCTCGGACACCACCTCGTCGGTGACCACCTCGTCGCCGGGAGCGGGGCGCTGACGCGTGTGCGGACGGTGCTCGAGACCGACGGCATCATCGGCTGGGTGCTCAGGCAGTCGTGGTGGCAGCGGCGCAGCGGGCTGGCCGACCTGGTGGCGACGACGGCTGCCGGCGCGGAGCGGGTGCTGGTGCGCGACATCCGGGTCGACACGGCCGTCGCGCTGGCCGATGCGGCGACTCCCGGACTCCTGACGGAGTTCGTGGGCCGGCAGCGGCCCTAGAACCAGGCCTCGCGCATCTCGAGCGTCGTGGTGTCCGCCGAGGCGAGCAGGTCGAGCATCGGCCCGACCTTCGGCAGCTCCCAGCGGAAGAAGTAGCGGGCCGCGGCACGCTTCCCGTCGTAGAAGTCGCCGGTCCGCTCGCCCACCGCGACGAGCTGCTCGAGCCACATCCAGGCGATGACGACGTGACCGGCCGCCTCGAGGTAGACGGTGGCGTTGGCCATGATCTTCTCGGGGTCACCCAGCGCGGCCAACGCGGACGTCACCTCGCCGAGACGGTCCACCATCACCTCGAGCGCGACGGCGTACGCCGCGGGCTCGCCGCCGAGGTGGGTCGCCCGGCCGGTCGTCTCCTCGATTCGGCCCACGAGCACGCGCAGCGAGGCGCCTCCCCCGCCGAGCACCTTGCGACCGAGCAGGTCCATCGCCTGGATGCCGTGGGTGCCCTCGTGGATGGGGTTCAGCCGCTGGTCACGCCAGTGCGCCTCGACGTCGTAGTCGCGCGTGTAGCCCGACCCGCCGAGCACCTGGATGGCCAGGCTGTTGCTCTCCTGTCCCCACTGGGAGGGCCACGACTTCGCGATCGGTGTCAGCACGTCCAGGAGCTGGCCCACTGCGAGTCGCTCGGCCTCGTCGTCGGCGGTCGCCTGATCGTCGAGGAGCCGCGAGCAGTAGAGGTTGAGCGCCAACGCCCCCTCGACGTACGACTTCTGCGCGAGCAGCATCCGGCGCACGTCGGCGTGCTGGATGATCGGCACCTGCGGGGCGGTCGGGTCCGCTCCGGCCAGCGGCCGGCCCTGGGGGCGCCCGCGGGCGTAGTCGAGCGACATGAGGTAGGCCGTGTAGGCCGTGGTCGTCGCCGACATCCCGACGCCCAGACGTGCGGCGTTCATCATGTGGAACATGTAGGAGAGGCCCTTGTGTGGCTCACCGACGAGGTAGCCGACGGCGCCCGCGGCCCCACCCGGGGTGAAGGCGCCGCCGCCGAAGACGGGCGCGGTGTTGACCGTGCCGCGGCTGCCCAGCTTGTGGTTGATGCCGGCGAGCACGACGTCGTTGCGCTCGCCGATCGAGCCGTCGTCCTCGACGAGCCACTTCGGCACGATGAAGAGCGAGATCCCCCGGGAGCCGGCAGGCGCGTCGGGCAGCTTGGCCAGCACCAGGTGGACGATGTTGTCGCCCATCTCGTGGTCGCCGCCGGAGATCCACATCTTGCTGCCGAAGATCCGGTGGGTGCCGTCGTCGGCAGGCACGGCGCGGGTGATCACGTCGCCGAGGCTCGAGCCCGCGTGCGGCTCGGAGAGGGTCATGGTGCCGAAGAAGCGCCCCTCCAGCATGGGCCGCACGAATCGCTCGACCTGCTCGGGAGTGCCGTGCGCGAGCAGCAACCCAGCGTTGGCCATCGTCAGGAAGGAGTACGCCGCGGTGCCGATGTTGGCTGCCGTGAACCACGCCATGCAGGCCGAGGCCACGACGTGGGGGACCTGGAGGCCCCCGAGCTCCTCGTCGAGCGTCAGCGTCAGGAGGTCGGCCCTGGCGAACGCCTCGAGCGCCGCCTCGATCTCCGGGATCAGGCGCACCTTCTCGCCGTCGAAGGCCGGCTCCTCGGTGTCGCTCTTGCGGTAGTGGGGGGCGAAGTGATCGGTGGCGAGCTGTTCGCACAGCGCCAGCAGGGCGTCGTACGACTCACGGTCGTGCTCGGCGAAGCGCGGGCGTTCGCTCAGCCTCTCGACGTCCAGCCACTCGAAGAGCATGAACTCGAGGTCACGTGCGGAGAGGATCACAGACGTGGGGGTGGACACGCGCAGACGCTACCTGTCGCGGACATGACGAACGCCCCCTCCGCTCGGGACGGAAGGGGCGCTCGAGACTGCTCGTGAGGCTACGCGATCAGGCGCCGTAGAGGGCGGCGACTCCGGCGCGGTCGGTCGAGGTCATGCTCAGGTTGCTCGACGTGCCGTTGCACTGCGGGTAGTGCATGATCGACGACGAGTCGTACGGCGTCAGCGGGCGCCAGTTGTTGTCCTCGAAGCAGGTGCCGGCCTCGGGCCGGGTGTGCTCGTGGCGGAAGCCGAGCGTGTGGCCCAGCTCGTGACCGATGATGTTGGTCGGCGTCCAGGAGCCCGAGGTCCAGATCGAGTCGTCGATCAGGACGTTGCGCGAGCGCTTGGGCGTGCTCGGGAAGAACGCCCGGGCGATGTACTGGGTGGTCGACGACCGGCTCGACCGAGAAGAGGACGTCGTTGTTGCGGGTGTTGCAGCTGGCGTCCTGCGACGGGACGTAGATGAAGTTGACCGCGGCGGAGGCGGCCTCCCACAGGTCGGCACCGCTGGCCATCGCGTTGACGACGTCGGCGTAGCGCGAGCCGAACTTGGTGCTGACGCAGTAGGTCAGGTTGCGCACCTGGCTGGCGCGACCACTTGTCGTCGACGCCACCGACGGTGTTGACGACGAGGCCGTCCTCCATGGCCTCCTCGGAGCCGTCGACCATGCGGTCGTAGTAGGCCTTGAGCTCACCGGTGGTGGGGATCGGCTCGTCGCCGTTGACGATGTACTGCTGGTCGGCGTCCTGGTAGGCCGTGGCCTGGAACTGCGAGAACGTCGGGATCTCCGAGTCCGTGGCCGCTACGGCCGGCGGAACGAGGGCCGTGCCGAGGAGTGCGGTGGCACCGAGGGCGATCGCCCCGAGTCGAGTGCGCTGCATGGTGTGTGTCTCCTTGATGAGGGGTTCGGACGCGCGTCATCTCGGAGGTCGAGCAGGTAGGCACGAGTTCCCGAGACAGGTGCGTTGCGACAGAACCTCCCCCATCGGGACCGGATCTGTAAAGGGTTTCCTCCCTCCTTAGGGTGGACACGTGCGAATCGCCACCTGGAACGTCAACTCCCTCCGCTCCCGCATCGACCGCGTCGAGGCGTTCGTGCAGCGACACGAGATCGACGTGCTCGCGCTGCAGGAGACCAAGGCACGCGAGGACCAGCTGCCGCTGATGGGGCTGCAGGCACTCGGCTACGACATCGCCGTCGCGGGCGTCAACCAGTGGAACGGCGTCGCGCTGCTCTCCCGCGTCGGGCTGGAGGAGGTCGAGGTCGGCTTCGCCGACATGCCGCCGTACGGCGATCCCTCCGCGGCCGAGGCGCGCGCGATCGGGGCGACCTGCGGCGGGGTGCGCATCTGGTCGCTCTACGTCCCCAACGGGCGCAAGCCCGACGACCCGCACTACGTCTACAAGCTCGACTGGCTGGCCCGGCTGCGCGCCAGCGCCGAGGACTGGCTGGACGGCGACGACCGCACTCGTCGGCGACTGGAACATCTGCCCCACCGACGACGACGTCTTCGACCCCGCGCAGTTCGCGAAGTCCACCCACGTCACGCCGCCCGAGCGCGCAGCCTTCCAGGGGTTCCTCGACGACGGCTGGGCCGAGGTGACGCGCGAGCACGCGCCTGGCTACACCTACTGGGACTACTACCGCCAGCGCTTCGAGCGCGACCGCGGTCTCAAGATCGACTTCGTGCTCGCCTCGCCGACGCTCGCCTCGCGGGTGAGCGACGCCTTCGTCGACCGCGACGAGCGCGACCCGGCCCAGGGCACCGGCTCGCCGTCCGACCACGCCCCGGTGGTGGTCGACCTCAGCTGAGGGGCTGGGGCACCTTGCGGATGGCCCACGACATCAGACCGGCGATCGCGCACAGTCCCGCAGCGGCGTAGAACGCCGGGTCGTAGCCGCCGGTGACGTCGCGTACGACGCCCGCGCCGGTCGCCGCGACTGCCGCACCGATCTGGTGGCTGGCGAAGACCCAGCCGAAGACGATGGGCCCGACACCGGGGCCGAAGCGGTCGCGGCACAGCGCCACCGTCGGCGGCACCGTCGCCACCCAGTCGAGGCCGTAGACGATGATGAAGACCCACATGCTCGGCGCGACGTGCGGCGACATCAGGGCCGGCAGCGTCATCAGCCCGACCCCGCGCAGGACGTAGTAGCCGACGAGCAGCAGCCGCGGGTCCACCTTGTCGGTGAGCCACCCCGACGCGATCGTGCCGACCACGTCGAAGATGCCGACGACCGCGAGCAGGGAGGCGGCCGTGGTGGCGGGCATGCCGTGGTCGTGGGCGGCCGGCACGAAGTGCGTGGCGATCAGGCCGTTGGTCGTCATGCCGCAGATCGCGAAGCCGCCGGACAGCAACCAGAACGTACGACTCCGCGACGCGTCGCGCAGCACGGACAGCGCCCGGGCAGCGCTCGACCCGGTGTGCTGGTGGGGCGGCGGGCCGGGATCGGCGTCGGTGGCGCCGTAGGCCCGTAGTCCCATGTCGGCCGGGTGGTTGCGCAGGAACAGCAGCACGAGGGGCACCACCGCGAGCGCCGCGAGCGAGGCCGTCAGCGCCGCCGTACGCCACCCGTGGTGGGTCGCCAGCCAGGCCACGACAGGCAGGAAGATGAGCTGCCCGGTGGCGTTGCCGGCGGTGAGGATGCCGCTGACCAGGCCCCGCCGCGCCACGAACCAGCGGCTGGTGACGGTGGCCACGAAGGCCATCGACATCGACCCGGTGCCGAGCCCGACGACCAGCCCCCAGCTGAGGATGAGCTGCCAGGGCTCGGTCATGAAGACGGTCAGCCCGCTGCCGGCCGCGACCATGAGCAGCGCGAAGGTCACCACCGGGCGCACGCCGAAGCGATCCATCAGTGCGGCGGCGAACGGGGAGATCAGGCCGAACAGCATCAGGTTCAGCGACACCGCCGAGCCGATGAGCCCGTGCGACCACCCGAACTCGTCGTGCAGCGGCTCGATCAGCACGCCCGGCACCGAGCGGAACGCGGCCGCCCCGACGAGGGTCACGAAGGCGACGGCGGCCACGACCCAGGCCCAGTGCAGGCGGGTGTCGCGGTCGGCGGCGGGCACGGTCGTCGTCACGCCGACCAGTCTGGGTGACGTGTCCTGCGTGAGCCAGTGGCCGAAATGCCAACATGTGCAAGAATTCGGCCATGTCGACGCCCATGGCCCGCACCGCACCGCGTGGTCGTCCTCGCGATCGCGCCGGTCATCGGCTACGACCTCACCATCCCGCCCCAGGTTCTCGGAGAGGCTTTCGACGACGACGGCCACCCGCTCTACGACGTCGCAGGTCGTGAGCATCGACGGGGGTCCGGTGGCCGCGACCCGGGGCTACACCATCGCCCCGTCGGCCGGCCCGGAGGCGCTCGCCGAGGCCCAGACGGTCATCGTGCCAGGCACCCAGATCGCCGGTCCGCGGCGCGACGGCACGCTCCCCGACGACCTGCGTGCGGCGCTGGCCACTGTGCCCGCCGACGCCCGGTGGGTGTCGATCTGCACCGGCGCGTTCGTCCTGGCCGCGGCCGGGATCCTCGACGGGCACCGAGCCACGACCCACTGGAAGTACGCCGACGACTTCCGTCGCCTCTATCCCGCGGCCGCGCTCGACGAGGACGTGCTCTTCACCGACGACGGCCGGGTGCTGACGTCGGCCGGGCTGAGCGCCGGCATCGACCTGTGCCTGCACCTCGTCCGCAGCGACCACGGCACCGCCGTCGCCAACGCGGTCGCCCGCCACATGGTGGTCCCGCCGTGGCGCGACGGCGGGCAGGCGCAGTTCATCGAGCGACAGCGTTCCGCCGCGCACCGACGAGACGACCGGCGACGTACGCGCCTGGGCGCAGGCCAACCTCCACGGTCCGCTCGACGTCGCCACCCTGGCCCGCCGCGCCTCGATGAGCGTGCGCACCTTCACCCGGCGCTTCCGCGAGGAGACCGGCCAGTCCCCCGGCGTCTGGGTCGCCCAGCAGCGGGTGCGCCACGCCCAGCACCTGCTGGAGGCGACCGACCTGACCGTCGACGAGGTCGCGGCCCGTGCCGGGATGGGCACGTCGGCCTCGCTGCGCCAGCACCTGCGCGCCAGCCTGGGCGTCTCGCCCTCGGCCTACCGACGCACCTTCCGCGGGACGGCCACGACGTCCGGCTGAGTGTCGGTGCCGGTGCCGCCACAGTGGGGCCATGGACACCAGCACCTTCCTCGCCCTGCTGCTGGCGCTGCTCGTCGGCGTCGGGCTCGGCGCCCTGATCGGCGATGCTCTGGGCACGCTCGCGCGGCGTCGACGGATCCCCCGCGATCGCCGCCCTCGAGCAGCGCGCCGCCGACCACGCCGTCGTCCGCGACGGCCTCGACCGGCTGCAGGACCAGCTCAGCGACCTCTCCCACGACCGGGTGGCCTGGCAGGCCCAGCTCCACCAGCAGGTGGCCGACATGCGCCTGTCCGCGGAGGGGCTGCGCCGCGAGACCTCGACGCTGGCCACCGCACTGCGCAAGCCGCAGGTCCGCGGCCAGTGGGGCGAGCTGCACCTGCGCCGCACCGTCGAGCTCGCCGGCCTGGTCGACCACTGCGACTTCGCCGAGCAGGTCCGCTTCGACGACGGCCGGTTGCGCCCCGACCTGGTGGTGACCCTCGCCGGGGGCCGCACGATCGCGGTCGACGCCAAGGCGCCACTGGCGGCCTTCCTCGACGCGGCCGGCACCGACGACCCGGCCGAGCACGACCGCGCCCTGCAGCGCCTCGGCGAGCACGTCCGCAAGCACGTGGCCGACCTCGGGTCGCGGCGCTACTGGGAGGCCATGCCGCAGACGCCCGAGTTCGTGGTCCTCTTCATCCCGGGCGAGACGATCCTCCAGGCCGCCCTGCAGGCCGTCCCCGACCTGGTCGAGCAGGCGTCGGCGAAGAACGTCGTCCTGGCCACGCCGTCGACGCTGATCGCGCTGCTCCGCACCGTCGCGCAGGGCTGGCAGCACGAGGTCCTCAACGCGCAGGCCCAGCAGGTCCAGCGGCTCGGTCAGGAGCTCCACGCACGGCTGGGTTCGATGGCCGGGCACCTCGACCGCGTCGGCCGGTCCCTCAACGCCAGCGTCCTGGCCTACAACCAGGCGATGGGATCGCTGGAGGGCCGGGTCCTGGTGTCCGCGCGACGCTTCGCCGACCTCGGTGTCACCTCCGAGGGCCTCGCGGAGCCGCGGCAGGTCGAGACCGTCTCGCGTTCGCTGGCGGCCCCCGAGTTCGCGGTGCTCGGCGAGGTCGCCGAGCCGGTCGGCGACCCCACCCTCGACGACCTGCTGCGCGACGACCCGCCTCCCGGAAGCCACCGACGCGCCGCGGCGCGGCGCGCCCATGGCGCCTGACGACCGCCCTAGGTTGGCTGGCGTGAGCCGGTCCGACCCGTTCTGGGACCCAGGGTCCGAGTCGGGCCGTCAGGTCGTGACGCTCGGCGTCGCCGGCACGCTGACCGCCGTCAGCATCGACATCGCCCTGTCCGGGCGGCTCACCCAGTTCTTCGACCTGTGCTTCATGGCCCTGTGCCTGGCCCTGGCCGCGCTCGTGCGTCGCCGCGACTTCTTCGCCGTCGCCCTGCTTCCCCCGCTGCTGATGATCGGGGTCTTCACGTTCGTCGCCCTCGTGGCGCGCGACGCCCTCGCCGACCCGCGCGACAGCCTGGTGCAGGCCGTCGTCTCCGGGGTCGCCACGCACGGCATCGCGCTGTTCGTCGGCTACGCCCTGTGCCTGGGCTGGCTCGGCTGGCGGCTGCGCCGATCGGGGAGCCTCGCCGCCGAGCTGAGCCGCGAGCTCAGCCAGCCCCGGCCTGAGTCAGGCCTCGAAGCGCGACACGTCGCCGGCCCCGTGTCGTACGACGACGGGCTCGGCCTCCGACCAGTCGATGACCGACGTGGGCTCGGCGGTGACCTCGCCGGACTCGATCACGATGTCCACGACGTGGTCGAGGTCCTCCTTGATCTCCCAGCCCATCGTGCGGGCCTCGGTCTCGCCGGGAAGGATCAGCGTGCTGGTGAGGATGGGCTCGCCGAGCTCCTCCAGGAGCGCGCAGACCAGGGCGTGCTGCGGGATGCGGACCCCGACGGTCTTCTTCTTGGGGTGCATCAGCCGCTTCGGCACCTCGCCGGTGGCCGGCAGGATGAAGGTGTAGGGGCCGGGGGTCGCCGCCTTGATGGCACGGAAGGCGTGGTTCTCCACGTGGACGAACTGCCCGAGCTGGGCGAAGTCCTTGCACATCAGCGTGAAGTGGTGGCGGTCGTCGAGCTCGCGGATGCGCAGGATCCGGTCGCGCCCCTCGCGGTTGCCCAGCTGGGCGCCCAGGGCGTAGCCGGAGTCGGTCGGGTAGGCGATCAGCTCGTCGTTGCGCAGCGCCTCCACGACCTGGGTGACGAGCCGCGGCTGCGGGTTGTCGGGGTGGATGTCGAGATAGCGGGCCATGACCGTCGGTCAGGCCTTCTGGCCGGACCGGGTCTGGGCCGCACGCAGGTCACGACGCAGCTCCGGCGGCAGGGCGAAGATCAGCGACTCCTCGGCGGAGTGGACCGCGCGGGCGTCCGGGTAGCCGCGCGCGGAGAGGAAGGCCAGCACGCCCTCGACGAGGTCCTCGGGGACGGATGCGCCGGAGGTGACCGAGACGGTCTCCACGCCGTCGAGCCAGGCCTCGTCGATCTCGGTGTGGTCGTCGACCAGGTAGGACGCCTTCGCGCCGGCCTCGAGTGCGACCTCGACCAGGCGGACCGAGTTGGAGGAGTTGCGCGAGCCGACCACGATCACCAGGTCGGCCTCGGGCGAGATCTCCTTGACGGCGAGCTGGCGGTTCTGGGTGGCGTAGCAGATGTCGTCGCTCGGCGGGTCGAGCAGCAGCGGGAACTTCTCGCGGATCGCCGCCACCGTCTCGAGGGTCTCGTCGACGCTGAGGGTCGTCTGCGACAGCCAGGCGACCTTGGCGGGATCGCGTACGACGATGCCGGCGACGTCGGCGGGGCTCTGCACGAGCTGGATGTGCTCGGGCGCCTCACCCGCGGTGCCCTCGACCTCCTCGTGGCCCTCGTGACCGATGAGGAGGATGTCGTAGTCGTCGCTGGCGAAGCGCCTGGCCTCGTGGTGGACCTTGGTCACCAGCGGGCAGGTCGCGTCGATGGTCTTGAGGCCGCGGTCGGCGGCCTGCGTGTGGACCGCCGGCGAGACGCCGTGGGCGGAGAACACGACCGTCTGGCCCTCCGGGACCTCGTCGAGCTCCTCGACGAAGATCGCGCCGCGCGACTCGAGGTTGGAGACGACGTGCTTGTTGTGGACGATCTGCTTGCGGACGTAGACGGGCGAGCCGTAGAGGTCGAGGGCCTTCTCCACCGTGATGACGGCGCGGTCGACGCCGGCGCAGTAGCCGCGCGGGGCGGCCAGCAGGACGCTCTTGGCACTCTCGGGGTCGAGGACCGGAGGGATGCCGAGGTCGGTGGTCATGGGCCCGAGTCTACGGGCCTCACCTGCGGCGTCGGTCCCCTCGCCTAGAGTCGCCGCGTGCCCTCCCTCCGCGACGCCACGGCCGAGGCCCCGGCCCCCGTCCGGGCGATCGCCAACGCCGTCTCCCAGTGGATCGACAAGCTCGGCGGCGTGTGGGTCGAGGGCCAGATCGCGCAGGTCAACCGACGGCCCGGGGTCAACACCGTCTTCATGACCCTGCGCGACACCGTCGCCGACATCTCGGTGACCCTGACCTGCTCCCGCTCGCTCTTCGACTCCCTCAACCCGCCGGTGGTCGAGGGGGCCAGCGTCGTGGTGCACGCCCGGCCGAGCTTCTACGCCAACCGCGGGACGTTCTCCCTCTATGCCCGCGAGATCAAGATGGTGGGCCTCGGCGAGCTCCTCGCCCGGCTGGAGCGACGCCGACAGCTGCTCGCCGCCGAGGGGCTGTTCGCGCCCGAGCTCAAGCGGGACCTCCCGTTCCTGCCCCACCGGATCGGACTCGTCACCGCGCCCAACAGCGCGGCGGAGCGCGACGTCCTGGAGAACGCGAAGCGGCGCTGGCCCTCGGTGGAGTTCGAGGTGCTCTACGCCGCGATGCAGGGCACCCGGTGCGCCGAGGAGGTGATGGAGGCGCTCGAGCGGCTCGAGCGCAACGACGACGTCGACGTCATCGTCGTCGCCCGCGGTGGCGGCTCGGTCGAGGACCTGCTCCCCTTCTCCGACGAGGCGCTGATCCGCGCGGTGCACCGGATGCGTACGCCCGTGGTGTCCGCGATCGGCCACGAGCCCGACCAGCCGCTGCTCGACCTCGTCGCCGACGTCCGCGCCTCCACCCCGACCGACGCGGCCAAGCTCGTCGTGCCCGACATGGCCGAGGAGAGCCGCGGCGTGCTGTGGGCGCGCGACCGGTTGCGCCAGGTCATCACCCAGCGGGTGGCGCGCGAGCAGGAGTGGCTCGGCGACCTCCGCGCGCGCCCGGCGATGGCCGATCCGCGCAACCTGCTGTCGCGTCCGCGCCGACGAGGTCGACGAGCTGCGGGCGCGCGCCCGCCGTACGCTCCTCCACCGCCTCGACCGGGCCGCCGACGACATCGGCCACCAGCGCGCCCGCGCCCGGGCGCTCTCGCCGCTGGCCACGCTGCAGCGGGGCTACGCCGTGCTGCAGGACGCCGACGGCCACGTCCTCACGTCCATCACCCAGGCCACTCCCGGCGCTGCGATCTCGGTCCGCGTCGCGGACGGCCGGGTGCACGCCACCACCGACCGAGTCGAGAAGGATCACGATGAGTGAGACGCCCAGCTATGAAGAGGCCCGCGAGGAGCTGATCGAGGTGGTCCGCACCCTCGAGGCCGGCGGCACCACGCTCGAGGAGTCGCTCTCGCTGTGGGAGCGCGGCGAGGCCCTGGCCACGATGTGCCAGGAGTGGCTCGACGGAGCACGCAAGCGGCTCGACGAGGCGATGGCCGAGGACGAGTAGGACCCCCCGCCCTCAGCGGGCGAGCAGCCCGATGTAGTCCTCGATCTGCTCGACCGGCGCCGAGCCGTAGACGAGCAGTGCCTCGTCGCCGAGCTCGGTGGAGTAGCCGTGGTCCCCACCGTCGTCCGACCAGGTCTGCCAGGTCGACGCCACGTCGGACGTCAGGCTCACCTCGTCGCCCTCGACGGGTTCCTCGTCGACGTAGAGCCGCGCCAGGTCGTCCACCGACATGTCCTGCTGCCGGATGCCGATGAAGTCACCGTCGTCGGTGAGGACGCCGAGCCCCCACCGCGGGTCGTCGCCGACCGCGACGAGGTCCACGCTCGTGGCCTGCCACCCCTCGGGCAGCTCGCTGGGGCGTACGACGGCGAGCCCGGCCTCGTCGGCGAGCTCCACGCTCTCCTGCCAGTCGACCGTGGGCGCGGCGTTGTCGACGTCGTCGCGGAAGAGCGCGCGCCACCCGACGAAGGCCAGCACGAAGAGGATCGTGACGATCAGGGCACCGACCATTCCGTTGAAGGAGCGGGTGTACCTGCTCGGCTGCTCACTCACGGCGCCCATCCTCCCAGCCGGGCACGCCGGCTGTAACGCCGGGTTGGCGCTTGTACCCACCATGCTGTGGCAGGGGGTTACAAGCTGTAACCCGGCGTTACAGCTCGACGGAGGCGCTCGCACGCGCCCCGCAGATTCGGACTACCTGAGGGCAACAGAGCCGCAGATGCGGCATACTCCCAGCGTGACCACCTACCGAATTGCGGAAGTCGCGGAGATCCTCGCGGTCAGCGACGACACCGTACGCCGCTGGGTGGAGGCCGGGCGCCTCCCCTCGACGCACCATCGAGGGCCGCGCCGCGGTGGCCGGGCGCGACCTCGCGGAGTTCGCCGAGCACCTGGCCGAGTCCGCCGAGGTCGCCGAGCGCGACCGCACCCGGGCCAGCACGGTCAGCGCCCGCAACCGGATGAGCGGCATCGTCATCCGCGTCAAGGCCGACGAGGTGATGGCCCAGGTCGAGATGATCTGCGGTCCCTACCGCGTGGTCTCCCTGATGAGCAGCGACGCCGCCGCCGAGCTCGGCCTCGAGCCGGGCGTACGCGCCATCGCCAGCGTCAAGTCCACCAACGTCGTCGTGGAGGTCCCGTGACCAGGGTGCTTGCCGTGCTGCTCCTGCTGCTCCCGCTGGCCTCGTGCAGCGACGACGAGGACGAGCAGACCCTGACCGTGCTGGCCGCGGCCAGCCTGACCGAGACCTTCACCGAGCTCGCCGAGACCTTCGAGGACGAGCACCCGGACGTCGAGGTGGAGCTCGTGTTCGGCTCGTCGACGACCCTGGCCGAGCAGGCCGTCGACGGCGCACCGGGCGACGTCCTCGCCACCGCCGACGAGAAGTCCATGACGGTGGCCGAGGACGGCAACGCCCTGACCGGCAGCGCGACCGGCTTCGTCAGCAACCGGCTCACGCTGGTCACCCCTCCCGACAACCCGGCCGCGATCGAGGGCCTCGACGACCTCGACGACGCGGCCGTCGACTACGTCACCTGCGTGGCGACCGCGCCCTGTGGCGCCGTCGCGGCCGCCCTCCTCGAGTCCGCCGGCATCGACAACCCGCCGGCCAGCGAGGAGGTCGACGTCAAGGCCGTGCTGGCACGGGTGGTCCAGGGCGAGGCCGACGCGGGGCTCGTCTACCGCACGGACGCCGTCGCGGCCGGCGACGACGTGACCGAGATCCCGACGGCCGACGCCGATGCGTTCGCGACCACCTACTTCGTCGCGCCGCTGGGCGGCGGGGATGCCGAGCAGGCCGACCTGGCGGCCGAGTTCGTCACCCTCGTGAGCAGCAACTCGGCCGGGCAGGTCTTCGAGCAGGCAGGCTTCGGCGGGGTCGTCCGCGAGTGAGCGGTCCCCGGCTCGGCCGCGCGCCCGCGGTCCTCCTCGTGCCGGCGGTCGTCGCCGTGGCGCTGCTCGTGGTCCCGCTCGTCACGCTCGTCCTCGACACCCCGTGGCGCACGCTGCCCGAGCACCTCGGCTCCGAGGCCGTCCGCGAGGCACTGGTGATCACGGCCCTCAGCAGCCTGCTCACGGTGGTCGCCTGCGTCGCGCTCGGCACCCCCCTCGCCTGGCTGCTGGCACGCGTCGACTTCCGCGGACGCCTGGTGGTCCGCGCGCTCGTGCTCGTCCCGCTCGTCCTGCCGCCGGTCGTGGCAGGCGTCGCGCTGGTCACCGCTCTGGGGCGCAACGGGCTGATCGGGCAGCACCTGCCGTTCTCGATCCCCTACACGACCGCCGGAGTCGTGCTGGCGCACACGTTCGTGTCCCTGCCCTTCTACGTCCTGGCGGTCGAGGGTGCCCTGCGCACGCACGGCGCGTCGTACGACGTCGTGGCCGCCACGCTCGGCGCCGACAGGTGGACGACCTTCCGCCGCGTCACCCTGCCGCTGGCCCTGCCGGGCGTGCTGGCGGGGAGCGCCCTGGCGTGGGCGCGCAGCCTCGGGGAGTTCGGCGCGACCATCACCTTCGCCGGCAACTACCCCGGCACCACCCAGACGATGCCGAGCCTGATCTACGTCGCCCTCAACTCCGACCCGACCGTCGCCCGGACCCTCAGCCTGATCCTGCTGGTCCTCTCGGTCGGCGTGCTGGTGCTGCTGCGCGAGCGCTGGGCGGTCGGCCGATGATGCGGGTCGAGGTGGACATCCCCGGGCGGGTGCACGCCGAGCTGACGGCCGCGGCCGGAGAGGTCCTGGTCGTCATCGGACCCAACGGCGCCGGCAAGTCGACCCTCCTCCGGGCGATCGCCGGGCTCGAGCCCGGCGGGGTCCTGGTCGGCGAGGAGGACTGGACCGACCTCGAGGTCCCCCGGCGACGCGTCGGCTACGTCTTCCAGGACCAGAGCCTCTTCCCCCACCTGAGCGCCCTCGACAACGTCGCCTTCGGCCCACGCGCCCGGGGTCGCAGCCGCGCCGACGCCGAGCGGGCCGCGCGCACGTGGCTCGAGCGCTTCGGCATCGGCGACCTCGCCGACCGCAAGCCGCGCGAGCTCTCCGGTGGCCAGGCCCAGCGGGTCGCCATCGCCCGGGCGCTCGCGACCGACCCGGACGTCCTGCTCCTCGACGAGCCCTTCTCCGGGCTCGACGTGTCGGTCCAGATGGCCCTGCGGATCGAGCTCGGGCAGCACCTGCGCGACTTCGCCGGCATCGCGCTGCTCGTCACCCACGACGCCATCGACGCCCTCACCCTCGCCGATCGCGTGCTGGTCCTCGACGAGGGCCGGGTGGCCCAGGTCGGACCGCCGGCCGAGGTGGCATCGCCGGCCCCGCACCCCCCACGTCGCGCGCCTCGTCGGCCTCAACCTGGTCTCCGACGGCGACGAGCAGGTGGCGTTCACCCCCGATGCGGTCGTCGTCTCGCTCACCGAGCCCGAGGGCTCCTCACGCCTGCACTGGCGCGGCACGGTGGCGAGCGTGACGCCGCACGGGGACGCCGTACGACTGCTGGTGCACGCCGGTCCGCGACCTGCTCGCGGACGTCACCCCGGCGGCGGCCCACGAGCTCGGGCTCGCCCCGGGACAGGACGTCTGGCTCTCGGTCAAGGCCACCGCCGTGAGCAGGTACGGGAGCCGCGACACCGGCCGATAACATGCGCGGCATGAGCCCCACCACTGGCAAGCCCGACCGCAACCTCGCCCTCGAGCTGGTGCGGGTCACCGAGGCCGCCGCCATGGCGGCCGGCCGCTGGGTCGGCCGCGGCGACAAGAACGACGCCGACGGCGTGGCCGTCGAGGCGATGCGCGTGATGATCTCGACGATCGGCATGCGCGGCACCGTCGTCATCGGCGAGGGCGAGAAGGACAACGCCCCGATGCTCTTCAACGGCGAGGAGGTCGGCGACGGCACCGGCCCCGAGTGCGACGTCGCCGTGGACCCGATCGACGGCACCACGCTGACCGCCAAGGGCATGAACAACGCGATCGCGGTGCTCGCGGTGTCGCCCCGCGGCACGATGTACGACCCCAGTGCCGTGTTCTACATGGACAAGCTGGTGACCGGCCCGGAGGCCGCCGACGTGGTCGACATCCGGATGCCCGTGAAGGAGAACATCGCGCGCGTGGCCAAGGCCAAGGGGCTCTCCATCCACGACGTGACGGTCGTGCTGCTCGACCGGCCCCGCCACGCCAGGTTGGTCGAGGACATCCGGGAGACCGGCGCGCGCATCAAGTACATCACCGACGGCGACGTGGCCGGCGCGATCATGGCGGCCCGTCCCGACACCGGCATCGACCTGATGCTCGGCGTCGGCGGCACGCCCGAGGGCATCATCGCGGCCTGCGCGATGAAGTGCATCGGCGGCAAGATCCAGGGCCGGCTGTGGCCGCAGGACGACGACGAGCGCCAGCGCGCGCTCGACGCCGGCCACAACCTCGACGCCGACTTCGTGCTCGGCACCGACGACCTGGTCACCGGGCGACGACGCCTTCTTCGTGGCCACCGGCATCACCGACGGCGAGCTCATGCGCGGCGTGCGCTACCGCGGCGAGGGCGTCACGACGCACTCGCTGGTGATGCGCTCGCGCAGCGGCACCGTCCGCTCGATCACCGCCGAGCACCGGCTCTCGAAGCTACGCGATCTCTCCCCGATCGACTTCGACAACTGACGCCGCCGCCGGTGGCCGCAGGGCTCGTACGACAGCGGTGAGGACCTGGGGGTCGAAGGCCATGCCGAGGTGTGACGACCGCACCTCGACGGGCAGGGCCACCGGGTCGATGCACGCCCGCCAGTCCACGATGCCGTCGCGCCTGCTGTAGATCGCGGTGAAGGCGACATCGGCGGGCAGTGCTGCCCGGGCCTGGTCGAAGCTCTCGCGGGCGCAGCTCCCGGCCACGCAGTCCTCCGCCATCAGCCCGCGCATCCCGGCGCGGTGGAGGCGTACGAGCAGGTCGACGCTTCGGGCCAGCGAGACGTGGTGGGCGCCCGGTGCCAGCATCGGGCTGCCCATCGTGACGATCCCCGAGACCAGGTCCGGGCGCCGTGCGGCGACCCCGCGGGCGAGCATGCCGCCGAGGCTGTGACCCACGATCTGCACCCGCGAACCGCGACGTTGCGCGATCTCCTCGAGCCGGTGCTCGAGCTGGGAGGCGGCCGCCAGCGTGCAGCCGACGTTGGCGCGGATGTCCGAGCGATAGGTGCGGAGACCCTGCTGACGGAGCGCCCGGCTCATCAGCAGCAGGCTCCCGTCCCCGGCGAGGAATCCGGGCACGAGCAGCACCGGGTCACCGAGACGTGCGGCTGGACGGGAGGCGTACGGCGTACGGCGACGCACACCGCTGGCGCTCACCGAGTGCAGCGCATAGCGACCGACCTCGCGGACGACCGAACCCTCGCGCAGCACGGCGGCAGCCGTCGGCTGGCAGAAGCCCTCCGGCGTCAGGAAGCCGGCCATTGTGCGCTGGGTCACAATCGCCGAACCTAGACCAGTTCCCCACCCCGGTGGGGGACGTCACGCCCGTTTTACCCTTTTCCCGCACAAACCGTCGTGTTGACTGGTCTGCATGGCATCCGCACCTCACGAGCGCTCCGGCGACGTTGCTGTCTCGGAGGAGTTCGTCGCCCCGGTCGGCAGCGAGGTCGAGCTCTGCTACCAGACCTTCGGCAGTCCCGACGACGACCCGCTGCTGCTGGTCATGGGGCTCGGCGGCCCGATGAACTGGTGGGACACCGAGCTGTGCCGCCGGCTCGCGCAGGCGGGGTTCTTCGTCATCCGCTACGACAACCGCGACACCGGCCGTTCCTCCCGGATCCCGACCCGCGTCCGGCGCCACCAGCTGGTCGGCGCCTTCGCCGGTGCCCCCACCCGCGCGCCGTACTCCATCAGCGACCTGGCCGGCGACGCCGTCGCCCTGCTCGACCACCTCGGCCTGGACTCCGCCCACGTCGTGGGTGCGTCGATGGGCGGCATGATCGCCCAGACGCTGGCGATCGAGCACGCGTCCCGGGTGCGATCGCTGACGAGCATCATGTCGACCACCGGTCGGCGGACGGTGGGCTGGCAGCACCCGACCCTCATCCCCGCGCTGCTCGCGCCCCGCAAGCCGGGTCGCGAGGCCTACATCACCACGAGCGCCGCCTTCTGGCAGGTGATCGGCTCCCCGACCTACCCCGTGGCCGAGGAGTCCCTCCACGAGCGCGCCGGCGAGACGTTCGATCGCGGCGTGAGCGCGAGCGGCGTCATGCGGCACATGCTCGCCGTGCTCACCCAGCCCGACCGCACCGACCGCCTCCACAGCCTGCGGGTGCCCACCCTCGTGCTCCACGGGATGGCCGACAAGATGGTGCACGTCAGCGGCGGCCGGTCCACCGCCGCCGCGGTCCCGGGAGCCGAGCTGGTGCTGATCGACGGCATGGGCCACGACATGCCGCCGGACCTCTACGACACCTACGTCGAGGCGATCCGGCGTACGGCCGACCGCGCGTCCTGACTCACCCGAGGCGGTGAGCGCCGCGCTCGGCGGTCGCGACGAACGCGACGGGGAACTCCGCGACCGTGGCCTCGATGCTCGTCCGCGGGCATGAGCGCGATGACGCAGCCACCGAACCCGCCACCGGTCATCCGCGCGCCGAGCGCGCCGAGCGACATCAGCGACTCCGCCGTCCGGTCCACCTCCGGCACCGTGATGCGGAAGTCGTCGCGCATCGAGGCGTGTGACGCGGTGAGCAGCGGGCCGACGTCAGCGAGCCGACCCGCCTCCAGGAGCTCGACCGTCTCGAGCACGCGGGCGTTCTCGGTCACCACGTGACGGACGTAGCGCCGCAGCTCGTCGGTCCCGAGCCGCGCGAGGGCGGCGTCCAGGTCGTCGACCGCCACGTCGCGCAGCGCTCGTACGCCGAGCTGCCGCGCCGCCTCCTCGCAGCCGCGGCGGCGGGCGCCGTACTCACCGTCGGAGTGGCGGTGGGGTGCCTGCGTGTCCACCACGACCAGTGACAGCCCGTCGGCGTCGGGCGCGAACGGGACGGCCCGGGTGGTCGTGTCGCGCATGTCGCAGAACAGCGCGTGGCCCAGCGACCCCGCGCAGGCTGACGAGCTGGTCCATACCACCGGTCGGCGCGCCCACGACGTCGTTCTCCACGTCGCGGGTCAGGGCGACGAGCGCGTCGTCGTCGAGGCCGAGACCGAGGTGGTCGTCGACCGCGCGCACGACGGAGCAGACCAGGGCTGCCGACGAGGACAGCCCGGCACCGGTCGGCACGTCGGAGTCGACCGTGACCCGCAGGGGCGGGACGTCGACGCCGCGGTCGGTCAGCAGCCAGAGGGCACCGAGCACGTAGCGCGACCATCCCGGGCACGTCGGGTGCAGCGGCCAACCCGCTGCGTCGTACGACGACCTCCCCCGGCTCCTGCCGCGACCGGACGGTCCATCCGTCGGGGCTCTCCTCGACCGTCGTCGTGCACCCCAGCGCCAGTGCCAGGGGCAGGACGAAGCCGTCGTTGTAGTCGGTGTGCTCACCGATGAGATTGATCCGTCCCGGCGCGCGCCACGTCGCCATCACTCCGCTCCCCCTCCCGCAGACCCAAGGGGGTGGACCGCAGTTGCCAAACCCTAGTCGTTGGCACTAGACCAGTGTTCTGAGTCACAACAAGGAGGCGGGGTATGACAGCACGACCTTCGACCCGACAGCCAGGCCGGCCACGCGTCAGACGTTCCGTAACCTCACTGGCGGTCCTGGCCCTCACCAGCGGCCTGCTCGCCGCTTGCAGCGGCGACTCCGACGGCAAGACCGAGCTGACCTGGTACATCAACCCCGACGCAGGTGGCCAGGCAGCCGTCGCCGAGAAGTGCTCCACCGACGAGTACACCGTCACCACCCAGGTGCTCCCCCAGAGCGCGAGCGAGCAGCGCATCCAGCTGTCGCGACGCCTCGCCGCCGAGGATCCCGAGATCGACCTGATGTCGCTCGACCCGCCGTTCACCGCGGAGTTCGCGGACGCCGGCTTCCTCGCCGATGTGCCCCAGGACGCGAAGGCGCAGCTCGAGGACCAGGGGACCTTCCAGGGCGCGATGGACGCGGCCACCTGGGAGGACAAGCTGGTGGTCTTCCCGTTCTGGTCCAACACCCAGGTCCTCTGGTACCGCAAGTCCTTCGTCGAGAAGGCCGGCATCGACATGTCGCAGCCCGTCACGTGGGACCAGATCATCGACGCCGCGGCGGAGAACGGCGGGCAGCTCGGCGTGCAGGCCAACAAGTACGAGGGCTACAGCGTGTGGATCAACGCCCTCATCGAGGGGGCTGGTGGGCAGCTGGTCGAGAACGCCGACAAGGGCGCCGACGCGGACCTGACGATCGACAGCGAGCAAGGAACCGCAGCCGCCGAGATCATCGAGAAGCTCGCGGGCTCCGAGGCAGCGCCCGCAGACCTCAGTGTGTCCAACGAGGGCACGGCGGGCTCCACCTTCGGTGGTGACGCCGGTTCGTTCCTCGTCAACTGGACCTACATCTTCCACAACTACGACGAGACGGACCCGGAGGTCGCCGAGGACATCGGCTACACCCGCTACCCCCAGACGGTCGAGGGCGAGGAGTCACGACCGCCGTACGGCGGCATCGGCATCGCCGTCAGCGAGTTCTCCGACGACAAGGAGCTCGCGCTGGAGGCCGCCGCCTGCCTGGTGGAGCCCGAGAACCAGGGCATCAACGCCGAGATGACCGGCAACATGCCGGCCAGCACCGCCGGCTACGACTATCCCGCACTGGCGGACCTCTACCCCGAGGACCTCCTGCAGCTCTTCCAGGAGAGCGTCGACGCGGCGGCGCCACGCTCGGTCACGCCCTACTGGAGCGACATCTCCAGCTCGCTCCAGAACACCTGGCACCCGCCGGCCGACGTCAACCCGGACACACCCCAGGAGTCGCAGACCTTCACCGAAGAGGTCCTGGCCGGAGGGAGACTGCTGTGAGCACCACCGTCGCAACACAGCCACAGGCAGAGCAAGAAGCTCGCCGGCTCATGCCAGCGATCGATCAGTCGCCGAGAACAGGCTCGGCCTCAAGCTGGTGGCGCCGGCCGTGGTGATGATGCTGCTGGTCACCGCCTGGCCCATGGCCCAGGCGCTGTACCTGTCGCTGTTCCGCTACCGCTTGACGGCACCGGACGACCGCGAGTTCATCGGGATCGACAACTACGTCACCGTCTTTACCGACAGCCTCTTCTGGCAGGACACCTGGAACACCGTCCTGATCATGGTCGTGACCGTGGCCGTGGAGCTGGTCATCGGCTTCGCCTTCGCGATGGTGATGCACCGCATCATCTTCGCTCGCGGGCTGATGCGGACCTCGATCCTCATCCCCTACGGCATCATCACGGTCGTCTCGGCCTTCGCCTGGCAGTTCGCGTTCTCGCTCAACAACGGCTTCGTGAACGCCTGGTTCCACTGGCTGCCGTGGATCGCCGAGGACACCAACTGGTTCGGCGACCACTGGCACGCGATGTTCGCGATCATGGTCTCGGAGATCTGGAAGACCACGCCGTTCATGGCGCTGCTGCTGCTGGCCGGCCTCTCCCAGGTCAGCGAGGACATGCTGGAGGCGGCCCAGGTCGACGGTGCCACCTGGTGGCAGCGGCTGTGGAAGGTGATCCTGCCCAACATGCGGGCTGCCATCATGGTCGCGGTCCTCTTCCGGGCTCTCGACGCCTACCGCATCTTCGACAACATCTACATCATGACCAAGGGAGCCCAGGACACCGAGTCGATCTCGTTCCTCACCTACCGGCAGGTGATCGAGCAGATGCAGCTCGGGCTCGGGTCGGCGCTCTCGGTGGTGCTGTTCCTCTCCGTGCTGCTGCTGGCGTGGCTGATCGTCAAGCTGTTCAAGGTGGACCTGGCGTCTGCGAGGGGTGAGGGCTGATGAAGGGCAAGAACAAGATCGGCACCTGGGTCGGTTTCGTGCTGATCCTGCTGTGGTGCCTGTTCCCGGTGGCGTGGATCCTCTCGCTGTCGTTGAAGTCCGTGGGCGAGACGGCGGTCGGCAGTCCGCAGTTCCTGCCCAAGGACCCCACCTTCGACAACTACAAGGAGCTGTGGGACTGGCCGTTCGTCGGCGCCGACGCCACCGGGGTGGAGAAGGACTTCCAACAGGCACTGATCAACTCGTTCGGCATCTCGCTGATCTCCACGTTCTTGTCGGTGATCCTCGCGACACTCGCGGCGTACGCCATCGCCCGGCTGGAGTTCAGGGGCAAGCGCCTGGTGCTCTCGCTGGCGCTGGCGATCGCGATGTTCCCGGTTGTCGCACTGGTGGGTCCGCTGTTCGACCTGTGGACGAGGTTCGGCCTGTTCAACACCTGGCCGGGCCTGATCATCCCCTACATGTCCTTCACGTTGCCGCTGGCGATCTGGACCCTCTCGGCCTTCTTCCGCGAGATCCCGTGGGAGATGGAGCAGGCGGCGCAGGTGGACGGTGCCACGTCGTGGCAGGCGTTCCGCAAGGTGATCGTCCCGCTCGCCGCACCCGGTGTCTTCACCGCGGCCATCCTGACGTTCTTCTTCGCCTGGAACGAGTTCGTGCTCGCGATCTCGCTGACGTCGACGACCGCGGCGCGCACCGTGCCGGCACAGATGTCGTTCTTCGTCGGGCCGGACCCGTTCAACCCACCGTACGCACAGCTGGCGACTGCCTCGGTCATCGTCACGCTGCCGGTCATCGTCATCGTCCTGTTGTTCCAGCGCAGAATCGTCGCCGGTCTCACCTCCGGCGCAGTGAAGGGGTGAATCTCTCATGGCCACCATCGAGATGAAGAACATCGTCAAGCGGTACGGCGACGGCTTCCCGGCCGTCAACGACGTCAGCATCGACGTCGCGGACGGGGAGTTCCTCATCCTCGTCGGGCCGTCCGGCTGCGGGAAGTCGACCCTGCTGCGGATGATCGTGGGCCTGGAGGACATCACCGAGGGGGACATGGTGATCGCGGGCAAGAAGGTCAACGACCTGGCGCCTCGCGACCGCAACCTCGCCATGGTGTTCCAGAACTACGCGCTCTACCCCCACCTCACCGTCTACGAGAACATCGCCTTCCCGCTGCGGCTTGCGGGTGCCTCGGACTCCGAGGTCGACGAGAAGGTGCGCGACGCGTCGAAGACCCTCGAGCTCGACGAGCACCTCGAGCGCAAGCCGGGCAACCTGTCGGGTGGCCAGCGGCAGCGCGTGGCGATGGGGCGCGCGATCGTCCGCCAGGCCGAGGCGTTCCTCTTCGACGAGCCGCTGTCCAACCTCGACGCCAAGCTGCGTGGCCAGATGCGTACGGAGATCTCGCGACTGCAGAAGCGGCTGGGCATCACCACGGTCTACGTCACGCACGACCAGACCGAGGCGATGACGCTGGGCGACCGGGTCGCGGTGCTCAAGCGTGGGATCCTCCAGCAGCTCGCGACTCCGCGCGAGCTCTACGAGAACCCCTGCAACCTGTTCGTCGCCGGCTTCATCGGCTCACCCCCGATGAACTTCCTGCCGGCCACGGTCGAGGGCAACACGGTGGAGCTGCCGTTCGGCAAGGTCACCATCCCCGAGGAGAAGGCGGCGAAGGCCCAGGGCAAGGGCCTGCTCATCGCCGGCATCCGGCCCCAGCACTTCGAGGACGCCAGCGTCGTGGACAGCGACAAGACGAGCGACGACACGACCTTCAAGGCGAACGTCGACGTCGTGGAGTGGCTCGGCAACGAGGCCTACGCCTACATCCCGTTCGAGGCGCCGCCGGAGGTCCAGGAGCAGCTCACGCAGCTGGAGAAGGACCTCGACGGCGAGTCCATGCGCACCCAGATGGTCATCTCCCTCGACGGCGCCAGCCGCATCAAGGAGGGTGACGAGGCGACGATCTGGGTCGACGCCCGCAAGATCCATCTGTTCGACCCCTCGCACGGGCGACAACCTCACCATGGACCACGACAACGCCGGGATCGTCCCGGCGCCGAGTAACGCCATGGAGCAAGGCCGAGGAGGTCGGCAGAGGCAGCAGGACGCAGGTCCACGCCGGACGCCTAGACGAAGGCCTGAGCCGCACGACGTTACGCACGAGGGCCCCGGGGAACATGCTTCCCCGGGGCCCTCGTGCGTCGGCGGTCGGTCAGTAGGTGCCGAGGAACTTCTTCGGCGTCCCGGGTGCGGGCTGGCGCTGCACGGTCACCGAGCCCATCATCGCCATCCCCCGGACCCGGATGGTCGGGGAGTCCGGCCCCACCTCGGCCGGGACCTTGTCCTTGCCGTGGCCGAACTCGCCCATGATCGGCGTCCCGTCGATCACGACGTTGAAGTGCGCCGGGACGATGATCTTGACCTCGCCCATGATGGTGCTGGCGTTGATCTGGGTGTCGCGTGCGGCGAGCTGGGCCTGCCGGAGATCGATCAGGACCGAGCCCATCAGGGCGAACGCGCTGTGGTGCTCGGGCACCGACCAGACGCCCTGGCGCTTGCACTCCCCCATGATCGCCGTCGACGAGGCGTGGCCCGTGGCCGGGACGTAGCTCGGTCGCGGGGCGGGCGCGCGGGCGGCCTGCGGGTGGGCCGGCAGCTGCAGGTCGGCCGTGATCGGGACCAGGTCGGCGTACGTCTTGGCACCCCACGTGAGCTCGAGGCGCTCGTCGAGCTCCTCGAGGTCGATGCGGCCGTCGCCGGCGGCGTCACGCAGCACCTCGGCGACGCGCTGGCGGTCGGCGTCGGAGATGCGCATCTGCGACGGGTCGTGCGGGCGGTTCTCGATCTCCCCCATGGCGTCAGCCTAGCGAGTGGGTGCCATCGACGAATGGCGTGGACACGGCAGGCCGACGAGCGCGATCCTGAGGGACACGTCGCGCGACGCTGGAGCGGAGGTGGGCATGAGCGCTCTCCCCCGCCCCGACCTGCCACCCGGTCCCCACCGCGAGCTCGTCGACGCCCTCCACGACCTCCACCACCGCGCCGGCTGGCCGTCGCTCCGACACCTCGCCGCCGACACCGGCGTCTCCCACACCACCGTCTCCAAGGCCATCTCCTCGCGCGGCCCTGCCCACGTGGGGCACCCTCGAGCTCCTCGTCGAGGCCATGGACGGCGACACGCGACCGCTTCCACGAGCTCTGGCTGACCGCCAGCGTTCCTCCCGGCCAACCCAGACGCCACGGATCGCCGGACGGCGCGCCGAGCTGCCGCCGTACGACGCCAGCCTCGAGACCGGCACCGGACTGCTCCTCGTCACCGGCGAGGCCGGCATCGGCAAGACGACCTTCGTGACGGCGGCCTCTCGCACCACCGACGTCTTCGTCGCATCCGGCCACTGCCTGCCGCTGGCGACCGAGGCCCCGTTGCTCGCGATCACCGATGCGATCCGGTCGATCCACGATCACGACCCGCGGTGGTTGGAGGAGGCTCTCACCCACTGTCCGGCGTTCGTGGCCGATTCCCTGTCGAGGCTGCTGCCCGAGCTGGATGCGGCCACCTCCACGGCGGACGACGAATGGTCGCGACACCGGCTCTTCGCCGCCGTCGAGATAGCGCTCGCGACCCTCGGGTCGCTCCGCCCTCTCGCCGTGCAGATCGAGGACTTGCACTGGGCTGACAGCACCACGCAGGACCTGCTGGAGCACCTCGTGGTGCGCGGATCCCCCGTTCCGCTGGTCGGCACCTGGCGACTGGACGCGATCGAGACGTACGCCGGGCGGCACGGCTGGTGGTCGCGGCTGCGGCGCCTGACCGGGGTGCACGTCCTCGAGCTGTCACCGCTGAGTCGCGACGAGACTGCCGAGCAGCTGACGATGCTCACCGGCGCTCCGCCATCGCCCGACCACCTGGATGCCGTCCAGGCCCGGGCTGCGGGGCACCCGCTGTTCACCGAGCAGCTGGCGACGCAGGGGGAGGGCGACCCGACACTCCCCGCGCTGCTGGCCGACCTGCTGGACCAACGCCTCGAGGCTCTGTCCGGGACCGCGTGGATCGCCGTACGGGCGCTCGGCGTGGCCGCCAGGGGCATGCATGAGGGGCTGCTCGAGGCGTCCACGGGGCTCTCCGAACGTGAGCTGGCCGATGCCCTCCACGACTCTCCGGCCATCTCATGCTCCTGACCGGTGACGAGGTGCAGCTGCGACACCCGCTCTTGGCCGAGGCCGTGCGACGTCGACTCACCGCGGGCGAGATCGCCCGTGAGCACCGCCGGATCGCGGCGGCCCTGGCCGGGACGATGGGGGCCAACCCGGCCGAGGTCGCCACACACTGGAGGGGTGCCTGCGACCGGTCGGAGGAACGGACGTGGCGGGTCCGTGCCGCGCTGGACGCGCGCGCTCGGTCCGCCTGGCACCTCGAAGCCGAGCACTGGAAGCGAGCCGTGGACCTATGGCCGGCCGGCGACACCCTGACCGACCCGACACTGGTGGGGGCTCATGTGGCGCACATCGTGGCCCTCGACCGTGCCTCGGAGGCCGCCATGGCCGGCGAGGCCGCACGTCGAGCCCTGGCGATCTTCGACGGGTCGGACACGGCTGACATGACTCCGCTCGAGCGCGCCGACCTCCTGACCGTCGCCGGACAGAGCGTCGGCCTGGCATTCTCTCCCGTCGAGGGACTTGCGCTGGTGCAGCAGGCCAAGGCGATCTACGAGGACTCGTCCTCGAACAGGAGCCTGGCCATCTGCCTCAAGGCCGAGGCAGATCTCTTGCGCGGCCTGGGTCGCTTCGACGAGGCCGCGGCCGCCGTGCTGCGCATGGTCGCGCTCATGGAGCAGCAGCCCGACGAAGAAGTGCTGCTGAGGCTGTTCGTCGCCGACCTGGCCTGGCACCAGGCAGTCGATGGCGACTCCGCCCGGGCCGTGACGACCCTGGCCAGGGCGAGCGGCCCCGGCGGGGATCCCCATCGCGGGATCCGTCTCAGTCTCGTGCGTACTGAGGTGCTCCTCATGGCTGGCGGCCGCAGCGACGACGTCGTCGCCGCGGCGGCGAGCGGACTGGACGAGATGAGGGAGTGGGACATCTCGACGCACAACGCGGGGCTCCTGGTCAGCGCCGTGACCCAGGCCAGACTCCGGGAGGGCCGGGTGAGCGAGGCCTTGCGGGCCATGGCGCCACTGGTCGATCTCGCCGCCCGACCGGATCTCTGGATGATCCACTCCGTGCACGGCCAGGTCCTGCTCAGGCGTGGCGAGCTCGTGCGGGCCGCCGCCCTCTTCGAGCACGCCGCCTCGGCACCGAGACTCAACTACCGGCGCGACGGCGAGCTGGCGGCCGCCGCGGCCGAGTGCGACCTGTGGCGCGCCCGGCCGCGCGCGGCCCTCGACCGGCTGCTCCCCCTCGTTCGCGCGGCTGCAGGTGTCTCGGCCGCCCCGGCGGTCGGAGGCGCCTTCGTCATGGCGGCCCGGGCCGCCGCCGACCTGGGCGACGTACCCGTGCACGAGGTGGAAAGCCTCCGGACGTCGTGCGTGACCGACCCGCTGGAGACCCGGGACGTGCCAGCCGACTCCTTTGCATGGCGCCGCTCGTGGGACGCCGAGCTTGCCCGCCTGCGTTCCACCGCCGTGGTCGAGGACTGGGTCAGGGCCGCCGCCGAGTGGGACCAGCTGACCCGCCCCCACGATGCGGCGTACTGCCGCTGGCGCGCAGGCGCAGGTCGCCCTGCGCGAAGGCCAGGGGACCGTCGCAGCGCGCCTTCTCAAGAAGGCCGCGATCGACGCCCGCGAGCACGTCCCGCTCAGCCAGGCGATCGCCGCCACCGCGGGCCGGACGCACCCTGATCGACACGCACGGATGGATCCCTGCTCCGAGGAGCAGGGATCCATCCGGGTGGGGCGCGGCGGCCAGGGACAGGGACCGGGCGCCCCCCGCGGCGCCCGGTCACCCGGCTCAGTACCCCTCGTCCCGGAAGTCCATCCGGTTGCGGGTCCCGCTGCCCGCGGGCCGGGCCTTCCGCTCGCGGACCTTGGCCGTTCCGTACTCGTCACCGAAGTCGAAGCGGTTGCCCGGTCGTGCGCTTCGACGCCGGTGCGTGCTGTCCTTCTTCTCGACCTGCTCGCCGATGTTCTGGGCCGGCGGCGCGATCTCGGTGCCGCAGGCGGCGAACGCCGAGAAGGCGAAGGCCACGACGACTCCCGAGGCGATCCGACGGTGGATGGTGGCGGTGGTGTTCATGGCGGTGTCCCTTCGTGGTTGCCGGGCCCTGTCGGCCTGGCGATGGATCCACAGTGGGACCGCCGGAAGGGCGGTTGACACTCGTTGACAAACGCTGACAGCGCCCGCGCCAGTGGTCTGGACCGACCTCTGGACGGACAGCGTCAGCGGCGTGGGTTCGGTGCCGCGACGTGCTGCCAGTCCTTGGAGGCGACCCAGTAGCCGCCCCACTCCCAGCCGAAGCGCGCGAAGGCCTCGACCGGCCGGTCGGCGATCCGGATCACCCCCAGCGGCACCGGTGCCGAGGTCATGCCGGTCGATGCCGGCGAAGCGCCGCCCGTGCGGGCGGCATGATCGAGCCGGGTCGCACGTAGGGGTTCTGGAGCGGGTTGAGGTCGATCGCCTCACCGTAGGCGTGGGCGGACCAGTTGCGCTGGCCCGCGACCCGGCGGCAGTTGAAGCCGGAGGTGTTGTTGGCCGCCATGGACCGGTCGTCGTCGCCGCCGTAGTCGTCGACCAGGCGCATGCGGGCGATCGGCCACCCGGCGTCGTACAGCTCGCCGAAGGCATCCCTCACCTCGCGCGTCCAGCGGCGGTGGACGACCATCTCGCCGGTCCGCGCGCGGCCGTCGAAGTCGCGGTAGGACATCTGCAGGTAGCGCAGGGCGCTCAGCGGCACCGGGACAGCCCGGCCCGTGGCTGGTGCGCATCCGCTCCGCGAGGTCGGGGGTGATGCGCCGGACGGAGGAGTCGTACGCCGGATCCGCGGCCTGCGCCCCTCCGGACTCGTCCGCCAGACCGGTGCACCGACGGCCCGCGCGCCACCTGTCGACGGCGGCCGCACGCTCGGCGCCCGCCAGCGGACGCGGCGGCCCGGCCGGGCCGATCCGTGCCGGGGTCCAGGCGTCCTCGACGACCCCGTCGGCGTCCAGGGTGAGCGTCAGGACGCCGGTGTCGGGCTGGCGGTCGTGGTACCAGACGAAGTTGCCCAGGCCGTAGCCGACGTAGGTGTCGCCCGACCAGCCGGATCCGCCCAGCAGGTGCGCGTGGCTGCCGACCACGACGTCGGCCCCGGCCTCGGCGAGGTTGCGCGCGAGCAGGCGCTGGCGCTGGCTCGGGCAGGCCTGGTACTCCAGGCCCCAGTGGAGGTAGACGACCACGACGTCGTCGGTCGCCGCGGCGGACTCGACCGCCGCGAGCAGAGCGGGCGGCGCGGCTTCCCGGGCGGACGCGAGCCCGGCGTTGTCGGGACCTGCGGCCCAGACGTCGCTGCGGCCCTCGCGGAAGACCGCGTCGGCCGCGAGGAAGGCGATGTCGAGGTCGTCGACGGTGACCCGGTGCGGGGCGAACGCCTCGGCCTCGTCGCGGCCGGCGCCCACCATCGCAACGTCGCTGCGCTCGCCCGGCGGCGAGGGTGTCGGCCAGCCCGACCTGCCCGTAGTCGCCGGCATGGTTGTTGGCCACGCTCACCACGTCGACGCCCGCGTCGGCGAGCACGTCGAGGGCCCGCGGCGACGTACGGAAGTGGAAGCGGTTGCCGTCCTCCTCGAGCTCCTTGGGATCGCGCGCGCCACGCTCGGGTGATCGGAGTCTCGAGGTTGACCATCGCCACGTCGGCGCTTCGCAGGGTGCGTGCGATCGGACCCAGAGCACCGCGCGGGCGCGCCAGCAGCTCGCTGACCTGCGCCTCGAAGTGCACGTCGCCGGCGAAGGCGACGGTGACCCGCGCCGAGGGAGACGTCGCCGACTCGACCGCCCCGTCGGCAGTGCTGTCGGGATCGCCGGGGTCGGCGGCGTCGCGCGGCGATGTCGTGGTGCACCGGCCAGCGCCAGGACGAGCGACGACCACCGCGTCATCCCGCTCCGCGCCCGACCGCCCATACCCGCGATTGTGCACGGCGGCTGGTCACCCTGCCGAGTGGTGCTCCATCCAGGAACGTCAGGCGGGCAGCTCGTCCGACTGCCCTGCGGCCAGGACGCGGGAGACGGCCAGCGCGGCCTGACGACCCGCGCGCGACGCGCCGATGGTGCTGGCCGACGGCCCGTAGCCGACCAGCTGGACCCGCGGGTCGACGGACCGCCGTGGTCGCGCCCTGGACGTTGCCGCGCACCGGCTCCAGGGCGATCCCGCCCTCCGGGCGTCCGCAGGCCCAGCGGCGCCAGGTGGTCGACGGCCGGGCGGAAACCGGTCGCCCAGAGGATGGCGTCGACGCGTTCGAAGCGACCGTCGGCCCAGCGCACCCCGTCCGCCTCGATCCGCTCGAACATCGACAGTCGCACGTAGGCGCCGAGCCTGGCCGCCTCCTGCTCCTGGGGGCGCAGCGCCAGCCCCGTCACGCTCACCACGCTCGCCGGCGGCAGCCCGCGGCGTACGCGCTCCTCGACCGCGGTCACGGCGGCCAGCCCGGCGGAGGCGTCGAACTCCTCGCGCCACACGGGCGGTCGCCGCGTCACCCAGAGCGTGTCGGTCACCGGGGCCAGCTCGCCGAGGAACTGCACGGCCGAGGCACCGCCGCCGACCACCAGGACCCGCTTGCCGTCGAAGTGCTGCGCCCCGGGGTAGTGCGCGGTGTGCACCTGCTCTCCCGCAAAGGACCCGATGCCGGGGTAGAACGGCACGAACGGACGTGTCCACGTGCCGCTCGCGTTGACCAGGGTCCGGGTGCGCCACTCCCGGTCGCCGGCCAGCACCACCAGCACGTCGCCGTCGCTCTCGACGCGGTCGACCCGAACAGGTCGCACCACCGGCAGGCCCTGGCGCCGCTCGTAGTCACCGAAGTAGTCGGGCACCACGACGTTGGCCGCGAGCCGCGAGCGGTCGGGCGCGGTCGAGCCCGGAAGGTCGGCGACGCCGTGCACGTCGTCCATCCCCAGCGAGGCCCACCGGTGCTGCCAGGCGCCGCCCGGCTGCGGGTTGGCGTCGAGCACCACGTGGTCGATGCCACGCCGGCGCAGGAAGTACGACGCGGCGAGGCCGGCCTGGCCGGCACCGATGATCGCCGAGTCGAGCACCCGGTCGGGGAGGTCCACGTGAGCAGAACACGGACCGGGAAGCATCTATGCCCACGCCCACCGGCATGGCAGCCTCGGAGCATGGACATCGCCACCCGCGCCACCACACTCCTCGACCTCCACCACACGGGCTCGACGCTCGTCCTCCCCAACGTCTGGGACGCCTGGTCCGCCCGCGCCGTCGCCGAGGCCGGCTTCGCGGCGCTGAGCATCGGCAGCCACCCCCTGGCCGACTCCCGCGGCCAGGGCGACAACGAGGACATGTCGCTCGACGACGCCCTCGACGGCGTACGCCGCATCTGCTCCGCCGTGCCCGACGTGCCGGTCACCGCCGACCTCGAGTCCGGCTATGACACTGCCCCCGCCGAGCTCATCGAGCGGATGCTCGAGGCGGGCGCGGTCGGCCTCAACATCGAGGACACCGTGCACTCGCAGGGCCGGATGCGCTCGGTGCAGGAGCACGCCGACTACATCGGCGGCCTGCGCCAGGCCTCCGACGCCGCCGGGGTGGACGTCGTGATCAACGCCCGCACCGACGCCTTCATCAAGAAGGACCGGTTCGACGACCCGGTCGCCGAGGCGATCACCCGGCTGCGGGCCTGCGAGGAGGCGGGCGCCCGGTGCGTCTACCCCGTCGGCGCACTCGACGCCGCGACCGTCCAGACCCTCCTCGACACCTTCGAGGGCCCGGTCAACGTCATCGCCAACCCGCGCACCGGTTCCGCCGCCGGCGGCCTCGACGACCTCCGCGCGATGGGCGTGCACCGGGTGACGTTCGGGCCCGCTGCTGCAGAAGGAGCTCGCCTCGGACCTGAGGGCGCTCGCCTCCCGCTGGGGCTGACGCGGGGCGGGGGCGTATCTCGGCTCCCCCTTCCCATTCCGGCCCCCGTGGAGGAATCTGTAGGGAGGTAGGGGTGCGTCCAGCCCGCGCCCCGGTCCAACGGGAGGTGCGCCGTGACGTCCACCACGAGCCGGTTCGAGGCGAGGACCGCGCCCTGCGGCAGGGTCCAGGACGGCGAGGAGCTCGTCACCGAGGACCTGCAGGGCCTGGCGACGCGAGACCTCCGGTTCGCGTGCGGGTGCCAGACGCATCGCGAGGAGTTCCACGACGGGAGCGTCCACACGCAGGTCGTCGACCACCGCGGCCGGGTCCTGGTGGACGAGGAGCTGCGGGGTGAGTGACGACCTGGTGGTCGCCACGCACGACGTGCTGATGGTGGGTGGGGGCGCCGCCGGACTGCGCGCCGCCATCGCGATCGCGGAGGCCGATCCGGCCCTCGACGTGGCCGTGGTCTCCAAGGTCTACCCGATGCGCAGCCACACCGTCTCCGCCGAGGGCGGCGCGGCGGGGGTGATCGCCGGGGACGACAGCATCGACGAGCACATCTACGACACGATCTCGGGCAGCGACTGGCTCGGCGACCAGGATGCGATCGAGGCGTTCGTCCACGAGGCCCCGCGCGAGCTGCTGCAGCTCGAGCACTGGGGCTGCCCCTGGAGCCGTCAGCCCGATGGCCGCGTCGCGGTGCGCGCCTTCGGTGGCATGAAGAAGATGCGCACGTGGTTCGCCGCGGACAAGACCGGCTTCCACATGCTGCACGCGCTGTTCCAGACCTCGCTGAAGTACCGCGCGGTCACCCGCTACGACGAGTGGTTCGTGACCCGGCTGCTGGTCGACGACGGTCGGGTCCACGGGCTGGTGGCCGTGGAGCTGCACACCGGACGCATCCGGGCGATCACCGCCAAGGCGGTGGTGCTCGCCACCGGCGGCTGCGGCAAGGTCTTCCCGTTCACCACCAACGCCAACATCAACACCGGCGACGGCATGGCGCTCGCCTACCGGGCCGGCGCGCCGCTCAAGGACATGGAGTTCGTCCAGTACCACCCGACCGGCCTGCCCGTTCACCGGCATCCTGATCACCGAGGCCACCCGCGCCGAAGGCGCGCTGGCTGCTGAACAAGGACGGCTACCGCTACCTCCAGGACTACGACCTCGGCACGCCCACCCCGGAGCCCCAGCTGCGCAGCATGGAGCTCGGCCCCCGCGACCGGCTGTCGCAGGCCTTCGTGCACGAGGAGGAGAAGGGGCGCACCATCGACACGCCGTACGGCGCGGTGGTCCACCTCGACCTCCGTCACCTCGGCGCGAAGCTCATCGACAGCCAAGCTGCCGTTCGTCCGGGAGCTGTGCCTCAAGTACGAGCGCATCGACCCGGTGACCGACCTGATCCCGGTCCGCCCCGTGGTCCACTACATGATGGGTGGCGTCGACACCGACATCGACGGGGCGACCCCGCTCGAGGGCCTGTACGCCGCGGGCGAGACCGCGTGCGTCAGCATCAACGGCGCCAACCGGCTCGGCTCCAACTCGCTCCCCGAGTGCCTGGTCTTCGGCGCCCGCGCAGGCCGGGCGGCCGCCGGGTACGCCGCGTCCGCCCGCCCCGCTGACGGCCTGGCTGCCCGGGCGATCCGCGGCACAGGCATCCGACGAGGTGCGGCGCATCGAACGCGACGTCCGCGGGCGAGTCCCCGAGGGACGACGCGATCGCGGCGATCCGCGAGGAGATGCAGGAGGTGATGGAGGAGGCGGCGGGCATCTACCGCACCGGACCGGGGCTGCTGAAGGGGGTCGACGAGCTCCGCGGGCTCCAGGAGCGGGTGACGCGCGTCGGGGTCCGGGACACCAGCAAGGTCTTCAACACCGAGCTGCTGGCCTCCCTGGAGGCGGCGAACATGCTTGACATCGCCGAGTGCATCCTGGCCTCCGGGGCGAGGCGCGAGGAGTCGAGGGGGGCGCACCAGCGGACGGACTTCCCCGACCGCGACGACGAGCGGTTCCTGCTCCACCACCTCGTCCACCGCGGCGACGACGGTGCCCCGGTGGTGTCGCAACAACCGGTCACGATCACGCGCTGGCCGCCCGGCGAGCGGGTCTACGGGAGGTGACGCATGGCGCAGAGACATCCGGCTTCGCGTGGCGAGGTACCGGCCCGACAAGGACACCGAGCCGGGGTGGCAGGAGTACGACGTGCCACTCCGCGAGGAGTGGACGGTGCTCGACGGCCTCAACCACGTCAAGAACGAGGTCGACACCACGCTCACGTTCCGCTGGTCGTGCCGGATGGGCATCTGCGGCAGCTGTGGGATGAACGTCGACGGCGCGCCGAAGCTCACGTGTGCGACGTTCCTGTCCGACTACGCGCCCGGCCCGGTGGACGTCGAACCGTTGTCCAACTTCCCGGTGGTGCGCGACCTGGTCGTCGACATCACCGACTTCATGGAGAAGCTGCCGACGGTGAAACCGTGGATCATCCGCGACGAGGAGCAGTCGGTGGACGAGGGCGAGTACCTCCAGAGCCCGGAGGAGCTCGACGCCTACAAGCAGTTCAGCATGTGCATCAACTGCATGCTCTGCTACGCGGCGTGCCCGGTCTACGGCCTCGATCCGGACTTCATCGGTCCGGCCGCGATCGCGCTGGCCGAGCGCTACGACCTCGACTCGCGCGACCACGGCGCGCGCGAGCGCCTCGACGTGCTCATCGAGCACGAGGGTGTCTACGGCTGCACGTTCGTCGGTGAGTGCACCCGCGTGTGTCCCAAGCACGTCGACCCGGCAGCGGCGATCCAGCGCTACAAGCTGAAGGCGGCCCAGGAGTCGGTGAAGATGTTCCTCCTCCCCCGGGCGTTGCGTCGATGAGCAGCGAGGACCTTCGCTACCGACCCGCCGTCCCGGTGCTCTGGTGGACGCGCAAGCTGAGCTACTTCGTGTTCGTGATGCGCGAGCTCAGCAGCCTGTTCATCGCCTGGCTGGTGCTCTACCTGCTGCTGCTCGTCCGGGCCGTCGGCCGCGGGGAGGCGGCGTACGCCGACTTCCTGGACTGGGCGACGTCGCCGTGGCTGGTGGTGCTCAACGTGGTCGCCATCGCCTTCCTCGTCCTGCACACGATCACCTGGTTCTCGCTCACCCCGCAGGCGATGGTGCTCGACGTCGGCGGCCGCCGGGTGCCGCCCGCGGCGATCATCGGCGCGCAGTACGTGGGACTGGGCATCGTGTCGGCCTTCGTCTACTGGCTGGTGACGCGATGAAGTTCCGGGTGGAGCCGTTCCTGTGGCTGGCGTTCAGCGGCGGCGGAGTGATGGCCGCGATGATCCTGCCCGTCCTGGCGTTCCTGTTCGCGCTGGCGTTCCCGCTCGGGTGGCTCGACCCGCCGGACCACGAGCACCTCGCCGCCGTCGTCGGGCACCCGATCACGTTCCTCGTGCTGTTCGGGGCGTTCGTGATGATGCTGATCCATGCCGCGCACCGGTTCCGCTTCACCCTCTACGACGGGCTGCAGGTCAAGCACCGGTTCCTCGTCGGCGCCGCCTGCTACGGCGGTGCGCTCCTCGGCGCACTCCTGGCGTTGGACATGTTGGGGAGCGCGACCTAGCCTCGGGATCTCACGAGGCTAGGCCGGCCGCCAGCGTCGGTGCCCGGGGGACTGCTCGCCCTGGCGAATCAGGTCCAGCCGCGGGCGTGGACCGTCGGTGCGACCGGTCTGCGGCTTGCGCCGGCCGGCCCGCCACGGCAGCGGCCAGGGCGCGCCGGGCCCGTCGTAGTCCTGCTCGACCGCGGCGTGGAGGGTCCACATCGGGTCGTAGAGGTGTGCGCGTCCGATGGCGCACAGGTCGGCCCGTCCGGCCATCAGGATCGAGTTGACGTCGTCGTACGAGCTGATGACGCCGACCGCGATGGTGGGCACGCCGAGCCGGTTGCGGATCGCGTCGGCGTACGGCGTCTGGTAGCTGCGCCCGAACTCGGGCCGCTCGCGGGCGGTGACCTGCCCGGTGGAGACGTCGATGGCCGCGGCCCCGGCGTCGACGAAGGCACGGGCCACGGCCAGGGCGTCGTCGAGGGTCTGGCCGTCCTCGACCCAGTCGGTGGCGGAGATCCGCACCGTCATGGGCCGGTCGGCGGGCCACACCTCACGCACCGCGGCGAAGACCTCGAGGGGGAAGCGCAACCGGCCGCGAACGTCGCCGCCGTAGTCGTCCGTGCGCCGGTTGGTGACCGGGGAGAGGAACGCGGAGAGGAGGTAGCCGTGGGCGCAGTGCAGCTCGAGCAGGTCGAAGCCCGCCTCGGCGCCGCGGCGCGCGGACTGGACGAACTCGTCGCGGATTGCCTCCATCTCGGGACGGGTGAGCTCGCGCGGCACCTGGTTGACACCCTCGCGGTAGGGCACCGGCGACGGGCCGGCGACCTCCCAGTTGCCTTCGTCGAGCGGCTCGTCGATGCCCTCCCACATCAGCTTCGTGGAGCCCTTGCCGCCCGAGTGGCCGAGCTGCAGGCCGATCTTCGCCGCCGAGCTGGTGTGCACGAAGTCGGTGACCCGCCGCCACGACGCCTGCTGGTCGTCGGCCCACAATCCGGCGCAGCCCGGGCGTGATCCTCCCCTCCGGGGAGACGCACACCATCTCGGTCATCACCAGACCAGCGCCGCCGAGCGCCTTGCCGCCGAGGTGCACGAGGTGGAAGTCGGAGGTGAGGCCGTCGTCGGCGACGTACTGGTCCATCGGCGAGACCACGACCCGGTTGACGAGCTCCATCTCACCGATGCGCGCGGGCTGGAACATCGGCGGGATCGGTCCTTCGGTGGCCGGCGCGCTCACGTGCTCCGCGAACCACGCGTCGCATCGGGCCACGAACTCCGGATCGCGCAGTCGCAGGTTGTCGTAGGTGACCCGGCGGCTGCGCGTCATGATGTTGAAGCCGAACTGCAGCGGGTCCTGGTGGACGTACTGGTCGAGGTTCTCGAACCACTCCAGGCTGGCCTGCGCGGCGCGCTGGGTGGAGAGCACGACGGCCTTGCGCTCGGTCTCGTACGACGCCAGCGCGGCGCCGAGGTCCGGCTCTTCGTGGAGGCTCGCGGCCAGGGAGAGGGCGTCCTCCATGGCCAGCTTGGTGCCGGAGCCGATCGAGAAGTGGGCGGTGTGGGCGGCGTCGCCGAGGATGACGACTGCCCCATGATCGGGTGCGGTGTGGACCCAGCGTTCATTGCGGACGGTGGTGAAGCTGATCCAGCGCGAGTTGTTGGCGTGAACCTCGTGCCCTTCGAGCACGTCGGCGAACAGCTCCCGGATCGTTGCGATGGACTGTTCGTCGGACTCCCCCGGAGCAAAGGAGCGATCCGCGAAGGCCGCGAAGCCGGCCCGCTCCCACACCGCGGAGGTCATCTCGACGATGAAGGTGCTGCCGGAGGCACTGTAGGGATAGCCGTGGATCTGCATGACGCCGGCGGGCGTCTGCGCGATGTAGAACTTGAAGGCGTCGAAGACCTTGTCGGTGCCGAGCCAGATGTACTTGCAGTCGCGCTGCTCGAGCGTCGGCGCGAACGTGTCGGCGTACGTCGCTCGCACCGCCGAGTTGAGCCCGTCGGCGGCGACCACCAGGTCGTGGCTCCGCAGCGAGCTCGCGCACGTCGGGGGCCTCGGTGCTGAAGTGGATAGTGACGCCGAGCTGGCGGCAGCGGGCCTGGAGGATCTCGAGCAGGCGGCGCCGCGACATCGCCGCGAACGCGTGCCCGCCGCTGGTCACGACCTCGCCCTTGAAGTGCACGTCGATGTCGTCCCAGACCGCGAACTCCCGCTGCATCTGCGCGAAGACCTCCGGGTCGGCGTGCTCGATGCCGCCGAGGGTCTCGTCGCTGAAGACCACCCCGAAGCCGAAGGTGTCGTCGGCGGCGTTGCGCTCCCACACGGTGATCTCGTGAGACTCGCCGGCGATGGTCGCGAGCTGCTGCGCGAGCGCGCTGAAGTAGAGGCCGCCCGGCCCGCCCCCGATCACCGCGATCCGCATGCTCGCCAACATAGAGCGTTCTTGACGGAAGTTGTCAAGGCGCAATAACGTCGCTGGGCGTGAGTCTCACCGCGGACCAGCAGGAGTACGTCGCCCGGATCCGCGCCGTCGCCACTGACCACCTCGTCGCGATCGAGCCCGTCCACGGCGCGGTCAACCGGCCGCTCCTCAAGGCGCTCGGCGAGCACGGCCTGCTCCGCGGCCTCTTCGGCGGATCGCCCGACGAGCCTCCACGGGACGCCGCCGCCCTCCAGCTCTGCCTGCTGCGCGAGACCCTGGCCACCATCACCACCGAGGCGGAGACCGCCCTCGCCCTGCAGGGCCTGGGCAGCTATCCGATCCTCCAGTCCGGGTCGCCGGCGGCCATCGAGCGGTGGATCCCGGGCGTCGTGTCGGGCGCCGTCGTGGCCGCGTTCGCACTCTCCGAGCCCGACGCCGGCTCCGATGCCGCGGCGCTCTCCCTGGAGGCACGCCAGGACGGGGACGGCTGGCGGCTGCGCGGCGAGAAGATGTGGATCTCCAACGCCCCCGACGCCGACGTCTACACCGTGTTCGCCCGCACGACCGAGGGTGCCGGCGCGCGCGGAGTGACCGCGTTCGTCGTCGCCGGTGACGCGGACGGCCTCTCGGGTGAGGCCCTCGACATGGTCGCTCCCCACGCGATCGGCCGGCTGGTCTTCGACGGCGTACGTGTCAGCCCCGAGGACGTGCTCGGCGAGGTCGACGCCGGCTTCGCGGTGGCGATGCGCACGCTCGACCTGTTCCGGCCGAGCGTCGGCGCATTCGCGGTCGGCATGGCGCAGTCCGCGCTCGACGCCGCGCTCGACTGGGCGCTCTCGCGCGAGATCTACGGCGACAAGCTGATCCGCCAGCAGTCGGTCGAGCACACCCTGGCCGAGATGGCGACCCGCATCGAGGCGGGACGCCTGCTGGTGCGGGCGGCAGCAACGGCGTACGACTCGGGCGCGGAGCGCGCGGAGATCACGCAGCGGGCCGCGATGGCCAAGCTGTTCGCGACCGAGACTGCGCAGTGGGTGGTCGACCAGGCCGTGCAGATCCACGGCGCGCGCGGGCTGCAGCGGGGACACCTGCTCGAGCGGCTCTATCGTGAGGTCCGGGCGCCGCGGATCTATGAGGGCGCCTCAGAGGTGCAGCGCACGATCATCGGTCGCGGCCTGGTCCGTGCTCACCAGAAATCGGCACAGGAGGAAGGACAGTCGTGACCCGCTATCGAGGCAGCGTCCCGATCACCGACGACTGGCAGAACTTCCGCTTCGAGGTCGCCGACCGGGTCGCGACGGTGACCCTCGACCGCCCCGAGAAGATGAACCCGCTGACCTTCGAGTCGTACGCCGACCTGCGCGACCTGCTGCACCAGCTGCCCCAGCGCGGCGACACCGACGTGCTCGTGCTCCGGGGCTCCGGCAAGGCGTTCTGCGCCGGCGGTGACGTCAACGAGATCATCGGCGAGCTCATCAAGATGGATCCGCGCGACCTGATCGGCTTCACCCGGATGACCGGCGACGTCATCAAGGCGATGCGCGAGTGCCCGATCCCGATCATCAGTGGGATCCAGGGCATCGCGGCGGGTGCGGGGTCGGTGATCGCGATCGCGTCCGACTTCCGGGTCTGCTCGACGTCGGCGCGCTTCGCGTTCCTCTTCACCCGGGTCGGGCTCTCGGGCGGCGACATGGGCGCGGCCTATCTCCTCCCCCGGCTGGTCGGCGCGGGCCGCGCCACCGAGCTGCTGATGCTCGGCGACACGATCAGCGCATCGAGGGCCGCCTCCTACGGGCTCGTGTCCCAGCTGGTCGACGACTCCGATCTCGACGAAGCGGTCGCGGCCCTTGCGAGACGCCTGGCCGACGGCCCGACCCTCGCCTACGCGCAGACCAAGTCGCTGATCACCCGCGAGCTCGACATGCCGCTGGGCGCGGCGGTCGAGCTCGATGCGATGACCCAGGCGCTGCTGATGACGACGCACGACCATGCCGAGTTCCACGCGGCCTTCAACGAGAAGCGGCCGCCCGAGTGGACCGGCCGATGAGCCGCGTCGCCCTCGTCACGGGTGCCTCGCAGGGCATCGGCAGCGCGTGCGCCTTTGCCTTGTCCTCTGCGGGCTACCGGGTCGCCCTCGTCGCCCGCTCCGAGACGACACTCCAGGAGGTCGCGGCGATGCTGCCCGGTGAGTCGCTGGTGATCTCGACCGACGTGACGTCGCCGGCCGCTCTGGACGCGGCTTTCGCGACGGTCGAGTCGACCTGGGGCCCGGTCGAGGTGCTCGTCGTCAACGCCGGCGCCGCCATGTCGGCACCGCTGGTGAAGACCTCGGACGAGGACTGGCAGCGGATGCTCGACCTCAACCTGACCGCTCCGTTCCGCTGTCTGCGCCGGGCGCTGCCGTCGATGACGTCCGCCGGTTGGGGACGGGTCGTGGTCATCGCGTCGATTGCGGGCAAGAGCGGCGGCCCTCGCATAGCGGCGTACACAGCAAGCAAGCACGGCGTCCTCGGCCTGGTGCGTACGGCGGCTGCCGAGGTCGCGCGCACCGGGGTCACCGTCAACGCGATCTGCCCGGGCTACGTCGACACCCCGATGACCGACGAGTCCGTCGCCAACATCTCCGCGGGGACCGGCCGGACCGAGGACGACGCCCGCTCGATCCTCGCCAACAGCCAGCCCATCGGCCGCCTCATCGACCCGGCCGAGGTCGCCTCCGCCGTGATGCTGTGCGTC
Source organism: uncultured Actinomycetota bacterium (assembly GCA_963778975.1). Lineage (GTDB taxonomy): Bacteria > Actinomycetota > Actinomycetes > Propionibacteriales > Nocardioidaceae > Nocardioides. Next base: position 59,584 of record CAVZWM010000030.1, read on the forward strand.
GACAACGGTGCGATCAACGGCCAGGGCATCAACGTCGACGGGGGTGCCGTCCAGTCATGAAGCGCATCAACCCCTCATCCCTGGCCGCGCCGTCCGGCTTCTCGCATGCAGTGGTGGCGACTGGTACGACGGTGTTCCTGGCGGGTCAGACCGGGATGTCCGCTGACGGTTCGATCGTCCCTGGTGGTGTCGTCGCGCAGTTCGAGCAGGCTCTGTCCAACCTGCTGACCGCGCTCGCCGAGGCCGGCGGCTCCCCCGCTGACCTCGCCTCGCTCACGATCTACATCGTCGACATGGACGACTACCGCGCCCACGCCCGCGAGATCGGGGCGGTGTGGAAGCGGCTCGTCGGCTCGGACTATCCGGCCATGGCGGGCATCGGGGTGGCTCGGCTGTGGGATGCCGATGCGGTCGTTGAGGTCCAGGGCTTCGCTGTTCTGAGGTAGCACCATCGGGAACGAGGCAGGACCGTCAGGTCAGCGATCATCGTCTGACGAGTAGGCAATCCGTGCCTCTGACTGCGCTGGTGCTCTCCGTGACGGGAGGAGAAGCGTCACGCCGTAGGCGGCCCAGATGACACTGAGAGGTACGGCGTACCCGTTCGGGATGTAGTCGACCACGATTGCCAACGTGACGACGGCAATCGGAATCGCTGCCGCGAGCAGGAGTGAAGCCCACACCGGAACGATGTGGAGCCTCAGGGAAATCGCGCCGTAGATCGTCGTCGATGCAAGCAGCACCAGTGACGCCACCAATTCCATGCTGAATGCGCCGCCCCACAAGACCTCGCCGAGGGGCCCCGGCACCGAGATGCCCCAGTAGCTGGCGAAGTCTGCGGCGGCGCACACCAGGAGCGACCACCACATGACCTGCCAGGTCCGGAGCTCCCATCGGCTGGTGCCTCCATGTGCTCGATAGCGTTGGTGGACCAGACGCACGATCGGCGCCATGGCCGCGTACACCAGGAAGAAGCCCTTTCCATAGACCTCATACGCGCCGTGCTCCGACCAGCCGAGCGACAGCGCTCCCCACGATTCCAACGTCGGGCCGAACGTGCGCTCAACCCAGTGCATCGACTCCCACTGAGTCGAGGGCGGGTCGTAGGCCCAGATCGAGGCCATCGGTGGGGTCAGCACAAGGCCGATCACGCCGCCCGCTATGGCGACGGCGGCGGTACGGCGGACACCTTCCGAGCTGCTCATGGCCCTTCGGCGCGCCGGTAGGTGAGGTGGGTGACGTACGGCGTCGTCCGGCTCGAGACCGGCACCATCGCCAGCGCCTCGACGCCATCGAAGACCCGCAGCCCGTCGCCGATCGTGAACGGCACGACGTGGAGCCGCAGCTCGTCGACGAGACCGGCGGCCAGGTAGGCGTTCAGAGTCCCCGGGCCACCGGCGATCGAGACGTCACCGTCGCCGGCCGCCTCGCGCGCTCGCTCGAGAGCGGCGTCGATCCCCTCGGTCACGAAGTGGAACGTGGTCCCACCCGCCATGGTCACCGACTCGCGGGGCCGCGAGCAGAGCACGAAGACGGGCGCGTTGTACGGCGGCTCGGGCCCCCACCAGCCCTGCCACTCCAGGTCCCACTCGCCTCGGTCCGGCCCGAACATGTGCCGCCCCATGACGTAGGCACGAGCACGGAGGATCGCGTCTACCTCGTCCACGCTGTCGTCACCGTGCTCGAACATCCAGGTGTGCAGCCGCTCGCCCACGACCGGACCGAAGGGGTGCTCCAGCGACTGGTCGCGACCAGCCGCGACGAGGTCGAGCGAGACTGCGATATCGGCGGTGACGAGGCCCATGGCGGAAGGCTATGGACGAACCGGCGCGCGCACCACCCGGTCAGCTGGCTCGGTCTCCCCGGCAATCCGGCCCCTATCGGCAGACCACGCGGTCAGAGGTGGACTGGCGGGGGAATCACAGATGCATGACCCCGAGCGCATGAGTCTGCGCATCGTCGCGGAGTCGTGAGTCCAGGCCGATGAAGATGCCGCCCGCCTCGATGCCCGGCCAGTCGGCGGGCAGGTGTTCCAGGGGCAGGCCGGGGTCGAGGTAGGGCAGTCGCCGCCAGGACGTGAGCATGGGGACGTATGCAGCGAACGCGTCCGCAGCCGAGAGCCGCGAGCGCCGTCGGAACAACGGCCGCCAGGAGGTGCAGAATGACGCATAGAGCGCGGTGAGCGACGAGAGGTCCCACCACTCCCCCAGCCGCCCGGACACGTCTCCGACGCCGAGGTAGTCACCCCGGAAGAACTCGGTGTACGACGACAGGCCGGCGCGTTCCAACGCGCGCCGCGCGTCGTCGTACAACGTCGCCGGCGCGACCCAGACGCCCGGCGCCGCGGTGCCGAAGCCCAGCCCGGCGAGGAGGGTGCGGAGCTCGTGGCGGCGTTCGCGCTCGGACTCGGGCACCGAGAACACCAGCACCAGCCAGCCGTCGGCGGCAGTGGCCCGCGGCCGGTTCCAGATCCGTTCGTCGCCCTCACGAAGCAGCTCCAAGGAAGAAGCGGACAGCGCGTAACCGGCCTGCCCGGACCGACGGACAGATTCCAGCACGGCTCGTCGCTTGAGCCGCGACACCGAAGATCGGACCGCCGCCGAGTCGACGCCGAGGTCGGCCATCAGCGCGATGAGCGAGGCGACCGAGAGCCAGTCGCCCTCCTCGCGCGCGTACAGGCCGTAGAGCGACAGGATCAGCTGCCGCGGAGGCGCCTGGTCAGCCATGGGCGGGGGCATCGGCGCGCAGCCTGAAGCGCTGCAGCTTGCCGGTCGCCGTCCGCGGCAGCGCGTCGACGAACTCGACGGCGCGGGGGTACTTGTACGGCGCGATCTCGGCCTTCACGAAGTCCTGCAGCTCACGAGCCTTGTCGTCGGAGCTCAGCGACGGATCAGAGAGCACCACGAACGCCTTCACCAGCGCCCCTCGCGCCTCGTCCGGCACCCCGATGACGGCACACTCCGCGACTTCCGGGTGCCGCAGCAGCGCCTCCTCGACCTCGGGCGCGGCGATGTTGTAGCCCGACGAGATGATCATGTCGTCGCTGCGGGCCTGGTAGAAGAAGTAGCCGTCGGCGTCACGGGTGAACGTGTCGCCGGTGATGTTCCAGCCGTCGCGGACGTACTGCTGCTGCCGCGGGTCGGAGAGGTAGCGACAGCCGGTCGGCCCCTTCACGGCGAGCCGCCCGGGAACCCCCGGCTCCGCCTCGGCGCCCTGGGCGTCCAACACCGTGGCGGTGTAGCCCGGCACCGCGCGCCCCGTCGACCCCGGCACGATGTCGTCGCCCGCCGCGGACACAAAGATGTGCAGCATCTCGGTCGCGCCGATGCCGTCGATGATGCGGACGCCGGTCGCGTCGTGGAACGCCTCCCAGGTCGCCACCGGCAGGTGCTCCCCCGCCGAGACCGCAGCCGTCAACGAGGGCAGTTCCTCCCCCGCCGCCAGCATCGCCTTGTACGCCGTCGGCGCGGTGAAGCAGGTGGTCACCCCGAACTCCCGGATGATCCCGGCGAGCTCGGCCGGGGTCGCCTTCTCCACCAGCACCGTCGACGCCCCCGCGTGCAGCGGGAACAGCAGCACCCCGCCGAGCCCGAAGGTGAACGCGAACGGCGGCGTCCCGGTGAAGACGTCGTCGGGCGCCGGCCGCAGGACGTGGCGGGAGAACGTGTCGCAGATCGCCAGCACGTCGCGGTGGAAGTGCATCGTGGCCTTCGGCCGCCCGGTCGTGCCGGACGTGAAGGCGAGCAGCGCGACGTCGTCGGAGGAGGTCGTCACGTCGTCGAAGGTCGTCGGCTTGTCCGCGATGCAGCTCGGCGAGCCCGGCATCACCGCCGTACGCCACGACCGGGACGCCCAGGTCAGACGTGCCCTCGACGAACCGCTCGTCGACCAGGGCGAGATCGAGTGACGCGATCTCGTGGACGGTCGCCAGCTCACCGGCGCGCAACAGCGGCATCGTGGTGACCGCGACCGCGCCGGCCTTGAGCACCCCGAACCAGCAAGCCGTCAGCCACGGGTTGTTGGGCCCGCGGAGCAGCACCCGGTTGCCGGGCACGATCCCGAGGTCGTGACCAGCGCGTGGGCGATCCTGTTGGCAGCGGCCGAGCAGGTCGCCGTACGACCATGTCGGCGCCCCCGGGGCGTGCAGGCAGGGCCGAGAAGACCCGTGCCTGGCGATGATGTCGTCGAGCAGCGCCGTGGCGCAGTTGAGCCGGTCGGGGTAGTGCAGCTCCGGCAGGTCGAAGGTCAGCTCGGGCCACTGGTCGGCGGGTGGCAGGTGGTCGCGGCAGAAGGTGTCGACATGGGCCGACGGCAGCAGCTCCATGCCGATGAACGTATGGCCCCGATCCGACGACCGTCAAGAGTGCGACATATGGAGCACTGCTCGCGAGCTCCGGACAGGTGGTCGGATGGATCGACATCGACCGGTCGGCGTAGCCTGACGTCTCGTGAGCGACGCTGAATTCCACTACTCCGACCTCCTCCCGACCGCCGGGTCCAACGGCGCCGCGGAGACGCCGTACCGCCTCGTGACGAGCGAGGGCGTCAGCACCGTGGAGGTCGACGGCCAGACCTTCCTCAAGGTCGAGCCCGAGGCGATCCGCCGGCTCACCGAGGAGGCGATGCACGACATCAGCCACTACCTGCGCCCCGGCCACCTCGCCCAGCTGCGCAAGATCATCGACGACCCCGAGGCCTCCGGCAACGACCGCTTCGTCGCGCTCGACCTGCTCAAGAACGTCAACATCTCCGCCGGCGGCGTGCTGCCGATGTGCCAGGACACCGGCACCGCCATCGTGATGGGCAAGAAGTCCGAGGGCGTGCTGACCGGCGCCGACGACGGCGAGGCGATCAGCGAGGGCGTGTACGACGCCTACACCCGGCTCAACCTGCGCTACTCGCAGCTCGCGCCGCTGACGACGTTCGAGGAGAAGAACACCGGCACCAACCTGCCGGCGCAGATCGAGATCTACTCCACGCCCGCCAAGGACGTGCCGGAGTACAAGTTCCTCTTCATGGCCAAGGGCGGCGGCTCGGCCAACAAGTCGTTCCTCTTCCAGGAGACCAAGGCCGTCCTCAACCCGACGCGGCTGATGGAGTTCCTCGACGAGAAGATCCGCTCGCTCGGCACCGCCGCCTGCCCGCCGTACCACCTGGCCGTCGTCATCGGCGGCACGAGCGCGGAGTTCGCCCTCAAGACCGCGAAGTACGCCTCCGCGCACTACCTCGACGACCTGCCGACCGAGGGCTCGATGAGCGCCCACGGCATCCGCGACGTCGAGCTGGAGGAGAAGGTCTTCGAGCTCACCCAGTCCTTCGGCATCGGCGCGCAGTTCGGCGGGAAGTACTTCTGCCACGACGTCCGGGTCGTCCGCCTCCCCCGCCACGGCGCGTCGTGCCCGGTCGCGATCGCGGTGTCCTGCTCTGCCGACCGCCAGGCGCTCGGCAAGATCACCGCCGAGGGCGTCTTCCTCGAGCAGCTCGAGACCGACCCGGCGCACTACATGCCCGACGCCGGCGTCTCCGACGAGATCTCCGGCGGCGAGGTCGTGAAGATCGACCTCAACCAGCCGATGGCCGACATCCTCGCCGAGCTGAGCAAGCACCCGGTCAAGACCCGGCTGTCGCTGACCGGCCCGCTCGTGGTGGCCCGCGACATCGCGCACGCCAAGATCAAGGAGCGCCTCGACGCCGGCGAGGAGATGCCCGACTACCTCAAGGACCACCCGGTCTACTACGCCGGACCGGCCAAGACCCCGACCGGGCATGGCGTCCGGCTCGTTCGGCCCGACCACGGCCGGTCGGATGGACTCCTACGTCGACCAGTTCCAGGCAGCCGGCGGCTCGATGGTGATGCTGGCCAAGGGCAACCGGTCGAAGCAGGTCACCGAGGCCTGCGACACGCACGGCGGCTTCTACCTCGGCTCCATCGGCGGCCCGGCGGCGCGGCTCGCCCAGGACTGCATCACGTCGGTGTCCGTGCTGGAGTACGAGGAGCTCGGGATGGAGGCGGTCTGGAAGATCGAGGTCGAGGACTTCCCCGCCTTCATCGTCGTCGACGACAAGGGCAACGACTTCTTCACCGACCCCTCCGGCGCCGTCACGGTGCCGCTGAGCTCGCTGACCGGTGTGGGAATCCGGGTCCGCTCGGCGGAGTAGCTCGGCGAGCTCTTCGGCTGACCCGGAGCCGGACGACCCCGTCGTGCCGTCACACTGTTCGGGTGACTGACTACGCCGAGGTGGCGCGCGCCGAGACCGCGCGGGGTGAGGTCGTGCTGCGACGTCGTACGGCGGAGGCGGCCGCCGACGTCCTCGAGCTGCGCGTCAACGGCGTGTTCGTGATGGACACGCACGAGACGAGCAGCGAGATCGAGCTCGCCGCCCAGGCCCTCGCGGCGGCCGGCGACCCGCGCCGGGTCGTCGTAGGCGGCCTCGGGCTCGGCTTCACCCTCCAGCGGGTGCTCGCCGACCATCGCGTCGAGACGGTCGCGGTCGTGGAGATCGAGGACACGCTCATCCGCTGGATGCGCGACGGCACGGTGCCCCACGGCCCGGCACTGCTGGCCGACCAGCGGGTGACGATCATCAACGCCGACATCGCCATGGCGATCGCCGAGGCCCGCTCGACCTACGACCTGGTGCTGCTCGACGTGGACAACGGGCCGGAGTATCTCGTGCACGCGGGCAACGAGGAGATCTACGAGTCGCACTTCCTCCGGCAGTGCGCCGAGATCCTCTCGCCGGCCGGCGTGCTGGTGATCTGGTCGGCCAGTCCCGCACCCAGCCTGCTGGCCGCGATGCGTGAGGTCTTCGGTGCGGCGGAGGAGCAGACCCACGACGTCCTGCTGCAGGACCGGCCCGAGACCTACTTCCTCTATCTCGCGCGGCGCGATCCGATCTAGGGTGCCGAGGGGCGCCGCATCGGGCGACGCCCGTCGATCATTGGGGGAACCATGCGCACGTCCATGCTCACCGTGCTGACGACCGTCGCACTCGTCGTCCCGGTCTCGCTGACGGCACCTGCTGCCACCGCCGCCCCGGCGGAGGCAGGCACCAGCGTCACCGGCACCTGGAAGGGCAGCGTCTTCGGCGACAACGGCGCCGCGGCCGGCTACGACGCCAAGGTCCGCATCTTCAAGCGGGACGGCAAGCTGCGTGGCAAGGTCGCCTCCGGCGGCTGCTTCGGCGTGTGGCGCTTCCAGGGCCGCAGCAACGGCTGGAACCGCTTCACCGAGGTGATCACCCGCGACACGACCGGCGGCCGTTGCGTCGGCAAGGTCGCGGTGAAGGTTCGCCGCGACGACGCCAGGCTGCGCGTCGTGTGGCGCGAGCCGCGCTCGGGCGACACCGCGACGATGCTCGCCCGCAAGGCCTGACCCGGGCCGACCGGGCCACGGCCAGATGGAATCAGCCGATCAACGACGGCAGCAGGGTCAGTCGCCCGGTCGTGCAACGACTCCAGGGCCGTGCCGGTGCCGGTGAGGTGCTCCAGCAGCGCCTTCTCGAAGACTCCGTCGAGCAGGGCGTACGTCGTGGCCGGAGTCCAGCATCGGCGCCGCGCCGGCCAGATCGGCGTAGCGTCGAGATGACCCGCCAGATCATCGGCTCGAGGGAGTGGTCGATCTCGAGCACGGCCTCACGCAGCGCCTCCTCGAACATCGCCTGGGTGCGCAGGTCGTACCAGAGCCGGTGCATGTGCGGCTCGGCGGTGACCGTCTCGACCAGCTTGTCGGCGAAGCGGTGGCGCAGCTCGTCGGCCGTCGTGGAGGTGGCCACCAGCTCGTCGTAGCGCGTCACGCACTGTGCCTTGTAGTAGCGCACGCAGTAGGTGATCAGCTCGACCTTGTTGTCGAAGTAGTAGTGCACGACTCCGTGCGAGAACGGCGAGTTCTGGGCGATCTCACGCAGCGAGGTCTTGGCGTAGCCGAGCTCGCCGAGGGTGACCAGCGCCGACTCGGCGAGCTGGTCGCGACGCGCGTCGACCTTCTCCTCCCGAGTCAGCCGAGCAGTCGTGGCCGTGGGGGTCATGGACTCATCGTAGGCCAGCATCCGAGAATTCTTGACACTTGTCCAAAGAAAGTCTTGACACTCGTCAAGAGATCTCGCCATGGTGATGGTCATCACCTTCCCGACCTTCAAGGAGAATCGATGACCGTCTTTGATCTCACCGGCCGCACCGCGCTGGTGACCGGCGCCGCCCAGGGCCTGGGCGAAGGCATGGCCAAGGCACTCGCCGCGGCCGGGGCGAGGGTGATGATCGCCGACGTCCAGGACTCCGGCGCCGAGACCGCCGCCGCACTCGGCGAGGGCCACGGGTTCGTCAAGCTCGACGTCACCGACGACGCCGCGTGGGAGGCGGCCTGCGCGGCCACGGTCGAGCAGCTCGGCGGCCTCGACATCCTCGTCAACAACGCCGGCATCGAGATCACCAGCCTGCTCACCGAGGTCGAGTCCGACCAGATCCGCAAGATGCTCGACGTCAACATCCTCGGCACCGCCCTCGGCCTCAAGCACGGCCTGCGCACCATGCGCCCGGACGGCGCCGCCGGCAAGGGCGGCTCGATCATCAACGTCGCCTCCGTCGCCGCGACCATCGCCTTCCCGGGCATCGCGGTCTACAGCGCCACCAAGTCCGCCGTCGACCGGCTGACCAAGGTGGCGGCCATGGAGGCCGGCAAGCTCGGCACCGGTGTCCGCGTCAACTGCATCTACCCCGGCCTCGTGCCGACCGCGATGGGCGCCGGGCTCGCCAACGACGTCGCCGCGATCGGCCTGTTCGCGCAGCGCCGAGGAAGCCGTCGGCGCGGTCATCGAGCTCACCCCGGCCGGCCGGCTCGGCACGGTCGAGGACATGGCCGACGCGGTCGTGTTCCTCGCCTCCGACGCCTCCCGCTTCGTGACCGGCGCCGGCCTGCCGGTCGACGGCGGAATGGGGATGTGACCATGAGCAGACGAAGAAGGTCATCGTCTACGGCGCCTCCGGCTACACCGGCCGCCTCATCTGCGAGTACCTCCGTGAGTACGGCGTCCCGTTCGTCGCCGCCGGCCGCAGCGCCGACAAGCTCGAGTCGTCGATGCAGACCCACGTCGCCGGCATCGAGACGGCCGACTACGAGGTCCACGAGGTCGCGCACGAGGTGGACGCGCTCGCCGAGCTCTTCGCCGGCGCCAAGGTCGTGTGCAACACGGTCGGCCCGTTCTCCACGCTCGGCGGCACCGTCGTCGAGGCCGCCCTCAAGGCCGGAGTGCACTACACGGACACCACCGGCGAGCAGGACTGGCTGATGACGTGCGACGACGACTTCGGCGCGGACTTCGCCGCGGCCGGTCTGCTCCTCGCTCCCGGGCATCGCGCAGATGTACACCACCGGCGAGATCGCCGCCCAGCTCTGCCTGGAGAAGCCCGGCCTCGACACCCTCGACATCGCGGTGTTCTGGGGCGGCTCCCCCACCATCGCCTCGACCGAGACGATCCTGGTCAACGCCGCGTCGAGTGCCCCGCACTTCCTCGAGCAGAACCAGTACGTCGGCTTCGACCCGACGGCCGGCCTGGTGCCGCTCGTCGTGCCCGGCCAGCACGAGCTGGCGCAGTCCCTGCCGTGGGGCGGCACCTCGCACCCGGTGTGGTTCAAGAAGGACCCGCGGGTGGCCAACTGCAAGGCCCAGGGCGGTGTCTTCAACACGGCCCTCATGCACGGCGTGCCGCAGATCGTGGCGGGCGCGCTCGAGGCGACCAAGGACATGACCGACGACGACAAGGCCGCCGCCCTGACCGCGACGGCCCGTCAGGTGATGGACCAGATGCCGCCGCGGGAGAACCCGCGCGTCAACAAGTCCCTCGACTCGGTGCACGCCTCGGGCCCGCTCGGCCGCGCCCATTGCGTGATCCACGGCAACAGCAACTACAAGCAGACCGGTCTGCTGCAGGCCTACGCCGCCTACTCGCTGCTGCAGCAGCCGCCTCGGCGGGTGGGCTTCGCGTCCGCCTGCCAGGCGTTCGGCCACCACGAGCTGCTCGGCGTGCTGCGCACCTTCGGCCTGGTCTCCCCGCCGGTGCTGACGGTGCAGGACTGATCGGGAGGACGACCGGACGTGCGACTCGTCGACTACCTCGACAAGGGCGCCAGCCTCGCCCCGGCCGCGCCCTGCCTGACGACGGACGGCGAGTCCACGTCGTACGCCGAGGTGGTCGACGCGTCGCACCGGATCGCCGCCGGACTGCGCCGCCGCGGCCTCGGCCGCGGCGGGCAAGGTCGCGATCATCTCGGCCAACGATCCACGCGCCTTCACCTGCGTCTTCGGCATCAGTCGCGCCGACGCGGTGTGGTGCCCGATCAACCCGCGCAACGAGGCCGCCGAGAACCGTGAGCTCCTCGACCTCTTCGACTGCGAGGTCGTCTTCTTCGCGGCACCGTTCGCCCCGCTCGTCGAGGCGATCCGCGGCGACCTCCCCGGCGTGCACTCCTGGATCCGGCTCGACGACGACGCGTCGCCGCGGCCGATCCCACCATCCTCGGCTGGTCCGACTTCCTCGAGTCGTCGGGCCAGCCGGGCACCAGCGCGACGGCGGCGGCACCCGCGCCGCCCGCCGACACCCTGGCGATGCTCGTCGGCACCGGCGGCACCACGGGGCGCCCCAAGGGGGTGATGCTCAGCCACGGCAACCTCGAGACGATGACCGCGCTGACCCTGATGGGCTACCCGTTCGGCGAGCGACCGGTCTACCTCGCGCTCGCGCCGCTGACGCACGCGGCCGGGGTGCTCTGCTTCCCGATCCTGGCCAGTGGCGGGGAGATCGTGATCATGCGCGTCACCCGACGTGCACGCCTTCCTGGGCCTCATCGAGCAGCACCGGCGTCACCCACACCTTCCTGCCGCCGACCCTGATCTACATGGTGCTCGCGGCCGAGGAGCTCGACGCGACCGACCTCGAGCAGCCTGCGGTGCTTCTGGTACGGCGCAGCACCGATGTCCGCCGCCCGGCTGGAGGAGGCCATCACCCGGATCGGGCCGGTGATGGCCCAGCTGTTCGGCCAGACCGAGGCGCCGATGATGATCGCGATGATGCCGCCCGCGGACCACGTCGACGAGCACGGCGCCGTACGCCGCGAACGACTGTCCGCCGCCGGGCGACCCGCTCCCCTGGTCACCGTCGCGATCCTCGACGACCAGGACCGGCCGGTGCCCGCTGGCGAGCGCGGCGAGATCTGCGCCCGGTCGTCGCTGGTGATGCACGGCTACTACAAGAACCCCGAGGCGACCGCGGAGGCCCTGCGCAACGGCTGGCTGCACACCGGCGACATCGGCTTCCTCGATGCCGACGGGCTTCCTGCACATCGTCGACCGGGCGAAGGACATGATCATCACCGGCGGCTTCAACGTCTACTCCAGCGAGGTCGAGCAGGCGGTGAGTGCGCACCCGTCCGTGCAGGACTGCGCCGTGGTCGGCCTGCCCGACGACAAGTGGGGCGAGCGCGTGGTCGCGGTCATCCAGCCGGCTGCCGGGCGCCACGATCGACGCGGACGAGCTGACGGCCTTCGTGAAGGCGACGCCTCGGCTCGGTGAAGGCGCCGAAGCAGATCGAGGTCTGGGACGACCTGCCGCGGTCCAAGGTCGGCAAGGTGCTGAAGACCGACATCAAGGCGCGTCTCGAGCGCTGATTCAGGCGAGCTCGGCGCGGTAGTAGGCCGCGAACGCCGGGTAGTAGTCGTCGAAGTCGATGACCGCCAGGTCACCGCCCGCCTCGGCGACGACCATCCGGTCGAGGTAGTAGTCCCAGCCCGGGCCGACGCTCTCGGCCAGCTGGAGGTCGCAGACCTCCTGGGCGAAGGTCAACGTGGTGACGCCGTCGGTCTCGCTCAGGTCGATCTGCCAGGACCAGACCTCGGAGTGGTCGTCGGGTCGCGCCGACCGCATCACCAGCCGCGTCGGCTCGACGCACTCGTCGATCCAGACCGTCTCCGCGGGCGCGTCCTCGGCCTCGGCGGTCATGAAGAAGGAGACGGACCCGCTGGCCGGGTCGCCCGACCAGTTGCCGATCCAGCGACTGAGGCGGTCGGACTCGGTCACCGCCGCCCAGACGTCGGCGATCGGTGCCTTGAACGTGCGCTCGAAGACGACGTACGCCGTGCCGTCGCGCTCGTCGCGGTGGCCGGTGGCCCTCGGGGTGAGCGGTGTCGTGGTCATGCTGTCTCCTCGGTTGGCGTGGACGTGGACGTGGTCGGTCGGGGAGCGCGTTCGCGGACGGTGCGGCGGACCTCGAGGTCGAGCCCGTCGAGCACGGACTCGTCGAACCGCGGGCGCCGCGTCGAGCCCGGCCAGCCAGTCGGACACCGGCGCGAGGCCGGACCGCTCGAGGCGGTAGTGCCGCTCCCGGCCGCGGTCGTCGGCGGTCACCAGGCCGGCCTCGCCGAGCACCCGGAGGTGCCGGCTGATGGCGGGCCGGCTGATGGCGTGGTCGGCCGCGAGGTCGACCACCCGCGCCGGACCCGCGGGCGAGCCGGCCGAGCAGCTCCCGGCGGACCGGGTCGGCGAGGGCGGTGAAGGCGTCCACGACCTATTGGTAACTCATTCGTTACCAATCTGTCAAGGGTAGCGTCGTGGCCATGAGCGAGACACGCACCGAACACGACTCCCTCGGCGAGATCGAGGTCCCGGCCGACGCGCTGTGGCGGGCCCAGACGCAGCGCGCGATCGAGAACTTCCCGATCAGCGGCACCACCCTCGAGCCGCCGCCACGTCCAGGCGCTCGGCCACTGGTCAAGGCGGCGGCCGCGACCGTCAACGCCGACCTCGGCGTGATCACCGCCGAGCAGGCCGACGCGATCGCGGGCGGCGGCCGCGACGGTCGCCGCCGGCGAGCACCTCGACGAGCACTTCCCGCTCGACGTCTTCCAGACCGGCTCGGGCACCAGCTCCAACATGAACATGAACGAGGTGCTCGCCTCGCTCGCCGACCGGGCCGGGACCGACGTGCACCCCAACGACCACGTCAACGCCTCGCAGACCAGCAACGACACCTTCCCGACCGCGATCCACGTCGCCGCGACGCTCGCGGTCGTCGAGGACCTGCTGCCCGCGCTCGACGTGCTCGGCCACGTCGCTGGAGGCGAAGGCCGACCGAGTTCGCGGGCACTGGTCAAGGCCGGGCGCACGCACCTGATGGACGCGACGCCGGTGATGCTCGGCCAGGAGTTCGGCGGCTACGCCGCGACGCGTCCGCTACGCCGCCGAGCGACTCGACGTCGGTGCTCCCCCGGGTCCGCGAGCTGCCGCTCGGCGGCACCGCGGTCGGCACCGGGATCAACACCCCGCCCGGCTTCGCGGCGCGCGGTGATCGAGGCGCTGTCCGACGAGACCGGCCAGGACTTCACCGAGGCCCGCAACCACTTCGAGGCGCAGGGCACGCGCGACTCGCTCGTCGAGCTCGCCGGCGTGCTGCGCACCATCGCCGTCGGTCTCACCAAGATCTGCAACGACCTGCGCTGGATGTCGTCGGGCCCGACGACCGGCCTCGCGGAGATCCACCTGCCCGACCTCCAGCCCGGGTCGAGCATCATGCCCGGCAAGGTCAACCCGGTCCTGCCCGAGGCCACGCTGATGGTGTGCGCCCAGGTCGTCGGCAACGACGCGACGATCGCGTGGGCCGGGGCGTCGGGCAGCTTCGAGCTCAACGTGCAGATGCCCGTCATCGCACGCAACCTGCTGGAGTCGATCCGGATCCTGTCGACCTCCACGACGCTGCTGGCCGACGCGGTGCGTCGACGGGATCACCGCCGACGCCGACCGGATGCGTGCCTACGCCGAGTCCTCGCCGAGCGTCGTCACGCCGCTCAACAAGCACCTCGGCTACGAGGAGGCGGCCAAGATCGCCAAGCAGGCGATGAAGGACGGCGCCACCATCCGCGAGACCGTGATCGCGATGGGGTACGTCGAGCGCGGCGACCTCACCGAGCAGCAGCTCGACGCCGCCCTCGACGTGGATCGGATGACCCGCCCATGATCCGTGAGACCGTGCTCGCGTGAACGACATCAGCAACCCGGACCACGTCCGCGAGCAGTATGCGACCGAGGGCAACCTCGAGACCCGCCGCGCGGTGTGGCAGCCCGACCGCCGACGGCCTCGACCCGACCAACGAGGCGTTCAAGGCGATCGACCGCGCGCATGATCGGCGACGCCGACGTGCTCGAGGTCGGCTGCGGCACCGGGGTGATGGCCGAGCGGATCAACGCGCTGCCCGGCGTCACCCTCGTGGCGATCGACTACTCGCGAGCGCTTCGTCGAGCTGACCGCGGCCCGTGGCGTCGACGCCCGCCAGGCCGACATCTGCTACCTGCCGTTCGAGGACGACGTCCTTCGACGTCGTCTACGCCGGCTGGATGCTCTACCACGTGCGCGACCTCGAGCGGGCCCTCGACGAGATCCGCCGGGTGCTGCGTCCGGGCGGCACGTTCGTCGCCGTCACCAACGGCGACGACAGCCTGGCGGATCTCCGCAAGGAGGCCGGCGCGCGTCCCCTCGTGACCGGATTCTCCAGCGAGAACGGTGAGTTCACGCTGTCGCGCAAGTTCAGCGACGTCCGCCGCCAGGACCTCGAGACTCGCGCCGTCTTCATCGACCACGCGAGCGCCCAGGCCTACCTCGACTCCGCCGGACGAGGGGCTTGGTCCTCCCGCCCTTCGACGGGTCGCGGACCTACGCCGGGCACGTCACCGTCTTCGAGGCTCGCTGACCAACCGGCCGCAGTTCGTCCGGAACACGACCTAGCATCGCGGCATGACCTACGCGATCAGGGCTCTGAGTGCCGACACCTGGTCGGCCTTCGACGACCTCGTCGTCCGGCACAACGGCATCTTCGGCGGGTGCTGGTGCATCTGGTTCCACCCCGACGGTCCCGAGCGCGGCCAGGGCGCGGAGGCCAACCGTGCGCTGAAGCGGCGCTACGTCGAGGAGGGGAAGGCGCACGCGGCGCTGGTCTTCGACGGCGACGAGGCGATCGCGTGGTGCGAGTTCGGCACGCCCGAGGAGCTGCCGACGATTCACCACCGCAAGCAGTACGACGCCACCAAGGCCGGTGACCCCGACTGGCGCATCACCTGCATCTTCGTGGACCGCCGCTACCGGCGACAGGGCATCACCGAGCTCGCGATCCGGGGGGCGCTCGACCTCATCGCCCGGGCCGGCGGCGGGGTCGTGGAGGGCTACCCGCACGACCTGACCGACCAGACGAAGAAGATGTCGGCCTCGTTCCTCTACAACGGGACCCGGTCGCTCTACGAGCGCCTCGGCTTCACCTACGACCGCCCCAAGGGACTGAAGAACTGCGTCATGGTGCAGACGGTCAGTGCGCGAGCTTGAGCCCGACCACGCAGCCGACGAGGCCGAGCAGGAGGAGCACCTTGACGACGCTGATCGACTCCTCACCCGTCGCCATGCCGAAGGCGACCGTGAGGCTCGCGCCCACCCCGACCCAGACGGCGTACGACGTGCCGAGCGGCAGCGTGCGCATCGCGTAGGCCAGGCCACCCATGCTCAGCACGAGGCCGAGGACGAACACCACCGACGGCGTGAGGCGGGTGAAGCCCTCGGACCTGCCGAGCGCGACCGCCCAGACAGCCTCGAGGACACCGGAGACGAGAAGGACCAACCATGCCATGACGGACTCCTGAAAGTCCGTCTTGTCGCTGTCCGGGTACGGGCTTCCTCGTCCGGTGAGAGCCTCGAGCTGCGGACTCGCAGACCGCTGTCGCAATCGCCAGGACGCCGACAGCAGTGCGCCAGCTGATGGCGCCGAACGCCGACGCACTCCGCCGTGCACCGGCGTCGTCACCTGGTCTCCGTGCTCGTCCTGGCGCCGATGTCGGCTCGTCCAGCTGCCACCTGGCGCGCCGCCGCGCACGAGGCGCTCGCGTCGGTGGCCGAGGACCGCGGTGCGTCGCGCTAGCGCTCGGGTCGACGACCGTCAGCTCCGGTGGGGTGACCGCTCGGAGCGCCCACCACTGGTGCGCGCGGCTGTGCCGGCGCAGGCGGCGACCACCCGTGTCGCCAGAGACCCGTGCCTGGGCTAGCGCTGGCCGCCGCCGGCAGTGGCCTGCCGCGGACACGGTGAGTCCCGGCCGCCGGCTGGGCCGCTCGAGGTCAGCACGATGTACGCCGGCGCCGGACAGTGGGTCAGTGCGGCGACCCTGGGACCGGCCCGTGACCGGCAGCGTCGGTCCCCGGGGCACCCGGCGTGCGCCGAGGCGGTCGTCGCGTCCGAGTCGACGACGGCGACACGCGGATCACTGGGTGAGCAACCAGCTGGCTTCTGCGCGCAGGCGGCCGGCACCCGCGGTGCCGAGATCGGGGTGAGCTTGTCCGAGGCAGTTAGACCAGTGGTCCAGGTCGAGCGCGGCGCTCAGTACCAGCCGTTCCCGGACTTGAAGCTCCATGCGCTGCACGGGGTGCCGTAGGTGTCCTGGATGTACTCCAGCCCCCAGCGGATCTGCGACTCGGCGGAGGTCATGTAGTCCGAGGGCAGGTCGTGCAGCTGGGTCAGCGCCTGCGGGATGCCGTACGCCGACGACGTCGGGTTGTCGGCGTC
This sequence comes from uncultured Actinomycetota bacterium, assembly GCA_963778975.1. Classification (GTDB taxonomy): domain Bacteria; phylum Actinomycetota; class Actinomycetes; order Propionibacteriales; family Nocardioidaceae; genus Nocardioides. The sequence continues at coordinate 76,165 of CAVZWM010000030.1, forward strand.
GACGCGCCAGTCGGACTCGCTGACGTAGAGGGAGTCCAGGCAGGAGAACTGCGAGCTGTCGAAGCCGTAGAGCGGGAGGAGGGCACGCGCGATGTCACGCGGGTCGCCATCCGACAGGCTCTCCGACCGACTGACGGTCGCGCCCTGGGCCACCGACAGGGCGGCCGCCTTGGCGGCCGTGGTGCGGCTGCGGGCCTGCGAGCGTGAGACCACGTCGCGCTGCTCGCGTCGCTCGACATCCGCCGGGCTCATCGTCGACGCGCCGGCGGTCGACTCGCTCGTGAGGCTCACGTCGGCCGCGGCCGGTGCCAGGTCGGTCACGCCGGTCAGCACACCGCCGGAGACGCCGATACCGGTGGCGGCCGCGGCCACACCGGTCAGGACCAGCGTGGAGCGCAGCGCCCGGCGCGGGGCGCGCGCGGACTTGTGCTTGCCGGGGGCGCGGTGCGTGGGGACGTACTTGTCAGGCTTGGGCACGAAGAGGACTCACGGGGGTTGACGACAGGGGGTCTGACACACGAACGACCCACCATGCAGGAGGCCGAGGGGACGTGCAAACCGAACGCCACATGTCTCCGTGCCTCATTCGCCACACGGGGCTCAGTGGTCCCACGCACCCCACCGGCCCCGTGCTGGCGAACCCTCAGAGTGTGATGTCCTCCAACATCTCGGTGACCAGGGCGGCGATGGGCGAGCGCTCGGACCGGGTCAGGGTGATGTGCGCGAAGAGCGGGTGACCCTTGAGCTTCTCCACGACCGCGACGATGCCGTCGTGGCGACCGACCCGCAGGTTGTCGCGCTGTGCGACGTCGTGGGTCAGGACGACCTTGGAGTTGGCCCCGATGCGCGAGAGCACCGTGAGCAGCACGTTGCGCTCGAGCGACTGGGCCTCGTCGACGATGACGAAGGCGTCGTGGAGCGAGCGGCCGCGGATGTGGGTCAGCGGGAGCACCTCGAGCATCCCGCGGTCCATCACCTCTTCGATCACGTCCTTGCCGGCGAGCGAGCCCAGGGTGTCGAAGACCGCCTGGGCCCAGGGCGACATCTTCTCGTTCTCCGAGCCGGGGAGGTAGCCGAGCTCCTGGCCGCCCACCGCGAAGAGCGGGCGGAAGATCACGACCTTCTTGTGCTGGCGTCGCTCCATCACGGCCTCGAGCCCGGCGCACAGGGCCATCGCGGACTTGCCGGTGCCGGCGCGTCCGCCGAGGGAGACGATGCCGACCTCGGGGTCGAGCAGCATCTCGAGCGCGATGCGCTGCTCGGCCGACCGGCCGTGGATGCCGAAGGCGTCACGGTCGCCGCGCACGAGGTGCACCCGCTTGTCCGCACCGACCCGGGCCAGCGCCGTACCGCGGTCGGAGAGCAGGACGAGCCCGTTGTGGCAGGGCAGGTCGCGGGCGTCGGCGAGGTCGATGACGCCGTCCTCGTAGAGCTCGTCGAGGTCGGCGGCGGCCACCTCGAGCTCGGCCATCCCGGTGTAGCCGGTGTCGGAGCTGCTGATGGACTCCGCGCGATATTCCTGGGCGTCCAGTCCGACGGCCGATGCCTTGATGCGCAGCGGCAGGTCCTTGGAGACCAGGGTGACGCGGTTGCCCTCGTTGGCGAGGTTGCGGGCCACCGCGAGGATGCGGGTGTCGTTGTCACCGAGGCGGAAGCCCGACGGCAGGGATGCGGCGTCGGTGTGGTTGAGCTCGACGCGGATGGTGCCTCCCTCGTGCCCGATCGAGATCGGCTCGTCGAGTCGACCGTGGGAGACGCGGAGGTCGTCGAGCATCCGCAGCGCGGAGCGCGCGAAGTAGCCGAGCTCGGGGTGGTGCCGCTTGCCCTCCAGCTCGGTGATCACCACGACCGGGAGCACGACCTCGTGCTCGGCGAAGCGTTTCGCCGCGCCGGGGTCGGCGAGCAGCACGCTGGTGTCGAGGACATAGGTCCGACGGGCGCCCGACTGACTGTCGGCGGCGGAAGAGCTGGGCGATGACGACTTGCTGGCCACGACGAACCCCTTGCTCCGGGTCGGCACGCGCACTCAGCGCCCGGCCCGATGTCATTCAGCGGACCGGAGAACTCCTGATTGAGTGCCCAATGCAAGCCTTCCGGTGCGGCAAGCTTCCCCACCTGCCGTTGCTCGAAAATTACGCCCGCCGCGACGCCGTTTCTGGACGACACGCCCGAACGTGGGGTGAAGAGCAGGTGGCCGGGCCCTCAGGACCCGAAGCGGCGCTCGCGCTCGGCGTACGCCCGGATCGCACGCAGGAAGTCCACCCGGCGGAAGTCGGGCCAGAGCGCCTCGCAGAAGTAGAACTCCGAGTTGGCCGACTGCCACAGCAGGAAGCCGCCGAGGCGCTGCTCGCCCGAGGTGCGGATCACCAGGTCGGGATCGGGCTGGCCCTTGGTGTAGAGGTGCTCGGAGATGTGCTCGACGTCGATGACGTCGGCGAGCTCCTCCAGCGACGTGCCGCGGGCGGCGTGGTCGGTGAGCAGGGCTCGTACGGCGTCGGCGATCTCGCGCCGCCCGCCGTAGCCGACCGCGACGTTGACCAGGATGCCGGTGTTGTGGCGGGTCGCCTCCTCGGCGGCCTTGAGGCGCTCGGCCGTCTCGGCCGGCAGCAGGTCCAGGGCCCCCACGGGGTGGATGCGCCAGCGGCCGGTCGCGGCGAGCGACTCGACCGCCCCCTCGATGATGCCGAGCAGGCCGGTGAGCTCCTCGGGGGGTCGGTTGGTGAGGTTGTCGCTGGAGAGGAGCCACAGCGTGACGACCTCGACGCCGACCTCCTCGCACCAGCCGAGCAGCGGGCGGATGTTGTCGGCCCCGGCCTGGTAGCCCTCGGCGGTGTTGGCCCCGACGGCCTTGGCCCAGCGGCGGTTGCCGTCGAGCATCACGCCGACGTGCTTGGGGATGCGGTCGGAGGGGAGGAACTTCACGACGCGTGACTCGTAGGCGGGGTAGAGCACCCGACGCACCGCGTCCTTCAGCCTGGCCACCTGCCGATGGTAACCGCCGTGAGGGCTGTCACCCCGTCGGGCGGTCGTGCGCGTGCCCGGACGTCCCGTAACGTGGGCGCATGAACGACGTCCTCCGCCACCGGTTCGACGAGCTCCATGAGCGCGTCGACGAGGCGATCGCCGAGGTGAAGCCGCACCTGCGCGGCTGGCTGCACCTCGCCATCGCTCCGCTCGCCCTCGCGGCAGGGATCGTGCTGGTCGTCCTCTCCCCCGACGCCACGACGCGTGTCGGCTCGGCCGCCTTCGCGCTGTCCGCGTTCGTCCTCTTCACCGTCTCCGCGATCTACCACCGCGGCCGCTGGTCACCGCGGACGCACAGCATCCTGCGTCGCTTCGACCACTCCAACATCTTCGTGCTCATCGCCGGCTCCTGCACGCCCTTCGCACTGCTGCTGCTCGAGGGCACGGACCGCTGGGCCATGCTCGCCGTGGTGTGGGGCGGCGCCATCGCCGGCGTGGTCATGAAGGTCGTGTGGGCCGGCGCTCCCCGCTGGCTCTCCGCCCCGATCTACATGGCCCTGGGCTGGGCGCCGGTCTTCTTCTTCGGTGGCTTCGTCGAGGGGCGGCCCGCACCTACAGCGACTCGATCGGCATCGCCATCATGGTGCTCGTGGTCGTCGGGCGGCGCCCTCTACACGGTCGGCGCGGTCGTCTACGGCACCAAGCGCCCCAACCCGTGGCCGCAGTGGTTCGGCTTCCACGAGGTCTTCCACAGCTTCACGATCCTGGCGTTCATCTCGCACTACGTCGGCGTCTCGCTGGCGACGTACTCCCTGCGCTGATCCCTCCCGCGGTGAGCCTGCTCACGTCGCGCAACCTTCCGGGGTGGCCGTTCGTCGTACGGGGGATGCCTCCCGTTCCCACACCCCCACGCCCGCCCGAGACCGATCGCCAGCCCCTGCTCGACCTGAGCGTGCCCCAGCTCGTCGCCGGCGCCACGGCCGCCGCGACGGCAGCAGTCCTGAGCAGCCAGATCGGCCTGCTCGGCACCGTGCTCGGCGCCGCCTTCGCGAGCATCGTCTCGGCCGTGGTGACCGCCGGGCTGATCGGCGGGTGGCAACGCGTCCGCACCGCCCCCAGCCGCTTCCCGCGCAACGTGCACGGCCTGGTCGTGACCGCGGCCGCGCTGGGCCTGGTGGCCTTCGCGTTCCACACCGGCGTCGAGCTGGTGACCCGCGACCTGCCGGCCGACGCGTTCGCCGCCCGCTGGCTCGCCGAGGTCGGGATCAGCGCACGCTGAGCGTCGCGAACACGACGAGCGACGCGACCACCACGACGCCGGCCAGCACCCAGGCCGCCGCGGGCGAGCGCCGGGCCAGCCGCTCGAGCGCGAGGTAGGTCGAGCCGATGACGCGCCAGCCCGACGGTGACGTGGATCAGCACCGCCAGCATCACTCCCGAGATGGCACCGGCCATCCGCAGCCTGCCCCAGAGCAGGCTCAGCGCGAGAGGGATGACGACGGCGCCCGCCAGGCCTCCCCCGACCTCGACCCACCAGGGCCGCTCGCCCATCCAGGGCAGGTCGACCGCACCCGGCCACGACCGGTCGACGAGGTCGCTGGTCGCGCTGTAGCCGATGTAGACGATCGCGAGGATGGTCGTCGCCGCGGCCAGGCGGTAGGACCAGTGCCGGGCCCACGACCACGGGACCTCGCGGCCGACGAAGATCGTGGCGACGGTGACCGCCGACCACACGATCCAGCGTCGGATGACGCCGGTGCCGGTGTCGGCCATCGCGTCCCGGAAGATCCGGTCGGCCTCGACCCGGTCGACCTGGTGGCCCTCCGTCGAGACGTAGGACGCCGGATCGTTCGCGCCCCGCCACCAGCGCGTCGTGCAGCAGCGCCGCGGGCAGGTGGGCACCGGTCTTGGGCACCAGCCAGGTGAAGAGCGCCGGCACCGACGTCAGGTCGGTGCGGAAACCGAGGTCGGCGGGCACGAGCAGCTCGCCGAGGTGCCGGTCGAGGTAGGCCAGGCGTCGCTCCAGCGCGAAGGTCTCCACGCCCTCCTCGGAGTGGCGCTCCAGCACGATCCTCGGGTCCGACGAGGGATCGGCGGGAACACCCGGTCGCCCGTCGCGCGGCAGCGTGCCGCCGTCGTAGAAGCGCCGTGTCTGCTGCACGACCTGACCACTGCGCTCCCGAGACTGCATGTCCCCAGTGTGCCGCCGATCACCGACAACGGGCAGGTCAGATCCGCAGGTCCGCGGCGTCCGTCACCGGTGCCGCGCAGACGTGGTGCCGACACACGTACGCCGCCGGCCGGCCGTCGACGGCGTCACGACCCACCAGCAGGGGTACGTCGTCGCGGGGGCCGTCCGCGACCAGGACGACCGCGGTCGGGTGGTGCCGCGCCTTGTTGGTCAGGGAGTCCCGGCGGGCTCCGGGCGGGCCGACGACGGCGACCTCCGCGGGTCCGTCCAGGCATCGCCACGGCCGCAGCCAGCGACCAGCCGGCGAAGCGCGGCACCCTCGTGGCGAGACCGTGCACCGACGCGAGGGCGGCCTCGGCGGCCTCGCGGTAGCGCGGCTCTCCGGTGATCGCGGCGGCGACCACCAGGGCGTGGAGCAACGAGGACTGCCCGCTCGGGGACGCGTTGTCCGAGGGGTCACGTGGACGGGCCACCAGCCGCTCGGCGTCGTCGGCGGTGTCGAAGAAGCCACCGTCCCCGGCCGCGAAGTGGTCGAGCGCCGTGTCGAGGAGGTCGGTGGCGGCACTCAGCCAGCGGACGTCGCCGGTCGCCTGGAAGAGGTCGAGCAGGCCCGCGGCCACGCACCCGTGGTCCTCCAGCACGCCGGCCGGAGCACCCACGACGCCGTCGCGTGACACCCGCCGGAGCCGGCCGTCCACGAGGTGCACGTCCAGCAGGAGCTCGGCAGCACCCGACGGCGGCGTCCAGGAACCGCGGCTCCTCCAGCCAGGTCGAGAGCCGGGCGAGACCGCTGATGGCCAGCCCGTTCCACGCGGCGACCACCTTGTCGTCGCGGTCGGGACGGACACGGGCCGACCGCGCGGCGAGCAGTCGGGCCCGGACGTCCAGCCAGCGGTCGACGTCGTCCGGGTCCTCCAGCAGCTGCAGCACCGAGGACCCGTGCTCGAAGGTCCCGGCGTCGGTCACCGAGAACAGCTCGGCGGCCCAGGCCCCGTCGTCCTCACCCAGGGCCTCGACCAGCTGCTGCGGCGTCCAGACGTAGAACACGCCCTCCTCGCCCTCGGAGTCGGCGTCCAGGGCCGAGGCGAAGCCGCCCTCGGCAGTCCGGAGCTCGCGCAGCAGGAACTCGGCGATCCCCTCCGCGGCCCACAGCGCCGGCGGCGTACGACGGTCGGCGAACACCCGCATCAGCAGGGCGTTGTCATAGAGCATCTTCTCGAAGTGGGGCACCACCCAGCGCGCGTCGACGCTGTAGCGCGCGAACCCGCCCCCGAGCTGGTCGTGCAGGCCACCGCGCACCATGCGCGTCGATGGTGTGGTCGACCATGCGCAGGGCCTCGTCGCTGCCGTGCCGCAGGAGGAACTCGAGCACCATCGACGGCGGGAACTTCGGGGCGCCACCGAATCCGCCGGCGACGGGGTCGAAGTCGGCCGCGAGGGCGGTGACAGCGGCGTCCAGGTCGTCGCGGCCGATCGGCGACGACGTCGTGCTGGTCGGCGCCTGCAGGTGCTCGCGCAGCTTCGCCGCCTGTTCCCGTACGCCGTCGGCCCGGTCGCGCCACGCCTCGACGAGCGCGTGCAGCACCTGCGGTGAACGACGCCTGGCCGTGTCGCGGCGTGTCGGGGAAGTAGGTGCCGGCGAACCACGGGCTGCCCTCGTGGTCGAGCACGACGGTCATCGGCCAGCCGCCGTGACCGGTCATCGCGGTCGTCGCCTGCATGTAGATCGCGTCGACGTCGGGGCGCTCCTCGCGGTCGACCTTGATGCTGACGAAGTGCTCGTTGAGGTAGGCAGCGGTCGCCTCGTCCTCGAAGGACTCGTGGGCCATCACGTGGCACCAGTGGCACGCGGCGTACCCCACGGAGAGCAGCACCGGGACGTGGCGCCGACGCGCCTCGTCGAAGGCCTCGGGGCTCCACTCCCACCAGTCGACCGGGTTGTCGGCGTGCTGCAGGAGGTAGGGGCTCGTCGCGGCTGCCAACCTGTTCACCCGGCGAGTCTCGCCCATCACGTCCAGAGCAGGAAGGCTCCGGCGAGCCCGGCGACGACGATCCCGGCCCGCAGCAGGGACGGCGGCAGCCGGCGACCGACCCGGGCGCCGACGTAGCCCCCGACGACCGACCCGAGCGGCGAGCAGCACGACGGCACGCCAGTCGATCTCGGCGGCGAACACGAAGATCACGCTGGCCACGAGGTTGGCGGCCAGCACGGCCAGGGTCTTGAGGGCGTTGGCGACCCGGAACGGCAGGTCGGTGCCGAGACCCAGCACGGCCAGCATCATGACGCCCGACCCGGCGCCGAAGTAGCCGCCGTACACGCCGGTGAGCGTCGCGAAGACGCCCGTCACCGGCGAGACGTGCAGCCGGTCGTCGGTACGTCGTCGCCGCGGCGCGTGCGCAGCCAGGCCGAGAGACGCGGCTGGATGCCGACGAGCAGGCAGGTGCCGAGGATGAGCCACGGCACGACGCCCTCGAAGACGGCCGCGGGCAGCGCGAGGAGCAGCACGGCACCGCCCACCGCCCCCACGGCGCAGGTGAGCAGCACGATCGCGGTGACCCGGGGGAACTCGCGCAGCTCGTGCCGGTAGCCGATGGATCCGCTGATCGCTCCCGGGGTCAGCCCGACCGTGTTGGACGCGTTGGCCACCACGGGTGGCAGGCCCACGGCCAGCAGCACGGGAAAGCTCAGCAGCGACGCGACCCCGACCGTGGAGGTGAGGATCCCGCTGCCCAGTCCGGCCAGCAGGACGACGACCTGCTCGAGGGGCGTCACGTGGTGCGGAGGACCGCGACGTCGCTGACCATCTCGACGTGTGCGTGCATGGCGCGGGCCGCGCCGTCGGGGTCGCCGGCGCGGATCGCGTCGGCGATGGCGCGGTGACCGGCCAGCGAGTCGCGCGGACGACCGGGCTGCGAGAGCGACTCGATCCGGGTCTCGCGGATCAGGTCGGCGATCTCGGCCATCAGCTGCGAGAGCAGCAGGCTGTGGGAGGCCGCGGTCACCGCCGCGTGGAAGTGCTCGTCGCCCTCGACGCCGCGACCACCGGCCTCGACGTCGGCCTCCATCAGGACGAGGGCGTCCTCGATGCGGTCGAGGTCGGCCTCGGTGCGCCGGGCCGCCGCCAGGCTGGCGATCTTGGTCTCCAGCGCGTCGCGGGTCTCGATGATCTCGGGCAGTCGGTTGGCGTGGGCGCGGACGGCCTCGACGATGCGCGAGTCGCGCCGGGCGACTGGGCGACGACGGTCCCGTCCCCGTGGCGTACGGCGACCGCGCCGATGACCTCGAGCGCGACCAGCGCCTGGCTGAGCGTGGCGCGGCTGACGCCGAGGCGGGCCGCGAGCTCACGCTCGGGCGGCAGCTTGTCGCCCGGACGCAGGTCGTGCTCCCTGATCCAGCTCGAGATCTGCTCGGCCACCTGCTCGTAGAGCCGGATCCGGCCGTCGGGAAGGCGGCTCGGGCGCGGAGGAACGAGAGCTGACATGCGCCCAGCCTATTGACAGATGGCTCAAAGGGCTATTGGCTAGGCCACTGATCCAGACGTGACACCGGTCACGTCCGACATCCCACGAGGAGGTCCTATGGGACCGGAATGGGTGGCGATCCTCGCCTTGGTCGCCCTGTTCGTCGTCGGCACGGTGCTGCCCATCAACATGGGTGCGCTGGCGTACGTCGCCGCGTGGTTCGTCGGCATGTACGCCCTCGACCTGGACGAGAAGGAGATCCTCGCCGGCGTCAGCGGTGACCTGATCCTGACCCTGATCGGCGTGACCTATCTCTTCGCGATCGCCCGCAACAACGGCACGGTCGACCTGATCGTCCGGACGGCCGTCAAGGGCGTCGGCGGACGGGTCGCGCTGATCCCGTGGGTGATGTTCGCGGTGACCGCAGTGCTGACGGGCATCGGCGCCGTCAGCCCGGCCGCCTGCGCGATCATCGGCCCGATCGCGCTCGGCTTCGCCGGCCGCTACGGCATCAGCCCGCTGATGATGGGCATGTTCGTCGTGCACGGCGCCCAGGCCGGCGGCTTCTCGCCGATCAGCATCTACGGCGTCATCACCAACTCCGTCATGGAGGACGCCGGACTGCCCTCGAGCGAGATCACGGTCTTCCTCGCCAGCCTGGTCGTCAACACGATCATGGCCGCGATCCTCTTCGTCGTCCTCGGCGGCCGCAAGCTGATGGCGATGCGGATCGACCCCGACGACCCGGACACCCTGGACGAGGACCTGCACCGCGGCGGTGCCATCGTCCCGGCTCGCGGCACGGGCACCTACCGCGCCGACCGGCACCCAGGCCCAGGGCGTACGTCGCGACCAGGTGCTCACCCTGCTGGCCTTCGTCGGTGTCGCGCTCGTCGCGCTGGTCTTCGACAAGAACATCGGCTTCGTCGCCATCACCGCCGCGGTCATCCTCGCGATGCTGAACGCCCAAGGAGCACAAGGACGCCGTCAAGCAGATCGCCTGGCCGACCGTGCTCCTGGTCGCCGGTGTCAGCACCTACGCCACGATCCTGACCACCGCCGGCTCGCCGGAGTTCGTCGGCAACTGGGCCGCCGGCCTCGGCGCGGTCGCGATCGGCGCCCTGATCCTCTGCTACGTCGGCGGCGTCGTCTCGGCCTTCGCCTCGTCCACGGCGCTGCTGCCGGTGATCATCCCGATCGCCGTGCCGCTCATCGCCGACGGCGGGATCAACGCGGCGCTCTTCGTCGCCGCCCTCGCGGTGTCGTCGACCATCGTCGACGTCAGCCCGTTCTCCACCAACGGTGCGCTCATGCTGGCCAACAAGCCCGACTCGATCAGCGAGCCGGTCTACTACAAGCAGATCCTCACCTACGGCGTCATCGTCACCCTGGTCGGCCCGCTGCTCGTCTGGGCCGCGCTGGTCCTGCCGGGGTGGGGCTCGTGACCGGCGCCGCTGGCACGACGTCCTGGTCGTCGACCTCTCCCGCGCCCTGGCCGGCCCGCACGCCACGATGATGCTCGGCGACCTCGGCGCCCGGATCGTCAAGGTCGAGGCGCCCGGGCCACGGCGACGACACCCGGGGCTGGGGGCCGCCGTTCGTCGGGCCGGAGGACGACCGCCAGTCGACGTACTTCCTCTCGGCCAACCGCAACAAGGAGTCGATCGCCCTCGACCTCAAGGACGAGGCCGACCGCGACGTGCTGCTGCGGCTGGTCGACCGGGCCGACGTGCTGGTGGAGAACTTCCGCACCGGCGTGCTCGAGCGGCTCGGCCTCGGCATCGACGCGCTGCATGGAGCGCAACCCGCGCGCTGGTGGTCCTCTCGATCACCGGCTTCGGCCACGACGGCCCGGAGGGCGGGCGCGCCGGCTACGACCAGATCGCCCAGGGCGAGGCCGGCCTGATGTCGCTCACCGGCTCCGGTCCCGACGACCCGCAGCGGGTCGGCGTGCCGATCGGCGACCTGCTCGCCGGGATGTACGGCGCCTACGGCGTGCTCGCCGCCCTGCACGAGCGGTCGACGCACCGGGCGCGGGCAGGTCGTGCGCACGTCGCTGCTCGCCGCGGTCGTCGGGCGTGCACGCCTTCCAGGGCACCCGGTGGACGGTGGCCGGCGAGGTCGGCCGCGCCCAGGGCAACCACCACCCGTCGATCGCGCCGTACGGCCTGTTCCACTGCCGCGACGGCGCGGTGCAGATCGCGGTGGGCAGCGAGGGCCTGTGGCGCGGTTCTGCGACGGCTTCGAGCTCGACCCGGCGACGCCGACGGGCTGGCGACCAACGCCGACCGGGTGGGCGCCCGCGAGCGCACCATCGAGGTCGTCGAGGCGGCCTTCGCCGACTGGGACGCCGAGCCGCTGCTCGCCCGGCTCGCCGAGGTCGGCGTGCCGGCCGGCAAGGTGCGCACCCTCGACGAGGTCTACGAGTGGGACCAGACCCGCAGCCAGGGCCTGCTCGTCGACGTCGAGCACCCGCACCCTGGGCACGGTGACCCTGCCGGGCCCGCCGCTGCGCTTCTTCGACGCCGACGGCGCGCGAGACCACGCGCCGCGACCACGCGGCACCGCCGCTGCTCGACCAGCACGGCCAGGACCGTCCGCACCTGGCTGGAGGAGTCGTGACCGCGGTGCGCCGAGGCAGGCAGCGTCGCTGGTCGCGCCGAGGACCTCCTCGGCCTCGTCCTCGACGAGGGGTCGTGGCAGTCGTGGGACCGGCCGATCGACATCTCCGGGCACGACGAGGGCTACCAGCGCGAGCTCCTCAGCGGCCCGCGAGAAGGCCGGCACCGACGAGTCCGTGGTCACCGGCCGCGGCCTGGTCCGCGGTCGCCCGGTGGCCGTGGTGGCCAACGAGTTCCGCTTCCTCGCCGGCTCGATCGGGCGTGACGCCGCGGGCCGCATCACCGCCGCCGTACGCCGCGCCACCGCCGAGGGCCTGCCGCTGCTGGCGACCACGGCCTCCGGCGGCACCCGCATGCAGGAGGGCACGCCCGCCTTCGTCGAGATGGTCGAGATCACCCGAGCCGATCGGCGACCACAAGGCGGCCGGGCTGCCCTACCTCGTGCACCTGCGCCACCCCACCACCGGCGGCGTCTACGCCTCGTGGGGCTCGCTCGGCCACGTCACGGTCGCCGAGCCCGGTGCGCTCGTCGGCTTCCTCGGCCCGAAGGTCTACGAGGCGCTCAACGGCGATCCGTTCCCCGCCGGCGTGCAGCAGGCCGAGAACCTCGCCGCCAAGGGCGTCATCGACGCCGTCGTCGCCGCCGAGCAGCTGCCCGAGCTCGTCGACCGCTCGCTGCGGGTCCTGCTCGACCCGGCCGAGCCGCCGTCCCTGCCGCGCCGCGACCCGACGGCGCTGACTCCGCGGCACGGCCTGGGAGTCGGTCGAGATCACCCGACGGCCCGGACGCGCCGGCGTGCGCGACCTGCTGCGGCACGGCGGCGACCGACACGCTGCGCCTGCGCGGCACCGACGAGGGCGAGCGCGACGAGACCGTCGTCGTCGCCCTCACCCGCCTCGACGGCCAGCCCTGCGTGCTGGTCGGCCAGGACCGCGACCGGCAGGGCCCCGGCCGGGCCATGGGCCCGGCGGCGCTGCGCGAGGCCCGCCGCGCGATGAACCTCGCCGAGGAGCTCGGGCTGCCGCTGGTCACCGTGATCGACACCCCGGGTGCCGAGCTGTCCGTGAACGCCGAGGAGCGCGCCGTCGCCGGCGAGATCGCCCGGTGCATCGCGACCATGACGCAGGATGCGCGTGCCGACGCTCGCGGTGCTGCTCGGGCAGGGCTGCGGCGGCGGGGCACTCGCGCTGCTGCCGGCCCGACGCGTGCTGGCGGCCCAGCACGCGTGGCTCTCCCCGCTCCCGCCCGGAGGGCGCGAGCGTCATCGTCCACGGCGACACCACGCACGCCGCCGAGATGGCCGACCGCCAGCAGATCCGGGCGGTCGACCTGGCCGCCGGCGGCACCGTCCACCGGATCGTCCCCGAGCGCGACGACCGACGACGCCGGCGACGCTCGCCCGCGCGGTCGCCGCCGAGTGCGCCGCGATGCTCGTGAGCATGGGGTCCTAGCCGTCAGGTCCGCTCGCTAGGGTCGGTCTCATGCAGACACGCACTCTCGGCACCCACCAGGTCGGATCGATCGGCCTGGGCCTGATGACCTTCGACCAGAGCGGCACCCAGCCGCGCCAGCAGCTGCTCGACACCGTCACCGCGGCCCTCGACGCCGGCGTCACCCTCTTCGACACCGCGGACGCCTATGGTCCCGGCGACGAGCTGGGCGCCGGCGCCCAGGGCGCCAACGAGCGGCTGATCGTCTCGCTGCTCGACGAGCTCGGCGTCCGCGACCAGGTCGTCCTCGCCACCAAGGGCGGGCACGTCCGCACCGAGGGCGGCGGCTGGGAGGTCGACAGCTCCGCCGCCCATCTCCGGTCCGCGGTCGACGCCAGCCTGGAGCGGCTCGGGGTCGAGCAGATCGCGCTGTGGCAGCACCACCGACCCGACCCGAAGGTCTCCTACGACGACGTCATCGGCAGCCTCAAGGAGATCGCCGACAGCGGCAAGGTGGCCGGCGTCGGCCTGTCCAACGCGAACCCCGACCAGATCCGCGCCGCGCACGCCGTGCTCGGCGACTCCCTCGTCAGCGTGCAGAACCAGTTCAGCCCGGCCTTCCGCAGCAGCCGTCCCGAGATCGACGTGTGCGAGGAGCTCGGCCTGGCATTCCTGCCCTGGAGCCCGCTCGGCGGCCTCGGCAGTGCCAAGGACCTCGCGACCCAGCACCCCGCGTTCGCCGAGATCGCCGAGGCCCGCGGGATCAGCGCCCAGCAGGTGGCGCTCGCGTGGGAGCTCGCCCAGTCGCCCTGCGTGATCCCGATCCCGGGAGCCAAGCGCCCGACCTCCGTGACGGACTCCGCCGCGGCCGCCGACCTCGAGCTCAGCACCGAGGAGATCGCCCGCCTCGACGGGTGAGCGCCATGGACGCCGACGGCTGGGACGCGCGCTACGCCGCGAGCGAGCTGGTGTGGTCACGCGCAGCCGAACACCTTCGTGGCTGCCGAGTGCGCAGACCTCTCCCCCGGCCGGGCCGTGGACCTGGCCGCCGGCGAGGGTCGCAACGCGATCTGGCTCGCCTCCCTGGGCTGGCGCGTCTGGGCCGTCGACTTCTCGCAGGTCGCACTCGACAAGGGTCGTCGGCTCGCCGAGGCGGCCGCGCTCGACGGCAGTGTCGAGTGGGTGTGCGCCGACGCGACCGCGTGGCGGGCGCCCGAGCCGGTCGACCTCGTCGTGATCGCCTACTTCCAGGTGCCTGCAGCCGGGCGTCGTACGGCGGTGCGGTCGGCGTTCGCGTCCCTCGCACCCGGCGGGACGCTGCTGCTGGTCGCCCACGACTCGACGAACCTGACCGAGGGCACCGGAGGGCCGCAGGATCCGGCCGTGCTGATGAGCGCGGAGGACGTGCTCGGCGATCTCGACGGGCTGGCGCCGGAGGTCGTCCGGGCCGGGCGCGTGGCCCGCGAGGTCACCACCGAGGACGAGCACGGTGGCGACGTCAGCCGCACCGCGTGGGACTGCCTGGTGCGCGTGCGTCGAGCAGGCTAGGCGTCGCGGTCCTCGTTCGTGGCCGGCTCGTCACGGGTGACCGGCTCGTCGCCGTAGACCCCGGCGTCCTTGGCCGCCTGCGCCTTGCGGAGCTGCTTGACCAGGCTGAACGCCAGCACGACCACGGAGATGATGAGGAACATCCAGATCGCGAAACCCAGCGGGCCGGCCTTGACCTCAGTGGGCTCGGGCGTCGGGTCGTCCAGGAGGATGAGCAGCAGGTCGAGCATGTCCCCAGTATCTCAGGCGGCCCTCACGGTGCGGGCGTCGGGATGCCCGCGAACAGGTCGTCCTCGGGCCTCGTCGACTCGACCTTCGAGTCGACCAGCTCGAAGTCCTCGGTGGGCCAGGTCTTCTGCTGGATCTCGCGCGGGATCGCGAACCACATGCCGTCCGGGTCGATCTGCGTCGCGTGCGCCAGGAGGGCCTGGTCGCGGACGCCGAAGTAGTCACCGCACGGCACCCGCGTGGTGATCCGGTCGTCCCACTCGGGCTCGCGCTCCCACGTGGCCAGCCGCTCGGCGTAGGGCGACTCCAGGTCGTGCGCCAGCATCGCCTCGTGCAGGGCCTGGGTCTTCGCCCAGCTCCAGCCGTGGTGGTAGTAGAGCTTCATCGGCTGCCAGGGCTCCCCCGCATCGGGGAACTGCTCGGGGTCGCCGGCCGCGTGGTAGGCCGCGACCGACACCTCGTGGCAGCGGATGTGGTCGGGGTGGGGATAGCCGCCACGCTCGTCGTACGTCGTCATGACGTGCGGGCGGAAGTCCCGGATGAACCGGACCAGGCGCTCGGTCGACTCCTCGAGCGGGACGAGGGCGAAGCAGCCCTCGGGCAGCGGCGGCTTGGGGTCGCCCTCGGGCCAGCCGGAGTCGACGAAGCCGAGCCAGTCCTGCCGGATGCCGAGGATGTCGCGGGCGCGGTGCATCTCCTCGCGCCGGATCTCGGAGATGTTCTCCCACACGTCGGGGCGGTCCATCTTGGCGTTGAGCACCGAGCCGCGCTCCCCGCCGGTGCAGGTGACGACGTGGACGTCGACGCCCTCCGTGACGTACTTCGCCGTCGACGCGGCACCCTTGCTCGACTCGTCGTCGGGGTGGGCGTGGACGTGCATGAGTCGAAGGCCGGCGCGGAACCTGTCTGCTCCGGGCCGGTCTGCGGAGGACTGGGCCATGGGCGCGAGTCTAGGAGACACCTCTTAGGCTTTCGGAGTGACCACCGACCTCGCGGACCGCTACGGCGCACCCTCACGGTCGCGACGCCCGATCATGATCGCCCTGGCTGTCGTGCTGGCCGTGAGCGGCCTGTCCTGGCTGGCCTGGACGGCGTGGTTCCACAGCACTCCCGAGGTCTCCTCCGAGCTCATCTCCTTCAAGGTCACCGGCGACCACGAGGCGACGGCGACGCTGCAGGTCGAGCTGCAGGACGGGGTCACCGCGAGCTGTCGCGTGCGCGCCTACGCGGAGGACCACACCAGCGTCGGCGAGCTGGCCTTCACCCCCTCCGACGGCGACAACCTGGTCGTCGTACGGACCGAGCGGCGGGCCACCAGCCTCGAGAAGATCGGGTGCACCGCGCCGGGCCAGTCGCGCCCTCGGTGAGCCCACGACCTGCGCTTTTGTCCCCGGCTTGCTAACCTGAGGGATCTGCCCGTCCCGGCAGCGCTGGCCCATGTCCGTGGCTGCGCTTCCTCAGACCGGACGGAAGCGATTCATCGACCAGATGTGGTCGTGCTGTGGCACATCCACATCCAGACCCCCCGACATCAGCAACACCGGGAAGCAGGAGTAGCGACATGACCGACCAGGGCACCGTATGGCTGACCCAGGAGGCCTACGACAAGCTGCAGGCTGAGCTCGAGGACCTCAAGGGACCCAAGCGCCAGGAGATCATCGAGAAGATCGCCGCCGCTCGCGACGAGGGTGACCTCAAGGAGAACAGCGGCTACCACGCGGCGAAGGACGACCAGGGCAAGCAGGAGGCCCGCATCCGTCAGCTCGAGGACATGCTGCGTCGCGCCGAGGTCGGTGAGACGCCGCCCAACGACGGCATCGTCGAGCCCGGCATGGTCGTCACCGTGGACTTCGGCGGCGGCGACACCGAGAAGTTCCTCCTCGGTGCCCGCGAGAACCTCCTCGACGGCGACGAGCTCACCGTCTACTCGCCGCAGTCCGCCATGGGCGCGGCCATCTACGGCAAGAGCAAGGGCGACTCGGTGTCCTACACCGCGCCCAACGGCAAGGAGCTCACCGTCGAGGTCATCGACGCGGTGCCCTACAAGGGCTGAGCTCGACCCGCACTCATCCGAGCGGTGAGTGAGGCCGCTTCCCGGCGTCGGGAACCGGCCTCACTCACCGCTTCGGTGCGTCAGGGGCCTACTCGTAGACGCGGTAGCCGCACTCACGCAGCCGCGTCAGCAGGTTCTCGGCGTGGGCCTCGCCCCGGGTCTCGAGCTGGATGCGGACCTCGACCTCGTTGAGGGTGAGCGACGGCGAGAGCCGTTCGTGGGCGACCTCGAGCACGTTCGCCCCGGCCGCGCCGACCTCGCCGAGCAGGGAGGCCAGGCCGCCGGGCAGGTCGGGGATGCAGACGCGCAGGTAGAGGTAGCGCCCGGCTGCGGCGAGGCCGTGCCGGATCACCTTGCTGAGCAGGAGCGGGTCGATGTTGCCCCCGGACAGCACGGCGACGGCCGGCGTCTCGAAGCCCTCGGGGTTGTCGAGCAGGGCTGCGACGCCCGCCGCACCGGCGGGTTCGACGACCTGCTTGGCCCGCTCGACGATCGCGAGCAGGGCCCGCGACAGCGACTCCTCGGAGACGGTGATGATGTCGTCGACGTGGTCGCGCACGGCCGCGAAGGTGATGTCACCGGGCCGTCCCACGGCGATGCCGTCGGCCATCGTGCTCATCGACTCCAGCGCCACCGGCTCGCCGGCGGCCAGCGACCCGGGATAGGCGGCGGCCCCCTCGGCCTGGACGCCCACCACGCGTACGTCCGGGCGCAGCGCCTTGATCGCGATCGCGACCCCGGCCAGCAGTCCCCCGCCACCGGTGGGCACCAGGACAGTTCGTACGTCGGGTGCCTGCTCCAGGATCTCGAGTCCGAGCGTCCCCTGTCCGGCGACGATGTCGGCGTGGTCGAAGGGGTGGATCAGGACCGCACCGGTCTCCTCGGCGAAGGCCCGCGCGGCGGCGAGGGAGTCCTCGAGGTAGCGGCCGTGGAAGACGACGTCGGCGCCGTAGCCCCGGGTCGCCTTCTCCTTGGGGATCGGAGCCCCCTCGGGCATGAACACCGTGGACGCGATCCCGAGCGTGGTCGCGGCGAGCGCCACGCCCTGGGCGTGGTTGCCGGCCGAGGCCGCCACCACTCCGTGGGCACGCTCCTCCGGGGAGAGCCGCGCGATCCGGACGTAGGCCCCGCGCGCCTTGAAGGACCCGGTGCGCTGGAGGTTCTCGCACTTGAGGCTCACCGGTCCGCCGACCAGCGCGGAGAGCCACCGCGACTCCTCCATCGGGGTCACCACTGCGATGCCTTCGAGCACCTCACGGGCGGCCACGATGTCGGCGAGGGACACCTGCTCGGTCATGCCTGTTCCTCGTCGTCCTCGGGTGCGGCCGGTCCTGCGAGCGGACTGTCGTCCTCGGGCACCGGGTCGTCGGGTACGCCGTCGGTCGCGAGGTCCTCGTCCAGCGCCTCGTCGGCATCGTCGTCGCCGACGTCGGTGTAGCCGGCCAGGTGCTGGGCGACGGCGTTGCCCGCGGCTGCCAGGGGTACGGCGACCAGCGCGCCGATGATGCCGGCCACCAGGACGCCGCAGCCGATCGCGACGATGACGCCGAGGGGGTGGAGCGAGACGAAGCGGCCCATGAGGAAGGGCTGGAGGACGTGGCCCTCGATCTGCTGGACGAGGATCACGCCGCCCAGCATCAGGAGCGCGGTCACCGGGCCCCTGGTCCACGAGCGCGACGAGGACCGCGACGGAGCCGGCGACCGTGGCTCCGATCATCGGCACGAACGCGCCGAGGAAGACCAGCACGCCGATGGCCATCACGAACGGCACGCCCAGCACGGCCGCGACGATCATGATGCCGATCGCGTCCACGAGGGCGACCAGGACCGTGGCTCGCACGAACTGGGTCAGCGAGACCCACGCGACCTTGCCGGACGCGTCGACCCGCTCGCGCGCCGCCCGGGGGGCGATCCGGACCAGCCACGACCAGATGCGCTCACCGTCGGCCATGAAGAAGTAGGTCGAGAACAGCACGATGAAGAAGCCGGCGACGACGTGGCCCACCGCGGTGCCGACCTCGGTCACCCGGGTCATCACCCCGTCGGACTGGGTGCTGGAGGAGATGCCCTCCTGGACCTGCTCGATGTAGCCGTCGAGCTGCGACTCGGTGACCTGCAGCGGTCCGGTGCGCAGCCAGTCGCGGATCTGGCCCAGGCCCTCGACCGTGGAGTCGGCGAGGTCGGTCGCTCCCTGGGCGACCTGCTGCCCCACGAAGGTGAGCAGCAGACGTCAACCGTGCCGAGGCCGAGGATCAACACGATGCCTGCGGCCAGGCCGCGGGGCAGCCCGATCCGCCTCAGCCCGTTGACGAGCGGGGTGGCGAGTGCCGCGGCGAGCAGCGCGATGGCGATCGGGACGGTGATGACGGCGAAGAAGCGCATGGTCCACAGCAGCCCGAGCGCCGCCACGACGATGATGCTCAGGCGCCACGCCCACGCGGCCGCCAGGTCGAGGCCCCACGGCACCTGCGCGCGGGTGAAGTTGGACGGACCGGTGGCGATCGCGGGCGGATCGGCGCGGCGCTCGGCACGCATGTGCGCCCACTGCTGGACGAACCTGTCGGTCAGGCCGTCCTCGTCCTCCCCGCGGGCCAGCGCCGCGAAGAGCCGACGCCTGGTCGACTCGTCCGCCAGGTCGTCGCCCAGCTCGCGGCCCGCATCGTCCTTCACGCCGGTCACGCTACCCACTCGCCCCGGTCACCAGTGCAGACGCCAGCCGGTGCGCCGTGACCGGGTGCTCCTCGGCCAGCAGCCCGGCGGCGGCGAGGACGTAGTCGTGGTCCACGACGACACGCGGGTCGCGGGGCAGCTGCCAGCCACCCTCGAACGCGTCGCCGGTCGCCGGCAGCAGCACCCGTCGTACGGCGTCGGGCCCGCCGTGGCGCAGCACGCCACCCGAGCCCACCAGCAGGTCGACCTCCCGGAGGTCCTTGCCGCTGCGCTCGACGACGCGTCCCTCGGGGCTCACGACGACCTTGCTGCGACCGGCGTGGCGCTCGAGCGCGATCCGGACGGCGGCGGCCGCGATGTCGAGGTCGGCCCCCTTCTCCTCGTCGCTGTCGGGGAGGAAGTCGGGGTGGGCACGACGTCGCTCGGCGGCGTCGGCGAGGTCGTCGCGACCGGCCGCCTCGACCGTCGAGATCGCCGACCAGCGCATGCCCAGGTCGCCCTCCACCGTCCGCGTCACCGGGGTGGTGGCGACCACTTCGCGGGCCAACGCACTGTCCTCCGGGTCCAGCTCGACGACGCTGTGCACGTCGGTGGTCGCGCCACCGACGTCGACCACCACCACGTCCCCGGCTCCGGGGTGGTCGTCGTCGAGACCCCGGGCGAGGAGCTCGACACCGGTCAGGACGATGTCGGGGGTGGCGCCGCGGACCATGTCCGTGAAGGACCGACCGCTGGCGTCGGTGCGAGAGCTGAGGTGCTTGCCGCCGATGACGTGGCTGAGGAAGATCTCGCGAATGGCCCGGCGGGCGCTGTCGGGCGCGAGCACGCCGATGCGGGGCACCACGTTGTCGGCCAGGACGTGGGGCGTCGCCGACTCGTCGAGCCGCCCGGCGACGTGGGCCTGCGACTCGATGTTGCCGGCGACCACGACCGGCCCGGTCCAGCGGTGGGCAGCCAGGACGTCGGCGTCGCCCTCGAGCACCTCCGCGTTGCCGCCGTCGGTGCCGCCGACGAGCAGGACCACGTCGGGCTCGGCTGCCCTGAGATCGGCCAGCTTGGCGTCGTCGAGACCGCCGGAGAGGACCAGGACGACCTTGCCGCCGCTGGAGAGGGCGACCCGACGGCCGGCCTCGGCGGTGACCAGCTCCTCGTTGCCGACCACGGCGACACGCAGGCCGCCACCCGCACTCGAGCAGGCGAGCACATCGGCGCCCACCGCCCGCACGTCCTGCTCGACGAGACGCGCCAGGCAGGCGTCGTACCCGTCGAGGACGTCACCCACCCCCGCGGCGTCGGGGAGCGTGGTCGGATGACTGGCGAGGGCGACGAGGTCACCGGAGTCGAGGTCGACCAGGGCCGCCTTGGTGAAGGTCGATCCGAAGTCCACGCAGACGACGACGCTCACACCACCACCGAGATCCCGGCCGCCACGATCACGACCAGGACGGCAAGCGCCAGGAGGTGGACGGTCGTGCCGGCGGGAAGGTCGCGTCCCTCGCGGATGGCCCGGTCGGCCTGTCGAAAGCGCAGCCAGCCGCCGGCGGCCGCGACCACCGAGGACGCGATGAGCAGCAGGCCGAGCAGTCGCTGGGGCCAGGACGGCTCGAGGAGGTGGAAGACAGCGAGCGAGGCCGCCACCAGGCCCACGGCAGTGCGCTCGTAGGCGAGGAAGGTCCGCTCGTTGGCCAGCGAGAAGCGGATGTCGCGCTGAGGCACGCTCACCCCAGGGCTCGGTCCAGGTCGGCGATCAGGTCCTCCACGGTCTCGATGCCGACGCTGAGCCGGATCAGGTCGTCCGGGACCTCCAGGTCGGTGCCGGCCACACTCGCGTGCGTCATCTTTCCGGGGTGCTCGATCAGGGACTCGACGCCGCCGAGCGACTCCCCCAGCGTGAAGACCGTCGCGTCGTCGCAGACGCGCAGGGCCTGGTCGAGGCCGCCGGCGACCCGGAACGAGATCATCCCGCCGAAGCGCTTCATCTGGCGGGCCGCGACCTGGTGCCCCGGGTGGGACGCGAGGCCGGGGTAGATGACCTCGGTGACCCGCGGGTCGCCGTCGAGGAACTCGACGATCTTCTCGGCGTTGTCGCAGTGGCGGTCCATCCGCACCCCGAGCGTCTTGAGGCCGCGGTGGGTCAGGAAGGCGTCGAAGGGGCCGGCGACGGCACCCATCGCGTTCTGGTGGAAGCCGATCTTGTCGGCGAGGTCGAGGTCGCGCACCACGACGGCTCCGCCGACGACGTCGCTGTGCCCGCCGACGTACTTGGTGGTCGAGTGGAGCACCACGTCGGCGCCGAGCGTCAGCGGCTGCTGGAGGTAGGGGGAGGCGAAGGTGTTGTCGACGACCAGGAGGGCACCGGCGTCGTGGGCGACGGTCGCCAGCGCCTCGATGTCCCCGATCGTGAGCATCGGGTTGGTGGGGGTCTCGACCCAGACCAGCTTCGTCCGACCCGGGACGATCGCGGCGGCCACCGCGTCGACGTCGGCCACCGGCGCCGGGCTGAAGTCGAGGCCCCAGACCTTGGCCACCTTGTCGAAGAGGCGGAAGGTGCCGCCGTAGGCGTCGTCGGGGATGACGGCGTGGTCGCCGGGCCGGGTGAGGGCCCGGATGACGGCGTCCTCGGCGGCGAGGCCGGAGGCGAAGGCGAACCCCCGCTCGCCGTCCTCCACTGCCGCGAGGGCACCCTCCAGCGCCGTACGCGTCGGGTTGGCGGAGCGGCTGTACTCATAGCCGCCGCGCAGGCCCCCGACACCGTCCTGCTTGTAGGTGCTGCTGGCATAGATGGGCGGGTTGACCGCCCCGGTCATCGCGTCGGGTTCGTAGCCGGCGTGGATCGCACGCGTGTCGAACCCCGCCTTGTTGGCGCGTTCCTGGGTCACGAGGCGAGCGTAGACCCGAGGCCGCGTCGCCGGCACAGCGGAACGGCCGCCACTCCCCCGTGGTGGCGGCCGTTCGCCGTTCAGTCTGGGCGCGAAGATCGCCGTGAGGCTGCTGTCAGCCGCAGGGTCGACCTTGCCGCGTGAACTCGTCGCAGACGAAGTTCACCGTGAGCAGAACTCGGTCACGGTTAGGTGACGTTGC
Organism: uncultured Actinomycetota bacterium; assembly: GCA_963778975.1. Classification (GTDB taxonomy): domain Bacteria; phylum Actinomycetota; class Actinomycetes; order Propionibacteriales; family Nocardioidaceae; genus Nocardioides. The sequence continues at coordinate 98,414 of CAVZWM010000030.1, forward strand.
AGCCGACGGATGTGGCGCCCGGCGTCAGAGGACGTCACCCGCTCGAGCCGGTGACGAGCGCTGGAGATGAGTCGAAGTCGACTCGTCCACGCCGGCCGTGTATCGATGAGCGGCAGTACCGCAGGGCGACCGGCGGCGTTGATGGGCGGCATGGCCGACCCGGAGACGATGACCTTGCCGTTCGCGGGCGGCATCAGGCTCGACGGACGCTGGGCCACCTGGCCAGCCGGGAGTCAGGAGCCGAGTTGCCGATCGCCGCCTGCCGTGGCCGAGCGACCGAGTTGACGAACAGCGCCAGCGTCGCGTCGGTCTCGGTCTGGCTGGTCCGCCTCGAGTAGCCCGAGCCGGCATCTCGTAGGAACCCTTGGGTTGATACTTCGTGTCGCTCTGCGCCTTCGTGTAGTAGCGCTTGTCCGCCAGCGGCTTGAGGTTCTTCTTCCAGATCTTCTTCCAGTTCGTCGCAGCGACCTGGCTGACTTCGGCGCCGGCCGGGGTGACGGCCAGCAGACCGCCGCCCACGAGCACTCCGACCAGGACCGCGACGACCAGCTGCCGAGGCGTACGTCGTGAAGACATGAGGTGTTCCTTTCGGTGGTGAACCAGAGGCCACCACCATGGCTGCGCCCGCACCCGCGGCGCATCGGTGGTCCTACGACGACTAGACCAGCGAATTTGCCCCATCTTGCGATGATGGAGGCATGTTCGGATTCGGCAAGCCCTCCACCCTCCCCACGCCCGACCAGGCCCTGCCCGGCCGGGCCGAGCAGCCGTGGCAGCTCGGCGAGCACGTGGTGCTCAAGACACCCGTCGTCACCGACGAGGTGCCCGAGGGCCACGAGGTGGCCGTCTTCGGCCTGGGCTGCTTCTGGGGCGCCGAGGAGATCTACTGGCAGATGCCGGGCGTGTGGTCCACGTCCGTCGGCTATGCCGGCGGCAGCACCCCGCACCCGACCTACGAGGAGGTCTGCTCCGGGCAGACCGGGCACACCGAGGCCATCCGGATCGTGTTCGACCCGGCCGTCGTGTCCTTCGCCGACCTGGTCAAGCGCTTCTTCGAGATCCACGACCCGACCCAGGGCATGCAGCAGGGCAACGACGTCGGGACGCAGTACCGCTCGGCGATCTACACCACCTCCGCCGAGCAGGACGCGACCGCCCGCGAGCTGACCGCGACGTACGGCGCCGAGCTGGCGCGGCGCGGGCTCGGCGAGATCACCACCGAGATCCGCCCGGCGAGCGAGACGCCGTACTACTACGCCGAGGACCCGCACCAGCAGTACCTCGCGAAGAACCCGTTCGGCTACCGCTGCCACGCCAACACCGGGGTGAAGTTCCCCGAGACGTCCTGACAGACGTTCGCGGCGGTATGACTCACGTAGGGGACAACCGCCAGACCAGAGTCCTCAGGCCGTGATCGCGCCGGTGGATCGCTCCCATGACACCTGTCCGGTGGCCCAGCACCGTCTTACATTCGACTTCATGCACACAGTTCTCGAGCGCCTCACCGAGGCGCAGAATGCCCACGACGTCGAACTCTCTACCTCCTACTTCGCGCATGACTATCGCAGCGATCAACCCGCGCATCCTGGTCGCCGCTTCTCTGGACGAGCCCAAGTCCACGAGAACTGGTCCTCGGTCTTCGCCGGTGTTTCGGACTTCCGAGCGGAACTCCTGGCAACCTGTCGCGATCGAGACGTGGAGTGGGGCGAGGTCTACTGGCACCGGCCACTACAGCGATGGTGCGCTCTTTGCCATGTGTGGAGTCATCGTCGCCACCATCCGCGAGGATCGAATCGCCTCTGCCCGGCTGTACGTGGAACCGGTCGAGCAGCGCGACGAGGACATCGGGGCTGCGGTGGAGCAGCTCTATAGACCGCCCCGTCAGGACTCTTGACCTGCTTGGCAACCGCGTCGGTGACGTGGGAGTCACGCTCTTCGAGACGACCGGATCGCGGCGATATGACGCTAGTGAGGCTCGGCCCCACGTCGTACGTCCATGAAGCCGCGCTGGGCCACCTCGAAGGACGCGACCAGGTCGATGAGGAGGGTCGGACGCGGCCTGCGTCAGGTCGATGACCTCGTCGAGGTGGCGGACGGTGGTGAGGACCTCGAGGAACAGGTCGTTGTGCACGCGTACGACGTCGAGGAGGCCGACCGACTCCTGCATCGCTCGGCGCCCGAGCTGGTAGGCCGCCTGCAGCCCGGACTCGTCCCGCTGGGCGAGGTGGCGCAGGAGCAGGGGGGCGTAGTCGAGGCGGAAGCGCTCCAGCGGGTCGTCACGCCCCCAGCCACTCCAGGCCCTCCTCGAGGTCCAGTGCGGTCTGCGTCAGCGGGATCCGCACGCCGAGGCGGACCAGCGTCATGGCGACCTCCGGGGCGATGCCGACCACGACGGTCCGGGCACCGCGCAGCTGAGCCATGTAGGCGAGGTCGGCCAGCGTCCTCGCGGCGAAGGAGTCGAGGACGTCGAGCGCCGCCACGTCGATGAGGATCCCGCGTGACCGGTCCCGTCCCACCCGCTCGAGGAGGTCGCGCTGCAGCCGGACGAGCTGTTCGTCGTCGAGGGCGGCGTGGATCGAGACGATCAGGTTCGGCCCCTGCGACAGGATCGAGGCGGGCAGGGGCGCGCGCGGCGCGGTGGGGGCGTCAGTCGGCATCGGGCACCTTCGAGACCCGGAACCCGAGCTGGCGTTCCGCTTCCTCGATTCCCCCCTGCAGGTCGCCGACCGTGTGCATCTTGCTGAGGTCGACCCCGATGGTGACGAGGGTCTGGGCGATCTCGGAGGACAGCCCGGTGATGATCACGTCCGCTCCCATGAGCCGGGAGGCCGTCACGGTGTCGACGAGGGAGTTGGCCACGGACTCGTCCATGTCCGGCACGCCCGTGACGTCGATGACCACCAGCTTCGCCCGGTGTGCCCGGATCCCGTGCAGCAGCTGCTCGGTGAGCTGCTGGGCCCGGTCCTGGTCGAGCACGCCGATGATCGGCAGGATCAGCAGCCGCTCGCGCACCTGCAGCACCGGGGTCGACAGCTCCAGCAGCGCGTCCTGCTGCTCGCGGATGACCCGTTCCCGCTGCTCGACGAAGCTGACGGCCACCGTGTTGGCGATGCGGTTGGCTGCCGGCTCGTAGGCGTCGAGCACGTGGTTGAGGAGCTCGAAGTCCTCGCGGTACTTCTCGAAGAGCGAGCGGGCCAGCACGTCCCTCAGCAGCAGGACGATCCCGACCACCTCGTGCGTCTCGACGCCGCGCGGGATGATCCGCTCGGAGAGGTCGCGTGCGTAGTCCTGCAGCGCCTCGACGCTGCCCGTCTCGAGCACCTCGACGTAGTTGTCGTACACCGAGGTCGCCTCGGAGAACACCTCCTGGTTCGTCATGGAGGAGAGCAGGTGGGCCTGGGTGATCCGCTCGGCCCACTGCTGCCGCAGCTCGGTGCGGTTGTCGCGCAGGTGGGCGACCAGCTCGGGGAGCAGCTTGTCGTCACTGTGCGCGGTCTCGGCAGTGGCCGGGGTGCTGGAGTGATCGGTCATGTCTGCGCCTCTCTCGTCCTGCTCGGCTGGTAGGTGCTGATCGGTTCACGGCAACCACTTCTCCATCGTCACGGTGGTCCCCTCGCCGGGGACCGACCTCAGGTGGAACCCGTCCATGAGGCGCTTCGCGCCGGGGAGGCCGAGGCCCAGCCCGTGGTAGGTGCTGTAGCCGTCCCGCAACGCCTCCTCGGGGTTCGCGATCCCCGGCCCCACGTCGCGGGCCACCACGCTGATGCCCCGGCGCCCGTCCTCCGACACCAGCGAGATCGTCACCTCGCCCCGCTCGGCGAACTTGACGATGTTGCGGCTGATCTCGGAGATCGCGGTGGCGATGAGCGTCTGGTCGGACAGCGAGAAGCCGGCGCGGGCCGCGGCCTCGCGACCCTGCTGCCTGGCCGTCACCACGTCGGCGTCCCGGGACACCGGCACCCGCACGACGCCGTCGCTCGACGGGGCGCGCGCGGCGCTCGAAGAGCCGGTCGGCGAGCTCGCGCGCACGTCGTGCACTCGAGGAGGTGGCCGTTGACGTCGAGCTCCCGCTGGCGCCGTCGGTCACCGCTGGACAGCGCCCGCAGCACCGGCCGGCAGCGATCGGTCGGTGGCTCGATGCCCTCGGCGGCCAGGAGGTACTCCACCCGCAGGCTGGCACGGGCGCGACTCAGCCGGGCCGCGACCGCGCCGGGCGTGGAGCCCCGCTCGGCCGCCATCGTGCTGGTGTCCGCGCCGTGGACCTCGTGGGCCACCAGGAGGTCCCGGTCGGCGTCCGACAGCTGGGCCAGCGCGGCGCTGACGAACTCGCGATCCTCCTGCCGCAGCAGCCCGTCGGTGGGCGGCTCCACGTCCACGGCCTCGGCGAGGAGGTGGGAGCGGTCCCGCGCCCGGTCGTTCCGCTCGGCGTACGACGCCACGACGTGGCGCGCCGTGACCGCCGCGTAGTGGTGCAGCTTGTCCGGATCGATGCGTCTGGAGGAGGACATCAGCCTGGCCAGCGTCTCCTGGACCAGGTCCTCCACGGTGTGCGGGTCCTTGATCCTGGCCCCGACCACACGGCGCAGCACGGGGACGAGGTCGACCACGACGCGCTCGTCGTACGGCTGGTCACCGTCCGGCACGGGCTCGCTCGCCACACGGTCCTCCTTCCCGCCGGGAAGCAGGACCTGCGGCCCCTTGGGTAGACCTCCACGAGTCTATGACCAGCGTCGGCCGAGCGCATGACGCGAGCCTCGCGTCAGGCGTGCCCGATCGTGAGAGCCCCAGGAGCGCGGATCCGGGTCGTCCGCGCACGGCGGGTTCGCGTCATGCGTCGGCGACGTGCGGGTCATGGGGACGGAGGACGACAGCAGCGACATCGGAGGACGCACGTGAAGGATCAGGACGGACAGCGACGTGACGCAGGGCCGGAGCTGCACGAGCGCGACCTCGAGAGGCGTGTGACGGAGCTCGAGAAGCAGGTGGTGACGATCGCCGCGGCGCTCGACGCGGCCTCGCGGATGCGGGTCGCAACGCCGTACCGGCTCGACCAGGACATCCGGATCGCAGGCGGGCGGCTGGTCCGACGGATCCTCGAGAAGGGCCGTCTCGTCGAGGGCTACCGCGCCACACGCCGCACCGGATAGCTCCGGCGACGCCGCGTGTGCCCCGACCCCGCGGCGTCGTCGGTCACCACCGGCGGGCATGCCCCTGCTGCCCACCGGAGAAGAAGAGAGAGCGGCCGATCGGGTGACCGCGGAGGGAGTGGTCAGGATGGAAACGCCCCAGCTGGACGGGAACGGCACGCATTGCGGACACCAGGGGTGGTGGTCCCCGAGCTCAGGACGGGCACGCGGGACCGGAGCGGAACCGCCCCTGCGCATCGCGCAGGTGGCACCGCTCTACGAGGCCGTGCCTCCCGGCGCGTACGGCGGGACGGAGCGCGTCATCGCCACGCTGTGCGACGGGCTGGTCGCGCAGGGGCACGACGTCACCCTGTTCGGGCCGGACGACCTCCGCGACGGCGGCGCGGCTGCAGGCCTTCGAGAAGCCGCTGCGCGAGCGCTTCAGCGCCGACGAGATGGGCAACGTGGCGCCCCACCTGCACCAAGAGATGATGGCAGAGGTGTCGTGGCGCTCCGGCGAGTTCGACGTCATCCACTCCCACCTCGACCTGCTGGCGCTGCCGTTCACCCGGCTCATCGCCACGCCCACCGTGCTGACCCTGCACGGGCGGCTCGACCTCGACTTCGTGCGCGAGCTGCTGCCGCGGTACGGGTCCGTGCCGCTCGTGTCGATCAGCAACGATCAGCGGCGCGCGGTCGAGGACCTCGACCTGACGTGGGCGGCGACCGTCTACAACGGCCTCGACCTGAGTCGCTACCGCGAGGTGCCGCACGACAGGGACGGCTACCTCGGCTTCGTGGGCCGGATCGCGGCGGAGAAGGGGCCGCTGTCGGCGATCGAGGTCTCGCGGCGTACCGGCGTGCCCCTGCGCATGGCGGCGAAGGTCGACCCGACCGACGTCGCGTACTACGAGGACGAGGTGGCGCCGCAGATGGGCTCCGACGTCGACTTCGTCGGTGAGATCACCGAGGACGAGAAGCCGGCCTTCTACGCCGGTGCCCGCGCCACCCTGTTCCCCAGCGACTGGCCGGAGCCGTTCGGGCTGGTGATGATCGAGTCGCTGGCCGCCGGCACGCCGGTGGTCGCGCTGCGCCGCGGCTCGGTGCCCGAGGTGATCGAGGACGGCGTCACCGGCTTCATCTGCGACGACGTGGATGAGATGGCCGACGCCGTCGGCAGGATCGGCCAGATCGACCCCGATGCGTGTCGTCGCGGCGCCGAGCGGTTCACCGCCGAGCGGATGTGCCACGGGTACGTCGACGTGTACCGCTCCCTGCTCGGCAGCCGCCCCCCGGGACCCCGGCGCGGTCTGAGGCAGCAGCGGCTCCCGAGCAACGGTGAGAACTGAGTCAGGTGGCGACCGTCTGCTGCGCAGCCGGCAGGCGACGTGACAGGCCGCGGCAGGGCGTCCACGTCCGAGAACGCGAGCCAGCCTGGCCCAGGAAGGTCCACGTCGGGCAGGTGCGCAGCGCCGAACGCGGCAGACGCCGGATGCCACGGGCTATGCACGATGCCGGATCGCGCGAAGCGGTGGTCCGATTGGCAAGGTCTGACTTACCGTCGCCCCAGTAGGTGGGGTGTGAGGGGAAGGGAACGAGGCGCGTGAGCGACGCCAAGCAGCTGAGCGAGTTCACCCAGCTGGCCAAGGCCATGGCCGCGGCTCCGGACGAGAACGCTCGTCTCCAGGTGGCTGTCGACCGCGCCGTCTCGTTGGTGAACGGCTGCGACCACGCCGGCTTCACCATCAACGAGAAGGGTGGGCTCTCCACCCGGGTGAGTAGCGACGACCTGGTCCGTCGAGCCAACGAGCTCCAGCAGGAGCTCGGCGAAGGACCGTGCCTCGATGTCCTGCGGGACCAAGACACGCTCATCAGCGGCAACCTCGCCGAGGAGCGGCGCTGGCCGACATGGGCGCCACAGGTGCATCGCGAGCTGCGAGTGCGTTCCATGATGTCCCTGCTGGTCTTCACCGACAAGCACGCGTTCGGTGCGTTGAGTCTCTACTCGCACGAGGGTCACCCCTTCGATGCCGACGACCTGGCCGTCGGGCAGGCCCTGGCCGACCAGTTGTCGGTCGTCCTGGCGGCCGAGGGACAGATCGACCAGCTGGGGCTCGCGTTGCGCAGCCGAACCCTCATCGGCCAGGCACAAGGGGTGCTGATGGCGCGGCTGGACATCGGGGAAGATCAAGCGTTCGACTACCTGCGTCGGGTGTCGTCGCACTGCAATCGCAAGCTCATCGACGTTGCCGAGGAGATAGCGCGTACGCGCAAAATCCTGGGCGTTGACTGAGCGTCGTGCAAACGTAGGCACGCGGGCGGCCCCGACGCCCGCTTCTTGAGCGCCCGAGCCGCCCCCTCACCCGCGTGTACCCGGGAGCCTGAAGGACATGCTTTGGTACCCGGCCCAGCAACCGGCCGCGGAAATCGCGGATCCGCGGCCGCTGGGAAGCGATCCCATCGATCGATCGCGGCACCCGCTCATCGGTAGAGCCGGATGTTCGAAGGGCGCGCCGAGGCGGCGGTAAGGCGCATTCATGGCCAGATCCGGACGTCTGGTTCGCCCAGGCGACGAATAGACGCACATCTGGCCGCCGGGGAGGCAGCCAACTTCCTGACCCTTGGGCGCTGGCCACGGGAAGCCAGGACCCGTGTGGCGTCTCACGAATCCTTCAGAGGCACGACCGTCGATGAGTTCTTGATCGAGAAGCCACTCACTGCCCGGTGCTGAGCGGTCTTGGCGTGCCCGCGTCGCGGACGGCCCAATTGCCGTGGATCTCATGCGTAACGGATGAGGACATGAGACGCAATCCACGATGGGATGAGTTGCCAAGCTCCTCGGGGTACGTGCACCAAGGATCTGCGGCAGGGCGCCCCTCTACCTGTACTAGCCCGTCACCACCCGCTCACACTGGAGGCAGTCAGATGTTCGACGACAATGGTTCGTTCCTGCTCGCAATGTTTGAGTTCTTCATCTTCTTCGCGTGGCTGATGTGCTTGTTCCACGTCTTCGGGGACATCTTCCGCAGCCCTGACCTGGGGGGCGGTGCAAAGACTGTCTGGAGCTTGTTCGTCATCTTCCTGCCCTTCCTCGGCGTCCTCGTCTATCTGATCGCCCGCGGTGGCGGAATGACGACGCGCGCCATCGAGTCGCAACAGCAGATGCAGCAACAGCAGGACGAGTATGTGCGTTCGGTCGTCGCCACGAGCGGTGGCGGTTCCAGTGCGGACCAGATCGCATCGGCGAAGAAGCTGCTCGACGAGGGAACGATCACGCAGGACGAGTTCAACCAGATGAAGGCGAAGGCTCTCGCCTAGCTGTCATGTCCAGGGACGGAGTTGCGTGACACGGCACGTTGGCCAGCGCTCCCACGGGGTTGGGGAGGCGCGCTCCATCGCGCCCCCGCCCTCGGAGCGCCCAGCCGGCATGAGCCTTTGTGGCTGGTCAGATCCGACTCACACGCGTCCGTGGAGTGGATTCGTCAGCCCGCCTAGCAGGAGACCTCCTCTCTGACCTGCGAGAACAGCGGGCCGGGTGGTGGCCGAGCCGGACCGTGCCTCGTCACCGTCCGGGCAGGGCCAGGAAGTCGAGGTGGTCCACGGTGACCGAGGCCGTTCCTGCGGCCACCTGTGCCCGGCGTCGGAGAGCGTACGGCGCCGCGGACTCGACGAGGCTCGGGTCCTGCTCGAGCGCGGCACGGATCCACCCGGTGAACCATTCGGCCGCGAGTGCCGATCGGTAGGGCGTGAGGCGCCAGGGGCTGGGGCGTTGCAGCACCTCGAGACCCGCGCGCTCGAATCCCTCGATGGCGGCTGCGGCCGCGCCGGGACCGAGCAGGCGCCCGCTCTGAGCTGGGGCGTCGCTGGTGCGCGTTGAAGGCCTCCATCACACGGTCGTCCCAGGGGTCTGCTGGGACCAGCTGCACGCGGCCCACGACCGTCAGGGTCACGAGCACGGGGCAACCGACGCCCGCACAGATGGCGACGAACCGGTCGACCTCCTCGGCGGTGAACATGTCGAGCAGGGCAGAGGCGGTGATCAACGATGCGTCTGCCAGCTCGCTGGCGTCCAGGCGCGTGATGTCGCCGAGGCGGGTCGCGACAGTCACGTCGTGCACCGTTGCGCGACCGGGGCGGGGGCAGCTCGTCCGCGAGGTGGAGCAGTTCTGCGTCCCGGTCGTGCAGCACCCACCGCTGCGGACCGTCCAGCCGGGGTGCGAGCCAGCGGGCCATGGACCCGGTGCCTCCGCCGAGGTCGTGGATCTGCAGGGGGCCGCTGGGTAGGTGCGGCCGGAGGATGTCGACGAGCTCACCGGACCGCGCCTCAGCATCCGCAGGTTCGCGCAGGTGTAGCCAGCCCGCACCGGCCCGAACGGGTTCCGACGTCATCGCACCTCCCTCGGCCGGTGAACCCCACGCTCACACCCTGCGTACACATCGGTGAGCCGTCAACGTCGGAAGGGGATCGATGATCGGTGTCCGCCACGGACTGTCGATCAGTGTCCTGGCGCTGGTCGTCGTGATCAGCCTGCTCGACCTCGGCGGAGGGGTCGACCCGATCGGCTGGGTGGCCGGCCTCGCGTGCGGGCTCGCGCTGAGCGCTGCGGCCGACCGCAGAGCGGCGACCTCGGGGGTCGAGTCACTGGGGCCGGCCGACGTCGTCACCCTGAGCCGCGCGACGCTGGCGTGCGGCGCCGCCGCTCTGGTCGCGGAGTCGTTCTTCGGTGATACGGCCGTGCGGACGTTGGTCGTGCTCGCCGCGGTTGCCCTGGCCCTGGACGCGGTGGATGGCTGGGTGGCGAGACGGACAGGCACGGCGAACGCCTTCGGTGCCTGGCTCGACGGGGAGGCCGACGCCTTCCTGATGCTCGTGCTCAGCGTCTACGTCGCCACGTTCGGCCGGGATCTGGGTCGTCGCGATGGGCCTTGCCCGCTACGTGTTCGCGATGGCCGGTTGGGTACTGCCCTGGATGCGCGCCCAGCTTCCGCCGCGCCACTGGCGCAAGGTCGTCACCGCGACGGCGGGGATTGCGCTCGCCTTCGCAGCCTCCGACGTCGGATCGGCTGCGATCACGTACGGCGCGCTGGCGATCGGCTTCGTGCTGCTGGCCGAGTCCTTCGGCCGCGACGTCTGGTGGCTGTGGTGCCGCCGGCCGGTCGAGACACCGGCGGCCCGGACGGACATCGGCGCAGCACCTCCCCAGCGGCAGCGGTCGTCATGACGCAGGTGCTGCGCAGGGCGTACGACGACGCGTTGCACCGCGCCCGGACTGCGGCCTACGCACCGGGCGAGTTCGTCGGCCAGGAGAGCTTCATGACGCGCAGCGAGATCCTGTCGGTGGCCCGCCGGGCGGGCATCGGTCCCGGTGTCTCCGTGCTGGACCTGTGCTGCGGCGTGGCCGGCCCGGGACGGCTCGTCACGACGGAGCTCGGCTGCGCGTACCTCGGTGTCGACCGGGACGAGGTTGCCGTGGGTCTCGCTCGCGAGCGCTCCACCGACCTCGCCTGCCGCTTCCAGGTCGGCGAGGTGCCGCCCGTCCCGTCCGGCCCCTTCGACGTCGTCCTCCTGCTTGAAACGATGCTCGCGTTCCCCGACAAGGACACCCTCCTTCGGCAGGTCTCGTCCGCGCTCGTGCCCGGCGGCCGCTTCGCTTTCACCGTGGAGGCAGGGCAGCCCTTGTCCGGGACGGAGCGCGACCAGATGCCCGAGGCAGATACGGTCTGGCCGATCCCGCTCACGGAGCTGGTGCTGCGCCTGGCGCAGGTCGGACTGGACGTGCGCTGGATGAGGGAGTGCACCCGCGCGCATCTCCGGGTCGCCAACGCCCTGATCGTCGCCTTCGAGTCCGAGCGGTCGTCCATCGCCGCCGATGTCGGTGAGACCGTCGTTGACGACCTGCTGAACGGGCACCGGCTCTGGAGCGAGTGGCTGATGACCGGTCGGATCCGGAAGTTCGCCGTGGTCGCGGCGCGGACCAACTGAACCGGAGCAGTGGCCGACGCGTTCACCCAGTCAGGACCTCCCGGACCGGGACTGGATCGAACTGATGGGAACGGTGATCTCATGCGTGTCCTGGCAGCGGCCGCGGTGCTCGTGTCGGCGCTGGTGCACCTCTACCTGTGGCAGGACGGCATGAGGGACGCGGACGTGGTGGGTCCCGCCTTCCTTCTCAACGCGGTCGGCGGCGCGCTGATCGCCGTGCTGCTCATCGCGTGGCGGCACTGGGTGCCTGCGTTCCTGGCGGTCGGCTTCGGTCTCTCCACCCTGACGGCCTTCGTGCTGGCGGCGACGGTCGGGCTGTTCGGAGTCGAGGAGGGCTGGACCGGATGGGCCGTCTGGACGGCGGCCGTGTCCGAGGTGGTCGCCGTGGTCGCCGGGGCGCGACTCCTGCTGGCCGACAACCCGCTGCGGTCACGCGCGTAGTCGCAGCACCACGCGGCCGTCGGCCGTGCGCACCTCCACGGACGCTATGTGAGCGCGGACCACGGAGGTCGCGGCCGGAACCTGCATGGTCGTGCCACCGACCGAGCGCCAGCTGCCGACCTGCTCCGTGCGTCCGTCCCGGGTCCGGACGAAGAGGAGGTAGTCGATCTCGTCCGGCAGCTCGTACTCCACCGAGTGCGGCTCGTACGTGCACGTGAGCAACAGCCGCGTGCCCCACATCACCTTTTCGAGGCTCAGCGTGGCCTGGATCGGCACGTCACCCAGCGGAGCCATCGAACGGGTCTCGACGTCGTCGTGGCCGCTGCTGGCCGGCGTGCTGGGACCAGCGCTCCGGGAGGTGTCGTCGTCCATCCAGCTCGCCACCATCGGCACGCTGAGCGCCGCGACCGCCGCCACCGCCGCAGCCAGTCCGGCGATCGCGATCGTGCGTCGTCTCCTGGCCCGGCCCACCTCCCGGGTCAACGCCGCAAGCAACGTCGCGGGCAGCGGTGGATCGGACCTGGGGTGCTCGAGGACGGCGGCATCGACGCGGTCCAGCAGACCGGGCAGGCCGGCCAGCGCCCGGACGGACCGGGCACACTCGTCACAGCCGGCCAGGTGCCTCTCGAAGTCGAGTCGCTCCCCGGGGCTGAGGGAGCCGAGCACGTAGGCGGCGTCGTCGTGGGCGAACGGGCAGGTCATGCGCTCACCCCCATCTCCTCCAGCGCGAGCTTGAGGGCGCGCAGCGCGTAGTGCGTGCGGGACTTCACCGTGCCGACGGGCACCCCGAGGCTCTGGGCGACCTCAGACACGGGTCGGCCACGGTAGTAGCACTCCAGCAGCACGGTCCGATGATCGGTGGAGAGGTGGGTGAGCGCCTCGGCCACGACCCACGACAGGAGGAGCTGGTCGGTCGCCTCGTCCTCCGCCCGCCGCTGCTCGGGCACGTCGGCAACAAGAGTCTCGGGACGGGCACGACGGCTGCGCCAGTCGTCGATGACGATGTTGCGTGGCGACGGTGAACAGCCATGATCGGACGGCAGCCGGCGGGCTCTCCAGCACCGTGCGGTGCCGCCACGCGCGCAAGAAGGTCTCCTGGGCGACGTCCTCGGCATGCACTCGATCGTTGCCGACGAGGCGTAGGCAGAAGCGCCAGAGCACGTCGGCGTGCTCGTCGTGCACCTGCCGCATGAGTGCGACCTCGTCCTTCGCCATGTCACCCTCCTCCGGAGGAGGACGCCCGGTGAGCGGCATCAGTTCGACGAGCGCGCGCAGGCTCCGTCCCAGTGTCGCCGTTCGCGCCGTACGCCGCCATGAACTCGTCGCGGAACGCGTCCATGCGCCACACCGGCGCCACGGCTGTCGGGCGCAACCCCTCGTCCCAGCCCCAGCCATCGATCCGGTCGGTGACGGCCGGGTCGCGTGCGATCAGCGTGACGGGGACGTCGTAGCCGGGATCCTCGCCCGACACGATCGTCGCGGGCTGGTGGTCGCCGAGCAGCACCACGACCAGGTCGCGGTGCTGCTCGGCGTAGCTGGTCAGGAACGACAGCACCGACTCGAGGGAGTACTCGATCGAGCGCCCGTACGCTGCGCGGACCCGGTCCGGGGAGGGCCAGATGTCGGTCTCCGAGGGCAGCGTCTCGGGCATCCCGTCGTAGACAGAACCGTCGCCGACCGTGTCCTGGGGCAGGATCCGCGGCGTCCGGGACCACGGAGCGTGGCTCGTGATCAGGTCGATCTCCGCCATGACGGGGTCGCGGTCAGCGGGCGCGAGCTCACGGCGGTAGAACGCCTCCAAGGTGAACTGGTCGGGCATGGTCGGGTAGCCGAAGCGCGGCCCGCGGTAGCCGAGGTTGCGGGAGTCGTAGACGTGGTCGAAGCCGTAGTAGTCACCCTGGGGCCAGTCGCGGTTGTTGGCAGGCACGACCGCGACGGTGCGCCAGCCCGCGCGTCCGAAGAGGCTGGTCAGGGTCTGGCGCGAGCTCGTCACCAGGTGGTCGTAGCGCTGTTGGCCGTCAACCCACAGACCGGATTGGAGCGTCGCGTGCGCGAGCCAGCTCAGCGCCCCGAAGGTGGGGGAGGTGAGGTACGCGCTACGACTGAGGAAGCCGTCGCGGTCCAGCCGACGGGTTCCGTCGTCGAGCACCTTCTTGATCCCGATCGAGTAGCTGCTGTCCTCGAGGGCGACGCGGCCGTAGCTCTCGACGAAGACGAACAGGACGTCCTTGCCGTGCAGCCCGGTCAGCAGATCGCCGGTGGGGACGTCGCGCATCGCATCCGTCGCCGCGGCCCGGGCGAACTCCCGTTGGTCCCTCAGCTGTGAGGGGACACGTGTGACCTGACCGAGGGCGTACGCGGCAGCCGCACTGGACGCCACCCGGTCGGTGCCGACCCGCACGTCGAGCAGGCTGAGCACGAGCCAGAGGGGGACCAGCACCGCGACGAGCGCGGTGACGGCAGACCGGTGCCGGACGGCCGCGGTCGTGATCCGCAGCACCGAGAGCGGCAGTAGCACGAGCAGCGCAGACGACGACCATTCCGCCGACAGCGACCAGCACGTCCCCCAGCGCTCCGTCGGCGGAGCCGCGGACGGTCTCGACGAGGGAGCCGGCGTACTGCCAGTCGATGAGCGGGTCGAACGGCCGGTTCAGGGCCTGGAGGAACCCGACGTCGAGCAGCTTGAAGACGCTGATCACGGCCAGCACGCCGCCGGCGACGACGGCGACGACCGCTCGCGAACGGCCGGTCCGCGACAGCAGGGCCAGCACGATCGCGACGTACACGAGCAGCTCGACGGGCAGTCTGAGAAGGGAGGCGAGGGACATCTCCTCCAGCCGGTTGGGCGCCGTCAACGCGAGCACCACGAGCGCAGTCGACAAACCCGTCAACCCGGCCGAGAGGATCCTCGACCCCGTCGGCGTGGAAGGGCGTTGAACCGCAGGCACGCTCACTCCGTTCAAGGACACAGGGACCTTCAGGTGATGGAACGAGGGGGACGGGTCTCCGGTTCACGTCAGCAGGGCGGAGGTGAGCACATGCAGGAGGCACGGGCGTTCTGGCTGCTGGAGCCGGGAGTCGGCGAGATCCGTCGCACCGCGCTGCCGGCGCTGAGCTCGCAGGACGTGGCCGTCAGGACGCTGCGATCCGCCGTCAGTCGAGGGACGGAGGCCCTCGTCTTCGGCGGGCACGTGCCACCGAGCCAGTACGCCGCGATGCGGGCACCGTTCCAGGACGGAGAGTTCCCCGGCCCGGTCAAGTACGGCTACCTCAGTGTGGGCAGGGTCGAGGACGGTCCGGCCGATCTCTGCGGGCGAACCGTCTTCTGCCTCTATCCCCACCAGACGGCCTACGTCGTGCCTGCCGCCGCGGTGACGGTGGTGCCGGACGACGTGCCCGTCGCCCGCGCCGTGCTCGCCGGCATCGTGGAGACTGCCGTCAACGCGCTGTGGGACGCCCCGCCGTTGCTCGGCGACCGCGTGGCTGTGGTCGGCGCCGGCCCCCTCGGCTGCTGCGTCGCCCGCCTCCTGGCGCGAGTCCCGGGCGTCACGGTGACGCTCGTCGACGTCGAACCGGTGCGCTCGGCAGTGGCGGCCGCGCTCGGAGCGGACTTTGCGTTGCCCGAGGAGGCCGAAGGCGGGTGCGACCAGGTCTTCCACACGAGCGCCACGTCATCCGGCCTCCAGCGCTCCCTCGAGCTGCTGGCGCCGGAGGGCACGGTGGTCGAGCTCAGCTGGTACGGCGATCGGTCGACGACACTCTCCCTCGGTGGCAGCTTCCACTCCGGTCGGCTGAACCTGAGGGCGAGCCAGGTCGGCACCATGGCGCCGGCCCGCCGGGAGCGTCGCACGCCGTCGGACCGCCTGGCCCTGGCGCTCGAGCTGCTCCACGACGACGCTTTCGACTGCCTGCTCACCGGCGAGTCGCCCTTCGAGACGTTGCCGGAGGTGATGCCGCGGCTCGCCTCACGCGAGCTGCCGGCGCTGTGCCACGCGGTGACGTACGCCGCGGGGGAGGTGCCGTGTTCTCCGTGACCGTCCGCGACCACATGATGGTGGCGCACAGCCTCCGCGGCGAGCGCTTCGGACCGGCGCAACACCTGCACGGCGCGACCTTCGTGGTCGACGCGACGTTTCGCGGCGAGGCGGTCGACGACGACGGGATCCTGGTCGACATCGGCCAGGCGGCCGGAGCCCTTCACGCCGTCCTGACTGGTTTGGGTTACCGCAACCTCGACGACGAGACGGTCTTCGCGGAGACCAACACCACCACCGAGGTGCTCGCGCAGCACATCGCCGATCGGCTGGTCGAGCGCATCCGCGCCGGCGAGCTCGGTGTCGCGTCCTCGGTCACCGAGATCGTCGGTGACGCTGCACGAGTCCCACGTTGCGTGGGCCAGCTACGAGCGTGCGCTGTGACGGGGGTGGTCCACGTGGTGGTGCCGGAGGGGATCAACGACCCGCAGCGTCCGAGCGGCGGCAACACCTACGACCGTCGGCTGTGCGAGGTGCTCGGCGGGATGGGACGGTCGGTGCGGGTGGTCGAGGTGGCCGGTGGGTTGGCCGTGGTCGGCGGAGGTGGGTCGCGACGCGCTCGAGTCGGCCCTGCGAGGGCTGGCGAGCGGATCGTTGGTCGTGGTGGACGGGCTGCTCGCCTCGGCGCTGCCGGCGGTGATGGTGCCGGCCTCGGCGCGGCTCCGGGTCGTGCTGCTGATGCACATGCCGGTCGGCGGTGAGGCCGAGTGCGCCGTGGTGCGCGCCGCAGCGGCGGTCGTCACCCCGAGCTGGTGGTGCCGCGCCTGGCTGCTGGAGAGACACGAGCTGGACCCGGCACGGGTCTGCGTGGCACACCCGGGGGTCGACGACACGCCGACCGCCGCGCGATCGCAGGCCGGCGACCGGCTCCTCTGCGTCGGGGCTGTCGCCCCCGGCAAGGGCCAGGACGTGCTGCTGGATGCTCTGGAGAGGATCGCCGACCTGTCCTGGCACTGCCGATGCATCGGCCCGGACTCGTTGGCACCGGACTTCGTGGCGCAGCTGCGGCGTCAGGCCCGGCACTCGGGTCTCGGCGACCGGTTCCGTATCCACGGGCCGCGAGCCGGTGACGAGCTGGCCGCGGCGTACGCCGAGTCGGATGCGCTCGTGGTCGCGAGTCGTGCGGAGACCTACGGCATGGTCGTCACCGAGGCGCTCGGGCGGGGCCTGCCCGTCATCGCCTTCGACGTGGGGGGTGTCCCGGAGGCGCTGGGCTCCACGGCCGGCGGCACCACGCCCGGGATCCTCGTGCCGCACGACGACGTGACCGCGCTGGCGGAGGCGCTGCGGCGCTGGCTGTCAGACGTGGGCCTCCGCGACTCCCTGCACGGCGCCGTCCTGCAGCGACGCGCGCAGCTGGCGAGCTGGTCGGTCACGGCCGAACGGGTCGACAGGATCCTTCAGGAGGTGGCCGCATGAGGCTTCTCTGGCGATGGCTCGTCGGCGCCACAATCCTCGCGATCGTGGTCCGATGGACGGGGCCCGTTCCCTTCGTCACCGGGGTCAGTGCGCTCGACGCGCAGACCCTGGTGCTCGGCGCCGGGCTGGCGGCTGTCACCACCGGCGCGTGCGCGTGGCGGTGGCACCTCGTCGCGAAGGAGCTGGGCGTCGCGATCCGGCCGCGCACCGCGGTGGCAGCGTGCTACCGCTCCCAGTTCCTGAACACGGTCCTGCCCGGCGGAGTCCTCGGCGACGTGCACCGAGGAGTGATGCACGGGCGCTCGGCCCGTGCGACAGGGCGGGCGCTTCGTGCCGTCGGGTGGGAGCGGTTCGCTGGTCAGGTGGTGCAGGCCGTCGTTGCGGTGGTCGTGCTGCTCCTGCTTCCGTCACCTGTGCAGCTCCTTGTGCCGTGGGCGGTCGCGCTGGTGGTCGTGGTCCTGCTGGCCGTCGCGCTGCTGGCACGACCGATCTCGGGGACCGGCTCGTCGAGACGGCATCGCGTCGTGCGAGTGATCCACCACGACGTGCGGTTCGCCCTGCTCGGTCGCCGGTCCTGGCCGGGCATCGTGGCCGCATCGGCGGTCGCAGTCACCGGGCACGTCGCGATGTACGTCCTGGCAGCGCGCACAGTTGGCATCACCGCCCCACTGTCGACCTTGCTGCCGCTCGCGGTGCTGGTGCTGGTCGCCGCCGGGCTGCCGCTGAACCTCGCCGGCTGGGGACCACGCGAGGGCATGGCCGCGTGGGCCTTCGCGGCGGCCGGGCTCGGCGCCGGCCCGGGCGTGGCCGCGGCAGTCGCCTTCGGCGCGATGGCGTTCGTGGCGAACCTGCCCGGGCTGGTCGTGCTCCTGGCCGCGAGGGACCGGTGGCGAAGCCACAGGTGGTCGCCGGACGGTCGCCCGGGCAGCGTTCGGACGTCATCGCGGGAGGTGCGTCGCGTGCCTGAGCGCCCGTACACGATCCTCAGCTGCAGCATCTCGCTCGACGGCTACCTCGGTGGCGCGACACGGGAGCGGCTGGTGCTGTCGAACCAGGCCGACCTCGAACGTGTGGACGAGGTCCGCGCCGACTGCGACGCGATCCTGGTCGGCGCTGCGACCGTGCGCAGCGACAACCCACGTCTGGTGGTGCGCGGCGCGCGGTTGCGTGAGCAGCGGCGTACGCGTGGGTTGAGCGAGTCGCCCATCAAGGTCACCGTGACTGAGCACGCCCGCCTGGACGCGTGCAACAACTTCTTCGCGATCGGTGACAGCGAGAAGATCGTCTACTGCGCCAGCCGTGCGGTGCGAGGAGGCACGACGTCGCCTGTCCCGGGTGGCGACCGTCGTGGACGGAGGCCCCCGGTGGTGGTCGGTCGGCTGACCGAGGACCTCTACGACCGCGGAGTACGGCGACTGATGGTCGAGGGGGGAGGCTGTGTGCACACCCAGTTCCTGACCAGTGGCACGGTTGACGAGCTCCACCTGGTCGTTGCCCCGTTCTTCGTGGGCTCGTCGCGGGCGCGCCGATTCGTCGGGGACGGTGCCTTCCCGTGGGACGCCGGTCACCGGGCGCACCTGGCGGAGACCCGCCAGATCGGCGACGTCGTGTTCCTTCGGTACGCGCTCTCGTCGCGCTTCGAGGCAACGGCGTGAGCGGCGGACTGGTGCGAGAGCTCGACGGCGTGGCCACGGTGCGCCGCGAGGTCAGGCTGCCCGCGCGGCTGGTCGACGGCTCGTCGGTCCCGGCCAGGTTGGTCACCTTCGATGGCCTGCGAGACGGCTCGGAGCACGTCGCCCTCGCGCTCGGTGACCGGGCCGGACGCGGACCGGTCGGGCGGTCGAACCACGGTGTCCCGCTGGTGCGTCTGCACAGCGAGTGCCTGACCGGGGACGTCCTCGGCAGTGAACGGTGCGACTGCGGGCCCCAGCTCCAGGAGGCGCTGCTGCGGATCAGTCAGGTCGGTGGCTACCTGCTGTATCTGCGTCAGGAAGGCCGCGGCATCGGTCTCTACAACAAGATCGACGCGTACGCCCTCCAGGAGGAGGGGCTCGACACCTACGAAGCCAACCTCGCGCTGGGGTTCGGTGAGGACGAGCGCGACTATGGCGTCGCGGCACAGATGCTGCGCGCGCTGGGGGTGGAGCGGTTGGACCTGCTCTCGAACAACCCCGCCAAGGCCGCCCAGCTCGAGGCGGCCGGCATCGTGGTCGAGGAGCGAGTCCGCACCGGCCTGCATCTCTCCTCGGTCAACGGCGGCTACCTCGCCGCGAAGGCTGGCCGCGGCCAGCACCGGCTCCACCTGCCCGCGCAGTGCTGAGTCGAGCGCACCCACGTCCCAAGCCACGCACGCAACGGCCGTCTCTCCCGTGCGGCATACTCGACCTGTGGTTGTTCTTGTGCCGCGACAGATCCGGATGGCCGGGATGACGGGCAGCGTCCCCTACTACGGGGGGCGCTTCACGCCCGCGCAGGCGTACGCCGCGGCGCACCCGCAGCGTCCGCCGGCCCCGCCTCCCGCCGCGCAGCCGACAGCCCGGCCTCCCGCCGCGGCGGCGCCGACCCTGTCCCCGAGAGAGACGGTCGAGGCACTGCAGGACCTGCTCGACACCGGTGTGCTCACGCAGGAGGAGTTCCACGAGCTGCGGGCCCGGGTCGAGCGGTGACCGGGCCGGTCCAGGTGCTGGTGCTCGGCTTCGAGGCGCCGTCGTTCTCGGGGGAGGTGCTGGCCGAGCTCACCAGGCTCCGCGAGCGGGGCGTCGTGAGGCTGGTCGACGTCCTGCTGGTCGAGCGCGGCGCCGACGGGACCTTCGAGACCCTCGAGCCACCGCCCGGCAGCGACCCAGACCTGGGGAAGATCGCGGCGGAGGTCCTCGGCGGGGGCGAGGCGTCCGACGGCGACGACTCCCTCAGCGAGACCTGGTCGCTGGCAGACGCGGTCCCGCCGGGCGGGGTTGCAGCCATCGCGCTCATCGAGCACCTCTGGGCCGAACCCCTCGTCGCGGCGATCGGCCGCGCGGGTGGGCGTCCGCTCGGTGAGCTGTGGCTCCCAGCAGGAGACCTGCCTGACTCGACGCGTGGCTAGTCGTGCGCGCGCAGGGGCACGCCCACCCACAGCACGAGATAGCCGAGGAGCGCCACGACTGACGCCACGATCCCGCCCGTTCTTCCCACGGTGAGGTCGAACGTCAGGAAGACGACCCCGCAGCGTGGTGAGAGCCACCAGCACCAGACCGGCCCGGGCCACCTGGTTGGCCGTCCCGACCAACCAGGGGCGCCGGCCCTTCCTGAACAGGATGCGGTGGTAGGCGATCGGCGAGAGGATGGCCGCGGTAGCGGTGACGGCCGCCGAGAGCACGAACAGGTACGCCGTGCGCTGCACGTCGTCCAGCGTGTCGAACTTGTCGCTGAAGGGCACCGTCAGCAGGAACCCGGTCAGCACCTGGACCCCGGTCTGCGTGGAGCGCAGCTCCTGGACGAGCTCGGTCCAGTTGCGGTTGATCTTCTCCTCGGAGATGTGGCCCGGCGGTTCGGAGTCCGGCATCTGCATGGCACCGAACGTACCCGAGCTGACGCCGCCCCTGGCCACACCAGGTCGGCACCGGACACCGCGCTTCACCCGCATGGGAAGACCCGGCGCACTAGACTTTCGTCGTGAACACGGTTCCCGTCACCGCGTACTTCGCGGGTGACCCCAGCAGGACCTACCAGCTGATCCAGTGGCTGGAGGTCCTCGACGTGCTGAACGACGTCCACCCCGTCTGCATCGTCCTGCGTGACCCCGCGTCGGCGCCGGTGATCGAGTCGCGGACGGACCTGCCGGTGTTCACGGCTGCGACCCTGCCGGAGCTCACCGAGCTCTACGCCGCGCTGGACGCCAAGGTGGTGCTCTACTGCAACAACTCGGCGCAGAACTTCGAGTCCCTGCTCGACGGCCGCCGGTTGCACGTCCACATCAACCACGGTGAGAGCGACAAGCAGTCCATGGCGAGCAACAACGCCAAGGCCTACGACCGGGTGTTCGTGGCCGGAGAGGCCGCCGTCCAGCGCTACGTGACCGGGCTGCTGGAGTTCGACGCGAGTCGGCTGGTGCGCGTGGGTCGGCCACAGCTCGACCTGCGCCGGACTCCGCTGGTCGCGCCCAGCGCACGGCGCACGGTCCTGTACGCCCCCACGTGGGAGGGCGATGCGGACTACAACGACTACACGTCGGTGGACCTCATGGGCGAGTCGATCGTCCGGGCGATCCTCGCCGTGCCGGACGTCAGGCTCGTCTACAAGCCGCACCCCAAGATCACGACCAGCCGCACTCCTGCCGTGTGCGAGGCGCACCTGGACATCCTCCGGACGATGGCTGACGCCACGCATCGCGACCCCGCTGCTGGACACGTGCCGGTCCTGGGCGGCGACATCCTCGCAGTCATGCCTGCGTGCGACGCCATGGTCACCGACGTCTCCTCCGTGGGGCTCGACTGGCTCTACCTGCACACCGAGAAGCCGATCTTCCTCACCGATCGGCACGGGGACGTCGACCAGCTCCAGCAGCAGATCCCGATCAGTCGCTGCGCCGACGTCGTCCACCGCGACGACGTGGCGGAGCTGACCGCCCTCCTGGGCGACCGGCTGGAGCGCGACGAGCACCAGCTCGCCCGGATGGCCATGCGCCACCACTACTTCGACGACCTCCACGTGGGCGACAGCACGGCTCGTTTCCTCGGCGCAGTGTCCGAGCTCGTCGCCCTGTGCGACCAGCTGCTGGGGGAGCAGGCCAGACCCGACGGAGCCGCTCACACGGGATGAGGCTCAGCCGAACCAGGGACAGACCTGGTCCCGCGTGCGCAGCGCGTGCCTGTGTGAGCGGTCGTGCAGAAGTCGGGTCTGCCTCTCGCCGACACCCGGAGGAGCCAGCACAGGCACGTGCGCGTCGTGTGGTTGTGCCGTAGGCCCGAGGGGCTCCAGCCGGACGACGACGTGGCTCACCCCCGGCCCCACGTTCTCCGCGGTGACGTCGCCCAGTCGGTGGAGCATGAGCAGGGACGCGCGGTTGTCGTTGAAGACCTCGGTCACGATGCGATCAACGCCGACGGGGCGTCTGCGCATCATCACCTCGAGCAGCGCGGTGGCGACGCCCCGACCCTGCCACTCGTCCTTGACGGTGACGGCGAGGTCCGCAGCATCGGGGGCGTCGGTGTAGCGCACCATGCGGGCCAGTGCCACCGGGTCGTACACGTCGGGACTCGTCTCCGCGCAGAGCACCAGGGCGACGTGGTCGATGCCGTCGACGTCGTCGACGAGGTGCTCCAGCATGGCGTCACTCAGGTGCATCACCGGCGCCAGGAACCTCCGCCGGCGCGACTCGGGCGCCAGCGTCTCGAACTCGGCCGCCAGCGTCGCCTTGTCGGTGCGCAGCAGGGGCAGGACGTACGCATCGGTGCCGTCACGCAGCGTGACCTGCTCGATCATCGCGCCTCCTGTCGACGCCTCAGCCTAGTGCGCCGACTCCTTTCCTGAGCCCGTCCTCGGTCCTCCGGGTCGGCGCCAGCACCACGACGAGCACGCCGGTCACGAGGTAGATCGCCTGCAGGAAGTGGTAGCCACGGATGGACGCGACCTCCCCGATGATCCAGAACACCATGATGGTCCCGGCCACGATGCTGGCCAGCTGCCAGCCGTCGCTGCGTTTCAGCAGTGCGGCCGCGGCGATCAGGGAGCTGCCGCCGACGACGGCCATCAGGATCACTCCCGGGAAGTAGTTGCTGGAGAAGTCGGTGTGCCTGAGCCAGGACGTCTGCTCGGGGATCCAGTCCGTCATGAGGGCCAGGCCGCCGACGACGGCGGTCAGGCCGTTGAACAGCAGCAACCCGAGCAGGACCTTGTGCGGACGCGAATGCGACCTCCTGCGATCCGACGCTGGCGGGGGGCAGTGTCGAAAGTCGCAGCCCCTCATCGCCTGCGTTCGTCATCGTTCGACCTCCTTGAGTGTGTCGTCGAGAAAGGTGACCACGCGTTCCTCCCACTCGGCGGGCTCTTCGTCGAGCCCGGCGGCGTGGCCGGCACCGGGACACGGTCCACGTCTGGACCGCGTCGGTGTGTGTGCCCCGCATGTAGTCGGCGGCGAGCCCCTCGTCCGGCACCCCGCCGGCGGTGATCAGCAGGAAGCGGGTGGGGTCGGACCGCGCCGCGGCGGTCGAGACGGATCGCTGCAACGAGTCCGGCTCCGGAGCGTCAGTCAGCAGACCGGTCAGCCAGAAGGTGACCCGGTCGACGCGCTGCTGCAGCTCGCCGCGAGCGCCGTACGCGTCGAGGTAGCCCTTGTCGCCGGCGACCCGCCCCGTGGCACCCTCCGCCACCACCGCAGCGACTCGCGCGTCGACGCCCGCGGCGCCGATGGCCTGTTCGCCACCCATGGAGACGCCGACGAGACCGATGCGGCCGGGCTCCACGTCGCGCTGCTGGGTCAGGACGCTCGACGGCGGCGGACGCGTCCCGCTCGCCGTACCAGCCGAAGTCCATCGCCTCGCCGTCGCTCGCGCCGTGGCCACGTGCGTCGAAGAGCAGCACCCCGTAGCCATGGCCCGCCAACACCGCCGCATGCTCCAGCACCCGGACCGGGTCGACCCGGCTCCGTGCATGAGGGCGACAGCCGCGCCGTCCCGACCGGGCAGGTACCAGCCGGCCAGATCGACGCCGTCACTGCTGGTGAAGGTCACGTCACGGTAGACGAGCCCGAGGTCGGCGGGGGTCCGGTCACCCAGCGCCGGGCGCGGCGCGAACGACGCGGCCACCGCCTGACCGAGCGTCCAGAGGACGAGGTAGGTCGCGACCAGCACCAGGACGACGACCGCGCCCACCACCGGCGTCGGACCGCGGCCAGGATGCGGGTCGTGGCCCACACCGAGGTGATCACTCCGGCTGCGAGGAGCAAGAACCCACCGACGGCCGGGACGCCGAGCCCTTCCTCGGTGAGATGACGCGGGCCCAGCCCGACTCCCACGGCGAGGGTGACCAGACCGGTGACCAGCACGACCAGCCACGACCGCCCAGGACGCGCGCTGCGGATCCGGGCTCGGTGCGGACGACGGCGCTCATGGCGTGCTCCCTGCGCGGGCTCCTGCTGTGCCTTGGTCCCATGCTCGGGCCGACGAGGTCACGTCGGCAGGGGCGTCGTGCCCGGACCGCATCGTCGGCGTTGGTCCCGAATCAGGGCCGGGAGTGCTCGCCCGGCTCCCGCGCGGCCGTCGGCAGCTCGTCGCGCGACGCCGCCGGCGCGGCCCAGCGGGTCCGGCGGAAGCTGCTCGACCTGGTCCCGGCACCACGCCGAGACCTCCCGGGTGCCGTCGAGCACGCCGCGCGCGGAACTCGGTCCAGGGCTCCCAGCTGACCTCGCCCACCTCCGAGGCGTCCGGCTCGAGCGGCCCCGTGACGGTCGCGACGAAGACGGGACACATCTCGTTCTCGACCACCCCGTCCTACTCCGCGCGGTAGCGGAAGCGCGGCAGCAGGAGCTTCAGGTCGACGACCGACGTGCCGAGCTCCTGGCCGACCCGACGTCGTACGGCGTCCTCCAGCGTCTCGCCCGGCGGCGGGGTGGCCGCAGCAGCTGTTGGTCCACACGCCCGGGAAGGTGCGCTTGGTCGACGCGCGCCGGGTGACGAGCACGTTGCCGGCGTCGTCGAAGAGATAGCTGGAGAAGGCCAGGTGCAGCGGGGTGTCGGCGTGGTGGACCTGCGCCTTGTCGGCCGTGCCGACGGCACGACCGTCCTCGTCGAGGAGGACCACGTGCTCGGTCATGGGGTTGATGTCCTGACTGGTCGGGCGAGCTGGTTGACGGCGGCGGAGAAGAGCCACGGCACGCGTGCGGCGGCGGGCACCAGCCGGCGGCGTACGACCTGGTGCGAGGTGGCGCGCAGCAGCGCGTGGGTGAGGAGCTCGTGCCGCATCCCGAGGCGTCGTGCCCGGCGGTCGTAGGCCTCGGGCCGACCGGCCGCCAGGCTCTCCACGGCGACGCGCGCCTGGGCGAGGCCGAGGGCGATGCCCTCGCCGGTGAGGGCATCGACGTAGCCGCGCGGCGTCGCCGACGAGCAGCACCCGGCCCGCCGAGCGCGACGTCGCGCGCTGCCGCAGCGGCCCGGCGCCCATCACCCGGGTCCGGTCACCGGTCAGCCGCACCCGCAGCACGGGGAAGTCGTCGAGCAGGTCGTCGAACCTCGTCCCGGCGTCGCTGAGCACGGCGACGCCGACCAGGTCGTCGTCCACCGGCGTGACGTAGGCCTCGGCCCGTCGCGACCAGTGGACCTCGACGTACGACGTCCACGGCGCCTGCTGCACGTGGCAGCGCAGGCCGAAGCGCCGGCGTCCGGGGGTGGCGGCGTCGAGGCCGAGCATCCGGCGTACGGGCGAGTGCAGGCCGTCGGCGGCGATCGAGGTAGCGCGTCGGCTCGCCGTCGACGAGCAGGTGGTCGCCGGCGTCGCGCACGTCCTCCACCGGGCGGGGGTCGACCTCGATCCCGGCCTCGGCGACCCGCTGGGCGAGCGCGTCGTGGAGGACGGTCCGGCGTACACCCCGGCCGGGTCCCACGGCGAAGCGGGCGGTGACTCCGGCGCCGGCCGGCGGTGCCGTCGAGGTAGTGGATGCCGGCGAGCTCGCGCCCGCGCGGGTGCACCCCGAGGTCGGCCAGCTCGGCCACGGCGCCGGGCATCAGGCCCTCGCCGCAGGCCTTGTCGATGGGTCCGCTGCGCGGTTCGCGGACGACGACGGACAGCCCCGCCCGGTGTGCGTGCAGGGCCGCGGCCATGCCGACGGGCCCACCGCCCGCGACCACGAGGTCATGCATCCGCGCGTCTCCTGCGCCCTCGGGCAGGGTGGCGAGGGCGGCGTCCTCGGCGCGGATGCGGACCGTGAGCAGCCCGGCGTTGAGCACGGTGAAGACCACCGCGGTGATCCAGGCGGCGTGCACCAGCGGCAGGGCGACGCCCTCGACGACCACGGCGACGTAGTTGGGGTGACGGAAGATCCGGTAGGGCCCCGAGGTGACCGGAGGCATGCCCGGGACCACGATGACGCGGGTGTTCCAGCGGCGCCCGAGGGTGGCGATGCACCACCACCGCAGCGCCTGCGACGCGATGACCAGCGCCAGCATCGACCACGCCAGCAGCGACGGGACGTCCGGCCGGCGTACCCATGCCTCGACCAGCGCACCGACCAGCAGCCCGATGTGCAGCACGACCATGAACGGGAAGTGGCCCAGGCCGGTCTCGACGCCGCCGCGCTCGCGGCTCCAGGCGGCGTTGCGGGTGGAGACCACGAGCTCCGCGATGCGCTCGACACCGACCAGGCCGATCAGCACGGTGAAGGCGATGAGGCTCGTCACGCGTCGGCCCTCAGCAGCACGAGCTCGGAGCAGAAGCCGGGTCCCATGGCGAGCATCATGCCGTGGGTGCCGGGGGCCGGCGGTCGCTGCTCGAGGGTGTCCTCGAGGACGTGCAGGACCGAGACCGACGACAGGTTGCCGACGCGGGCCAGCGACTCCCAGGTGAGCCGGACCGCGTCGCGGGGCACCTCCAGGGCTGTCTGGAGCGCCTCGATCACCTTGGGCCCGCCGGGGTGGCAGACCCACCAGTCGATGTCGGCCCGCGTCAGGTCGTGGTCGGCCAGGAAGGCGTCGACGTCCTGGCGCAGGTAGCGCTCGACGAGCGCCGGAACCTCGGCGTCGAGGACGATCCGCAGTCCGCTGCTCGCGACGTCGAAGCCCATGGTGCGCTCGCTGTCGGGGTAGAGCCGGCTGCGGGAGTCGAGCACTCGCACCGTCCCGCCGAGTCGCTCGTCGCCCGACGGCGACGACCGCGGCGGCGCCGTCCCCGAAGAGCCCGCTCGCGACCAGGTT
Organism: uncultured Actinomycetota bacterium; assembly: GCA_963778975.1. Lineage (GTDB taxonomy): Bacteria > Actinomycetota > Actinomycetes > Propionibacteriales > Nocardioidaceae > Nocardioides. The sequence goes on from CAVZWM010000030.1 coordinate 125,301, forward strand.
GGGCACCGACACGTCGTCGCGCTGGATGGTGAGCGAGCACAGCTCGACCGCCACCAGGACCGCGGTGTGTCCGGGGTGCCCCAGCAGGTAGTCGTGCACCCGCGCGATCCCGGCAGCACCCGCGACGCAGCCGAGCCCGACCAGCGGCATCCGGCGTACGTCCTCGCGCAGCCCGACCACGCCGGCGATCCGCGCGTCCAGCGACGGCACCGCCAGCCCGGTCACGGTGGCGGTGACGATGAGGTCGACGTCGGACGGCGTCAGGTCGGCGGCCTTGAGCGCGTCGACCAGCGCCCGAGACCCCAGCTCGACGGCGTGCTCGATGAAGAGGTCGTTGGCGTGCCCGAAGTCGCCGAGCCCGGCGTAGTCCGCCAGCGGCAGCACGGTGTGCCGGCGTTCGACGCCGGCGTTGGCGTGGAAGCGCTTGAGCAGGGCGCGGTCGAGGCTGTCCTGGGCGATCAGGTCGACGAACGCCTCGGTGATCTCCGACTGGGGGTGGGAGTGGGCCGGCAGCGCACTGCGGGCAGCCAGGATCCTCATGTCTGCGTCCTCACGGGTGGTGGGTGGGGTGGGTCGGACGAGGCTGCGGACGAGTCCCGTCGCCAGGCGTGGGTCGATGCGGCCGTCGCCGAGGCCGATCTCGACGAGTGTGTCGAAGACGTGCCGGTCGCGGGCCGCGGCCCGGATGCCGGCGTCGACCACGGCGGGGGACTGGGCGAGGCGGGAGGAGACCCACGTGTGCCGCAGGTGCGTGCCGAGCATGCGGCGTACGTCCCGGCGATGGGTCGCACCGGCCTCGGCTCGCCCGGCCGCCGGCCAGGCACCGCGCGGCCGTCCGGCCGGCGGCGATGCCCGTGGCGACGGCGTAGTAGATGCCCTCACCGGTCATCGGGTTGACCAGTCCGGCGGCGTCGCCGACGAGCAGGACCCGACCGTCGGGCTGGTCCCACCGCCATCCGCTCAGCGGCAGGTGGTGCCCGCGCCAGTGGCCACCGGTTGCGACGACCCCCGGGACGAGCTCCTCGAGCTGGTCGAGCAGCAGCTGTCGGCTGGGGGGACGACGGTTGCCGCGTTCGCCGGGCAGCAGCTCGCCGTAGCCGACGTTGGCGAGCCCGTCGCCGCGGTCGAACGCCCAGGCGTACGACGGCTGCCGGCGGTTGCCGTAGCGGATGATCTGGCGTGCCTCGAGCTCGGGCGTGGTGGGTGCGTAGCCGCGGATCGCGATGGCCCGCGTCTCGCGGCGGCGGCCCAGCAGCGCCTCGCGGACCAGCGAGCCGGCGCCGTCGGCGCCCACGACGACCCCGGCGCCGAGCGAGCCGGACAGGGTCGGCGCCCCGGTCGCCGGGTCGGTGTCGATCGAGGTGACGCGGTGGCGGCGCAGGACGGCGCCGGCGGCCACGGCCCGCTCGACCAGCCGCGCGTCGAAGACGGCCCGGGGGACGACGTGCACCTCGCGCCGCATCGGCCCGGCGACGCATCGCGTCGCCGTGGGAGAGCTCGAGATCGCGCAGCGGCGCCCAGCCGTCGACCACGTCGGCGGCACCGACGGTCGCCAGCGCGTCGAGGACGTGGGGCGCGATCCCGTCGCCGCAGGACTTGTCCCGCGGGAAGTCGCTGCGGTCGAGCAGCAGCACCCGGAGGGACGGGTCCTCGGCCAGCGCGCCGAGGGCGGCGCAGGCGCCGGCGGGACCGGCGCCGACGACCACGACGTCCCACGTCTCGGCCGTCATCGGGCGACCACCAGCAGGAGGGTGTCGACGAGGGCGATGCCCACCGCGGCGACGAAGGGCAGTCGGCCGGACGCGCTCACCACGACGGACGGCGAGGCCGAGCACGGCCGCGGCGGCGGCCACCGTCACGGCCACCGGGGGAGCGGCGCCGACGAGGACGACCGCCGAGGCAGCCACGAGCACCGCGGCGGCGACCGGGGCGATGCGACGAGGACCCAGGCGGTGGGGGAGGCCGCGGACTCCGGTGGCGGCGTCGTCGTCGAGGTCGGGCAGGACGTTGAGCAGGTGCGCGCCGACGCCCAGGAGGGCCGCGCCCACCGGCCACCACCACGGCGGGGCCTCGCCGTCGGCCAGTGTCACGACCGCGGTGAGGCCGCCGAACGACACGGCGTACGGCACCCACGACCACACGGTCGACTTGAGGCCGAGGTTGTAGGCCCAGGCGGACGCGACGCACCCGAGGTGGAGCAGTCCGGCGGCGAGGCCGAGGGCGAGCGAGAGCACGACGCACGCCACGACCGCGACGATGCACGCCAGCGCGTACGACGCGGACGGAGACCTCGCCGGTCGCCAGCGGCTTGTCGGTCGCGTCCGGCCCGGCGGTCGCGGGCGAGGTCGATGAGGTCGTTGCTCCAGCCGATCGAGAGCTGACCGGCGAAGACCGCCGCCACGACGAGGGCGCCGCGTGCCGGGCCCGAGACCCTGGGCGGCCGCCAGCAGGCCGGCGAGGACGGTGACCGCGAGGCCCGGACCGATGTGCGCCGCGCCGACGAGTGCGCGGACGTGTCGCATCGCGCCCTGTTCGTGGGCCACACCGGCGGTCACGTGTCCTCCTGTCCGGCCCCTCGGGAGGCCCACTCCTGCGACCGTACGCCCCCGCCGGGCCTCAGCTGGGACCGCGCGACGGCGGCGTGACGGCGCTCTACCGCCCGCGACGAATCGAACAGCCCCTGCGCCTGCGAGTTCGCAGGTGCAGGGGCTGCGCCGTGATGCCGGATGGTGTCAGATGCGGTGCGTGCCGTCCGCCCGCGTCACCGACTGGATGGCGGTGGCGGTGGAGCCGTTGGCCGTGCTGCTCTGGACGCGGTCCTTGGCCTGATGGGCCTGGTCCGCGAGGCTCGGCGCGTTGGCGGCGTGCTGCTTGATCCTGGGCGCCTCTTCCTCGGCCTTGGTGAGGTAGCCCTCCCAGCGCTGCTGCATCGGGCGGATCAGGCCGCCACCGACACCGACGATGATGACGCCGGCCACGGTCGCGAGGATGGCGACCAGGACGGGCAGGGTCACCGTGGTGGCGACACCGACCTGGTTGAGCGCCGCGACGATGCCGAGGAACAGGATGAAGATCGAGGCGATGTTGGCAATGGTCCTGCCGTAGGACAGGCCGCCGAGGGTGCCCTCGATCAGGGTCTTGACCGCTGCGGCGATCGCGGACGCGACGACCACGATGATGATGGCCACGATCAGGCTGGGCAGGAACGTGATGACGCGCTCGATCAGGTCGCTGATCGGGTTCGGGCCGAAGACGCCGAAGGCGAGCTGCAGCACGAACAGCATGAGCGTGTAGTAGATGAGCTTGGCGACGACGTCGCTGGCGTCCATCTTCGAGTTGGCCATGGCCTTCTTCACGCCCCCGCGCTCGACGGCGCGGTCGAAGCCGACCCGCTCGAGCACGGCGTTGAGGGCCTTGGAGATGCGCCTTGGCGACCAGCAGGCCGACCACGAGGATGACCAGGAACAGCAGCAGCTTGGGCACGAACTCGAAGATGAGGCTCACGCCGTCGCGCAGCCCGTCTCGCAGGGTGTCTTCCAGTGGTGCAAACCTCCAGTTGGATCAAGCAGTGTGATGCGTTTACGGTGTCCGTTTACAACGTTAACACAACCACAAGGCTCGGACCACTGCTGCAAAGTTGTCGTCGCCCGTTGGGGTGAGAGCTGCGGAGCGAGCGCGACAAGGCTGGGCCGGCGCTAAGGTCGTGACACGAGAGGAGTCCCGTGCCCACACCTGAGAACCGGACGCGGACGAAGGCGGCGCATCGCGCCCGATGCAGACGCGCAAGCCGAAGGACGCCCCCCGCCGTCGGCGCGCCGGCCGCTGTCGAAGGAGCGGATCGTCGAGGCCGCGATCGTGTTCATCGACACCCACGGCCTGCCGGGACTGACGATGAGGCGACTCGGCAACGAGCTCGGTGTCGAGGCCATGGCGCTCTACCGCTACGTCCCCGGCAAGGAGGACCTGCTCGACGCGGTCGTGGACGAGCTGATCGAGGGCATGCGAAAGGACGTCGACGTCCTCGACGCTCCCCGGGACGGCTGGCAGGACTTCCTGCATCCGCCTGGCCCACGGCGTACGACGCGTGGCCCTGGAGCACCCGAAGGCCTTTCCCCTCGTGGCGTCGCGCCCGCCTGAGGCGCCGTGGCTCCGACCACCGCTGCGGAGCCTGGCGTGGGTCGAGGTGTTCCTGTCCGGACTCATCGCCGAGGGCTTCACGGAGGAGGCGGCGGTTGCGGCTTACCGGGCCTACACCAGCGTCCTGCTCGGCCACCTGCTGCTCGAGGTCTCCAACCACGGTGCCGACGTAGGACCCCTCGACGTTCTCGACGACAGGTCAGGGCGACGACGCCGCGGTCCGCGACTACCCGCACGTCCACCGCCTGCGCGGCCGGCTGTCCGAGGACCATGCCGCGACGGAGTTCGAGGAGAGCCTCGAGAACCTGCTCGACCGGATGACCCTGCTGCGCAACGAGCACCTGGCCTCCTGAGACCGACGCATCGATCGGACCGGCGCGGGTACCGAGGACCATGGCTCAGAACACGCGGCTCGTGCACGCCACCCCCGAACAGGTCTGGGACGTCCTGGCCGACGGGTGGCTCTATCCCGTCTGGGTTGTCGGCGCCTCCCGGATGCGCGAGGTCGACGACGACGTGGCCAGAGGTGGGCAGCAAGCTGCACCACTCGGTCGGCGCGTGGCCCCTGCTGGTCGACGACAACACCGAGGTCATCGACGCCACCCCCCATCACTCGCTGACCTTGCGGGCCCGGGCGTGGCCCATGGGCGAGGCCTCCGTGCACCTGCGACTCGTTGCTGTCGGAGCCGAGACCGAGCGTGACGATCGAGGAGGAGCCCGTCTCCGGGACCGGGCGCACTCATCCCACCCCCGGTGCGCGGGCTCGGCCTGAGGTGGCGCAACTCCGAGACCCTGCGGCGGTTGGCCTTCATCGCCGAGGGCCGGTGACCTGGGACGCCGTGGTCGTGGGTGCCGGTCCCAACGGACTGGTCGCGGCCAACCGGCTGATCGACGCGGGCTGGTCCGTGCTGGTGCTCGAGGCGCAACCAGACGTCGGCGGGGCCGTACGCAGCGCGCGGGACGTCCACCCGGACTACGTCCACGACACGTTCAGCTCGTTCTACCCCCTGGCCGCGGTCTCGCCGACGATCAGGTCCTTCGACCTCGAGCAGCACGGGCTGTCCTGGCGCCACGCGCCGGCGGTGCTCGGACACCCGTTGTCGGACGGTCGATGGGCGGTGCTCCACCGGGACCGGGCCGACACGGCGAGCGGTCTCGACGACCTGCATCCCGGCGATGGGGAGGCATGGCTCGACCTGTGCGGCCAGTGGGACAGGGTGGGTGACCACCTCGTCGGCGCGCTGCTGACTCCGTTCCCGCCGGTCCGTCACGGCGTGGGCGATGGCGGCGGCGCTGCGCCACGTCGGCGGCCTCGACTTCGTCAAGACGTTGCTGACCCCGGCCATCGAGCTCGGTCCGACATCGCTTCGGCGGTGAGGGTGCCCGCATGCTGCTCGCGCGGCAACGCGGCGCACGCGGACATCCCGCTCGACGCCCCCGGCTCCGGCCTGATGGGGCTGCTGCTCGCCATGCTGGGCCAGACAGTCGGCTTCCCCGTCCCCGAAGGCGGCGCCGGCGAGCTCACGCAGGCCCTCGCCCGGCGATTCACGGCCGGTGGGGGAGACCTCCGCACCGGCGCCGAGGTCGTCCGCATCGAGGTGGCCGGCCGCCGAGCGGTCGCGGTCCGCACCGCCGACGGCGAGCGGTACGCCGCCGGCACGGGCCGTCATCGCCGACGTGCATGGCCCCGGCGCTCTACACGCGCCTGCTGCGAGCCCGCGGCCGTGCCCGACAGGATCCACCGGTCGCTCGAGACCTTCGAGCTCGACCCCGGGACGGTCAAGGTGGACTGGGCGCTCGATGGTCAGATCCCCTGGACGGGTGCGCCGGAGCGTGGCGCTGCGGCACGGTCCACGTCGCCGACTCGGTGGCCGACATGACCACGGCGATGAGCACAGGTGCAGTCCGGCGCGGTGCCGGCCCAGCCGTTCATGCTCACCGGCCAGATGACGGCGACAGACCCCAGTCGCTCGCCCGGTGGGGACCGAGTCCTTCTGGGCGCTACGCCCACGTGCCCCAGCACGTCCGCAGCGACGCGGGGGACGAAGGCATCCGGGGGGTCTGGGACCACGACGACTGCCAGCGCTTCGCCGACCGCATGCAGGCCCGCATCGAGCGCCTGGCCCCGGGCTTCGGCGACCGGGTGGTGGCACGGCGGGTCCTCGGCCCACGTGAGATGGAGGACCGCGACGCCAACCTGGTCGGGGGTGCGCTCAACGGCGGCACGGCGCAGCTGCACCAGCAGCTGGTGTTCCGGCCCGTGCCGGGGCTCGGGCGCGCCGAGACGCCGATCCGCGGCCTCTACCTCGGCTCCGCCTCGGCCCATCCCGGTGGCGGCGTGCACGGGGCCTGCGGCGACAACGCCGCACGCGCCGCGATCGCCCATGACCGGGTGGCGCGTCTGGTGCCGCGCCGCCGGCGCTGAGGACCGGGCGGTCGGGGACGATCCTGAACACCCCAGGAGTCAGTGCGCGTCCGCCGGGTCGTCCAGGACGGTCCAACGCCCCTGATCGTCCGGGGCGGCGAGTCCGCGCTCCTCGAAGTCACGCAGCCAGCCCAGCATCGGCGTGGTGCCCCAGCGACGCCGGAAGACCTCCGCGTTGCGAACGATGTCGACCACGTGCTCGACCGGAGGCCGGGAGACGGGGTGCCACTGGTGGAAGGCGCGGGCCGAGCCGAGCCAACCCAGCTCGAGTCCGACATCGACAATGACTCGACCGAAGTCGGTGTCCTCGCCGCCGTAGCCGACGTAGTCCCCGCAGAACCCGCCCGTACGCCGCCAGGCGCGGGCAGAGCAGGCAAAGGACAGCGACCAGAACAGGTCGGGATCGGCGCCGCGGACGCCGCTCGCCGGCCTGCGGTGCGGGCCGCGCGGGGTGGGGGGAGTCGAGGGCAGCGAGGTCGGAGAGGTCGTAGCCGCCGGGCGGGGGCGGGTCGAGATAGGTGACCGGTCCCGACCAGACGATGTCCGGCTCCTCCTCGACCGCCTCGGTGTAGGCCTCGACCAGCCGCGGGTCGGCGACGCAGTCCACGTCGAGGAACACCAGGGTCGTGGCGCCACGGCCGAGAGCGATGTCCGCGCCGAGGTTGCGGGCCGCTGCCAGCGGCAGTCCGAGCGGTGTCGTCGGGATCGAGGCGGCGCACCAGGGCGCAGACGCCAGCACGGGGTCGTCCATGGCGACGACGACGTGCTCGACATCGGGCACCGTCGAGTCAGCGAGCGAGGTCCGTTGCAGGGCCAGGTGGTCGTGCCGCCCGTGGGCCACCGTGACGACCGCGGTGGTCACGCGGCGAGCTCGTCTGGGAGGACGCTCAGGACGACGGCGGCGATGCGCGTCGGTGCACCGCCGTCGCACCAGCCCGCCCAGCCGTCGCCGTCGAGGTCCCGGGCCGCGACCAGGAGGTCGGCCCAGGTGTCGTCCGGCACCGCGCCGGCCACGACAGCGGGCCACCCGTCCGACACGGCATCGGCCGTGACGTGCTGCTCGTCGAACGGGCGGGGAGCAGGGACCACGAGGGCGGGCACCCGCAGCGCGGCCACCTCGGCCAGCGAGTTCTGCCCGGATGGAGGATCGCCACGTCAGCGGTCCGCAGCACTGACGAGGGATCCGGGTGCCAGGTCCCCAGCGACCTGCTCAGCACGGTCCAGTCCCACCCGGGCGTCTGCGCCTGCGCCCGCGCGACGACGTTGGCGGTGAAGCCGTCGCCGCCGGTCCCCGCGAGGATGACGGCGTGCGGTCGCCCACGGCGTGGGGTCGCGGTACGCTGCGCGACGGCGAATCGCGACACGCCGCCGACGGCGTTGAACCGCTCGGCGAGTGCCGGGTCCTGACCGGGCAGGAGGCGGTGGGTCCACCCGTGCGGCCACGCGCCGACGAGGGCGGTCGCGGACCCGAAGCCGAGGAGGTGCGCGCCGTCCGTACGACGACCCGGCGCCGTCAGCGCCACGACGGGAACCCCGTGGAGACGGGCGAGCAGGCACACCTCGACGGACTGGTCCACGACGATCGCCGCGGGGGAGTGGTCCTCGATCCACCGCGACAGCGCCGACATCCGACCACGCAGGCCGGCATCCTGGAGGGGAGCCCAGTGCAGCTGGCCGCCGGCTGTGACGTCCGCGGCGGCGTACGACGTGGCGTCGTCGTCGCGCGGCAGCTGGACCCAGGCTCCGTGCCACTGTGCCGGACGAGGCAGCGACGAGAGCCCGGTGACCGGACCCGGGAGGTGCGGCGCGACCGTGAGGGCCCGGTGGAGATGGCCGCTGTCCGTGGTGGTGGACGTAGTAGCCGATCACGCGGCGATCCTGGCTCCGAGCAGACCGGCGTAGAGGTGCTCGTAGAGGTCGACCATCCGCTCGAGCGACAGGGTCGAGACCGCGTGCTCACGGCAGTGCGTTACGGTCCAGCCCGGCCGCGTCGCGGATGGCGCGAGCCAGCAGGTCGACGTCGTCGGCGGGAGCCAGCCGGCCGGTGTCGGCGGTGACCACCTCCGGCAGGCCACCGCGGGCATAGGCCGCCACCGGCGTGCCGCAGGAGAGGGCCTCGGCCGCGACCAGCCCGTACGGCTCGTCCCAGGCCGGTGTCACGACCGCGACGGCCGAGCGGCCCACCAGGTCGGCCAGCTCGGCCTGGTCGAGATGCCCGGCGTAGATCGCCTCGGCGCCCAGCAGGGGTTGGACCCTGCTGCGGAAGTAGTCGCCGTCCAGCACCGGACCGGCCAGGACGATCGGCAGCTCCGCGCCACGGGCCGCGAGGATCGCGTCGTGCGGGGCCTTCTCGGCCACGAGGCGACCGGACCAGACGGCGGCGGTGCCACCTGGCCCCGCGGGCCAGCGGGAGACGTCGACCCCGTTGGGCACGCACGTGCTGTCCGTGATCGGCGACCACGAGTCCGCAGTGAAGCGGGACACGGCCGCGAACGAGCTCGCGCCGGCGTCGAGCTGCACCGCCGACTCGAGCCACCACAGCGGCGGGGTGTGCAGGGTCGTGAGCATCGGCATGGGCAGCGACCTCGCCATGGCGACGGGCAGGTAGTGGAGGCTGTTGTTGTGCAGGACGTCGAAGCTCCTGCCCGCCTGCCCGGCAAGCTCGCAGCATGAGCGCGAGGTAGGCGTGGTGCTCGGCGACCTCGACGAGCGGCGGTGCGCCCGAGGTCGAGGCGACCGGGGTGGTCCGGCAGGCTGTCGACGGCCAGCTCGACGACACCGAGGTCGGGATCGGATCCCGGTCCGGCGAAGACCGCGACCTCGTGGCCGCGGCGGATGAGCTCACGGGCCAGGTGCCAGGTCATGGACTCGAGGCCACCGGTGAAGGGCTCGCCGATGGGGAAGCGACAGCTGGCGACCAGGCAGATCCGCAGCGGCCGCTGCGGGCGGGTGACGCTCATGCGGTCAGCCGTCGGTAGAGGTCCTCGTGCGCCCGTGCCAGCTCGTGGCGCTGTGTCGCGCGTCCGTCGATGGTGGCGCCCAGGCGGGGGCGCTCGTCGTGGGCCAGCACGAGGGCGTCGCGCAGGGACTGCGCGTCGAAGGTGTCCTCGTCGTTGGTGTAGGACAGCGACGGGCCCTGCTCGGCGTAGTAGCCGCACGTGGGTGCGACCACGGTCGTCTGCAGGTCGCGGCACGCCTCGAGCCAGCCGGAGTGGGTGCCGAAGGTGTAGGGCAGGACCGACACGTCGAGCGAGGAGAGGTAGGTCCAGAGGTCCTGGTCGGAGTAGTAGTCGTGGACGACCACCTCGAGGTGTCCGCGGTCCTCCTCGGCGCGCAGGTACGCGGCCAGCTCGACGTCGCGACGCGCGCCGTCCGGGTCGAGGACGTCGCGGTGGCAGTTGACCTGCAGGACGGCGTCGCCGAGCTCCGCGACGGTCTCCACCAGGGTGGGGAGGATGCGCATCGGGTCCATGTTGGCCCGCAGGCTCTTGAGGTGCAGGCCGACCCGGAAGGGGCGGTGCACCCACCGCGAGCGCACGGCCATCGCGAGGGACATGGTGGGCAGGTCGACGACGTGCGGGTGCGGCAGCACCTGCGCCGTACGCCCCCACCGCGCCTCGATCGCGCGCGCCGCGCCGGGCGTCAGCGTGATGAGGGCGTCCGCGGCCGGCACCAGCACGTCCAGCTGCTCGTCGTGCAGACGACGGTCGTGGTGGTGGGGGTTGCGGAGGTCGTGCACGGTGAAGACGAAGGGCGTCCCGCGCTCGCGCAGCACGCAGGTCAGCTCGCGCAGGGTCTCCGGCGTGGCCGCGTCGAAGCCGAAGTGCAGGTGGAAGAGGTCCATCCGTCCCTGTCGCGCCCACGCCGGGTCGAGAAGGACCGGTGGCCACCACGTGGCGCCTGCCGGCCGGTCGGGCTGCCCCGGTTGCGGGTCGACCAGCCGGTGCACGCCGCCGCCGTCGGTGGGAGAGAGGTGCCGTACGTAGACGTGACCCGAGGGCACGGACGCGACAGTGAGCCGGGAGGTGTCGTACGCGTGTTCGCGGAGCGGCGCGGTGGTCATGACGGTTCCGTACCCACGCTCCCCGGCGCCAGCCGCCGCTTACCCCCGAGGGGGTGGAAAATGGGTCGAGAACGTAGGTTCCACCCGTGAACCCCAGCTCCGACCAGCCCCTGCGCGCCCTCTGGCAGCGCTACCGCGCCTACCGGGCCCGATTCATCGGCGCGGTGGTCGCCTCGACCGTCAACAAGGTCGCGGACGTGGCACCGGAGCTGCTGATCGGTGCGGCGGTCGACGTCGTCGTACGCGGCGACGCGTCGTTCGTCGGCGAGGTGCTGGGTGTCGAGTCGAGATACGAGCAGCTCGTGTGGATCGCGGTCGTCAACGTCGTCGTCTGGATCATCGAGTCCGGCTCCGAGTACGTCGCCAGCGTGCTGTGGCGCGGGCTCGCGCAGGGCGTCGAGCACGACCTGCGCGTCGAGGCCTACGACCACGTGCAGCACCTCGACCTGGGCTGGCACGAGACCCGTCCCGCGGGGGCGACCCTGGCCACGCTCAACGACGACGTCAACCAGCTCGAGCGCTTCCTCGACATCGGTGCCCCGGCGATCCTGCAGACCACGCTCAACGTGCTGCTCGTCGGTGCGGTGTTCGCCGCCGCGTCCGGCCAGCTGCTGGTGCTGGCGTTCCTCCCGATCCCGCTGATCGTCATCGGCTCGCTGGTCTTCCAGCGTCGCCTCGAGCCGCTCTACGTCCGGGTCCGCAGCGCCGTCGCCGACCTCTCCGGGACCCTCAGCGCCAACCTCGCGGGCATCGCGACCATCAAGGCGTTCACCGCCGAGAACCGCGAGCGCGACCGGGTGCGGGCCGTGTCCCAGGCCTACCGCGACGCCAACACCGACGCGATCCGGTCGTCCGCGGCGTTCGTGCCCCTCGTCCGGATGGCCATCCTCGCCGGCTTCACCTGCACGCTGCTGCTCGGCGGCTGGGCGACGCTGCGAGGCGACCTCGAGGTCGGCCTCTACTCCGTGCTCGTCTTCATGACGCAGCGCCTGCTGTGGCCGCTGACCGACGTGGCCGAGGTCCTCGACCTCTACCAGCGCGGCCGCGCGTCCGCCAGCCGCATCCTCGGTCTCCTGGAGGAGCCGGTCGAGGTCCGCGCCGGGCACACGGCGCTGACGCGGCCGGTCTCGGGCCGCATCGAGCTGAAGGGCGTCCGGGCCGGGTACGGCGACGGGCCGGACGTGCTGCACGGCATCGACCTGGTCGTGCCGGCCGGTGAGACCCACGCGGTCGTCGGCGCCACCGGCTCGGGCAAGTCGTCGCTGCTGCGACTCGTGCTGCGCTTCGACGACCCCCGATCGGGACAGGTGCTCTTCGACGACCAGGACGTCCGCGAGCTCGACTGGGACTCGCTTCGCGGGTCGATGGGCTACGTCGCCCAGGACGTCTTCATGTTCGCGGGCTCCATCGCCGACAACATCGCCTACGGCCGACCCGACGCCACCCGTGAGCAGATCCGCGAGGCTGCCGTCGCGGCGGCCGCCATCGACTTCATCGACGAGCTGCCCGACGGGCTCGACGCGTGGGTCGGCGAGCGCGGGGTCACCCTCTCCGGCGGCCAGCGCCAGCGGCTCGCCCTCGCGCGGGCGCTGCTGCGCGAGCCCGCCGTGCTCGTCCTCGACGAGGCCACGAGCGCGGTGGACAACGAGACCGAGGCCGCCATCCAGAAGTCGCTGCGTCGCGCCACGGCGCAGTGCACCGCGCTGGTCGTCGCCCACCGGCTCTCGACCGTGCGCCACGCCCACCGCATCTGGGTGCTCGACGCCGGGCGGATCATCGAGGGCGGCACCCACGACGAGCTCCTCGCGCTCGACGGTGCGTACGCAGCACTCTGGCGGGTGCAGACGGGGACCCAGGTGCTGTCGTAGCGCAGGGACGCGCAAACCAGGGTGAGAGGGACCGGGGGCGGCCGATAGCATCGACGCGTCATCCGCCCAGCACCACGAGGAGCACTCAGTGTCCGAGATCAAGGTCGTCCGCATCCACGCCGCAGAGCGTCAGGAGCAGACTGCCACGACGGGCACCAAGGCCTGGGAGCTCTTCCGCGACGATGCCGACGTCATCGCGGCCCGCGTCGGGGCCGCCGGTGGTGAGCGGAGCCTCAAGGACCTGGCCTACGAGCTCCGCGACGGGGACGAGGTCGAAGGCGTGGCGATCGGCAGCGCCGACGGCCGCGACATCCTGCGCCACTCGACCGCGCACGTGATGGCGCAGGCCGTCCAGCAGCTCTTCCCCGACGCCAGGCTCGGCATCGGCCCGCCGGTCGAGAACGGGTTCTACTACGACTTCGACGTCGAGACCCCGTTCGTCCCCGAGGACCTGGTCAAGATCGAGTCCGCGATGCGCAAGATCATCAAGGAGAACCAGCGCTTCGAGCGCCGCGTGACCACCGACGCCGACGCGCTCGACGAGCTCAAGGACGAGCCCTACAAGATCGAGCTGATCGGCCTCAAGGGCGGCGCCGGAGCCGCCGACACCGAGGGCGCGGCCGTCGAGGTCGGCGCGGGCGAGCTCACCATCTACGACAACGTCGGCCGCAGCGGCGAGGCCAAGTGGTCCGACCTGTGCCGTGGTCCGCACCTGCCGACCACCAAGCGGATCCCCGCCTTCAAGCTGATGCGCAGCGCCGCGGCCTACTGGCGCGGCGACGAGAAGAACAAGCAGCTCCAGCGCATCTACGGCACCGCCTGGGAGTCGACGGAGGCGCTCGACGAGCACCTGCACCGGATCGAGGAGGCCGAGCGTCGCGACCACCGCAAGCTCGGTCGCGACCTCGACCTCTTCAGCTTCCCCGACGAGATCGGCTCCGGGCTCGCGGTCTTCCACCCCAAGGGTGGCGTGATCAAGCGCGTGATGGAGGACTACGTCCGCCAGCGGCACATCGAGGAGGGCTTCGACTACGTCGGCACCCCCCACATCAGCAAGGAGGGGCTGTTCCACACCTCCGGGCACCTGCCCTACTACAAGGACACGATGTTCCCGCCGATGGAGTTCGAGGGCTCGGACTACTACCTCAAGGCGATGAACTGCCCCATGCACAACCTGATCTTCCGCTCGCGCGGTCGGTCCTACCGTGAGCTCCCGCTGCGGTTGTTCGAGTTCGGCAGCGTCTACCGCTACGAGAAGTCCGGCGTCGTCCACGGCCTCACCCGCGTGCGCGGCATGACCCAGGACGACAGCCACTCCTACGTCACCCCCGAGCAGGCGCCGGCGGAGGTCAAGCACCTCCTCGACTTCGTCCTCGGCCTGTTGCGCGACTTCGGGATCGACGACTTCTACCTCGAGCTGTCGACCCGCGACGACTCCAAGCCGGAGAAGTTCGTCGGCTCCGACGAGGACTGGGCGGTGGCCACCAAGGTCCTCGAGGACGTCGGCGTCGAGTCGGGCCTCGAGCTCGTCCCCGACCCCGGCGGGGCCGCGTTCTACGGTCCGAAGATCTCGGTGCAGGCGCGCGACGCCATCGGTCGGACGTGGCAGATGTCGACCATCCAGTACGACTTCAACCAGCCGAAGGGCTTCGAGCTCGCCTACCAGGCGGCCGACGGCAGCCGCCAGCAGCCGGTGATGATCCACTCGGCGAAGTTCGGCTCCATCGAGCGCTTCTTCGGGGTCCTCGTCGAGCACTACGCCGGCGCGTTCCCGCCCTGGCTGGCGCCCGTCCAGGTGCAGGCGATCCCGGTCGCCGAGGTGCACAGCGACTACCTCTTCGACGTGGCGCGGCGGATGAAGGCGCTCGGCCTGCGGGTCGAGGTGGACGACTCGGACGACCGGATGCAGAAGAAGATCCGCAACGCGCAGCTGCAGAAGGTGCCCTTCATGATGATCGCCGGCCACGACGACATCGAGGCGGGGGCGGTCTCGTTCCGCTACCGCGACGGGCGCCAGGACAACGGCGTACCCCTGGACGAGGCGATCGAGCGGGTGGCGGCAGCGGTCGCGACCCGTGAGCAGGTCTGACCGCCCGGTGGTGGCAGACCAGCGACGACCCGTCGTCGACCTGACCGACGAGGAGGCCCGTCGGGTGCTTCCCCTCAAGTGGGGAGTGCCCGAGGACGTCATCCCGGCGTGGGTCGCGGAGATGGACTACGCCGTGGACCCGGTGGTGCTCGAGGCGGTCCAGCGGATGCTCGCCGACGGCATCACCGGCTACCCGCTCTTCGGCTGGGACCCCGCGCTCGCGGAGTCGTACGCCGCCTGGTCGGCGCGGCACTTCGGCTGGGCGCCGGAGCCGGAGGCCGTGCACCCGGTGGTCGACGTGACCGCCGGTGTGCGGGTGGCGATCGACGTGTTCAGCGGACCGGGTGGCGTGGTCTTCCCGACGCCCGGCTACAACGCCCAGCACGGCCTCGCCCGGATCACCGGTCGCGAGGAGCACCTCCTCGAGGTGCCGACGTCGGCGGACCGGGCCGAGATCGACCTCGACCGGCTGGACCGGCTGTTCGCCGAGGGTGCGCAGACCCTGCTGCTGACGCAGCCCCACAACCCGTGGGGACGGGTGTTCACCCGCACGGAGCTGGAGGGGATCCGCGACGTCGTGGTCCGACACGGTGCCCGCGTGGTGAGCGACGAGATCCACGCGCCGCTCGTGCTGCCCGGGGCCGAGCACGTCTCCTACCTCTCGATCGAGGGGACGCACGACCACGCCGTCGCGGTGGTGGCGGCGTCCAAGGCCTTCAACACCGCGGGCCTTCGGTGTGCCCAGATCGTGGTGCCCGACGTGGCCTCGCAACGCCGGCTGGTCGACCAGCCGATGTCGCGCAACGACTCTCACTCGCCCGTCGGTGTGGTGGCGGCACGCGCCGCCTACGACGGCGGCGACGGGTGGCTGGCCTCGCTCGTCGAGCGCCTCGACCAGCAGCGCACCCTGCTCGGCGAGCTGCTGGCCGGTGCACCTGCCCGAGGTGCGGATGCGCCCGCTGGAGGCGACCTACCTCGCGTGGCTGGACGCGACGGCCTACGGGCACGACGACGCCGCCGCCGTGGCACTCGAGCAGGGCCGGGTGATGGTGAGCGGCGGTGGGTCGTACGCGCCCGGAACCACCTGTCAGGTGCGTCTCAACATCGCCACGTCGCCGGACCGGCTCACCCAGATCGTCGAGCGGCTCGCGCAGGCGTGGACCAGGGCCGACGGCTGACGTTGGCAGCACCACTCCGAGATACCTGACGCGGGCGATGCGCCTCGGCGCGCGACCCGCCTAGCGTGAGGTCCCGGGCCGGCACCGCGCCGGGCGGGTGTCGAGGAGGTTCACCATGAGCAGCACGTCAACACGCGGCGCGGCGCTCGCTGCCGTCGTCGTCGCAGTGGTCGCCGGCACGACGGTCCCGGCCCAGGCGGCAGAGCCCGTCCACATCGACGCCGACGAGTCGTTCGCGGGCGGGTCCACGTTCACGAGCACGATCGAGGACTGCGAGTCGGGCACGGTCTCGAACGGCCCCTTCCGCATCGGGGGCGGCCCGGGGACCAGCTTCGGGAAGTTCAACGGCTTCAAGGTCTTCGAGTGCGCGGACGGCGGCAGCTTCGTCGTACGCCTCCAGGCGAAGTTCAACGACGAAGGGTCGACGGGCACCTGGGCCATCGTCGGCGGCGAAGGTGGCTTCGAGAAACTCCACGGGGCGGGGACCCTGGTCGGCACACCCACGAGCACGGGCATCAACGACGTCTACGACGGGACGCTGCGCCCCTGAGGGCACACCGGTTCAGCCGTCGACCCGCGTGGTGTAGCGGCGACACGGCGAGGTCCACGTGCGGCCGCCCGCGGTGACCTCGTACGCCAGGTCGCCTCCGTCGTGCCACCCGCACTTCTCGTAGAAGCGGCGGGCACGCGCGTTGCCCGCGACGACCGCGAGCCACGCCTCGTCGTGACCTGCCGCCGCGACCCGGCGCTCCGCCTCGGCGAGCAGCACGGCCGCGAGCCCGGTGCCACGGGCGGCCCGTCCCACGAAGACCTGCTCCACCTCGTCGCCGACCACCATCACGAAGCCGAGCAACGCACCGGTCCCGTCGACCGCGACCGTCGTGTCCGCCACCCGACCCGGCGTCCGCCTGTGGAACGCCTCGAGCGTGCGGAGGGCGGTGAGCCCGTCCGGCACGTGGCCCGCGTGCCCGTCGTGCCAGCCCTCGTGCCACAGGTCGGCGACGGCGGGCATGTCGGCTGCCGTGGCCGGTCGGGTCGTCGTCATGGCTGCAGCCTAGGATCGCCGACATGCACGAGGAGAGCCCGGACGGCCTGGAAAGGCTGTGGACGCCGCACCGGATGGCCTATGTCCGGACGGCGAACGGCGGGGACGACACCTGTCCGTTCTGCGCCATCCCGGACCTGTCCGACGGCCTGGTCGTGGCACGCGGGGAGCAGACCTACGTGGTGCTCAACCTGCACCCCTACAACCCCGGCCACCTGATGGTCGTGCCCTACCGGCACGTCGCGGGCCTCGAGGAGCTCACCACCGAGGAGTCCGCCGAGCTGATGGCGATGACCCAGCAGGCCATCCGCGTGATCCGGGCGGTCAGCAGCTCCGCACGCCTTCAACATCGGGCTCAACCTGGGTCAGTCGGCCGGCGGGTCGCTGGCCGACCACCTCCACCAGCACGTCGTACCGCGGTGGACCGGCGACGCCAACTTCATCACCCTCATCGGCGGCACCAAGACCCTGCCGCAGCTGCTCGACGACACCCGCGACCTGCTTGCCGAGGGCTGGTCGCGCACCTCCTGAACTCCTCGCGCCACACCCTTGTGCCTGCTCCGCGACGGGAGGAGATTGGGAGGACCGGTGGCGCCGCCGGGGCGCCACCTCGGAGGAAGAGGTGCGCAGTGATGTATGCACGCTCCACGTCGATCCAGGGTGATCCCGACCAAGATCGATGAGGGCATCAGTTATGTGCGCGAGGAGGTCATGCCGGCCGTGACCGGCATGGACGGGTGCATCGGCATGTCGATGCTGGTCAACCGCGAGACCGGTCGTTGCATCGCCACGTCGTCGTGGATGTCGGAGGACGAGATGCGGATGACCGACGATCAGGTCGGTGCGCTCCGCAGTCGAGGCGCCGAGATCATGGGTGGCGAGGCCGAGGTCATGGAGTGGGAGATCGCGGTCATGCACCGCGAGCACGACGCGCGAGAGGGCTCGTGGTGCCGCGTCACCTGGATGACGTGTCCTCCCGAGGACGTCGAGTCGACCATCGACTTCTTCCGCGACACGGTGCTGGCCCGGTTGGAGGGCTTCGACGGCTTCTGCAGTGCGAGCTTCATGGTCGACCGTGAGGCCGGTCAGTGCTGCGGCACGGCCCGGTTCGAGACTCGCGAGGACCTGATGGCCACCCGGGACATGGCACAGGCGATGCGCGAGCAGCGGAGCCGGGAGTCCGGTGTCCGGTTCACCGACATCGAGGAGTGCGAGCTGGTGATCGCGCACCTGCGCGTTCCCGAGCTGGTCTGAGGCGACCGGAGAGGCGCAGGCCGCCGATCGGGCTCGCGCCCGAGCGTCGGCCTGCTCGTCAGCGCCCCTGGAACGCGGTGATCGCCGGGTTCTGATCGTGCCGTCGCGGATCTCGATGGCGCGGCTGATGGTCTCGTTGTCGTCCCAGGCGCTCGGCCCCGACATCACCGTCTCCATGAACGGCATCAGGGCTTCGCTGTTCTCCCAGGTCGCGGAGTTCCAGAGGTAGGACGGGCTGTGGTCGACCGCGTAGTAGTGCACGCGGTCGCCGACGGTGAACATCGGCTCGTCGAAGGTCGTCGGCCGCGCCCACTCGAAGCCCATCGCCTCGTCGCACGAGACGTCGACGATCAGGCTGCCCTGCCGGAACGCGGCGACGTCGTCGGTCCGCAGGTAGGTCAGCGGCGCCGCGGTGTCCTGCAGCGTGCAGTTGACGATGATGTCGTTCTCCGCGAGGTACGGCGCCAGCGGCACGCGGCCACGGTCGGTGATGACCTCGCTGGCCGCCGGATCGACGGGGTCGTGGTCGAACTGACGGATCCGCACGGAGTGGATCGGTGACCCGACCGCCGCGACGCCGCGGGTGGTGAGCACGGCGACGTCGCTGACCCCGTGGGCCTTGAGGGCAGTGACCGCGCCACGTGCGGTGGCGCCGAACCCGATGACCACCGCGCTCAGCCGGCGACCGTAGTCGCCGGTGATCCCGACGAGCTCCATCGCCTGGAGCACGGAGCAGTAGCCGGCGAGCTCGTTGTTCTTGTGGAAGACGTGCAGCCCGACGTGGCCGTCGCGAGGTCCAGTGGTTCATCGCCTCGAAGGCGATCAGCGTGAGCTCGCGGTCGATGGCGAGCTGCGTCATCTCGCGGTCCTGCACGCAGTGCGGCCAGCCCCAGAGCACCTGACCGGCGTGCATCGCGGCCACGTCCTCGTGCTGGGGCTTGGGCAGCACCACGACGTCGGAGCCGGCGATGATCTCGTCGCGGGACGCGAAGCCGGCCACGTGCTCGGCGAGCTCGGCGTCGCTGCGGCCGAAGCGCTCGCCGTACCCGTGCTCGAGCGTGATCCTGGCAGCCTGGCGCGGATCGAGCCGGGCGAGGTGATCGGGGTGGAGGGGCAGTCGGTGCTCGTTCTCCTTGGCCGACGTGCCGATCACGCCGAGGCTGAGCAGCTCGGAGCCGTCACTTCTTCTTGCGTGACCAGGCTCTCGGTCGCGGAAGTACCGCCCGACGCCTTGGCGTGCTTCTCGGCCCGCTTCTCCTTGAGGGACTTGCCGGACTTCTTGGTCATGCCTTGCCGTGGCGACTTGTCGGCCATCGGGACTCCCTGGTTGGAAGCCTGGATGGCTCCGTGCGGCCACAGTACGCCGCTCGTCCACCCCGGGTAGCGTGCCCGTCGTGGATGACACGCAGCTGGCCACCCGGCTCGTCCGCGAGGCCGGCACGCTCGCCGCGGCCATGCGACGCGACGGGCTCTCGACGCCGAGACCAAGACCCACGTCTCCGACGTCGTCACCGCCGCCGACCGGGCGGCCGAGGCGCTGATCGTCGAGGCGCTGCGCCGCGAGCGGCCCGACGACTCGATCGTCGGGGAGGAGGGCGCCGACCACGCGGGGCAGCAGCGGCCGCACCTGGGTCATCGACCCGGTCGACGGCACCTACAACTTCCACCGGGGCCTCGACTGGTGGTGCTCGCGCGCTGGCGCTGATCGACGGCGACGACGTCGTGCTCGGCGCGGTGCACCAGCCGTCCTCGGGACAGACCTACCTCGGCGGGCCGGGGCTGCCGACCACCCGCGACGGCGATAGCCGCTGGAGCCGCTCGTCGACCGGCCCCTCGTCGAGTCGTGCGCCACGACCTACCTCCACCCGCCGTTCTACGACGGCGAGGTGGGCGCCGCCTTCGCCCGCGCCGTCGCAGGCGTCGCGACGCTGCGGATGATGGGCTCGGGCACCCTGGACGCGATGGCGATCGCCGCAGGGCCGGTGCGACGTGCTCTTCCAGCACTCGGTGCCCGACTGGGACCGGCTGCCGGGCGCCGCGATCATCCGCGGCGTCGGCGGTCGGAGTCGCGCGTGGTGCGGGCCGCGGGGGTCGACTGGCACGTCGCCGGCGTCCCGACCGCGGTGGCCGAGGTCTGCGACGGCGGCTCCGAGCACGGGTAGCCTGCGGCCGTGCTCGACAGGTTCAAGCAGTTCTGGCAGGGCGTCATGCTCGCGCCCTTCGTCAACCTCTTCATCAGGCTCGGCATCAGCCCCGACGTGGTGACGCTCGTCGGCACCATCGGGTGTCCGCGCGGGCGCGCTGGTCTTCTTCCCGCAGGGGATGCTGTGGCAGGGCGTCCTGTTCATCACCGCCTTCGTCTTCAGCGACCTGATCGACGGTGCGATGGCCCGCAAGATGGGCCGCAAGGACGACTTCGGTGCCTTCCTCGACTCCACCCTCGACCGGATCGCCGACGGCGCGCTCTTCGCCGGCCTGGCGCTCTACTTCGCCTGGGTCGCCGAGGACCGCCTCTACCTCGTGCCTGTGCCTGGTGGTGCCTGGTGATGGGCGCGGTGACGTCGTACGCCCGGGCCAAGGCCGACGGCCTCGGCTACGACGCCAAGGTCGGCATCGCCGAGCGCCCCGACCGCCTCGTCGGCATCCTCGTCCCGACCTTCTTCGCCGACGTCCTCGACCTGCCCGATCCTGCTCGAGGTCACCCTGTGGGTGCTGGCCGTCGCGGCCACGGTGACCGTCGCTCCAGCGCATCTGGCTCGTACGCCGCCAGGCGCTGGCCCGGGCGGCGTCGCAGGCCTGATCCCGGCGTCGGATCCGCGGCCGCCCGGCCGTAGGATCGAGCCATGGCTGAGCAGCACCCCCGACACCCCCATCGAGCACGGCACCTCGCGCGTCAAGCGCGGCATGGCCGAGATGCTCAAGGGCGGCGTCATCATGGACGTCGTCACCGCCGAGCAGGCGAAGATCGCCGAGGACGCCGGCGCCGTCGCCGTGATGGCCCTCGAGCGGGTCCCGGCCGACATCCGCGCCCAGGGCGGCGTGTCCCGGATGAGCGACCCCGACATGATCGACCGCATCATCGAGGCCGTCTCGATCCCGGTCATGGCCAAGGCCCGCATCGGCCACTTCGCCGAGGCGCAGATCCTCCAGTCGCCTCGGTGTCGACTACATCGACGAGTCCGAGGTGCTGACCCCGGCCGACTACGCCAACCACATCGACAAGTGGCAGTTCACCGTGCCGTTCGTGTGCGGTGCGACCAACCTCGGCGAGGCGCTGCGCCGCATCACCGAGGGCGCGGCGATGATCCGCTCCAAGGGCGAGGCCGGCACCGGCGACGTCTCCAACGCGGTGACGCACATGCGCACCATCGGCGGCGAGCTGCGCCGCCTGCACGGCATGGCCGAGGACGAGCTGTACGTCGCGGCCAAGGAGCTGCAGGCGCCGTACGACCTGGTCAAGGAGGTCGCGCGAGGCCGGCAAGCTGCCCGGTCGTGCTCTTCACCGCCGGCGGCATCGCCACCCCGGCCGACGCCGCGATGATGATGCAGCTCGGCGCCGAGGGCGTCTTCGTCGGCTCGGGCATCTTCAAGTCCGGCAACCCGGCAGCAGCGCGCCGAGGCGATCGTCAAGGCCACCACGTTCTTCGACGACCCCGACGTCGTCGCCAAGGTCAGCCGCGGGCTGGGCGAGGCGATGGTCGGCATCAACGTCGACGAGATCCCGCAGCCGCACCGGCTCTCCGAGCGCGGCTGGTAGCCAGCCGGTCAGCGCAGCGCGCCGGTGAGCACCGTCGGCCGCCTCGGCGAAGCCGTACGCCTCGGCGCCGGGCTGGGCAGGCCGGCCGAGGCGGACCACGATCGTCCGGCTGTCGCGGGTCGACCAGCAGCACCTGGCCGCCGAGCCCGAGCGCGGCGAACACGTCCTCGGCGGCGCGCCGGGTGCCAGCTGGCCGGTGGCCGGGCGCGAGCGGCTGGCCCGTGCGCGTCCACCGGGTCGGTCGGGCCGCGCAGCGGGCCGGGCCGGTTGAGCCACCACAGGTAGCCGTAGGCCGCGTTGTGCGCGGTCGACGACCGGCCGACCGACGCCCGCACGAAGGCGCGGGCGAGCGATCCGCGTGCCGTCGACGCGACCCTGCGCCGAGGTAGAGCATGCCGAAGCGGGCCAGGTCGAGGCAGGTGGTCTGCAGGCCGAAGAAGACCGCGGTCGACCGTCCGCTCGCGTCGCGGACATGCGGGTGTGGGTCATGCCGCAGCGGCTCGAACAGCCGCGTCCGCGCGAACCCGTCGATCGGCATGCCGGTCGCCCGTCGCAGCACCGCGTCGAGCACCTGGATGGCCGCGTTGTTGTAGGCCCACGCCGAGCCGGGCGGCGTACTGCTGGGGGAGCCCGACGGCGTAGCGCCGTGCGGTCCGGGCCCTGGAGCAGGTCGCGAGTAGTCGGACTCAGCGACCAGAAGCGGCCGCTGTCGTTGGAGAGCAGGTTGCGCACGGTGACCGTCGTCCGACGCGGTGCCGCGCCACTGCGGGACGTAGCGCGAGACGCGGTCGTCGAGGCGACAGCGCACCGTCCCGGACGGCGATGCCGACGAGCGCGCTGGTCACCGACTTGGTGATGGAGAAGACCTCGCGCGGCGTGGTCCGCGTCCATGCCCCAGTTCCAGTCGCGGGCGAGCTTGCCGCGGCGTACGACGGCGAAGCAGGTCGAGCCGCGCTCGGCCTCGCCTCGCGGCCGGCCTGTCAAGCGCGCCGTGCCGCAGGCCGAGGGCCTTCGGGACCGCGGTGTCGCCAGCCGTCGATCCGGTCGGGCGCGCGCTGCGCGACCTGGGCCGCGGCCGGCGTCGCCGCGCCGGCACGCGTCGAGGACGCCGCACACCGGACGCAGCGCGCCGGTCGAGCGAGGCGACGACGGTGCGGACGGGAGAGCCTCATGCGGCACCGAGGATACGGCGGGCCGCCCTAGGATCTGCCGATCGTGAATCACGACCATCGGCGTGCTCGCCCTGCAGGGCGACGTGCGCGAGCACCTCGCGCGTGCTCGGCTCGCTGCGGCGCGGAGGCGATCGCCGTACGCCGACCGGCCGAGCTCGCCGCCGTGCGACGGACTGGTCATCCCGGGCGGCGAGTCGACGACGATGGTCAAGCTGGCGCGGATCTTCGACCTGCTCGAGCCGCTGCGGGCGCGCGATCGCGCGACGGGCTGCCGACCTTCGGCACGTGCGCCGGGATGATCCTGCTGGCCGACCGGATCGAGGACGGCGTCGTCGGGCCAGGAGACGCTCGGCGGGCTCGACATCACGGTGCGGCGCAACGCCTTCGGGCGTCAGGTCGACTCCTTCGAGGAGGACCTCCACGTCGAGCGGGCTCGACGAGCCGGTGCACGCGGTCTTCATCCGCGCGCCGTGGGTCGAGGCAGGTCGGTGACGGCGTCGAGGTGCTGGCTCGCGTGGCGGCCGGGCCCGGCCGCCGGTAGGATCGTGGCCGTTCGCCAGGGTTCGCTGATGGCGACCTCCTTCCATCCGGAGGTCGGCGGCGACGCCCGGGTCCACGCAGTTGTTCGTCGACCTGGTGCGCAGGCCGGCGCCGAGCCGACACGCCGTACTGAACCGAGAGACGAAGAGGGACCGATGTCTGGCCACTCCAAGTGGGCGACCACGAAGCACAAGAAGGCCGCGATCGACGCCAAGCGCGGCAAGCTGTTCGCCAAGCTGATCAAGAACATCGAGGTCGCGGCCAAGCAGGGCGGCGGCGACCTCGCCGGCAACCCGACGCTCTTCGACGCCGATCCAGAAGGCGAAGAAGAGCTCGGTCCCCAACGACAACATCGACCGCGCGCGTCAAGCGCGGCTCCGGTGCCGAGGCCGGCGGCGCCGACTACGCAGACGATCATGTACGAGGTCTACGGCCCGCAGGGCGTGGCGATCCTCGTCGAGTGCCTCACCGACAACAAGAACCGCGCCGCGATGGAGGTCCGCACCGCGGTCACCCGCAACGGCGGCACGCTGGCCGACCCCGGCTCGGTGTCGCGGCTCTTCACCCGCAAGGGCGTCGTCGTGGTGCCGAAGTCGCAGGAGGCCCGCGAGGTCACCGAGGACGACGTGCTCGAGGCGACCCTCGACGCCGGCGCCGAGGAGGTCAACGACCTCGACGAGTCCTTCCAGGTGCAGTCCGAGGCCACCGACGTCGTCGCCGTGCGCACGGCGCTCCAGGACGGCCGGCATCGACTACGACTCCGCCGACGTCGAGTTCGTGCCGAGCATGGAGATCCCGGTCGACGCAGCGACGGCGCCGTCAAGGTGCTCCGCCTCGTCGACGCGCTCGAGGACCTCGACGACGTGCAGAACGTCTTCACCAACGTCGACATCCCCGACGACGTGCTCGCCGCAGCTCGAGGACGACGAGGCCTGAGCGCGTCCGCGCCGCGCGCGCGTGTCGTACGCCGACCAGCCGGCGGCCGCAGGTTAGCGTGGTGCTCCGAACAGATGTTCGGACGGACCGCTGGCGACAGGTGTGAGGCGTGCGCGTGCTCGGCATCGACCCCGGCCTGACCCGCTGCGGCGTCGGCGTGGTCGACGGGCTCCGTCGGTCGGCCGTTGACGCTGGTCGACGTCAACGTGATCCGCACCAGCTCCGACCTGCCGATCGCCGAGCGGCTGGTCACGCATCGAGCGCGGCCTCGACGCCTGGCTCGACGAGTACCAGCCCGACGCGGTCGCGGTCGAGCGGGTCTTCGCGCGCTCCGACTCCAGCACGATCATGGGCACCGCCCAGGCCAGCGGCATCGCGCTGGTGGTGGCGGCGCGACGCGGCCTGCCGATCGCGATGCACACGCCCAGCGAGGTCAAGGCCGCCGTGTCCGGCAGCGGCCGCGCCGACAAGGCCCAGGTGGGCGCGATGGTGACGCGCATCCTGCGCCTCGAGCGAGCCGCCCAAGCCCGCCGACGCCGCCGACGCGCTGGCGCTGGCCATCACCCACATCTGGCGCGGCGGCGCCCAGGCCCGCATCGATGCCGCGGTCGCCGCGGCCCGCCCCACCCGGACCCCCCGACCCATGAGGACCCGATGATCGCCTTCGTCCGCGGCGAGGTCGCCGCCGTCACCCTGTCCAGCGCCGTCCTCGAGGTCGGCGGAGTCGGTCTCGAGCTGATGTGCACGCCCGGCACGCTGGCCACGCTGCGCGTCGGCCGCTCGGCGACGCTGCCGACCAGCATGGTCGTCCGCGAGGACTCCCTGACGGTCTTCGGCTTCCTCGACGACGACGAGAAGCAGACCTTCGAGCTCGTCCAGACCGCCTCCGGGGTCGGACCGAAGGTCGCCCAGGCGATGGTCGCGGTGATGTCGCCCGACGACGTGCGCCGCGCGGTCGCGGCCGAGGACGTCAAGACCCTCACCCGGGTGCCCGGCATCGGGCAGAAGGGCGCCCAGCGGATCATCCTCGAGCTCAAGGACCGCATCGGTCCTCCCGTCGGCGCACGCCACGCCGACGAGCGGTCCGGCCGCCGTCGGCGCCGTGGCGCGACCAGGTCCACCAGGGCCTCGTCGGGCTCGGCTGGTCGACCAAGGAGGCCGAGCAGCGCGGTCGAGTCGGTCGCGCCCGACGCCGGTGACGATCCCCGACGTCGGCGCGCTCCTGCGCGCCGCGCTGCGCACGCTGAGCAAGGCCTGAGGCGGGGCACGCGATGGACTGGGACGACACCGACGAGCTCACCGATCTCGACGACCTGACCGACCGGAGGCGACCCACCTGCAGCGGCTCACCGACGCCGAGGCCGACGGCGACGAGCGCGCCGTCGAGGCGGCACTGCGCCCGCGCACCCTCGACGAGGTCGTCGGGCAGACGCGCGTACGCGACCAGCTCGGCCTGGTCCTCGAGGCGGCGCGCCGGCGCGGCAAGGCCCCCGACCACGTCCTGCTCTCCGGCCCGCCCGGGCTCGGCAAGACCACGCTCGCGATGATCATCGCCGCCGAGATGAGCACGCCGCTGCGCCTCACCAGCGGACCGGCGATCACCCACGCCGGCGACCTCGCCGCGATCCTGTCCGGCCTCAACGAGGGCGACGTCCTCTTCGTCGACGAGATCCACCGGATGTCGCGGCCGGCCGAGGAGATGCTCTACATGGCGATGGAGGACTTCCGCGTCGACGTCGTCATCGGCAAGGGCCCCGGCGCCACCGCGATCCCGCTCGAGATCCCGCCGTTCACGCTGGTCGGTGCCACCACGCGCGCCGGGCTGCTGCCCGGGCCGCTGCGCGACCGCTTCGGCTTCACCGCCCACCTCGAGTTCTACGAGCCCCACGAGCTCGACCAGATCGTCCACCGCTCGGCCGGCCTGCTCGGTGTCGAGCTGCACCGAGGACGGGTCGAGCGAGATCGCGTCCCGCTCGCGCGGCACGCCCCGCATCGCCAACCGGCTGCTGCGCCGGGTGCGCGACTACGCCCAGGTGCGCGCCGACGGCGTGCTGACCCTGCCCGGTGGCGCGCGCCGCCCTCGAGCTCTTCGAGGTCGACGAGTCCGGACTCGACCGCCTCGACCGGGCCGTGCTCGACGTCCTGATGCCGCCGCTTCGGTGGCGGACCCGTCGGCGTCTCGACGCTCGCGGTCGCCGTGGGGGAGGAGCGCGAGACCGTCGAGGAGGTCGCCGAGCCCTTCCTCGTCCGCAACGGCATGCTCGCCCGCACCCCGCGCGGGCGGGTCGCGACCCCCGCGGCGTGGCACCACCTCGGCCTCACGCCGCCCGCTGCGCCCATCGGGGGCGACTCGACGCTGTTCGACGACGCCTGACGGTCGGGGCCGCGTCACCCACGTAGACTCCCGCGCTGACGCACCCACGACCCCACGCCGAAACCCCCAGGAGTCCACCGTGTCGGAGTTTGCTCCGCTGCTTCCCCTGCTCGCGATCCTCGTCCTCTTCTGGCTGATGGTGATCCGCCCTGCTTCGCGCCGCCAGAAGGCGGTCGGCGGCCCTCCAGAGCAGCCTGGAGGTGGGCCAGCGGGTCATGCTGACCTCGGGCATCTTCGGCACCATCTCCTCCCTGACCGACGAGCGGATCCACCTCGAGATCGCGCCCGGCCTGCAGGTCGAGGTCGTGCGCTGGCGCGGTCGCGAGAGGTCGAGGAGCACCCCGACCCCGGAGGTCGACGGTGCCTGATCGGCGTACCGGCGCAGGAGGCGTTGCAGCGCCTCATCGTCGACGTGCCCGACTGGCCCGAGAAGGGCGTGACGTTCAAGGACATCACGCCGGTCCTGGCCGACCACCTCGCGTTCACCGCCCTCGTGTCGGCGCTCGCCGCGGCCGGTCGCGACGACCACGGCAACGTCGTCGTCGACAAGGTCGTCGGCATGGAGGCGCGCGGCTTCATCCTCGCCGCGCCGGTCGCGCTGGCCCTCGGCGCCGGGTTCGTCCCGGTCCGCAAGGCCGGCAAGCTGCCGCGCGAGACGCACGCCGTGTCCTACTCGCTGGAGTACGGCGACGCGACGCTCGAGGTCCACCGCGACGCGATCGCCCCCGGCGAGCGGGTGCTGCTGGTCGACGACGTGCTCGCCACCGGCGGCACCGTCGCCGCGACCCGACAGCTCGTCGAGGAGTGCGGCGGAGCGTGCATCGGCGCCTCGGTCCTCATGGAGCTGAGCTTCCTCGGCCGCGTACGGTCACCGGCGACCTGCCGATCTCGGCCCTCCTCACCCTCTGACCGCTCACCGCGGCCGGCGCCTGTTCCCAGTCCGGCCGCGAGGGCCTCGCCCCGCTCACTAGACTGGGCGGATGGCAGAGGAGGCAGACGCCGGCGCAGGAGCCGACGGCGACGTCCCTGTCCGCGCGCGGCATGCGCGCCCGCCTCGCCCGGGTCGGCACCCGGCCGCCCACGTCGACGCCGGTGCTCGAGCCGCTGTTCCGCGCGGTGCGCGCCAACCACCCCAAGGCCGACCTGGCCCTGCTGGAGCGTGCCTACACCGTCGCCGAGCGGATGCACGGCACGCAGATGCGCAAGAGCGGCGACCCCTACATCACCCACCCGCTCGCCGTGACCACGATCCTGGCCGACATCGGCATGACCGAGCCGACCCTGGTCGCGGCGCTGCTCCACGACACCGTCGAGGACACGCCGTACACCCTCGACGAGCTGCGCGCGGACTTCGGCGACGAGGTGGCCGTGCTGGTCGACGGGGTCACCAAGCTCGACAAGGTCCAGTACGGCGACTCGGCCCAGGCCGAGACCATCCGCAAGATGATCGTCGCGATGTCGCGCGACATCCGGGTGCTGGTGATCAAGCTCGCCGACCGGCTGCACAACATGCGCACGCTGCGCTACGTGCCGCAGGCCGAGCCAGGAGCGCACGTCGCGCGAGACGCTCGACATCTACGCGCCGCTCGCGCACCGCCTCGGCATGAACACCCTCAAGTGGGAGCTCGAGGACCTCGCCTTCGCGACCCTGCACCCCAAGATCTACGACGAGATCGTCCGGATGGTCGCCGAGCGCGCGCCCGTCGCGCGACCAGTTCCTCGCCGAGGTCATCGACGGAGATCGACGCCGACCTCAAGGCCGCCCGCATCAACGCCAAGGTCACCGGTCGACCCAAGCACTACTACTCGATCTACCAGAAGATGATCGTCGGCGGCCGCGAGTTCTCCGACATCTACGACCTGGTCGGCATCCGCATCCTCGTCGACGAGGACCGCGACTGCTACACCGTGCTCGGTGTCATCCACTCGCGCTGGAACCCGGTCCTCGGGCGCTTCAAGGACTACGTCGCGATGCCGAAGTTCAACATGTACCAGTCGCTG
This sequence comes from uncultured Actinomycetota bacterium, assembly GCA_963778975.1. Classification (GTDB taxonomy): domain Bacteria; phylum Actinomycetota; class Actinomycetes; order Propionibacteriales; family Nocardioidaceae; genus Nocardioides. The sequence continues at coordinate 154,140 of CAVZWM010000030.1, forward strand.
CACACCACGGTCATCGGGCCGCAGGGCAAGCCGGTCGAGCTGCAGATCCGCACCTTCGCCCAGCACCGACGCGCGGAGTACGGCGTCGCCGCGCACTGGAAGTACAAGGAGAACACCAAGGCCGGGGTCGACACCGACCGCCTCGGTGACCGCGACGACATGACCTGGCTGCGCCAGCTGCTCGACTGGCAGAGCGAGGTCGAGGATCCGGGCGAGTTCCTGGAGTCGCTGCGCTTCGAGATGAACCAGGCGCAGGTCTACGTCTTCACGCCGCGCGGCGACGTCATCCCGCTGCCCGTCGGCGCCACCCCGGTCGACTTCGCGTACGCCGTGCACACCGAGGTCGGCCACCACACGATCGGCTCGCGGGTCAACGGTCGACTGGTGCCGCTCGAGTCGTCGCTGGACAACGGCGACGTGGTCGAGGTGTTCACCTCCAAGGCGCCCACCGCCGGCCCGTCGCGCGACTGGCTGAACTTCGTGCAGTCGCCGCGCGCGCGCTCCAAGATCCGCCAGTGGTTCACCAAGGAGCGCCGCGAGGAGGCCATCGAGCGCGGCAAGGACCAGATCGCCAAGCTGATGCGCAAGGAGGGCCTGCCCCTCAAGCGGCTGATGACCCACGACGTGCTGTCGCTGGTCGCCGAGCACTTCCACCACGCCGACGTCTCGGCGCTCTACGCCGCGGTGGGCGAGGGCAACCTCAGCGCCCAGGCCGTCGTACGCCGGGTCATCGACCTGCACGGTGGCGACGACGGCGCGGCGGAGGACCTCTCCGAGGGCGTCACGATCACCGGTCGCGGCCGCACCCCCAAGCAGGGTCCGACCGACTCGGGCGTCATCGTCCGCGGCGTCGACGACCTGTGGGTCAAGCTCGCCAAGTGCTGCACCCCGGTGCCGCCGGACCCGATCCTGGGCTTCGTCACCAAGGGCGGGGGAGTCTCGGTCCACCGCCGCGACTGCACCAACGCCGAGAGCCTGCTCGGCGCAGCCCGAGCGGGTGCTGGACGTGGAGTGGGCGCCGACCGCCCAGTCGACCTTCCTGGTCAACATCCAGGTCGAGGCCCTCGACCGGTCGCGGCTGCTGTCCGACATCACCATGGCGCTCTCGGACGCGCACGTGAACATCCTCAGCGCCACCCTCTCCACGACCCGCGACCGGGTCGCCAAGAGCCGCTTCACCTTCGAGATGGCCGACGCCTCCCACCTCGACGGCGTGCTCCGCGCCGTCCGCGCGGTGCCCGGCGTCTTCGACGCCTACCGCGTCACCGCCTGACCTGCGCGGCCGGCGGAGGCGGGGTGCGCCGCAGGGCTCAGCTGCCGAACTCCGCCGCCGCCTTGCGGGCCATGTCGAGGAACGCCTGCTTGTTGGCGAGCTCGCTCTCGAGGTCCTTGACCTTCCGGGCGTCGCCGGCCGCGGACGCCTTGTCGAGCTTGGCCTGCGCGTCGGCGATGCCGGCCTCGAGCTTGCCGATCATGTCGTCGGCGCGGGCGGACTTCTCCGGGTCGGAGCGGCTCCACTGGTCGTCCTCGACCGCGCGGATGGCCTGCTCGACGTTGCGCATGCGGCCCTCGAGGTCCTTCATCCGCTCGCGGGGGACCTTGCCTGCGGCGTCCCAGCGGTCGGCCAGGTCGCGGAAGGTCTTCTTGGTGGCCTCGAGGTCCGTGACGGGCACCAGCTTCTCGGCCTCGACGAGGATCTCCTCCTTGACCACGGCGTTGGCGGCGAACTCCTGGTCGAGCTCGGCGTTGGCCGCGTCGCGGGCGCCGAAGAAGGCGTCCTGGGCGCCGCGGAAGCGCTGCCACAGCTGGTCGTCGATCTCGCGCGGGGCGGGACCGGCGGCCTTCCAGTCGCGCATCAGGTCGCGGTAGCGGCCCGCGGTCGGTCCCCACTCGGTGGACGCGGAGATCGACTCGGCCTCCTGTGGCCAGGCGCTCCTTGATCACGCGGGCGCCGTCGCGACGCTCGTGCTCCTCGGCGAAGTGCGCCTTGCGGTGGCGGGTGTAGGTCGTCCGGGCAGTGGAGAACCGCCGCCACAGGGCGTCGTCGGTGGCGTGGTCGAGGCGGGGGAGCGCCTTCCACGTGGCGAGCAGGTCGCGCAGCCGGTTGGCGCCGTTGCGCCAGTCGGTGCTCTCGGCGAGCCTCTCGGCCTCCGCGACGATCTTCTCCTTCTCGGCCTTCGACTCGGCGGCCTTCTGGGCGCGCTCCTCGCGCGCGCGGCCGCGCGCTGGACGGCGATCACCGGAGCCAGCGCGTCGAGACGGGCGGCCAGGGAGGTGAGGTCGCCGACCGCGTGGGCGTCCACGACCTGCTCGCGCAGGGCCTTCACCGACGAGCCGGCCTCCTCGGGGCCGAGCAACCCGGAGGCGACGCGCTGCTCCAGGAGGTGGACCTTGCCGGCGAGCTCCTCGAAGCGCTTGGTGAAGAACTCCAGCGCCTCCTCGGGGGTGCCGGCCGGGTAGGAGCCGACCGAGCGTTCCCCATCGGCGGTGCGGACATAGACGGTGCCGTCCTCGGCCACCCGACCCCAGGGGGCCGAATCGTCCGGGACTGCTTGTCGGAGCTCATGGTCGCCCATCGTAGTCATGGCACGCAGGACCCTCGGTAGGCTTCCCACCGACAACCGATTCCCGCCTCCCACCGAGACCGATCGAGGACTGACGCCCTGTGCTCATCGCTGGCTTCCCCGCTGGCCCCTGGGGGACCAACTGCTACGTCGTGGCCACCGGTCCCGGCTCGGAGTGCGTGGTCGTCGACCCGGGCAAGGACGCCGCCGCCGGTGTCGACCAGGTGGTGCGCGAGCACAAGCTCAAGCCGGTCAGCGTGCTCGTGACCCACGGCCACGTCGACCACATGTGGTGCGTGGCCCCGGTCGCCGGCACCTACGACGCCACCGCCTGGATCCACCCCAGCGACCGCCACCTGCTGTCCGACCCGATGGCCGGGATGAGCCGCGAGACCACCCAGATGCTGCTCGGCGGCAACTACACGTGGGCCGAGCCCGACGACGTACGCGAGCTCGCCGACCTCGACGAGCTCGAGCTCGCCGGGCTGCGGTTCGTCGTCGACCACACCCCCGGCCACACCGAGGGGTCGGTGACGTTCCGTACGCCGTACGCCGAGCAGGACGTCTCCGAGCTGATGTTCTCCGGGGACCTGCTCTTCGCCGGCTCGATCGGCCGCACCGACCTGCCCGGTGGCGACCACGCCACGATGCTGCGCAGCCTCATCGCCAAGGTGCTGCCGCTGGCCGACGACATCGTGGTGCTGCCCGGCCACGGCGAGCAGACGTCGATCGGCCGCGAGCGCGCCACCAATCCCTACCTGCTCGACCTCCAGCGCGAGGGCGACGCCACCACCAACCAGGTCACGCGAGGACTCTGAGATGAGCAAGATCAGCCCGCTCAGCGGGTTCCCCGAGCTGCTGCCTGCGCAGCGCGTCGTCGAGCGCGAGGTCATCGCCTCGCTCTCGCGCACCTTCGAGCTGCACGGGTTCGCCAACATCGAGACCCGCGTCGTCGAGCCGATCGACCGGCTCGCCAAGGGCGGCGAGATCGACAAGGAGATCTACGTCCTCCAGCGCCTGGCCGCCGAGCCGGACGCCAGGGCCGAGCTCGGCCTGCACTTCGACCTCACCGTGCCGTTCGCGCGCTACGTCCTGGAGCACGCCGGTCACCTCGAGTTCCCGTTCCGGCGCTTCCAGATCCAGCCCGCCTGGCGCGGCGAGCGCCCGCAGGAGGGCCGCTACCGCCAGTTCACCCAGGCCGACGTCGACATCGTCGGGCGCGACGACCTGCCCTTCCACCACGACGTCGAGGTGATGTCGGTGATGGTCGACGCGCTGGGCCGCCTGCCGATCCCGCCGCGTCTCGTTCCAGTTCAACAACCGCAAGCTCATCCAGGGCTTCTACCGCGGGCTGGGCATCGCCGACGTCACCGAGGCGATCCGCGTCATCGACAAGCTCGACAAGCTGCCCGCCGACGAGGTCGCCCGCCAGCTCGTCGAGCGCGTCGGCGCGACCCCGGAGCAGGCCGCAGCAGCTGCCTCGACCTGGCCACCATCCGCGTCGGCGACACCTCCTTCGTGGAGCGGGTGCGCGCCCTCGGCGTGAGCGACGAGCTCCTCGACCAGGGGCTGGACGAGCTGTCGGCGGTCGTCGAGGGCTGCGCCGCAGTCGCCGGCGACCGGGTGACGCGTCGAGGCCAACCTGCGCATCGCCCGCGGCCTCGACTACTACACCGGCACCGTCGTCGAGATCTTCATGAGCGGCTACGAGCGGCTCAAGTCCGTCGGTGGCGGCGGTCGCTACGACGCGCTCGCCAGCGACGGCCGTACGACCTACCCCGGCGTCGGCGTGTCGTTCGGCGTCTCGCGCACCCTCGTCCCGCTCATCGCCGACGGCGTCCTCGCGGGCAGCCGCCCGGTGCCCAGCGTCGTGCTCGTCGCGGTGAACGCCGAGGACGCAGCGCGCGGCCAGCACCGCGGTCGCCAACGCGCTGCGGGCCCGGGAAATCGCTTGCGAGGTCGCACCCGCAGCCGCCAAGTTCGGCAAGCAGATCCGGTTCGCCGAACGCCGCGGCATCCCCTACGTCTGGTTCGTCCAGGACGACGGCACCCACCAGGTCAAGGACATCCGCACCGGGGAGCAGGTCGACGCAGATCCGTCGACCTGGACCCCACCCAGGCAACGACCTGCACCCGCAGGTCATCTCGAAGGAGCAAGACCAGTGATCCGCACCCATGACGCCGGCGCCCTGCGCGCCGAGCACGTCGGCCAGACCGTCACCCTCGCCGGATGGGTGGCGCGTCGGCGCGATCACGGCGGGGTCGCGTTCCTCGACCTGCGCGAGTCGAGCGGCGTCGTCCAGGTGGTGGTGCGCGACGAGGAGGTCGCCCACAGCCTGCGCAGCGAGTACTGCCTGAAGGTCATCGGCGAGGTCGTCGCCCGCAAGGCCGGCAACGAGAACCCCAACCTCGCCACGGGCGACCATCGAGGTCGTCGCCACCGAGGTCGAGGTGCTGTCCGCCTCGGCACCGCTGCCGTTCCCGATCGACGACGCGTCGGGCCACAAGGGCGGCGAGGTGGGGGAGGAGGCGCGCCTCAAGCACCGCTACCTCGACCTGCGCCGCTCCGGCCCCAACGCCGCCCTGCGCCTGCGCAGCAAGGTCAACAAGGCCGCCCGCGACGTGCTCGACGCCCGCGACTTCGTCGAGATCGAGACCCCGACGCTGACCCGCTCCACGCCCGAGGGCGCGCGCGACTTCCTGGTGCCGGCGCGGCTGTCGCCCGGCAGCTGGTACGCCCTGCCGCAGAGCCCGCAGCTGTTCAAGCAGCTGCTGATGGTCGGCGGCATGGAGCGCTACTACCAGATCGCGCGCTGCTACCGCGACGAGGACTTCCGCGCCGACCGCCAGCCCGAGTTCACCCAGCTCGACATCGAGATGAGCTTCGTCGACCAGGAGGACGTGCTGACCCTCATGGAGGACGTGCTCGAGGCGATGTGGGCCCAGGCCGGTCACGAGATCCCGCGCCCGATGCCGCGGATGACGTACGCCGACGCGATGGCGCGCTTCGGCTCCGACAAGCCCGACCTGCGGATGGGCCTCGAGCTGGTCGAGTGCACCGACTACTTCGCCGACACGACGTTCCGCGTCTTCCAGGCCGACTACGTCGGTGCCGTGGTCATGCCCGGCGGCGGCAGCCAGCCGCGTCGCCAGTTCGACGCCTGGCAGGACTGGGCCAAGCAGCGCGGCGCCAAGGGCCTGGCCTACGTCACCGTCGCGGAGGACGGCGAGCTCGGGCGGACCGGTCGCCAAGAACCTCACCGACGCCGAGCGCGACGGCCTGGCCGCCCACGTCGGCGCCTCGCCGGGCGACTGCATCTTCTTCGCCGCCGGGGCCGGTCAAGAGCAGCCGCGCGCTGCTCGGCGCCGCGCGGCTCGAGATCGGTCGCCGCGGCGACCTGCTCGACGACTCCGTGTTCGCCTTCACCTGGGTCGTCGACGCGCCCCTCTTCGAGCCCAGCTCCGACGCGGTCGCCAGCGGCGACGTCGCCGTGGGTGCGGGCGCCTGGACGGCCGTGCACCACGCCTTCACCAGCCCCAAGCCCGAGTTCATCGACACCTTCGACACCGACCCCGGCAGCGCGCTGGCCTACGCCTACGACATCGTCTGCAACGGCAACGAGCTCGGCGGCGGGTCGATCCGAATCCACCGCGGCGACATCCAGAAGCCGGGTGTTCGCGGTCATGGGCATCGGCGCCGACGAGGCGCAGGAGAAGTTCGGCTTCCTGCTGGACGCCTTCAAGTACGGCGCACCGCCGCACGGCGGCATCGCGGTCGGCATGGACCGCATCGTGGCGCTGCTCGCCGGCACCGACTCCATCCGCGACGTCATCGCCTTCCCCAAGTCCGGGGGCGGCTTCGACCCGCTGACCGCCGCGCCGGCACCCATCACCGCCGAGCAGCGCAAGGAAGCCGGTGTCGACGCGCCCGCGACGAAGGACGTCCCGCCCGAGGGGTGATGTCCGGGATGATTGACCGCCACGCTGGGCGAACACGTCGTGTCCAGATCGTTACGCGTCGGTGATCGTCCATGCGTCGCGGGTCACATAGAGTCCCGTCTCGGCACGCGACCCGGGAGAACCCCGGGACAGCGCCTTCGCAATGCCCGGACCAGATGGGGAGAGCATGTCGGCAGGGACTGCAGGGCCGGAGACGCTTGGCTCGTTGAGCGACGAACCACGAGATCCAGGATCCCAACAGCCAGAAGGCCAAGGAGATCTCCGGCAAGTCCCCGATGCAGATCGCGCTCGGTCGACTCGCTCGCGACAAGGTCGCCGTCGTCTGTGCGCTCGGTCGTGCTGTTCTTCATCGTCTGCGCGGTCTTCGCCGGTCCGATCGCACGCCTGTTCGGCGTCACCCTCGAGACCGCCGCTCGCCAGCCAGCGCGTCGACGGCCTCAACAACGGCCTGCCCAAGCCCGAGAAGGGCCCGCCCAACGGTCCCTTCACGTGGGACCACCCGATCGGCGTCGCGCCCCGCACCGGCGAGGACAACCTGGCCTACTGGCTCTACGGCTGCCGCATCTCGCTGCTCATCGCGACCATCGCCACCGTGATCGCCTCGACCGTGGGCATCGTCGATCGGCCTGCTCGCCGGCTTCCTCGGTGGCATCGTCGACAAGGTCCTGTCGTTCTTCATCGACATGTTCCTCACCATCCCGTTCCTGCTGGCCGCGCTGACGCTGGCCCCGATCCTCAACGAGCGGTTCAACACCTCCGACAACTACGCGACGATCCAGAAGGTCAGTCTCGTGGCGCGTCCTCTCGCTCTTCGGCTGGATGGGCACCGCCCGACTGATCCGCGGCGAGGTGCTCTCGCTGCGCGAGCGCGAGTTCGTCCAGGCAGCACGGGTGATGGGCATGCCGACCAGCCGCATCCTGTTCAAGGAGCTGCTGCCCAACCTCGCGGCGCCGATCATCATCAGCGTCTCGCTGATGCTGCCGGCCTTCGTGGCCGCTCGAGGCCGGCCTCGCCTACCTCGGCATCGGCGTCACCGACGGCATCTCGTGGGGCCAGACGATCCTCAAGGCCGCAGGACTTCTTCGAGATCTACCCGCAGTACCTCTGGCAGCCGCTGCTCGGCATCGTCGCCCTGGTGCTGTCCCTCAACCTCCTGGGCGACGCGATCCGCGACGCCCTCGACCCCAAGACCCGACGCTGACTCGTCTCGGTCGACGATCCAGTACGTCGCCGGAGACGCCGTCCTCGGTGAGAACAGATAAGAAAGGCTGGACAGCATGAAGCGGAACAAGCCGCTCGCGCTCGTCGCTGGCGCTGCCCTTCTGACCCTCGCTGCCTGTGGTGGCGGGTCGTCGACGACGGTGGCTCCGACTCGGGCACGGAGAGAGAATTCGGCGACCAGGAAGGCGGGACCAAGGACGCAGAGCGTCAGGGCCCCGCCGCCGAGGTCGAAGGCGCCACCGCAGGGCGGCACCATCACCGTCTACCTCCCCGGCGACCCCGGTCCCGACTCGCTCGACCCGACCGACGGCTGGTCCGTCACGGGCAACTCGATCCAGCAGGCGCTCACCAGCCGTTCGCTGACCCAGTACGTCGCGCGACGAGAACGGCCAGCCCGTCCTGGTCCCCGACCTCGCGACCGACCTCGGCACGCCCAACGAGGACTTCACCGAGTGGACCTTCACGATTCGTGACGACGCCACGTGGGAGGACGGCAAGCCCGTCACCGCCGAGGAGGTCGCCTTCGGCATCTGCCGCTCGCTCGACTCCGACGCGTTCCCGTCCGGTCCCGGCACCGAGTACTCCAAGCACTACTTCGAGGGCGGCGAGGACTACACCGGTCCCTACACCGCGAAGGACCCCAACTGCGAGAAGTGGTCCGGCATCACCGTCGACGGCCAGGACGTCACCATCAAGATGGCCAAGCCCGTTCCCGGACATGGACTACTGGGGCGCCTTCATGGCGATGGGCCCGGCTCCGCTCGGCAACGCCTCGCAAGCCGCCGAACTACGGCAACCAGCCGCTGTCGAACGGTCCCTACCGCGTCGAGGACTACACGCCCAACGAGGAGCTGGTCCTGGTCAAGAACGACCAGTGGTCCGCTGACTCCGACCCGGCTCGTCACCAGTACGCCGACGAGTGGGTCTTCAAGTTCAACCAGGACCAGGCCAAGGTCGACGAGATCATGCTGTCGGGCAACTCCGACAGCAGACCGCCGTCGCCACCTCGCTCGGCTCGGACAAGTACAGCGACGCCAACGGCCAGCTCGGTGACCGCCTCGTGCAGCAGACCGTCGCAGTGTGTCTCCACGCTGACGCCGGACTACACCAAGATCACCGACATCAACGTCCGCAAGGCGCTCGCGTACGCCTACCCGTACGAGGACGTCTGGATCGCCGGTGGCGAGGTTCCGGGCGTGACCCGCGTCCCCGCCAACTCGGTCATGCCCCCCGGCATGTCGGGCAAGAAGGAGTTCCAGGTCGACGGTGAGCAGATCACCTACGACCCGGAGAAGGCCAAGGAGCTCCTCGCCGAGGCCGGCTACGACGAGAGCAAGCCCTACCCGATCACGATGGTCTACTACGAGGTCGACCCGCTGGCCGTGGCCGGCCAGGAGCAGATCACCAAGGGCTTCGAGGCCGCCGGCTTCACGGTCAAGGCCATCCCGGTCCAGGACTCGCCGTACAACGTGTGGCTCGACCCTGACAACAAGATCAACAAGAAGCTGAACCTGCGTGGCGTCAACTGGTGCTCGGACTGGCCGGCCGGTTCGACCATGCTCCCGCCGCTGCTGAAGGGCGAGCGCTGTCTACAACACCGCCGTTCTTCGACGAGGCCGACGGTCAACGACGAGATGGACTCCATCGCGACCCTCCCGCTCGAGGAGCAGGCTGACGCCTGGGGCGCGCTGGACGAGAAGATCATGACGGAGTACTTCCCGATCATCCCGACCGCGTTCCGCAACGACCTCTTCGTCTTCGGCGAGAGCATCGGCAACCCGACCGGCGACGGTTCGATCGGTGCGCCGAACTACAAGGACCTGTTCGTCATTCAGTGATCCTGGTGCTCGAATCCGAGCACCGTGCGTAGTATCCATGTAGCAACCACTGACGGGTGGGGGCTCCCGGACCGGGAGCCCCCACTCGCCAGCCCGGACCACGGCTGTCTGCACTGCCCCGGTCCGACTCATCCACCACCCCCGGAGAGTGACCTGAGATGTTCGCGTATCTCGTGAAGCGGCTGATCTCGGGAGTTCCTCGTCGTGACCCTGGTCTCGATGGCGATCTTCCTCCTGTTCTGGTACGGACCGTCGAGCCCGGCCAGGACGATCTGTGACCACGAGACCGGCAACCGCTGCACCCCCGCGCGCCTGGAGACCTACGAGCGCACGCTCGGTTACAACAACCCCGTCTACGAGGAGTACGGCAAGTTCGTCAAGGGCGTCTTCGTCGGGCCGCGACCATCGTGGCGGCTCCAACGACGTACGAGTGCGACGCGCCCTGCCTGGGCATCTCCTTCAACACCAAGGAGCCGGTCAAGGAGGAGCTGGTCGCGCGCCTGCCCGCGACCTTCTCGGTGGCCATCGGCGGCGCCTTCCTCTACCTCCTGCTTCGGCATCCCCATCGGGGTCGCTGCCGCCCGACGGCGAGGCACCCTGGCGGACAAGGCGCTGGTCTCCAGCTTCCTGTTCATCAGCTCCATCCCCTACTACCTCTTCGCCCTGCTGACCTGGCTCTACCTCACGGTGATCTGTCGAGATCCCGCTGTTCAGCGACACCGGCTACTTCTCGCCCGTCACCGAAGGACCATGGAAGTGGTTCAGCGGGCTGTTCCTGGCGTGGGTCGCCCTGGGCATCTTCGGCTGCACGCAATACACGCGATTCACGCGCGGGGCGATGGTCGAGGCGCTGAGTGAGGACTACATACGTACGGCCAAGGCCAAGGGCCTGCCGGCACGCACGGTCGTCTACCGGCACGGACTGCGCGCCGCGCTGGTGCCCGTCGTGACGATCTTCGGTATCGACTTCGGCACCCTGCTCGCCGGCACGATCTTCACCGAGCGCATCTTCGAGATCCAGGGCATCGGCTGGTGGAGCCTGCCGGCGGTGCGCGAGAAGGACCTGCCCGTGGTGATGGCAACCGCTGCTCTTCAGCGCCGCGTGCTGATCATCTCCAACCTGATCGTCGACGTCATCTACAGCTTCCTCGACCCGAGGGTGAGGCTTTCGTGACCAGCGTTCCCGTGACCCAGTCCACCGCGTCCCAGGTCTCCGACAGGGCGGACGGTCCCTTCCTCCGCGTCGAGGACCTCTCGGTGACCTTCCCCACCCAGGACGGTCCGGTCACCGCCGTGCAGGGCCTGAGCTACACCGTCGACCGGGGCAAGACCCTCGGCATCGTGGGGGAGTCCGGCTCCGGCAAGTCCGTGTCGAGCATGGCCGTCATGGGCCTGCACGACGCCAAGTCGAGCACCATCACCGGCTCGATCCGGGTCGACGGCACCGAGGTCGTCGGCCTGTCCGAGGCGCGGATGCGCACGCTCCGCGGCAACTCGATGTCGATGATCTTCCAGGACGCCCTGGCGGCGCTGCACCCGTTCTACAAGATCGGCGGCCAGCTCGAGGAGGCCTACCTGGTCCACCACTCGAGCGCGTCCAAGCGCGACGCCCGCCGCAAGGCGATCGAGATGCTCGACCGGGTCGGCATCCCCCAGCCCGACCGCCGGGTGGACGACTTCCCGCACCAGTTCTCCGGCGGCATGCGCCAGCGCGCGATGATCGCGATGGGCCTGATCAACGACCCGTCGCTGCTCATCGCCGACGAGCCCACCACCGCGCTCGACGTGACGGTGCAGGCCCAGATCCTCGACCTGCTCCAGGACCTCCAGCGCGAGTTCAACTCCGCGGTCATCATCATCACCCACGACCTCGGCGTGATCGCCGAGATGGCCGACGACGTCCTCGTGATGTACGCCGGTCGGTGTGTGGAGTTCGGCACCACCAAGGAGATCCTGACCAAGCCGGAGATGCCCTACACGTGGGGCCTGCTCTCCAGCATCCCCGACGTGACGGCCTCCACCGACGCCCGACTGATCCCGATCCCCGGCAACCCGCCCAGCCTGCTGAGCCCGCCGTCCGGGTGCTCGTTCCACCCGCGCTGCGTTCACCAGGACAAGGTGCCCGGCGACCTGTGCGTCACCGAGATGCCGCCGCTGGTCGCCGCCAGCACCGGCACCGGCCACCTCAAGCGCTGCCACCTGCGCCGACCCGGCCGCGGTCTACCAGCGCGAGGTCCTGCCCGAGATCGCCCCTGAACTCGTCGAGGAGATCCGATGACCCAGGACCCGAACACCCGGGCCCAGATCGAGCCCACCGAGGTCGGCGCCAACGCCGCCGAGTCCGGTGAGCGAGACATCGCCTGGCCGGGCGAGGAGCACGACGTCTACGCCGACCACGAGCAGCCGGTCGCCGACCTCGACTTCGCCTCGCTGGCCAAGTCGGGGCACACCGCCGCCAGGTTCAATCCCGACGCCCCGGCGGTGCTGATCGGTCGACAACCTCAAGATGTACTTCCCGGTGAAGTCGTCCGGCGTCGTGCGTCGCACCGTCGGGTTCGTCCAGGCCGTCGACGGCATCTCCTTCGAGGTGCCCAAGGGCGGGTCGCTCGGCCTGGTCGGGGAGTCCGGCTGTGGCAAGTCGACCACCGGTCGGCTGATCACCCGGCTCTACAAGCCGACCGGCGGCTCGATGATGTTCGAGGGACAGGACCTCGCCAAGCTCAACAACAAGCAGATGAAGCCGCTGCGCCGCGACGTGCAGATGATCTTCCAGGACCCCTACACCTCGCTGAACCCGCGGCACACCGTCGGCACGATCGTCGGTGCGCCGCTCGAGGTGCACAACGTCGTGCCCAAGAACAAGGTGCTGGGCCGGGTCCAGGAGATCCTGGAGGTGGTCGGCCTCAACCCCGAGCACTACAACCGCTACCCCAACGAGTTCTCCGGCGGCCAGCGCCAGCGCATCGGCATCGCCCGTGCCCTCACGCTCAACCCCAAGGTCCTCGTCGCGGACGAGCCGGTGTCGGCGCTCGACGTGTCGATCCAGGCGCAGGTCATCAACCTGCTCCAGGACATCCAGTCCGAGTTCGACGTGGCGTTCCTCTTCATCGCCCACGACCTCGCGATCGTGCGTCACTTCTGCCCCGAGATCGCGGTGATGTACCTCGGCAAGATCGTCGAGATCGGCGGCCGGGACATCATCTACAGCCGCCCGCACCACCCCTACACGCAGGCCCTGCTGTCCGCCGTGCCGGACGTCAAGCAGGCGGCGATCGGCGGACGGCGCGAGCGCATCCGCCTCGAGGGCGACGTGCCCAGCCCGATCAACCCGCCGTCGGGGTGCCGGTTCCGCACGCGGTGCCAGTTCGCCCAGGAGATCTGCGCGAAGGTCGAGCCGCCGCTGCTGCAGATCGGTCCGCGCCACAAGGTGGCCTGCCACTTCGCCGGCGAGCTCGGTGCGCACCCGGCGACGCCGGTGACCACAGGTGTTCTCGGTGTCGACGACCAGGGCAGCCCGGTCGCCGGTGCCACCCACGCGGGCGCCCAGATCAACACCCCGGGCTTCGAGAAGACGTGGTACGACCTCAAGACCCAGCAGACCACCGGAGCCTGAGCCCGGAGGTCGAGGCATACTCACCGTCGTGGACGGCTTGTTCGAGATTCCGGGCGCGGGGCAACCCGCGCCCGGTTCCCGTTCTCGCGGTGGGACCGAGCCGGGCTCGGGGTCGCTGAGCGCCAACACCCACGCATCCGCGCCGCTCGCGGTGCGGATGCGCCCGCGCACCATCGACGAGCTGGTGGGGCAGGAGCAGCTGCGTGCCTCGGGTTCGCCGCTGCGTCGGCTGATCGAGGGCGACCAGTCGATGTCGCTGCTGCTGTGGGGGCCGCCGGGCACCGGCAAGACCACCATCGCCGCCATCGTGAGCCAGCAGACCTCGCGACGCTTCGTCGAGGTCTCGGCGGTGGCGGCGGGGGTCAAGGACGTCCGTGCGGCGATCGACGGCGCCCGTGCCGAGCTGGCCCGCGGTGGCCAGGAGACGGTGCTCTTCGTCGACGAGGTCCACCGCTTCACCAAGGCCCAGCAGGACGCGCTGCTGCCCGGCGTGGAGAACCGCTGGGTCACGCTGATCGCCGCGACGACCGAGAACCCGTTCTTCTCCGTCATCAGCCCCCTGCTCTCGCGCAGCCTGCTGCTGCGGCTGCAGTCGCTCACCGACGACGACGTCGCCGCCGTGATCGACCAGGCGCTCGTCGACGAGCGCGGCCTGGCCGGAGCCGTGGAGCTCGGTGACGACGCCCGCGCCCACCTCGTACGCCTCGCCGGCGGTGACGCCCGCCGGGCGCTGACCTACCTCGAGGCCGCCGCCGGTGCCGCAGCGAGCAACGGGCTCGCGGAGATCGACCTCGCCACGGCCGAGACCGCGGTCGACCAGGCCGCCGTGCGCTACGACCGGCAGGGCGACCAGCACTACGACGTGATCAGCGCGTTCATCAAGTCGATCCGCGGCTCCGACGTCGACGCCGCGCTGCACTACCTCGCCCGGATGATCGAGGCGGGCGAGGACCCGCGCTTCATCGCCCGGCGGCTGGTCATCAGCGCGAGCGAGGACATCGGCCTGGCCGACCCCACCGCGCTGACCACGGCGGTCGCGGCGGCGCAGGCGGTGCAGCTGATCGGCATGCCCGAGGCCCGCCTCAACCTCGCGCAGGCCACGATCGCCCTCGCCGTCGCACCCAAGTCCAACGCGGTGATCATGGCCATCGACGCGGCGCAGGCCGACGTCAGGGCCGGGAAGATCGGGTCGGTGCCTCCGCACCTGCGCGACGGGCACTACGCCGGCGCGGCGAAGCTGGGGCACAACTCGGGTGCCCCGAAGCCCTACGTCTACAGCCACGACGAGCCGTTCGGCATCGCCGAGCAGCAGTACGCCCCCGACGAGCTGCTCGATGCGGCCTACTACCGGCCCACGGCACTCGGTGCGGAGGCGCCGGTCAAGGAACGCTGGGAGCGGGTCCGACGGCTCGTGCGCGGTCGCTGAGCCGACTACGGTGAGGGATGCGACTCGGATTCCATGCCTCCCACGAGCAGATCGCGCCCTCTCGCCTGCTGATCGACGTCGAGCACGCGGAGCGGGCCGGCTTCGAGATGGCCATGTGCTCGGACCACTTCTCGCCGTGGGGCACCCGGCAGGCCCACTCCGGCTACACGTGGGCGTGGCTGGGAGCCGCGCTGGCCCGGACGAATCTCGAGCTCGGCTGCGTCTGCGCGCCGGGGCAGCGCTACCACCCCGCGGTGGTGGCCCAGAAGATCGCCACCCTGGCCGAGATGTTCCCCGGCCGGTTCTGGACCGCGCTGGGCAGCGGGGAGGCGAGCAACGAGCACATCACGGGTGACCGTTGGCCGCCCAAGGAGCAGCGGACCCGTCGCCTCGAGGAGTGTGTCGAGGTGATCCGGCGCCTGCTCGACGGTGAGGAGGTGTCCCACGAGGGACTCGTCACGGTCGACCGGGCGCGACTGTGGGACCGCCCCGACGTGCGGCCACGGCTGGTCGGTCCAGCGGTGTCCGCCGAGTCGGCCGCGCGCGGTGGCGGCCTGGGCCGACGGCCTCGTGACCATCAACCAACCGGTCGACGTGCTGCGCGACGTCGTGTCCGCCTACCGCGACGCCGGCGGAAGAGGTCCGCTCGCGCTCCAGGTCCACCTGTCGTGGGCACCCACCCGCGAGGAGGCCGAGGCAGTCGCCCTGGACCAGTGGAGGACCAACGTCTTCCCCGAGCCGGTGTGCTGGGACACCGAGACCCCCGAGGCCTTCGACGTGATGGCCGAGCACGTCGACATCGAGGGCGTACGACGCTCGGTGGAGATCTCCCACGACCTGTCGTGGCACCGGGACCGGATCGCCGAGCTGGCCGCGGTCGGGTTCGACGACGTCTACCTGCACTTCGTCGGGCAGGAGCAGCACGGGTTCATCGACACCTTCGGCGCCGAGGTGCTTCCCGCCCTCAGGGGCTGACGCACGGCACGCGAGTCTGCTTGTGTGGCTGCATGAGAGTCAGCGACACGAGCGACCTGTGGTGGAAGAGCGCCGTCATCTACTGCCTGGACGTCGAGACCTTCTACGACTCCGACGGCGACGGCATCGGCGACCTGGGGGGCCTGGCCCAGCGCATCGACTACCTCGCCGAGCTCGGCATCACCTGCCTGTGGCTGATGCCGTTCTACCCGAGCCCGGACCGGGACGACGGCTACGACGTCACGGACTTCTACGGCGTGGACCCGCGGCTGGGCAACCTCGGGCAGCTGGTCGAGGTCATCCGCACCGCCCACGACCGCGGGATCAACGTGATCGCCGACCTCGTCGTCAACCACACCTCCGACCGGCACCCCTGGTTCCAGGCGTCTCGTCGCAGCACGACCAACCGCTACCGGGACCACTACGTGTGGCGTGACACCGAGCCTCCGGACACGTCGAAGCTCGTGGTCTTCCCGGACAAGGAGGACTCGATCTGGGAGCTCGACGACCGCACCGGCGAGTGGTACCTCCACAACTTCTACAAGCACCAGCCGGACCTCAACCTGGCCAACCCGGCTGTCGTGGACGAGATCCTGCGCATCGTCGGGTTCTGGCTCGAGCTCGGCTTCGACGGCTTCCGTGTCGACGGCATCCCGTTCCTCGAGCAGAACGCGAAGAACGCCGGGGACCCGGACCGCACGGTCGACCCGCACGAGCTGATGCGCACGATCCGCGCCTTCCTCAACCGACGGACCGGCCGGTCGATGATGCTGGGCGAGGTCAACCTCCCGCACGCGCAGCAGCGTGCCTTCTTCGGCGGCGACGCCGCCAACGAGCTGCAGATGCAGTTCGACTTCATCGGGATGCAGGCCACCTACCTCGCCCTGGCGCGCGGCGACGCGCGCCCGCTCGTCAAGGCCCTGCGAGCAGCGGCCGGCCATCGGGAGCACCTGCCAGTGGGCGACGTTCCTGCGGAACCACGACGAGCTGACCCTCGACAAGCTGACCGATGCCCAGCGCAAGGAGGTCTTCGCGGCCTTCGGCCCCGAGCCGGAGATGCAGCTCTACGACCGCGGCCTCAAGCGGCGGCTGCCGACCATGCTCGGCGGCGACCCGCGGCGGATCCGGATGGCGTACAGCCTGATGTTCTCCCTGCCGGGGACTCCGACGCTCTACTACGGCGAGGAGATCGGCATGGGGGAGGACCTGACGGCCGACGGGCGGATGGCGGTCCGGACGCCCATGCAGTGGAGCGCGGGACGCAACGGCGGCTTCTCCTCGGCCACGCCGGGGCGCCTGGTCCAGCGGGTGGTGCCGGGTGCCTCCGGGCCCGAGCACGTGAACGTGGCGGCGCAGCTGCACGACCCGGAGTCCCTGTGGAGCTTCATGCGCAAGCTGATCAGCATCCGCCGGACGTGTCCCGAGCTCGGGTGGGGGACCTGGAGCGTCGTCGAGCAGCCGCTCGACCGGGTCCTGGTGCAGCGCTGCGACGTCGACGGCTCGTCCGTGGTCACCGTCCACAACCTCAGCGCCGACCCGGCCACCGTCGACGTACCCGTGGATCCGGACGGACGACGGCCTCGAGGCGATCGACCTGATGTCGGACGAGGTCGTGACGGGGGCGGCCACCACCCGCGTCACGCTCGACGGCTACGGATACCGCTGGCTGCGCGTGCGACCGGCAGGTGACCTCGCCATCCCGTGAGGCTTGTAGGCTCGGCGCCGTGACGAACGGAGCAGGTCTGGCTGGCGATCGACGGGTGCCATCGCACTCGTGGCGCTGCTGCTGTCCGTCCTGCGCCTCGCGCCGTGCTGCGCGGGCCGACGCCCGGGCACACGCGTACGCCGAACGCCTGGCGCTGCTCGAGGCGCCGGTCGCCTCGGCACCCGCCACCGTGGTCGGGAGCCCCGACGAGACCACCTACGTGATCACCCACCTCGACGAGGACCGGGCCGCTACCCGGCCGATGACCGCGCAGCGCCTCGAGGGACGGCTCTTCGCCGACATCGTGGCACGCGAGACGGTCGTCAAGGCGGCGTCCTGGACCCACGGCGTACGTCGGGCGCTGGCGCCGGAGACCCGCAACCGGATCCGGTTCCAGATGCGCCAGGAGACCAAGCGCGCCGGGCGCGAGCGCAAGGCCGAGATGAAGGTCGCGCTGCGCGAGCACCGGGCCCGCAGCCGCGCAGCCGCGGCGGACACCAGCGCGGGCCTCAGGGAGGACGTCGCCTGATGGGTCGCCCACTCTGGTTCGTCGCCGGGGCGGGGGTCGGCCTCTATGCCGCTGCCCGCGCCCGTCGTGTCGTCGACTCGTTCACCCCCGACGGCGTGCGCGACCGTGTGCGCGGCTGGCAGGTCGGCGCCCGGCTGTTCGCCGAGGAGGTCCAGCAGGGCCGCGCCGAGGCCGAAACCGACTTGCGCGACCGGCTCGGACTGGTGCCCCATGGGATCCCCGAGCTCGCACCTGCTCCTCCTCGCTCCACCGATGATTCGAAGGACCACCACTGATGGACACCGCCGAGATCCGCCGCCGCTTCCTCGCGCACTTCGAGGCCGCCGGACACACCGTGGTGCCCTCGGCCTCGCTGCTCGCCGACGACCCCAACCTGCTGTTCGTGCCGGCCGGCATGGTGCCGTTCAAGCCCTTCTTCCTGGGCCAGGAGACGCCGCCCTACGACCGGGCGACCAGCATCCAGAAGTGCGTGCGCACCCCCGACATCGAGGACGTCGGCAAGACCACCCGCCACGGCACCTTCTTCGAGATGTGCGGCAACTTCTCCTTCGGCGACTACTTCAAGGAGGGGGCGATCGAGCTGGCGTGGGACCTGCTCACCAAGCCGGTCGCCGACGGCGGCTACGGGCTGGACGAGTCGCGCCTCTACCCCTCGGTCCTGGTGGGCGACGACGAGGCCATCGGCTACTGGATGAAGGTCACCGGCCTGCCCAGGGAGCGGATCGTCCAGCTCGGCAACAAGGAGAACTACTGGTCGATGGGCGTGCCGGGGCCGGGTGGCCCGTGCTCGGAGATCCTCTACGACCGCGGTCCCGAGTGGGGGCCGGAGTTCGACGTCGCCACGCTCGGGCCGGACATGCCGTTCGAGCTCGAGGACCGGCTCCTGGAGATCTGGAACCTCGTCTTCATGCAGGACGAGCTGTCCGCGGTGCGGTCGAAGGAGGACTTCGACATCTCCGGCTCGCTGCCGAAGAAGAACATCGACACCGGCATGGGCCTGGACCGCGTCGCGCTGCTGCTCCAGGGCAAGAGCAACATGTACGAGATCGACGTCGTCTACCCCGTCATCGCCAAGGCCGAGGAGCTCACCGGCAAGCGCTACGGCGACAACCACGAGGACGACGTCCGGTTCCGCGTGGTCGCCGACCACGTCCGCTCCTCGATGATGCTGATCGGCGACGGCGTCACGCCCGGCAACGACGGGCGCGGCTACGTCCTGCGCCGCCTGCTGCGGCGCGCGGTCCGGTCCATGCGGCTGCTCGGGTGCGACGACCGCGTCCTGCCCGAGCTGATGCCGATCTCCCGCGACAAGATGGGGGAGACCTACACCAACCTCCTCACCGACTGGCCGCGCATCTCGCAGGTGGCCTTCGCCGAGGAGGACGCCTTCCGCAAGACCCTCCAGGCCGGCACCCAGATCTTCGACGTGGCCGCGTCCGACGTGAAGAAGTCGGGCGGCACGGCGCTGTCGGCGGAGCGCGCCTTCGCGCTCCACGACACCTTCGGCTTCCCGATCGACCTGACCCTCGAGATGGCGGCCGAGCAGGGCCTGCAGGTCGACGAGCAGGGCTTCCGCGGCCTGATGGCCGAGCAGCGCGAGCGCGCCAAGGCCGACGCGCGCGCCAAGAAGGGCTCGCACAGCGACACCGGCGTCTACCGCGGGATCCTCGACGAGTTCGGGCCGACCGAGTGGCTGGCCTACGAGACCCTCGAGACCGAGTCCCGGCCGCTCGCCGTGCTGCGCGAGGGCGTCGCCGTACGCACCCTGGCGCCGGGCGAGATCGGCGAGCTGGTGCTCGACCGCACCCCGTTCTACGCGGAGTCCGGCGGCCAGGTCGCCGATGCCGGCACCATCGACTTCGAGGGTGGCCAGCTGGAGGTGCTCGACGTCCAGCGCCCGATCAAGGGCCTGGTCGTCCACCAGGTGCGGGTCCTCGACGGCGAGCTCGACCCGGCGCGGCTGCTGCACGCGCGGGTCGATCCCGAGTGGCGGACGGGTGCGCGCCAGGCCCACTCCGGCACCCACGTCGTGCACGCCGCCCTGCGCGAGGTGCTCGGCCCCACCGCGCTGCAGTCCGGCTCCTACAACCGTCCCGGCTACCTGCGCCTCGACTTCGGCTGGACGAGCGCGTTGAGCCCCGAGCAGGTGCGCGACATCGAGCTCGTCTCCCAGCAGGCGCTGCGTGCCGACCTTCCCGTCGCCTGGGACTACATGACGCTCGAGCAGGCCAAGGAGTGGGGAGCGATCGCGCTCTTCGGTGAGACCTACGACAACACGAAGGTGCGGGTCGTGGAGATCGGCGGCCCGTGGTCGCGCGAGCTCTGCGGCGGCACCCACGTGGCCCACTCCTCGCAGATCGGGACCGTCGTGGTCACCGGCGAGACCAGCGTCGGGTCGGGCAGCCGCCGCATCGAGGCGCTCACGGGCGTCGAGGGCTTCGGCTACCTCGCCCGCGAGCGCGACGTCGTCGCGCAGCTGACCGGCCTCCTCAAGACCCAGCCCGACGACCTCGTCGGTCGGGTCCAGGCGCTCACCGAGCGACTGAAGGCGGTCGAGAAGGAGCTGGAGAAGGCGCGCGTGGCGCAGCTGCTCGGCGCCAGCGCCGAGCTCGCGGCCGGAGCGACCCAGGTGGGACCGGTCAGGCTGGTCGCCCACCGGGCCGACGGCGTGGGCGGCGGCGACGTACGCCAGCTGGCCCTCGACGTCCGGGGCCGGCTGCCGCAGGGTGAGCCCGGCGTCGTGGTCGTCATCGGCACTCAGTCCGAGGGGACGGCAAGGTGTCGGTCGTCGCGGCCACCAACGACGAGGCCCGCGCCCGCGGGCTGTCCGCGGGCGAGCTGGTCCGTGCGGTCGGCCCGCTGCTCGGCGGCAAGGGTGGCGGCAAGGACGACGTGGCCCAGGGCGGCGGCAGCGACACCTCACGCATCGACGAGGCGCTGGCCCTGGTGGCCAGCGAGGTCGCCGCGCGGGCCGGGCAGGGCTGAGCGTGCGCTTCGGGGTCCGCGTCGGCATCGATCCGGGCGACGCCCGCATCGGGGTCGCGACCAGCGACCCCTCGGGCTTCCTCGCCACGCCGGTCGAGACCGTACGCCGTGGCTCGGGTGACGTACGCCGCATCGCCGCGATCGTCGCGGAGGCCGAGGCGATCGAGGTCGTGGTCGGCCTGCCACGCTCACTGAGCGGTCGGTGAGGGGCCTTCCGCGGTCAAGGTCCGGGAGTTCGCGGCGCGGCTGGCGCGGCGGGTTCACCCCCTACCCGTCAGACTGTGTGACGAACGACTGACCACGGTGTCGGCCGAGTCGATGCTGCGCGCGCAGGGTCGGCACGGCGCCAAGCGACGCGCCGTGGTGGATCAGGCAGCAGCGGTGCTGATCCTGCAGACTGCCCTCGACACCGAGCGCACGAGTGGGCAGGCACCGGGAGAGATCGTCGAGGTGGACAGATGAGTGAGCACGAGACCCAGCCTGGTGAGGCGGAGCAGGACGTCGTGGACTACGACTACGTCCCCGGGGGCAAGCGGCGCAAGGGCCGCGGCCTCAAGGGGTGCGTGGCGGTCCTCGTGGCGCTCGCTGTCCTGGTGGGCGGCTTCTGGCTCGTGCTCACGCGTGGCGTGGAGTTCGTCTCCGACCAGTTCTCCGGCCCGGACGACTACCCCGGACCGGGCACCGGCCGGGTCGAGTTCGCCGTCAACGAGGGCGACACCGTCGCCGAGATGGGTCGCAACCTCAAGGCCGACGGCGTGACGAAGTCGGTGCAGGCCTTCCTGGACGCCGCTGCCAACGAGCCCGCCACCAGCGGGATCCAGGTCGGCGACTACGAGCTCAAGAAGGAGATGAAGGCCTCCGACGTCGTCGAGGTGCTCATCGACCCGGCCAACATCATCGGGCTTCCCGACGGTGACCATCCCCGAGGGACTTCGCCTCGAGGAGGTCGTGTCGACCCTGGCCGAGAACACCGAGTTCAGCGAGAAGCAGTGGAACGCCGCTCTCGACCAGCCCGACAAGCTGGGCCTGCCCGACTACGCCGAGGGCAACGCCGAGGGCTACCTCTTCCCCGCGACCTACGAGATCAAGCCGCGCATGAAGCCGGTGGACATCCTCGCCGCGATGGTCGCGCGCTGGCGCGAGGCCGCCGACGCGGCCGGCCTGGAGGAGAAGGCGGCCGAGCTCGGCAAGACGCCCGCCGAGCTGATGATCATCGCCTCGCTCGTCGAGGCCGAGGGCCGCGGCGACGACATGCCCAAGATCTCCCGGGTCATCTTCAACCGGCTCGACGGTCCCGGCGACAAGGGCGGCACCAACGGCCTGCTGCAGATCGATGCGAGCGTCAACTACGGCCTCGACCAGGAGCTGGGGGTCGCCCTGACCACCGAGCAGCTCCAGCAGGACACGCCCTACAACACCTACACGCGTCCCGGACTCCCGCCGACGCCGATCGAGGCGCCCGGCGACGCCGCCATCGCCGCGGCGGCCAACCCGGAGGAGGGCGACTGGTACTACTACGTGACGGTCGACCTGGCGACGGGCGAGACCAAGTTCGCGGAGACCTACGACGAGTTCCTGACCTACAAGGACGAGTACACCGAGTACTGCACCACCTCCGACGCCTGCTGATGTCCGGACTGGAGGCGTCGGGTCGGCGCTGCGGAGTGCTGGGCGACCCCATCGCCCACTCGCTCTCACCCGTGCTCCACCGCGCGGGCTACGCAGCGCTCGACCTCGACTGGGAGTACGACGCCCACCGGGTGCCGTCCGGAGGCCTGCCGGGCTTCCTCGACGGGCTGGACGAGACCTGGCGCGGGCTGTCCCTGACGATGCCGCTCAAGCGCGAGGCGGTGGGACTGGTGGACCGGCTCACCGACCGGGCGCGGCTCGCGGGTGCCGTGAACACGGTCGTGCTCGACGACGACGGCGAACGGGTCGGGGACAACACCGACCTGCCCGGTGCGGTCGCGGCGATCCGGGAGCGTACGACGGTCGCGCTGGCGTCGGCCGTGATCCTCGGTGGCGGTGCCACCGCCACGTCGGTGGGCCTGGCCCTGGTCGGGCTCGGGGTGACCTCGATCCGCGTGCTGGTGCGGGACGCGTCGCGCGCCGCGGAGACGCTGGACGCGCTGGGTGCCCACCCGTCGGCCCCGCAGGTGCGGCGTGGGCAGCCTGGACGCCACCGACGTGCTCGAGGCCGACATCGTCGTGTCCACGATCCCCGCGGAGGCGCAGACCGACGACCTCGTCGCGCGCTGCGCGCGGGTGCCGGTCGTCTTCGAGGCGCTCTACGAGCCGTGGCCGACGCCCCTGGCCCGAGCGGTGCACGACCGGGTGCTGGTGAGCGGTCTCGACCTGCTCGTCCACCAGGCCGTCCTGCAGTTCGAGCTGTTCACCGGTCGACCGGCACCGCTCGAGGCGATGCGCTCGGCCGGCCGGGACGCCCTCGCCGGACGGACGCCCGCATGAACGACACCGCCCTCGCCATCGTGGTCGCGACGGTCCTCGCCGGCCTCGGCGGCCTCCTGGTCCCTGCCCTGATCTCCCGGGTGCCGGAGCCGGCCCCCAAGGAGCCGAAGGAGCCGGAGGAGGGTGCCGAGCCGGCCGAGCCCGAGGAGCCGAAGGCGCGCTACGCCGACATCGGTGCCCGCACGGGCCTGGGCTGGCGCAGCGCGCTGGTCTCGGCGCTGTGCGGCGGCCTGCTCGGCGCCGCGACCGGCCTGGACTGGCCGCTGGTGTGGCTCGTCCCCCTCACGCCGGTCGCCGTGGCGCTCTCGGTCATCGACTGGCACACCCGGCTGCTGCCGCGGATCCTCGTCCTCCCGACCACCCTGGCCGCGATCGCCCTCGTGACGGCCGTGGGACTCGCGACGGGGGAGCGGGACGCCCTGGTCCGTGCGCTGCTGGGCATGGTCGCGGTCCGCTCGTTCTTCTGGCTGCTGTGGTTCATCCGGTCGGCGGGCATGGGGTTCGGCGACGTCAGGCTCGCCGCGATCGTGGGTCTCGTCCTCGGTTGGGAGGGCTGGGGGGCGCTGGCGATCGGCGTGTGGGTCGGCTTCATCTGCTTCGCCCTGCCGGGCCTCGTGCTCGCGATCGTGCGGCGCGACCGCTCGTTGATGAGGAAGCCGTTCCCCTACGGCCCGTTCATGGTTGCGGGCGCCCTCGTCGGTCTCGTCTGGGGGACCGCGCTGGCTGGGCGCATCTGGGGCTGAGAGACTCACGCCATGCTCCGATGGCTCACAGCAGGCGAGTCCCACGGTCCCTCGTTGGTCGCGATCCTCGAGGGGCTGCCCGCCCATGTCCGCGTCACCACCGACGACCTCGCCGACTCCTTGGCCCGGCGGCGGCTCGGCTACGGCCGCGGCGCCCGCATGAAGTTCGAGCAGGACGCCATCCGCGTCCTCGGCGGGGTGCGCCACGGTGAGACCCAGGGTGGCCCGGTCGCCATCGAGGTCGGCAACACCGAGTGGCCCAAGTGGGAGAAGGTCATGTCGGCCGACCCGGTCGACCCGGTGGAGCTCGAGGCCCTGGCCCGCAACGCCAAGCTGACCCGTCCGCGTCCGGGGCATGCCGACCTGGTCGGCATGCAGAAGTACGACTTCGACGAGGCCCGGCCGATCCTCGAGCGCGCCTCGGCCCGCGAGACCGCCGCCCGGGTGGCCCTGGGCCGGGTGGCCTCCAACTTCCTCGAGCAGGCGGTCGGGGCGCGCATCGTGTCCCACGTGGTGGCGCTCGGAGGCGTCAAGACGCCCGCGGGCGTCGTACCGGCTCCCGACGACGTCGCGCGGCTCGACGCCGACGAGGTGCGCTGCCTCGACCCCGAGACGAGCGCCGCGATGGTGGCGCGCATCGACCAGGCCCACAAGGACGGCGACACCCTCGGCGGCGTCGTCGAGGTCGTCGTCCACGGACTGCCGCCGGGCCTCGGCTCCCACGTGCACTGGGACCGGCGCCTCGACGCCAAGCTCGCCGGGGCGCTCATGGGCATCCAGGCCATCAAGGGGGTCGAGGTCGGCGACGGGTTCGAGCTCGCGGACACGCCCGGCTCGCTGGCGCACGACGAGATCGTGTCGACCGACGAGGGGCTGCGGCGTACGTCGGGTCGCTCGGGCGGCACCGAGGGTGGCATGTCGACCGGCGAGGTCCTGCGCGTCCGTGCCGCGATGAAGCCGATCGCCACGATCCCCAAGGCGCTGCGCACCGTCGACGTGGCCACCGGTGAGGCCACCGTCGCCCACCACCAGCGCTCCGACGTCTGTGCCGTGCCGGCCGCCGGCATCGTGGCCGAGGCCATGGTCGCCCTCGTGCTCGCCGACGCGGTGATCGAGAAGTTCGGCGGCGACTCGGTCGCCGAGACGCGCCGCAACGTCGAGTCCTACCTCGACACCCTGCGGTTCCGCTGATGCCGCCTCGCGTGGTGCTGGTCGGTCCGATGGGCGCCGGCAAGACCACCGTCGCCGGCCTGCTCGGGGAGGCGTGGCAGCTGCCCGTCCGCGACTCCGACGCCGACATCGTCGCGACCGAGGGTCGCGAGATCGCCGACATCTTCGTCGAGTCGGGGGAGGAGCACTTCCGCGCGCTCGAGGTCGCTGCCGTCGAGCGGGCCCTCGCCGAGCACGACGGGGTCCTCGCACTCGGCGGCGGTGCCGTCCTCGACCCACGCACGCGCGAGCTGCTCGCCGACCAGACCGTCGTCTTCCTCCGGGTCGGGCTCTCGGATGCGGTCAAGCGCGTCGGCCTCGGCGTCGGCCGTCCGATGCTGCTCGGCAACATCCGTTCGCGGGTGAAGGCGCTGCTCGACGAGCGCACCCCGGTCTATGAATCGGTGGCCACCCACGCGGTCGACACCGACAACCGCTCACCGGAGGACGTGGCGGCCGAGATCCAGGAGCTGCTCCGATGAGCGACACGACCCTCCACGTCGGCGGCGCCTCGCCGTACGACGTCGTGGTCGGCCACGACCTCGCCGACCGGCTGCCCGGCATCCTGGGCGCCGACGTCGAGCGCGTCGCCGTCCTCTACGCCGGATCCCTCGGCGAGCTGGCCGATCCTGTCGTCGACTCCCTCGTCGAGCACTACGACGTGCTGGCGCTCGGGCTGCCCGACGGCGAGCGTGCCAAGGCCGCGCCGGTCGCCGCCGACTGCTGGGAGGCGCTCGGCGAGGCCGGCTTCACCCGCTCCGACGCCGTCGTCACGCTCGGCGGGGGAGCGACCACCGACCTCGGCGGCTTCGTGGCCGCGACCTGGCTGCGCGGCGTACGCGTCGTGCACGTGCCCACCACCCTGCTCGCGATGGTCGACGCGGCTGTCGGTGGCAAGACCGGGATCAACACCGGCGCCGGCAAGAACCTCGTCGGCTCCTTCCACGAGCCGGCCGGCGTGCTGTGCGACCTCTCCCTCCTGGCCTCGCTGCCGCGCGACGAGCTGGTCGCGGGCCTCGGCGAGGTCGTCAAGTGCGGCTTCATCGCCGACCCCACGATCCTCGAGATCGTCGAGGCGACCGACCCGGCCGCCCTCACCGCGGACTCCGCCGAGCTGCGCGAGCTGGTCGAGCGTGCCATCCGGGTGAAGATCGACGTCGTCGTCGACGACCTCCGCGAGGCGGGCGGCGCGGACGGGCACCCGGGACGCGAGGTGCTCAACTACGGCCACACCCTGGCGCACGCGATCGAGCGCACCAGCGACTACGCCGTACGCCACGGCGAGGCGGTCGCCATCGGGTGCGTCTACGTCGCCGAGCTGGCGGCGCGCGCCGGGTCCCTCGACCGGGCGGTCGTCGACCGCCACCGGTCGGCCCTGTCGCGGGTCGGGTTGCCCATCACCTATGACGCGGCGTCGTTCGACGACCTCCACGCGGCCATGAAGGTGGACAAGAAGGCCCGCGGCTCCCAGCTGCGCTTCGTCGTGCTCGACGACATCGCTCGGCCGCGGGTGCTCGCGGGACCGTCCGAGGACGACCTGCGCGATGCCTACGCCGCGATCGGAGGCCCCCGATGAAGGTGCTCGTCCTCAACGGACCCAACCTGGGCCGGCTCGGCCGCCGTCAGCCGGAGATCTACGGCGCCACGACCCACGCCGAGCTCGCCCACCAGTGCGTCGAGTGGGGTCGCGAGCTCGGCCTCGACGTCGAGGTGCGCCAGACCAACCACGAGGGTGAGCTGCTCGACTGGCTCAACGCCGCGGCCGACGACGCGATGCCGGTCGTGCTCAACGCCGGCGCGTGGACGCACTACTCGCTCGCGCTCTGGGACGCCTGTGCCCAGCTGGCGGCGCCGCTGGTCGAGGTGCACATCTCCGACCCCAAGCAGCGGCCCGAGGAGTTCCGGCACACCTCGGTCGTCGAGCCGCATGCCGGCGCTCACCATCGCCGGCGAGGGGATCGACGGCTACCGCCAGGCGCTGTCCTTCCTGGCACGCTGACCCGAGGGTCGCTCAGGAGCGCAGGGTGAGGACCTCGGCGCCGTCCTCGGTGATGGCGACCGTGTGCTCGCTGTGCGCCGTGAGGCAGCCGGTGGCGCTGCGCAGCGTCCACCCGTCCTCGTCGGTGACGAGCTCGGCGGTGTCGGCCATGACCCACGGCTCGAGTGCCAGCAGCAGTCCGGGGCGCAGCCGGTAGCCGCGCCCGGGTCGTCCGGTGTTGGCGATGTGGGGGTCCTGGTGCATCGTCGAGCCGACGCCGTGGCCGCCGAACTCGGTGTTGACCTGAAAGCCTGCCCCGTCCAGGACCGTGCCGATCACGTGGGAGAGGTCGCCGACGCGGCTCTGCGGGCCGGTGATCGCGATCGCGGCCTCCAGGGCGCGCTCGGTCGCCTCGATGAGCGCCAGGCTCTCCGGCGCCTGCGTGTCACCGACGACGAAGCTGACGGCCGAGTCGGCGACGATGCCCTGCAGCGAGACAGCGAGGTCCAGCGACAGCAGGTCGCCGTCGGCGAGGGTGTGGTCGTGCGGCAGGCCGTGGAGCACGGCGTCGTTGACGGAGGTGCAGATGTAGTGGCCGAACGGTCCGCTGCCGAACGACGGCGCGTAGTCGACGTAGCAGGACTGGGCGCCGGCCTCGACGATCATGCTGCGGGCCCATTCGTCGACGTCGAGGAGGTTGGTGCCGACGGTGCACCGACCCTTCAGGGTCTGGAGGATCTCGGCCACCAGGGCGCCGGTCTCCCGCGCCCGGGCGATCTCGGTGGCGTTGAGGATCTGGATCATGTCAGTCCCGCACCTGGTCGAGCCACGTGTCGAGGGGTACGTCGCCGCTGCCGAAGACCAGCGTGCGGCGCGAGGCCCGGGGGTCCTCCAGCACGTCGAGCGCCACCTGGGCGACCAGCTCGCGGGACGCCTCGTCCCCGGTCATGAAGGTCGCGTCGGGGTTCACCGCGCGGTGACCGGGCTCGGTGGTGAGGGTCCCGGGAGCGAGGATCGTCCAGTCGAGGTCGGTGCCACGCAGGTGCTCGTCGGCAGCGATCTTGGCGTCCTGGTAGGCGCGGAACGGGTTGTCCTCGGGAACGTGGTGCTCGGGGAAGGAACCGGAGAACGACACCATCACGTAGCGGCGGACCCCGGCGTTCTGGGCCGCGTCCATCGAGCGGATCGCGGCGTCCTGGTCCACGGCAACGGTGCGTGCGGGGTCGCCGCCGCCGGCGCCGGCGGACCAGACGACCGCGTCGGTGCCCGACAGCAGGGAGGTCAGGGTCGTGGTGTCCGCGTCCTCGACCGAGGAGAGCACCGCGGTGGCACCGGTGGCCTCCACGTCCGACGCGTGGTCGGGGTTGCGGATCACCGACCGCACCTCGTGGCCGGCCTCGACGAGCAGGGGAGCGAGCAGGAGGGCGATCTTGCCGTGGCCGCCGAAGATGGTGATGCGCATGCCCGCCACGCTAGCAACGCTGCCATCCGGGGACGCCGCCACCGGTCGGCGTACGGGCAATTGGGCGGCCTCCGGGGCGACCTCTAGACTGCGCGCATGGCATCTACCAACGACCTGAAGAACGGCATGGTCCTCAACATCGAGGGCCAGCTCTGGGCCGTCGTCGAGTTCCAGCACGTCAAGCCCGGCAAGGGTCCCGCCTTCGTGCGCACCAAGCTGAAGAACGTCGAGTCCAACAAGACCGTCGACAAGACCTTCAACGCCGGCACCAAGGTCGAGACCGCCAACGTCGACAAGCGGACGATGCAGTACCTCTACAACGACGGCACGTCCTACGTCTTCATGGACACCTCGACCTACGACCAGCTCGAGGTCGCGCCGGAGATCGTCGGCGACGCCAAGAACTTCATGCTCGAGAACCAGGACGCCATCGTCGCGACCAACGAGGGCCGGGTGCTCTTCGTCGAGCTGCCCGCCTCGGTCGAGCTGCTGATCAGCCACACCGACCCCGGCCTGCAGGGTGACCGCTCGACCGGTGGCACCAAGCCCGCGACGCTGGAGACCGGCCACACCATCCAGGTGCCGCTCTTCATCACCTCGGGCGAGAAGGTCAAGGTCGACACCCGCGACTCGTCCTACCTCGGCCGGGTCAAGGGCTGAGTCGGACCACGTGGCAGCCCGTTCCAAGGCCCGCAAGCGCGCGCTGGACATCCTCTTCGCCTCCGAGCTCCGCTCCGAGGACCCGGTGGTCGCCCTCGAGCGCGCCATCGAGGCCGGCGAGGGCCCGACCAACGACTACACCACCACGTTGGTGCGGGGCGTCGTCGAGCACCTCGAGCGCATCGACGAGGTCCTGACGACCTACAGCAGGGACTGGACGCTCGGGCGGATGCCCGCGGTGGACCGGAACGTGCTGCGGATCGGGGTCTACGAGCTGCTGTGGTGCGCCGAGGACGTCCCCGAGGCGGTCGCGGTGAGCGAGGCGACGCACCTCGTCCAGGAGCTCTCGACCGATGAGTCGCCGGCCTTCGTCAACGGCCTGCTCGGCTCCGTGATGCGCGACCGGACCAGCCTGGTCTGAGGCGTCCGTGCGGGTGGTGCCGACCACCGAGGACGTCGCTAGGTTGGGGACATGAACGCTCCCACCTCGACCGCCCAGTCCGCTCAGCAGAGCGACTGGCTCGACCACGCGATCCGGGTCGGCCTGGTGGCCTACGGCATCGTGCACCTGATGGTCGGGTGGCTCGCCCTCCAGCTCGCCTTCGGCGACAAGTCGGAGAGCGCCTCCAACGCCGGTGCCTTGCACGCGCTGGCCGAGCAGCCCTTCGGTGAGGTGCTGATCTGGCTGATCGCCGTCGGGATGGCGCTGCTGGTCGTGTGGCGGCTGCTGGAGTTCGGCTTCGGCTACCGCGAGGAGCAGGACGACGCCAAGCGCTGGCGCAAGCGCGCGACGTCGCTCTTCAAGGCGATCATCTACGGCGCGCTCGGCGTCAGCGCGGTCAGGGTCGCGCTCGGCGACGGATCCAGCGGTGGCACCGACTCCACGACCGCCAAGCTGATGGACCTGCCCGGGGGTCAGCTGATCGTCGGGGCGATCGGACTCGCGATCATCGGCTACGGCATCTCGCTGGTCATCCGCGGATGGACCGAGAAGTTCACCGAGCACCTCGACGCCCAGGGGCAGACCGGGAAGGACGGCTCGGCGTACGTCATGCTGGGCAAGGTCGGCTACATCGCCAAGGGCATCGCCATCGCCCTGGTCGGCGGACTGTTCGTCTATGCCGCGGTCACCCACGAGCCCAAGAAGTCCGGCGGCCTCGACCAGGCCCTCCAGACCGTGCTCGGCTACCCGTTCGGCCAGGTCCTCCTGATCGCGATCGGCCTCGGCATCGCGGCGTACGGACTGTTCTGCTTCGCCCGGGCCCGGCACCTGTCCCGCTGAGCCGAGTGCTCAGACGGACGCGCCTGCCCCCGTGGCGTGCGCAAGCGCCGTCGCGACGACGTGTGCGCGGACCTGGTCGGCGGTGATCCGGCTGATCCGCGGCACTCCCGGTGCCTCCTCGGCCACCAGCATGGCCACCCGGCCCAGCTGCAGGGTGCCCAGGCCGCTGGCGTAGAGCATGTTGGCCAGCAGCTGCGGATCCTCGACCTCGAACTCGCCGGCCTCGACGCCCGCCTCGAGCACGTCCGTCACCACCGAGAGGCAGCCGGTGATCGCCTGGCCCAGCCGGAGCATCGCGCTCTCGCTGACCTCCTCGAGCAGGTCGCCACCGGGTCGGCGCATGATGGCCTGCGCACAGTCGACGAAGGCCGGGTGCTCCAGCCCGTAGTCGACGAAGGCCTCGGTGAGGGCCACCAGGCGTGCCCGCGGCTCCGTGAGCCGAGTCCGACGAGCCCTGGAGTGCCGCTCGCAGCTCGTCGAGGTACTGCACCAGGGTGAGGCTGAAGAGCTCCTCCTTGCCGGTGAAGTGCCGGTAGACGATGGCCCGGTTGATGCCGACGGCCTTGGCGATGTCCTCGATCTGGGCGTCGCGGACGCCGCGCTCGTCGAAGAGGCTCCGGGTCGCAGCGATGATCTCGGCCTCGCGGCGCCGACGACGCGCAGCGGTGCTGCCGCCCCGGCCGGTGCTCAGCGAGGTGGAGGCATCGGACGTCATGGGCGCAAGTCTAGGGAGGCTGTCGTGTTGCTGGCACCCGAGGCGCCACGCGTGGCCTTGCCGCTAGCCGAGCGCGCGCACAGCCTCGATCGTGTCGACCTCCGCTGCCGTCTTGTCGTCGCGGTAGCGCACGACGCGCGCGAACCGCAGCGCGACGCCGCCGGGGTAGCGCGTGGACCTCTGGATGCCGTCGATGGCGATCTCGACGACCTGCTCGGGGCGGACGGTGACGACCCAGCCGTTGTCGTCGACCTTGAGCTCGGTGAACCGCTCCGTCTGCCAGGCCAGCATCTCGTCCGTCATCCCCTTGAACGTCTTGCCCAGCATCACGAAGCCCGTCGGGGAGGAGTCGTCGCGGGCACCGAGGTGGATGTTGGACAGCAGCCCGGTGCGTCGCCCGCTGCCCCACTCGACGCCCAGCACGACCAGGTCGAGGGTGTGGACGGGCTTGACCTTGATCCAGGCGGAGCCGCGGCGCCCCGCGGCGTAGGGCGCGTCGAGGTCCTTGACGATCACGCCCTCATGACCCGCGGCCAGGGTCCGGGACACGAACTCCTCGGCCGCTGCGACGTCGGACGTCACCAGCCGGCTCACCCGGTGCGCCTCGGGGACCAGCGCATCCAGCGTGGCGAGCCGCTCGGAGGTGGTGGAGTCGAGCAGGTCGCGCCCGTCGAGGTGGAGGACGTCGAAGAAGTAGGGCACCACGGCGACCCCGGTCTCCTGCGCGGTGCGGCTGGCGGTGTCCTGGAAGGCGGCGGGACGACCCTCCTCGGTCAGTGACAACGCCTCCCCGTCCAGCACGAAGCGGTCGGCCGGCAGCCCGCGCACCACCTCCACCACCTCCGGGAGCCGGGCGGTGATGTCGTCGAGGCTGCGCGTGACGACGACGACCTCGTCGCCGTCGCGGTGGACCTGGATCCGGATGCCGTCGAGCTTGGTGTCGATCGCCACCTCACCGCCCAGCTTGGCCATCGCGCCCGCCACGTCCGGAGCGCTGGAGGCCAGCATCGGCTGCACCGGACGTCCGACCTCCAACCCGATGGCGGCAAGCGCCTCCGCCCCCGCGAACGCCGCACCGGCGGCCGCGACCGTGCTTCCGGCGAGCATCGCGGCGCGGCGTACGTCAGCGAGCGGGAGCTCGACGACCTGCGCCACCGCCTCCTGCGTCACCGCGTCGAGCGCACCCTGGCGGAGGTTGCCGGTCACGATCGCCCGGAGCCACTCCTGCTCCTCGCGGGTCGCCCGGCCGAACAGGTGCGGCCACCGCCGCGGCGCGTGCGGCCTGCGAGCCGGCACCGGACAGCGCCGACATCTCCTCGAAGGCCAGGTGCACCTCGGCCACGGTGAGCGAAGGGGTCGTGGCGGGCTCGGGCAGCTCGCTGACACCCCGCCACCCCAGGCCCGTACGGCGTTGGCGCAGCGCCCCGCCGAGGTAGGACACGACCGTCTCCCGCTCGTCCGGCTCGGCCAGCCGCAGCGCATCCGCGAGCGCGACGACCTTGGCCTTGCGGGAGCGGGTGGCGGCGACGGCGGCGGACGTCGCGACGAGGTCGGCAAGCAGCATGGCCCCATCCTGCCCCGCGGCACCGACAGCGGGCAGGACAGAAGGCAGGATGGAGGGGTGACCGACCCCCAGCTCTACGTCCCGCGCTTCAACGCGATGGACGCCGACGACGTACGCCCCTTCGTCGCGGCGGTCGCCACCGCCCAGCTGGTCACCGTGGGCGCCGACGGCACCCCGGACGCGACCTTCCTGCCCGTCCTGTGGGAGGGCGACCGCCTCGTCGGCCACGTCGCGCGGGCCAACGCCCACTGGCGCCGGATGGTCGAGGACTCGCCGGCGCTGGCGATCGTCACCGGGCCGGACACCTACGTCAGCCCGGGCTGGTACGCCACCAAGGCCGAGCACGGTCGCGTCGTGCCGACGTGGAACTACTCCGTCGTCCACCTGCGCGGCCGGCTCCGCCTCCACGACGACCCCGACTGGGTGCGAGGGCTCGTCACCCGGCTCACCGACCGCCACGAGCAGCCGCGCGACGAGCCGTGGCACGTCACCGACGCCCCGGAGGACTACGTCACCAAGAACCTGCGACCCATCGTCGGCGTGGAGATCGTCGTCGAGCGGGTCGAGGCCAAGGCGAAGCTCAGCCAGAACCGGTCCGAGGAGGACCGCGCGGGCGTCGCGGCGGGCCTGGCCGCGGACGGGCGCGACCCCGCCGGGCTCGTCGCGCCGTGAGACGGAGCGGGTCGATCCGCGAGCGGTTCACGGGGCACATCGCCGGCGTGGGCAGCACCAGCGGCATCCGGGTCGTGGTCGGTCGCTGGGACGACGGGCCGTGGGGCCCGTTCGCCGACCTGATGGTCGAGGACGCCGACGGTCACCGCGTCCTGGTCGCTCCCGACGGGCAGACCCGCGAGTTCGTGACGGCGACCTACTCCTTCGACGAGCACCTCACCGAGCCGGTCGAGGTCACCGACGGCCCCGACGGCTGGCGGGTGCGCAGCAGCTCGCTCACGCTCGACCTCACGCTCGGCCGCCCCACGGCGCTGGGCCGGGTGCTCTCGGCAGTGCCCGCCCGGGTGGCGACCTCACCGGCCTGGTGCACGGTCAGCGACCCGATCGCCCGCGTCGCGCTGCGCGGCGTACGCACCCGGGGGACCGCCGGCCGCGACCGTCGGGAGTGGTACGGCGCCACGTCGGTGCGAGCCGTCACGGCCATCTCCGGCTCCTGGCGCGGCACCGACCTCGGTGCGCTGGCAGACGTCGACCCACCGTGCCGGTTCGGCTTCTCCTCCACCCCGCGGCGCCCGTCCGTGACGGACGTGGTGACCACGGTGGAGCGACCGGCGTAGAGGCAGCCTCTTGCGGTGAGGTCTGGAGCGCGGTACAGATCAGGGGAGGGCCCGCGGCCCGCCGGGGCGCGCCTGAGCACGGAGGAGTCGCTCGATGTCCACGCAGTCGACACACACCGCTGGATCCCCGGCCCCGACCGGTGGTCCGCCCCGCATGACGGCGAGGTCGATCGCCATCTGGGGGACGGTCGCCGTGGTCGGTGCCGTCTGCTGGGCCGTCCTGGCGCTCTCTCGCGGAGAGGACGTCTCGGCCCTCTGGATTCTCTTCGCAGCCCTGTCCTCCTACGCCATCGCCTATCGCTTCTACGCCCGCTTCATCGCCTACCGGGTGCTCGGGGTCGACGACACCCGGGCCACACCGGCGGAGCGGTACAACAACGGCCGTGACTTCGACGTCACCCATCGGCACGTGCTGTTCGGGCACCACTTCGCCGCGATCGCCGGGGCGGGCCCGTTGGTCGGTCCGGTGCTCGCCGCCCAGATGGGCTACCTGCCCGGCACGATCTGGATCATCGTCGGCGTCATCCTGGCCGGCGCCGTGCAGGACATGGTGGTGCTCTTCTTCTCGATGCGCCGCGACGGCAAGAGCCTGGGTCAGATGGTCCGCGAGGAGATCGGCGTGGTGGGCGGGATCGCCGCACTGATCGCGGTCTTCGCGATCATGATCATCATCCTGGCCGTGCTCGCGCTGGTGGTCGTCAACGCCCTGGCGGAGTCGCCCTGGGGCGTCTTCTCGATCGGCCTGACCATCCCCATCGCCCTGTTCATGGGCTACTACCTGCGGGTGCTGCGCCCCGGCCGGGTCTCGGAGGTCACCGCCATCGGCGTCGCTCTGCTGCTGCTCGCGATCATCGGTGGGGGGTACGTCGAGCAGATGGGTCTCGAGGAGGCGCTGACCCTGTCGAAGGAGCAGCTGACGCTCGGCCTGGTCGTCTACGGCTTCGTCGCCTCGATCCTGCCGGTCTGGATGCTGCTCACTCCTCGCGACTATCTCTCCACGTTCATGAAGATCGGCGTGATCGTCCTCCTGGCTGTCGGCCTGGTGCTCGCCGCCCCGGTCCTGCAGCAGGAGGCGGTCACCGACTTCGCCATCGAGGGCACCGGACCCGTGTTCGCCGGCAAGCTGTTCCCGTTCGTCTTCATCACGATCGCGTGCGGCGCACTGTCGGGGTTCCACGCCCTCATCGCCTCTGGCACCACCCCCAAGATGGTGGCCAAGGAGAGCCAGGTCCGGATGATCGGCTACGGCGGCATGCTGATGGAGTCCTTCGTCGCGATCAGCGCCCTCATCGCTGCCTCCGTGATCGATCCGGGCCTCTACTTCGCGATGAACAGCCCAGCCGGCGCCACCGGGGGCGACCCGGCCACCGCGGCGGAGTTCATCGCCGGCCTGGGCTTCAGCATCACCCCCGACCAGCTGACCGGAGCGGCCGCAGCGGTGGAGGAGCAGACGCTCATCTCCCGCACGGGTGGCGCACCGACACTCGCGCTCGGCATGTCCCAGATCTTCACCGAGGCGTTCGGGGGCGGGCTCGCCGCGTTCTGGTACCACTTCGCGATCATGTTCGAGGCGCTCTTCATCCTGACCGCCGTCGACGCCGGCACGCGGGTGGGTCGCTTCATGCTCCAGGACACCATCGGCAACGTGTGGCCCAAGTACGCCGACCTCTCCTGGAAGCCGGCCTCGTGGTCGGCGAGCGCCGTGGTGGTCGGGCTGTGGGGCTACATGCTGTACGTCGGCGTGACCGACCCGCTGGGCGGCATCAACCAGCTCTTCCCGCTCTTCGGCATCGCCAACCAGCTGCTCGCGGCGATCGCGTTGACGCTCTGCGTGACGTTGCTGATCAAGCACGGCAAGGCGAAGTGGGCGTGGGTGCCCGGGATCGGTCTGGCCTGGGACCTCATCGTGACCATGACGGCCAGCTACCAGAAGGTGTTCTCCGACAACCCGGCCATCGGCTACTTCACCCAGCGCGAGCGCTACGCCGATGCCCTGGATGCCGGTGAGCTGCTCGCCCCCGCGACCAGCGTCGACCAGATGGAGCAGGTGGTCTTCAACTCGACGGTCAACGGCACCCTGCAGTCGCTCTTCGCGCTCCTGGTGCTGGTCGTGGTCGCCAACGCCGTCGTCATCTGGGTCCGGGCGCTGCGCGCCGGCGGCCTGCCGACCACCGAGGTGCCGTGGCACGAGTCCCACCTGGTCGCAGCCCTCCGACTTCCTCGCCACGGCGGAGGAGAAGGAGGCCGTCCGGCAGTGGGAGGCCACCGGGCGTGGGACCGAAGTGGGGAGTCACCGATGACCGTGGTCCTGGAGGTGGCACGCAAGCTGCGCTGGTACGTCCGTGAGCTCACCGGGGAGGCCAGGTGGGACGACTACGTCGCGGAGTGCGCCGCCTTCGGTGAGCAGCCGATGTCCCGGCGCGAGTTCGAACGTCGACGGGACCACGAGCGTGAGCACCTGCCGGGCGGACGCTGCTGCTGAGGCGCGCTACGGTCACCGGGTGCCGCATGTCGTCGACATACCCTCCGACCAGTTCGTCACCCTCGACGGCGTGCGCTTCCACTACCTGGACTGGGGCGGCGAGGGAGACCCGCTGCTGTTGTTGGCGGGCCTGGGTTGCACCGCCCACGTGTTCGCTGAGCTGGCCCCGCACCTGAGCGATCGATTCCGGGTGGTCGCCCTGACCCGGCGAGGGCACGGGCTGACCGACCCGGTCCAGAGCGGCCACGCGCTCGCCGACGCCGCCGAGGACGCGCGACGACTCCTCGACGCCCTGGGCATCGCGCGTGCCCACGTCGTGGGGCACTCGATGGGTGGGGGTGAGGTCTCGGCCCTGGCCGCTCGCCATCCCGGACGCGTCGACAGGGTCATCTACCTCGACGGGGCCTATGACTGGGCCGACTGCCCTACACCCGAGGGGTCGGGAGAGGATGCGAGCCCGGACCGGTTCGCGTCCTACGAGGACTATGTCGACTTCGTTCATTCCGTGCTCCCCGACGGCATCTGGGGGCCTGCCCTCGACGCGATGCTGCGGACGTCCGTGGAGACGCATGCGGACGGGTCAGTGGTGGACAAGCTCTCCGAGGCGGCGTTCGCACCGTTCGTCCAAGCCCTGAACGCGTTCCGGCATCCCTACTCCGACATCACCGCCCCTGCGCTGGCCATCTACGCCGTGGGGGATCAGTGGCACGGGGCCGATGCCACGTGGCGGGTCGCCTGTCGTGACCGCTTCGCCGCGGAGACGGCGCATGGTCACGTCCGTGAGATCCGCGCCAGCCACTACCTGTTCCTCGACCGCCGTGACGACGTCGTCGTGGCAATGCGGGAGTTCCTCCCGTGGCCCTCTGCCCCCGGCCCGGGCGACGAGAGCCATCCCAGCGCCTATTGACCGATGCGGGTGCGCACCTCGTAGAGCTCGGGGAAGAACGTCAGGTCGAGGGCGCGCCGGAGGAAGTCGACGCCCGACGAACCGCCGGTGCCGGTCTTGTGCCCGATGACGCGCTGCACGACCTGCAGGTGGCGGAAGCGCCACTGCTGGAAGGAGTCCTCGACGTCGACGAGCTCCTCGCACGTCTCGTAGACCCCCCAGTGCTCGGCCGGCGATGCGTAGACCTGGGCGAACACCTCTACGAGGTCCTCGTCGACCGTGTGGGGCCGCGACCAGTCGCGGTCCAGCAACCGCGGCGGTACGGCGTACCCCTGGCGCGCGAGGTGGGCCAGGAACTCGTCGTAGAGCGACGGCTCGTGCAGCAGGGTGTCGAGCGTGGCGCGGGTGACCTCGTCGTGGGCGAAGACCTTCACCATGTCGGCGTTCTTGTTGCCCAGCAGGAACTCGACCTGGCGGTACTGCGCGGACTGGAAGCCGGAGCTGGTGGCGAGGAACGGGCGGATCTCGGCGTACTCGCTCGGGGTGAGCGTGGCGAGGACGGACCACTGGTCGGTCAGCGTGTGCTGGATGTGCTTGATCCGGGCCATCCGCTTGAGCGCGGGGGAGAGGTCGTCCGCGCGCAGCAGGGCGCGGGCCGAGCGCAGCTCGTGGATCATCAGCTTGAGCCACAGCTCACTCGTCTGGTGCTGGACGATGAAGAGCAGCTCGTCGTGCTGCTGCGGGTCGGAGAGCGGCTGCTGTGCGGACAGCAGCACGTCGAGGCGCAGGTAGTCGCCGTAGGACATCGAGCGCGAGAAGTCGCGCTCGATGCCCGTCTCGAGGTCACGCTGGTTCGGTGTGTCACCCATGGCAGAAACCTATCGCCACGGGAGTCGGTGACCTCGTCTACCGTCGTGGCATGCCCTCCTCCACCGCCGGCGAGCTGACCCGTGCCTGGCAGCCCGCGTGGCCGTGCGCCGTGGGCCAGGTGCTGGGGCTGCAGCGGCGCGGACGGGGTGACCCGACGCACCAGGTGGACGACGCCGGACGACACTGGCGCGCCACCCGTACGCCGCTGGGCCCGGCGACGCTGTGCGTGCAGCCGCGACCACGGGAGGGCGACGTCCTCGGCCGCGCGTGGGGTCCGGGCGCGGAGTGGGTGCTCGACGCGATGCCGGGACTGCTCGGTGCACTTGACGATCCCTCCGGCTTCGTCCCCGACCACCACCCGGCCGTCGCGGAGGGGTGGCGTCGCCACCGGCACTGGCGCATCGGGCGGACCGGTCGCGTGGTGGAAGCGCTCGTTCCCTCGATCCTCGAGCAGAAGGTCACCGGCAAGCAGGCGTTCGGCTCGTTCCGCGACCTGGTGGTGCGCCACGGCGAGCCCGCGCCCGGGCCGGTGGAGTCGCTGCGGCTGCGCGTGCAGCCGAGCCCGGCCACGATCGCCGCGATCCCGTCGTGGGAGTGGCTCAAGCTCGGCGTCGACCCGGCCAGGTCACGGACCCTGGTCACGGCCTGCCGGGTGGCAGATTCGCTCGAGCGCGCCGCGGGTGTCGAGCCCGAGGAGGCCGACCGGCGCCTCCGGTCGATCCGCGGCATCGGCGTCTGGACGAGCGCCGAGGTGCGCGGTCGGGCGTTGGGCGACCCCGACGCAGTGAGCTTCGGTGACTACCACCTCGCCAACTGGGTGGGCTGGGCCCTCTTCGGCCGCGACATCACCGACGCGGAGATGGCCGAGGCTCTCGAGCCCTACCGACCCCAGCGCGGCCGGGCCGCGGCGATGGCGATGGCGGGAGGCCCCGAGCGACCGAGGCGCGGTCCTCGGATGAGCATCCCGACGCACCTGCCGACCCGCTGACCGGTCCGGGAGCCGTCCAGACCACCTGAATTGGAGTCGCGACCCGGCAGGCCCGGGGGTAGCGTCGAAGTCGATCTGGAGCCTTGAGGGAGACCGGCATGACCGACGTCGATCCCGTCCTGCTGCTGGCCACGACCGACGCGGCATCGCGAGCCGTGCTGGGGTCGGAGCTGCGACGGCGCTACGGAGGCGACTACGAGGTGGTCGTCTGTGCGGACTACGCCCACGCGCGGGCCGTGCTCGAGGGACTGCGGCGCTGGCAGCGGGACGTCGCGATGGTCATCGCGCTGCTACGGCCCGGACGACCGCGAGCGGCCTCGACTTCCTGCGCCGCGCCTACTCGCTGCACCCCTCCGCCAAGCGCGCCATCTGCTCGATCTGGGGCGACTTCGCCAGCACGCCGGACGTGTTCGCGGCCATCGGCCAGGGGCACGCCGAGCTGGTGCTCCTGCGCCCCGAGCGCCGACGCGACGAGGAGTTCCACGGATCGATCGTCGACGCCCTGGACGACTGGCACCTGGCCCAGGGGATCGGCTTCGAGGCGGTGCGGATCATCGGCGAGCAGCGTGACGAGCGCACCCACTCCCTGCGTGACTCGTTCGGCCGCAACCACATCCCGGTGGGCTTCCACCAGATCGGCACGGAGTCGGCGACCCGGCTGCTCGCCGGCCTCGGCCTGACCGATCCGGAGCTGCCCGTCGTGCAGCTGGCGTTCACCTCGCCGCCGACGACCCTCGAGGCGCCCACCGACCTCGAGATCGCGGATGCGTTCGGCCTGATGGCGCCCCTCACCCCCGACCGCGTCTACGACGTCGTGGTGGTCGGGGCCGGTCCCAGCGGACTGGCCGCCGCGGTCTACGCGTCGTCCGAGGGGTTGTCCACGCTCGTGGTCGAGCAGCAGGCGGTCGGCGGGCAGGCCGGCACCTCGTCCCTGATCCGCAACTACCCGGGATTCTCCCGCGGGGTCAGCGGTGCCCACCTGGCCTTCCGGTCCTTCCAGCAGGCGTGGGCCTTCGGCACGGAGTACAGCTTCATGAGACCCGTCGATTCCCTGGGCACCGAAGGGGACCTCCGCACGGTCTCGATGGCCGACGGCAGCCGGGTGACGAGCCGCAGCGTCGTGATCGCCACCGGGGTCGACTACCGCCGCCTCGACGTCCCGGAGCTGGAGTCAATGGTCGGCCGCGGCGTCTACTACGGGGCCGCCGTCTCCGAGGCGCCGTCGATGGTGGGGGAGGACGTGTACGTCGTCGGCGGTGGCAACTCGGCGGGTCAGGCCGCGCTCCACCTGGCCCGCTACGCGCGGCAGGTCACCCTGCTCGTGCGCGGCCCGTCGCTGGCCGCCAGCATGTCGGACTACCTCATCGCCCAGCTCGAGGCCACCCGCAACGTCGCCCTCCGCTACAGCACCGCCGTGCTCGGCGGCCGCAGCGAGAACGGATGCCTGATGGGCCTGACGCTGGGCGACCCCGCAGGCGGGGAGACCGAGCACGTCCCCGCGGCTGGCCTGTTCGTGCTGATCGGATCGGTGCCCCGCACCTCCTGGCTGCCGGACGAGGTCGAGCGGGACCAGGCGGGATTCGTCCGGACCGGGCGGGAGGTCACCGCCAGCCCGGACGGCAGGATGCGGCTGTCCCTGGAGACCAGCATCTCGGGGGTCTTCGCGGTCGGCGACGTCCGAGCGGGGTCGATCAAGCGCGTCGCCACCGCCGTCGGCGACGGCGCCACGGTGATCGCGACCCTCCACGGCTACCTCGCCGCACACCCCGTCCACGTGGCGCGGCCGTGAGCCGTCGTCACGTCGCAGGCCGGGACCAGGCGGTCGCCGGCCCGATGCGCGCCATCCTGGTGCTCGCGGCCTTCCTCGTGTTCCTCGCCGGGTTCCAGCTGACGGTCTTCCCGGAGCGCACGGCCGAGTGGTTCGCCTGGACGATCGACGTCCCGATGACAGCCGTCTTCCTCGGTGCGGCCTACTGGTCGAGCGCGGTTCTGGAGATCGCGGGCGCCCGCTCGTCCGGGTGGAGTCGCGCCCGGCTGACGGTCTGGACGGTGCTGGTCTTCACCACGTTGACGCTGGTGGTGACCCTGGTGCACCTGGACAAGTTCCACGTCGGCGCGGAACAGCCGACCAGCGCCCGCATCGTCGCGTGGGGCTGGATCGCGATCTACGCCGCGGTCCCGGTGGGGATG
The DNA here is from genome assembly GCA_963778975.1 of uncultured Actinomycetota bacterium. GTDB lineage: Bacteria > Actinomycetota > Actinomycetes > Propionibacteriales > Nocardioidaceae > Nocardioides. Next base: position 195,744 of record CAVZWM010000030.1, read on the forward strand.
GTGGTGGGACTCGTGCTCCAGGCTCGCGCCGACGTCCCGGCCGCCGACGTCGACGACGTACCCCGTCAGCTGCCGCGCGGGCTGCGCTGGCTGCTCGTGGGCCTGGGCGGGGTGCTGCTGGTGGCCGGCGTGGTCCTGCTCGTGGCGCCGGAGCGCGCGGCCGACCTGTGGTCGTGGCCGCTGACGCCGCTCACCGCGCGCGCGGTGGGCGCCTGGCTGGTCGGCCTGGGCTGGGCCGCCGCGCACGCCTGGCTGATCAACGACGTCGACAGCGTGCAGCCACTCGGACTCACCGGGGTGGCGTTCGTCGTGCTGCAGGGGGTGGCCCTCGCGCGGTACGGCGACGTGCTGGCGTGGGGGAGCTGGCGTGCGGTCGCCTATGTCGTGCTGCTGGGCTGGATCGGACTGGTGTCGCTCGGGATCCTCAGAGCAGCGGGCGCAGGGGTGCCAGCACGAGCTCGGTGAACTTGCGGTGGAGGTCGCGCGCCTCCCACTCGCCGAGGGTCATCTCGAGGCAGTTGCCCTGGTCGGTGAGGAAGATCTGCTCCATCACGCTGGCGAACTGCGGCTCGATCACCTCGAGGTTGATCTCGTAGTTGCCCTGCAGGCTCAACCGGTCGATGTTGGCGGTGCCGACCGTGGCCCAGTTGCCGTCGATGGTGGCCGTCTTGGCGTGCACCATCGCGTCCTTGAACCGCAGGATGCGGGCACCCGCTGCGAGCAGCTGGGAGTAGTAGCCGCGCGAGATCCAGTCCGCCACGATGTGGTTGGACTTCAACGGCAGCAGGATGCGGACGTCGACGCCGCGCCGCGCGGCCTCCGCCAACGCGTCGACGAGGTCCTGGTCGGGCAGGAAGTACGCCGTCGTGAGCCAGATGTTGTGGGTGGCCCGGCCGATCGCCTCGAGGTACATGCTGCGGATCGGGAAGTTCCACTGCCGCGGCACGTTGCGGTGCAGCCGGATCTGCGGCTCCCAGTTGGAGGCCGTCTCGAGCAGCAGGGGTCGCTCGCTGCGCCCGAAGATGCGGCGGCGGTTGAGGTTCCAGAAGTCGGCGAAGGCGCGCTTGAGGTCCCACACGCCCGGTCCGGTGATCCGGACGTGGGTGTCGCGCCACTCGGTGGCATAGGCCGAGCCGATGTTGTAGCCGCCGAGGAAGGCGACCTCCTCGTCGACGACCAGCAGCTTGCGGTGGTTGCGGCCGTAGCGACGCAGGTCCCAGAACCGGAACCCGGCGGGGCCGATGGGGTAGCGGAGCACCTTCATCGAGGGCGGGAAGTTCTTGAAGCGGGGGGAGACGACCACATTGGCGAAGCCGTCGTAGACGCAGTAGACCTCCACGCCACGGTCGGCGGCAGCGATCAGCGCGGCCTTGAACTGCTCGCCGATCTCGTCGCCCTTCCAGATGTAGGTCTCGAGGAGGATCTGCTTGCGGGCCCCGTGGATGGCCACCAGCATGTCGTCGTAGAGGTGCTGGCCGAAGGTGTACGTCGTGATGTGTCCCTCACCCACCGGGACCGACTGCGGCCGGCTGACGGGGAAGGGCTTGGGCTTCTTGCCGCGGCGGCGGTAGGAGTCGACGACGGACATGGCGACAGCGATGACGAAGGGGACGCCGAAGAACACGAGGACGCCGCGGCGTACGACTCTCAGCATCCGTCCGGCGTCCACGCGCACAATGTAGCCACCGGGGCAGCGAGGACCGCCACTGTCGGTGGCTCCCCGTACGCTCGACGCATGCGTCCAGTCACCGATCTCGAGCGCCGGGTGGCGCCCTTCAAGGTCGTCTCCGACTACCAGCCCTCCGGCGACCAGCCGACGGCGATCAAGGAGATCGTCGAGCGGATGACGGCCGGCGAGCAGGACATCGTCCTCCTCGGCGCGACCGGCACCGGCAAGACCGCGAGCGTCGCGTGGGTGGCGGAGCAGATGCAGCGTCCGGTGCTGGTGCTCCAGCCCAACAAGACGCTGGCGGCCCAGTTCGCCAACGAGCTGCGCGGGCTCTTCCCCGACAACGCCGTCGAGTACTTCGTCTCCTACTACGACTACTACCAACCCGAGGCCTACGTCCCCCAGACCGACACCTACATCGAGAAGGACTCCTCGATCAACGAGGAGGTCGAGCGGCTGCGCCACAGCGCGACCAACAGCCTGCTGACCCGCCGCGACACGATCGTGGTCTCGACGGTCTCCTGCATCTACGGCCTCGGCACGCCCCAGGAGTACGTCGACCGGATGCTGCGGCTCAAGGTCGGCGAGGAGCACGACCGCGACTCGGTGCTGCGTCGCCTCGTGGAGATCCAATACACCCGCAACGACATGTCGTTCACCCGCGGCACCTTCCGCGTCCGCGGCGACACGCTGGAGATCTTCCCGGTCTACGAGGAGCTCGCGGTGCGCATCGAGTTCTTCGGCGACGAGATCGAGCGCCTGATGACGCTGCACCCGATCACCGGTGAGGTCATCTCGGAGGACACCGAGCTCCATGTCTTCCCCGCGACCCACTACGTCGCGGGCCCCGAGCGGATGGAGCGGGCGATCAAGGGCATCGAGCTCGAGCTCGAGGACCAGCTCGCCACCTTCGAGAAGCAGGGCAAGCTGCTGGAGGCCCAGCGACTGCGGATGCGCACGACCTACGACGTCGAGATGATGCGCCAGGTCGGGTCCTGCTCGGGCATCGAGAACTACTCCATGCACATGGACGGCCGCGCGCCGGGCACCGCGCCCAACACGCTGCTCGACTACTTCCCCGAGGACTTCATCCTCGTCGTCGACGAGTCCCACGTCGCCGTGCCCCAGATCGGCGGGATGTACGAAGGCGACATGTCGCGCAAGCGCAACCTCGTCGACCACGGCTTCCGGCTGCCGAGCGCGATGGACAACCGTCCGCTGCGGTGGGAGGAGTTCCTCGACCGCATCGGGCAGACGATCTACCTCTCGGCGACCCCCGGCAACTACGAGCTCGACAAGGTGGGTGGCATCGACGGCACGGTGCAGCAGATCATCCGCCCGACCGGGCTGATCGACCCCGAGGTGGTGGTCAAGCCCACCAAGGGCCAGATCGACGACCTGATCCACGAGATCCGCGAGCGCTCCGACAAGGGCGAGCGGGTCCTGGTGACGACGCTGACCAAGAAGATGTCCGAGGACCTCACCGACTACCTCCTCGACGCCGGCATCCGCACCCGCTACCTCCACTCCGAGATCGACACGCTGCGGCGCATCGAGCTGCTGCGCGAGCTGCGCATGGGCGAGTACGACGTCCTGGTCGGCATCAACCTGCTCCGTGAGGGCCTCGACCTGCCGGAGGTCTCGCTGGTGGCGATCCTCGACGCCGACAAGGAGGGCTTCCTGCGCTCGGACAAGTCGCTGATCCAGACCATCGGCCGAGCAGCGCGCAACGTGTCGGGCCAGGTCCACATGTACGCCGACAAGATCACGCCGTCGATGGAGATGGCGATCGGTGAGACCAACCGGCGACGTGCGATCCAGGTGGCCTACAACACCGAGCGCGGCATCGACCCGCAGCCGCTGCGCAAGAAGATCGCCGACATCACCGAGATGCTTGCCCGCGAGGACGAGACCACCCAGGAGCTGCTCAAGACCTGGGCCGACGTCGGCCAGAAGGGCCGCGCCGGTGGGGTGAAGGCCGGCAAGTCGCCGACCCCGGCGCTCTCGCGGATCCACGCCGAGGCGCCCGACACCGCCGGCATCCCGTCCAGTGACCTGGCCGTGCTCATCCAGGAGCTCACCGACCAGATGAAGTCCGCCGCGGCGCGAGCTGCAGTTCGAGGTGGCGGCCCGCCTGCGCGACGAGGTGAACGACCTCAAGAAGGAGCTCAGACAGATGATGGAGGCCACGCAGAGTGACGTCAGTACGCACCGTGCAGATCACCATCGACTGTGCCGACCCCGAGGCGCTGTCGTTGTTCTGGAACCAGGTCCTGGGCTACGTCGACCCGCCGCCGCCGGGGCGCGAGGTCGCCTGGGCGGGACGTCTTCGTCGCGGGCGCAGCCCTGGCCGAGGCGGAGCTGCGCAAGCTCGGCAGTCGGCGCAGCGAGGACCCGGAGGGAGTCGGTCCTCGCCTGTTCTTCCAGCAGGTCCCCGAGGGCAAGTCGGCGAAGAACCGGCTGCACCTCGACGTCCGCGCCGCCCCCGGCACTGCAGGGCGACGAGCGGATGGACGCGCTGGAGGCCGAGTGTGCGCGGCTGGAGGCGCTGGGCGCCACCCGGATCGAGCGCCACGAGCCGTCGCCGCCGATGGGTGCTGGGCCACATCGTCATGGCGACCCGGAGGGCAACGAGTTCTGCCTGGACTGACCCGCCGCCGGTCACTCCTCGATCTGGGTGCGCTTCTCGAGAGCCTTGCGTTCCTTCTTCTCCAGCCGTCGGGTCTCTTCCTCGATGATCTCGTCCTTCTGCCACATGACGCGGGCAGCGTTCATGCCGGTGCCGAGCATCACGAAGAGCGGCCACGGGAAGTTGCCGTTCCACCCGTCGCCGCCGAAGCCGCTGGCGAACCAGATCGTCCAGCAGATCAGGGACGCCGACAGGAAGCCCCAGACCGCCTGGCGACGAGCCCTGACGTAGGCGCGGGCGGCCTCCTCGGCGATGTTGGTCCGCGGGGCCCGGGCGACCGGGAGGTCCGAGATCAGCGGCATCAGCTCGCCGAGGGTCCGGCTGCCCATCGCGGCGTCGGAGCGCTCGTCGTACTCCGGGATGGGTGAGTCGACCCTCGGCGAAGGCGTCGGCGAGCACCGACTCGATCACTGCGCGGTCGCGGTCGGAGGCTCGCATGGCCGCGTTGGCGGCGATGCGCGGATCGTGGTCGAACTGGCTCCACACCTCGATGCCTGGCACCCACCCGATCGTAGGCACCAGACTCGTGTCCCATGGACGTCACCCAGATGCAGGCGCGTGCACGCACCTCCCGGGGCGTGGCCCGACAATCCGTGGGACCACGAGCACCCCGTCTTCAAGGTCGGGCCGGGGGAGCGAGGCAAGATCTTCGCCTTCCTCGGAGCCGACAAGGTCGGCGTCAAGGCAGGCGCCACCCGCGAGGTGGCCGACGAGTGGCTCCACCGCTATCCCGATGACGCCTCGGTGATGGCCTACATCGGCCGATCCGGCTGGAACGACCTCGTCCTCGCGGCGCCATCCCTGACGAGGAGCTCATCGAGGCGGTGGAGGAGTCCTACCGGTTGGTCGTGTCCAGGCTGCCCCGCAAGGACCGGCCGGTCGGCTGGGACGCCTGAGCGTCCTCAGCGGTGCCGCATCATCGTCAGCCCGACCATGCGGGACACGACCAGGGCGATGTAGAAGACGCCGGCCATCATCTCCAGCATCACGAGCGAACGCGCCTGGAGCCCGACGGCCACGATGTCGGACAGGCCGACGCTGGTGAGCGTGGAGAAGGACAGGTAGAGCAGCTCGAACCAGCTCTGCTCCGTCCCGGCCGGGCTCGAGAACGAGTCGGGCCACACGACCTGGACGGCGGAGAAGCTGTAGGCGAAGGCCCACGCCACGACGGTGAAGGCCGCGGCGGTGGCGAAGTACTCGTCGCGGGTGACCTTGTCGTCGTGGAAGAGGTAGCGGAGCATCGCGTAGGAGACGTAGATGTAGAAGGGCGCGTGCAGCAGGCCCGAGGTCAGCACGATCCAGTCGGTGTCCGGCTGCACGGCTTCGAGCAGCGTGAAGACCACCGCGGGCGCCCCAGGAACAGCACGGCGCGGCTGACCCCGGGCGTACGGCGTACGGCGTAGACCGCCGCGGCGACCGCGACCATCCCGATGACGCCGATGGCGGCCCGGCCCACGACGGACGGCTCGAGGAAGGGCCAGGCGATGACGTGCAGCAGCTGGGCCGCCAGCAGCAACGCTGACGGGTGGGTCTGCATCATCTCGAGTCGTCGCCTCACGAGGACGCAGTCTAGGAACACGTCGGCCGCATTCGTGGAGCGCGCGGCGCCGGGACGGCCCGCGCTGGGCTAGGTTCGCCGCGTGAGCGCACGCGGCCTGGGAGTCCTGACGTGGGGGCTGGGGGTGCTGCTCGTCGCCCTCGTCGCCGCGATCGTGGTCGTCCTCCGCTCGGCACCCGCCGTGGACGAGGAGCTCACCGCCGACCAGCGCGAGGTCGCGGCGGCGGCCCGCACCGAGGCCCTGGCCTTCCTCACCGTCGACCACCGCAACATGGATCCGCTCATCGACGCGGTGCTCGCCGGCGCGACGGGTGACTTCAAGGAGCAGTACGCCGACCAGCGAGCGCGTCTGCGTCAGGGAGGCGAAGCGCACCGATGCGATCTCCACCGGTGAGATCGTCGCGTTGGGCGTCGGCGACCTCGACGCCGACTCGGCCACCGTCCTCGTCGCGGCGAACAGCGACGTCTCCAACAACCGGACGGGTGAGGAGGCGCAGACACGCTACTTCCGGCTGCGCCTGGACCTGGTGCGCGAGGGTGACCAGTGGCTCACCAACAACGTGCAGTTCGTGAGGTGAGTCGATGACCCGAGCACGCAGAGCGGGAGTGGCAGCCGGGCTCGCCCTGCGGTCGCTGGTCGCCGCGCTCGCCCTGGGCTGGCTGGTGCGCGAGCGCCGAGGACGAAGCGCGACCGGTCGCGGGCCACACCGTCGAAGCAGCGGACGCCGCCGTGGGCTCGGCCGCGCTCAAGGCCGAGGTCCGGGCCGTCGCGGAGGACGCAGCGGCGAAGGTCTTCAGCTACTCCCACACCTCCCTGACGGCCGACAAGGCAGCGGCCCGCGCGCTCCTGACCGGCGAGATGCTGGAGCAGTACGACGACACGATGGCCGGTGTCGTGGGCACCAGCCTGGCCAACGAGACCGTGGTGTCGGCCACCGTGCTCGGCTCCGCCCTGATCTCGGTCAAGGGCGATGACGCGAAGGTGCTCGTGTTCGTCAACCAGCGCACGAAGGGGACGAACCTGGACAGGCCGCTCTCGACCTCGACCGGGTGGTGGTGACCTTGACCGGCGGGTCGGGGGAGTGGAAGGTCAGCGAGCTCGACGCCCTCTGACCATTGCTGTGCGGGCGTCCAGACGCAAGGATCACCGGCGTGGACGAGGCGACGACCGACCTGCTCATCATCGGGGCTGGCCCGACCGGCCTGTACTCCGCCTACTACGCGGGCTTCCGCGGACTGCGCGTCGCCCTGGTCGACTCGTTGCCCGAGCTCGGTGGACAGATCACCGCGATGTATCCGGAGAAG
>CAVZWM010000031.1:0-106729 GCA_963778975.1 uncultured Actinomycetota bacterium
CCGATCCTGCCGGCTTGAGCCGACTCGGTCGCGGGGCAACCTGCAAAAACTTACCGGGCACTCTGCGAGGCGTCAAATCACCTTGCATCCTGCTTCAGTTGGTCGCTACCAGGTTTCCGCTCCAGCTGACCTTCTGGCCAGGAGGCGGCGCCACTTGCTGCGACATCAGGAACTGTAGACCCTCCCCCACGGGTGTGCCAAACCGGGGTCGGACGTGCTGCAAACGTGCAGGTCAGCGGCCTGTGGGAGGGCGGCGTACGGCGGCTGGCCGGTAGGCCGAGACCGTGGGCTCTCCCTCCAGCCAGAATCGCCACGGTCGTTCGGAGCCGGACCGCACGCCCACCCGTGGCCCGGTCTGGACCGATCCGGGCCGCTCCGCGGCGGGCGTCAGGGTCACCTCTCCCCCGGTCAGCCCGACGCGGTTGTGCGTGAGGTCGATGTCGAGCGCCCGGCACAGCAGCGCAGGTCCGCGGGCGAGCTCGTCGTCGCGAGCACCGGGACGTCTCTGCCGGGCGGTCTCGATCCCGTCGACCACCTCACCTGCTCGCAGCAGCACGGCTGAGGCGCGGCCCGACTCCCCGCAGACCACGTTGCAGCAGTGGTGCATGCCGTAGGTGAAGTAGACGTAGAGGTGTCCCGCCGGTCCGAACATCACGCTGCTGCGCGGGGTCTCGCCGCGGTAGGCATGCGAGGCCGGGTCGTCGGGCACCGTCGTACGCCTCGACCTCCGTCAGCCGTACGGCCACGTCGCGGTGACGCAGCACCGCCCCGAGCAGGCGTGGTGCGACCTCGAGGACCGGGCCGTCGAGGAAGTCCAGGTCAGCCGAGTCGCTCACGGAGGAGACCCGACCGTTGGCGGAGCTCGACGAGCTGTTCGCGCACGCGCACCGGCGCGGTGCCACCACGACCGTCGCGCGACTCGACCGAACCCTGCGCGGTGAGCACCAGACGTACGTCCGGGGTCAGGAGCGGCGAGATGGCTCCGAACTCCTCGTCGGTGAGGCCGTCCAGGTCGGTGCCCTTGGCCTCGGCCGCCCGCACGCAGGCGCCGGCGAGCTCGTGCGCGATGCGGAACGGCGTGCCTTCGCGGACCAGCCACTCGGCGATGTCGGTGGCCAGCGAGAAGCCCTGCGGCGCCAGCTCGGCCATCCGCTCGGTGTTGTAGGTCAGCGTCGCGACCTGCCCGGTGAAGGCCGGGAGGAGCACCTCGAGGGTGTCGAGGGAGTCGAAGACCGGCTCCTTGTCCTCCTGGAGGTCACGGTTGTAGGCCAGCGGCAGCGCCTTGAGCGTGGTGAGCAGCCCGGTGAGGTTGCCGACCAGGCGTCCGGACTTGCCGCGGGCGAGCTCGGCGATGTCGGGGTTCTTCTTCTGCGGCATGATGCTCGACCCCGTCGACCAGGAGTCGTGCAGCGTCACGAAGTCGAACTCCCGGGTGGCCCACAGGATGATCTCCTCGGCGAGCCGGGAGATGTCGATCCCGACCTGGGCGCAGACGAAGGCGAACTCGGAGACGAAGTCGCGCGACGCGGTGCCGTCGATGGAGTTGGCGGTCGAGCCGGTGAATCCGAGCTCGCGCGCGACGAGCTCGGGGTCCAGCCCGAGGCTCTGACCGGCCAGCGCACCGGAGCCGTACGGCGAGTCCGCGCGCACCCGGTCCTGCCAGTCGCCCAACCGGTCCACGTCGCGGAGCAGGGCCCACGCGTGCGCCAGCAGGTGGTGCGAGAGCAGCACCGGTTGCGCGTGCTGGAGGTGGGTGCGCCCGGGCATGATCGCCCCGAGGTGCGTGTCGGCCTGGGTGGCCAGGGCGTCCACGAGCTCGAGGACGAGGCCGGCCACCACCCGCCCGTGGTCGAGGAGGTAGGCCCGGAACAGGGTGGCGATCTGGTCGTTGCGCGAGCGGCCCGCACGGAGCTTGCCGCCCACGTCGGGGCCGACCTCCTCGATCAGCAGGCGCTCGAGCGCGCCGTGGACGTCCTCGTCGGCGGGTGACGGACGCAGCCGGCCCGATGCGAACTCTGCGCCCAGCACGTCGAGCCCGCGGTGCAGCTCGTTCTCCTCCTCGGCGCTCAGCAGCCCGGCGGCTCCGAGCGCCTTGGCGTGCGCGTGGGACCCGGCGATGTCGTACGGCGCCAGCCGCCAGTCGAAGTGGGTCGACCGCGACAGCGCCTCGAGCTCCGGGGACGGTCCGCCCTCGAAGCGACCACCCCAGAGCTTCCCCTCGTTGGTCGAGCCGACCTCACCCATCAGTCGGTCCCGACGTCCATCGCGGCGTGGTCGAGGGCCTCGTCGTCCAGCTGGTCGGCACCGTTGCGCCGGGCGATGCGGTCTGCTCCCCCGGGCTCGATCTCGCCGAAGAGGTTGCCGTTCTCGACCAGGACGTGGCCCTGGTCCTGCGGCTGGGAGGCGTAGAGCTCGAGCTTGCTGCGCGAGTCGGCGATGTCGAGGTTGCGCATGGTGAGCTGGCCGATCCGGTCGGTCGGGCCGAAGACCGCGTTGTCGGTGCGCTCCATGGAGAGCTTGTCGGGGTGGTAGGAGAAGTCCGGCCCGTCGGTCGAGAGCACGGTGTAGTCCTCGCCGCGGCGCAGCCGCACCGTCACCTCGCCGGTGACGAGCGACGCCACCCAGCGCTGGATCGCCTCGCGCATCATCAGCGCCTGGGGGTCCAGCCAGCGACCCTCGTAGAGCAACCGGCCGAGGCGACGGCCCTGGCTGTGGTAGCTCTCGATGGTGTCCTCGTTGTGCACCGCGTTGAGCAGGCGCTCGTAGGCGATCCAGAGCAGCGCCATGCCGGGCGCCTCGTAGATGCCGCGCGACTTGGCCTCGATGATGCGGTTCTCGATCTGGTCGGACATGCCGAGGCCGTGGCGGCCGCCGATCTCGTTGGCCTTCAGCACGAGCTGCACGGCATCGGGGAACGACTCCCCGTTGATCGCCACCGGGCGGCCCTGGTCGAAGCGGATCGTGACGTCCTCGGTCGCGATCTCGACGGCCGGGTCCCAGAACTTCACGCCCATGATCGGCTCGACGGTCTCGAGGGAGACGTCCAGGTGCTCCAGCGTCTTGGCCTCGTGGGTGGCTCCCCAGATGTTGGCGTCCGTCGAGTACGCCTTCTCCTTGCTGTCGCGATAGGGCAGGTCGCGCTCGGTGAGCCACTGGCTCATCTCGTCGCGGCCGCCGAGCTCGTGCACGAAGTCGGCGTCGAGCCACGGCTTGTAGATGCGCAGCTCGGGGTTGGCGAGCAGGCCGTAGCGGTAGAACCGCTCGATGTCGTTGCCCTTGAAGGTCGAGCCGTCGCCCCAGATGTCGACGTCGTCGTCGTGCATCGCGCGGACCAGCATCATCCCGGTGACGGCACGGCCGAGCGGGGTGGTGTTGAAGTAGGCGCGGCCTCCGGAGCGGATGTGGAAGGCACCGCAGGCCAGCGCGGCCAGGCCCTCCTCCACGAGCGAGGCACGGCAGTCGACGGCGCGCGCGATCTCGGCGCCGTACTCCAGCGCCCGGGACGGTACGCCGGAGATGTCGGGCTCGTCGTACTGGCCGATGTCGGCGGTGTAGGTGCACGGGACCGCCCCCTTGTCGCGCATCCACGCGACGGCCACCGAGGTGTCGAGACCGCCGGAGAAGGCGATGCCGACGCGTTCGCCGACGGGAAGGGAGGTGAGGACCTTGCTCACGAGTCGTCCTTTGCTGAGGGGTGGTGGAGCGAGTGGGAGTGGTTGGCCAGGTCGAGGAAGCGTTGCGCGAGCGCGTCCCCGCCGGTGGCGTCGCGGCCGATGACGAGCACTGTGTCATCACCGGCGATGGTGCCGAGGATGTCCCCGATGTCGGCCTTGTCGAAGGCGCTGGCGAGGAACTGCGCGGCACCGGGTGGGGTGCGGAGCACGACGAAGTTGGCGCTCGCCTCGGCGCTGACGAGGAGCTCGGCGCACAACCGGGCGAGCCGGTCGCGCGCGGCGCCGCTCTCGCGGGGAACCACCGGGGAACGGTCGCCTCCTTCACCCGGCACGGCGTAGACCAGTGCACCCTCGGCGTTGCGGACCTTGACCGCGTCGAGCTCGACGAGGTCGCGACTCAGGGTGGCCTGGGTGACCCGTACGCCGTGCTCGGCGAGGAGATCGGCGAGCTCGGTCTGGGACCGGACGCCGTGCGAGCTCACGAGCTCGATGATGCGCTGGTGGCGGGCGCCCTTCGTCAGCGGGCTCACGGCGCTCATGACCGCTCCAGGAGCCAGGCCAGGATGGCCTTCTGGGAGTGGCGTCGGTTCTCCGCCTCGTCCCAGACGACCGACTGCGGGCCCTCGATGACCTCGTGGGCGATCTCCTTGCCGCGGTAGGCGGGCAGGCAGTGCATGACGATGGCGTCCGACGTGGCGTGGTCCAGCAGCTCCTGGGTGACGCCGTACGGCGGGAAGACGCGCAACCGGTCGATGGACTGCTCCTCGCGCCCCATGCTGACCCAGGAGTCGGTGACGACCACGTCGGCCTCCGTGACCGCCCGGACCGGGTCGCGGGTGAGCTCGACGGAGCCCCCGGTGTCCTGGGCGATCTCCCTGGCCCGGGCGACGACCTTGGAGTCGGGCGCGAAGCCCCGGGGCGCGCCGACCACGACGTGCATCCCGGCGCCGGCGCCGGCGAGGACCCAGGAGTTGCCCATGTTGCACGCCCCGTCACCGACGAACGCGACGCGGACGCCGGCCAGGGCTCCCTTGTGCTCGCGCACGGTCTGCAGGTCGGCGAGGAGCTGGCAGGGGTGGAACTCGTCGGTCAGGGCATTGACGACGGGTACGCCGGCGTACTCCGCCATGGTGACCACGTCGCTCTGGTGGGCGGTCCGCCAGACGATGGCGGCCGCCTGGCGTCCCAGGACGCGCGCGACGTCCTCGACGCCCTCGCGCTTGCCCATGGCGGCCAGCCCGCCGTCCACCGTCATCGGGTTTCCCCCGAGCTCGGCGATGCCGGCGGTGAACGAGACCTGGGTGCGCAGGGTCGGTCGGTCGAAGACCAGCGCGACGGTCCGCGGGCCGGCCAGCGGCTTGTGGTCGAAGGGCTCGGCCTTGAGCCGGTCGGCCAGGTCGAGCACCTCGATGAGCTCGGCGGGCGACAGGTCGTCGTCGCGCAGGAAGTGGCGGGTCATGAGGAGGCCTCCCGAGCCTGGTCGAGGCTTGCCTGGTCGAGGATGGCCGGCAGCGCGCCGGCGAGGGCATCGAGGTCGGCCGCGGTGATCACCAGCGGTGGCACGAAACGCAGCCGCGAGGGTCCCGTCGCGTTGAGGATGAAGCCGGCTTCCCGGCCGGCGGCGACGACCTGCGGGGCGTAGTCGCCGTCCAGCTCGGCACCGCGCATCAGACCGAGGCCGCTGACCTCGCGCACGTGCGGCTGGGCGGCCAGCAGGGCGGCCAGCTGCTCGCCGCGCTCCCGCGTCGCCGCCAGCAGGTCGGACTGCTCGACGACGTCGAGGACGGCCAGCGCGGCGGCGCAGGCGACCGGGTTGCCCGCCGAAGGTCGAGCCGTGGTTGCCCGGACCCAGCAGGGTGGCGGCGTCGCCACGGGCGACGGTGGCGCCGATCGGGATGCCGCCGCCGAGCCCCTTGGCGAGGGTGACGACGTCGGGGACGACTCCCCCGGCGAACGGCTGCTGGTGGGCGAACCAGGCCCCGGTCCGGGCGATGCCGGTCTGCACCTCGTCGAGCCACAGCAGCGCACCGCGCTCGGTGGCGATCGTGCGGGCAGCGGTGAGGTAGCCGTCCGGCGGGACGACGACGCCGGCCTCGCCCTGGATGGGCTCGAGGACCACGGCGGCACAGGTGTCGTCGACCGCGGCGGCAAGCGCCTCGACGTCGCCGTACGGCACGAAGGTGACGTCGCCCGGCAGCGGCTCGAACGGCTCGCGGTAGGCCGCCTTGGCCGTGAGGGCGAGGGCGCCCATGGTGCGGCCGTGGAACGACCCCTCGGCGGCGACCAGGCGCGTGCGGCCGGTGCGCCGGGTGAGCTTGAGGGCGGCCTCGTTGGCCTCGGTGCCCGAGTTGCTGAAGAACACCCGGCCCGTCTCGAGGCCGCTCGACCATCCGAGCAGGCCCAGGAGGCGCTCGGCGAGCTCCACCTGCGGCTCGGTGGTGAAGAAGTTGGAGACGTGGCCCAGGGTCGACAGCTGGGTCGTCACGGCCTCGACCAGCGCCGGGTGGGCGTGGCCGAGCGTGTTCACCGCGATGCCGCCGAGCAGGTCGACGTACTCCTTGCCGTCGGTGTCCCACACCCGCGCGCCGAGGCCGCGTGTCAGCGCCAGCGCCGGCGGGCCGAAGGTGTTCATGACGGCCGAGGCGTAGCGGTCCTGGACGGTGGGCTCGGTCGTGGCGCTCATGACTGCTCCTCCCCCTGCGTCGGGTAGGGCTTGCGCAGCCGGGTCGGGACGCCCGGCAGCACCTGGGTGCCGACGCCCTCGTCGGTGAAGATCTCGAGGAGCACGGCGTGGGGCTCGCGGCCGTCGACCACCGTCGCGCGCGGGACGCCACCGGTCACCGCCTCGTGGCAGGCCCGCATCTTGGGGACCATGCCGGCATCCAGCGAGGGCAGCATCTCGGCCAGCGCCTCGGGGCTGATCTCCTGGATGAGGTCGTCGGAGTTGCCGTAGTCGCGGTAGAGGCCCTCGACGTCGGTGAGGACCAGCAGCTTCTCGGCCTTCAACGCGATGGCGAGCGCCGCGGCGGCCGTGTCGGCGTTGACGTTGTGGACCTGCCCGTGCTCGTCGGGCGCCACGGAGCTGACGACCGGGATGCGCCCGGCCTCGATGAGGTCGAGCACCGCCTCGGGACGCACCTTGGCGACCTCGCCGACGAGGCCGAGGTCGACCTCCTCGCCGTCGACGATGGTGTTGGTGGGCTCGGCGGTGAACAGTCCGGCGTCCTCGCCCGACAGGCCGACCGCGAGGGCGCCGTGCTGGTTGATGAGCCCGACGAGCTCGCGCTGCACCTGTCCGACCAGGACCATGCGGACCACGTCCATCGCCTCGGGCGTGGTGACGCGCAGGCCGCCGCGGAACTCGGACTTGATGCCGAGCTTCGTTGAGCATCCGCGAGATCTGCGGGCCGCCGCCGTGCACGACGACGGGCTTGAAGCCGGCGAAGCGCAGGAAGGCGATGTCCTCGGCGAAGGCGACCTTGAGCGCGTCGTCGGTCATCGCGTTGCCGCCGTACTTCACCACGATCGTCTGGCCGTGGTAGCGCTTGAGCCACGGCAGCGCGGCCGCCAGCGTCCGCGCCTTGGCGGGGTCGGGCCGGGTGGGGGTCGGTGTCGTCATGATGAGTAGGCGCTGTTCTCGTGGACGTAGGCGTGGGTGAGGTCGTTGGTCCAGACGGTCGCTCGCGCGTCGCCGGACTTGAGGTCGATGGTCACGCTGACCTCGCGGCCGCTGAGGTCGACTCCGGCGGGGTCCTCGGCGGGGGTGGAGCTGCGGCACACCCACACGCCGTTCATCGCGACGTCGAGGTCGGCGGGGTCGAACCGGGCGGACGTGGTGCCGATGCTGGCGAGCACCCGGCCCCAGTTGGGGTCCTGTCCGAAGACCGCGGCCTTGAAGAGGTTGCTGCGGGCGACGCTGCGGCTGGCCTCGACGGCCTCGTCCTCGGTGGCCGCGTTCAGCGTCGTGATCGCGATCTCGTGGTCGGCGCCCTCGGCGTCCTTGAGCAGCTGCATCGCCAGGTCGGTGCAGGCCTGCGTGAGGGCGGCCGTGAAGTCCTCCGGCGTGGGCGTGATGCCGCTGGCGCCGCTGGCGAGGACGGTGACGGTGTCGTTGGTCGACATGCAGCCGTCGGAGTCGAGCCGGTCGAAGCTGACCCGGGTCGCGGCACGGAGCGCCGCGTCGAGGTCGGCGGCCGCGACGACGGCGTCGGTGGTGATCACCACGAGCATGGTGGCGAGCGCCGGCGCGAGCATCCCCGCGCCCTTCGCCATCCCGCCGATCGACCAGCCGGCACCTTCGACGACGACGTTCTTGCTCACCGAGTCGGTGGTCATGATCGCCTCGGAGGCCTGCACTCCCCCGTCCTCGGACAACGCGGCGGTGGCGGCGACCACTCCCGCGAGCAGGTCGTCGCGGTCGTTGGCCAGTCCGATGAGACCGGTGGAGCACACCACCACGTCGATGGCCCCGATGCCGAGTCCCTCGGCCACCTTCTCGGCGACCGCGTGCGTGGTCTGGAAGCCGTCCGGGCCGGTGTAGCAGTTGGCCCCGCCCGAGTTGAGCACGACGGCGCGGACGGTGCCGTCCTTGACGACCTCCTGGCTCCACAGGATCGGGTTCGCCTTGCAGCGGTTGGCGGTGAAGACGCTGGCGGAGTCGAAGGTGGGCCCCTGGTTGACGACGAGGGCGAGGTCCTTGCCGCCGCTCGACTTGAGGCCGGCGGCGACACCGGACGCGGTGAAGCCGCTGGGATGGGTGACCGACATGACCTACTTCTTCCCGGTCGGGGTGGCGGGCGTGACGACGTGTCCGTGTCGTCGCCACGCGTCCGCCGCCCGGTCGGCGTCCTTCGCGGACACGAGGATCCAGTCGGTGTCGTAGGTCGACAGCGTGAAGACGCTGATCTGCTCCTCCACCAGCGGCCCGAGCAGGTGGTGGAGGACCCCGACGAGCGCGAGGTCGAGCGGACCCTTGACCGCGAAGCCGGTCAGCGGACCGTGGTGCACGGACTTCTGCGGGACGCCGCGCGCCGCGCAGACCAGGGAGGTCTCGGTGCTCGTGGCGGTGATCGAGAAGATCGACGACGACTCCGCCCAGGCCGGGATCTCGGCGCCCGGGGCCAGCCGGACCACGGCAAGGGTCTCGGGGAACTGCTCCAGCTCGTGGTTCTGTCCGCTCATGCTCTGTCCGTTCATGGTGCGAGTCCGATCGTGGAGAGGCCCGTCGTCTCATCGAGGCCCAGGGCGAGGTTCATGCATTGCACGGCGGCACCGGCGGTGCCCTTGGCGAGGTTGTCGACCACCCCGACCGCTACCAGGCGACCGGCCGCCTCGTCCACGGCGACCTGGAGCTGGACGGCGTTCGAGCCGATGACCGACTTGGTCTGCGGCCACTGACCGGCGGGGAGCAGGTGGACGAAGGGCTCGTCTGCGTACGCCGTGGCGTAGGCGTCGTACGCCTGCTCCGTGGTGACGGCGCCGACGACCGGAGCCGAGACCGTCGCGAGGATGCCACGCGACATCGGCACGAGGACGGGCGTGAAGCTCACCCGGACGTCCGTGTCGGTGACGAGGCGCAGGTTCTGGACGATCTCGGGGGTGTGGCGGTGCAGGCCGCCGACGCCGTAGGCGCTGGCGTTGCCCATCACCTCGCTGCCCAGGAGGTTGGTCTTCAGTGCCTTGCCCGCTCCGGAGGTGCCGCTCGCGGCAACGACCGTCACGTCCGGCGAGACGAGGCCGGCAGCCAGGGCCGGGGCGATCGTCGAGCGTCGAGATCGTCGGGTAGCAGCCGGGGACGGCGATCCGCCTGGAGCCACGCAGGTGCGTGCGCTGGTCGGCGAGCTCGGGGAGGCCATAGGGCCAGCTCCCGGCGTGCTCGCTGTCGTAGAACTGCTCCCAGGCGCCCGGGTCGGTGAGGCGGAAGTCCGCGCCGCAGTCGATCACCACGACGTCCTCGCCGAGGGCGCGTGCGATCTCCGCGGACTGGCCGTGCGGCAGGCCGAGGAAGACGACGTCGTGGCCGGCGAGCACGTCGGCGGTCGTCGGCTCCAGGACCCGGTCGGCGAGCGGCACCAGGTGTGGTTGCAGCGCACCGAGCCGCTCCCCCGCGTTGGAGCCCGCGGTCAGGGCGCCGATCTCGACCTCCGGGTGGCCCAGGAGCAGGCGGAGCACCTCGCCCCCGGCGTACCCACTGGCTCCGGCGACGGCGACTGAGACAGGCATGTGCATGACTATACAGAATCGTGCATATTTGTCGAACCGGGTCCGAAAGTGGGCGGCGCCTGGGACGTCGGTTCGCCTACGGTGGCGGAGTGACCCGCCTCCCCCCTGAGACCTACCTCGCCCACGTCCGCGACGAGTCCGCACCGATTCCGCACGGTGCTGGCCGACTGCGACCCGACAGCACGGGTGCCGTCCTGCCCGGACTGGAACGCGGCGGACCTGCTCTGGCACCTCGCGACCGTCCAGCGGTGGTGGGCCGAGGTGATCGGCGCCCGCCCGGCACAGCCCGAGGAGATCGACCCGCCCCGCCCCGAGTCGTACGACGACCTCCTGGCGCGCTTCGACGAGTGGTCCGACGACCTGGCGACCGCGCTGGAGGCCGCGGACCCGGCCGAGGCGGCGTGGAACTGGTCGGACGACCACACGGTCGGCTTCATCCTGCGCCGCCAGGCCCACGAGGCGCTGATCCACCGCGTCGATGCCGAGCTCACGGCCGGACTGTCCTCGGAGGTCGACACCCGGCTCGCGTCCGACGGGGTGCACGAGGTGCTGGCCGTGATGTACGGCGGCTGCCCGCCCTGGGGGACGTGGGAGCCGGGTGAGTCTCTCGCACGGGTCGACACCACCGACACCGGGGAGGAGTTCTGGCTCCGGTTCGGCCTGTTCTCCGGCACCGACCCGAGCAGCGGCACGACCTACGTCGACGACGAGGACTTCCACGTGGTCGACGCACCCGCTGACGACGTCGAACCCGACGTGGTCGTCGACGGTCCGGCCGCCGCGCTCGACCTGTGGCTGTGGAACCGCGGCAGCGATGCCGACATCTCGGTCGTCGGCGACCGCGCGGTGCTCGAACGCTTCCTCGCCATCGTGAGCTCGCCCCTCAACTGAGGGCGGGCTCGGTCGGACCCGCGGCTCAGGCGCGCTGGACGGCGCCCGTCCGCTCGGCGGCCAGCGCCACCGCGGCGTCACGCGCAGCCGAGGCCTCGCCCTCCTTGAGGGTCCGGTCGGCGGCGCGGAACCGCAGGGCGTAGGCCAGGGACTTCTTGCCCTCGCCGACCTGGTCGCCGGTGTAGACGTCGAAGAGCCGGATCGACTCGAGCAGGTCGCCGGCACCCTCGCGCAGCGCGGCCTCCACGTCGGCGGCCGCGACCGAGGCGTCGACGACGAGCGCGACGTCCTCCTTGGCCACGGGGTACGACGAGAAGGTCGGCGCCTGGCGCAGGTGCACGGCGCGCGCCGATGAGGGCGTCGAGGTCGACCTCGGCGGCGACGGTCCGCGTCGGCAGCGCCGAACGCCTGGCAGACCGTCGGGTGCACCTCGCCCGCGTGACCGATCGACCTCGCCGTCGACCGAGAGCTCGGCGCAGCGGCCCGGGTGCCACGGCGCCAGCTGCGGCAGGAGGCAGCCGTCACCTCGAGTCCGAGCGCCGCGGCGACGGCACGGACGGCGTCGACGGCGTCGGACCACGAGACCGGTCGGGCCTCGCCCCACCAGCCGCCGCGCGTCGGCGTCGCCCGCGGCGACGACGCGCCAGGTGGAGCGGCTGCGCGGGCAGGGCCGCGTCGAGGGCTGCGAACTCGTCCTCGGTGGGACGACGGTCGACGGGCAGGATCGCGGCCGGACCGGCGTGGCGGGGCAGCGTGACCGTGCCGGTCTCGAAGATCGCCACGTCGGTGTTGCCGTGACCGACGTTCTTGCCGGCCGCGCGCAGCACTCCGGGCAGCAGCGTGGTGGTCATGAAGCCGGCCTCGGCGTTGAGCGGGTTGCGACAGCTGCAGCAGGTCGCGTCTCGGGTCGTCCGCCGGGAGGCCGAGGGCATCGAGGTCGGCCGTCGCCGACGAACGGGAAGGTCACGACCTCGACGTAGCCCTCGCCGGCGAGCGTGCGCCCGACCCGGCGGCGGAGCTGCTGGGCCCGGGTCAGGCCGCGGCCCGAGGGCGGCGTGGGCAGCACCGACGGAACCTTGTCGTAGCCGACGAGCCGGATGACCTCCTCGGAGAAGTCCTGCGGGTCGGTCAGGTCGGGACGCCACGGCGGCGGGGTGACGGACAGCGTTCCCGATCCCTCGACCTCGCACCCGACCGCGCGCAGGCACTCGACGCTGCGCTCCTCGGTGATCGGCATGCCGGACACGCGGGCCGCCAGGTCGCCGGGCACGGCGATGACCGGCATCGCCGGCGGGGTGCCGACCACGGTGACGCCCGGGTCGGCCTGCCCGCCGCCGTGCTCGACGAGCAGCTCGACGACGCGGTCGGCCGCGGCCTCGCAGATCGTCGGGTCGACGCCGCGCTCGTTGCGCTTGCCGGCCTCGGAGGTGATCTTGTGGCGGCGCCCGGTGCGGTACATCGACACCGCGTCCCAGTGCGCGGCCTCGACCAGGATCGAGGTGGTCGTAGTCCGACATCTCGGTCGTCTCGCCGCCCATGACGCCGCCGAGCCCGATGATGCCGGAGTCGTCGGTCACGACCAGGTCGCCCGGGTCCAGCTGCCGGTCGGTGCCGTCGAGGGTGGTCAGCCGCTCGCCGTCGCGCGCACGTCGTACGACGATCGGCGCCGCGCACCTTGTCGGCGTCGTAGCCGTGGATGGGGCGACCGGTCTCGAGCATGACGTAGTTGGTGACGTCGACCGCCAGCGAGATCGGCCGCATCCCGGCGGCGGTGATCCGCTGGACGATGAAGTCCGGCGTGGGCGCGGTCGGGTCGAAGCCGCTGACCGTGCGGGCGACGAAGACCGGGCAGCCCTCGGCGTCCTCGACCACGACCGGGTGGCCCTGGTCGTCGGCCGGCGGGGTGTCGCGCACGGCGGGGTCGCGGAAGCCGCTCGCACCCTCGACCGAGACCAGCACCTCGCGGGCGATGCCGCGCAGGGACAGGGCGTAGGCCCGGTCGGGGTTGATCTCGAACTCGATGGTCTCCTCGTCGAGGCCGAGCAGCGGGCGTACGTCCTCGCCGGGCGCGCCGGCGTCGGCGGGCAGCACGATGATGCCGTCGTGGTCCTCGCCGAGGCCGAGCTCGCGCGCCGAGCAGATCATCCCGGCCGAGACGTGGCCGTAGGTCTTGCGCGCGGAGATCTCGAACCCGCCGGGCAGGACGCCGCCGGGCAGCACGACGACGACCAGGTCGCCCGGCGCGAAGTTGTGGGCGCCGCAGACGATGCCCTGCGGCTCACCGGTGCCGTTGGCGTCGGCGACGTCGACGGTGCACCAGTTGATGGTCTTGCCGTTCTTCTGCGGCTCGGGCTCCATCGGTGAGCACGCGGCCGATCACGAGCGGGCCGGTGATGTCGCGCCCGGGGCTGTCGATGGCCTCGAGCTTGAGCCCGGTCAGGGTCAGCCGGGTCGGTGAGCTCGTCGGTCGTCGTGCCGTCGGGTACGGTCGACGTGGTCCAGGATCCAGGACAGGGGTGCCTTCATCTCAGTACTCCCTCTCAGATCTCGGTGCCGAACGCGGACGAGAAGCGGACGTCGCCCTCGAAGAGCGTCACGCAGGTCCGCCAGGTGTGGCGGAACATGAACGAGCGGTCGATGCCCATGCCGAACGCGAAGCCGCTGTAGACCTCGGGTCCACCCCGCAGGCGATGAGCACGCGCGGGTTGACCACGCCGCAGCCGCCCCACTCGATCCAGCCCTCGCCGCGACAGGTGCGGCACGACGTCGGAGTCGACGCCCCGGCACACGAAGCAGCGCACGTCGACCTCGGCCGACGGCTCGGTGAAGGGGAAGTACGACGGCCGGAACCGGGTGTCGATGCCGTCGCCGAACAGCTGCGAGGCGAAGTGGTCGAGCGTGCCCTTGAGGTGGGCCAGGGTGATGCCCTCGTCGACCACGAGCCCCTCGACCTGGTGGAACATCGGCGAGTGCGTGGCGTCGTACTCGTCGGTGCGGAACACCCGACCCGGGCAGACGACGTAGATCGGGGGCTTGCGCGTCAGCATCGTGCGCGCCTGCACGGGCGAGGTCTGCGTGCGCAGCACGACGTGGTGGTCGGCCGGCTCGATCCAGAAGGTGTCCTGCATCGTCCGCGCCGGGTGGTCGGGACCGAGGTTGAGGGCGTCGAAGTTGAGCCACTCGGCCTCGACGACCGGGCCCTCGGCGACCTCGTAGCCCATGGCGACGAAGAGGTCGGCGATCAGCTCGGACTGCAGCGTGATCGGGTGCCGGCTGCCGCGGCGACGGCGGCTGGTCGGGAGGGTGACGTCGACGGTCTCCTCGACGAGCATCCGCTCCTCGTGCTCAGCCTCGAGCACGGTCTGGCGCGCAGCCAGTGCCTGGTTGACGGCGCCGCGGGCCTGACCGATGCGCTGGCCGGCGTCCTTGCGGGCCTGGGGCGGCAGCGCGCCGATCTCCCGGTTGGCCAGGGCCAGCGGCGAGCGGTCGCCGGCGTGGTCGAGCCGGACCTGCTTGAGCGCGTCGAGGTCGGCGGCGGCGGCGACCGCGGCGAGGGCCGCGTCGCGCATCGCCTCGACCTGCTCGGCCTTGAGCGGGGTCACTTCGACCGGGTCGTAGTCGGTGTTGGGGCCGGACATGGCTCCCTTTCCAGCGGTGATGAGTCGCCGCAGAGTCTAGAAGTGGATGAGCATCGGATCGACGGGGCACTCCCCGGACCCGGTGACGTCAGCTGCCCGACGGACCAGGTCCGGGGCGCAGAAATCGCAAGCTCGTGTCCACGAGACACATGCTACTCGGCGAATGCGGCACCACGCGCCGCGCTACTCCTCGAGAGGCCGCACGCCGGCGCATGCGTCGTCGCCACCAGCACGGCGGCGGGGAGGTCGATCCGGCCGATCGCGTCCTCGGCGCGCGAGCGACCCAGGTTCCAGGCCCGGGCGTCGTCGAGGACCTCCGGCTTCAGGGAGTTGTAGGTCAGCTCCTGCAGGACGCATCCCGCGACGTCCTCCGGCAGCCGCTCGACGATCACCGGCGCGGCGTCCGCAGAGAGGCTCTGGAGGTAGCGCAGGTCGAGGTCGCCGGTCGCCTCGTAGCGGTCGATGTTGCGCTCCGCGACCCAGGCGTCGGGGTTGATCGCGGCGAGCCCGATGAGCCGCGACCGCCCCGGACACGAGCGCGATGCGCGGCAGCCAGCGCCCCGCCCGAGCGCCCCGGCGACCATGATCGCCAGCACGACGAACCCGAGCCAGCCCTCGAAGACGTCGACGAACAGTCGCAGCGTGGTGAACCCGTAGGCGTCCTGGTAGACGCTCATGCCCCGCAGCGCGGACGCGACCACCAGCAGGGTCAGCGCGCACAGGAGACCGAGCGAGGCGAACAACCACCGCCGGTCCGGCGGCGTCCGCGCCGGCCCGCCGGGAGGCGACCCACACGACCAGCACGGTGAGCGCGGTGGCGAGGGTCAGCTGGCCGAAGCCCTGGTGGACGTAGTCGGCGTAGGTCAGCCCGGTCGTGGCCTCGATGTAGTCGCGGCCGCCGAAGAGCGCCCTGGCCTGGGCGGCGATGAAGGCCACGAACACGGCATCCACGACGAGGACCGGCACCAGCCACTCGAACCGGTTGGCCAGCGGCGCCGGACGTCGGTCCCCCAGCACGTCCACCTTCGCCGGGTTGAGGGCGAGGTAGGCCGCACCCAGCGTGGCGGCGAAGACGAAGCAGGCGAGGAACGCCCGTCCGACGAGGTCGTTGAAGGTCAGGTTCGGCACCAGCTGGTCGACCCAGGACCCGAAGACCGGGTTGGCGCTCGCGAAGATCGTGCCGAAGACCCCCAGCCCGAGGAGCGACCACGACGACCGTGCGGACGAGGGCGGGCGTACGGGCGCCGGTGCCGGCGATGCGCAGCGAACGGCCGAACCAGGGCAGGCCGCGCAGCGAGGCGAGCGGCCAGGCGATCGCCGGACAGCACGATGCCCGGCACGGTGCGCGCCGCGGTGATCCCGCACAGGAAGACGGCCGCGGCGGCCACCATCCCGAGCATCTGGATCCACCAGGCGTCGAGGAGGGTCATGGGCAGGACGAGCAGGAGCGCCAGCGCGCTGCACAGCAGGGTCCACGGCTCACGGCGGTGGCGCGCGGTCAGCAGCGCGGCTGCACCGCAGGCGACGAGGACGAGCGTCCAGGAGATCCCGACGGCAGTGAACGACAGGGCCGCTCCGGCGAACACTCCCGCCGCGGCGGCGGCCACGACCGTGCGCAGCCCGGAGCCCAGCCCCGACTCCGGCCAGAACCGGCCGAAGAGCGCGTCCACGCCGGTCTGCTGGCGTCGTGGCTGACCGCGACCGCGGGCGACGGCACGGCGGGGGTCGTGGGTGTCGGGGTCATCGTGACCTCCTGCGTGCTGGACGGGACGTGGACGAGACTGGGCTCGGCGGCAGAGCCAGTGGTACGTCGAGACGCAGCCGCGCGCCGGTGCCACCGGGAGGGTCGACGAACCGGAGGGTTCCTCCGTGCAGCTGCGCCACCCACCGGGCGACGGCGAGGCCCAGGCCGGTGCCGCCGGCCCCGTCGGTGCCGAACCGTTCGAAGACCCGCTCGCGGTCGGCCGGCGTCACCCCGGGGCCGGCGTCCGACGACGTCCAGCCACCAGCCGGTCGTCGCCCGAGCCGGCCGTGACCCGGACGGGCAGGTCGGGCGGACTGTGCCGGCCGGCGTTGTCCAGGGCGTTGACGAGCAGCTGACGCAGCCGCGCGGGATCGGCGCTCACGGTGAGATCGGCCGGGACGTCGACGTCGTAGGCAGCAGTGCGTCCGGCGGACCGCACCTGCGCCACGCAGTCGTCGACGAGGGCGCGCAGGCGCGACCGGCTGCCGCTCGAGCTCGACCACGCCCGCCTCGAGCCGCGAGAGCTGGAGCAGGTCGGCGACCAGGGCGCCGAGCCGCTGCGCCTGCTCGAGCGCCTCGCCCAGGTGGGCGGCATCGGCCGGCACGACGCCGTCGGCGAGGTTCTCCAGGAGCGCGGTCATCGCGGTGAGGGGCGTGCGCAGCTCGTGGGAGACGGTCGCGATGAGCTCGCGCCGCTCGCGGTCGACCGTGGCGAGGTCCTCGGCCATCTGGTTGAACGCACGCAGCGAGGCGGCCGACCTCGTCGGTCGCGGTGGTGTGCACCCGGCCCGAGTAGTCGCCCCGTGCCATCGCGCCTGCCGACGTCGGTCATCTGGCGCAGCGGTGCGACCATGCCGGCGGCGAGGAGCTGGGTCACGCCCAGCGCCAGCGCCACCGTCACCGGCAGCACCAGCAGGGGTGAGACGTCGGCGGCGATGCCGAGCATGGTGAGGACGACGGCCACCACGACCGACGCCACCACGAGCAGGCCGAGCCTGACCTTCAGGCTCGACACGGCGTCCAGCGGCGTGCTCACTGCAGGTCCTCCAGCGCGTAGCCGACGCCGTGCACCGTGCGGATGCGCTGCGGCGCCGAGCTTGGCGCGCAGGGCCTTCACGTGACTGTCGACGGTGCGGGCCGCGCTCGGACTCCCCCACGCGTCGCCCCAGTCCCACACGTCGCGCAGCAGCTGCTCGCGGGTGAGCACCCGGCCCGGCTCGCGCGCCAGGCAGAGCAGCAGGTCGAACTCGGTCGGGGTCAGGTGCACCTGCTCGCCGGCCAGCGTCGTACGACGGGTGCCGGCGTCGATCGACACGGCGCCGACCGGTGACGACCGCGCGGCGGCTCGGCGGCGAGCGCGGCGGCGCGCTCGACCCGGCGCAGCAGGGCAGCGACGCGGGCCACGACCTCACGCAGCGAGAAGGGCTTGGTGAGGTAGTCGTCGGCCCCGACGCCGAGCCCGACCAGGACGTCGGCCTCCTCGTCGCGCGCGGTCAGCATGAGCACCGGCACGGGGCGGTCGGCCTGGATGCGGCGACAGACCTCGTGACCGTCGAAGCCGGGCAGCATGACGTCGAGCAGCACGACGTCGGGCCGGACGGTCCCGGCCAGCGCGACACCCGTCGGGCCGTCGAAGGCCTGCTCGACGACGTAGCCCTCCGCGCGGAGCCGCTGGGCGAGGGCGTCGTTGATGATGCGGTCGTCCTCCACGACGAGGACGGTGCGCGAAGTCATGGCACGACCCTAGGAGGCCGAGGGGTCAGGAGCCGGGGACGACTCGTGAAGGTTGTGTGGAGGTCAGTCCGGCCGCAGGTCGTCGGAGGGCCAGTCGACGATGACGCGCGCCCCGCCCCCGGGTGCCTCGGTGATCGTCACGTAGCCGCCGTGGGCACGAGCGAGGCCGCCCACGATGTACATCCCCAGGCCGCTGCCGCCGGACTCGCCGGTCGTCCAGAACTTGGTGAAGACCCGCTTGCGCAGCTCGGCGGGGATGCCGTCGCCCTCGTCGTCGACCATGATCCGCACACCCGGGATGTCGTCGTGGTGGGACACCAGGTGGACCGTCACCGTGCCCTGGCCGTGGCGTACGGCGTTCTCCACGAGGTTGGTGACGACCTGGGTGAACTTGTCGGGGTCGGCGAAGACCTCCGGCAGGTCGTCCTCGGCCACCAGGTTGATCGTGCGGGCGGTGGCGGCCTCGATCGAGGCGACGACGCGGCCCACCAGGACCGGCGCCGACGACGGCCGGGGATAGAGCTGGAGGCGGCCGGTGTCGATGCGGGCCACGTCGAGGAGCTCGGCGATCAGCCGCGCCAGCCGGTCGGCGTCGGCGTTGACCGTCTCCAGCATCATCTTGCGCTGGTCGTCGCTCAGCTTGTCCCAGCGGTTGAGCAGGGCCTGGACGAAGCCCTTGACCCCCGTCAGCGGCGAACGCAGCTCGTGGGCGACGGTGGCCACCAGGTCGGACCGCTCCTGGTCGAGCAGCGCGCGCCCTCGCCCGCTGCGGAGCCCGACGGCGATGCCGAGCACCGGGCCGAGCGGCTCCTCGCGCACGAGGCGGGCCGTGGTGAGCACCTCCTCACCCGAGGCGTTGAGCCACGACTGCTCGGGCACCCCGCGCACGATCTGGATGCTGTCGAAGGGTCGGTTGACGGTGAGCCACGTCCGCCCGTCCTGGTCGAGGAGCTTGAGCACCTCCGACAGCGGCAGACCGGCTGCCTCCTCGGCACCGACGCCCAGCAGCGCGGCGCCCTGTGCGTTGAGGATGGTCACGACCCCGTCGCGGGTCGCACCGAGGATGCCGTCGGGGTAGTAGTCGGCGAGCGAGCGCAACCTCGTGCGGGTGCTGGCCACCCTCCTGCTCTCCCCGGACACGACGGCCACCCTAGTGGCGCGGCATCGGCTTTGGTCGCCGCAGGCCCGCGGCGCGCAGGGCGAGGACGAGCTCGCGCGAGGACACCGGTCGGGCACCGGCGGCCACCATGGCGTCGTAGAAGTCGGCCGGGACGTCGTAGTGGTCACGGTCCCAACCACGGGCCGGGATGCCGTGCGCGGCCGCGAACGCGTGGGCCTCGTCGTAGGACGTGTCGCTGGCCAGGTGGGACCAGAGCCGGTCCCAGCGCGGCACGGCGGGAGGGTCGATGAGGATCATGGCCGACCGCGCTGCGCACGGGCGCTGGCGTAGAGGCAGACCGCGGCGGCGGTGGAGAGGTTGAGGCTCTCCGCGCGGCCGTGGATGGGGATCGCCACGCGCCGGTCGGCCAGGGCGGCGAGCTCGTCGGGCAGCCCCCACGCCTCGTTGCCGAAGAGCCAGGCGGTGGGCCCGCTGAGGTCGGCGTCGAAGAGGTCGACGTCACCCGCGCCGTCGGCGGCCAGCACGGTGCAGGCCACGTTGCCGGGCCGCGCGCACGGCCACGGCCGGATCAGGCTCCACGGCGAACGGGAGGTGGAACAGGCTGCCGACGGTGGCGCGTACGGTCTTGGGGTTGTAGGCGTCCACCGACTGCCCGGCCAGGACCACCGCGTCGGCACCGGCCGCGTCGGCGGTGCGGATCACGTTGCCGGCGTTGCCGGGGTCGCGCACGTCGGCGCAGATGACGAGGAGGCGCGGCGAGGCCGCGACCACGTGCTCGAGCGGCGCGTCGATGTGGCGGCACAGGGCCACCACGCCGGCCGGGGTGACCGAGTCCGACAGGGACGCCAACGCACGGTCGTCGACCAGCGTCACGTCCGCGCCGCCGAGCAGGTCGGCGTGCTGCTCGAGGGCCGCCGGCGTCGCGAAGACCTCCACGACGCACGACTCGACCGACAGTGCCCCCGCGACGGCCTTCGGGCCGTCGGCAAGGAAGAGCCGTCGCTCGGTGCGCACCGAGCGACGGCTCAACTTGCGGGCGTCCTTGACGCGGGTGTTGCCCACCGTGAGGGGGGTGCCCGCGGTCAGGGGGACGTCCATGTGGCTCAGACGGAGACCTTGGGCGCGTTGACGTCCTCGGGCAGCGCGGCCTTGGCGGCCTCGACGAGGACCGTGAAGGCGGGCGCGTCGTTGACGGCGAGCTCCGCCAGGATCTTGCGGTCGACCTCGATGCCGGCCAGGCCGAGGCCCTGGATGAAGCGGTTGTAGGTCATGCCGTTGGCGCGGGCCGCGGCGTTGATCCGCTGGATCCACAGCTTGCGGAAGTTGCCCTTGTTCTTGCGACGGTCGTTGTAGCTGTAGACCAGGGAGTGGGTGACCTGCTCCTTGGCCTTGCGGTAGAGGCGCGAGCGCTGGCCGCGGTAACCGCTGGCGCGCTCGAGGGTGGTACGACGCTTCTTCTGGGCGTTTACTGCCCGCTTGACGCGTGCCATGGTGCTACTCCTTGTTGCTGGGGGTGGTGTCCGCGCCCGCTAGGGGGGCCACCGGAGGGAATGTGTGCTGGTGGAGGCGAGGCTCAGATGCCGAGCATCTTCTTGACGCGCTTGACGTCGCTCTTCTCCAGCTCGACCATGCCGGCGTTGCGGCGGTGCTTCTTGCGGCTGCCCGTGGTCGGCGCGGATGCGAACGCAGCACCGGACTTGCGTCCGGCCTGCAGGCGCATGATCTTGCCCGAGCCGGTGACCTTGAAGCGCTTGCTGGTGCCCGAGTGGGTCTTGTTCTTCGGCATGTCTGCCTCAACTTCCTTGTGCGTGGTTCACGTGATGGTTCGGGCTGCTGTCACGGCCTGGCCGCGACATGCTCGATCGGGTCGTGACGAAGTCACGCCTCGATCTCAGGGTCGAGGTTCTCCGAGCGGCCGCGTTCCTTCTTCTGGGCCACGGGGCCGGCGGCGTGTGCTGCTTCGCGCTCGGCGTCCTCCTCGGCCTTGCGGTCGGCTCGCGCCTGCTCCTTGACGCCGCGGGCGGCCTCGGCGTCGATCTTGGCGTCGGCCTTCTTCTTGTGCGGGCCGAGGACCATGATCATGTTGCGGCCGTCCTGCTTGGGCGAGGACTCGACGAAGCCGAGCTCCTCGACGTCCTCGGCGAGGCGCTGCAGGAGACGGAAGCCGAGCTCGGGACGGTGCTGCTCACGACCGCGGAACATGATCGTGATCTTGACCTTGTCGCCGGCGCCCAGGAAGCGCACGACGTGGCCCTTCTTGGTCTCGTAGTCGTGCTGGTCGATCTTGGGACGAAGCTTCATCTCCTTGATGATCACGTTCGTCTGGTTGCGGCGAGCCTCGCGCGCCTTCTGCGCGTTCTCGTACTTGAACTTGCCGTAATCCATGAGCTTGCAGACCGGGGGCGTCCCTGCGGGGCGATCTCGACGAGGTCGAGGTCGGCCTCCTGGGCCAACTTGAGTGCCTGATCGGTCGGCACGATGCCAACGGTTTCGCCGTTGGGTCCGACGAGCCGGACCTCGGGTACGCGGATCCGCTCGTTGATGCGCAGCTCGGTGCTGATGGGTCCTCCAGTGGTTCGGGTGGGTGGGAGCCCCTCGCCCCTCCGGACAGGTCCGACGGACTGGTCAGGAAATGAACAATGGCTCCCGCTTGAGCCAAGCGGAAGCCAGTCACTACCCGTCTCCCCTCACGGGGATCCTGGTGTCATATGTGTGTCACTGGGGACCGGACCCGACGATCTGTGGTGCAGGGCGATCGATGCGGGTGGGAGGCGGGTGGTGCGGTGCCTCCGCTTGGCTGGATCTGTGGTGCCGTCAGGATCAGGTGAGCCTGATGACAGTCACGGATCGGTCAACGCCGAACTCTATCGGATCATTCCGGTGCGGAGCCAATCCAGCCGTACCCGTCCCCCGGGTGCTCCCCGATGGCGACCAGTCGCCAGCCGGCCGCGAGGCGCGTGAGGTCGTCGCCCTGGACGACGTACGGCGCCGGCCCGGCCAGGTCGACCAGCAGCGCTGCGGCACCGTCCTGCACGGCCGCGGTCGCGGCCGTGGTGGCGCTGACCGGCACCGGACGAGCCTCCGGGTTCCACCTGGACATCGTCGCGGTCGAGGTGAAGGCCAGCAGGCCGGCGCTTCCGGCGGCCGACTGCACGAGGACCGCGGCCATGTCGGAGGACTTGTCGTGGGCGAGTCCCTGCTCGTCGAGCTCCACGTCGCCCAGGATCGCCACGACGGGCACCAGCAGCCGGCAGTCCTGGAGGGTGGCCAGCACCTGCCCCGACGACGCGGTGCCACGGGCCCTGTCGGCCAGCAGCCCGGCCAGCAGCGGATCGGCCTCCCCGGAGTCGTCGGCGAAACCGGGGTCGGGGATGGTCCGTGCGTCGTCGTGCTCCACCGGGCCATTGTCCCCTGTGGGATCGTGGAGGGGTGGACGGGACTACCTGGGCGGCCTTGACCGCAGCACTGACCGTGGCTGGTGCGATCTGGACGTGGATCGCGTTCCGGCGCCGCGGAGCCGCCAACGGCCTGCGGGCGCTCGGCTTCACGCTCCTTCCCGCGGCGGCGTGGCTCACCGGCACCCTGGAGATGGTCGTCGAGATCGCGGGCTCCGTCACCGACTGGGCGACCAGCCTGGTCTTCGACATCTTCACGTGGGCAGGCATCGGCCTGGCCGGGCTGTCCGTCGTGCTCTTCCTGGTGAGCGGCATCATCCGCGACCGACAGCTCGCCCGCGGCCAGCAGCCCGGCTCGACCGCGCCGACCCCGCAGACCGGTGACGGCGGTGCCGGCCGTCGTACGTCGCTGCCGCCGGCGTCCGCGAAGTCGAAGGGCGGCTCCCCCATCGACGACGAGATGGCCGACATCGAGGCGCTGCTCCGCAAGCGGGGCATCGAGTGAGCGATCACTACGTCGACCGCAACCGGCTGTGGGCGCGGCTCGGCGCCGCCGTCGACGCTCTGCCCGACCCGCCGGCGACCCCGATCGCGGTCGTCGACCTCGACTCCTTCGACGCCAACGCCGACGACCTGGTGCGCCGGGCGCGCGGCAAGCCGATCCGGGTCGCGTCCAAGTCGCTGCGGGTGCCTGCACTGATCGAGCGGGCGCTGGCCCGCGACGGCTTCGAGGGAGTGCTGGCCTACACCCTGGCCGAGGCGCTGTGGCTGCACGAGGCCGGCATCAGCGACGACATCGTGGTGGCCTACCCGAGCGTCGACGTCGCGGCCCTGCGCCGCCTCACCGGATCGCCGTCCGCCGCCGCGGCCGTCACGCTGATGGTCGACGACGTCGCACACCTCGACGCGGTGGACGCTTCTCGCGCCGGCGATGCGCCGGTCCGGGTCGCGCTCGACCTCGACGCCGGGCTGAAGCTCGGCGGCCAGCACATCGGCCCGAAGCGGTCCCCGCTGTTCGACACCGCCGACGTCGTGGCGCTGGCCAGGAAGGTCGTCGCCCGCGACGGCTTCACCCTCGTCGGAGTGATGACCTATGAGGGGCAGGTCGCCGGGGTCCAGGACGACGTCCCGGCCCAGCGCACCAAGTCGCTGCTCGTACGCCGCCTGAAGCAGGCCTCGATGGCCCAGCTCGCGGTCCGGCGGCGGGAGATCTCGGAGGCCCTGTCCGGCGTCGTCGACCTGGACTTCTGGAACGGCGGTGGCTCGGGATCTGTCGAGGCCACGGCCGCGGACCCGGCCGTCACCGAGATCGCAGCCGGCTCCGGGCTCCTGGTGCCGGGCATCTTCGACCACTACGCCTCGTTCACCCCGCGGCCGGCGGCGTTCTTCGGCCTCCGGGTCACCCGCAAGCCCACGCCGACGATGGCGACCGTCCACGGTGGCGGACTCATCGCCAGTGGGGCGACCGGTGCAGACCGCTCCCCCGTGCCCTGGGCGCCCCCGGGCCTGCACCTGACCGGGCTCGAGGGAGCCGGGGAGGTGCAGACGCCGCTCACCGGCCACCCGGCCGCCCTGCTGTCCATCGGCGACCTCGTGTGGTTCCGCCACGCCAAGTCCGGCGAGCTCTTCGAGCACGTACGCGACGTGCACCTCGTCGAGGGTTCCTCCGTGTCGGACGTGGTGGCGTCCTATCGCGGCCACGACGTCGCCTTCTGACGTGGCACCTGATTCCGACGAGGTCGTTGCGACCGTCGTGACCCGGGTGCTCACCGCGCCGCCCACCCTCGGGGACGGTCGCCTGCTCTGCGTCGACGGGCCGGCCGGCGCGGGCAAGACCACGTGGGCAGGGGCCGTCGCTGCCCTTGTCCCGACCGCGGTGGTCGTCCACTGCGACGACCTCCTGCAGGGGTGGCGCGGCCTCCCCGGGCTGGCGGACACCGTGACCGGGCTGCTCACCCCGCTCGCGGCGGGTCGACCGGGTCAGTGGCAGCGATGGGACTGGCTGGCCGACGCGTGGGCCGAGACGCACGCCGTCGAGCCCGGCGGGCTGCTCGTGCTCGAGGGAGTCGGGTCGTGGTCCCCCGCGATCGCCGCCCGGGTCGGGGCGCTGGTCTGGGTCGAGGCGCCGCCCGACCTGCGGCTGGCACGAGGGATCGCCCGCGACGGCGAGGAGATGCGCCCTCAGTGGATCCAGTGGCGGCGCGACGAGGACGAGCTGTTCGCACGGCTCGGTACCCGCGACCGGGCGGACGTGGTCGTCACCACGGGTTGAGGCCCGACCAGCGCCGGCCTGCTCGTCCGTCCTACTCGTCGAGCAGGTAGAAGTCCTGGCGGTAGGCCTCGGCGAACCCGGCTCGCTCGTAGATCCCGAGCGCGCCGGTCACGTTGTGCGTGTCGACGTTCAGGCTCGCCGTGGCGTAGCCCTGCTCGCGGCTGGCGTGCAGGACCCGCGACAGCAGGCCGGTGGCCAGTCCCCGGCCGCGCTGGGAGGGCAGGGTGCCGATGTAGGGGACGTAGACCTCGCGGCCGGTCCCGCCCGAGGGCGGTGACGGCGTACTCGTGGGCGAAGACGTAGGACGCCACCGCTCCGGTGGTGTCGCGGGCGATCATGGACAGCTCGTGCCGACCGTGGCTGCGGCCTTGACCATGAACGCGGTCCAGATGTCGACGCCGACGTCGGTGCCGTCGGGGTAGTCGGCGAACGCAGTCGTTGTGGGCCCGCCTGAGCTCCTCGGCGTCAGCGGGTCGAAGCTGGTCACCGTGAGGTCGCTCGGGGAGCGTCGGGCAGTCGGGGGTGCCTGCGCGAGGTCGGCGACCATGAGGAAGCTGTGGCGGCCGAGTCGCATCCCGGCATCGCGCAGCAGCGCGGCCTGGTCGTCACGGCCGGCCAGTGCCTGCGAGGCGAAGCGCAGCCGCGCGGCTCCGGGCGCCTCGGCGCGGTGGATCTCCCTGCCCCGCTCCAGCGCCCGGCCCAGCATCAGGGTGCCGAGACCCTCGCCCAGCCGGTCCGGGGCGACGTCGCCGTTGAGGTGGATGCCGCTGGCCCTTGTCCGGTCCGCGTCGTTGGGCAGGGTCGCGGTGCAGGCCACCATCGCGTCGCCGTCCCACGCCCCTTCGAAGCACGGCCCGGGGCAGCTCGCGCATCAGCTCCCGACGACCTCGCCGGCGTCCAGGCAGAAGCCGGTCGGGTGGTCGGCCTCGATGCGTGCCATGAGGTCTGCGGTCTCGTCGGCGTCGGCCGGGGTGAGCTCGCGAGTGGTGATCGCCATGGCGTCAGGCTAGTGATGTCTAGGCTGGCGCCCATGGTGTTTCCCAGCGGCGACCAGTTCGAGATCGCGGCAGCGGGCTACACCGCGGTCGTCACCGAGAGCGGCGCCGCGCTGCGGTCCCTCGTGCGCGACGGCCGCGCCCTGGTGCACGGCTTCCCCGAGGACCAGATGGCCTCCGGCGGGCGCGGCCAGCTGCTCATGCCGTGGCCCAACCGGATCCGCGACGGGCGCTACGAGTTCGGCGGTCGCGAGCTCCAGCTCGGCCTGACCGACCCGTCGCACGGCAACGCCTCCCACGGCCTCGCCCGGTGGGTGGCCTGGACGGTGGAGGAGCACACCGCCACGTCCGTGTCGCTGGTCTACCGGCTGATGGCGCAGGCCGGCTATCCGTGGACCGTCGACCTGCACGTCCTCTACGACCTGTCGGCCGACGGCCTGCAGGTGACCCAGACCGCGACCAACCTCTCCCCCGAGCCGGCGCCGTACGCCAGCGGCGCCCACCCCTACCTCTGCGTCGGGGCGACCGTCGACGACCTCGAGCTCCACCTCCCGGCACGGACCCGGATGCTCGTCGACGAGCGGCTGCTCCCGAGCGGCACCGAGCCGGTGTCCGGGGACCTCGACTTCACGACGCCGCGGCGCATCGGGGACGTCGTGCTGGACGCCGGATTCGGGTCGCTGGTCCACGAGGACGGCCGGGCGACCGTCACCCTCGTGGACCCCGCCTCCGGCCGGGGCGTGGCGCTGTGGGTCGACGAGCGCCACCGGTGGCTGCAGGTCTTCACCCCGCCCGCCGTCGACGGCGTCCGGCCCGCCATCGCGGTCGAGCCGATGACCGCGCCCGCGGACGCCTTCAACTCCGGCACCGACCTGGTGACGCTGGCGCCCGCCGGTCAGCCCGGCGACGAGCTGTCGGCGTCGTGGGGCATCCGGGCGCTCTGAGTCCCCGGACGGGTCAGCGGTCGATCAGCGCGCGCAGCTGGCGTACGCCGTTCTGCGCGCGGGTGCCGTCGGAGCCCTGGAAGGCCATCGCGGAGATCGTGGTGCCGTCCGCCAGGTCGAGGCTTGCCCAGGGCGCACCGGGCGGCAGGTGGACCGCCAGCACCTCCTCCCACTCGAGCTCGCGTCGCTTGAAGCCGTTGACGACGACCAGGCCCTCCATCTCCGCCGTCACGCGGGCGCGGCCGAGGGCCCACCCGCACGTGGCCGCTCCGGCCGCGAACACGAAGAGCGTCCCGCGTTGCAGCCAGGTGAAGCGGTCGCGCACGGACTCGTCGAAGCCGAACCACGCGGCCGCGCAGACGACCACCAGCATGAGGCCGACGCCGATCACGGCGAGCCGGGTGCCGAAGGGTCGCCAGGTGTGCGGCAGGGAGGGCAGCGCCTGCTCAGAGTCGGCAGGCATGGATGTCCGTCAGCAGGATGGCGCGGGCGCCGAGGGAGTAGAGCTCGTCCATCAGGCGCTGCGAGCCCGCCCTCGGCACCATCACGCGGACAGCGACCCAGCCGTGCTTCCCGAGCGGCGAGATCGTCGGCCCCTCCAGGCCGGGAGCGAGGGCCGCGGCACCATCGAGGTTGGACTGCTCGATGTCGTAGTCCATCATCACGTAGCTGCGCGCGACGAGGACGCCCTCGACGCGTCGCCGGAAGATCTCGAACTCGCCCGTGTCGGCGCCGTCACGGGCGATGAGCACCGCCTCGGAGTCGAGGATGACCTCACCGAAGGTCGCGAGGCCGGCCGCTCGCAGGGTCGAGCCGGTCTCCACGACGTCGGCGATCACGTCGGCGACCCCGAGCTGGATGGACGTCTCGACGGCTCCGTCGAGGCGGGTGACCGTGGCCTCGATGCCCCGCTCGGCGAGGAACGCCCGCACCACACCGACGTACGACGTGGCGATCCGCTTGCCCTGGAGCTGGGCGAGGGAGGTGAACTCCCCCACCGGCCCGGCGAAGTGGAAGCGGGAGCGGCCGAAGCCGAGCGCCATCACCTCGGTGGCATGTGCACCGGAGTCGAGGAGCAGGTCACGGCCGGTGATGCCGACGTCGAGGGTGCCCTCGCCGACGTAGAGCGCGATGTCACGCGGGCGGAGGTAGAAGAACTCGACGTCGTTGTCGGCGTCGATGAGGGCGAGCTCCTTGGAGTCGCTGCGCTGGCGGTAGCCGGCCTCGCGCAGGATCTCGCTGGCTGCCTGGGAGAGCGCGCCCTTGTTGGGAACGGCGATGCGGAGAGTCATGGAGAAGGGGTCCTCAGAGGTGGGCGTAGACGTCGTCCAGGGTCAGTCCGGAGGCGAGCATGAGCACCTGCGTGTGGTAGATCAGCTGGCTGATCTCCAGCGCCGTCGCGTCCTTGCCCTCGTGCTCGGCGGCCATCCAGCACTCGGCGGCCTCCTCCAGCAGCTTCTTGCCGATGGCATGGACGCCGGCGTCGAGCTGCTTCACGGTGCCGGAGCCCATCGGGCGCTTCTCGGCCTTGTCGGACAACTCGCTGAACAGGTCCTCGAACGTCTTCACGAGGGTCAAGCCTAGGCGGTGGGCCGGTCGCTCCTGCCCCGGTCCAGCGACGGCTCGTCAGCCGCGGATGCGTCCCACGACCCGCGCCGTCTCGAGCGCGGCAGCAGTCGCCTCCCAGCCCTTGTCCTCGGCCGATCCCTCGAGCCCCGCACGGTCGAGCGCCTGGGCGTCGGTGTCGCACGTGAGCACGCCGAAGCCGACCGGCATCGCGTGGTCGACGCTGACGCGGGTCAGGCCGTCGGTCGCCGCGGAGCAGACGTAGTCGAAGTGCGGGGTGCCGCCCCGGATGACGACGCCCAGCGCGACCACGGCGTCGTACCCCTCGCGGGCCAGGGCCGCAGCGACGACGGGGAGCTCGAAGGTGCCGGGGACGCGGATGATCTCGGGGTCCGCGATGCCGTACGCCGACAGCGCGCGCTCGGCACCGGCGACGAGGCCGTCCATCACCTGGACGTGCCAGCTCGCGGCGACGACGGCGACCTTGAGGCCGCTGGCGTCGAAGGTCTGGGACGCGGGTGCGCCGGCTCCACTCACGGGGTGTCTCCTTGCGTCTCGTCCTGCGGCCCGGCCGCCAGACCGGGCAGGTCGTGGCCCATCCGGTCGCGCTTGGTCCGCAGGTAGGTCAGGTTGTGGTCGTTGGGGTGGGGGGTGAGCGGGACCCGCTCCGCGACCGTGATCCCGAAGTCCTCCAGGCTCGTGGTCTTGTCAGGGTTGTTGGTCATCAACCGCACCGACGAGATGCCGAGGTCGCGCAGCACCTGGGTGGCGGTGCCGTAGTGCCGGGCGTCCGCCGGCAGCCCGAGGTCGAGGTTGGCGTCCACCGTGTCGCGTCCGCCGTCCTGGAGCTGGTAGGCCTGCAGCTTGGCGAGCAGCCCGATGCCGCGGCCCTCGTGGCCGCGCAGGTAGACGACCACTCCCCTTCCCTCGGCGACGATCGTGCGCAGCGCCTCGTCCAGCTGGGGACCGCAGTCGCAGCGGTCGCTGCTGAAGACGTCGCCGGTGAGGCACTCGCTGTGGACCCGGGTCAGCACGGGCGCGTCACCCGAGACGTCGCCGTAGACCAGTGCGACGTGCTCGCTGTCGTCGATGGTGATGCGGTAGCCGTAGGCGGTGAAGTCGCCGTAGGCGGTCGGCAGCCGGGTCTCCGCGGCCCGCACCACGTGCCGCTCGTGGCGGCGCCGGTAGCGCACCAGGTCCTCGATGGAGATCATCGCCAGACCGTGCTCGTCGGCGAACTCGCGCAGCTCGGGAGCCCGCTTCATGGTGCCGTCGTCGTTGACGACCTCGACCAGCACGCCGGCCGGGGTCAACCCGGCCAGGCGCGCCAGGTCGACGGCGGCCTCGGTGTGCCCACGGCGTACGAGCACACCACCCTCGCGGTAGCGCAGCGGGAAGACGTGGCCGGGCCTGGTCAGGTCCCACGGCTCGGTCGCCGAGTCCGCCAGTGTCCGGGCGGTGTGGGCGCGATCGGCCGCGCTGATGCCGGTGCTGACGCCGTCGCGGGCGTCGACCGAGATGGTGTAGGCCGTGCGCAGCTTGTCCTTGTTGTGCGGGGTCATCAGCGGGATCTCGAGCCGCTCGAGCATGGTGCCCGGCATCGGCACGCAGATCACGCCGCTGGAGTGCCGGATCGTGAAGGCCATCAGCTCGGGAGTCGCCTTGGCGGCGGCGAAGATGATGTCGCCCTCGTTCTCGCGGTCCTCGTCGTCGACGACGACCACAGCCTTGCCGGCTGCGATGTCGGCGACGGCCCGTTCGATGGAGTCCAGTCGGACGCTCATGCCGCCACCGTCTCCACCTGGGGATCGGTCGGGGTCGCGGCTGCCGGCCTTGCTGGCGCGCACCCAGACGAAGAACCCGATCACCACGAACACGGCGTAGACGAGGTACATCCCGGCCGTCGGGTAGTACTCGGCCCGGATCAGGCTGGTGACCCCGACGATGTCGACCAGGACCCAGATCAGCCAGAACTCCACCCAGCCGCGGGCCATGCCGTACGTCGCGAGCATCGAGCCGGCAAGGATCCACGCCTCGGTGGTCGGACCCCAGGAGCCGACCTGGAGGAGCAGGGCGTAGGCGACGCCGTAGCCCACGACGCCGAGCACGAGGAGCTGCCCGCGTTCGGCCCAGGTCGCCCAGCGCGGTGTGATGGCCCCGCCGTCCGCCGCGCCACCGGCGTTGCGCGACTGCGTCCAGCGCCACCAGCCGTAGAGGGACACGGCCGCGAAGAAGACCTGGCGGCCCGCCTGGCCCCACAGCGGCTCGGACACGGCGCCGGACAGCTCGCCGGTCGCGAAGACGGTGAAGAGCAGGACGTTGCCGACCAGGCCGACGGGCCAGGCCCACACCATGCGCCGCATGCCGAGGATGGCACTGGCCAGGCCGAAGAGGTTGCCGATCACCTCGCGGGCGCCGAGCGCGCCCCCGCCGGGGACGGGGATGGTGCCGTGGATCAGCCATTCGAGCAGGTTCATCGGGGGTTCTCCTGGGTGGTGGGCGCGGGGGTGAAGCGGTCGACGAGGCCGCTGGCGAGCAGCTTCTCGACGTGTTTGGCGATGACGTCCGCCTCGAGGTTGACCCGGTCGCCGACCCGGCGGCTGCCGAGCGTCGTGCGCGCGAGGGTCTCGGGGATGAGGCTGACGCTGAAGCTGGCGTCGCGGGCCTCGACGACGGTGAGGCTGATGCCGTCGACCGTGATCGATCCCTTGTCGACGAGGTAGCGGGCCAGGTGGGTCGGCAGCGAGATCTCCACGACGTCCCAGTGCTCGCTGGGCGATCGCGAGATGATCTCACCCACGCCGTCGACGTGGCCCTGGACGATGTGGCCGCCGAGCCGCTTGTCGACGGTGACGGCGCGCTCGAGGTTGACCGGGTCGCCCGCCACGACACCGGCGAGCGACGTCTTGTCGAGCGTCTCCTGCATCAGGTCGGCGGTCCAGGTCCCGTCGCCGAGCTCGGCCACGGTGAGGCAGCAGCCGTTCACCGAGATCGAGTCGCCCAGGCCGGTGCCCTCCAGCACGGTGTCGGCGGCGATGGTCAGCCGGATGGCGTCGCCCTGGTCCTCGACCGCGGCGACGGAGCCCAGCTCCTCGACGATTCCGGTGAACATCAGCTTCTCCTCGTGCTCGGAGTCATGGTCAGTCGGACGTTGGTGTCCTCGCCGTCGTGGCCCTGCAGCACGGTCACGTCGGTGACGTGCAGGTGCGGGGCGTCGGCGATCGTGGTGATGCCCAGGTCGGCGACCGCGCTGGCGCCGCGACCCAGCAGCATCGGCGCGACGTAGGCGACGACCTCGTCGACGAGATCGGCCTGCAGGAAGGCACGCGCCAGGGTGGGTCCACCCTCCAGGAAGACGTGCTGGCGGTCGAGCGCGTACAGCTGCGCCAGCGCCTCCTCCGGTTCCCGGGTGCGCAGGTGCACCGTCTCGGCGCGGGCGTTGAAGACGCGTCGGTCGCCGGGCAGGTCACGCAGGCCCATCACCGCTCGCAGCGGCTGGACGGTGACCGGCTGGTCGAGCTCGTCGCGCACGGTGAGCTCGGGGTCGTCGACCTCGACGGTGTGGGTGCCGACCAGCATCGTGTCGCACAGCCCGCGCAGCCGGTGGGTGTCGAGGCGCGCGGCCCGACTGGAGACCCAGCGGCTGGTGCCGTCGGCAGCGGCGCTGCGCCCGTCGAGGGTGGTGGCGAACTTCCAGGTGACGAAGGGACGACGATGGGCGATCGCGAAGGTCCACGTCTTGTTGATCGCCTCCGCCTCGACGACGAGGAGGCCGCCCTCGACCTCGACGCCGGCTTCGCGGAGGCGGGCTGCACCGCCGAGAGCGAGCGGGTTCGCGTCCGTCTGGGCGAACACCACCCGCCGCACCCCGGCGGCGATCAGCGCCTCGCTGCACGGGCCGGTGCGCCCGGTGTGGTTGCACGGCTCGAGGGTCACCACGGCCGTGGCGTCGCGGGCTGCCTCTCCCGCCTCGGCCAGCGCAACGACCTCGGCGTGCGGGGCGCCGGCCCGGCGGTGGAAGCCCTCGGCGATCGTCGTACCGTCCGCGGCGAGGAGCACGCACCCGACCCGCGGGTTGGGCCCGAGGGGTACGCCCGGGGTGACCGCGAGCTCGAGGGCGCGGCGCATCGCCCGCTGCTCGGCCTGGTTGATCGTCATCCTCTGCCTTCGGTCCGGTCGCGGACTCATGGGGGCGAGGACGGTGCGCGCCCGAGGGCGCGGGAGCCGTCTGCGTGCGCTTCTCATCCGGACTTTGACCGTCGGTCCAGGATTCCCACCTGGTCAACCGGCCACTGGCGGTGGTCGGGTCGCGGACTTCCGAGTTGCCTCGGTCACCGCCGGTGCGGAGTTTCACCGCCCCCAGAGCACGCTGCTCTATCTGGGACGAACTCTGCCACACCGCGGCGCATTCCCTCACGGGTGTCCGGGAGTGACCTGCGTCTCCCTGAGGCCGTTGCTGAGCCTCGACGCAGATGGGGTCCGGCACCCATTCCGGCTGGCTCCGGGGCGTGCTCGACTCGAGGACGTGGCCACGACCGTGGCCACTGAGCGGAGGGCCGGTAACGATGACGACACGAGGACGACGCAGGGCACGCCTGGGCATGATCGAGCTGGCGGTGGACCCCGCCGACGTGAACCAGGTGAACTACCGGTGCGGATCAGGCTGACCCGCCCGCTCACGTCGTTCGAGGTCGAGGTCCTGGCGGCTGCGGAGCCCGGGGTGCGGACCGAGGGCGACGCGATCGTCGTACCCGATGCGCGGCTCGACGACATCGCGCGGGCGCACGATGCCTGGAGCGAGCGCCTGGAGCGCGTCGAGTCACTGGCCGAGGAGCTCGAGGGAGCGGCCTGGCTCGCCGATCAGCGGCGGGTGGCCGAGCAGTCGAGGCACGGGTCGCACCTGGGAAACGCTCACGTGAGCGACCGGGGCATGCACTGACGTTCACCAGCCGGAGGTGCCGGGCCCGCCCTTGAAGGGTCCGGTCACCCTGCGAGGTGATCCAGCCGCCGTAGAAGGTCCCGGGCTGCGGCTGCACGATCTCGCCGTCGACCGTGCACCGGTCCACCCGCCCGGGGTAGAGCGCGACGTGGTCGCGCAGGGCCTCGAAGCCGGCACGACGGCTCGGGATAGGTCCACGCGATGTCGGTGAGGACCCGGTCGCCGACCACGAGGTCGAGGTAGGACGCGTGGCCCTTCCACTCGCACCACGACGCACCCTCGGCGGGCCGGAGCACACCGCTGGCGAAGGCCGACGTGGGCAGGTAGTAGGTCGGCGGATGACTGGTCTCGAGGACCCGCAGGCTCGCGGTGGTGTCGGCCAGAACGAGTCCGGCATGGGTCACGACGACGCGCTCGCTGCTGTGCTCGAGCCGCGGGGGTCGGGGGTAGTCCCACACGGACTCGGTCGCGACGTCGCTCATGCGATCAATCTACGGAGCGGGGCCGTGCGGCAGCACCTGCCGAGCTCGTGACGTACGACGATGGAGGCAGGGGCCACTAGGTCGGGCCCTCGGCTCCACTGTCGTCGACGCCGATCGTCAGAGCGGCGATTGTCCCTTCAGCCAGGCCTGTCCACGCCGATTCGAGGCCTGGGCGAGCCACGCCTCCTGGACGATCTCCACCAGCTCGTCGCGGTCGATCTCTCCGACGCGTGACGCCCGCAGCAGGACCGAGGGATGGCCGTCGAAGTGCGGAGTGGTGAAGAACGGCAGCCGCTCGTCCTGGAGCAGGGCCTGCTTGTCGCCCTCGGAGGCGACCCAGATGACGATGACGTCCTCGAGCCGCTCCCCCGTGTCCGGGTCGACAGCGTCCGGCCGCGGCGTGCGGAAGAAGACGAACGACTTGCTCCCGACCTGGTAGACGGGGTTGCTCTCGGGCCGGAACACGGTGACGTACGGCATCGCGCTCGCCGTGGCGTGAATGTCTTCGACCGTGGCCCGGGCCGTCACGGCGAGGCGGCCTCGGCCTTCGCCTTGAGCTCACGCACCATCGCGTCCGGGTCGTCGGCGGAGTAGACCGCGGAGCCGGCGACGAACACGTCCGCGCCGGCCTCGGCGCAGCGCTCGATCGTCTCCAGCGAGACTCCCCCGTCGACCTGCAGCCACGTCTCCACGCCGTGCTTGCGCATCAGCTCGCGGGCGGTGCGGATCTTGGGCAGGCACAGGTCGAGGAACGTCTGGCCGCCGAAGCCGGGCTCGACGGTCATGATCAGGACCATGTCGAGCTCGGGCAGCAGCGCTTCGTAGGGCTCGATGGGCGTCGCGGGCTTGAGGGCCATCGATGCTCGTGCGCCCTGGGCCCTGATCTCCCGGGCGAGCCGCACCGGCGCCTTCGTGGCCTCGACGTGGAAGGTGACCGAGCCGCAGCCGGCCTCGGCATAGGCAGGCGCCCAGCGGTCGGCGTCCTCGATCATCAGGTGCGCGTCGAGCGGCTGCGACGCGTGCTTGGCCAGCGACTCGATGACGGGCAGCCCCAGCGTCAGGTTCGGGACGAAGTGGTTGTCCATCACGTCCACGTGCACCCAGTCGGCGCTGGGGATGCGCGCGACCTCGTCGGCCAGCCGCGACAGGTCGGCGTTGAGGATGCTCGGCGTGATCTGGATGCCCACGGGGTGATCCTAGGGACTGGGGGTGTCGTCCATCCGCGCGGGACGACTATGGGCGAGTACGACGACGTGCAGGGCGTTGCGGTCCACCTCGAACGTGGACGGTGAGGACGACCTGTGCGCGGGCTGTGCGTGGTCGGTCGGCTCAGCCCTCGTCGGGCTCCGGCGGCTGCGCGGCACCCTCGGCGTCGTCCCGCGCAGCCCACTCCAGCAGTGGGGCGATGTCGAAGACGTGGTCGTCGATGTCGGCGTGCAGGTCGCCGATCTCGGCGAAGCGCTCGGGCATCGTGAAGATCGTGAAGTCATCGGGCACGACCCCGTCGATCTCGTCCCAGTGGATCGGTGCGCTGACCCGCGCCTGGGGCACGCCGCGTACGGAGTAGGCGGCGGCGATCGTGTGGTCGCGGGCGTTCTGGTTGTAGTCGACGAAGAGCTGCCCGGGATCGCGGTCCTTGCGCCACCACGCCGTGGTCACCTCGCCGTCGGCGCGCCGCTCGACCTCACGGGCGAACGCGAGCGCGCCACGACGTACGTCCTGGAAGCCGTGGTCGGGCGGGATCCGCACGTAGATGTGCAGCCCCGACCCGCCGCTGGTCTTCGGGAAGCCGACCGCCCCCAGGTCGTCGAGCACCTCGTGGGCGACGTGGGCGACCCGCTGGACCGTGGCCCAGTCGCACTCGGGACCGGGGTCGAGGTCGATGCGCCACTCGTCGGGCTTCTCGGTGTCGTCGCGACGGCTGTTCCACGGATGGAACTCGACCGTCGACATCTGCACGGCCCAGATCACGCTGGCCAGCTCGGTCACGCAGAGCTCGTCCGCCGTGCGCTTCCACCGCGGGAAGAAGAGCTGCACGGTCTCGACCCAGCCGGGTGCGCCGGCGGGCAGCCGCTTCTGGTGCACCTTGTCGCCCTCGATGCCCTTGGGGAAGCGGTGCAACATGCACGGTCGCTCGAAGAGGGCGTTGACGATCCCGTCGCCGACCGCGAGGTAGTACTCGACGAGGTCGAGCTTGGTGGCTCCCGAGGGTGCCGCCTCGGTGGGCGGGAAGTAGACCCGGTCGGGGTTCGTCACCTTGACGACGCGGTCGTCGACCTCGATCTCGATGAAGGGTGACGCCATGGGACGCGGGGACTACTTCTTCGACGGAACGGTGGCTTCGTCGTCCTTCTCGGTCTTCTGCGCGTCCGCTGTCTTCTCGGCGTTGCCGGCGCTCTCTGCCTTCTCGGCCTCCGGGACCGCGACCGTGATGGTCTCCGACCAGCCCTCGTCGGCGTACTGGCTCTCGGGCCGGTGCCAGCGGAACTCCGTGGTCTCGGTGACCGGGGCGACCACGTGCGCGACGCCGGTGGCGTCGCCCAGCACGGCACCTCCTACGGAGGCCCAGGTGCCGCCCGGCGTCCGTGACTCCAGGACGAGCGGGTCCCCCGTGGTGCGCCCCGAGTCGTCGGTGACGGCGCCGGTGAGCTCGATCGTTCCGTCGGGGCGCACCCGGTCGGTCGTGGTCGCGATGGCGGTCCGGAGGGTGATGCCCTCGAAGTCGTAGACCACGCCGCCGGCGCTGACGGCGTCGATGTTGAACGACGCGCCGTCGCACCCGAGTCCGGTGACGGAGAAGCCGCTGCCGTCCCCGTGCTTCGCGGCGAACTGGGCCGGCGTCGCGCTCCCCCCTGAGCCGAGGGGCACCTGGGTCGTCAGGTCGACGAGGGTCCAGTCGTAGGTGAGGGCGGAGACCGCGACCTGCCGCCACGCGGCGCGGGCCGGGGCGATGGCGGTGCGGCCGGTCCACGCGGCCCCGGGCGGCGTGTCCGCAGTCACCGTCCAGACGTACGACACGCCCGACCCGCCGATGGCGGAGAAGGTGGCGTCCAGGCCGGTCAGGGAGTCGAAGCGGGCGAAGGGACCGGTCGCGGTGCCGGGACCGGGGGGCACGAGGCCGAGCGAGCGCCGTCCCACGGGTGCGGTGAAGGGACCGAGGTTGAGACGCGACTGGGGCGCGGCGGCGGGGCCGAAGAAGCTCTCGCAGCCGACGTAGGTGAGGTGGACGTCGGGGTCGTGGGTCGCCGGTCCGGTGAGGGTCCGCACCTCGTCGGCGTGGGCAGGCACGGCCCAGGCCGCACTCGTCCCGGCGATCGCGATCGCGACCGCCACCACTCGCATGAACCTGGACTGCAGACGCAAGGCACTACTCCCCGTGACAACGCGGGCCAACCCGGCCCGACAGGTGCATCCCATCATGGTCCGCCAACTGGCCGATGGGAACAGGTGGCGAGAAGGTGGACGCCGTCTTCCATCAGATCGGGTATGTCCGACGTGATGGCTAGGTTTGCCGGCATGCCGCTGTCCGGTGCCGACGTCCCCCGCCACCCCGTACGCCGTGTGCAGGGGGCTGACGGGCACGAGCTCACTGGCGAGAGCTATCCGGCCTCCATCCCGGGCGTGGCCCAACTGCTCGA
Organism: uncultured Actinomycetota bacterium; assembly: GCA_963778975.1. GTDB lineage: Bacteria > Actinomycetota > Actinomycetes > Propionibacteriales > Nocardioidaceae > Nocardioides. The sequence goes on from CAVZWM010000031.1 coordinate 37,255, forward strand.
GGAGGGTCTCGATCTCTCCCCGGGGGTCACCTTCCTCGTCGGCGAGAACGGTTCCGGCAAGTCCACGATCGTGGAGGCGGTCGCCACCGCCTTCGGCATGTCGCCCGAGGGTGGCAGCACCCACAGCCAGCACTCCAGCCGGCCGACCGAGTCGTCTCTGGGCGGTGCCCTGCAGATCGTGCGCGGCGTCGGGGCGAGCCGGTGGGGCTTCTTCCTGCGGGCCGAGACGATGCACGGCTGGTACTCCTACATGGAGTCCCTCCACGCCGGCGTGGCCGGTCCGCCCAACCCCGACCCCCTCTTCCACGAGATGAGCCACGGCGAGTCCTTCCTCGCCGTGCTCGAGTCGCGCTTCTCCGGGAAGGGGTTCTTCTGCCTCGACGAGCCCGAGGCGGCCCTGTCGTTCTCGTCGACGCTCGGCCTGATCGCGATCCTCCAGCGTCTGGTCCAGCGGCGCGGCCAGGTGCTGTGCGCCACCCACTCCCCGGTCCTCGCCTCGTTGCCGGGTGCCCGGATCCTCGAGGTGGGTGAGTGGGGCCTCCGGGAGACCGCGTGGGCGGATCTCGAGCTCGTCGACCACTGGCGGCGCTTCCTGGAGGTGCCGCAGGCCTACCTCCGCCACCTCGAGGGCTGACTCCCGACGGCTCCGGCTATCGCCGGCGGATGACCGAGGCGAACATCGCGTCGGTGCCCTCCCGGTGCGGCCACAGCTGGAAGCGGTCGACCTCGTCGCTGTCGCCACGGCGCGCCAGGACGGACTCCACCACCGCGGTGGTCTCGGCGCGGACGGGCGAGCAGGTCGCGTAGACCACGACTCCCCCGGGCCGCACCGACTCGACGGCGACGTCGAGCAGCACCTGCTGGATCCTGACGAGGACGTCCACGTCGTCGCTCGTGCGGCGCCAGCGCGACTCGGGCCGGCGCCGTAGCGCACCCAGCCCCGAGCACGGCGCGTCCACGATGGCCCGGTCGAACGTGCCGGGGACCCACGCCGGGCGCATCCCGTCACCTGCCACCACGTCCACGGCACCGGCGGGGACGGCGCGTACCGCCGACGCCACGAGGGCGGCGCGGTGCGGCTGGCGCTCGTGGGCGAGCACCCAGGCTCCGCGTTGCGCGGCCAGCGCTCCCAGGAGAGCCGCCTTGCCGCCGGGGCCGGCGCACAGGTCGAGCCAGCGCTCGTCACGTCCGGACAGCTCGGCGTCGGCCATGGCCAGGGCCACCAGCTGCGAGCCCTCGTCCTGGACGCCGGCCCGGCCCTCGGCCACCGCGGGGATCGCCCCGGGGTCGCCACCGCCCAGCACGACGCCGTACGGCGACAGGCTGGTGGGTGTGCCTCCGGCAGCCTCCAGCTCGGCCACCGTCGAGATCCCCGGCCGCGCCACGAGCGTGACCCGTGGCGGAGCGTTGTCGGCGGCGAGCAGGGCCTCGATCTCGCCCGGGTCGTCGAGTGCCTCGGCCAGCGCGTCGACGATCCACCGGGGGTGGGAGTGGGCGACGGCCAGGTGGCCGTGCAGGTCGGTGTCGCGGTCGGGCGCGACCTCGGCCGTCCACGCCGCGGCGTCGCGCCGGCTCACCTTGCGCAGGACGGCGTTGACCAGGCCGGCCGGGCCGCTGCCGACGTTGGCCCGCACCAGGTCCACGCTCGTCGAGATGGCGGCGTGGTCGGGCACCCGCATCGAGAGCAGCTGGTGGACGCCCAGGCGCAGCACGTCGCGCACCTCGGGCTGGAGCTTGGGCTTGGTGAGGCAGGCGTCGATGATCGGGTCGTAGAGGCCGGTCATCCGGATGGCGCCGGACGCGAGCTCGGTCGCGAAGGCGGCGTCGCGTCCCTCGAGGTGGTGCTTGCGGGTGACCTGGGGCAGGACGAGGTTGGCGTAGGCGTCGTCGGCCCGGACCGCGGTGAGCACGTCGAGGGCCGCCTGGCGGGAGCGGTCGACGCGCGGACGTCGACGTTCACCCATCGGCGAAGAACTCCTTGGCCAGTCGCTTCGGTGCCCGGTGGGCCCAGGCCTCGGTGAGGATCTCGGACAGCTCGTCCCGGTCGATCTCGCCGAGCCTGGACTGCTGGACGAGCACCGCGTTGTAGTTGCGGAAGTGGTCGATGGTGAAGAACGGGGTGCCGTCGTCCTCGACGAGGGCGTTCTTCTCGACCTCGGTGGGCGTGATGATGACGACGAGGTCGTCGTACATCTCCCCCGTCTCGGGGTCGATCGCGCTCGTGTGGGGAGGGCGGTAGAGCACGAAGCCCTTGCCCTTGTCCCCGCGCGGCACCTTCCAGGTGGGCACGTCCCCCCAGGAGGTGCCGAGCTCGGTCTCCGGCAGGGCGCCGCAGATCTGGTCGATGTCCTCGGGACGCGCCGGTCTGGTCACGGCTCGACCCTAGTCACCGAAGCGGACCCCCGACTCGAGCCGGACCCCGCGCGCCCAGTCGGCGGCGGCCATCTGCTTCTTGCCGAAGGCCTTGACCTCGCCGAGCTGGACGGGCGTGCTGCCGGTGCCGACGTACACCGCGTTCTTGGTGACCTCGAGCGTCCCGGGAGCGAGCGGCTCGCGGTCGGTCAGGGTGACCGGCCCGATCTTGATCCGCTCGCCCTCGTGCAGGCTCCACGCGCCAGGGGCTGGGGTGCACGCGCGGACCTGGCGGTCGATGCCGACGGCCGGGTGGGACCAGTCGAGGCGGGCGTCGTCGACGAGGATCTTGGGCGCGAGGCTGATCTGGCCCGGGTCCGTCGGCTGCTCGCGGGCCTCGAGCGTGCCGTCCTCGATGCCGTCGAGGGTCTGCACGAGCAGCCCGGCACCGCCTTCGGCGAGTCGCTCGAGGAGGTCGCCGGAGGTGTCGGTCGGGCGGATCCGCTCGGTCATCACACCGAAGGTCGGGCCGGCGTCGAGCGCCTTCACGATGCGGAAGGTGGTCGCGCCCGTGACCTCGTCCCCCGCCCACACGGAGTGCTGCACGGGTGCGGCGCCCCGCCAGGACGGCAGCACCGAGAAGTGCAGGTTGATCCAGCCGTGCGGGACCAGGTCGAGGGCCGACTGCGGCAGCAGCGCGCCGTAGGCGACCACCGGGCACGCGTCAGGGGCCAGCGCCAGCAGCGCCGCCTGGAAGTCGGGGTCGCGCGGGTGCTCGGGCTTGAGGACGGGTACGCCGAGCGCCTCCGCCCGCAGCGCGACCGGGCTGGCGACCAGCTTGCGACCGCGACCGCTGGGGGCGTCCGGCCGCGTGACGACCCCGACCAGCTCGTGGCGGCTCTCCGCGATCGCGTCGAGGGCCGGGACGGCGACGTCGGGGGTGCCGGCGAAGACGACGCGCATCAGCAGTGCTCTCTCATAGGGCCAATCCGTTCGTGGCGTGGGGGCTGAACCTGACCGTCGGCTTCTCGAGGCCGAACCACTCGGACTCGCGGATCTCCTTCATCGCCGCCTTGCGGGCGGCGGTGTCGAGCTTGTCGATGAAGAGGATCCCGTCGAGGTGGTCGGTCTCGTGCTGGATCGCGCGCGCGAGCAGCTCGGACCCCTCGATCCGCTGGGGCTCGCCGTACATGTCGAAGCCGGTGGCGACGACCGAGAGTGCGCGCAGGCAGTCGTAGGTCAGCTCGGGCAGCGACAGGCAGCCCTCGGCGCCGTCCTGGGTGTCCTCGGAGAGCTCGAGGACCGGGTTGACGAGGTGCCCGACCTCGCCGTGGACGTTCCAGGTGAAGACGCGCAGACCGACCCCGATCTGCGGCGCGGCCAGCCCGGCACCGGGTGCCGCGAGCATGGTGTCGGTGAGGTCGGTGACGAGCTGGCGGAGCTCCTTGTCGAAGTCGTCGACCTCGGTCGCGCGCTGCCGCAGCACGGGATCGCCGAACAGGCGGATGGGCTGGACTGCCACGGAACTCCTCGGGTGACGGGCGGGAAGTCGCCAAGTCTAGGGAGGTGCCGTGCACCTAGATGCTGAGTGGGTCGACCTGGATGCGCACCGGCTCCAGCTTGCGGGCCGAGCGGACCCGCTGGAGCTCGCCGAGCGCCCGGGACAGCCCGACACCCTGGCTGCGCGGCACCCGGAGGACCACGCGGTGCTCCTCGCCGCTGCCGGGGCACCGGCCCCAGCACCTCCGCGCCCTCGGGCAGGTCGAGCAGGGTGAGGGCGTCGTCGAGCGCTCCGAGGTCGCCGGTCACCGTGGCGATCCGCGCGGCCGGCGGCAGGTGGGCCTGGGCACGCTCCTCGGACTCACGTCGGGCGAAGCCGGTCGGGTCCCACCGGACCAGCGCCTGCAGCGCGGGGTGGGCCGGGTCGCCCACGGCGACCACGTGTCCCCCGGTGCGCACGAGTGCGGCCGCGTTGAGCCAGCGTCGCAGCGCCTCCTCGGAGGCCCGCATGTCGTCGCGCGCCAGGGTGAGCCACGTGTCGAGGATCAGCACGGCGGCATAGCCGGCGTCCGCGACCGGCTCGGCCCCCACGGTGGCGACGACGAGGTCCGCATGGTCGCCGACGTGCTCGACGACCCGGTCGCCGCTCGAGCTGCGCACCGTCGTGCCGGGGAACATCCGGCCCAGCTCCTCGGCGGTCCGGGCCTCGCCCCGCACGGGCGCCCGCAGGCCCCGGTGTCCACACGTCGCGCAGGCCCAGGCGGACTCGACGTGGCCGCACCAGCGGCACTGCGGCGGGGCGGCGGCCCCCGAGAGGTTCAGCGGGCCGGTGCAGACCCGGCAGCGGGCCGGGGAGCGGCACTGCTCGCACGCCAGCGAGGGGGCGTAGCCGGCGCGGGGCGTCTGGACGAGGACCGGACCGGTCTCCAGGCCGCGGCGGATCGCGTCGTACGCCGCGCGCGGGATGCGGGTGCCGACCGCACGGTCCTCGGCCGGCGACCGCCTCGACCCGAGCCCGGCGGCGCAGCTCACCGCGCGGGGTCGCCAGCTCGTGGGCCCACCCCGACGCGACCAGCTGCTGGGCCTCGGGGGTGCGGGCGAAGCCACCCACGAGAGCTGCCGTGCCCTGCTGCTCGGCGCGCATCAGCAGGACCTCGCGGGTGTGCGGGTAGGGGGCGCGCGGCTCGGCGTGGAGGTCGTCACCGTCGTCCCAGACGACGACCAGGCCGAGGTCGTGGACCGGGGCGAAGGCTGCCGATCGGGTGCCGACGACGACCCGCCTGGCTCCGCGCGAGACGGCCAGGAAGTCGCGGTAGCGGGCGGCGGGACCGCCGTCGGCGGTGAGGGTGACGTGGTGGCCCTCGCCGAGCACGTCGGTCAGGGCGCGGTCGACGCGGGCCACGTCGCGGCGGTCGGGCACGCACACGAGCACCCCGCGACCCGACGCGTACGTCGCAGCGACGGCCTCGGCCACCATCAGCGGCCAGTCGTCGGCCGGAGCCGCCGACCACACCGCGCGGGGATCACCGCCCTCGCGAGAGCCGGCGCAGGAAGGCGTCGGCGTGCTCGACGGCGCGCCACGCGCCTCCCTCGGGCGCCACGAACGCGGGAGCGGCCTCGGACGGCTTCTTCTCGGCACCGGCATGGCGCGGCGGCACCGCCAGGCGCAGCACGTCGGACCTGGCGCCGGCGTAGCGGTGGGCCAGGGACTCGCTCAGCGTCGCGATCTCGGGGGCCAGCACCGGCTCCGCGCTGACCACCCGCCGCAGGGGTTGGAGCTGGCCGGTGTGGTCGGTCCCGGACCCGCGCTCGACGACGTAGCCGTCGACGTCCTGGCCGGCGAACCGCACCTTCACCCGGGCACCCGGCACGGCCGTCTCGGCCATCGCCCGAGGCACGGCGTAGTCGAAGGGGCGGTCGAGGTGGGCCAGCGGCGATGTCCACCAGCACCCGCGCGACCGGGTCGACCTCGGCCGGCTCCCAGGCGGCCGCGGTGCGCTTGCGCGTGGCCGCGGCCTTGGCCCGGGCGTCATCGACGGCGGCGCGCAGGCCGGGCAGCATCTCGGGCTGGCCCGGATCCTGTCCGCTCGTGCGTGCGTCGCTCATGGCCCGCATTGAACCAGCGCGCGCAGACAGCCCACGCCCCGCACTGTCTAATGACCGGGTGAGCACACCGGTGATCGGCATCGTCTCCCCCGGCGCGATGGGCGCGGCCCTCGGGCGGTCCTGGGAGGCGGGTGGCGCCCGGGTCGTCACCACGGTCGAGGGGCGCTCCGATCGGACGCGCGGACTCGCCTCCGGGCTCACCCTGCTGCCCACCCTGGCCGACGTCGTCGCGACGAGCACCGTGGTGGTCAGCATCTGCCCGCCCGGCGAGGCCGAGGCCTGCCTGGGTGCCATCCTCGGCGCCGCGGCCGAGACCGGCGCCACTCCCCTGCTCGCCGACCTCAACGCGATCTCGCCCGACCTCGTCCGCACGCTGGCGGCGCGGGCTGCGGCGGCCGGCCTCGACCTCGTGGACGGCGCGATCAGCGGCGGTCCGCCCGCCCCGGGCAGCGACACGATCGTCTACCTCTCCGGCGCGCGGGCCGACGAGATCGCCGTGCTGGAGACGGACGGCCTGCGCCGGCGCGTGGTCGGCGACCAGCCGGGGACGGCGTCCGCGGTGAAGATGTGCACGGCTGCGATCTACAAGGGCACGAACGCTCTGTGGACCCAGTCGCTGCGTGCCGCCGCCGAGCTCGGCGTGCTCGAGGAGGTCATGGACGACCTGCGCGTCGCCTACCCCGACCAGGTGGACCGTACGGCGACGCGCCTGGCCGTCACGGCCAGCAAGAGCGGCCGCTTCGTCGAGGAGATGCGGCAGATCGCCGCCACCCAGGCGTCGGTCGGCCTGACGCCCACGCTGTACGACGCCATGGCCGAGGTGTTCCTCGACGTCAGCCGTACGCCACTCGCGGGCACCACGCCCGAGGCTGCGGCCGAGCGCAGCGACCTGGCCGAGGTGCTGCGGGCGTTGCGGTAGGCCGGGTGGAGGCCACCACCTGGGCGAGTTCGACGTGATCTGGGTGTTGCAACGCAGTTCGTGGGGAGTCACCGGTGAGCCGGTGACTCCCCACGGAGGAGATCAGCCTCAGACGCCCGCGGCGGACCGGAGCTTGTCGGCCCGGTCGGTCGACTCCCAGGTGAAGTCGGGGAGCTCGCGACCGAAGTGGCCGTAGGCCGAGGTCTGGGCGTAGATCGGTCGCAGCAGGTCGAGGTCGCGGATGATCGCGGCCGGGCGCAGGTCGAAGGTCTGCAGGACGGCCTGCTGGATCATCTCGTCGGAGACGACGCCGGTGCCGAAGGTCTCGATGAAGACACCCACGGGCGCGGCCTTGCCGATCGCGTAGGCGACCTGGGCCTCGCAGCGACGGGCCAGGCCCGAGGCGACGACGTTCTTGGCGACCCAGCGCATGGCGTAGGCGGCCGAGCGGTCCACCTTCGAGGGGTCCTTGCCGGAGAACGCGCCGCCACCGTGGCGGGCCATGCCGCCGTAGGTGTCGACGATGATCTTGCGGCCGGTCAGGCCGGCGTCGCCCATCGGGCCGCCGATGACGAAGGTGCCGGTCGGGTTGACCAGCATCCGGTAGCCCTCGGAGGGGATGTCGAACGCGGCGAGCACGTGGTCGATGACGTGCTGCTTGATGTCGGCCTCGAGCTGGGCGTGCTCGATGCCCGGGTCGTGCTGGGTGGAGAGGACGACGGTGTCGATGCGCACCGGGCGGTCGTCCTCGTCGTACTCGATGGTGACCTGGGTCTTGCCGTCGGGACGGAGGTAGGAGAGGACGTCGTCCTTGCGGACCTCCGTCAGCCGCTGGGCGAGGCGCTGGGCGATCGTGATCGGCAGCGGCATCAGCTCAGGGGTGTCGTCGCAGGCGTAGCCGAACATCAGGCCCTGGTCACCCGCGCCGCGCTTGTCGAGCTCGTCCTCGGAGGTGCCCGACCCGCGACTCGTGGCCGGCGTCGACGCCGGCGGCGATGTCGGAGGACTGGGCGCCGATGGCGACCTGGACGCCGCACGTCTCTCCGTCGAAGCCCTTGTCGGAGGAGTCGTAGCCGATGTCGAGGATCGCCTTGCGCACGATGTCGGCGACGGGCGCGTAGGCCGTGGTGCGGACCTCTCCGGCGACGACGACGAGGCCGGTGGTCAGCAGCGTCTCGACCGCCACGCGCAGGTTCGCGGTGTCGGGGTCGGCGCCCATGAGGTAGTCGAGGACGGAATCGCTGATGCGGTCGGCGATCTTGTCCGGGTGACCCTCGGTCACGGACTCGGAGGTGAAGAGGCGTCCAGCCACGTCGTACTCGCTTCTCTTGGTCGAACTGATGGTCACAACGCTAACTGCTGCCCAGTATCCGCCCAGGCGGGTCTCACCCGACGAATCGTCGGGCGACCTCGTCCCAGATCACCTGGGCCAGGGCGGACTTCGCACCACGGGGCACCTCGACCGAGGTGCCGTCGGCGCCGAGGATCACGGCCTCGTTGTCGCTGCTGCCGAAGACGGCGCCACCGCTCACGTCGTTGACGACGAGCAGGTCGCAGCCCTTGCGGTCGAGCTTGGCCCGGCCCAGCTCCAGCACGCTGCCGGTCCCGTCGCCGGTCTCGGCCGCGAAGCCGACGATCACCGCGTCGGGGCGCGCCCGGTCGCGGGAGATCTCGGCCAGGATGTCGGGGTTCTGGGTGAGCTCGATCGACGGCGAGGAGCCGTCGTCGGCCTTCTTGATCTTGGCGTCGCTGACCGACGCGGGCCGGAAGTCGGCGGGCGCCGCCGCCATCACCACGGCGTCGGCGTTGGCGGTCGCGCTGAGGACGGCGTCGCGCAGCTGCGCGGTCGTCTCGACGCGTACGACGCTCACGCCGGCCGGGTCGGGCAGGGACACGTTGGCGGTGATGAGCGTGACGTGGGCCCCGCGCGAGGCGGCGACCCGGGCCAGCGCGTAGCCCTGCAGGCCGGAGGAGCGGTTGCCGAGGAAGCGGACCGGGTCGAGGCGTTCACGGGTGCCGCCGGCGGACACGACGACCTTGCGGCCGGCGAGGTCGAGGCCGGTCCCACGTCGCTCGAGCACCGCGAGGGCGAGCTCGAAGATCTCCGCCGGGTCGGGCAGCCGTCCCTTGCCGGTGTCGGCGCCGGTCAACCGGCCCTCGTCGGGCTCGATGACGACGGCCCCGCGCTGGCGCAGGGTGGCGACGTTGGCCTGGGTCGCGGGGTGCTCCCACATCTCGGTGTGCATCGCGGGCGCGAAGACCACCGGGCACCGGGCGGTGAGCAGGGTGTTGGTGAGCAGGTCGTCGGCGAGGCCGTGGGCGGCCTTCGCCAGCAGGTCGGCGGTCGCCGGCGCGACGACCACGAGGTCGGCCGTCTGGCCGATCCGGACGTGGGGCACCTCGTGCACGTCGGACCACACGTCGGTCGACACCGGCTTGCCGGACAGCGCTGCCCACGTCGGGGCGCCGACGAACTCGAGCGCGGCTGCCGTGGGCACGACGGTGACGTCGTGCCCCGACTCGGTGAACCGGCGCAGCAGCTCGCAGGCCTTGTAGGCCGCGATCCCGCCCGAGACACCCAGGACCACGCGGAGGGTCACCGGAGGGCTCGCGTCACTCAGTGGCGGCGCTGGCCTGCTCGGCAGCGGCAGCCTCGGCAGCGGGGTCGATGTCCTCGCAGGTCAGGAGGTCGTCGTTGATCTCGCGCAGGGCGATCGAGAGGGGCTTCTCCTGCACGTGGGTGTCGACGAGCGGGCCGACGTACTCCAGCAGGCCCTCGCCGAGCTGCGAGTAGTAGGCGTTGATCTGGCGCGCACGCTGGGCGCTGTAGAGGACCAGCTTGTACTTGCTGTCGGTCTTGGTGAGCAGGTCGTCGATCGAGGGGTTGGTGACGCCCTCGGCGGCGATGGTGGGAGAAGCCACGTGTTGGTGCCTCGCTAGTCGTTGGTGGTGGAACCGGGTCCAACCATCAAGGCTACCAACTGCTCGGCGGCATCGTGAACTTCGTGGTTGACGATGGTGACGTCGAACTCGCTCTCGGCGGCCAGCTCGTCGCGCGCGGTCTCCAGGCGGCGCTCCCTCTCGGCCTCGCCCTCGGTGCCGCGCCCGACGAGGCGGCGTACGAGCTCGTCCCAGGACGGGCGGCTTGAGGAAGACGAACAACGCCTCGGGCATCGTCTCGCGCACCTGGCGCGCGCCCTGCAGGTCGATCTCGAGCATGGCGGGGTGTCCCGAGGCCAGCGCGAGCTCGACCGGGCCGCGGGGCGTGCCGTAGCGGGCGGCCTTGTGGACCACCGCCCACTCGAGGAGGTCGCCCTTCTCGATCATGGCGTCGAAGTCGTCGTCGGAGACGAACCAGTAGTGGACGCCGTTCTCCTCGCCCGGCCGCGGCGGTCGGGTCGTGGCGGAGACCGAGACCCAGACCTCGGGATGCTGACGGCGTACGTCGGCGGCCACCGTGCCCTTGCCGACGGCGGTGGGTCCGGCGAGGACGATGAGTCGCGAACGACCGTGGGGAGCGACCTGGGGTGACTCGGTCACGACTGGTCGGGGCCGAACTCGCGCTCGAGCGCAGCGACCTGCTTGACCCCGAGGCCGCGCACCCGGCGGCTCTCGGCGATGCCCAGGCGCGTCATGACCTGGCGGGCACGGACCTTGCCCAGGCCGGGGACCGACTGGAGCAGCTCGACCACCCGCATCTTGCCGATGACCTCGTTGGTCTCGCCCTCACGCAGCACGTCGAGGATCGACCCGCCGGAGTTCTTCAGCCGGTTCTTCACCTCGGCCCGCTCGCGTCGGGACGCCGCAGCCTTGTCGAGAGCTGCCTGGCGCTGCTCGGGCGTCAGAGGGGGCAAGGCCACGAAAGCGATCCTTTGGGGTGGGTCCGGCTGGTCCGGGTCAATCTAGTCAGAACGCGACGGGGTGGGCAATCGGGCCACCCGGTGGGGGTGATCAACGCGACAGCGGAGTCCCGCACACATCGAGGGCGTGCTGCTCCACCGCGGCCATCGCGGTCACCGTCGGCTCGGAGCCGACCTCGCGGGCGGCGGCCTCGATGTCCTTCCGCTCCTCCTCGTCGAGGTCGGCGGGCGGCGCGTCCGCGTCGTACGTCGACGGGTCCACGCCGGCCTCGTCGAGCACCTCCTCGAGCGCCCGCAGCGGCCCGATCACCTGGTCCCACTGGTCGGCGATGTCGTCGGGGGCCTCCGCTGCCAGGTCGTCGTAGACCGGCAGGGCGTCGAACAGCGAGCCGGCGTCGTCGGACGCCGCGATCTCGGTGAGCTCGACCTGGTGGTCCTCGACGGCCTCGCAGTAGTCGGCCTGCGGGTCGCCGGAGCAGCCGGTCGCCACGAACAGGCCGGACGCCAGCACCAGCGCGAGGATCCTCACGCGCCCAACCCGGACACGGCCTCGGTGCCGCGCAGCGCGGCGTCGCGCAGCGCGGACACGTCCGGCCCGGCCTGCAGCACCTCGCGCGACGAGCTCGGCAGGGCCCAGCGGGCGGCCGGGCCGAAGATGCGGGCCAGGTCGTCCACGGTGCCGCCCTGCGCCCCGAAGCCCGGCACGAGGAAGGGACCGTTGATGTCGAGGTCCTCCCCCGTCTCGCCGATGGTGGCACCGACGACCGCCCCGAACGAGCCCAGCGGGTCGGCGTCGGCATTGAGTCGCCGCAGGTGGTCGAGCACCGCGCCGGCCACCGTGCGGTCGCCGTTGCGCGCGTGCTGGACCTCCGGGCCCTCCTTGTTGGAGGTCAGGGCGAGCACGAACAGGCCGCCACCGTGACGCTGACAGGCATCGACCATCGGGTCGAGCGAGCCGAAGCCGAGGTACGGGCTGGCGGTGATCGCGTCACTGGCCAGCGGCGAGGTCGGGTCGAGATAGGCGTCGGCGTAGGCCTGGCTGGTGGAGCCGATGTCGCCGCGCTTCACGTCGAGCAGCACCAGTGCGCCGGCGGCCCGGGACTCGGCGATGACCCGCTCCAGCACCGCGATCCCCTTGCTCCCGAACCGCTCGTAGAACGCGCTCTGCGGCTTGACCACGCCCACCACGGGCGCCACGGCCTCCACGACGGTCAGCGCGAAGCGCTCGAGACCGGCGACGTCGTCGCCGAGTCCCCAGTGGTGCAGCAGTGCGGCGTGCGGGTCGATGCCGACGCAGAAGCGGCCGCGCGTGTCGATGGCGTGGGCCAGGCGGGTGCCGAAGGGGGTCATGCGTCCTCCAGGTGGGTGGGCAGGAGCTCGGCCCGGACGCGGGCCAGCGTGGTCGGGTCGTGCAGCAGTGCGGTGCCGATCTGGACCGCCACCGCACCAGCGTCGAGGAACGTCCGGGCCGAGGCGCGGTCGCGCACCCCGCCGCAGCCGATGAGCGGCACGTCGGGCAGCGCCCGGTGGACGTCGGCCACGCAGCGCAGCGCGACGGGGGCCGCGGCAGGTCCGCTCAGGCCCCCGGGCCTGCCGTCGGGGAACGCGGCCGGGATCGCGTTGCCGAGCACCACCGCGGTGGCGCCGGCCTCGTGGCAGGAGCGGGTGCTCTCGATGACGCGGGAGACGTCGGGCCGAAGCTTGGCCAGGACCGGCCGGTCGGCGGGGAACTCCCGTCGGACCGCGGCCACCACGCTCGCCGCGTGGTAGGGCTCGCGGACCTCGAAGAGCCGGGAGCCGGCCTCGTCGGGCGCTCCCACGTTGACCTCCAGCCCGGCCACGCCCGGCGCGCGGCTCAGGCGGCGGGCCAGGTCGGCGTACTCCCCCATCGTCGATCCGGCGATCGAGACGAAGACGCGGGCGCCGGCGCGCACCAGCCACGGCAGCTCGGTGGCGAGGAAGTGCTCGAGGCCGGGGTTGGGCAGGCCGACCGCGTTCACGAGACCGCCGGGCACCTCCACGATGCGCGGACCCGGGCCGCCCGCGCGGGGGTCGAGGGTGATGGACCGGGTCACGAAGTCGAGGCCGTCGAGGCCGTCGGGTCCGGCGTACGACGCCAGCTCGCGGCCGGTGCCCCCGCATCCCGCCGCGACCATGACCGGCCCGGGTAGGTGGACCGTCACAGCGCGTCCCACCGCACGCGGTCGCCCCGGATGACCGGCCCCTCGGTGCAGGCCCGGACGACCCGGTCCACACCGTCCTCGCCCAGCACCGGCAGCGGGCAGCCGTGGCACAGGCCGGTCCCGCACGGCGTCGGGATCTCGACGGCGACCTGGCTCCAGGCGCCGGCGCGCTCGGCGGCGGCTGCGACGTGGTGCAGCACGGGCACCGGACCGGCGGCGTAGACGACATCGGCGCCGCTGCGCTCGACCAGGCCGGTGACGTGGTCGGCCACGGTGCCGCGCTGGCCCACCGAGCCGTCGGCCGTGAGGACGGTCACCGAGCGGGCCGAGCGGCGGGCCTCGAGCGCGGAGAGCAGGTGGGCCTCGTCGGGCGCCGAGACGACGAGGCTGACCGCGCACCCGCGCTCGCGCAGCCGTTCGGCGAGCGGGAACAGCGGCGCGGCGGCATAGCCCTCACCGACCAGCAGGCAGGACACGGCGTCCTTGGGCAGCGCGAACGGGCGCCCGAGCGGACCGGTGATCGCGACGCGGGCGCCGATGGGCTGGGCGGCGAGCCAGGCGGTGCCGCTCCCCCGCACCTCGACGACCACGTCGAGCGTCGGACCGAAGCGCGCTCGACTCACGGACCCGGTGCACCCACAGCGCGCGACGTGCGACGTGGCCGGCGGCGGTGACGGCGACGAAGTTGCCGGCACGGAACCGCTCCGGGACGCCGGGCGCGGCGAGGGTCAGGTGCCGGTAGGCGCCGACCTTCTTCGACGCGACGACCTCACCGTCGACGTGCACCGGTGCTCGTGACTCAGCCATGGGCCTCAGGCATCCGTGGACAGCCCCCGCACGATGCGCCGCGGCCACAGCGGGCCCTCGTAGACGAACGCGGTGTAGCCCTGCAGCAGGTCCGCGCCGGCCTCGAGCCGCCGGCGCGCGTCGTCGACGGTGGTGATGCCGCCGACGCCGATCAGCGTGAGGTCGGCGCCGACCCGCTGGCGCAGGGCGCGCAGCACGGCCTCGGAGCGCTCGGTGAGCGGTCGGCCGCTGAGGCCGCCCGCGCCGATCTCCTCGACGGTCGACGACGGCGTGGCCAGGCCCTCGCGGCTGATGGTCGTGTTGGTCGCGATGATGCCGTCGAGACCGATCGCCAGGGCGAGGTCGGCGACCGCGAGCACGTCGTCGTCGCTGAGGTCGGGGGCGATCTTCACCAGCAGCGGCACCCGGCGACCGGGAGTGACCTCGTCGGCGCGACGGCGTACGGCGGTGAGCAGGGGCTCGAGCTTCTCGACGGCCTGCAGGTCGCGGAGGCCGGGCGTGTTCGGCGAGGAGACGTTGACGACGAGGTAGTCGGCGTGGGGGGCGAGCAGCCCGGCGGACTTCTCGTAGTCGCCGATCGCCTCCTCCTCCGGCACGACCTTGGTCTTGCCGATGTTCACACCGAGGAGGGTGCGCTCCCCCGGCGGCGCGCCAGGCGGCCAGCCGCCGCGCCACCACCTCGGCGCCGTCGTTGTTGAAGCCCATCCGGTTGACGATCGCCTTGTCGGCCGGCAGCCGGAACAGCCGCGGCTGCGGGTTGCCGGGCTGGGCCTCACCGGTGACGGTGCCGATCTCGACGTGCCCGAAGCCGAGGGCGGCGAGGCCGTCGATGCCCACGGCGTTCTTGTCGAAGCCGGCGGCCAGCCCGAGCGGGTGCGGGAAGGTCAGGCCGAGGGCGTGGACCTCGTCGGAGGCACGTCCCTGCTGCTCGCGAGCCGACGAGCCGGCTGGTGACGGGCTCGGCGACCCGGATCGCCCGGAACGCGCCGTGGTGGATGCGCTCGGGCTCGATCCGCTTGAGGACCTGCTCGAAGAGGACGTCGTACGGCCTCACGCAGGCTCCTCGCCGCGCAGCAGGGCCGCCCAGTCCTGGAGCGAGCGGACGCCGATGTCGCCGCGCCGCATGGCCTCCAGGCCCTGCACGGCGGCACCGAGCCCCTGGATGGTGGTGATGCACGGGATGTCGGTGGACACGGCCGCGGTGCGGATGTCGTAGCCGTCCATCCGCGGCGAACCGCCGCTGGTCGCGCCGTGCGGGGTGTTGATGACCAGGTCGACCTCGCGCGCCCAGATGCGGCCCACGATGGTCGGCTCGCCGTCGGGGCCCTCGCCCTCGGACTGCTTGCGCACGACCGTGGACTGCACGCCGTTGCGGCGCAGCACCTCGGCGGTGCCGGCGGTCGCGAGGATCTCGAAGCCCATGTCGGCGATCTGCTTGACCGGGAAGATCATGTGGCGCTTGTCGCGGTTGGCGACCGAGACGAAGACCCGGCCCGACAGCGGGAGCGAGCCGTAGGCCGCGGCCTGGGCCTTGGCGAACGCCGTGCCGAAGAAGGCGTCGAAGCCCATCACCTCGCCGGTCGAGCGCATCTCGGGCCCGAGCAGCGAGTCGACGGTCCGGCCGTCGGCGGTCTTGAAGCGGTCGAAGGGCATGACCGCCTCCTTGACCGCGATCGGCGAGCCGTCCGGGAGGTGCCCGCCGTCACCCTCGGCGGGCAGCACGCCGGCCACCCGCAGGTCGGCGATGGACTCCCCGAGCATCACCCGCGCCGCCGCCTTGGCCAGCGGCGTGGCCGTCGCCTTGGACACGAACGGCACCGTGCGCGAGGCACGCGGGTTGGCCTCGAGCACGTAGAGCACGTCGGAGGCCAGGGCGAACTGGATGTTGAGCAGGCCGCGGACGTCGAGGCCGCGGGCGATCGCCTCGGTCGAGCTGCGGATCCGGTCGATCTCCTCCCGGCCCAGGGTGATCGGCGGCAGCGCACACGAGGAGTCGCCGGAGTGGATGCCGGCCTCCTCGATGTGCTCCATCACGCCGCCGAGGAAGAGCTCGGTGCCGTCGAAGATCGCATCGACGTCGATCTCGACCGCGTCGTCGAGGAACCGGTCGACCAGCACCGGCTGGCGCTCGTTGATCAGCCCGTTGGCGACGTACTTCTCCAGGTAGGCCTCCAGCGCGGCGTCGTCGTAGACGATCTCCATGCCGCGCCCGCCCAGGACGTACGACGGGCGCACCAGCACCGGGTAGCCGATCTCGTGCGCGATCCGCTGCGCCTGGGGGTACGACGTCGCGGTGCCGTGCTTGGGCGCCGGCAGGCCGGCGTCGGCCAGGACCCGGCCGAACGCACCGCGCTCCTCGGCGAGGTGGATGGACTCCGGCGAGGTGCCGACGATCTTCACCCCGGCGTCCGCCAGGCCCTGCGCGAGGCCGAGCGGGGTCTGGCCGCCGAGCTGGCACACGACGCCCGCGATGGGGCCGGCCAGCCGCTCGGCGTGGACGATCTCGAGGACGTCCTCGAGCGTCAGCGGCTCGAAGTAGAGCCGGTCGGAGGTGTCGTAGTCGGTGCTCACCGTCTCCGGGTTGCAGTTGACCATGATCGTCTCGTAGCCGGCCTCGGCGAGCGCCATGGACGCGTGCACGCAGCTGTAGTCGAACTCGATGCCCTGGCCGATGCGGTTGGGTCCCGAGCCGAGGATGATCACCGCCTCCTTGCCCTCCGCGCGCGGCTCGACCTCGGTCTCCTCGTCGTAGGACGAGTAGTGGTAGGGCGTGCGGGCGGCGAACTCGGCGGCACAGGTGTCGACGGTCTTGAAGACCGGCCGGATGCCCAGCGCGTGGCGGACGCCGCGGACGACGTCGGAGCTGAGCCCGCGGATCTTGCCGATCTGCTCGTCGGAGAAGCCGTGCCGCTTGGCCAGGCGGAGCAGGTCGGGCGTGAGCTCGGTGGCCTCGATGAGCTGGACGGCGACCTCGTTGATGAGCGCGAGCTGGTCGAGGAACCACGGGTCGATCTTGGTGGCCTCGAAGATCTCCTCGGGGGTGGCACCGGCGCGGATCGCGTCCATCACCTTCTTGAGGCGGCCGTCGGTCGGGACCGCGATCTCCGCCAGCAGGGATGCCTTGTCGAGGTCGACCCACTCCTTGTGCCAGTCGAAGGGCGCGTGCTTGCTCTCCAGCGAGCGCAGCGCCTTCTGGAGGGCCTCGGTGAAGTTGCGACCGATGGCCATCGCCTCGCCCACCGACTTCATGTGGGTGGTCAGGGTCGGGTCGGCCTCGGGGAACTTCTCGAAGGCGAACCGCGGCACCTTCACCACGACGTAGTCGAGGGTCGGCTCGAAGGAGGCGGGCGTGCTCGACCCGTCCTCGCGGGCGGTGATGTCGTTGCGGATCTCGTCGAGGGTGTAGCCGATGGCGACCTTGGCGGCGATCTTGGCGATCGGGAAACCGGTCGCCTTCGACGCCAGGGCGCTCGAGCGCGAGACGCGCGGGTTCATCTCGATGACGATCAGCCGACCGTCCGCCGGGTTGACGGCGTACTGGATGTTGCAGCCGCCGGTGTCGACACCGACGGCGCGGATGATGGCGATCGCGAGGTCGCGCATCTTCTGGTACTCGCGGTCGGTCAGCGTCATCGCCGGGGCGACCGTGATCGAGTCGCCGGTGTGCACGCCCATCGGGTCGAGGTTCTCGATCGAGCAGACGATCACGCTGTTGTCGGCGCTGTCGCGCATGACCTCGAGCTCGTACTCCTTCCAGCCGATGATCGACTCCTCGAGGAGCACCTCGGTGGTCGGGCTGGCGGACAGGCCCGACCCGCCGATGCGCCTCAGGTCGGCCTCGTCGTAGGCCATGCCCGAGCCGGTGCCGCCCATGGTGAAGGAGGGACGGACGACCATCGGGTAGCCGAGGTCCTCGGCCGCGCCGAGCAGGTCGTCCATCGTGTGGCAGATGACGCTGCGGGCGCTCTCGCCGCCGAGCTGCTCGACGATCTTCTTGAACTGCTGGCGGTTCTCGCCGCGCTCGATGGCCTCGATGGAGGCGCCGATCAGCTCGACGCCGTACTTCTCCAGGACGCCGGCCTTGTCGAGGGCCATCGCGCAGTTGAGCGCGGTCTGGCCACCGAGGGTCGCCAGCAGCGCGTCGGGACGCTCCTGCGGCGATGACCTTCTCGACGAACTCGGGCGTGATCGGCTCGACGTAGGTCGCGTCGGCGAACTCGGGGTCGGTCATGATCGTGGCCGGGTTGGAGTTGACGAGGACGACCCGCAGGCCCTCCTCGCGCAGCACGCGGCAGGCCTGGGTGCCGGAGTAGTCGAACTCGCACGCCTGGCCGATGATGATCGGCCCGGAGCCGATGACCATCACGGACTGGATGTCGGTGCGCTTGGGCATGTCAGGCCTCCGTCGTGCTGGTCGAGCGGAGTCGAGACCCCATGAGATCGGCGAAGCGGTCGAAGAGGTACGCCGCATCGTGCGGCCCCGCGGCCGCCTCGGGGTGGTACTGCACCGAGAAGCTGGTCAGCTCGCCGGCGGCGTTGCGCAGCTCGAGACCCTCGACGACGTCGTCGTTGAGGCAGACGTGGCTGACCGTCACGTCCCCGAACTCGGTCGTCGTCGTTCCCTCGAGCGGGGCGTCGACGGCGAACCCGTGGTTGTGGGCGGTGACCTCGACCTTGCCGGTGGTGCGGTCCATGACCGGCTGGTTGATGCCGCGGTGGCCGTACTTCAGCTTGTAGGTGCCGAAGCCGAGCGCGCGGCCGAAGAGCTGGTTGCCGAAGCAGATCCCGAAGTAGGGCAGTCCGGCGCGCAACGCGCCCTGCAGCAGCTCCACCTGGGCCGTGGTGGCCGCCGGGTCACCGGGACCGTTGGAGAAGAAGAGGCCGTCCGCACCGACTGCCAGGACGTCGTCCAGCGTCGAGGTCGCGGGCAGCACGTGCACCTCGATGCCGCGCTCGCTCATCATCCGGGGGGTGTTGGCCTTGATGCCGAGGTCGATCGCGGCGACCGTGAAGCGCTTCTCGCCCCGGGCGGGCACGACGTACGCCTCGGGTGTCGTGACGGCCTCGCTGAGGTTGGCGCCGGACATCTCGCCGGACTCCAGCACCCGCTGGAGCAGCTTCTCGGCATCGGTCTCGGTCGTGGAGATGCCGACCCGCATCGCCCCGCGCTCGCGCAGGTGGCGGGTGAGGGCCCGGGTGTCGACTCCGGAGATCCCGACGACCCCCTGGTCGCGCAGGTCGTCGTCGAGCGTGCGGACGCTGCGCCAGCTGGACGGCACGCGGGCGGGGTCGCGGACGACGTAGCCGGCGACCCAGATGCGCGAGGACTCCTCGTCCTCGTCGTTCATCCCGGTGTTGCCGATGTGCGGGGCCGTCATCACGACGACCTGGCGGTGGTAGCTGGGGTCCGTCAGCGTCTCCTGGTAGCCGGACATGCCGGTCGAGAAGACCGCCTCGCCGAAGGTCTCGCCGACGGCACCGAAGGACTCACCGCGAAAGGTGCGACCGTCCTCGAGGACCAGGATCGCTGGGGCAGGCAGAGCCATGCCGTACCTCCTTCTCCGCCTCACGGGACGGATCGTTAAAGGATGTTCGAAGCGACGCCGACCCTACCAGCGGCCGGGCGTCCCGACGGCATCGTGTCCACGGCGCGGCCGCCGCCTCTCGACGTCCGTCACCACGGGGTCAGCGAGAGCTCCGGACCCGACCACCGCCGCCGCAGCCACCTGTCGTGGGAGGCCAGCACCACCCCTCCCGGCGCCGTTGCCAGGGCCTCCTCCAGCTCGCCGGCCAGGGCCAGCGAGACGTGGTTGGTCGGCTCGTCGAGGAGCAGCAGGTCGGGTGCACCGGCGATCGCGACGGCGAGTCCGAGCCGTCGGCGCTGGCCCACGGACAGGCTTCCGACGGGCGTGCGGTGGTCGCGCGGGTGCAGCAGGCCGAGATCCCGCAGCCGGGGCGGGTCGGCAAGCCCGCGGACCGCGCCGTCGTACGTCGCTGCTGCCGAGAGCGCGGGGTCACTGGGCCGCGGGTCCTGGGTCAGCTCCCGGACCGTCCGGGCGGTGACCTCGACCGTGCCGCGGGTCGTTGCGAGTCGGCCGGACAGGACACCGAGGAGCGTCGACTTGCCGGACCCGTTCGGACCCGTCAGCAGCAGGTGCTCGCCCGCCGCGAGGTCCAGGCGCGCCACCCGCATCCGGCCCGTCGACCTCCAGGTCGCGCGCCTGCACCAGTCGTCCGGTCGCCCTCGCGGTCAGGTCGCCACGGAACGCGAGCGGTGCCTGCGGCTTGCGGACCTGCTCGCGCTCGGCGATGTCGAGGCGGCGCTGCGCGTCCCGCTTGCGCCTGGCGAGCGTCTGCTCGACCCTGCCACCCTTGAAGGAGTAGATGAACTTGTCGCCGTCCGTCGGCCCGCGGTCGTGGGCGATCGCGCCGGTGCCGATGCGCGTCGCGGCCCGCAGCCGCGCGATCTCCTCCTGCTGCTCGGCGTACGTCGCCTCCCACCGCCGCCGCGCATCCGCCCGCGCCGTCTCGTAGGCGCTCCAGCCGCCGCCGAACCGCCGTCCGCCGCTGCCGTCGGTGCCGAGGTCCCCGGAGTCGAGGTCGACGAGGTCGGTGCACACGTCGTCGAGCAGCACCCGGTCGTGGCTGGCCAGCACGACGACGCCCGGCAGCTCACGGAGGAACCCGGTGAGGACGTCGATCGCGTCGTCGTCGAGGTGGTTGGTGGGCTCGTCGAGGAGCAGGCAGGTCGGCCGGGTGGTCATGATCGTGGCGAGCGCCAGCCGGGTGCGCTGGCCGCCCGACAGCGTGCCGACCGCGACGCCCGGGGTCGAGGTCGTCGAGACCGAGCCGGGCCGCGGCCAGGGCCGCACGACGGTCGGCGTCCCACGCGTCGTGGGCGAGTGCCTGCTCCAGCGCGCGCCCGTAGGCCGCGTCGCCCTCCGCGGTGCCGACCGCCCCGGCCAGCCTCTCGACGTCGGCGACCGCGGTGCGCAGCGGCGCCAGCGTGAGGGCGAGGACCTCGGCGATGGTGGCGCTGTCGCGGAAGGGCGGCTCCTGGCCGAGCAGCACGAGGTCCGACGGCGCCCGGACGGTCCCGGTGAGGCGTGCGCCGTGCCGGAAGCCGTCCCGCGACGGCACGGAGCAGGGTGGACTTGCCCACGCCGTTCTCACCGACGAGGCCGATCCGCCGACCCGGTTGCGCCAGCAGGTCGACGCCGGTCAGGACGGTGCGGTCGGGATAGGAGACCGAGAGCCCGCTGACGACGAGCGGGGCCAGGGTGGTGGTGGATCCGGGCATGCGGACGTCCTTCGCGATCAGGAGGGACTCGCCGGGCTCGGGGCGCACTGGTGGCGCAGCCGCAGACGCGAGTCGGGTCAGTCCTGGATCCACATGGTGACCAAGCCTACGCGCCACGGGCCGGATGGCCAAGCGGTTTGTGTGGCTCGACGGGCTGAACTGCACGCTGTGCAGCATGCACGTCGTCGATCTCGACCAGGCAGTCCAGGCGGTGCGAGACCACTGTGGGGCGCTCGAGGGCCCACCGCGGGTGGTGACGAGCGGCAACTTCGCCTCCCCCGTGACCCTGCTGGGCCCGCTGCTCGCGGAGCTGCCCACGGCTCGTCTCCACGCGCTGAACGCCCAGCCCGACCTGCCGCTGCACGACGGGATCGTGCCCGAGACGACCTTCGTCGGGCCGGGGTTCCGCCGACACCCGCGCCTGTCGTACGTCCCCTGCCGCCTGTCGATGGTGCCGCGACTCTTCCACGGCCCGCTCGCGCCGGACGTGGTCGTCGTCCACACCACCACTCCCCGCAACGGACAGGTGTCGCTCGGCCTGGAGGTCAACGTGCTGCCGGCGGCGATCGAGGCGGCCCGGGCCCGCGGGGCACTGGTCGTCGCGCAGCTCAACCCCCGGATGCCATGGACCTTCGGCGACTCCGAGATCTCGGTCGACGACATCGACCTCGGGGTGGAGATCGACGCACCGCTCGTCACCCACGTGGCGAGGCATGCCCAGCGACGACGCCCGGCTGATCGGGTCGCGGGTCGCCGCCGAGATCGACGACGGCGCCACGCTGCAGGCCGGCATCGGCGAGGTGCCGGACGCCACGATCGCGGGCGTCCTCGAGCGTCGCGGGCTGAAGATCTGGACCGAGATGTTCAGCGACGGGGTGCTCGTCCTGGAGGAGGCCGGCGCGCTCGACCGCGGCACCCCGCTGCGTACGTCCTTCGTGTTCGGCAGCCAGGAGCTCTACGACTGGGTCGACGACAACCCACGCGTGCACATGCTGCGCACCGAGACCACGAACTCCCCCGCCGAGATCGCGCGGCAGCCCGCGATGACCTCGATCAACACCGCGCTCCAGGTCGACCTGTTCGACCAGGCCAACGCCTCCGCATCGGGGCGCGGATCTACAGCGGTTTCGGCGGGCAGACCGACTTCACCGTCGGGGCCAGCCACTCCCCCGGCGGACGGGCCTTCATGGCGCTGCGCAGCTGGCACCCGCGCGCCGACGTGTCGACGATCGTCCCGCTGGTCGACGAGCCGGTGACGTCGTTCCAGCACGGTGCGGTCGTCACCGAGCAGGGCGTCGCCTGGATGTGGGGCCGCGACGAGCGGCAGCAGGCTCACAACCTGATCGAGCACGCCGCCCACCCCAGCGTCCGCGAGGACCTGTGGGAGGAGGCCCGGGCGCTCGGCCTGGCCTGATCAGGCCACGAAGACGCAGAACGACGTGGCCGGCGGGACTGGCGTACGCCCGCAGCGGCTCGTCGGGGTCGTCCGGTCGGTCGAGGCGCAGCTCGCGCTCCGAGCTGGAGGACCCGCTCGTGGACGGCGTCGAGCGCGGCCCGGGACGGCACCGTGGTGTCGAGGTGGGACACCGACGGGTGCCCGGGCTCCGGCCACCGGTTGCCACGGGAGCGACTCGACCTCCTGGATCGCGAGGCAGCGCCGTCCGTCCGGCTGGGTGAGGACCAGCCAGTCGGCGTCGTCGGCGCCGTCCGGGACCTCGTCGCCGGGACGGTAGACGAGCCCGAGCAGCTCCCGCCAGAACTCCGCCTCCCGACGGACGTCGCGGGCGTCGAGGACCGTGTGCAGCAGCTGCGGGAAGTCGGTCATCCCTGGACTCTACGGAGGTGTCAGGATCGGCACATGACCACTCGTCCGGCGTGGATCCAGATCTTCCTCGACACCCCTGCCGACTCGTTCGACGACGCGGTCGCCTTCTGGTCGGCGGTCACCGGGTGGCGTCCCTCTGACCGCCGCGGCGAGGACGGCCAGTTCCTCACGCTGCTGCCGCCGGCAGGGTCGGCGTACGTCAAGATGCAGGCGGTCGACCAGCCGGCCGGGATCCACCTCGACCTCGACTCCGCTGATCGCCCGGGCGCGATCGGGCACGCGCGATCCCTGGGTGCCACCACCGCCTGGACCTACCACGACGTCGAGGTGATGCGCTCCCCCGGCGGCTTCGTCTTCTGCCAGACCCTGGTCGAGGGATCGCCGTCGCTCGTTCGCGACGGCACGACCATCCTCGACCAGGTCTGCCTCGACGTCCCGCCCGACGCGTGGGAGGCGGAGGTCGCCTTCTGGCGCGACGCGACCGGCCGCGAGCTGCAGACCGGCTCGCTGCCCGGCTTCGCCCGGCTCGTCGAGGACGGTCGGCCCCGGATCCTGCTCCAGCGCCTCGACACGGGCTCCGGCCCGGTGCGGGCCCACCCCGACCTGGCCACCGCCGCCCGCGCCGATGACGTACGCCGTCACGTGGCGCTGGGTGCGTCGCTGGTGGCGCGAGCACGACTTCTGGTCGGTGCTCACCGCACCCGGCGGGCAGGTCTACTGCCTCACCGACCGCGATCCGGCGACCGGCTCGGTGAGCCGACGCGCCTGACGTCAGGCCAGCGCGCCGTCGCGGACGGTCACCCGGCCGGCGTACACCGTGTGCACGATCCGACCGGTCAGCGTCCGCCCGTGCCACGGGTTGTTGCGCGACGAGCGACGCCGACGCGTCGCGGTCGACGGTGACCTCGGCGTCGGGATCGATGAGGACGACGTGGGCCGGCGAGCCCGCGGCCAGCGCCTGCCCCTGACCGGTCAGCCCGGCGATGCGGGCCGGGTTGGTCGACATCACGCGAGCGATGTCGGCCCAGGAGAAGTCGTCCATGACGGTGCGTACGACGCTGAGCGCGGTCTCGAGTCCCACCATGCCGAACGCCGCATCGACGAACGCGTGCTCCTTGTCGTGGCGCGCGTGCGGGGCGTGGTCGGTGGCGACGGCGTCGATCGTGCCGTCGGCCAGTGCGGCCCGCAGGGCCTGGACGTCCTCGTCGGGTCGCAGCGGCGGGTTCACCTTGTAGGTCGGGTCGTAGCCGGTGAGCAGGTCGGTCGTCAGCAGGAGGTGGTGCGGGGTGACCTCGGCGGTGACGTCGAGTGCCCTTGCGGCCTGCGCCTTGGCCCAGCGGACGATCTCGACCGACCCGGCCGTGGAGACGTGGGCGACGTGCACGCGCGAGCCGGTGTGCCGCGCCAGCATCACGTCGCGGGCGACGATGACCTCCTCGGCGATGCCGGGCCAACCGGGCAGGCCCAGCCGCCCGGAGATCTCGCCCTCGTGGCAGCAGGCACTCGGCCCGGCCAGCGACGGGTCCTGGGAGTGCTGGGAGACGACGCCGCCGAAGGCCTTGACGTACTCCAGCGCCCGACGCATGACCCGCGCGTCGTGGACGCACTTCCCGTCGTCGGAGAAGACGCGGACCTGCGCGCGCGACCGCGCCATCAGGCCCAGCTCGGCGAGCTCCTCGCCGTCGAGGCCGCGGGTGACCGCACCCGACCGGCTGGACGTGGACGAGGCCGGCCTCGCGGCCGAGCTCCCAGACGCGCAGCGCGGCCTCGGCGGTGTCGGTGACCGGCGAGGTGTTGGCCATGGCGAGGACGGCGGTGTAGCCGCCGAGGGCCGCGGCCTGCGAGCCGGTCAGGATGGTCTCGGCGTCCTCGCGTCCGGGCTCACGCAGGTGGGTGTGGAGGTCCACGAGGCCGGGCAGGGCGACCAGGCCGGCGGCGTCGAGGGTCTCGGCGCCGGCCGGGGCGTCGTCGACGAGCAGACCGTCGTCGTCGACGTACAGGTCTGCGGTGGTCTCGCCGAGCAGCGAGGCCCCCGTGATCACGAGCGCCATCAGCCCATCCCTCCGTCAGTCTCTCCTGCGAGCAGGTGGTAGAGCACGGCCATCCGGATCGCCAGCCCGCTGGAGACCTGCTCCAGCACGACCGACTGGGCCGCGTCGGCGGCGTCGGCGGCGATCTCGAGGCCGCGGTTCATCGGACCGGGGTGGCAGATGGGGACGTCGGGCTTGAGCAGCGCCAGTCGGTTGCGGGTCAGCCCGTAGCCGACGGTGTACTCCCGCGCACTCGGGAAGAACGCTCCGGACATCCGCTCGCGCTGGACGCGCAGCATCATGACCGCATCGACGTCGGGCAGCACCGCGTCCACGTCGTACGACGTCTCGAAGCCGGCCGATGCCGACCACGGGCCGATCCCGCTGGGCATCAGCGTCGGCGGGGCGACGACGGTCACCCGCGCGCCGAGCTTGGTGAGGCACTGGACGTTCGAGCGGAAGACCCGGCTGTGGGTGAGGTCGCCGATGATCGCCACGTGACGGCCCTCGAGGGACCCGAGGCGGCGCTGCAGCGTGTACGCGTCGAGCAGGGCCTGGGTGGGGTGCTCGTGGAGGCCGTCGCCGGCGTTGACGACCGCCGCGTCGACCCACTGGCTGACCTGCAGCGCGGAACCGCTGGCGGGGTGGCGGATGACGAGGCCGTCGACACCCATGGCGCAGACGGTGAGGACGGTGTCGCGCAGGCTCTCGCCCTTCGACGTGCTCGACCCCTTGGCGCTGATGTTGATGACGTCCGCCGAGAGCCACTTGCCGGCGATCTCGAAGGACGAGCGGGTGCGCGTGGAGTCCTCGAAGAACATGTTGACGACCGTGCGGCCGCGCAGCGCGGGGAGCTTCTTGACCTCGCGGCTCTGCACGTCGTGCATGTCGGCGGCGGTGTCGAAGATCGCCTCGATCTCCTCGACCGCGAGGTCGTCGATGGACAGCAGGTGCTTCACGAGATCGTCACCTCGTCGCTCCCGTCGGTCTCGGTCAGGCGCACGCTGACCCGTTCGGTGCGCGCGCTGGGCAGGTTCTTGCCGACGTGGTCGGCACGGATGGGGAGCTCGCGGTGACCACGGTCGACCAGCACGGCCAGGCGTACGGCGGACGGTCGGCCCAGGTCGGCCAGGGCGTCCAGCGCGGCGCGGATGGTGCGACCGGAGAAGAGCACGTCGTCGACGAGCACGACGACCTTCCCGTCGATGCCACCGGGAGGCAGGGCCGTCTTGTGCGCGCGCCGGGTCGGCTGGGAGCGGAGGTCGTCGCGGTACATCGTCACGTCGACCTCACCGAGCGCGACCGGGCTGCCCTCGACCGCCGCGATCTTCTCGGCGATGCGTCTCGCGAGCGGGACACCGCGGGTGTGCAGGCCGAGCAGCACGAGGTCGGCGGGTCCCTTGTTGCGCTCGAGCAGCTCGTGGGAGATGCGGGTCAGCGCCCGGGAGATGTCACGGGCGTCGAGGACGGTGCGGCCCACTGCCTGGCACGTCGGCGGGATCAGCTGCGTCAGGGGCAGGCATCTGCGCCGGACCTCCTTCTCCGCCTCACGGGACGGCTCGTTAAAGGATGTCGATCGGCGCCGACTCTACCCGTTCGCGGTCGGAGGGCGACGGGACGAAGCGCCCGTCAGCGTTCCAGGCTCAGCGTTCCAGGATGGCGACGACGCCCTGGCCACCGGCCGCGCAGATCGAGATCAGCGCGCGGCCCGAGCCCCGCTCGGCGAGCAGCTTGGCGGCCACCGGGATGATCCGGCCACCGGTGGCGGCGAACGGGTGCGCGGCGGCGAGCGAGGAGCCGTTGACGTTGAGCTTCTCGCGGTAGATCGAGCCCAGCGGGGCGTCGAGGCCGAGCCGCTCCTTGCAGAACACCGGGTCCTCCCAGGCCGCGAGGGTCGACAGCACCTGCGACGCGAAGGCCTCGTGGATCTCGTAGAAGTCGAAGTCCTGGAGGGTCAGGCCGTTGCGGGCCAGCATCCGCGGTACGGCGTACGCCGGGGCCATCAGCAGGCCCTCGTGCCCGTTGACGTAGTCGACCGCGGTGGTCTCGGCGTCGACGAGGTGCGCCAGCACCGGGAGGCCACGCTCCTCGGCCCACGCGTCGGTGGACAGCAGGACGGCGGAGGCACCGTCGCTGAGCGGCGTGCTGTTGCCCGCGGTCATGGTCGCCGCCGCGCCCTTGCCGAAGACCGGCTTGAGGGTGGCGAGCTTCTCCACCGAGGAGTCCGGGCGCATGTTGTTGTCGCGCTCGACGCCGCGGAACGGCGTGACCAGGTCGTCGTGGAAGCCCTCGTCGTAGGAGCGGGCCAGGTTGTGGTGGGAGCGTGCGGCCAGCTCGTCCTGCGCCTCCCGGGTGATGCGCCACTCGAGCGCGGTCAGGGCGGCGTGCTCGCCCATCGACAGCCGGGTGCGGGGCTCGCCGTTCTGCGGGATCTCGAGCCCGATGTCGCCGGGTCGGATGGCGCCGAGCGCCTTGATCTTGCCGGCGGTGTCCTTGGCCGAGTTGACCCTCATCAGCTTCTTGCGCAGCTTGTCGCTGATGGCGACGGGGGCATCCGAGGTGGTGTCGGTGCCACCCGCGATGCCGGCGTCGATGACGCCGAGCGCGATCTTGTTGGCGACCTGGATGGCCGCCTGCAGCCCGGTCCCACAGGCCTGCTGGATGTCGGTCGCCGGCGTCTCGGGGGCGAGCTTGGAGCCCAGCACCGACTCGCGCGTCAGGTTGAAGTCGCGCGAGTGCTTGAGGACCGCACCGGCGACGACCTCGCCCAGCTGCTCGCCCTGCAGCCCGAACCGGTCCACGAGTCCGTCGATCGCGGCCGTCAGCATCTCCTGGTTGGAGACCCCCGCGTAGACCGTGTTGGACCGCGCGAAGGGGATGCGGTTGCCGCCGACGACGGCGACGGGGCGAGTCTTGGACTGCATGGGCGCTCCTGCTGCTTCGGGGTCACGAGGATCGCTCCTATCCTTGCCGGTGACCCGGTCCGCGCCAATGGGGTGAGGGCCACGTCACGAAATGTGGACGCTGAGTTGCACAAGCAGTTACACAGGTCTCACCGTCACCTCTGCCCGTCTCCCCACCTGCAAGGGATCACCACACCATGAGCGACCGCTACCAGGGCTTCGCCTCCAGCTCGATCGGCCGGCTGGTCGTCAAGAACCTCGGCCTCCCCAACCCCACCGCGCTCGAGCGCTGGACCGAGGACGGCCCCCTCGTCGACGGGCTCGTGGTGCTGGGTGGCGACGGCCGGGTCAGCCTCGTCCCTCCCGACCACCCTCACCGACCTCGGCATCGCTGCCGTCACGACCGTGGAGGAGGGCTCGAGGGCCAAGGCACTCGTCTTCGACGCCACGGCGATCACCGATGCGGCCGGCCTGGTCGCCGTGCAGGAGTTCTTCACCCCCCTCATGCGCCGCCTCGCGTCCTGCCCGCGCGTCGTCGTGATCGGTACGCCGCCGGAGCTGGTCTCCGGCTCCGAGCGCATCGCCCAGCGCGCGCTCGAGGGCTTCACCCGCTCGCTCGCCAAGGAGATCGGCAGGGGCGGCACGGTCCAGCTCGTCTACGTCGCACCGGGTGCGGAGGCCTCGGTGCACTCGACCCTGGCCTTCTTCCTCTCCCCCAAGTCGGCCTACGTCTCCGGCCAGGTGGTCCGGATCGGCGCGCACGGTGCGGTCGAGGCCGAGCCGGTGGCCGACTGGTCGCAGCCCCTGGCCGGCAAGGTCGCCCTGGTGACCGGCGCGAGCCGCGGCATCGGCGAGGAGATCGCCCGCGTGCTGCACCGCGACGGCGCCACGATCGTCGGCGTCGACGTGCCGCAGGCCGCCAGCGAGCTCCAGACCCTGATGGCCGAGCTCGACGGTGACCACCTGGTCCTCGACATCACCGCCATGGACGCACCCCAGCGCATCGCCCACCACCTGACCAAGCACCACGACGGCGTCGACATCGTCGTGCACAACGCCGGCATCACGCGTGACAAGAAGCTGGCCAACATGGGCGCGGACCGCTGGAGCAGCGTGATCGCGGTCAACCTCACCGCGCCCGAGCTCATCACCCGCGAGCTCCTCGACGCCGGGGTCGTCCACGACGGCGGTCGCATCATCGGCGTGGCCTCGATCGCCGGGATCGCCGGCAACGTCGGGCAGACCAACTACGCAGCCTCCAAGGCCGGCGTGATCGGCCTCGTGGAGAGCCTGCGCGACGAGGTGACCAACGGCATCACCGTCAACGCGGTCGCCCCGGGCTTCATCATCACGCAGATGACGGCCGCGGTGCCGTTCGCGACCCGCGAGGTCGGCCAGCGCCTGAACTCCCTGTCCCAGGGCGGACTGCCGGTCGACGTGGCCGAGACGATCTCGTGGTTCGCGAGCGCCGGCTCGACCGCCGTCAACGGCAACGTCGTGCGGGTCTGCGGCCAGATGATGCTGGGCGCCTGATGACCGAGGCCAGGATCCTGACCGGGGAGCCGGGCGGCCTGAGCACGCTGTTCAGGGCGGCCCTGCCCTCCCTGCCCGTCGTCAGCCGGCTGCCCGGAATCAGGAAGGCGGCCACGGGCGACTTCGCCGGACTGGCCTACGCCCGCACCGGGGTCGAGGTCGCCCGGCCCAGCGTGGAGGCGTACGCCGCTGTCTGTGGCTTCCCGCGCAAGGACACCGTGCCGCTGACCCATCCGCACCTGCTCGCGTTCCCGCTGCACATGGCGATCATGAGCGACCGCGACTTCCCGTACGCCGCGCTCGGCATGGTCCACGTCGAGAACACGATCACCGCCCGCCGCGCCATCGCGGTCGGTGAGGTGCTCGACGTGTCCACGACCGTGGGACCTGCACGAGCCCATGCCAAGGGTGCGCTCCTCGACTTCGTGACCTCCGTGACCTCGGCCGGCGAGATCGTCTGGGAGTCGACGTCGACCTACCTGCGACGTGGCACGCCGCCGGAGGGCGAGCCGGTCACCGGACTGGTGATCGACGACGTCCCCGTCGGCGGCATCGAGTGGCGCCTGCCCGCAGACCTCGGCCGGACGTACGCCGGAGTGTCGGGCGATGCGAATCCGATCCACCTCTACCCGTGGACCGCCAGGGCGCTGGGCTTCCAGCGCCAGATCGCGCACGGCATGTGGACGTTGGCCCGCTCGATCGCTGCCATCGAGAACCGGCTGCCCGATGCCGTGACCGTCGAGGCAGCCTTCAAGAAGCCGGTCTTCCTGCCGGGCACGGTCACCTTCGCGTCGAAGGCCACCGACACCGGGCTGACCTTCGCCCTGACCAGCGCGAGGGACGGCGCACCCCACCTGCTGGGGCGTACGAGCCCGGCCTGACGTCAGCGGCGGGGGTTGCCGAACCTCACCGTGCGACTGCCGCCCCTGAATTGACAGCGATGTAGGTGCTAGGCGCGACTTCGTCGCGGACCCGGATCAGGCCCTCCTGGGCGACGGTCGCGACCAGCTCCCCGGACTGCGTGAACACGTGCGCGGTCGCCAGACCACGACCGCCACCGGCGAACGGGGAGACCTGGTCGTAGAGCCACCACTCGTCGGCGCGGAAGGGCCGGTGGAACCAGATGGCGTGGTCGAGGGACGCCGGCTGCAGGCGTGGCGAGGCGATGTTGATGCCGTGCGGCACCAGGGCCGCGCCCAGCAGGGTCAGGTCGCTGGCGTAGGTGAACGCCGCTGCCTGGACCGTCGGGTCGTCGTCGAGCCGGCCGTCGACCCGGATCCACAGGCGCGCCCGCGCAGGGTGGTCGGGGTCGTCCGGGAGGCCCATGCCCGAGACGCCGACGTAGCGCACGTCCAGTGCGGACCACTCGCGCTCCCAGTGCTCGGCGGCCTCCGGGCCCCGCTGTCGCGCGAGCTCGACGAGCGGCATCCCGTCCTCGGGCGGCGCCACGTCCGGCATCCGGTCCTGGTGCTCGAGGCCGGGCTCGGGGCGCTGGAAGTTGGCGGTCATGTAGAAGATCGGGCGACCGTGCTGGCGTGCCGACACCCGTCGGGTGGCGAACGCGCGCCCGTCCCTGATCCGCTCCACGTCGTAGACGATCGGGATCGAGGTGTCGCCGGGGCGCAGGAAGTAGGAGTGCAGCGAGTGGAGGACGAACTCGCCGTCCACGCTGCGGGTCGCCGCCACGACGGCCTGCGCCGCCACCTGGCCACCGAACACCCGCTGCCGCTCGGTGTGGGCCTGTGACCCGCGGAACAGGTCGACCTCGAGCTGCTCGAGCTCCAGCAACGCCGCCAGCTCGGTCGCCGAGCCGGCCATCAGCGCTCCGTCCAGCCGGATCCGGATTCGCCCTGCTCCTCGTCGAGCCCGGCGAGGAACTGCTCGAACTGCAGGCCGATCTCCTCACCCGTCGGCATCGGCTCGTCGCTGGCCAGGAGGGAGGTGCCGGCGGCCTCGGCCTCGCGGAAGGAGTCGTACTGCTGCTCCAGTCCGCGGACGACGTCGCCGACCTCGTCGTGGGAGGCGAGGTAGCGGTCGACCTCGGTGGCGGTGATCTCCGCGGCCTCGCGCAGGTCGGTCAGGTCGATGGTCAGCCGACCGCCCCGCTCGACGTGCTCGAGCAGGGTGAGGGCGGCCTGGGGGTATTCCATCTGGGCCAGGTAGTGCGGGATGTGGGCGACGAAGCCGAGCGCGTCCAGGCCCCACTCCCCCAGCCGGATCTCCAGCAGCGACTGCGCACTGGCCGGGACGCGCAGCTCTCCCTGCCACGGGCTCTCCCCGACGACCAGCTCGGGACGGTTGGCGTGGGGGGTGATGGCGATCGGCCGGGTGTGGGGGACGGCCATCGGGACGGCGCCGAGGGACAGCACGCGGTCCACGCCGAAGTGCTCGACGACCTCGCGCACGGCCCGGGCGAAGGCCTCCCACCGGATGTCGGGCTCGGGCCCCTGCAGCAGCAGGAAGGGCGTACCGCCGGTGTCGCGCAGCGCGCGGACGACCAGGCGGGGCGCCTCGTAGTCGGAGTAGTGGTCGCGCACGAACGTCACGGGCGGTCGACGCGCGCGGTAGTCGTGGAGCGAGTCGACGTCGAAGGTGGCGACGACCTTGCCGTCCGAGAGCTCGGCGAGGTGCGTCGCGGCGAGCTCGGCGGCCTTGCCCGCGTCGAGGAAGCCGGTCAGCACGCACACCAGGGTGAGGTCGCCCGCGTCCGACACCACCTCGGCGTCGTCGATGATGTGCACGAGTCGTTCGACCATGCCCCAACCCTAGGCCGTCGGCCCCAGTGAGCCGACACACACCCGCGGTTGTGGTCGGACGTTGTTACTCGGGGGTAACCTGTGGTGGTCCCGTCCCCTCTGTCCAGGAGCTGCACGTGTCCCGTCCCCAGCGAGAGGTCGTCTTCGTCGACGGCGTGCGCACCCCGTTCGGCAAGGCCAAGGGCCAGTACGCCGAGACGCGCGCCGACGACCTCGTCATCAAGTGCATCCGCGAGCTCATGCGCCGCAACCCGTCCCTGCCCCCCGAGCGGGTGGACGAGGTCGCGATCGCCGCCACCACCCAGATCGGCGACCAGGGCCTGACCATCGGCCGCACCGCCGCGCTGCTGGCGGGCCTGCCCCAGAGCGTGCCCGGCTACTCCATCGACCGCATGTGCGCGGGCGCGATGACGGCCGTGACCAACACGGCCTCCGGCATCGCCTTCGGTGCCTACGACGTCGCCATCGCCGGCGGCGTCGAGCACATGGGCCGCCACCCCATGGGCGAGGGCGTCGACCCCAACCCGCGGATCCTGTCCGAGCGCATCGTCAACCCCGACGCCCTCGTGATGGGCAAGACCGCCGAGAACCTGCACGACCGCTACCCCACCATCACCAAGGAGCGCGTCGACGCCTACTCGGTGCGCAGCCAGCAGAAGACCAAGGCCGCCTACGACAACGGCATGATCCAGCCCGACCTGGTGCCCGTCGCCACCCGCTCGGCCGAGGCCGGCTGGGGCCTGGCCACCCTCGACGAGCCGATGCGCCCCGAGACCACCATGGAGTCGCTCGCCGGGCTCAAGACGCCCTTCCGGTCCCACGGCAACGTGACCGCGGGCAACGCGGCCGGCATCAACGACGGTGCCACCGCCGCCCTGCTCGCGGACGAGGAGACCGCGCGCGAGCTCGGCCTGCCGGTCAAGATGCGGCTGGTGACCTACTCCTTCGTCGGGGTCGAGCCCGAGGTCATGGGCGCGGGCCCCATCCCCGCGACCGAGAAGGCGCTCCGGCTGGCCGGCCTCACCATCGACGACATCGAGGCCTTCGAGGTCAACGAGGCGTTCGCCGTGCAGGTGCTGGCCTTCCTGGAGCACTTCGGCATCGCCGATGACGACACCCGCGTGAACCCCTACGGCGGCGCGATCGCGATGGGCCACCCGCTGGCGTCCTCCGGCGTCCGCCTGATGAACCAGCTGGCCCGCCAGTTCGAGGCCCGCCCCGAGGTCCGCTACGGCCTGACGACCATGTGCATCGGCATCGGCATGGGCGGCACCGTGATCTGGGAGAACCCGCACTGGACCGGCGCCGAGACCGACTCCGACTCGAACGAGGGAGAGACCAAGTGAGCACCGACATGAGTGACCTGCTGGCCCGTGCGCACGGGCGATCGTCTCCGACGCCGAGCGCGTGACGAAGGCTCCGCTGCGCACGGTCTCCCTGCCCGGCGTGACCATCGGGCTGATCACCCTCGACAACGGCGAGGACCACACCCGGCCCAACACCTTCGGCCCCGCCTCGCTGCTCGAGCTCAACGCCTCGATCGACGCGGCCCTGGCCGACGACACGATCGACGCCCTCGCGGTGACCGGCAAGCCGTTCATCCTCGCCGCGGGCGCCGACCTCACCTCGATCCAGGGCGGCGGCCCCGATGCCGTACGCACCGTGGGCGAGCTGGGCCACGCGGTCTTCCGCAAGCTGCAGGACGGCGGCAAGCCGTCGTTCGGCCTCGTCAACGGCCTCGCCCTCGGCGGCGGCCTCGAGGTCGCGCTGCACTGCACCTACCGCACCGTCATGGACTCCGCGCCGGCCCTCGGCCTGCCCGAGGTCATGCTCGGCCTGGTCCCCGGCTGGGGCGGCGCCTGGCTCGTGCCGAACCTGCTCGGTGCCGACAAGGCGGTCACGCTCATCGTCGAGAACCCGCTCAACCAGGGCAAGACGCTGGGCGGGCAGGCGGCGTACGAGTTCGGGCTGGCCGACGCGGTCTTCAACGGTGCCGACTTCCTGGAGCAGTCGCTGCTCTGGGCGGCCTCGGTCGTCCGTGGTGAGGTCACCGTCGAGCGCCCCGAGGTCGACCGTGGCGACGCCTGGGACGCGGCGATCACGCGGGCCGAGGGGATCGTGGCCGGCAGGACCGGTGGCGGCTCCCCCGCTGCCGCCAAGGCCGTCGAGCTCATCGCGGCGGCCCGTGACTCCGACCGCGACACCGGCTTCGCGGCCGAGGACGACGCCCTCGACGCGCTGTCGAAGACCGCCGAGCTGCTCGCCTCGCTCTACTCCTTCGACCTGGTGCAGAAGCGCGCCAAGCGGCCCGCCGGTGCTCCGGACAAGGCGCTGGCCCGCCCGGTCACCAAGGTGGGCATCGTCGGCGCCGGCCTGATGGCCAGCCAGCTCGCGCTGCTCTTCGTACGCCGCCTCGAGGTGCCGGTCGTGCTGACCGACCTCGACCAGGAGCGCGCCGACAAGGGCGTGGGCTACGTCCACGCCGAGATCGACAAGCTGCTCGCCAAGGGCCGGATCAACCAGGACAAGGCCAACCGCCACAAGGCGCTGGTCACCGGCGAGACCGACAAGCAGGCGGCCTTCGGCGACGCCGACTTCGTGATCGAGGCCGTCTTCGAGGAGATGGCGATCAAGAAGACCGTCTTCGCCGACGTCGAGAAGGTCGTGTCCGCCGAGTGCGTGCTGGCGACCAACACGTCCTCGCTGTCGATCACCGAGATGGCGGCCGACCTCGAGCACCCCGAGCGGGTCGTGGGGTTCCACTTCTTCAACCCGGTCGCGGTGATGCCGCTGCTGGAGATCGTCAAGGGCGACGCCACCGACGACGCCACGCTCGCGACGGCGTTCGCCACCAGCAGGACGCTGAAGAAGACGTCCATCCTCGTCAAGGACAGCCCGTCCTTCATCGTCAACCGCCTGCTCGGGCGCTTCATGAGCGAGGTCGGTCGGATCGTCGACGAGGGCACCCCGGTCGAGGTCGCGGACAACGCGTTCGCGGGCATCGCGCCGATGCCGCCGTTCGTCCTGCTCTCGCTGGTCGGCCCGGCCATCGCGCTCCACAACAACGAGACGCTGCAAGGGCGCGTTCCCGGACCGCTTCTACGTCTCCCCCGCGCTGCAGCGGATCGTGGCGAACAAGCTGGGCTCCTACTACGGCCCCGACGGCGCCATCGACCCCCGGGTCGAGGCGCTCCTCGAGAAGCCCTCCGACCCGGTCGTGCTGACGGCCGACGAGGTCCGCGAGAAGACCCTCGTCCGGCGCTCGCCGAGGAGGCGCGCCTGATGCTCGACGAGGGCGTGGTCGCGGCTCCGCAGGACATCGACCTGGCCATGATCACCGGCGCCGGGTTCTCCTTCTGGAACGGCGGGCTGACCTTCCTGCTCGACGTCGCCGGCATCTCGGAGAAGGCGACGGGCACGCGCTTCCACTGATCGTCCGACCGCAGCCCGGGGCGGTGTCCCAGCCACATTCCGTACGTCGGGAAGGTGGCTGGGGCACCGCCCGGGCGGTCAGGAGCCGGAGTCGGTGGGTCCGGCGGCCACGGGGGTGTGCTTGTCGTACTCGCCGCGGCCGAGCCGGCTGTGGCTGCGGCCGTAGGCGAAGTAGACGATCAGGCCGATCGCCATCCACACCAGGAACCGGACCCACGTCTCCGCGATCAGGTTCAGCATGAGGTAGCCGCACAGCAGCACCGAGCCGGTCGCCACGACCCAGATCCCCGGGACACGGAACGCCCGGGGTAGGTCGGGACGCGTCTTGCGCAGGACCAGCACGCCCACGCTGACCAGCATGAAGGCGAAGAGGGTGCCGATGCTGACCAGGTCGCCCAGCGTCTCGAACGGCACGAAGCCCGACAACACCGAGACCATGATCGCGGTCAGCGCGGTGATCCGGTACGGCGTGCCGAACGTGGGATGGACCTTGGCCAGGCCGACAGGCAGCAGTCCGTCGCGAGCCATCGCGAAGGCGACCCGCGTCTGACCCATCATCAGGATGAGCACGACGACGGTCAGGCCGATGGTGGCCCCGATGGCGATCAGGTCCGCGATCCAGTGCTGGCCGACCTTCTCGAACGCCGTGGCGAGCGGGGCCGCGTCGTTCGGGTCGATGTCCTCGTAGGACTGCATCCCCGTGATCACCAGGCAGACCGCGATGTAGAGGACCGTCACGATCGCGAGCGAGCCCAGGACACCGATCGGGACATCACGCTGCGGGTTCCTGGCCTCCTCGGCGGTGGTCGCCACGACGTCGAAGCCGATGAACGCGAAGAACACGATCGCGGCTCCGGCGATCACGCCCGCGATCCCGAAGACTGCCGGCTCGAGGCCGAAGATG
Source organism: uncultured Actinomycetota bacterium (assembly GCA_963778975.1). Taxonomy (GTDB): domain Bacteria; phylum Actinomycetota; class Actinomycetes; order Propionibacteriales; family Nocardioidaceae; genus Nocardioides. The sequence continues at coordinate 73,665 of CAVZWM010000031.1, forward strand.
GACGTGATGAGTGGGGTCTTCCACACCGACGCATCACTGCCTGCGGAGGGCTGGCTCGGCGGGATGAACGGGGTGTAGTTGGACGTCTTGATGTAGGCGATGCCGACGATGATCACGAGGGCGACGACGCTCAGCTTGATCGCCACCACGACCTGGTTGACCCTGCTGGAGAGCTTGATGCCACCGATGAGCACCATCGCACAGACCAGGGTGATCACGATCGCCGGCAGGTTGAGGACACCGTCACTCGCAGAGCCCACTGCCGTCGGGATCTCGAGCGGCGTGCCCGCCAGGACGGACTGCAGGTAGCCGGAGAACCCGACGGCCAGGGCAGAGGCTCCGACCGTGAACTCCAGCACCAGGTCCCACCCGATGATCCAGGCGATCAGCTCTCCGAAGGTGGCGTAGCTGAACGTGTAGGCGCTGCCCGCCACGGGAACCGTGGAGGCGAACTCGGCGTAGCACAGGGCGGCGAACGCACATGCGATCCCGGCGATCAGGAACGACAACGACACCGCCGGACCGGAGTTCGACGCGGCCACGAGTCCGGTGTAGACGAAGATGCCGGCACCGATGATGACGCCGACGCCGAAGATGGTGAGGTCCAGGGCACCCAGGTTCTTCTTGAGACGGTGCTCGGGCTCTTCGGTCTCCGCGATCGACTGCTCGACAGACTTGGTGCGGAAGAGGCTCATCTAGGCAACCTAGAACCCTCTCGCGGTTACCGTCGAGTCCCCCCGCCCGCGTGGTTCAGGCGGTGTGGTCGACCTCGAGCAACGCGCAGCCCGCGATCGAGCGCGGTGACGTCCTCGACGATTCCGCGCGCGAGGGTCTGGGCGTCCAGCCCGATGCGCGCCAGGATCACGTCGCGCTTGGCGTGGTCGAGGAACTCCTGCGGGATGCCGTGGAGCCGGAACGGCGTGCTGACCCCCGCGTCGTTGAGCGTCTGGAGCAGCACGGCGCCGCAGCCACCGATCCGGCCGTTGTCCTCGACGCTCACGACCAGGCGGTGGTCGCGGGCGAGCTCGATGATCGCGGGGTCGACGGGCTTGACCCACCTCGGGTCGACGACGGTCACGCCGATGCCCTGCGCCGACAATCGTTCGGCGACGTCGACCGCGGTCGTGCACATCGAGCCGACCGCGACGATGAGCACGTCGCGGTCTCCTTGCCGGACGAGCACGTCCGCCTGGCCGACGCGATCGATCGCCTCGATGTCAGCCGGCGGCGGGCCCTTCGGGAAGCGCACGACGGTGGGCGCGTCGTCGACCTGCACCGCCTCGTCGAGCAGCTCGCGCAACCGCGCCACGTCGCGCGGTGCCGCCAGTCGCAGCCCCGGGACGACCTGGAGGATCGACATGTCCCACATGCCGTTGTGGCTCGCGCCGTCGTCGCCGGTGACGCCGGAACGGTCCAGCACGAAGGTCACGCCGCACTTGTGCAGCGCGACGTCCATGAGCACCTGGTCGAAGGCGCGGTTGAGGAAGGTCGCGTAGACCGCGAACACGGGGTGCAGGCCGCCCATCGCGAGACCGGCCGCCGAGGTGGTGGCGTGCTGCTCGGCGATGCCGACGTCGAAGGTCCGCTCGGGGAACTTCGCCGCGAAGACGTCGAGGCCGACCGGGTGCATCATCGCCGCGGTCACGGCGACGAGGTCGTCGCGGCGCTCACCGAGCTCGACGATCGCGTCGGAGAAGTGGTCGGTCCAGATCCGGCCCTTGGGCTTCTCGGCCCCGGTCTGGACGTCGAACGGACCGGGTGCATGGAACTGGTCGGCCTCGTGCCGCAGCGCCGGGTCGTAGCCCTGGCCCTTGCGCGTGATCGCGTGCACGATCACCGGGCCGCCGAAGCGCTTGGCCTTGGCGAGCGCCTGCTCCATGGCCGCACGGTCGTGGCCGTCGACGGGGCCGACGTACTTGAGTCCGAGGTCCTCGAAGAGCCCCTGCGGCGCGAGTGCGTCCTTCATGCCCTTCTTGACCGCGTGGAGGGCGTCGTACGCCGCGTGTCCGACGCCCGGAACCGAGTTGAGGCGCTTCTTCACCAGGTCGAGCACCTGCTCGTAGCGCGGGTTGGTGCGCAGCGTGGTGAGCGCGGTCGCCAGTCCACCGATGGTCGGGGTGTAGGACCGCTCGTTGTCGTTGACGACGATCACCAGTCGGCTCGACCGCGGCGATCGCGATGTTGTTGAGCGCCTCCCACGCCATGCCGCCGGTGAGGGCGCCGTCGCCGATCACGGCCACGACGTGGCGGTCCTCGCCCCGGATGCGCGTAGGCCTTGGCGAGCCCGTCGGCGTACGACAGCGACGTGGACGCGTGGGAGTTCTCGACGATGTCGTGCTCGGACTCGGCCTGGCTGGGATAGCCGCTGACCCCGCCCTCCTTGCGCAGCGTGCCGAAGTCGGCGTGACGGCCGGTGACGAGCTTGTGGACGTAGGACTGGTGTCCGGTGTCGAAGACGACCCGGTCGCGCGGGGAGTCGAAGACCCGGTGGATGGCCAGGGTCAGCTCGACCACGCCGAGGTTGGGTCCGAGGTGACCGGAGTTCGTCGCCACGGTGCGGATCATCAGGTCGCGGATCTCGGCGGCCAGCTCGTCCAGCTGCTCCGCCGAAAGCCCACGGAGGTCGCGCGGCGACGCGATCGAGTCGAGGTGTCCCATGGCGGGGAGTCTATTTCATGCCAGGTCGTGGACCGCCACCGACGGCTCGTGCAGGCTGCCCATCCAGACCCTCCCCTCGTGCTCCCGCACCCCGGTGACCATGTGGAAGCCGGCGTGGTCGATGTCGAGGTCGTGGGCCAGCGTGCCGTCGTCGTCGTACGCCTGGACGCGGATCGTGTCCTTCGGCTTCGGCTGGAGCGCCGGCCCGCCGGTCTCCGCCACCCGTCGCACACTGCCGCTGACCGGGTCGACGACCCAGATCGTGCCGTCCTCCGTGCCGGTGTAGACGGTGCCGTCGGCGGCGACGACGACGTCCTCGGCTCCCATGGCCGGGACGGGGATGACGGTGAAGGTCATGGTTGCTCCGTGAGTCGTGCGTAGGTGGGTGAGTCGAGGAAGGCCGGGACGATGTCGGTCGCACCCGCGGTCAGGTCCAGGCCGCGCGCGACCTCGGGGTCGACGAAGACGATCTGACGGCCCTCCCGGCAGTCGATGTCGGCATCGGTCAGGTCGGTGGCCGCGACGAAGACCTGCATCCGGTCCCAGGTGCCGTAGGCCACGCGGTGGTCGACGATGAACTCGCCGAACAGCTCGAGGTCACCCGGCGCGAGACGGACCCCGGTCTCCTCCTCGAGCTCGCGGTAGGCGGCCGTCTCGAAGTCCTCCCCGGGATCGACGTGGCCGCCTGCCAGCCCCCACTTCTCGGGGTCGATGCGGGGGTGCTCGTCGCGCTCCTGGAGGAGGATCCGGCCCTCACGATCGACGAGGACGACTCCGGAGAAGCGGTGTTGGTCGGCCGCCGGGACGAAGGGGTGCTCCTCCACCCAGCGCAGCGAGCGACAGGAGCGACCAGGGCCGTGGACGGCACCGTGTCGAGGTCCGGCCATCGCGCGGGGTCGACGAAGACCATCTGCCGCCCCTCGTGGCACTCCACGTCGCGGTCGCCCAGCGTCGTACGCGCCACGAAGGCGTGGAAGTGGAAGGTGCCGCGGTCGTGGGTGACCAGCTCGAAGCGGCCCAGGTCGGTGAGGTCCTCGGGCGCGACCCCGACCCCGGTCTCCTCGGCCAGCTCGCGCACGGCACCGACCACGGGCTCCTCGTCGAGCTCCAGGCCACCGCCGGGGAAGCACCACATGTCGGCCCAGAGCGGGGCATGCTCGTCGCGCTCCTGCATGAGGACCCGCCCGCGCGGGTCGACGAGCGTCACCTGCACGAAGTCGGTGCGGGCCGAGGTGGGTGAGCGATGCATTCGGCCGACCCTAGTGGGACGCAGTTCGGCCGTCCTCACATCCGCACGCGGTAGCGACGACCCCGCAGCGCCTCCTCGACCAACCCCACTTCACGACGTACGGCGACGAGCCGGGCGTCCTCGAGCCGGAAGGTCTGCACCGCGGCCTCGACGACCGCCTCGTCGGCGACGTCCTTCAGGTCGCCGCGGATCTCGCTGAGCCCGCGCCGGGTCGCGGCCTGCTGCGCCTCGACGTGCAGCACGGCGAACCGGGCGAGCACGACGACGTGGCGTCGCAGCCCGGAGAAGCGGCGGTACTCGGGTGGGCACAGGTCGAGCAACCAGTTGGCCGCGGTGACCTCCCAGTCGGGAGCATCGGGCGGCCGGACCTGGCGCGGCCAGCCTGGCGGCACCACCCCACGATGGCCCTGCGGCAGCTCGCGCCGGGATCTGGCCTGCGGGGGTCGGGAACACCGCTCCATCCTATCGAACATCTGTTCGATCACCTATCGACTGGGTGATTCGTCCGACTCTGGCAGGGCCGACTCCACCTCAGCCAGCGCCGGGTCGCGCAGGCCCACGAGGTCGAGCCGCCACCAGGCGTCGGGATAGACCAGCCGCCCGGTCATCCACGGCTCGTGCGCATCGAGCAGCACCACCTGGCACGCCGGATCGGGGATGCGCTCGGACGGACGCTCGAGACCGTGCGCGGATGCGGCTTCCCACCCCCGCGCCGAGTAGAAGCCGGGGTCCCCCTCGAGGAACACGAGCGGGACGCCGGTGGCGGAGGCGGCGGCCGTTGCCGCGGCGAGCAGTGCCGTGCCGACACCACGACCCTGGGCTGCCGGGCGTGACACCCAGGGGGCTCAGCACCAGTACGTCGACGAGGCGTGCGCGCGCATCGAGCCAGGCCCGGGACAGCGCCACGTAGCCCGTCACCCCCTCGGTCACGGCCACCAGCTCGACGACGAGGTCCCCGGCCGCCCGAAGCCGACCCAGCACCTCCAGGATCGCGGGAGCGTCGTCGCCGAACGACTCGCCGAGCACGGCCGCCACCGCGTCCGCATCGGCGGGCTCGACGCGTCGGATGTCCACGGGCCGGCGCATCCGTCAGCCCGCCAGGAAGGACCAGCGCACCTCGCGCCGGTCGTTGTCGACGTTGAGGTCGACCAGGCAGATGCTCTGCCAGGTGCCGAGCGCGAGCCGGCCGTCGATCACGGGGATCGTGCAGTGCGGCGGGACGATCGCCGGCATCACGTGGGACCGACCGTGACCCGGGGACCCGTGGCGGTGGCTCCACCGGTCGTCGGCCGGCAGCAGGTCGGTCAGCGCGGCCAGCAGGTCGTCGTCGGAGCCGGCGCCGGTCTCGATGATCGCGATGCCCCGTGGCGTGGGGCACGAAGACTGCAGCAGCCCGTCGCCGCCCGGCCACGAAGTCGGCGGCGTCGGCGGTCAGGTCGCGGACGACCGCTCGCGCCCGTGCGGTAGGTGCGGATCTCACTCTCACCGGACAACGCCTCCTCGACGCCGACCTTGCGGTGAGCTGGCCGTCGTACCCCGGTCGGATGTCGGCCTTGAGCACCAGCCCGACGCGCGGCGAGCCTCGGCCACCACGTCGACGGCTCGCTTGACCACGGCCATCACCTCGTCCCACTCCCCCTCGATGTTGGTGAACATCGCGTTGGTCTCGTGGGGCAGCCCGGACTCGCGCACGACGCGCACGGCGGCGGCGACCGCTCGGTGACCGTCCGCTGGGGTCCTGGGCAACGGGCGAGATCGAGAAGGCGACGAGCATGCGTCGAGGTTAGCGATCACCTCTTCGGGTGGAACGACCCATCCGGTCCCGTGCCTACGTTCGAAGGACCCATGTGAAGAGCCCCGCACCGGGGCCCGAGGAAGGGACACCACGTGCCAGACGTCACCGCAAGCTCCGGAATCCTCAGCAGCACCCAGGTCCACGTGGAGGACTCGGGCGGCCCCGGCCGACCGGTCGTCCTCATCCACGGCTGGCCGCTGTCCGCGGAGTCGTGGAGCGAGCAGATCGGTCCGCTCACCGAGGCCGGCTACCGCGTCGTGGCCTACGACCGCCGCGGCTTCGGTCGCAGCGACAAGCCGTCGAAGGGCTTCGACTACGACACGCTCGCCGACGACCTCGACGGCGTGCTCTCCGAGCTCGACCTCACCGACGCCACCCTCGTCGGGTTCTCGATGGGCGGCGGCGAGGTCGCCCGCTACGTCACGCGCCACGGCCAGGACCGGCTCCGCTCGGTCGTGTTCGCCGCGGCCGTGCCGCCCTACCTGCTCAAGTCCGACGACAACCCGGACGGTCCGCTGACCGAGGAGGCGGCCGACGGAGATGACCGAGGGCCTCGAGTCGGACCGGACGACGTTCTTCGACGGGTTCACCCGCGACTTCTTCTCCGCCGACGGCGAGCTCAAGGTCACCGAGGAGCAGCGGCAGGAGGCGATCGTGATGTGCCACCAGAGCGACCAGAAGGCGGCGCTCGGGCTGCATGGAGGCCTTCGGCACCACGGACTTCCGCGACGGACCTGACCAACGTCACCGTGCCCACTCTCGTCATCCACGGCGACAGCGACGCGACGGTGCCGTTCGAGGGCTCCGGCAAGCGCACCCACGAGGCGATCGCCGGCGCCGAGCTGGTCGTCGTCGCCGGACGCGCCGCACGGCTTCAACGTCAGCCACGCCGACGAGTTCAACAGCGCACTCCTGGCCTTCCTGCAGAAGTGACCGTCCGGGGCCGGGTGCCGCGCTCAGGCGTTGGTGCCCGGCTCCGGCAGCGCGCCGGTCGGGTCGGGAGTGCCACCCTCGCAGCTGGCGCCGAACTCCGGCGCCGTGTGGCCGTCGCCGTACTCCTCGAGGAACAGCCCGAGCCGCCGGTCGTCGGCGCCGTCGAGCTGCAGCTGGGCTCCCCAGACGGTGACCACCACCGGTGAGGGCAGGCTCCTCGCGCGGGGACAGGATGCCGTTGTCGGGCAGCTGCTCGGCCAGCGCCGCGACGTCGTCGCTCCGACAGGTCGGGGTCGTGGGTGATCCACACCGTGCCGTGCTCGAGGTCGTGCACGACGTTCTCGTCGCGCACCGGCTCGTCGTACGTCCCGCACGCCAACCACACCGGTGCGTGGGCACCGCCCGCGGGCGGGTCCTGCGGATAGGTCACGTCGACCACGGTGTGCGTGCGGTCGGTGATCTCCCACGTCTCGACGAGCGTCAGGTCCAGCGCCCGCTGGGCCTGCTCGTCGCCGCGGATCACCCGGTCGACCAACGGTGCCGCGAGAGCGGCACCGAGGACGGCGACGGCGGCGACGGTCGCCAGGACCAGGGGCAGTCGACCGGATCGGGCCTCGGGCTCGGTCTCGGGCTCGGGCTGCCTCATCGGGTCGCTCATCCGGCACGGCGTCGACCAGGTGGTCGGTGTCGCTCACCGCGTCAGGCTACCGGCGCGTGCCCAGCGAGCGCAGCCGCACGAGCTCGGCCCGCGCGTCCAGCTCGTCGGACGGCGTGGGCGGGAGCATGTCGGCCCAGGCGGCGAGATTGGACCCGCGCAGCTGGAGTACGCCGAGTGGCCGGGCGAGCAGGGTCACCGACAGGTGGCCGGCGCCGTTCTCCCACTTGTTGATGTGGACGTTGCCGATCCCCTCGAGCGCCTTGAGGGCGAGGTAGGTGCGGCCGACGAGTCGTCCCATCTCGACGTGGCCGTCGTCGTCGAGGTCGTCGAGCGTCTCGTGCGAGCGCGACACGACGTTGGCCGCGAACGGCAGGTTGGTGCCGCCGGGGCGGATGACGGCGAGGCGCTCACCCGTGTGCAGGACCAGGTCGTCGCGTCCCAGCGCCAGGCACGTCTTGCAGTCCTCCGGCGCCTTGCGCCGGTCGGGCTCCGGGTCGGCGTAGTCGACCAGCCGACGCGGCCGCAGGCCCTCCCGCTCGAACGGGAAGACCTCCCAGTCGACCATGCCGCCGAGCGGCAGGCGCCCGTCTTCCCCACGCTCGGTGGGTCCGACGGACGCCTGCGCCCGCTCGAGGAACTCGCGCAAGGTCAGGCCTTGAGCAGGTTGCGCAGGACGTACTGCATGATCCCGCCGTTGCGGTAGTAGTTGGCCTCGCCGGGGGTGTCGATGCGGACGACCGCGTCGAACTCGACGTCGCCGGCCGTGACCTTGACCGTCTTGGGCGTGGTGCCGTCGTTGAGCGCGGTGATGCCGGAGATCGAGAACGTCTCCTCACCGGTCAGGCCGAGCGACTCGGCCGTCTCGCCCTCGGGGAACTGCAGCGGGATGACGCCCATGCCGATCAGGTTGGAGCGGTGGATGCGCTCGTAGGACTCGGCGATGACGGCCTTGACGCCCGAGCAGCGAGGTGCCCTTGGCCGCCCAGTCGCGCGAGGACCCGGAGCCGTACTCCTTGCCCGCCAGCACGACCAGCGGGACGCCGGCGGAGATGTAGTTCTCCGAGGCCTCGAAGACGCTGGTGACGTCGCCGCCGGCGGTGAAGTCGCGGGTGACGCCACCCTCGGTGCCGGGGGCGAGCTGGTTGCGCAGGCGGATGTTGGCGAACGTGCCGCGGATCATGACCTCGTGGTTGCCACGGCGCGAGCCGTAGGAGTTGAAGTCGCGCTGCTCCACGCCGTGCTCGGCGAGGTAGCGGCCGGCCGGGCTGTCCTTCTTGATCGCACCGGCGGGGCTGATGTGGTCGGTCGTGACCGAGTCACCCAGCTTGAGGAGCACCCGCGCGTCGTCGATGTCGGTGACCGGCGTCGGCTCGTCGGGCATGCCGTCGAAGTAGGGAGGACGGCGGACGTAGGTCGAGTCCTCGTCCCACTCGAAGATGTTGCCCTCGGGGGTGGGCAGCGACTGCCAGCGCTCGTCGCCGGCGAAGACGTCCTTGTAGCTGTCGCCGAACATCTCGGCGGTGATCGCGCGGGCGATGGTCTCCTCGACCTCGGTCGGGCTGGGCCAGATGTCCTTGAGGAAGACGTCGTTGCCGTCCTGGTCCTGGCCGAGCGGGTCGCCGAACAGGTCGACGTCCATCGAGCCGGCCAGGGCGTACGCGACCACGAGGGGCGGGGACGCGAGGTAGTTCATCTTCACGTCCGGGTTGATCCGGCCCTCGAAGTTGCGGTTGCCCGACAGCACGGACACGACGGCGAGGTCGTTGTCCTGCACGGCCTGCGACACCTCGGGGATGAGCGGGCCGGAGTTGCCGATGCAGGTCGTGCAGCCGTAGCCGACGAGGTTGAAGCCGAGCTTGTCGAGGTAGGGCGTCAGGCCGGACTTCTCGTAGTAGTCGGAGACCACCTTGGAGCCGGGCGCCAGCGTGGTCTTGACCCACGGCTTGCGGGACAGGCCCTTCTCGACCGCGTTCTTGGCGAGCAGGGCGGCACCGATCATCACCGACGGGTTGGACGTGTTGGTGCACGAGGTGATCGCCGCGATCGTCACCGCGCCGTGGTCGATGACGACCTCCTGGCCGTCGAGCGAGATGGTGACCGGGTTGCTCGCGACGCCCGCTGACGCGGGTCGTGTCCGGCTTCACCGGAGCGCCGTTGCCACCCTCGTGCGAGGGCGAGTCGGACGCCGGGAAGGACTCCTCGACGGCCTCGTCGTAGCCGGTCGCCCCGGCGGCGGCGTCCGGGTCGTCGTCGCCGTCGGAGGCGTAGTCGGCCAGGGCGTTGCGGAAGGAGTCCTTGGCCTCGGAGACCTCGACGCGGTCCTGCGGGCGCTTGGGTCCGGCGAGCGACGGGACGACGGTGGAGACGTCGAGCTCGAGCTTCTCGGAGTAGCGCGGCTCGGCGCTCGGGTCGTGCCAGAGGCCCTGCTCCTTGGCGTAGGCCTCGACGAGCGCGAGCTGCTCCTCGGGCCGGCCGGTCAGGCGGAGGTAGTCGATCGGTCTGCTGGTCGATCGGGAAGACCGCGATCGTCGAGCCGAACTCCGGGCTCATGTTGCCGATCGTGGCGCGGTTGGCCAGCGGCAGGGCCGAGACACCGGGGCCGTAGAACTCGACGAACTTGCCGACGACGCCGTGCTTGCGCAGCATCTCGGTGATCGTCAGGACGAGGTCGGTGGCGGTCGCGCCCTCGGGCAGGTCGCCGTTGAGCTTGAAGCCGACGACGCGCGGGATGAGCATCGACACGGGCTGGCCGAGCATCGCGGCCTCGGCCTCGATGCCGCCGACGCCCCAGCCGACCACGCCGATGCCGTTGACCATCGTGGTGTGGGAGTCGGTGCCGACGCAGGTGTCGGGGTAGGCGATGCCGTCGCGCACCATGACCACGCGGGCGAGGTGCTCGATGTTGACCTGGTGGACGATGCCGGTGCCGGGCGGGACGACCTTGAAGTCGTCGAAGGCACCCTGGCCCCAGCGCAGGAACTGGTAGCGCTCGCGGTTGCGCTCGTACTCGATCTCGACGTTGCGCTCGAACGCCTCGGGAGTGCCGAAGACGTCGGCGATGACGGAGTGGTCGATGACCATCTCGGCCGGCGCGAGCGGGTTGATCTTGGTGGCGTCGCCGCCGAGCTCGGCCATCGCCTCACGCATGGTGGCGAGGTCGACGACGCAGGGCACACCGGTGAAGTCCTGCATGATCACGCGCGCCGGCGTGAACTGGATCTCCTGGTCCGGGGCCGCGTCGGCGTCCCAGCCGGCGATCGCCTTGATGTGGTCGGCGGTGATGTCCGCGCCGTCCTCGGTGCGGAGCAGGTTCTCGAGGAGCACCTTGAGCGAGAACGGCAGGCTCTCGACGTCGAGGCCCTCTCCGCTCACCGCATCGAGGCGGAAGATCTCGTAGGACTGTCCGTCCACGTCCAGGGTGCTCTTGGCACCGAAGCTGTCCTGACTGGCCATCAGCCACATCTCCTCGAGTAATCGTGGGTTCACGCCCATCTTGCCGTCGCACCATGAGGCACGGGAAGGAAGGCGACCCTTAGTCTGTCATCGGATTTATCTCGACATCAAGATACACGGGATCAAGGAACATCTCAACCAGCACACGCCGCAGGCCCTAGGCTCCCCCGGTGCCCACCCTCCTCCACCTCAACGGGCCCTCGGGCGTCGGCAAGTCCACGCTCGCCCGTGCCCACGCCGCCACGCGTCCCGGCACGCTGGTCTGCGACATCGACGACCTCAGGTCCTGGGTCTCGGGGTGGGACGAGGACTTCATCGGCACCGGGGAGGCGGTGCGGAGCAGTGCGCTGGCCCTGATCACCGCCTACTTGCGATCGGGGCGCGACGTGGTGCTCCCCCAGCTCATCGTGACGCCCGCCCAGGTCGACCGCTTCGAGGCCGCTGCCGCGGAGGCCGGGGCGTCGTACGTCGGCGTGGTGCTGTCGCTCGCACCCGACAAGCTGCTGGACCGGCTGCACGCCCGGGAGGAGACGCCGGTCACCGCGGTCATCTCGCGGATCATCGCCGAGCGCGGCGGTGACGACCTCGTCGTACGCGGCGGCGAGCAGCTCCTCGAGCTCGCCGGGGAGCGCGGCACGGCCGTGGTCGACGCCACGGACCAGGACGCCGCGCTGCGGGCCCTCGACGAGCTGCATCCCCTCAGCCCCTGACCCGCGCCGTCAGCCGATGCCGGCCACCCGGTCGAGCCGCTGGAGCAGGTCGTGTGCCGCGAGCTCGACGTCCTTGTGCCGCCACTCGGCAGCGCGGTAGACGCAGGCGATGAGACCGCTGCGGTGGACCCGGCGGAAGTCGCCGTAGCCGAAGGCATGGCGCGCCTTGGTCTCGTCGTTGGCACCCTCGGTCAGGCCGAGGTGCCACGCGGCGTAGTCGGCCCAGTCGTGCTTCTCGAGGTAGGCGTTCTGCGCCTCGGCATCGGCCTGGACCTCTCCCCAGTCGCTGTCGAGGACGTACTGCCGGGCGTCGATCAGCCTCTCGGCGTGCGCGACCGCGGCGGCGTTGACGGCGTAGGTGGCCATCGGCCCACCCTCCCCGGGTGCCACCCTCCCTCGCAAGAGGCGCCCTCGAGGATCGTGTCAGTACGTGCGCGTCAGCAGCGCGACGCACTCGACGTGGTGCGTCATCGGGAACAGGTCGATGGGCCTGAGCGTGAGTGCGATCCTTTGCGGCTGGCTGCATCCCACGGGCGAAATTGCCCTCTGACCTGCGCCGATGCCTTTCGGAAGGCCTGAGGGCGTCGGTCCGTGTTTGCCGGCGGTTGCGAATCAAAGCGAGCCCATTCCGAGCCCTTGTACCAGCGGGGACCGACGGCCGCAAAGGGCCGCAGCTTCAGCTCTCGCCGCGAGCGCGGGCTTCGAGGTACTGATCCATCACCGCTACTGTGATCCGGCCGCGGTCGGAGACGTTGATGTTGTTTGCTGGCGCCCAACGACGCACGTCGGCGGGTGTGGGCGGCGCGGGCGCGAGCGGCGGTGCCGCTTCGAGGCCTCGTAGCACAGCTCCAGGTCGGCGTCGCCGTACCGGCCGGCGGCCTCGCGCGCCTCGGTCGCCCACCGCTCGGCGGCGACCGCGTCGGCGCTGTCATGGTCGCGCAACAGCGCCACCCAGCCGGCCAGCGGCGCCAGCCCAGCCTCCTCGACCATGCGCGCGGCCCGGGCCAGCCAGCCCCGTGCGACCGCGGTCCGGCCCAGGCTCGCGCGGTAGGTGAGGTAGAGCCCGACGGCGCCCATCGCCGCGTTCGGCAGGTCGTCGCGGTGGCGGAAGGCGGCATACGCGCGCTCGTGGTGCTGCACCGAGGCCTGGGTCTCACCCACCCACCAGAGCACGTCGGCGAGCCCCGCGTGCGCCTCTGCGGTCGGCTCCCGCGCGAGCGCGTCCTCAAAGGCGGCCCTTGCGCCGGCCCACTGTCCGGCCGCCAGGGCCGCGCTCCCCGTTGCCAGCAGGTCGTCGGGGTCGGCTGCCGCCACCCCCTGAGGGTACGCGGACCGCCGACTCGTCGTCGACTCACGGCGCACTGTGCGAACGCGTCAACTGGGCTTGTGGCAGACCACCCGAATGGGCCGAGTGGCTCCTTCCTCGATGTTGCGCACCGAGTTCCGGGCTTTGGTGATAGCTGACGGGCCGATCAACACATGCAACCCCAGCGGCGGCAAGGCGCCACTGTCAGCCAGCGACAGCATCGCGCGGTACGCCGCCAGGTAGTCCTGTCCCGTGTCCGTCACGGCGATGTCGACGAAGCCAGCATCCTGGAGGAACTCCCGCGTCTTCTCGGGGGTGACGAGGTACTCCCCGGAACCGTCCTCAGACCAAGGAACCGGGTGGTGCAGCTCCCGACCCGGCCCTCGACCGTGCTCGGTCAGCGCGAGAAAACCCCCGGGCCGAAGCACCCGGAATGCCGACGCGAAGAACGCGGGCCGGTCGGGCACGTTCATCGTGACGTGCTGGGCGTAGCCGCCGTCGAAGGTCTCGTCGTCGTACGGCAGCGCCTGTGCGTCGCCGACTCGGAGTTCCACCCGGTCGTCCAGGCCCAGCAGACCAGTGAGCCGCTGCCCCGCCTCGACGAACGGCCCGGTCAGATCGATGCCGCTGATGCGGCACCCGAAGCGCTGTGCGAAGTAGCGTGCCGGGCCTCCGAGGCCGCAGCCGACGTCGAGCAGGTGGCTGTCCGGTGCCACTGGTGGCAGGGCATCGCCCAGTTCCACGGTGGCGGCGAACCCGCGGGCGTGGAAGTGGTCAACAGGGGCGAGGTCCTCCACCGTCAGGGCCGCCAAGTCCTTCTCAGCCGCCTTGAGCGCGGCGAGGATGCGTGGGTAGACGTCGCCCTGAGCCCAATGGTCGGCGATCGTGGCGCTCATTGTGGTTCTCCTCTTCAACGGTGGCCGTGAGTCGACGGCCGATCATGGATGCACTCCTGAGCGGCGTCCCCGATGGTCGGTCAGCTCGATGTCGACCCGGCCTTCGTGCCGAACGTCTCTCGTGGAGACCGAGTGGCGCGACCCAGCGGACACCGCCCCGACCGCGACCACTGTGGCGAACACAGCGCCGGCGAACACGAAGGTCGCGGCTGCTGGTGCTGCTCCAGCGATACCGAGCAGGGTAAGCAGCGGTGCTGCGCAGCAGATTGCGCAGGCGGCGCCTGCTGTGCCGTAGAGGTGGCGATTCTTGACAGCGAACCTCACGGGATCTCCCGATACCGTCGCGCAGCGATCTGCCCGAAGAGCATAGGGCAGCAATCGGACTCTGCGCAACGAACCAGATCGTCACACCCGGCATCACGCGCGGCGATGAGACTGGCCCGGATCGCCTGAAGGTCTGCGATCTTCCGCTCCACCTCGGCCAGCTTGGCCTCACTTCTAGCCTGCAGCCCGCCCTGGGCGCGGTCGTGGCGATGGCGTCCGGCGTCAAGGAGCGCGACGACGTCCTCCAAGGTGAACCCGAGGTTCTGGGCAGCCTTAAACACCCGCAGCGTCGTCACCGTCGTCTCGGGGTAGAGACGATGCCCGCCAGGACTGCGGTCGGGTTGACTGAGAATGCCGCGCCGCCCGTAGTAGCGCAGCGTCTCGACGTTGATCCCGACAGCCTCGGCAACCTGCCCGGCGCGGAGCACGCCGCTCATGACCCGGTGCCAACGCGAGATGTCGCGCGCGCGGTCAAGGCCGCGAGCACGTCTTGATGCTCGGGCGCGGTGCCGATGTCGAGAGCGACCGTGCCGTCGTCGATGGACAGGTGGAAATCGAAGAACGAGCAGCAGCCGGTCTCGTCCACCGCCAGGGCCGCCGCGCGAGCGGCGACATCGCGGTCGGGCCGCAGGTCGAGCCGAGTCCTCGTCGCTGACTCCGGCACACGGCCACGACGTCGCCTGCGAAGAGCTCATCGAACTCCCTGCGACGCACTGGCTGCGCGACTGTCGGAAGCGTGCACGCCGTCGGGGCCCAGTTGTCGTCGGCCATCAGGTTGGCCATCTCTTCGGTCACGCTTCGACGGTAAGCCCGGACCCCGGTACGGGATGCAACTTCACCACGCCTACGGCTACCAAGAGGCCGGCGGGCGACAAGCCACTATGGTCCATGCACCCACCGCACGAAGGCCATGGGGCACGCGAGACCAGGGACGTGTTGTGGACGTACCACTCCGCCGAGCTCTTTCAGCTGCTCGTGCTCCAGCGCGCTGGTCGCCGCGTCGTTACGGCAACTCGGCCGGCAGCTCACGGGCGCACTTCTACCGTCTGATCCAGCCTTAGTCCCTGCGTCACACCGCATAGGACGCGGCAGCGAGCCGAAGAGGGCGCCGTAGGTGCTCACCCCTTCACGAGATGCGCAACGCACTCCAGATGGGAAGTCATCGGGAAGACGTTCGATGACCCTGAGCGTGAGCGCGATTCGTTGCGGTTGTCCGCACGCGAGAGGGCAAACAGGTGCGTGACCTGCACCGATGCCGTTCTCGACGTCTGTTGACGGCCGCACCCGGTTGCTGGTGCTTGCGAACGAAAGCGAGCCCAATCCGAGCCCTCTGCTTCAACGGGGCCGACGGTCGCAAACGACCGCAGCCTGGACGCACATGAAACCAGCGGCGATCGCGATGCCGCCAGCATTCTCGGCGCGCAACGAGGTGCGCAACGAGGTGCGCAACGAGGTGCGCAACGAGGTGCGCAACGAGGCGCGGACAATCACATGCCCGCAGGACTTGGACCTGCGACCTCTGGGTCCTAGGTGACCAGATCGGTCTCGATCCGAATCCGTCTGACTGAGCGGGAAATCGACACCGGGCATCGATCCCGTGTTCGGCCTACATCGCCTGGGTTCCCCAGAAACTGGGGAGTAAGTGGGGAACAGTGCCCGGGACGTCGATTGCCGATCGACGTCAGACGGAAACCCGATCCCACTTCGACGACGAGGGAGTGGGGCCTCGTGCGCAGGTGGCTTGATCTACATACGCATAACTCTCGAGATCCCTATATGGCGCGTGACTCAAGTCGCACTGTCGCCGCGTCGGCGACTCAAGTTCAGCTCGTTGGGTTGGCACAACCTGCTGCGGGAGATGCTATCGACACACTTGCGGTAGCAGGTGCGACGATGGCACTACGAGGTGTCCTCGGACACCCGGGAGATCCGGATGGTCGAGGCTCCGTCGTCGCCGGTCAGGTAGAGGCGCAGCGCGTAGAGCAAGTCAGGCACGCGGGAGTCGTCGGGCTGGGTCAGCTCGAAGGTGACCCGGGAATCGAGCCTGTAGCGCTTCTTGCTAAAAAGCCGGATCAGATCGTCGACGAGCTCGATGAGCCTCCGCCCGTTCTCGCTGTCCGGAGACAACAGATTCTTCATCCGGATGTCCGGGGACTCCCGGGTGCGCAGCAGCGCGAGCAGCAACTCCGCCCAGGCCACGATGACGCGGACGCTGCGCTCCAGAACCTTCTGCTCCTGGGTTGCCAGATGCATGGACCGGGCACGATCGCGTTGTCCCAGCTTGCTAGCAGATACGGCTCTCATCGCGCCCGGAAGGCCATGCGGAAATAGACGTCAGCAAACGATCGACAAGATCCTCGGAGAGAAGATGGACAGGCTCTCGCGAACGCCACAAAGCGACCGCGAGTGTCCGGACATCGGGTTCAGGACTACTGGCGAGCGCGATCAACGCCTGGTGCTGCCACGGGAGCGAACAGTCCCCGAGTCCGTAGGCAACGTCGAACAAACGTGCACCTCTCCCCCGCAGGGCGACCGCTAGGAGGTCGCGGTGCACGCTGTCGGGGGCGTCCTTATGCAGCCTGCTGAGCAACGCTGTCAGCTCCGACCGCA
This sequence comes from uncultured Actinomycetota bacterium, assembly GCA_963778975.1. Taxonomy (GTDB): domain Bacteria; phylum Actinomycetota; class Actinomycetes; order Propionibacteriales; family Nocardioidaceae; genus Nocardioides. The sequence continues at coordinate 90,257 of CAVZWM010000031.1, forward strand.
ACTCGGCCGACGTCGTGGGATCAGCGAGTAGTAGCTCAGCATTCCTGATCGCACTCCTAGTGGCCTCCCGAAAGGCTGATGGACAGTCCGGGTCGTCGATCGATCGACCGTGGTTCCAGATCGTGTACGTCGGCGGACGCGCCTTCCTGAGCATCTCGGCGCGAAGGCCGTCCGTGACCACACTCGTGAACGTAACCTCGCGCCCGGACAAGGTCTCGCCACCGGCCTTGGACCTTGATGCTTCACGGTGCACGACGAGGTAGACGGGGTCGCCCGGGCTGAGGCTGCTCTCGTCGACAGGCTCGGCAAAACTCCTGGCGCGGCAGAACACTCGCTCGCCGTCGACCAAGACGTCACATACGAAATCACCCTGGAAGCTGAGCTTGCCCTTCTCGAACTCGCCCGTGACCCTGTCGGGAAAGGCGTTCGTCACGTCATCCTCCACTGCAGCAAAAGCACGCATGGTTTCGCCCAGCAGATCCCGAACGCCTCGCGCCGTCCCACCGTCCCCTGTCCAGGTCCTGAAGTCCGTCCACGCCCCCGACGAAGGGAAGGGCGGCACCGGCAGTCGTGAGAGGTCGACCGGCGGACGCTCGGACACCGGGCGCCATGCCGCCCGGATCGGCGTGAAGCTCCCATCGACCGGGATGAACCGCAGGACGTACGGGTCGTCTGCTCCGTACTCGTAGGTCAGTTCCAGTTCGCACGGCGTGTCGTCGCGACGCGGAAACTCGTCCGAGCGCAGCACCGCGTCGTACTCGAGCTTCCCGCTCTGGCTACCCTGGACTAGCGGGAAGCGGTACTCGCTGAAGCCAGGCGCGAGGTGGAACTGCGCGTCGATGGAGATCGGGGTGCGCACGCCCCGCCGCGGATCCACCGTAATACGCTTCTTCCGCGACACCAGCGGGAACTCGTGCCGGACGCCCTTCTCCATCACCTCGATACTTAGCTCCGGCAGGTGGTCACGCCACAGCGGCACGGCGCCAGCCTGGAACTGCAAATATCCGAACCACACCCCTCCCGCCGGGAGATCGGAGCCGGAGTTCAGAGCGAGGTCGAACTGCCCCAGGCGGGCTGCATTCCTCAGCTCCGCGAAGTCAGTGCGACCTGCCGGGGTAGGTTCCGTCGGCTCGTGCCAGTGACCATCGCCGTCGAGTCGCCAAAGTGGGAAGGCGTCGGGGTCTCCGGCCCCCAGCCGTACCGAGGGTTCCCGCTCCCATGAGAATCCACGGGTCTCCGGGACGAGCTCCTTCAGCGCGGCATCGAAATGGGCGACTCAGCTTCGTCGCGTACCGGGTGCCCGCGAACGAGTCCACCACCACGACTGAGAACCCGTGCGTGACCCGGTCGAGATCGACCTGGGCAAAGATCGCGGCGACGCTGCGCGGCAACGGCTGCGCGTCTGCGAACTTGGCATTGAGGTTGCGGCGCAGCACCTCGAGCGTGAAGTCGTTGGCGATGTCGGGGACCAACCAGCGCAACGCTTCCGTGCGCGAACCTGCTGCGCAGGGTCGAGGCCATCGCACGGGCAGCACGGTCGAGCTCCGCGGACGGGACTTGCGCTGTCCTCGAAGAGAACGGAAGCACTGACCGTGGTCACGTCGGCGGTGCTCCCACACACCGTCGGCCTCCACCAGATCGATGTCGACGGGGGCACCCTCGTCCGGGCCGTTCCGCCAGTGCTGCCACAGGAGCGCGAAGGGAGCCTGTGCGACCGGGGCGTCGGGGCTTGCGTAGCGCGGCATCAGCGGGACCAGGTCGATGCACACTCCGGAGCTCGCAAGTACTCCGCGCGGGCAGCGGAGAGGCGGCGCCAACGTGCGGGATCTCATGGACGTCGCCGGACGGCTCGATCGTGAACTTGTCGATGTCGAAAGCGAGCGGGCGGTCGACGAAGGTCGAGCCAATACGTTGCTCCCACAGCCTCGACGAGCTCCTGCCGACGGCTGCACTACTCCCAGTCGCGGGCGATGTCCTCGTCCAGCGACCGGAGCCAGCCCCAGGCGTCCCAGACCGCGCGGTACTGGCGTTGCGACAGCAGGGTGTTGTTCGGCGGCAGGTTCTCCCAGCGGCCGATCTCGTCGGCTTCAGGCGACCGCAGCCAGGAATCGATCCGCACGAGCAGGTCGTCCTGGTAGTCGAAGGTCCGCTCACGCAGCACGAGGAGCTCGGACAGCCGCACGCAGAACGCCTTGAGCAGCCGGTTCTGCGGGATGTCGATCGACTGGTACTGCCGAACGGCCTGGAGGTAGGGCTTGCTCGCCAGCTTCTCCCGGACGGTGCGGCCAGGCCGTCGCGACAGCGACATGAAGCTCGCCTGGTCGAGCTCGCGCACCGCCCGGATCGGCAGCACCGCACGCTCCCGCGCCGGCGAGGTTCCGAGGTTGTGCAGCAAGGCCTTAAGCGCAGGGCGGGCATGCTCGGCGATCCGCCAGAGGCGGTCGTCCGGCGGGGTCCCGCTCTCCGGGCTCCAAGACTCGGGGAGCTCGCGGATCCGCCGCAGCGTGGTGGACAGCGGCAACGGCAGCGCGAGGCCCGTCCGGGGGTCGGTCTCGACCACGCCGCTGAGCCAGTGCGTCTGGCGCAGCAACGCACGGCACCGATCACCCTGGGGCGTGTCGGCGCCGATACCGGTGTAGAGGTCCTTGAGATCCATCAGTCGGCGCTCGGCACGCTCTCGTCCGCGACCACGGCCTGCTCAGGCTCTGTGACGTCCTCCTCCAGGTAGTTCGCCGACTGCCAGATGAACTGGCCGTATCCGAGCTGGTTGGCGAGCTCGAAGTCCCGCGCGAGGTTGAACGGCTGTCCCACCGACTCCCTCAACGACGACCAGCGACTCGATCCGGTCGAGACAAAGCGTCTTGGTTGCTCCCCGGGTGTCGATCCCGCGCAGCTTCGGCATGATCTTCTGGACGAGCTGGTCCTCGAAGGCGACGTGCATCGCTGCTCGGAGCGCATCCGCGTCATCGTTCCGCTGGGCAGCCCGAACAGCCGGGTAGTTGGCCATGTAGAACTCGACCGACTGCCAGACCCGGTGACCGATCGCACGTCCCGCGACCGCGAGCGCGGTGTTGATCTCCTCGACGAACGCCTTGTACGGCTCGATCTCGCTTCCGAATTCGATCTCGCGTGCGCACCACTCTTCCCACGTCTTGCCGGTGCAGCAGCAGCGTCCCGGGGAGTCCTCCAGGGTGTTCTGCTTGATACGACGCTCCAAGTTCGTCGGCCGCGGGAAGTGGATGATGATCGACCGGTCGACCACCTTGTCGGACAGCGACTTCGTGGTCTCGTCCTGGTTCATCGTGCCGGCCCAGAGCACGTTGCGCCCGAGCGGTAGCTGGTACTCCTTCAGGCCAGCGCCGATCTTGACCGTCAAGGTTCGGCACGCTCCTGCCGCGGTGACTCGACGCTCCTCCAGCGTGGACAGGAACTCGGCGAAGTACAGCTCGGGGTGCGCGAGGTTCATCTCGTCGAGGAGCACCAACGAGACGGCGTCGCGCAGGCCGGGGTACTCGCTGGTCCACGTCTTCTGGCTCTGCGCGAGGAACCGCAGCAGCGGTTGGGCGTCGAACTGGTTGTCGATCGAGTTGAAGAAGCCGAGCATCGACTCCTGGCTGTCCCAGTTCGGCTGGACGGAGACCGGCTCGAAGACGATGCCGCCGAAGTGCGAGTACAACGTCGGCAGCTCGGACTTGCCGGTACCACTGACCCCGGCGAGCACGGTCAGCGGCGACCACTCGGCCGTCTTCAGAGCCGTGTGGAAGGCCGCCAGGATCCGGTCCGGAAACCGGAGGCCGAATTCGGCGCATCGGGTGCCGATCGCTTCTAGCCACGCGAACCTCGTCGACCGGAGAATCCGGCTTCGCCGGAGGCTTGCCGATCGTGGCCGCAGACTTCAGCGGTCGTTCGATGTCCTTCCGGCGCTCTGCCTCGTTCTGCTCAGCCTGGAACGGCATCCGAAGCCGGGCCAGCTCGCTCGTCGCCTGAGCGGCCTCACCTGAGAGACGTTCATTGATCCGGATCAAGCTCTTGTGGGTCTCCTCGAACTCAGCAACTTGTCGCCGCATGTCGTCGACCGATCGCAGCTTCTCGGCGTCCTTCGCACTCGTCGCGCGTGCCTTCTTGAGCTCGCCGTTGAGGTTGGCGTTCTCCTTGCGCAGCTCCTTCACCAGATCCGCAACCTCCGGAGCCGGGTGCTTGGCGAGCTCTTGCTTCAAGCGGCGATCTCCTCGGCCTTGGCCTGGAGATCCCCGAGCACCACCTCGGCAGGCTTCCCACCCAGTTGACGTTCCAGGTCCTCGAAGGCACCGACGAGTGCCCACTGGGCCGTCAGCTCGCCGAGCAGTCGTGCGTTCTCACCCTGGAGCTGCTGCTCGCGCGCCTCCAACGACCGCATCCGGTCCACAGTGCGACGTTCTGCCTCTTCGTCCAGTCCTTCCAGACGCGACTGCAAGTAACCCTCGCGCAATTCGAGCTCCTGGTCGCGCCCCGCCAGATGGTCCTCCTTCGCGGAGAGCTCTCCGTCCTTCTTCTCGACCGCCTGCGCGAGCGCCTTGTACTTCTCCGTTTCGGCCGCGTGCGACTGCTCCCAGACCTTGCGCTCCTCGTCGATCCGGGCCCGCTGGCTCTCCCGCTCGGCGTCCAGAGTCGCGTTGATCTCCGCCAACCGCAGCTGGAAGTGCGCGTCGAGCTCCGGGTCGACCTGCGCCTGCCGGGTGAGCTGCCACCCGTTCAGCTCGTCCTGGGCAGTGCTCCGCTGAGTGGTCAGCTCGGCAGCGAGGTCCGAGCGCTGCTGGGCGAAGTCACCATCAGCGACCGCCTCCCGCTCACCGAGGGCAGCTCGCCGCGTCTCCAGGTCCGCAATCTGCTCGGCCAGGGCGGCCTCGCGCTGTGCCAGCGACTCCTCCAGCTCCAGTGCGTCCGTCTCCAGTTGGCGGACCTCGGCATCGCGTCGAGCCAGCTCCTCGCGCTGCAGAGCAAGCTCGAGCGTCGCGGCGATCTAGTTCTTCGCTCCGCAGGTCGAGCTCGACGGCACGCAGGTCGAGCGTCCTCCGAGGCAGCCTTGTCTGCGCGGGTGGCGTCGTCGGGTCGGTTTTCGTCAGCCGTCATGCTGCTAGCTCTCCAACAGTGATCGGATGATGGTGTAGATGCCTCGCCGCAACGAGTCGCAATCCTGGCGGTCGGTGTCGACACGTCGGTTCCCGTGCCCTCGCAGCTGATCAACCGGTCGAGGTCGGCAGCAGGTTCTTTCGGTGGCGTTCGAGCCGGACTGAGGTCGGACTCCGTCCGCCCGAACCAGGTACGCGACGATCACGGAGCCGAGCGTGCCGAACCCCCCGTGCAGCGACTTCTCGACGTCTCGGTGCGCAACGCTCGCAGGCTGTCCGGCAACGGTCCGAACCCGTGCCGGACGCCCGCTCCGCCGCGATCGCGACGTAGATCGTCCTGCGACCTGCGCGCCGAGCGGCGTCCGGTCGAGCGCCGCACCGGAAGGCGCTCTGCGTCGCGGTGGCCAGCCGGTTGACGAACGTGCTGGCGTCCGCGAGCGTTCGTCGTCGCCAGCGCCAGCCAGGCGAGCTCGGCAGTCGAGCAGGTTGTCCTGGAGCTCGGTCGGCCAGCCGACGAAGACGGCGCGGCCGAACTCCGACTGCAGCTTCAGCACGCGCGCCGAGACGGTCGTCGAGCAGAGCCCGACCAGGTCGGCAGCGGCGTTCTCGAGTGTCGCCGTCGAACGTGAAGGTCGGCAGCAGGGTCCGGACGAGCTGCCGGGTCCACTGCCGCCACGGGCGATGACAGCGGACTGTCAGCGGCCTTCGGGGCGCCGGTTCTGCGGTGGAGCCGTCGTCGCGCTGGCTCTTGAGGTAGGCGATCGACCTCGACGCAGGTCCGGCATCTCCTCGGCCAGCGCTACAGAACGGATGCCCCGGGTTCTGCGCGGCGCTGAGAAGGGCCAGCGGGAGCACTGTCGTCATCGACCGCAGTCCCCGCAAGGTACGCGTTGACGCTGCCGGGACGCAGGTCGACTAGGCCTCGCAGGCAGCTGCGATCGAGGCGACAAGCCCAAGGCCCCGCGCGGCTTCGAGCTACCGCCGTCTCGTTCTCGCGACCCGTGCCGGACCTTCGCGAGCTGGAGGCGTGCGGCTGAGGTCGTGGCTCTGGTTGAGGTAGAACAGTGCCCACTCCACCGCCCCGTACCAGTTCCGACTCCGCAGTGCCCGGACCAGATCGGGGTAGGGCCGTCGTTCCGGGGGTCTCCGAATGTACGTCCGCGCCGGTGCCGCCTCCGATGCGGACGCGTCTCTGCCTGGGCCGCGATCCGCCCCTGCCAGGCGTCGAACCGCTTCGCCTCGGACTCGTCGTCGGTCGAGCAGGTCTCGGTAGGCCCGTTCCAGATCGACGGAGTAGCCCTGCCCGAACGGGTCGGTAATCCGCCAGTCGCTGTCGAACCGCTGCACCACCAGCTGGCAGCGCAGTAGGTACGGCTCGGGCTCGGCAGTTGATCAGGATGCCCGTGACTCCAACGAACTGACTCGGCCAGTCGGTTGCCAAGGACACGGGCGCGCTGCCTCATCCGGGCCAGCACCGCCTCGACCTCCGACGCGGTCGGCGCCCGGCTCGACCGCGACCCCCGGCCAAGGCGGAGTTGGACGGATCTCCTTCGGTGCCGACGAAAACGACCAATCCGTCACCGACGTCTCGACCCCGGACTGGAAGGTCCTCGGCCGCGACCAGCATCGGCAGCAGCCGGCCGCCGATCCGCTCCCGGAAGACCACAGAGGTCCGGTAATCGACCTCGGCCCCCGTCGCCCGATCGAGCTTGCCGAGCGCCGCACGGCCCGCGTCCAGGAGGTCGTGGCGCTCGTCGATGTAGCCCTTGTCCACGAGGCGGAGCAGGATGAACCGACCAGGTCGCCGGGCAGGCAGGTCTCGGTGGCCAGCTCCGTCGACGTCGTACCGGCGCAGCTCGAGCAGCCGGAGGACGACGCGCTCGAACGGGTTCTCAAGGTCGCGTCCCCGTCGGACGCCCGGGAGGGTTACCCGGAACCCGTCGCAGCGGATCGCCAGCTCGCGCGGCGTGCCGACCGCTTCGTCGGTCTGCTCACGACGGGTGAAGTCGAGCACCTTGGCCACCATCAGAGCACTCACTCCCTGCGATCCGGCACAGCTGCAGGATACGCGTGCAGGCCCGGGCACCTCGTGCTCGGCAGCCTCGCGTGTCGAAGTACCCGGGTCCCCGACCACGGTGAGCAGCCGCTGCTGCCGGCTCATCGCCACGTTCAGCCGGTTCTGGAGCTTGAGGAACCCGAAGGCCCGCCTGCAGACCGGACGACCGAGAGGAAGACCACGTCGAACTCCCGCCCCTGGAAGGAGTCCACGGTCCCGACGAGCAGCCGGTCGGGGTCGGCGTGGTCCGCCAAGGAGCCTCTGATCCGCTCGGCCTGGGCGCGGTAGAACGAGATGACGCCGAAGGTCAGGTCCTGCCCGGCGTCGGAGTCCATCCACGCGCGCGACCTTGGCGGCGATCGCCTCGGCCTCGGCCACGGTTGACCGAGCTGGTGCCGGCCTGGGTCCGCTGCCCTCGTACGTCCATCCAGGCGGCGCAGCGCCCGTCCGTTCCCGGTAGGTCGTGCGCGAAGTGGCTCGCCGGCAAGCCCGACCCGAACCTCTCGTCTGGGTCCTGGCTCTCGTAGAAGGTCCGGCTGATGAAGTCCCCCAGCACCGGGTGCATCCGGTACTGACGGTTGAGGGTGACCCGGCGGACGACCTGCGTCCTGCTCGCTCGAGCGCCTTCAGCCGCTCGGCGAACAGGTACTCGAACATGCTCTTCTTGAGCCACTCGGCGCCGTTCCCGCTCTCGTCGCCCGCGCTCCAGCCTGTCGGCGACCTTCTGGTCGAGCAGCTGCGGCAGCTGCCGGTGGTCACCGACCAGGATGGTGTGCTTGCCCTGCTCCAGGGCGATCATCAGGTCTCGTGGGCCGACCCGCGCTGCCTCGTCGACGATCACGCACTCGTAGGCCAGGGACTCGTCCTCCGCGACGCCCTTGGCGTCTTGCATCGTGCTTGCCCACGCTCTGTTGGACGGTGGCGGCGAACGCGAGGCTGAAGTCCCGAACGCTCGCGGCGCAGCCCTGTGGGTTGTTCTCCAGCTCGTGCAGGAACTCGCTCAGCGCGGCGGTCCGGCCGTCCTGAGCGGTGGTTCCTCGCTCGCGGATCGCTGCGCAGCGTGTCCTCGATGAGGTCGACGACCATGTCGCGGGCCTTCTCGACCCGGAACACCGGGGCCGGGGTGAGCCGGACCAGCAGGCTCGCCCTTGAGCGCGTTCAGCTCGGCCAGGAAGGTGGCGCGTCCGTCGTGGTCCAGGCGACCGCCTGGTTCAGCAGGGCGCGCTGGGCCTCGTCGAGCAGGTCGGCAAGACCGTCGCGGACGTCGTACGCGCGCGCCGGGCCGTCGTCGGCGAAGCTCTCCGGGCGCACCCGGAGACCGCGGACAAGTCGGAGCGTCGCACCGGATACCCGCGGCCACGGACGCTCCTCGGCGAGGAGCTGCTGCTGCGCCACAGCCTGCGCGTGCAGGTCCTCCCCGAGCGTCCGCAGCGGCAGGGCCGCCGCCGCGGCCAGGAGGCTCGTCGCCAGGACGGTCGACGGCGCCTTGATGTACTGGACGCACAGGGTGCGGATCCGCTCGCTCCTCCGCGGAGACGGCGAGCTCCGGCGGTCGCCTCGCGGAGGTCGGTCGGCCACCGTCGATGGCACCACTCCTCCAGTTCCCGGTCCGAGGCCGACTGGACGTCGACCGTCTCTGTCCGACCGGCGGCCGAACTTCAGCGTCGGGAGTGAGTTGACCGTCAGCCGCCCGATCAGGTTCTCGACCGCGTCCTGCTGGAAGCCGGACACCAGGATCTGCCCCTTGAGGTCCTGCTTTCCGCTTGTCCGCGAGCTCGTTGAGCCGCTCCACGATCGCCGCGATGACGGTGGTCTTGCCGGTCCCCGGTGGACCCTTGGATGAGGGCGATGTCCGGGGTGTTCAGCGCGACCTCGATCGCCTCCATCTGGCTCAGGCGTCGGGTCGTGGCTGAAGACCTTGGCCCGAACCGATCGAGGACGAGGCTGACGACCGGGCCGGCTTGCGGCGCGGGAGCAGCCGACCACCTTCCTCGATCAGCAGGCCGAGGTTCGGGTTGGCGGACCGACCCGCCAGGATTCGCGACCGAGCCTCCATCCGTCGCCGGATCTGTGCCACCTCGCTGGCCACCGGGAAGATCAGCCACTGGTGGACGGGTGGGTCGCTCGAGCTCCAGCTCCACGGTGCTGTCGCGGACGGATCTGACGTCGACCGACCATCGAGTTGTCAGCGGGCCGCCTCCCCCGGACCGGGACTCGGCGGCGAACTCGTCGCAGTACTCCGACCAGGTCAGCTGCGGGTCGATCAGGTAGCCGGGGCAGCTCGTTGGTGAGCTCCAGCTGGGTGATCCCGTCCAGGGCACGGGCCTGCTCGACCGAGAGCAGCTCGGCGGTCGACCTCCACCCGGTCGCCGTTGCGCGTGCTGCCGACCGGGTGGATCCGCAGCTTCCCGACGGCCCGAGCGCGCTCGAGGAAGAGGTCCCCCTCGATCTCGCCGTACTCGTCCCACCTCTTCAGGTAGCTGCCCGTCGCCGCGCGACGCAGCTGGGTCAGCTCGGCCGACGCCAGGACCCCGAGCGCTCCCGCTGCCGTCCAGTCCACGAAGCGCAGAGACCCCCGGGCCAGCCGCACGGCCTGATCGGTGCTCCGGCGCGAGGTGAGCTTGCTCGCCAGGAAGATGGTGGCGCCGTCCGGGCGGGTGAACTCCTCGACGGCGAACCGGACGCCGTCACCCTGGAGCGCGAAGGCGCGCGCGAGTCGGTGACGTCCTCCAGCTCCTCCTTGGCCGCCTCGCCGGCAGTGAGGAAGAAGTAGCTCTGCCTCTCCGACGGTGTAGGCGCAGCGGTGCCAAAGTGCGTCGCAGAGCTGCTCGTCGCTCAGCCGCTGGCCCGCGAGCACCTTCCGGCTGGCCACGAGGGCGCGCTCGTCCACCCCGACTCCCGGTCGCCCCATCTCGTGCTGCTCCCCGCTGAACAGCCGAAGGTGCAGCTCGGCCGTGCCGTCCGGCGCCGGGTTGTACAGGTGCGCCAGCACGGTCCGCCCGGCGCTCGAGCTCCGCGTTCGAGACGTGCACGTCGGCGTTGTGCGACGGCGTCACCCGGACCAGTCCGGTCCGGGTCCGCAGCTCGAACTCGCCTGGGTGCTCCTCGACCGGCGCCACCCAGAGCACCGGCCCCTCGGCCAGCTCGTCGTCGGCGACCGGCGCGACCCGGGCGGAGAGCAGCCGGGGCGGGGATGTCGGAGAACCTCATCGTCCGCCTCCTCGGAACTCGAAGCTCCAGCACCGGCGGCAGGTCGTCCGTCCCGCGCAGCGGCCGGACTCTCCGGGCGTCGAAGTCGATCTCGACCTGGTACCGGGTCTCGTCCCCGCTGTCGGGCGAGAACGCCTCCAGCAGCCGGGCCGGGACACCCCGTGCACCTTCACCTGGCTGGTAGACCTTCGCGCCGAACGGCCCACGGGCCAGGACGTACCGCGGCACCGGCGCCTCGCAGTACGGGCAGGCAGCGTGCTCGTGGACGACGAACGACATCGCTGCAGCCCGGGCAGGTCAGCGAGGCGTCGAACGCCCGCGCGAGCTCCCAGGCCCACAGCACCGTCGCCGGCCGCCGGTGCGGCGCCGTCCGGCCGGGCCCGAAGGTCTCCTGGAAGAGGGCGAGCACTCCCGGGGTGGTGACCAGGCTCGCCGGGATGCCGGTGGCGGCGGAGTTCGAGTCGTCCTCCTCGTCCAGGATCCACGGGAGCAGCCCGGCGTACGCCTGCTCGTCGAGGTCGGTCGGCAGCTCCGTCCTCCTCAGTCTCAGCGTCCCAGCCGGCCTCGGCGTCTTCAGCCTCGAGGACCCTCCTGCCCAGGAACGGGTGCCCCATCGTCAGCAGCTTGAAGGCGAGCACCGCGAACGACCAGGCATCCGTGCGCGGTCGGGCACTCCCGGTGCGCTGCACGACCTCAGGAGCGCCGAAGTGCGGGGTGAACACCGTCAGCCCCCTCGTCCGACTCGACCCGAAGGTTGTCGGTGTCGATCAACCACACCTCCGGGGTCTCCCCGGACCCCAGCAGGACGTTGTTGGTGGAAAGGTCGACGTAGACGATGCCGGCGGCGTGCAGCCGCGCAAGCACCGCGGCGCAGCGGTACAGCACGTAAAGCCGCCGCCGGGTGGACCCGGTCGCGATGTAGGTGTCGAAGTCCTGACAGTCGAGAGCGTCGAACGGCTCGACGTCGGCCAGCAGCCGCATCACGTACCCGGGCTCGTCGCGCAGGATCGCCAGCGGGAGCGACATCGAGAGCCTGCGGCGGGACGGGCAGGGTGCGCACGCGCCGGAACATGGCCGCGAAGTCCTTACTGGTGTCGAGCTGATCGGTCCCAGCGACGAGGGGCTGCTTGATCGCCAGATCGGCGTCCGCTGTCCGGTACACCACACCCTGTCCGGCGCGTGCGAACTCCTGGTGCAGACCGTGGCGGTTGCCGTGCTCGTCGACCAAGTACTCGCCAGGCTTCGCCACTCTCATCGCGCACCCCCGCGGCGCGGTCGCCGCAGACACGCCATCGTCTTGTCGTCAGTGTGGCCGGGGACCTTCCACCCGTGCAGGACCTTGCGGAGGTGCCGCCCTGCGGTCACGTCTGCCATGGCCTCGGAGTAGTCGATCCAGCTGCGGAAGAACGCCGAGCGCAGGTCACCCTCCAGGTCGTCCGCGACTCCGTCGGTGCACAGCGTTATCGAGGCGACCCCCTCCTGGTCGAACTCCACGACCCGCCACTCGTCCTCGCCGGTCGCGACAGACAGCGCCGACCGTGATGTTGGCAAAGGAGTCGGCCTTGCTGTGCTCGATGAACTCGATCCCGCCGTCCGTCCTGGTCACAACCGCCAGGCCGTCGCCCAGGACCCCGATAGTGATCAGGTCCCGACACCGGCCGGACGACGTACAAGCAGGTAGCCGCGCAGTCTCGCGGGTCGAAGGGGGCCACGAAATCCAACCAGTGCGCCTTGATCCCGGACAGCGACGCCCGGCTGCTACCTCGATCGTGCTGGACCGCCCGTGGGACGGCCCGGCAGGCGGCGCGGGCACCGATCTCGGCCTTGCGGGCGGGAGCCGACACCGTCGGAGACCACGACCACTTCGCCCCATGAACGCAACGTCCTGCTCCAGGCGTCCTGGTTAGGCAGCCCGGAACTGACATGCCCCGGGCCGCGAACGCTGGCACCGAAGCTGCGCCAGCCCGTCATCGTGCCGCTCCCACGCAGCCAACCACAGAGGGCGGCAAGCATCTCGTCGGGCGGGAACACGTCCAGGTCGGCCGCCGGGAGGTGAGCGTCGGAGCCGACCACGATGGTGCGGAGACACCCCTCGGGGAGTGCCCGACGCCAGTTCGAGATCTCCCGCCCCTCCTGCAGCGACCAGAGGCCGTCGGTCAGCATCAGGACGCGGTCATCGGCGGAGAGCGCGAGTCGGTCCAGTGCTCTCGCCGATGCGTCACCAGCGCCCCGGTGGAACGATTGGGGGAACTCGTCACGGACGGTCCAGTCGACTGCTTCCTCGAGGGTGTCGGCCCAGCTGTGCAGAGTGACCTCGGTACTCGCGTGGCCCAACCGCAGGTACTGCGCGACCGTGAGGACGCAGGTCCGCACGATGAACGGCTTCGCGTTCTCGCTCATGCTCCCCGAGGTGTCGCACACCAGGTGAAGGGTCACTGACCGACCACCACCGAACGGGCAGCGATACCGTCCACCAAGGTCTTCAGCTGCTCGACCAAGGTGCCGCCCGTGCAGAGCGTGATGTTCGCGTCCTCGACTTTCCGGCGGACGGACTTCGCCGACGGCGGGAAGCCGGTGGCGAGGACTCCACGTCCGTCAGTGCCGCCGTAATAGCGGACCAGGTTCTCCAGCTTCATCACCTGCTCCTGCTGCACGTTGCCGGCCTTGCACTCCACGATGTAAAGGGAGTACCCATCGGTGAAGACCACGTCGAGCTCGTTGTAAGAGTCCTAGGGCGGGAAGCCGCCCCCGGGGTTGTTCAGGGCAAGCTCGAGGTTGATCCGAAGATCCTTGATGGCGCCGGTCTCGACGTACGGCTTGAGCTGCGCGTAGACGTACTCCTCGAACCAGCCGCCCGGACAGGTACGCGGCGAACCTTGGCCAGTCAGTCGAAGGTCAGATCCAGGCCGTTCCCGGACACGGTCGCGGTCTTGTCCTCCGTCAGCTCGAAGGTGAACTCGCCGGAGCTGTCCTTGAACGGCTTGAACGGCTTGGAGTCGTCGTTGTACTCCGAGATACGCCGGTAGAAGCCCTTCGACGCCAGCGCGGAGCGCTGTCTCCAAACGCCTCGGTCAGCAACGCGCGCTCGGGACTCGGCCTCGGCGCGCCGCCCTTGCGGGAGATGCCCAGACCGTCGCCGTTCAGGTCGAGGAACGTCTGTACGAGTCGACCGGTTTGATCGGTTCGCTGTCGAAGCCGTCCAGGAACACCACGCGACGGTTGCGGCCGTCGAAGTAGAACGGGGTCGCCCCAAGCGCGCGAGCGGCGGCGAGTGCGCCGGCGTACATCAGCTTGGTGCCGCCGGTCAGGTTGAACCCGAGGCGCTTCGCCGGGTCCGAGATCCGCGGCATACGCGAGGATCCGGTCCCTGACATCGGCAGGGTCGTAGGGGTCGACGTGCAACGTCCTGGTCGCGGCCGCGCCGGTGAACCGGCGCATCACCGCTGCGGAGAACTGATCCGACCTCACGAAGATGTGGTGCGCCGCGTCGAACTGCTCGGACGCCCGAGCAGGGTCGGCATCCGCTGCTCGCCGAACAGGTGGAAGACGGCGTCGAACGCCGCTGCCGTTCGCGCGCCCGGCCTGGTCGGATTGCCGAACCGTTCCATCCACTCGGACGGTAGCCGCACCGGCTCGGGCGGCCTGGTCGGGTCGGACGCCGCGATCAACCGCTTCCGGACGTTCGGGTGGGCGAGCGCCGCGAAGGCCCAGGTGAAGGCCATCGTCGGCGTGCCCGGGCTCAGGTAGAGCGACACCTGCGACGGCTCGGGGTCGCTGCGCCACCGTCTCCAGGGCCCGTACGGCGCCGGCGTAGATACCTTCGGTGTCGTTCAGACCGCTCAGCACCTGGCCGGTCACCGATACCTCGGTCCCCGGGGACAGCCCGTCGACCCGGGCCCGCAACCAGGACTCGAAGTGCTGGTGCGCTGCCTGGGTGTTCGCAAACCGGGTGACGAAGCGGCTCGCGGCCGCTCCGATCACCGACCTCGATAGCGTCCCGGGTGGCCTGCAGCTCCCGGGTGAAGGACTCTCCGTCCGAGTCGCGCCCGTCGTTCGTCCTCGGGCTTGACGTACCCGAGCACGACGACGCCGGTGTAGGGGTGCGCCTTCAACGCCCCCACGATCGGACCGTCTCCGGCGTCGAAGCCCAGGGACGCCCGGAGGTCGGTGATCCCGTACCAGGTGAGCAGCAGCTCTCTCATCGCTAGAGCCCGGTCGCGATCTACCAGTAGTCCTCGTCGGGGGAGCTCTCTGATGTCTCGACCCGGCTGTCGATGGTCGGCGCCTCGACACCTACTGCGGCGGCGCCCGGGATGACGTTGACGTCCTGCGACTTGGTCCGCACCGTCACGGACATGGTGACGAACTGGAAGTACTTCTGCAGGTCGGCGGCGTCCTTGGCGTAGAAGAGCGGGTAGTCGGTCCCCGCGATGAACTTCTCGAGCACGCTCGCGTCCGCGTCAGCTCCGATGGCAAGCGCCATCCGGTCGCACTTGGACGACCGGCCGGTGCTCACGAAGTCGTCGAGCGGCTGCTGCCAGTCGTCCGTCGGCTGGCCGTCCGAGACCAGGACGACCGTCGGTCGGTACGCGCGGGACGGCACCACTTCCTTGTCCTCGATCATCGCCTTTGCCATCTGTAGCGCGGTGCCCATGGGCGTGTTCCCGCTGGTGGACACCCCGGTCCACTCGACGGTCCAGCGCTCGCGAGCGGCTGGGCCAGTTCGACCGTTCCGCCGAAGGTGATGACGGCGACGTCGATCTCGGTCTCGCTGCTCTCGCTGCCCCGGAACGACTCGAGCATCTCGGCGACGGCCTTGTTGAGGCTTTCGATCTTGCTTCCGCTCATGCTGAGGCTGACGTCGAGCAGCAGGATGACAGGCAGGGGCTTGGCCTTCGCGACCGTGAACTTGGAGGGGTCAAATGCCAGTGCCATGCAGCTTCTCCTCGTGAGAGCTAGACGCACGTTGCGTCGATGGGGTCCAATAAATAGCCTTGTAGAGTATCTGAGGAACTTGCCCTGTCAAGGGCAGCGGCCGACTTTGTGGTCCGACCTGCGACGGTAACGCCCATCGCTCACATACCTCCGCGCTTGGCGTAGTCAGGCGAGACTTCGATCAGGACCTTCGGATCATGGTGGAAGAAGTAGTCGACCTTGAGCGCGCCGTAGGGCGCCTCGCCGAACTTGATCTTCCACCCCTCGGCTTCGAACCGGAGCTTCTCGATGTCCGAGCCACCCTTTGTCTCGCGCACGAGGAGAGAAACTGCCCCGCCTGCTCTTCTCGAAGGATTGCCCAGTCTGGGTTGTAGTTGCCCAACGGTGTCGGGATCTTGAACCAGTCGGGCAGCTTCACGAAGAGCGGTGCGTCAGCATGCTCCACGTGCGGATCTAGGTTCTCCCCATTACGTACGTGACAAATACCGCTGGATGGAACCTACCGCCTCGGTCGCTTCGTTCTCGCAGTTTGCAGGACTCAGGGGCGCGGACGCTGGCCGCGCGCATGCGGCCTGCGCGTGGTTACCGGCTCGCTCACCAACCGGAGCACCGGCGGACCGTCATCTGGGACGCGTCCAGGCGCCAACTCATCAATTGCTGGGGCAGCGAGCCGGCCAATGCTTGCCAGAACCCCTCGTCGCCAGTGCCTGAATGTCACCTCGCGGCTCACCGACTGCCCATTCGTTGCCGTCGTGTGTTTTCGATCGCTTGGCGTAGTTCGGCAGACGTCTGGAGGGCGGGCTGCCGAGATCGCGTGCGCTGCGTACGGTCATGCCGCGATTCGCTCAACCGCGTCTGGGCTGCGTCGAGGACCCCCCTGCGAGTCGCCGCTCCATCTCGCGCATCTTCCGCGCGGTCGAGATTCGACCTCATGCACGCCCCTTGGCGAAAGGTGAAATCCAGAGCGCCTTGCTGCCGCGCCGAGCGCTCTGCACGCTCATCCGTCGTTCCCTGATGATGGGATTCAAGTCCGCGAGCCGGTCACACTCGGGTCAAAGCCGACCCCGATGGGATCCTTCGAAGCTCGCAAGCACAGACGGAACGGCATAACCGCAGGTCAAAGCCTATTTTATGAGCAAAGCGACGCACTCGACGTGATGGGTC
>CAVZWM010000032.1:0-123426 GCA_963778975.1 uncultured Actinomycetota bacterium
TGAGATGCTGTCGCCGTGATCCCCAGCCCCCGGCGTACGGCCATGCTCCTCGTCGGATGTGTCGTCCTGGGCATCGGTGTCGCGCTGCTGCTGGCGGCCGACCTGGGTCTGACGGCTACTCGACCTTCGTCAACGGCCTGGCCATCACGACCGGGGTCGACTTCTGGATCGTCAACCTCGTCGTCGGCGTCGTGCTGGTGGGCCTGCGGCGCTCCGGAAGGTCTACCCGGGGATCGGCACGGTGGTGCAGGTCGTCCTGGTCGGGGTGACGGGTCCGGCGGTGCTGGACCTGATCACGACGCCCGACGGGCTGGGGTGGCGGGCGGCCTCCTGGACGGCGGCCTTCCCCGTGCTGGCGCTGGGCATCGCGCTCTACCTCGGCAGCCACACCGGCGCCGGGCCGGCCGAGGCGGCCGCGCTGGCGTGGGACCCGCCGGTGCCCTTCAAGTGGAGCTACAGCGTGGTGCAGGGCGGGGAGCGCTGGGTGGGTGGCTGCTGGGCGCGACGGTGGGCGTCGGCACGCTCGCGGTGATCCTGCTCCTCGGTCCCGCGGTGGACCTCGCGGCCCGGTTGTTGTCGCTCGATCTCCACCAGCAGGCGGATCCTGAGCAGCACGTCGCGACCTAGTCTGGCGGCATGCTCATCGCCGAGGAACTGTTCCTGCTGCTTCGCCGCGACGACGGCAAGCCCGAGAGCGCCATGGCGAGCGCGCCGACGGTCTCGCTGCCGCTGTCATCACCGACCTGGTCGTCGCCGAGCGCATCACCCTGAGCGAGGACAAGGACCCCCGCATGACCGCGCTCGTCCCGGGCCGGTCGGCCACCCGGCCCTCGACGCCGCGACGGCGCGGCTGCGAGCAGAAGGACGGAAAGAAGCTGTCGTCGCTCGTCACGGACGGCAAGGTCGCCGTCGAGCGTGAGGTCGCCGCCGCACTGAGCGCCGTGGGCGTCGTCGACGTCGGGGCGAAGTGCGCCCTCGGGCTCGTGCCCGAGAAGTACCCGGTGCGCGACCCCGAGCCCGAGCGGCGCCTCCGCGAACGGCTGCGGGTCGTCCTGCAGGGAGGTACGCCGACGCCCGCCGACGCGAGCCTGCTCTCCATCCTCCAGGGCCTCGACGTCGCACCGAAGGTGCTCGAGGAGGAGAAGGGGGACCCTTGGCAAGCGCGACCTCGAGCAGCGGATCGAGGAGGTCTCGACCGACGTCGCCGCAGGCGAGGCGGTGGCGAAGGCCGTCGCGGCGATGAACACCGCGATGATCACCGCCGTGGTCGTGCCGATCGTGGTGTCCTCCGGCGGCAGCTGACGCCGGCAGACGCGGGCGGCTGCGGGACCGCAGCTCACTGCGCAAGGGCTGCGATCCCGCGACCAGGGTCTGGTGGATCGGACGGTCGGTCAGACGGTCAGCTGGGCGTGCTCGCCGCGGTTCGAGCCCGACTGCGCGATCTCGATCTTGCGGGGCTTGGCCTTCTCCGCGACCGGGACGACCAGCCGCAGCACGCCGTCGGCGTACGCCGCCTCGATGCGGTCGAGGTCGAGGTTGTCGCCCAGCACGAGCTGACGGCGGAACGCGCCGCGGGGACGCTCGGAGGCCAGCGGCTCCCAGTCGCCGTTGCGGGCCACCCGCTCGGCGCGCACGGTGAGGACGTTGCGCTCGACGTCGAGGTCGATGCTGTCGGTGTTGACGCCGGGCAGGTCGAACTCGATCACGAAGCGGTCGCCCTCGCGCCACGCGTCCATCGGCATGACCGCGGGACGGTTGGTCGTGCCCAGCAGCTGCTGGGTGAGCCGGTCGAGGTCACGGAACGGGTCGGTGGTTCGAAGCAACATCGTCTCCTCCTGGATCTGCCGGGTGGACCTCCGTCGGTCCACGACCTGTATTGATGGATACAGGTTTGTTATACCGATGGATGAGGCAGGATCAAGTGTCCGGGAGGAATTTTCGTGTCTCCAGGAGGTGCCGGTGGCTGCCAGCGACGAGGGTCTTGCGATCTCCGTGGCCGCCTCGATGGTGTCGATGGAGATCCAGAACCTCCGCGTCTACGAGCGCCGCGGCCGCTCGACGCCCGACCGGACGTCGGGCGGCAGCCGCCTCTACAGCGACGACGACGTGGTCCGGCTCGAGCGCATCCGCGACCTGCTCGCCGAGGGGCTCAACCTCGTCGGCATCGCGCGTGTCCTCGAGCTCGAGGACGAGGTGGACCGGCTGCGGGCGCAGCTGGGTGAGGGCCAGGACGAGCAGTCAGCCTGACGCCGGGCGGCGGGTCAGCACCCGCACCGCGAAGTCGGTGGTGAAGTCGTTGTCGAGGAAGCCGACCACCTGGGTGACCCGGTCGAGGTCGAGCGGCAGCAGCCCGCGCGAGCCGGGGACGTCGGGGGTCAGGCCGAGGTCGAGGTCGTCGCGACCGGACATCATCTGCACGTTGAACTCGTAGCGCTCGCGGGCACCCGGGGCGACAGGCGGCGTACGACGGTGGCGCCGACGCGACGCCCGCCGGTCTCTGCTGACCAGTCGTCGAGCGCGCCGAGGAGGGCGTGCCGCCGTTGTGGTCGATGTCCTTCCACGCGGTGTCCATCGAGCCGGCGACGTCGAGCAGGATCGCGGCGGTCTTCTCGCCGATGCCCTGCACGCCGGGCAGGTTGTCGCTGGCGTCGCCCCGCAGGGCGGCGTACTCGAGGTAGTTGGCCGGCCGCAACGCCGTACATGGTGAACAGGCGTGCTGGGTTGAGCGTGGGCGAGCCGTTGATCCCGCCGTTGATCAGCCGCAGCACGCGCGTGTGGTCGCTGATGTGGGCGAACGCGTCGCGGTCGGAGGTGATGATCACGCAGTTCCAGCCGCTGCCGCGCCCAGGTGGCACCGGAGGCGTTGACGTCGTCTGCTCCAGGCCCGGGGGAGTCAGGGTGGCGAGCCCCAGGGCGTCGAGCAGTGCGGCGGCGCGGTCGGGCTGGTCGACGAGCGCTGCGTCCTTCTCCGCGCGGCCGGCTTTGTAGTCCGGGTAGAGGTCGTCGCGGATTGACCCGGACCGGTCGTCGAGGCCGAAGATGACGGCGTCGGGGGCGAACGAGTCGATCGACTCGAGGATCTGGCGCACCATCCCGTGCAGCGCCCAGATCGGTCGACCCGCCGGTCATGAGCCTGGTGTGCAATCTCGCGTGGTGGTTGCGGTGCAGGAGCGACGGTGCGTCGACTACGAGCAGCAGCCGGCGGGTGCGGGGTGTTCGGTGTCATGGCGATCGCCGACAGCCTAGGCGAGGCTCGTAGGGTCGGGGGAAGTGAGCCGAGCCCGACGCACCAGGAGCACGCGTTGATCTTCATCACCGCCAAGTTCCAGGTCAAGCCCGAGCACGCCGACGGAGTGGCCCGGCTGATCGCCGGGCGTTCACCGAGGCCACCCGCGCCGAGCCCGGCTGCCTGTGGTTCGAGTGGTCGCGCAGCCTCGACGACCCGACTGCGAGTACGTCCTCGTCGAGGCCTTCCGGACGACGCGGCCGGCGCCGCCACGTGGGCTCCGACCACTTCAAGGCGCGCCCAGGCCGAGCTGCCGCAGTACCTCGCCGCGCACGCCCGAGATCGTCATCACCGAGGGCGACCAGGCGGCTGGGACGAGCTCGGCGAGATGAAGGTCGGCTCAGCCTCAGGCGCCGAGGCCGTCGAGGTACGCCGCGAAGCCGTGCGGGGCGCGGCCCTCGCGACGCCCGGAGGTGACCGCCGCGAGACCGCCGGCGGCGATCCAGGGCGGCACTCCCGACCGGCGCAGCGCCAGCACCAGCCCGACGTCCTCGTGGACGGACAGGTGCGGGAACCCGCCGACCCCGCGGTAGGCGGCCAGCGTGAAGCCGAGGTTGGCCCCGTGGACGTGCTCGTGCCCGTCTCCCAGCGTGTGCCGCTCGCGCCACAGCCGCAGCTCGTGGTCGGTGAGGTCCCCGGGTCGGGCAGCACCGTGCCGACGACGAGGGCGTGGCCGTCGCCCGCGAGGGCGACCTGCGCCGTCAGCCAGTGTGGTGGCACGACGGTGTCGGCGTCGGTGCTGGCGATCCACGTCGGGGCGGGTCGACGCCCCGTGCCCACTCGGCGGCCGCCTCGACGCCCGCGGCGCGGGCGCCCCGACGTAGCCCGCGGCGACCGGGACCGCGGTGACGCCGCGCGGGCGCGCGACGACGTCGGCGGTGCCGTCGCGGCAGGAGTCGAGGACGACGAAGACGCGGCAGGCGACGCCGGGGGCGCGGGCGAGCGCCTCCACGGCGCGCGCCACGGAGTCGAGGCAGGCCGGCAGCAGCCGCTCCTCGTCGCGGGCCGGGACGACGACCGCCACCGCCTCGGGACGGGTCACGACGTCCGTCCGAGCACGTGGAGGACGAAGTCGGGGTCGTGGTGCTCGGCCAGCACCCGGGCTCCGGTCGCGAGGAAGGCGTCGTGGACGCGCGGGGCCGTCCAGCGGCCAGCCGACCAGGTGGTGGCGCCAGTGGCACAGGAGCAGGTGGCCGTCGGGGGCCAGCGAGTCAGGCAGCGCCCGGCACCAGCTCGTCCAGCGCCCGCGGGGAGAGGAAGTAGCCGACCTCCGACACCGACACCAGGTCGAAGCGGCCCTCCGGCCACTCGCCGGGACCTCGGCGCGGCGTACGTCGACGTGGTCGATGCCGGCCATCCGCTGCGGGCAGGCCGTCCACCGCGGCCTCGCTGTAGTCGACGGCCAGCAGGTCGTCGCAGCGCGCCGCGAGGTCGACGGCCAGCGCGCCGACCGAGCAGCCGACCTCGAGCGCGCGCGCGTAGCGCTCGCGCGGCAGGCTGGCGAGGGTGATCGGCGCGCTTGCGCCGCTCGTACCACCCGTCCACGTCCCACGGGTCGGCCGGTCGCGGTGCACCCGGTCCAGCGCGTCGTCCCCGGCGGGTCCGCCGGCTCGAGGACGACCTCGACGTCGCGGTCGAAGTGCGCCAGCAGCGCCGGCCCCAGCAGCACCTCGTCACCGGGTCGGTCGAGAGCGGCGCGACCTGGCTGGCGTGCGCGGCGATGGCCGCCGCTTCGCCGTCGCGGGCCTCGCCGATCGAGCGGCGAGCCGCGCGGCCTGCGGCCCACGGCAGGTCGTCCTCGGCACCCCAGTGCCACAGCCAGACGGGGTACTCCAGCAGCCGCGCGTCGGTACGTCGGGCGGCGATCGCGGCGGCCCGGCCCACGGCCTCGTGGTCGGGGTGCCCGTCGCCGCGCCAGGGCGCGCGAGCAGCACGTCGTCACCGTCGGTCCCGATCGCGTCGACGAGCGCGGCGACGAGCTCCTCCTCGTGGTCGGCCAGCGCGCCGTCGGGGAGGCCGAGGCAGGTCACGTGCCGCGCCCGGGGCGAGGACGCCGTGGCCCGTCGCAGCTCCTGCCGCGGCGCACGTCCGCGAGCCGCTCGGGGGGTGGGTCGGTGAGTGCGGGTGGGAGCCCTCGCCGGCCGTCGCGGACGACGACCTCGACGCTCCCAGCCCGCGCCCGCGGCGGTGTGCATCAGTCCACCCGCACCGAGCGTCTCGTCGTCGGGGTGTGCGCCGACGACGACCACCGGCCGGCGTCGACCGCCGGCGCTCGAGGGTCGGCGCGGTCGGCCAGGGTGCCGACCACGACCGCGGCCGTCGTACCGGGTCGGTCGTGCCGGAAGCGGGGCGCGGTCACCAGGCGCCGACCTCCGGGTCGTCGAGGAGCTGCCGCCGAGGGCGGCCTGGTCGCGCTCGGCGTGCCACTGCCGCAGGTAGAGCTCGAGGTCGGCCACCCGGCGTGCGTGCTCCTCGTCGGTGGCCAGCGGGCCCGGGCCGAGTTCGTGCGCGGCACGTCGCAGGACGTCCTCGGCGCGCCGCGCCACCACCTGACGCACGCGCAACGCGGCCCGCGAGCCCCCTCGTTCCGGGCAGTCGCCGGCGTCGAGGCCGCGGCCGCCTGTCTGCCAGCACGGCACCGGGCGGCGTGCAGCGCGGCGTCGACGGCACCGAGGTGCATGAGGGCCACCTGGTCGGGGCCGCGCCGGCGCGCCGCCACCATCCGCCGCGCGACGCCGACCGCACCGCCGTACCAGACCGCGGCCACGCCGATCCCGCCCCACGCGAAGCCGGGCCGCTCGAGGTACCACCCGGGCTCGCCGACGGCCCGGCGGGCACGCCGTCGAAGTCGACCGGACCGGAGTCGACGTCGCGGCAAGCCCGCGCGCCACCCACGTGCCCGCACACGGCCGTCACCCCGCGCGTCGCAGGTCGACCGCGAAGAGCTGTCGCTCCTCGCCCACCCTCGCGCTCACCAGCGCGTGGTCGAGCTCGCCGCCGAGCGAGCACCAGTGCTTGCGTCCGTCGAGGCGGTACGCCGACCCTCGGCGTCGCCCGCAACGGCTCGCCCGGCCCCTCGGCGGCGAAGACGCCCCACGTCCCGGGGCCGGCCGCCTCGCCCGCCTGGCCGAGGATGGCGAGCGCGTCCAGGTGCGGCTCGAGCACCCGCGCGACGGTCAGGTCCGCGGCGGCGACGGTGGCGAGGGCCGACCACAGGCGCGCCGGGCGACCCACACCCGGAGCCGGCAGCCGCCGCCCACGTCCGGGCGAGCTCCAGCGCCGCACGTACGTCCCCGCTGCGGCCGTGGCCTGCTCGGACAGCACGACGAGCGCGCGCCGTTGCTCGTCCGTCGTGGCTCCGAGCTCGACGGGCCGGGTACCGGCCCCTGCATCTCTCGCGTGGTCGGCGCGCTATCTGTCCCCCCGGCTCGCGCGCCACCTCCCGGCGCGTGGCGCTGCGCGCCGAGCAGGACGCTACGAGCGCGCACGCCCCCAGCGGGACCTCCCAAGGGCTGGTGGTCGTGCTGGTCTGCCGTCAGGCCTGCGCGGCGTAGTCGTCGGTGACGTGCTCGAGCCAGGTCACGACGTCGCCGGTGAACCAGTCGGCCGGACCCTTGGCGGTGTCGATCGAGGTGCGGGTGATCTGCATCAGGTTCCTTCTACTTGTTGGTGGATGGGTTGTCGCGGGACAGGCTCGCGGGTGCTGCCCATGAGGCGAGCAGGCGGAGGCGTTCGGCGGAGGGCGAGCCGGGTTCGGCGGTGTAGACGAGGAGCACGAGGCCGGGTTCGGCGGTGATGGCGAGCTCCTCGTAGGCGAGGGTGAGCTCGCCCGACGACGGGGTGGTTGAAGCGTTTGGTGCCGGCGCCGTGGGTGCGGACGTTGTGGTCGGCCCACAGCCGCCGGAAGGTCTCGCTGCGGGTGGAGAGCTCACCGACGAGGTCTTGGAGTCCGCGGTCGTGGGGGTCGCGCCCGGCCTCGGTGCGCATGATGCCCGACGCACATCTCGGCGAACAGCTCCCAGTCGGGGTAGAAGTCGCGGGCGGCAGGGTCGAGGAACTGGAACCTGCGCCAGGTTGGGCAGCCGACCACCGTCGCCGATGACAGGTGAGTAGAACGCACGGCCCAGTGCGTTGGTGGCCAGCAGGTTCTGGTGCGGGTCGCGAACGAACGCGACACCGTCGGTGATGGCCTCCAGCGCCCACTGCAGGCTGAGCCGGGAGGCGGCCTTGCTCGGCGGTACGACGTCGCGGCCGGCCCGAGGTCGGGATGCCGTCGGCGGCGCGGGCGAGGTCGAGCAGGTGCGCGCGCTCGGTCTCGTCGAGCTGGAGCGCCCGGGCCAGGGCGTCGAGGACGCCGGCAGACGCACCGGCGATCTGCCCGCGCTCGAGGCGGGCGTAGTACTCGACGCTCAGCCCGGCGAGTGGAGGCGACCTCGCTGCGCCGCAGTCCGGGCACCCGACGGCTCCCGGTGGTCGGCAGGCCGACCTGGTCCGGGCTGATCCGAGCGCGGCGAGTGGTGAGGAACTCACGCACTTCCTGACGGTTGTCCACGCCGTCGAGCGTAGGCCGACTCCGGCCCCGGCCGAGGCGCGAGGGATGCCCTGTCAGTACACCTATCGACAGGGACTTCCAGCCGGTCCGGCCAGCGGGTTCACTCGATGTCGTGGCGGCACGAGCTCGCCGCCCAGCCCACGCAGGACCACGGACGACGAGGAGGAGCCCAGTGACATGCGCAGGTAGTCAGGCCACCAAGGTGCGCGCTCCTATGACGGTGCGCGGGCGGGCGGCGTCGCCACGCTGGCTGCCCTCGCCCTGACCCTCGAGTGCCCTGCGGAGACCAGGACCGGGACGAACGTTCGGATCCGGGCACTGGAGCCCCGGCATCGCCCAGCGGCGGCCGTTCGGAGACGACCACGTCAGTCCCACACCCACCGACGACAGGAGCGACATGCAGATCCACCTCACCGTCGGCGACCAGCGCTTCCACGCCACCCTGATCGACAGCGCCGCAGCCGACGACCTGCTCGCCCAGCTCCCCGTGACCGTCGACATGATCGATCACGGCGGCGTCGAGAAGACCGGCCCGCTGCCCTCGCCGCTGTCCCTCGACGGCCAGCCCGACGGTGCCGACCCCGACGTCGGGGACCTCGGCTACTACGCCCCGGGCAACGACCTCGTCCTCTACTACGGCGACCAGTCCTACTTCCCGGCATCGTGATCCTCGGCCGGCTCGACGGTGACGCCGCCGAGCGGATCGCCGCGCATGGACGGCTCCGTCACCGCGACCGTCGAGGCGGGGTGACCGCGATGGAACTGCAGGAGTTCCTCGCCCACGTCGACGGCGGCGCACCGATCGTCGGCGGCTCAGAGCACCACCGGTTCATGCACGACGCCGCCCAGGAGGCGCTGCGGCATCATCGCCGAGCTCAACACCGGCTACCGCACGCCCGAGGAGGTGCGCGACATGCTGACGCCGGCTCACCGGCACGCCGGTCGACGAGTCCGTCACCGTCTTCCCGCCGTTCTACAGCGAGTTCGGCAAGAACCTGACCCTGGGCAAGGACGTCTTCATCAACCTCGGCTGCCGCTTCCAGGACACCGGCGGCATCACCATCGGCGACGGCACGCTCATCGGGCACGGCAGCACGCTGACGACCCTCAACCACGCGATCGATCCCGACCGGCGCGCCGACATGCGCCCGGCGCCGGTCGTCATCGGACGCCACGTCTGGCTCGGCGCCGCGGTCACGGTCGTCCCCGGCGTCACCATCGGCGACGGCGCGTCGTCGGCGCGGGTGCCGTCGTCACCAAGGACGTGCCCGCCAACACCATCGTCGCCGGCGTCCCGGCGAGGCTCATCCGCGCGACCGGCTACGACACGGCACCCGCGCCGTGACCGGGCGGACTCGGGCGGTCAGTCGGCGATGTCGACGACGAGGCGTGGCGGGTCGGTGAGCGTGAAGACCCGGAACGGCCGCTCGTCGCCCTCGACGCCTGCGAAGACCTGGGTGTAGCCCTCGAACCAGCCGTTGACCTGCACCTCCGCCACGGCGCCGGCGGGCCCCAGGCGCGCGGGCACCTCGAAGGAACCCGGCTCGGGCATGGCGGTGCCGGACGCGCTGATGGTCAGCACGTGGTCGCCCTCGAGCGGCACGACGTCGCCACTGCCCTCGGCGACCGCCTCGTCGCTCCACGCGACGCCCCAGCCCGGGGTCGCTGTGCCGGCGAGCTCGAGCACGACGCGGTCGAAGCCGTCGTGCTCACCCACGCGTACGTCGACCAGCTGCAGGTCCCACTCGCCCGACGGCTCGGCGGTCTGCGGGTCGGTCGACTCCGGGAACGGCGGCCCGTCGGGCGCAGGCGCCGGGGAGGGTGACTCTGCCGATGCAGAGGGCGATTCGGACGGGGAGTCCGACGGGGATGCAGACGGTGTCCCCGGAGACGTCTCCGACGTCTCGGGAGAGGGCGACGTGGTCGCGTCGCTCGCCGAGGTGGGGGAGGTGTCGTTCCCGCAGGCCGCCAGCAGCAGCGCGGCAGCGGCGAGTGTCCCGCCCAGTGCTCGGCCCATCGTTCTCCCTCGGTAGGTGCCGTCGACCGGCGGTCCCAGCCTAGGGGCCGGGACCGCCGGTCCTCGGGACCACGGCCGCGTCAGGGCCGGGGAGTCACGGGCGCAGCAGGATCTTGCCGCGCCGACCCGGCTCGGAGCTCGCCCGCGCGGCGGCGGAGATCTCCTCGAGGGGGTAGACCTCCTCGACGGGGAGCGTGACCACGCCCGAGGTGATGCCGGCGACCAGCTCGCCCATCAGCGCGGCCCGCTTCTCGCGGTCCATCGCCGGGAAGACCTTGCTGCCCCAGAAGCCCTTGATGACGACCTGCTTGAAGATGACCTCGCCGGACCCGATCTCGAGGGTGGGGGAGGCCATCGCCCCGAAGACGACGAGCACGCCGTCCTCGGCCAGGAGCGACACGACGTCGCCGGCCGCGCTTCCGCCGACCGAGTCGACGCCGGCGACGACCTTGCCGTCACCCACGACCTCGCGCACGCGCTCACGCCACCCGTCGTCGTCGGTCGCGACGACGTCACCGATGCCCTGCTCGCGCAGCTCGTCGACCCCGGCGGAGCGGCGTACGAGCCCGAGGACCCGGACGCCACGCGCCACGGCCAGCTGGGCGACCATCCGACCCACGGCGCCGTTGGCGGCGTTCTGGACGATCCAGTCGCCCTCGGACACCTCGAGGAAGTCCAGCAGCGCGATGGCGCTGAAGGGCATCGAGACCAGCTGGGCCGCGGCCTCGTCGGGCATCTCGTCGGGCACCGGGATGAGACCCTTCGCGGGGGCCACGACGTACTCCGCCCAGGCGCCGAACGCACCGCCGATGGCGACGCGCTGGCCGACCTCGAGTCCCTCGACGCCCTCGCCGAGCGACTCGACGACGCCCACCAGCTCGGTGCCGGCGCGCGCGGGCATCTCGGGCTTGAAGCCGTAGCTGCCGCGGACCGTCCAGAGGTCGTGGTTGTGGATCGGGGAGAGGAGCACCCGCACGAGCGCCTCACCCGGACCGGGCTCGGGGTTCGGCACCTCCTGGACCGAGAGGACCTCGGCCGGGTCGCCGAACCGGGGCTGGAC
Organism: uncultured Actinomycetota bacterium; assembly: GCA_963778975.1. Lineage (GTDB taxonomy): Bacteria > Actinomycetota > Actinomycetes > Propionibacteriales > Nocardioidaceae > Nocardioides. The sequence continues at coordinate 10,916 of CAVZWM010000032.1, forward strand.
GAGTGCGCGCATGGGACTGCCTTCCGTTGCTGATCTGCTTGCTTCTTGCGGGGACGTACGTCGGGCACAACCACCCACCGGGTCCGGCTATGCCGCGGAGCGGCCCGCTGAGGGAAGGGTCACAGGCCGGGCTGGCGGTGCGCGGCACACTGGGGAGCATGCCCCCGGAGCCGAAGACCTGCCAGTCGTGCGGGCGCACCATCGAGTGGCGCAAGAAGTGGGAGCGCGACTGGGACCAGGTGCGCTACTGCTCGACCGCGTGCCGCAAGCGGGGCGTGTCCGACGTCGATCGCAGGCTGGAGGAGTCGATCCTCGACCTGCTCGCGCAGCGGGCGCGTACGTCGACGATCTGCCCGTCCGACGCGGCCCGCGCGGTCGGCGACGAGGACACGTGGCGCGACCTGATGGAGCCGGCCCGTCGCGCCGCCCGGCGGCTGGTGGACCGTGGCGAGGTCGACATCACCCAGGCCGGGCACGTCGTCGACCCCTCGACCGCCAAGGGGCCGATCCGGATCCGGCGCCGCTGAGCGGAGCCCGCCGGTCCGGGTGGGGTCAGAAGGCGTAGCCGAACCGCTCCAGGTCCTCGGCGTGGGCCGTCTCCACCAGCCGGCGGCTCGCGACCGAGTAGGAGCGCCAGTAGGCGCGCTCGCGGTCCGTGACGTTGGTCGGCGGCACGGGCAGCTCGACGCCGAGGAGCTCACGGACGTCGGCCTCCAGGTGCTCCATGCGCAGCACGACGTCCGCCTCGGCGACATGGCCGCGGTTGATCCGCAGCGGCCGCACGGGGGTGCCGATGACCCGCTCGAGCCACGCGTCGAAGTCCAGGGTCACCGCGTCGACGATGCGGTCGACGGCGTCCGGCACGTCGTGGACCCAGGAGTCGGGGCGGCGCAGCTCGTGCACCCACCGCGTCCGCGTCCTGGTGTGCTCCGCGACGTAGAAGTCGAACGGGTTGCGGGTCGTCGTCACGATGCGCATCCCGTGCCCGGCGTCCACCACCCCCGACTCGACGAGCTGCCGGACGGTCGCGTGCTTGGCGTCCACGCCCACCTGCCGGGCCTGCTGCGACCCGACGACCTCGGCCGCGCCCCGTCGTGAGATCAGCGCCTCGCGGAGGGCGGTGCTGCCGGTGCCGGGGGCCGCGGTGACGAGGAGACCGGCGTCGTGGTCGACCAGCGCCATCAGCGGGCGCCGCGGTAGGGAGAGCCTTGATGCATGCAGGTATTGCAGCAGACGACCGGTTCAGTCGCCGAAGAGGCGGTCCTCGGCCTCCGCGGACGTCACCTCGATGCGCAGCGCCATGACCTTGTCCGACGGCAGCCCGAGGCGGGACAGGATGACCTGCACCTGCGGGAGCACCCAGCTGTAGGACTCGACCATGACGCGTCCGGCCTCGCTCTGCACCCGGATCCACACGACGGGGTCACCGCCGCGATCAGGCAGCCAGTGCGCTCCGACGACACCGGCGGGCGCCAGCGACGTGACGATCGGCAGCATCGCCGCGTCGGCGGCGCGACGGAGCTCGTCGTCGGTCACGCGCCCACGCTAGACCCGCCGGCGTGTGGTCGTCAGGGCATGACGGGTGGCACGAACTCGAAGGTCATCCCGAGCAGCCACAGCAGGAGCAGCACCACCGGCAGGTGGAAGAGGAACTGCAGGAACGTGAAGCCGACCAGGTCGCGCGCCCGCAGCCCGAGCACGGCGAGCAGCGGCAGCATGAAGAACGGGTTGACCAGGTTGGGCAGCGCCTCGGCGGCGTTGTAGATCTGCACGGTCCAGCCGAGGTTCATCCCGACGTCGGTCGCCGACTGCATGACGTACGGCGCCTCGACGAGCCACTTGCCGCCGCCCGAGGGCACCAGGAGGCCGAGGAGCGCGGTGTAGATCGCGATCACGACGGCGAACGCACCGCCGCCGCCGATGCTGGTGAACAGGTCGGCGAGGTGCTCGGAGACGGTGACCCCGCCGCGGCCGTCGGCGCGGGTCAGGACGGCCGCCATGGCGGCGTACAGCGGGAACTGCACGAGCACGCCGGCGGTCGTCGGGCACGGCCTTGGTCGACCGCGTTGAGGAAGCCGCGCGGGGTGCCGTGGAGCACCAGGCCGAGGATCAGGAAGACCATGCAGGTAGCCGTTGAGGCTGCTGATCACGCGTGAGGAACGGCAGGGTCGACGAACTGGTGGACCAGCCAGCCCAGGGTGAGCAGGCCGACGAGGATCGGCAGGATCGCGGGAGTACTCCAGCCACTCGCCGGGGCGGGTGCGCGGCGGCAGCGGCGTCGACGTCGTCGGCGAGGTCGACGTCCATGTCCTCGGCGGTGCGGATCGACGTCGCCCTGCGGCGCCGAGGCCCACGCGACAGCGACGCGTGAGCACGATCAGGACCGCGGCCATCGACGAGCGACTGCCAGGTCAGGATCGTGGCGCCGAAGTCGAGCACGCCGGTGATCTCGAGCAGCTCGGGCGGCAGCGACGCGGGCGTGGCCTGCAGCTGGGCGGCCGACGACGAGAGGCCGAGCGCCCACACGGCACCGAGGCCGAGGTACGCCGCGGCGCCGAGCGCGCGGTAGTCGGCGCGCAGGTCGCTGCGGCGGGCGATGGCGCGGGCGAGCAGGCCGCTGAAGACCAGGCTCAGGCCCCAGTTGAGCATCGAGACCAGGCAGGACAGCAGCGCGACGAACGCCACCGCGCCGCGCGGCGTCGACGGGTACGAGCGCGATCCGCTCGATGATCCGGGCGACCGGCGGCGAGGTCGCGACGACGTACCCGGTCAGCACGACCATCGCCATCTGCAGGGTGAAGGTCGGCGAGGTCCCAGAAGCCGCCGCCGAAGGTCTCGGCCACCGTCACCGGGCTGGAGCCGTTGACCATCGCGGCCAGCGCGACCACGACGACGCCGAGCGAGGGCGAAGACGTAGGCGTCGGGGAACCACTTCTCGGTCCACGCGGCGCTGCGCTGGGCGAGGCGGGCGAGGCCCGCGTTCTTGCTGGGTGCTCCGAGATGGTCGACATGGCTCATCGAACGTATCCGCAGCGGTGCGGTGCGCTCGGGCCGGGCGGGTGGCGCGGACACGCGGCCGGTCTGCTAGGCCGCGTTCTGCTGCCAGCGGATCCACGGGCAGCAGAACGCCCTGTGGCCAGGCGCCGCAGCGCGCCACGCTGGCGGCATGACCACCCACACCACCTCCGAACGCATCGAGGACGAGCTCGTCCGGCGACTGATGCACCAGCGGATCATCGTCCTCGGCGAGGAGCTCGGCGAGCGCAACGGCAACCGCCTCATGCACCAGCTCCTGCTCCTGTCCGCCGAGGACCCGCGCGCCGACATCAGCCTCTGGATCAGCTCGCCCGGCGGCTCGGTGTCGTCGATGCTCGCCATCCACGACGTCATGCAGCTGATCCCCAACGACGTCAGCACCCTCGCCATGGGCATGGCCGCGAGCGCCGGGCAGTTCCTGCTCTCGGCGGGCGCGCCCGGCAAGAGGTACGCCCTGCCGCACGCCCGCGTGCTGCTCCACCAGGGCTCCGCCGGCATCGGCGGCACGGCCGTCGACATCGAGATCCAGGCCGACGACCTGCGGCACACCCGCGACACCGTCCTCGGCCTGATCGCCGGGCACACCGGCCAGGACCGCGAGACCGTCGAGCGCGACTCGCGGCGCGACCGCTGGTTCAGCGCACAGGACGCGCTGGCGTACGGCTTCGTCGACCAGGTGATCAGCTCGGTCGACCACGTGACACCGGCGCGCTCGCGCGCGGTGGGCCTGGCGGGTGCGCGATGAGCAGCTACACGATCCCGTACGTCGTCCAGCAGACGCCGCGCGGCGAGCGCACCCTCGACCTCTACTCGCGGCTGCTGTCCGAGCGGATCGTCTACCTCGGCACGGAGATCGACGACGGCGTCGCCAACGCCGTCATCGCCCAGATGCTCCACCTCGCCTCGGAGAACCCCGAGCTCCCGATCAGCCTCTACCTCAACTCGCCCGGCGGCTCGATCACGGCGATGCTGGCGGTCTACGACGCGATGCAGTTCGTGAAGCCGCCGGTCGAGACCGTCTGTGTCGGGCAGGCCGCGTGGACAGCAGCCGTCCTGCTGGCCGGGGGAGCGCCGGGGCGGCGCGCGATCCTCCCGCACGGGCGGGTGGTGCTGCACCAGCCCGCGACCCAGGGTCGCGGCACCATCCCCGACCTGATCCTCGAGGCGGACGAGGTGGCCCGCGTGCGCCTGCTGCTCGAGGAGGTGCTCGCCCAGCACACCGGGCGTACGGCGGAGCAGATCCGGCAGGACACCGACCGCACGCTCGTGCTGCCGGGGGAGGCCGCGGTCGACTACGGGCTCGTCGACATGGTCCTGCGCGAGCAGGGACCGGCGCTGGCCTGAGCAGCCGTCCCGGGTCAGGCAGCCAGGGCCAGGGCGTCCGGCCGGCCGGCGCGCACCGCGAGTCGCCGGACGCTCAGGTCGAGGGCACCGGCGATGGCCTGCAGCATCTCCGAGGACGGGTCCTTGAGCCCGCGCTCGACCTCGGAGAGGTACTGCACGGACACACCGGCCCTCTCGGCCACGTCCTTGAGCCGTTCACCGCGGGCCGCGCGCTCACGATGGAGCTCCTCGCCGACGATCTCGCGCCACAGGCGCTCGGGCGCCGGGGGCGCGTCTGGCTGCTGCACCGGGAACCGCACGACCTCACCCATGTCGTCGAATGTAGCCACGTCGTGGGTCCCGTGGCACCGCGTTCCGCTGACAGCAGAACGGTGGCCGAGACGTGGGTCCCGCAGAAGAAGTCGTGAAGATCGGGGCAGAGCCTTGACGGCGTACTTGCATTTTGCAAGTGTCGACCGCATGAGCCTCTTCATCACCTGCCCGGTCGAGAGCGTCGAGCGCGCGACCGCCTTCTACACCGCCCTCGGCTGGACCCTCAACGCCGAGATGTCCGACCACAACGTGTCGTGCTTCGCGATCGCGCCCGAGCAGTACGTCATGCTCGGCAGCCGCGAGATGTACGCGAGCGTCGGCGGCGCCGAGGAGCTGGTCGGCGGACCCGACACGCCCTCGAAGGTCACGGTCTCGTTCGACCTCGGCAGCCGCGAGGCGGTCGACGAGCTCGTCGAGCGCGCCGGCGCCGCCGGCGGGCGGATCGGTGACACCGACGACTACCCCTTCATGTACCAGCGCCAGTTCGACGACCCCGACGGCTACCACTACTCGCCGTTCTGGATGAAGCCGGACGCCGATCCGACCGCGTGAGCGACCTCGCCGCGGCCCTCGACATCGTCGGAGCACGGTGGGCCCTGCTCATCGTGGAACGGCTGCTCGACGGGCCGCAGCGATACGGCGATCTGCAGCGCGACCTCGGAGTGCCGACGAACATGCTCGCGACCCGCCTGCGCGAGCTCGAAGCGGCCGGCGTGCTGTCCCGTCTGCCCCTTCGACACAACACCCGGGCCTACGCGCTGACCGATCGCGGGCTCGCCTTGCGCGACGCGATCATCGCGCTCGGACGCTGGGGCAGGGAGAACACCTAGCCGACGGACGGCGGGCTACGTCCCGCAATCGCGACACGCCGCATCGGTGAGCGTGGTGCGCCTGCCGTGGCCCAAAGCCGGCCCACTGCTCGGGTCGAGATGGTGAACTGGTCCCGTGACTGGTGGAGAGACCGAGCGCATCGGCGTCGTCGGCGGCGGGATCGTGGGCCTCGCGATCGCCCGCGAGCTCACCGGCCGCCGTCCCGACGCCCACGTCGTCGTGGTCGAGAAGGAGGACCGGGTCGCCGCCCACCAGACCGGGCACAACTCGGGAGTCGTGCATGCCGGCATCTACTACAAGCCGGGCAGCCTCAAGGCCGAGCTGTGCTCGCGAGGGCGGCCGCTGCTCCGGGAGTACTGCGCCGAGCGGCGGACTGCCGTACGACGAGTGCGGCAAGCTGGTCGTCGCCGTCGACCCGGCCGAGCTCGGCCGGTTCGACGCCCTGGAGCGGACCGCGCGGGAGAACGGCGTACCCGGGCCTGGTGCGGGTCGAGGGCACCGAGCATCACCGACATCGAGCCGCCGCCGCGGGACTGGTCGCCCTCCACTCGCCGGCCACCGCCATCACCGACTACGCCGCCGTCGCCCGCGCCTACGCGGACGACATCGTAGGCGGCCGGGGGAGAGGTGCTGCTGTCGACCGAGGTGACTGGCATCCGTCGCGGGGTCGGCGGCATCGAGGTCGCCACCCCGCCGGCCCCCTGCGCTTCGACCGCCTGGTGGTCTGCGCCGGGCTGCAGTCGGACCGCGTCTCCCGGCTCGCCGACGGCGTCGACGGCCCGCGGATCGTGCCGTTCCGCGGGGAGTACATGCGCGTCGCCGCCGACAAGGCCGACCTGGTCCGCGGCATGATCTACCCCGTCCCCGACCCGCGCTACCCGTTCCTCGGCGTGCACTTCACCCGCCGAGTCGGCGGCGGCCTCGAGGTCGGCCCCAATGCGGTGCTCGGTCTCGCCCGCGAGGGCTACGGGCGCACGGATCTCCGGTGGCCGGACGTCCGTGACCTCGCCACCTGGCCGGGCACCTGGCGGATGGCCCGCAGCCACTGGCGTACGGGCCTGGCCGAGATGCGCGGCAGCCTCTCGGTCCGCGCCTACATGACGTCCGCGCAGCGCTACGTCCCCGAGATCGGTCCGGGTGACGTGAGGCGCGCGGGTGCCGGCATCCGCGCCCAGGCCGTCGACCACGACGGCTCGCTGGTGGAGGACTTCCGCATCTCCCACCAGGACGGCGTCACGGCCGTGCGCAACGCGCCTTCGCCGGCCGCGACCTCCAGCCTGGCCATCGCGGAGCACGTCGTGGACGCGATCGAGGCCGCCACCTAGGGATCAGCGGATGGTCAGCGTGGCCGCCGTGACGCACAGGGTCGCGCAGAGCGCGCCCCACCCGGCCAGCTTCATCAGCGGGATCCGTACGCCCTCGGCCCGGCACCGCTGCAGCCAGAGCAGGGTCGCCAGCGAGGCCCACGGCGTCACGAGCGCGCCCGCGTTGACGCCGACCAGGGTGGCGAACAGCCGCCTCGTGTCGTCCGCGGCCGACGGCTCGATGAGGAGGTAGGCAGGGAGGTTGTTGATGAGGTTGGCGGTGAGTGCCGAAGCGGTGGAGAGGTGGAGCAGGTCGAGGGTGTCGTGCCCGACCCCGACCGCCGGGGCGACCCAGTCGAGCAGGCCTTCGCCCTGGGCGAGCCGCAGGGCGACCGAGAGCACGACGAAGGCGCCGGCCATCAGCCACGGGGGCCGGATCGAGGTCAGCAGGGCGGGGGCCCGCCAGGCAGTGGCGGCCAGCAGCAGCGCCGCCGAGACCAGGGACACCCGGGCCGGCTCCACCCCCAGGACGAACAGGGGGCCGATCGCCACGCACACCACCGCGGCGATGACGAGCAGCACGGTGTCGTGCGGGTCGGCGGGCGGCTCGACGGCGTACGTCCCGCGCAGCTCCCGACGCTGGAGCACTGCGATCAGCAGGAGGGTCACGACGATGCTGACCGAGGCAGGGACCAACGCAAGGCGCAGGTAGTCGCCGTGCGTGGCGCCGAGCTCCTCGAACCGGTGGATGGCGAGCAGGTTGGTCAGGTTGCTGACCGGGAGGAGCAGCGACCCGGTGTTGGCGATCCACAGCGTGGTCAGCGCGAAGGGGAGTGGCGGGATGCCGGTCTGCCTGGGCCACCGCCAGCCCGACGGGTGTCAGCAGCACGGCCGTGGTGTCGAGGCTCAGCACGATCGTGCAGGCCACGGCCAGCAGGGCGAACAGGATCCAGAGCACGACGACCCGGTGGTGAGCCCGCCGCACCATGGCATGGGCGGCGACGTCGAAGACGCCGGCGAGCTGGGCGACCTCCGCGGTCACCGTGATGGCCAGCAGGAAGACCGCGACCGGAAGGACCTGGTGCAGGACCTCGGGCACCGGGCTCAGCCGAGCGGTTCGGGCAGCGGACCGAAGACCTGGTTGCAGGTCCAGCCGGCGCAGGTGATGAGCTCGGCCCGGCGCTGCTCGAGGGCAGCCTGCACGGCCGCGTAGCGCGGGATCGTCGTAGAGGTTCACGAGCTCGTCGGGATCCTCCCGGCGGTCGTAGAGGAAGCCGTCGGACCCGTCGGTGCCGAAGAGGTAGCGCTCGGTGCGCACGCCGCGGTGGGACCACCCGTCACCGAGGGTGCGACCGGTCTGGATGAGCGTCGTGTCACGGAAGACCTGGGTCTCGCCGTGCAGCACCGGGACCAGCGAGGTGCCGTCCACCAGCCAGCCGGGCAGGACCCCGGTCAGCCCGGCGAAGGTCGCGGGCAGGTCCACCAGGGTCGCGGGCACGTCGGAGACTGCTGCCCGGTGCGATGCCCGGCCCGCGCACCAGCAGCGGGATCTGGAGCGCCTCGTCGGTCAGCACGTCCTTGCCGACGAAGCGGTGCTCGCCCATGGAGTAGCCGTTGTCGGAGGAGAACACGATGTAGGTCTCGTCGAGCACGCCCTCGGCCGCCGAGCGTGTCGACCAGCGAGCCGACCGCGCGGTCGACGGCCTGCAGCGCCTGCAGGCGTGCGCGGTTCTCGGCCACGATGTCCGCGCGGGAGACCGGTGGCAGGTTCCGGAGGTACGCCGGCTGGTCGGCGACGTCGTCCTCGTCGAAGGCGGGGTCGTCGAAGGACGCCGGACGCTCGTCGGCGAAGAGGTCGCGGTCGCGCGGGTCGGCCGGCGGCAGGCTCCGACCGCCCTCGGCCGCGATCCGGTAGTGGGGGGCGAGGTGCCAGGCGTAGACCACGAACGGGTCGCCGGCCTCGGCGAAGTCGCGCACCGCCTGGTTGGTGTGGTCCTCGATGACGTGGGTGACGTAGTCGTCGGTGTAGCGCTGCGGGGTGCCGTCACCCGTCATGGAGAAGTCGACGTAGTCGTAGACGCCCCGTGAGAGTGCGTCCCAGCGCGACCACCCGGCGGGACGGTAGTCCCCGGGTCCGTAGCCGTTGAGGAACTTGCCGACGAACGCCGTGCGGTAGCCCGCGTCGCGGAACCAGGAGCTCGTCTCGCGGGTGGGGTCGAGGGCCTGGAAACCGCCGTGCACACCGCGGTTGTGCTGTACGCCGTTGTTCTGGGCGTACTGGCCCGTCGCCAGCTGGGCCCGCGCCGGGCAGCACAGGGGGTGGGGCGAGATGGCGTCGGTGAACTCCATGCCCTGCTCGGCCAGCAGGCGGCGCGTGATCGGCATGTGGGCCAGGTCGTCGTCGCGCATGTCGTCGGTGAGGACGAAGACCAGGTTGGGCTGTTCGGCAGGGACAGCCGCGGAGGACCGGGGCGCCTGGACCATGCGCGCCGAAGTGGCGGACTCGGCACCGTCGTCGATCGTGACCGTCGCCAGTGCAGCGACGAGGACGACGAGCAGCGCGGCCGTGACTGACTGAGCCCACGCACGCATGTAGTGATTCCTTGCCGGGACCCAAGATCCCCGTCGCTTCCCCTGTGTCGGTCGCAAGAGTAGGGGGTGGCGCGACCCCGTCCCCAAAGCGACACGGCGACTGGGGCGAACGCGGTCGTCGGCCGCTAGGCTGAGGCCTCGCCGACGACGAGACAAGGAACCCTCAGCAGCCGTCATGGACGACAGTCAAAGTCCCCGCACGACCGCACCGATCCTGTGGTGCGCGTCGTGACCCCCCTCCTTCTCCTCCTCGCCTCCCTGGCCCTGATCGCGGCCTGCGGACTGTTCGTCGCGGCCGAGTTCGCCTTCGTCACCGTGGACCGTACGGAGGTCGAGCGCGCCGCCGCGGGTGGTGACGACGGCGCCCGCGGGGTGCAGCTGGCCCTCAAGTCGCTGTCCACCCAGCTCTCCGGCGCCCAGGTGGGCATCACGGTGACGAACCTGGCCATCGGTTTCCTTGCCGAGCCGGCGATCTCGGACCTGATCGACGGGCCGCTGCTGGCCGCCGGGGTGCCCGAGGGGGTCGTGTCACCGCTCGCGCTCGGACTGGGCCTCGTGATCGGCACCGTGCTGACCATGATCTTCGGCGAGATGGTCCCCAAGAACATCGCGATCGCGCGACCGCTGCAGACCGCGCGCACCACGCAGGGCTTCATGCGCGGGTTCACCGCGCTCACCCGTGGACCGATCCGGGCGCTCAACGGATCGGCCAACATGATCGTGCGCCGCCTCGGCATCGAGCCGCAGGAGGAGCTCCGGTCGGCCCGCAGCTCCCAGGAGCTCGCGTCGCTCGTGCAGCGCTCCGCCGACCAGGGCACGCTCGACGCCGAGACCGCCGAGCTGGTCGAGCGGTCCGTCGAGTTCGGCACGCGCACGGCGGGCGAGATCATGACGCCACGGGTGCGCACCACCACCGTCGAGGACGGCGACCGGGTGTCGTCGGTGATCGAGCTGGCCCGCCAGAGCGGCCACTCGCGCTTCCCGGTGCTCGACGCCGAGGACACGGTCGTCGGGACGGTCCACGTCAAGCACGCGGTGGCCGTGCCGGTGCACGAGCGCGCGACCACCCGCATCAAGCACGTCATGGTCCGCCCCGTCGTCGTACCCGACAGCCTGCGCCTGGACCCGCTGCTGGCGCTCCTGCGCGGTGACGGCTTCCAGATGGCCATCGTGCTCGACGAGTACGGCGGTCACGCCGGCATCGTCACCCTCGAGGACGTGGTCGAGGAGATCGTCGGGGACATCTCCGACGAGCACGACCGCCTCGGCGCCCGGATCCGCCAGCGGCGGGACGGCAGCTGGATCCTGTCGGGCCTGCTCCGGCCCGACGAGATCGAGGACGTCACCGACATCGAGCTCCCCGACCACGAGGACTACGACACGGTCGCCGGCCTCGTGATGCGCGAGCTGCGGGAAGATCCCCGCGCGCGCGGACCGGGTCGAGGTCGCGGTGCCCGACCGCAGCGACCCCAACGAGACCCGCGAGCGGCTCGTGACGTTGACCGTCGAGCGGATGGACGGCCTGCGCATCGACCGGCTCGAGCTGCGTGTCGTCAGCGAGGAGGTGCCCGATGAACAGTGACCTCTTCGGCGTCCTCCTGGCCGTCGTCCTCCTCGCCCTCAACGCCTTCTTCGTGGGCTCGGAGTTCGCCCTGCTCTCCGCCCGGCGCAGCCAGATCGAGCCCCGGGCCCAGGAGGGTTCCCGTGCCGCGCGCACGACCCTGCGCGCGATGGAGCGGGTCTCGCTCGTCATGGCCGGGGCCCAGCTCGGCATCACCATCTGCTCCCTCGGCCTCGGCGCCATCGGCGAACCGGCCGTCGCCCACCTGATCGAGCCCCTCTTCCACGCGGCGCGCCTGCCGGACGACCTGCTCCACCCGGTGTCCTTCGTGGTGGCCATGTCGATCGTCGTCTACCTCCACGTCGTCCTCGGCGAGATGGTGCCCAAGAACATCGCGCTCGCCGGACCGGACCGGGCGGCCCTCGTGCTGAGCCCCCCGATGATGGTGATCGTGACGGTGCTGCGCCCGGTCATCGCCGTGATGAACTTCCTGGCCAACGGCGTCCTGCGCCTGCTCGGCATCGAGCCCAAGGACGAGGTGAGCTCGAGCTTCACCCGCGAGCAGGTCGCCGCGCTCGTCGAGGAGTCACGGGGCGAGGGCATGATCGAGGCGGGGGAGTACGACCGGCTCGCCGGCGCCCTGGGCTTCACCGAGAAGACCGTCTCGGCCGTCGTGATGCCGCAGGCGACGCTGGCCACTGTCAGCCCCGGGTCCACGGTGGCCGACGTCGAGACGATCTGCGCCGCGACGGGCTTCAGCCGGTTCCCGGTCGCCGGACCGGACGGCACGCTGCAGGGCTACCTCCACATCAAGGACGTGCTGGAGTCCGACGAGGACCGTCGCTCGCGCGTGATCGACTCGAAGTGGATCCGCCCCTTCGCCTCGGTCACCCCGGACGACCTGCTGCACGACGCCCTCGAGAGCCTGCAGGTCAAGGGCGCCCACATGGCCCGCGTCGTGCAGCGCGACGGCGAGGTGCTCGGCGTGGTGACCCTCGAGGACGTCCTCGAGGAGCTGGTGGGGGAGATCCGCGACGCGGCCCACCACGACGTGTCCACCGTCGACGCCGGGTAGTGCTGGATAGGGTCTGGGTCGTGTCGGACGAAGCCACCCGCGTCTGGACCGTGCCGAACGTCATCAGCATGGTCCGGCTCGCTGGCGTGCCCTTGTTCCTGTGGCTCGTGCTCGGTCCCGAGAAGGACGCGCTGGCGCTCGCGGTCCTCATGATCGCGGGCTTCACCGACTACCTCGACGGCTGGCTGGCCAGGCGCCTCGACCAGCACTCCCGGCTCGGCGAGATCCTCGACCCGGTCGCCGACCGGTTCTACATCCTCGCCGTCGTCATCGGCCTCTACCTGCGCGACATCATCCCGTGGTGGGTGGCGATCGCCCTTCCCCTGCGTGACCTGTTGCTGTGGGGACTGGTGCCGTTCCTGCGCACGCGCGGGTTCTCCGCACTGCCGGTGCACTTCCTGGGCAAGGCCGCCACGTTCAACCTGCTCTACGCCTTCCCGCTCCTGTTCCTCGGCGAGGGCACCGGCGTGGTGCCGACCCTCGCGCGTGTCTTCGGCTGGGCGCTGGCCTGGTGGGGGATCGGGCTCTACTGGTGGGCAGGCGTCCTCTACGCCTGGCAGGTGCGCAAGCTGCTGCGCGAGACCCCACGTCGTACGACACCGGCGAACGACCATGGCTGACAGTCGCGACCGCCCCCTTCCCGAGCACGTCACCACCCCGCTGCTGACGCTGATCACCGCGCGCTCGATGGACGAGGACTACGCCCACGTCGCCCAGCAGCGGGCCGCAGCCGGGGACCCGCCCACCGGATCGTCGCAGCCGCACTGGATCAGCCTGGTGACCGTCGGGGTGCTGGGCCTGATGATGGCCGTGGTCGCCGTGCAGACCGACCGACGGGCCGAGGTCGACGAGCTGGGCCGTGCCGCGCTGATCGACCAGATCGAGCTGCGCCGCGAGCGGGTGGCGAACCTGCAGTCGCAGGCGGGGGAGCTGAACGACTCGATCCGTACGTCGGTCGCCCGCGCCGCCGAGATCGACGGGCAGCTCGAGGAGCTCGAGTCGAACGTGTCGCGCCTCGAGGTGCGCACCGGGTTCTCCGCGGTCCGCGGCGAGGGAGTCCGGATCACGGTCGACAACCAGCCCGGGGTCGACGTCAACAACGAGATCCGGGACGAGGACCTCGCCTACCTCGTCGACGGCCTGTGGGCCGCGGGCGCCGAGGCCATCGCCATCAACGACCAGCGGATCAACCTCCTCGGCGGGATCCGCAACACCTCGCGGGCCATCCACGTCAACGGCCGACCGGTGAACCCCCCCTACGTCATCTCCGCGATCGGCGACAACGACACGCTCCAGGCTCGCCTGCTGCAGTCGAGCCAGGGGCAGGCGTGGTTCGCCCTCGTCAATACCTACGGATTCCGCTACACACCCGAGAATGTCGACGACATCCGTCTGCCGGCCGCTCCCGGGCCGGTGCTGCGTGATGTGATCGAGATGGATGCCGGCCCCAACGGAATGCCCGAAGGAGAGGAGAACGCACCGTGATCGCTGCCCTGGGACTGCTCATCGGGATCATCGCGGGATTCGTCTTCGCGCCCGACGTCCCGCCGAGCCTGCAGAGCTACCTCCCCATCGCGGTGGTCGCCGCCCTCGACGCGGTCTTCGGCGGTCTGCGTGCCTACCTCGACGGCATCTTCGACGACAAGGTCTTCGTCGTCTCGTTCGTGAGCAACGTCGTGATCGCGGCCGCGATCGTCTTCCTCGGCGACCAGCTCGGCGTCGGCGGGCAGCTGACGACCGGCGTGATCGTCGTGCTCGGCATCCGGATCTTCTCCAACGTGGCCGCCATCCGGAGGCACGTGTTCCATGCCTGAGCAGCAGCCCGAGCAGCTCCCCGAGGATCCCGGCCCGGGGCGTACGCCGGACCCCGGCCGGGACCGGCTGCAGAGCGCCCTGCTGCGCCCCAGCAAGCGCCAGGCCGTGGTCGCGGTGCTGCTGGCCGTCCTCGGTTTCGCCTTCGTCGTCCAGGTCCGGGACAACCAGGCCGACGACACCTACGCCGGACTCCGCGAGAGCGAGCTGATCCAGGTCTTCGAGGGTCTCACCGGAACCGCCGACCGCGCGCGGCGCGAGGTCGAGCGGCTGGAGGCCAGGCGCGACGAGCTCCAGGACGAGAACCGGGCACGGTCCGCGGCCCTGGACGAGGCCGAGCAGCGGGTGCGCACCCTCAACATCATCGCCGGGCTGGTGCCCGTGTCGGGTCCGGGGCTGCGCATCACCATCACCGAGACCGACGGCACCGTCAGCGTGGGATCGTTGCTCGACACCGTGCAGGAGCTCCGCTCGGCCGGGGCCGAGGCGATGGAGTTCAACGACAGCCACCGGTTGGGCGCGCAGAGCTCCTTCGAGGAGTCCGTCGGGGGGATCGAGCTCGACGGCAACCTGCTGGAGTCGCCGTACGTGATCGACGTCATCGGTGACCAGCACGTCCTCAAGACGGCGCTGACGTTCACCAGCGGGCCGATCGAGACGCTGGAGACAATGACGGGGCCACGGTGACCTTCGAGGAGCTCGACTCGGTGGAGATCGAGAGCGTCCGCGATCCGGTGCGACCCCAGATCGCTGAGCCCGACGAGGGCCAGTAGCCTCACCGCCAGCAGCACCCCACCGACCGCGAGGAGTTCGATGTGTTCCCGGAGAACCTGAAGTACACCAACGAGCACGAGTGGGTCCGCACCCCCGGCGATGCCGAGGGCTCGGTCCGGGTGGGGATCACCGACTTCGCCCAGGACGCCCTCGGCGACATCGTGTACGTCTCGCTGCCGCAGGTCGGTGACTCCGTCACGGCCGGCGACACGTGCGGCGAGCTCGAGTCGACCAAGTCCGTCAGCGACATCTACGCACCCGTCACCGGAGAGGTCGTCGCGGTCAACGCCGCGCTCGACTCGACCCCCGAGCTGGTCAACAACGACCCCTACGAGGCCGGCTGGCTGTTCGAGGTCTCCGTCGCCGACCAGTCGCAGGTCGATGCCCTGATGGATTCGGCCGCCTACCAGGCCGGACTCGGCGGCTGAATCGCCGCCACCGTTCACCCGACGACTGATAGGTTCGGGGAACCGTCAACCTCAACTCTCGCCTGAGGGTTCTGTGTCGATCCGTTGAGGAGTATCCATGCCGTTCTGCACCGCCTGTGGTCAGCAGAACCCCGACGACGCGCGCTTCTGTGCCCAGTGCGGCACGAAGCTGGTCGCCGGGAGTGACACCGGGGCCTCGGCGCCCGTCGAGAGCACGGCGACGATCACGTTCGGCGTCCCCGACGCCCGTGAGTCCTCGGACCGCCAGCTCAGCCCGGTCGACGCGGCCGCGGTCGACGCCCTGCCTGCGGGTCACGCCCTGCTGGTCGTGCAACGCGGACCGAGCGCCGGCAGCCGGTTCCTCCTCGACACCGACGTGGTGGGGGCCGGACGGCACCCGGACAGCGAGATCTTCCTCGATGACGTGACCGTGTCCCGCCGTCATGCGGAGTTCCGCAGGACCGGCTCGGACTTCACCGTCAGCGACGTCGGCAGCCTCAACGGCACCTATGTCAACCGTGACCGCATCGATTCCGTCGAGCTCAACGACGGCGACGAGGTGCAGATCGGCAAGTACCGCCTGGTGTTCTTCTCCTCCCACCCGGACAGCTGATCCGTGAGTGCCTCGACGTCCTCGGCGCCGAGTCGCGGCGCCCGGTTCAACATCGGGCAGGTGCTCGACCAGCTGCGTCCTGACTTCCCGGGCGTGACGATCCCCAAGATCCGCTTCCTGGAGGACAAGGGCCTGGTCAAGCCGGAGCGCACCCCGGCCGGCTACCGCAAGTTCTCCGGCGACGACGTGACCCGGTTGCGCTACATCCTGCTGATGCAGCGCGACCACTACCTCCCCCTCAAGGTGATCGGCGACCACCTCGACGCCATCGACCGCGGGCTCGAGCCACCGCCCATCGAGAACGTCGTACCGACCGTGCCGCAGGTCGCCCTGAGCGCCGACGGCCTGCCCAGCCCCGAGTCGTTCCGTCGATCGAGCGGCCTGCGGCTCTCGCGCCGCGAGCTCCTCAAGGTGGCCGACATCTCCGAGGACCTCCTCGACCAGCTCGAGCAGTACGGCCTGGTCGCCGCACGCCAGGGCACCGGCCACTTCGACAGCGACGACCTCGTCGTGGCCCAGACCGCGCGCGAGCTCGCCGACTTCGGCTTCGAGCCGCGCCACCTGCGCGCCTTCAAGACCGCTGCCGACCGTGAGGTCGGTCTGGTCCAGCAGGTCGTCGCCCCGATGGCTCGGGGACGTGACGCGGGCGCTCGGGGTCGGGCCGAGGACGCCACCACGGAGATCGCCGCACTGTCCGTACGCCTCCACGCAACGCTGGTCAAGGTCGGCCTCGGCCGCAGCTGATCGCCGTACGCAGCCACCGGGGACGGCCTACTGGGCGTCGTGAGTAGGGTGGACGCATGCGCGAAATGGACGTCGTGGGTGTCCGCGTCGAGATGCCCTCCAACCAGCCGATCGTGCTCCTGCGCGAGACGTCGGGGGAGCGCTACCTCCCGATCTGGATCGGTGCCACGGAGGCGACGGCCATCGCGTTCGCGCAGCAGGGGGTGACCCCGCCGCGTCCGCTGACCCATGACCTGATGCGTGACGTCCTCGCCGCCACGGGCCAGCGTCTCGAGGAAGTCCGGATCGTCGACATGAAGGACGGCATCTTCTACGCCCAGCTCGTCTTCGACGGTGGCGCGGAGGTCGGCGCGCGTCCCTCGGACTCGATCGCCCTCGCGCTGCGCACCGGCACCCGCATCGTCTGCGCGGACACCGTGCTCGAGGAAGCCGGTCTCGCCGTGCCCGCCGAGCAGGAGGACGAGGTCGAGCGGTTCCGGGAGTTCCTCGACCACGTCACCCCGGAGGACTTCGAGTCTCCCTGATCCCAGGCGTAACACTGACCCTCAACCTGAGGGTGAGGGTTGCGACACGCCGGGCAGCACATTGACCGACCCCGGTTCGGGGCCTACCTTGAACTGTCTTCGTTGTAACTCCACCGCTGTGGTTGTCATGCGTCACCGGCACCGGGCGGCTCTTCCCCCAGGAGTTGCTGCACTACGGAGGAACAGACCTGGAGGGTCGCTGTGGGTGTCAACGAGAACGATCAGGGCGCAGACGCCGCCGCACGTCGTGCTGCCGCGGAGGCCGCCGGCGCCGCCGAGGAGCAGGGGCTGCTCTTCACCGATGACGTGTCCCCGCTGCCCAGCGACACCGGCTACCGCGGCCCGACCGCCTGCAACGCGGCCGGCATCACCTACCGCCAGCTCGACTACTGGGCCCGTACCGGCCTGGTCGAGCCGAGCGTGCGTGGCGCGGCCGGGTCCGGCTCCCAGCGTCTCTACTCCTTCCGCGACATCTTGATCCTCAAGGTCGTCAAGCGACTCCTCGACGCCGGCATCTCGCTCCAGCAGATCCGCACGGCGGTCGCCCACCTGCTCGAGCGCGGCACCGACGACCTGACCCGCGTCACCCTCATGAGCGACGGCGCCTCCGTCTACGAGTGCACCAGCAACGACGAGGTCATCGACCTGCTGCAGGGCGGTCAGGGCGTCTTCGGGATCGCCATCGGCGGCGTCTGGCGCGAGATCGAGGGCACGCTCGCCGAGCTGCCCAGCGAGCGCACCGCCGCGGAGCCCCAGGCCCCGGTCGCCGGCGACGAGCTCGCCGCTCGCCGCGCCGCGCGCCAGACCGGCTGACACCGGAGCCCCACCCACCAGCACTGACTCGACAGCCGCCCGGAGAGATCCGGGCGGCTGTCGTCCTGGTGGGGCCCGGCGACGTGCGGGAGGCCCCGGCCGGAAGGGCGGTAGACTGCGGGCGCTGACAATCCCGCGCGGGAGAGTCACTCGCGGCTCCGGCCGCGGTGCGCCGAAGGGGCAATTCCTCCCCGGAACCTCTCAGGCACCCGGACCGCGCGGGCTGGCACTCTGAAGGCCACCCGGCCGACAGAGGGGGAGGTCTGCTGATCAACTTCAGGGAGCCCCTCGTGTCGGACCCGACCGCACCGTCCACCAGCTCGCTCGGCGAGTTCGTCGCCCGCCACATCGGGCCCCGTGAGGACGACATCGCCCACATGCTCGACGCGCTGGGCCATGAGTCTCTCGAGTCGCTGATGTCGGCCGCCGTCCCCGGAGGCATCCGGACCGCCGCCGCGCTCGACCTCCCCGCGTGCGCTCGACGAGGAGGCCGACAGCGCGCGCCTGCGGGCACTCGCGTCGCAGAACCGCCCGGCCGAGGCGATGATCGGGCTGGGCTACCACGGCACCATCACCCCGCCGGTGATCCGGCGCAACGTGCTCGAGGACCCCGCGTGGTACACCGCCTACACGCCCTACCAGCCCGAGATCTCCCAGGGCCGCCTCGAGGCACTCCTCAACTTCCAGACGGTGATCGGCGACCTCACCGGACTGCCCACGGCGAACGCGTCCCTGCTCGACGAGGGCACCGCCGCCGCCGAGGCGATGACGCTCGTACGCCGCGCGCAGCGCAACGCGACCGGACCCTTCGTCGTCGACGCCGACGCCCTGCCGCAGACCATCGACGTCGTCCGCACCCGCGCGGAGGGCGATGGGGATCGAGGTCGTGGTCGCCGACCTGGCCCAGGGCCTGCCCGACGGGGAGCTCTGCGGCGTCCTCGTCCAGTACCCCGGCGCGTCCGGCGCCGTCCTGGATCCCCGCCCGTGATCGACGCTGCCCATGAGCGGGGTGCGCTGGCCGTCGTGGCCGCCGACCTCCTCGCGCTGGCGCTGCTGGAGGCGCCCGGCGCGCTGGGCGCCGACGTGGTCGTGGGCTCGTCCCAGCGCTTCGGCGTACCCCTCTTCTACGGCGGCCCGCACGCCGGCTTCATGTCCGTCTCCGCCGGCCTCGAGCGGCACCTGCCCGGGCGCCTGGTCGGCGTCTCGGTCGACGCCGAGGGCCGCCCCGCCTACCGGCTGGCGCTCCAGACCCGCGAGCAGCACATCCGCCGCGACAAGGCCACGTCCAACATCTGCACCGCGCAGGTACTGCTCGCGGTGGTCGCGTCGATGTACGCCGTCTACCACGGGCCGGACGGGCTGCGCACGATCGCCCGACGTACGCACGAGCGCGCCGGCGAGATCGCGGCCGCCCTCGAAGGCCGGCGGCGTGGAGGTCCTCAACGACACCTGGTTCGACACGCTCACGGTCGCCGTACCGGGGCGCGCCACCGAGGTCGTCGCCGCGGCGCGGACCCTCGGCCTGCACCTGCGCCTGATCGACGACGACCACGTGGGCGTCGCACTGCTCCGAGCGCACCAGCCCGTCGACCGTCTCGGCCGTGCTGCGCGCCTTCGGGGTCGGGGCCGCGACCGGCGGACCTGCCCAGCCGGCCTGCCGCCCGAGCTGGTCGCGCGAGACGGAGTTCCTCACCCACGAGGTGTTCAACTCCCACCACAGCGAGACCCAGATGCTGCGCTACCTGCGGCGGTTGTCCGGCCGTGACTACGCCCTGGACCGCGGCATGATCCCGCTCGGCTCGTGCACGATGAAGCTCAACGCCACCACGGAGATGGAGCCGGTGAGCCTGCCCGGCTTCGCCGACCTCCACCCCTTCGCGCCCGCCAAGGACGCGGCCGGCTACACCCAGCTCGTCAACGACCTGGAGGGCTGGCTGGCGGAGGTGACCGGCTACGACAAGGTCTCCGTCCAGCCCAACGCCGGGTCACAGGGAGAGCTGGCCGGGCTGCTCGCCATCCGCGGCTTCCACCTCGCCAACGGCGACATCGACCGCAACATCTGCCTGATCCCGTCCTCGGCCCACGGCACCAACGCGGCGTCGGCGGTCATGGCCGGGATGAAGGTCGTCGTGGTCAAGGCCGGCGACGACGGGTCGGTCGACCTGGACGACCTGGTCGCCAAGTGCGACCAGCACTCCGAGACCCTCGCCGCGATCATGGTCACCTACCCCTCGACCCACGGGGCCTACGAGGACACGATCACCGACCTCTGCAAGATCGTCCACGACCACGGTGGTCAGGTCTACGTCGACGGCGCGAACCTCAACGCGCTGCTGGGCTACGCCCGGCCGGGCGAGTTCGGCGGGGACGTGTCCCACCTCAACCTCCACAAGACCTTCTGCATCCCGCACGGCGGCGGGGGACCGGGCGTGGGACCGGTCGCCGTACGCGCCCACCTGGCGCCGTACCTGCCCTCCCACGGCTTCCACCCGGACGCGGAGAAGCGCTCCGGGATCGGTCCGATCAGCGCCGCGCCCTACGGGTCGGCGGGGATCCTGCCGATCACCTGGGCCTACATCCGCATGATGGGCGGTGAGGGGCTCACCCGCGCCACCGCGGTCGCGGTGCTGTCGGCCAACTACATCGCGCACCGTCTCGAGGAGCACTTCCCGGTGCTCTACCGCGGCCACGGCGACCTGGTCGCGCACGAGTGCATCCTCGACCTGCGCGAGCTGAGCAAGACCAGCGGCGTCAGCGTCGACGACGTCGCCAAGCGCCTGGTCGACTACGGCTTCCACGCCCCGACCATGTCCTTCCCGGTCGCGGGCACGCTGATGGTCGAGCCCACCGAGTCCGAGGACCTGGCCGAGATCGACCGGTTCTGCGACGCGATGATCGCCATCCGCGGCGAGATCTCGCGTGTCGAGTCGGGCGACTGGTCGCCCGAGGAGTCGCCCCTGCGCCACGCCCCGCACACGGCCCGCGCCCTCGTCGGCGAGTGGGACCGGGCCTACTCGCGCGAGGTGGGCGTCTTCCCGCAGGGTGTGGACCCCGACAAGTACTGGCCGCCGGTCGCGCCGCATCGACCAGGCCTACGGCGACCGCAACCTGGTCTGCGCCTGCCCGCCGCCGGAGGCGTTCGCCGAGTGAGCGACCAGCGGCAACGGCTGCTCGACGTCGCGCAGGCCGAGGGCCGCCTGACGTCGGTGGTCGCTGCCGTGTTCGACCGCTACGGCGCGGTGTGGGCCGGCGGTGCCGGCATGGCGCCGGGCCTGGACGGGCAGTACCGCATCGGCTCGATCACCAAGACCCTCACGGCGGTCCTGGTGATGCAGGCGCGCGACGCCGGGGCGCTCGACCTGTCCGACACCGTGGGGGACCACCTCGGCGACGTCGGCTATGCCGACGTGACGCTGCGCGACGTCCTCGGCCACACCTCCGGCATGCAGAGCGAGCCGCGGGGTCCGTGGTGGGAGCGCACCCGCGGCGCGGACTTCGACGCCCTGGTCGCCGCCAACGACGGCACCGGTCGTGTGGCCGGGGCAGGGGAGTGGTTCCACTACTCCAACCTCGGCTACGGCCTGCTCGGGGAGGTCCTGGCCCGCAGGTCCGGGGCACCGTGGCGCCGGCTGGTGGCGGATCGACTGCTCGGCCCGCTCGACATGCGGACGACGTCGTACCTGCCGCGGCCGGGCGCCGCAGCCCGGCTGGAGCGTGCGACCACTTCACCGGGATCCGGGTCCACGAGCCGCTGACCGACACCGGGGCGATGGCGCCGGCCGGCCAGCTCTGGTCGACCCTGGCGGACCTGGTGACGTGGGGTCAGTTCCTCGGCGGCTCACGTCCCGACCTCCTGGCCCCCGAGACGTTGCGCGAGATGCAGACGCCGGTCGAGCCCGGCTACGGCCTCGGGCTGATGCTGGGCGTCCACCCCGGTGGCCGGCTGGTCGGCCACGACGGCTCGATGCCCGGGTTCATGGCGTCCCTCCACGTGGATCCCGACAGCGGGATCGGTGCCGTGGTGCTGACCAACGCCACCACCGGCATCGCTCCGCAGGAGCTCGCGGTCTCCCTCATCGAGGGCGACCCCGACGCGGACGACGAGCGTCCTGCCGCCTGGCGGCCGACCGGTTCGCTCCCCGACGACGTGGCGGGCGTGCCCGGCGTGTGGTTCTGGGGCAACACGGCCTACGACGTGCGCTGGCACAACGACGGGCTCGAGCTGCGCCTGATGGCGCGCGGCGGGCTGCTCAGGGAGCGCTTCGAGCTCGTCGACGGCGTCCTGGTCGGGGTGCTGGGCTACCACCGCGGCGAGCGACTGGACGTCGTACGCCGGGAGGACGGGTCGATCCGCAACCTCGAGTGCGCGACCTTCGTCTACACGCGCGTGCCCTACGACGCCGAGGTCCCGATCCCCGGCGGACACCCGCGTCGCTGACGTCAGACGCCCTGCGACACGCTCGACATGTTGAAGTCCGGGATCCGGAGCGCCGGTGTGGCGGTGCGGGAGAAGTAGTCGTCGCCCCACTCGCGGCTGAAGCTCGGCACCGACCCGGTGGCCGCGCTGAAGCGGTTGAGCAGGTCGATCGGGCTCTCGTTCCACCGGAAGTTGTTGGCCGCGCCGACGATCTCGCCGTCCTCCACGACGTAGACCCCGTCGCGGGTCAGACCGGTGAGGAGCATGGTCTGCGGGTCGACCTCGCGGATGTACCACAGGCAGGTCAGCAGCAGACCGCGCTGCGTGCCGGCGATCAGGTCGTCGATCGAGCCGGCGCCGTCGCCGACCTCGAGGATGAGGTTGTCGATCATCGGCGTGACCGGCTGACCGGTCATGCCCGCCGAGTGCCGGGTCTGCAGCAGGCCGGTGAGGAGTCCGTCCTGGATCCAGTCGGTGCGCTCGAGGCCGAGACCGTTGTCGAAGACCGAGTCGGTGTTGTCGGACGCCCCGGCGATGACGAAGGGGGCGCACTCGAGGCCGGCGTAGGCAGGGTCCGAGAACAGGCTGACCCCGGGAGCGGCGACCTTCTCACCGATCCGGGTCCCGCCTCCGCGCTTGCTGTAGACCGACTCGCCCTCGTGCGCGACACGAGCACCGGCGCCCCAGTAGGCGTCGATCATCAGGTCGGCGACCGACGACGGCGGCAGGATCGTGTCGTAGCGACCAGCGGGGAGGTCGATGCGGCGCTCGGCCCAGGCCAGGCGCTGGGCGACCGTCGCCGCCATGGCTGCGGCGTCGACGTCGGAGAAGTCGCGGGTCGCGCCACCCGTCCACGCGCTGCGCGTCAGCGAGGTGTCCTTGCCGGTGCAGGCGTAGTGGCCGGTGGGCTGGACGTGGCGCAGCCGCAGGCCACGGGTCGACCCGAGGTAGGTCGTGCAGACCTCGTGGTTGACGAAGCCGTAGAGGAGCCGGTCCTCGCCCTGGGCCTGCCCGAAGGCGTCGCCCAGCGCGGCGGCGAAGGACTCGTAGACGCCGATGTCGGTCGTCGCGGGCGCGTCCTCCCAGTCGGCCGACGTGACGTCCGCGATGAGGTCACCGGCGTCCTCGGCCGGCGAGCCGGCGCGGGCGGCTGCATCGGCTGCCTCGACGAGGGCCGTGACCTGGTCGGGTGGTCGTGGCGCTGCCGGACACCGATCCGGTGGCGGTGCCACCCCGGACCGCCGCGAAGCTGACGACGGTGACGCTGATGCCGGTCATCACACCGTTGGTGGTCAACGTGTTGTTGGCCCACCGGAGGTTGGCACTGGTGGTGTCGCGGACGATCGCGATGCAGTCGTCGGCGGTGGACGTGGCGAGGGCGTGCTCGACCAGGTGCTGTGCGGTGGTGGTCATCAGTGGCCTGCCTCGTCGATGGTGTTGAGGATGTTGACGCCCCGGAAGAGCGACGTCGGGCAGCCGTGGCTGACCGCGGCGACCTGCCCGGGCTGGGCCTTGCCGCAGTTGAACGCTCCGTGCAGCTCCCAGGTCTCGGGGCCGCCCACGGCCTCCATCGATCCCCAGAAGTCCGTGGTGGTCGCCTGGTAGGCGACGTCGCGGAGCATCCCGGCGAGCTGGCCGTCCTCGATCCGTGTAGAACGCGTTGTCCGGTGAACTGGAAGTTGAAGCGCTGCATGTCGATCGACCACGACTTGTCGCCGACGACGTAGATGCCGCGCTCCACGCGCGAGATGAGGTCCTCGGTGGAGGGACCGTCCTCGGCCGGCATCAGCGAGACGTTGGCCATCCGCTGGATCGGGATGTGGCCGGGGGAGTCGGCATAGGCACACCCGTTGGAGCGACCGCCGTTGAGCTCCTGCTTGAGGTGGCCCATCGACCGGTCGAGCTGGTAGCCCACGAGCACGCCGTCGCGGACGATGTCCCAGGTCTGCGTCTCGACGCCCTCGTCGTCGTAGCCGACGGTGGCCAGGCCGTGCTCGATGGTCCGGTCGCCCTGGACGTTCATGACCGGCGAGCCGTACTGGAGCACGCCGAGCTTGTCGTAGGTCGCGAACGACGTCCCGGCGTAGTTGGCCTCGTAGCCCAGCGCACGGTCGAGCTCGGTGGCGTGGCCGATGGACTCGTGGATCGTGAGCCAGAGGTTGGACGGGTGGACGACCAGGTCATAGCGGCCGGCCTCCACGCTGGGAGCGACGAGCTTCTCCGCCAGCAGCTCGGGGACCTCGGCCAGCTCGGTGTCCCAGTCCCAGTGGGAGCCGGTGAGGTACTCCCAGCCGCGCCCGACGGGAGGAGCGATGGAGGCCATCGAGTCGAACGATGCCGGTCTCCTCGTCGGCACCGGTGGCCTCGAACCCCGGCTGCAGTCGTACGCGCTGCTGGGTCGTCGCGGCTGCCGGCGAGGTCGGCGTAGTACTTGTTCTCCTGCACCTGCTGGAGGAAGGAGGTGGCGTGCGCGACGGCCTTGCCGGTGCGCAGGCGCTCGGTCCACTCCACGAGGAGCGCGGCCTTCTCCTGGGTCGGGACGTCGAGCGGGTTGATGTCGTAGGCCGAGACCCAGGTGACGTCGTCGTAGACCGGCTCCGGGGCCAGCTCGACCGGGGTCGTGGTCATCGCCGCGGCGACCTTCGCGACGGACACGGCCGTCTCGGCCACCCGTCGCGCCTCGTCGTCGGTCAGCACGACGCCCGAGGCGAATCCCCAGGCACCGCCGTGCACCACGCGCACCGCGAAGCCGAGGTCCTCGGCGTCGCTCGCGGTCTGCAGGACACCGTCGCGGGCGCCGAGGTACTGGTAGCGGTTGCGCTCGAAGCGGAAGTCGGCGTGCGTGGCGCCCAGCTCCTGGGCACGCGCCAGCGCGACGTCGCCGAGACGGCGGTGGGGCAGGTCGGTGAAGGTGGGGTCGAGCCCGGGCGCACTCATGACGCCGAACCTATCCGAGCCGCACCGAGGTCCGGGAGCCGTGGCGCCCCTTGTGCACGCGCAGCTGGGTCGGGATGCGGGTCTGCAGCTCGGGGACGTGGCTCACCACCCCCACCACGCGGCCGCCGTCACGCAGGGTGTCGAGGGTGTCCATGACGTCCTCGAGCGTGTCGGCGTCGAGAGATCCGAAGCCCTCGTCGACGAACAGGGTGTCCAGGTCGGCGCCACCGACCTCGTCGGTGATGACGTCGGCCAGGCCGAGCGCCAGGGCGAGGGAGACGACGAAGGTCTCGCCACCCGACAGCGTGGCGGGGTCGCGGCTCTCGCCCGACCAGTCGTCGCGGACCAGCAGGCTGAGCCCGCCGCGGGTCTCGCCGGCTCCGCGCCGCCCGGTGTGGACGAGGGAGTAGCGGTGGTCGCTCATCGAGGCCAGCCGCAGGTTGGCCGCCGCGACGACCTGGCCGAGGCGGTGGGCCAGGACGTAGGCGGACAGGCGCATCTGCAACCGGTTGTCGGGGTGCTTGCCCTCGACGAAGGAGGCCAGCTCGCTGACGACGTCGAGGTCGGCGCGGGTGGGCTCCCACGCGGCCAGTGCCGCGTCGAGCTCGTCGGCGAGCCGGGCGAGTCGATCACGCCGCTCCGCCATCGCGTCGAGCGTACGACGTGTCGCTGCGGCCGCTGCCCGGGCGTCGTGGTGGGCGCGGGCGAGGGCCTCGAGGTCCGGTGGCGGGACGGAGGCGGCGGCCGACACGTGCGGATCGGCCAACACCTCGAGCACGTGCCGCAGGTCGCGCTCGTGCTGCTCGATGCGGAGCTCCAGGGCACCCAGCGACGTGGGGGACAGCCAGGCGAGGGCTGCCTGTGCGGCCGACTCGAAGCCGGCCTCGACCGCAGCGCGAGTGCGCGTGCGCCTCGGCTCGCTCGGCTGCCTGCCGCGCGCGGTGCCACCTCGGCGCTGGCCTCGAGGCATCGCGACGCGCAGTCGTCGATGCGCTGCGCGTGACGCGCCAGCGAGTCCAGGTCGTCGTGGTCGCGGCCGTCGAGCACGGCCGCGACATCGGCCTGCAGCGTGTCGAGTCGCGCGGTGAGGACGGCCAGCGTCGTCTCCAGCTCGGTCACCGTCGACGCGAGGGAGTCCCGCTCGTCGAGCGAGTCGCGACTGCTCGGCCTCCAGGCGGCGCACCTGCTCCGTCACGACGGCGACCTCGCGGGCGTCGACGGTGGCGGCGTCGAGGTCGGCGGTGGCACTCGAGACCGCGTCGGAGAGCTCCGCGACCGAGCCATCGGCCGTCGCACGGGCCGCGGCCACCCGGGTCTCCAGCCCGCGGACCTGCTGGGTGTGGGCCTCGACCACGGCCTCGAGGTCGTCGACGTCCTTGCGGGCGCGCCGCTCGGCGGCTTCGTCCGGCGCGCCGGAGGAGCGCGTGGCCGGCGACGGGTGGTCGGCGGAGCCGCAGACCGGGCACGAGGCGCCGACGGCCAGCTGGCAGGCGATCTCGGCGGCCATGCCGTCGAGCCGGCGTTCGCGGATCTCCACCAGGTCTTCGCGGGCGAGCAACCGCTGCTCGGCGACCTCGTGCAGCGCTGCCTGTGCCTCGCCCAACGACACGGTCAGGCTGTCGGCCTCGTGCGCGGCCGCGAGGCGGCTGGTCCACGAGCCGAGCGACGCCTGGAGCGTCTCGACCCTCGCCGAGGCGCCACGAGCGGCCTCGTGCCGCTCCCGCAGCCCGGTGAGCTCGTCGGGCACCCGCCCCAGCCGTTGGGTGACGGTGTCGAGGCCGGCTCGGGTCGTCTCGAGCACGCGGGCTGGTCGTCACTCGCTCGCGTTCGACCTCCACCGCGGTGGCCTCGAGCGGCTGGACGCGGGCGATCTCGATCAGCAGGCCGGTGGCCTCACGGCGGCGCTCGGCGACCCAGACGCCGTCGATGACGGGCTCGCCCAGCAGCTCGGCCAGGGAGCCATCGGCCTGGCCGAGCGCAGCGTCGGCTGCCTCCTCGGCCGTCCTCGCGTGCGCCGCGATCTCGTGCAGGGGACGTACGCCGACCGCGCGCCGCGCCGACTCGAGCCGCCTGACGTCGGCGGCGTGATCGGGGGCAGCGGCCTGCCAGGGCATGCAGCGAGCGCGTGGCGTTGGCATGGGTGGCGATGAGGCCCGCCAGCTCGATGCCCGCCGTGGCGGCCGTCTGGGCCGTCACCTCCGTCGGCGGCAGCGGCCGAGGAGCGCAGTGCGCCGCCTCGGAGCACGTGCGGTCCGTCTGGCAGCCAGGTCGTCGCGCCAGGCCGTCAGCGACGCGGGCTCGCCGTCCCAGCCCTCGGGGGCGGCCACGCCGGTCACCTCGCTCACGCGGCTCACCAGGTCGGCGACCAGGGTGTGCTGGGCCTCGGAGGCGCGACGCAGCGCCACCCGGCGATCGCGCAGCCAGCGCTCGACCTGGTCGAAGCGACCGGTCTGGAACACCTGTTGGAGCAGGGCGTGCCGCTCCTCGGAGCGGGCCCGCAGGAAGGCCTGGAAGCGTCCCTGCGGGAGCATGGCCACCTGGCAGAACTGCGGCAGGTTGAGCCCGAGCAGGCGGGTGACCAGGTGGCCGGTCTCGTCGAGACGGGTGGACAGCGGGTGCCACGGGGTGGCGTCGTCGTCGGTGGCGCGGCGCTCCGAGATCACGACCCGGGCCTGCTCGGTCGTCAGCCCCGAGCCACGCTTCTTGGGTCGCTGCCACGCGGGTGACCGGTCGATGCGGAACCGCCGGCCCGCCATCGTCGCCTCCAGGACGACCCGCGGGACGACGTCGTCGCCCGCCTGGTCGCTGCGCAGCCGCTTGGCCGTCGACCGGTCGCCGGGCACGTCGCCGTAGAGGGCGAAGCAGACGGCGTCCAGGACGCTGGACTTGCCCGCTCCCGTCGGGCCGCTGAGGAGGAAGAGACCGGCCTCCGACAGCGCCTCGAAGTCGATCCGGACCGTGTCGGCGAACGGGCCGAAGCCGGTGATCTCGAGGTGGTGGAGCCTCATCGGACCTCACCCACGAGGACGTCCTGGTCGGGGTCGTGGCAGCAGGCATCGACTGCCTCGCCGAGGAGGGCCGACTCCTGGGGCGTCGCCGGGACGCCGCGCAGGTCGTTGATGAAGTCCAGGGCGATGTCGTGGTCGCCGCGCCCGGCCCGGCGCGCCACCGGGGTGTGGGCGGTCGGCGACGGGCGCAGGGAACTGCAGGACCAGCGCGCCGGGGAAGCGGCGACGCAGCTGCTCCATCGCGCGTGGCGGTCGAGGCGTGTCGGTGAGCGTGGCCTGGACCCAGTCGTCCTCGTGGACCGTGTGCCGGGGGTCGTGGAGGAGCTCGTCGAGCGATCCCGTGAGCCGTGCGAGCCGGCGCGGGACCGGTGCGTCGATCCACCGGGTGCTGGAGAGGCCGTCGGCATCCAGCTCCACGAGCCAGGAACCCTTGACCTGGTCGGCCTCGGAGAAGGAGTAGGCCAGCGGCGACCCGCTGTAGCGCAGGGCGTCGCCCAGCACGTGGGGCCCGTGGAGGTGGCCCAGCGCGGTGTAGTCGATCCCGTCGAAGAGGCTGGTCGCCACCCGGGAGACCCCGCCGACACTGATGTCCCGCTCGGACTCGGACGGCGTCGCCCCGGCGACGAACGCGTGCGCCAGCACCACCGACCGCGTGCCGGGGCCGCGGGCGGCCAGGTCCGAGCGGACCCGGGTCATCGCCTCGGCCAGCGCGGCCTCGTGACTCCGTCGGGGCAGGCCCCAGGGCTCGAGCAGCGCGCTCGGGTCGAGGTAGGGGAGCGCATGGACGGCCACCTCGCCGTGCTCGTCGCCCAGCAGCACGGGGGTGCCGACACCGGCGGCACTCGTGCGGACGAAGACCCCTGCGGCATCCATCAACCGCGAGCCGAATCCGAGGCGCTGCGCACTGTCGTGGTTGCCGCTGCTCACCACCACCGACGCCCGCGAGTGCGCGAGTCGGGCGAACGCGTCGTCGGCGAGCGCGACCGCGTCGACGTGGGGGAGGGCACGGTCGTAGACGTCGCCGGACACGACCACGAGATCGACCCGCTCCGACTCGACGACCTCGACCAGGTGGTCGATGAACGCACCCTGGTGCCCGAGCAGGCCCTCGCGGTGGAAGGACCTCCCCAGGTGCCAGTCGGAGGTGTGGAGGATGCGCACAGGACGAACCTAGGCGCGGGCACCGACACCGCTCCGGACCCACGCCGCACTCCGGCGCACTCAGGCGTACTGCACGCTCCGCGCGGCGGAGGTGAATCCCCACAGGTCGATCCCGGCCTCGGTCGCCAGCTGCGCGGCCAGGCTCGTCGGCGCACCGACCGCGACGATCGAGCCGATGCCGCTCGCCGCCGCCTTCTGCACCAGCTCGAACCCCACCCGGCCGCTCAGCACCAGGCAGGCGGCACCGGGCGACTGCCCTGCCAGCACCCGGGACCCGACGACCTTGTCCACCGCGTTGTGCCGGCCGACGTCCTCGCGCACGACGAGCAGGGCGCCGTCCGCGTCGGCCAACCCGGCAGCATGCACGCCGCCCGTCCTGGCGAAGAGGGTCTGGTGCTCGCGCAGCTCCTCCGGCAGACGACGTACGACGTCCGCGCCGGGACGCTCGCCGGCCCAGGCCGGACCGCTCGTCACCGACAAGGCCTCGGCCACGCTGTCCTTGCCGCACACGCCGCAGGCCGACGAGCCGGCGCCGGAGTGCCGGTGGGGGATGTCGGCGCCTGCTGCGAGGGTGACGGTGACGACGTTGAACTCCTGGTCGGGGGTCAGATCGGTGTCGGTGCAGTAGGCGATGCGGCCCAGGGACGCGGGGGAGGCGAGGCCCTCGTTGACCAACCACCCCGCGGCGAGCTCGAAGTCGTGCCCCGGCGTGCGCATCGTGACCCAGGCCCGTCGCGCATCGACGCCACCGGCGGCGACCCGGATCTCGAGGGGTTCCTCGGTGATCAGGCGGTCTTCACGGGAGCGGTGGCCGTCGGTCGCGTGCTCGACGACACGGACCCGGACCGAGGGTCCGGGGCGCCTCGTGCGGTGGGTGGTCACACCCTCGACCCTACCGACCGATGGTGGCTGAGATCACCCTGTCAAGGATGCCGGACGGCCCCTGCGTACGCCCTACGATGTAAGAGTCGCGATCGCGCGACTACTTCTTACACAAACCCAGGGCTGGCGCCCTCGAAAGGAACGATATCCATGACCACGCAGCTGCACCTCGCCAACAGCCTCGTGACCTCGCGGGCCCGCTCGAACGAGGACCGTGCCCTGCTGCGCAACGTGGAGATCGCCCTGAGCGAGGAGCGTCGCGCCCGGCGCGCCGCACGCCGCCAGTCCCGCTGACCCACCCACGTCGACACCCTGCCCGAGCCCTGCTCTGGCAGGGTGTTCGTCATGAGTGACGAGAGCCTGCGCAGTGTCGAGATCGCCAAGATCGGCCCGGGTCGCTTCAAGGCGACCAACGAACGGGGCGGCGAGACCTTCTTCGGTCTCGGGGGAGAGGACCCGGACTTCACCCCGATCGAGCTGCTGCTGGCCGCCATCGCCGGCTGTGGCGCGCTCGACGTGGAGGCCCTCACGAGCAAGCGGACCGCGAGCACCGGCTTCACCGTGCGCGCCGAGGGCGACAAGGTCCGCGACGAGGGCGGCAACCGCCTGCGCGACATCCGGGTCACCTTCGACGTGACCTTCCCCGAGGGTGCCGACGGAGACGCTGCCCGCGACCGGCTGCCCGGCGCCATCGAGATGTCGCGAGACCGACTGTGCACCGTCTCGCGCACCGTCGAGCTGGGGGCGGACGTCTCCTGCGGCCAGGCCTGAGGCACGACGTCCGACCCCGTGGGCCGGCTCAGCCGATCGTGACGCTCTCGATCTGCACGGGCTCGTTGGGCGTGCCGCCGCCGGCCGGGTTGGAGTTGTCGTTGCCGGTCGCGGCGATCTCCTCGAGGACCGTCACGCCGGCCTCGTCGATCGTGCCGAAGACCGTGTAGCTCGGCGGGAACTGCGAGTCGCGGAAGACGAGGAAGAACTGCGAGCCGTTGGTGTCCGGCCCGGCGTTGGCCATCGCGATCGTGCCCGCGGGGTAGGTCTCGTCACCGGTGAGCTCGTCGGCGAACGAGTAGCCCGGGCCACCGCTGCCGGTGCCGGTCGGGTCGCCGCACTGCAGGATGCCGAAGCCCTCCTGGTCGCCGATCCGCGGGCACGGGGTGTCGTCGTAGAAGCCCTGCTCGGCCAGCGACACGAACGAGGCGACGGTGCACGGCGTGGCACCGGCATCCATGGTCAGACCGATGTCGCCCTGGTTCGTGGCGACGGTGGCCGTGACCGTGCCTTCGGCCGGCACCTCCGCCTCCGGGGGGTCGACCTTCTTGGCCGCTTCCCGGCCGTCCGCGGGGAAGTCGCACGACGCTGTCTTGCCGCTGGCTTCCGGGGCGGACTCCTCGCTGGACTCGCTCGTGGAGTCGGACGCCGTGTCGGCGGGGTCGTCGTTCTCCGACCCGCATCCGGCGAGGAACAGGACGGACAGGCAGGCGACGATGGCCGCGGATCGCTTCAGCATGGCGCCGATCGTAACCAGCGCCACCCCGTACGCCGACTCGGCGGCCGTCTCCTCAGGCCCGCCACTCGTCGCGCAGGACGGCCCAGACCTCCAGGTCGAGGTAGTTCTCGCGGACCTGGAAGACCTGGCGCAGGGTCCCCTCCAGGGTGAACCCGAGCTTCTGCGGAATCGCCCGGCTGGGCAGGTTGGCGGGGGAGCAGCGCCACTCGACACGACGCATGCCGAGGTCGTCGAAGGCGTGGTCGACCATCGACCTCACCGCCTCGGTGACGATGCCCCGCCCGCGTGCCGGGGCGGCCAGGAAGACCCCGATCTCGGCGATGCCGCTGCGCATGTTGATGGTGGGGTAGAGGGTGCCCCCGACCAGCGTGCGGTCGAGCCACAGGCCGAAGAGGCGCCGGGTGCCTTCCCCGCGACCCTTGGCGAACCCCTCCAGGAATCCCTTGGCGGAGTCGGCGGCCTCGAAGTGCTCCCAGGCCAGCCACTCGTAGAGGTCGTGGTCCTCACGCTGGAAGAGCTCGGCGAGCTCCTGGGCGTGCCAGGGCTCGAGGTCACGCATCACCGCCGGCCCGACGCGTCGCTCGAGCATCAGAGCTCCTCATGGGTGTCGGGGTCGCCGCCGAAGAGACGGCCGTCGTGCTCGGCGAGCGCCGTGATCGCGTCCATCTCTTCCTGCGACAGCTCGAAGCCGAAGATGTCGAGATTCGCGGCCTGCCGTCGCGGATCCGCCGACTTGGGGATCGGCAGCGAGCCCAGCTGGACGTGCCAGCGCAGGATGACCTGGCCGGGGGACACGTCGTGGGTCTCGGCGGCAGCGGTGACGGCCGCCTTCCTCCAGCGGCGCCCGCCGCTTGCCCATCGGGCTCCACGCCTCGGTCCGGATGCCGAGTCGCTCGTGGACCTCGCGCAGCTGCGCCTGCGGGAAGCGGGGGTGCAGCTCGATCTGGTTGACCGCCGGCGTGACCCCGGTGTCGTCGATGATCCGCGTGAGGTGTGCCTCGGTGAAGTTGGAGACGCCGATGGACCGCACCAGCCCGTCCTGCTGGAGCCGTACGAGCGCGCGCCAGGCCTCGACGTAGAGGTCGCGACTCGGGTTCGGCCAGTGGATGAGCTGGAGGTCGAGGTGGTCGAGGCCGAGGCGGTCCAGCGAGCCGTGCACGGAGGCGATCGCGTCGTCGTAGGCGTGGTGCCGACCGGGGATCTTGCTGGCGACGAGCACCTGGTCGCGGGGGAGGCCGGAGCGTCGTACGGCCTCGCCGACCTCCGCCTCGTTCTCGTAGTTCACCGCGGTGTCGATCAGCCGGTAGCCCGCCTCGAGGGCCGACAGGATGGCCGCCGTGCCGTCCTCGCCCTTGAGCGGGTAGGTGCCGAAGCCGACGGCGGGCAGGCTGCTGCCGTCGTTGAGGACGTACGTCGGGATCTCGGGCATGCGGCCCAATCTAGGGGATGCCAACGCCGCGCCAGCGAGCGCTTGCAGGTGCTCGCGAGGCCCGCCGTCAGGTGCAGCGGGAGCCCGACATCGGCGTGATGAGCGGCACGTCCCAGCGTCGGCACCGACGGCAGCGTCGGACGGGATGTCCTCCTTGTGGGCGTTGATGAAGATGATCGACACGAGCAGGGCGACCGCGAAGAGGGCGGCGCCCCAGTAGAACGCCACGTGGTAGCCGTGGATGAACGCAAGAGGCAGGATCTGCTGCCCCTGCTCGGGGCTGGCCGGAGGGTTGTCGGTGAAGTACGCCGTCACCGCGCCGGCGAAGATCGTGTTCAGGAGCGCCGTGCCGAGGGAGCCGCCGATCTGCTGCGAGGTGTTGAGCACGGCGGAGGCGACGCCCGCGTCGTGGCTGCCGACCCCGATGAGTGACGTACTGGCTGCGGGGATGAACACGCCGGCCAGTCCCACCGACATGATCACCATCGCTGGGAAGACCAGCGCCCAGTAGGACGAGTCCTGGTCGATCCGGGTCAGCAGCAGCATCCCGATGACGGCCATCGTGAGTCCCGGAACCATCAGCGCCCTCGGGCCGACGCGGGGGAGCAGGTGGGACACGAAGCCGGCGGCCAGGATGATGCCGAGGCTGAACGGCAGGAACGCGAAGCCGGCCTCGAGCGGGGTGTAGCCGAGGTTGACCTGGAAGTAGTAGGTGAGGAACAGGAACATCGCGAAGAGCCCGGCGCCCACCAGCAGGAACACCAGGAACGACCCGCCGCGGTTGCGGTCCAGGACGACGCGCAGCGGCAGCAACGGGTTGCGGGCCCGTTGCTCCCACAGCACGAACGCGACCAGCAGGACCACCGCGGCGATCAAGAAGGTCAGCGTGCTCGGATCGGCCCAGCCCTGCACCTCGGTCGAGTTCGGGTCGTCGGGGTTCTTGGCCCGGGCGGCCTCGGTGAAGCCGTAGACGAGGGAGAACAGGCCGGCCGTGGCGAGCAGCACCCCGGGCACGTCGTACCGGGTGTCGCCGTGGGCCTTGCTCTCGCGGACCAGCGGCACGGCCGCCGCCGCGACGATCAGTGCCACCGGCACGTTGACCCCGAGGCACCATCGCCACGAGGCGTACTCCGTGAGCACACCGCCGACGATCAGGCCGATGGCGGCGCCGCCGCCGGCGAGCGCTCCGAACACCCCGAACGCCTTGGCGCGCTCCTTCGGCTCGGTGAACGTGACCGTCACGATGGACAGGGAAGCGGGCGCCATCAGGGCTGCGAAGGCCCCCTGGAGTGCGCGGGCGGCGAACAGCAGCTCCTGGTTGGGCGCCAGGCCACCGATCGCAGAGGCTCCGGCGAAGCCGAGCAGGCCGATGATGAAGGTGCGCTTGCGCCCGGTGTAGTCGGCGATCCGGCCACCCAGCAGCAGCAGCGCGCCGAAGGACAGTGTGTAGGCGGTGACCATCCACTGCCGGTCGGCGTTGCTGATGTCCAGGTCCGCCTGCGCCGACGGGAGCGCGATGTTCACGATCGAGGCGTCCAGGATGATCATGAGCTGCGCGGCCGCCAGGACGGTCAGCGCCCACCAGCGACCCGGATCGGGTTCGTCCCGATCCGATGGGGTGTCGGGGGAGCTGGCAGTGGGTTCGCTCACGATGACTCCTCAGGTCACGATCTGTCCGGCAGTCCTCACCAACCTCATCCAAGGCCCGCGCGGAAGCCACGGTCAACCCTGAAATCGACGACGTTGCGCCAGCCCGTGCTCGGTCAAGCCCACGGGTCGGGGTGTCGCTGACTGCGAGCGCCCGGTGATGACCACGGGCTGCAGCAGGCGGTGCAAACGTCGTAACGCCGTGGCTGCGCTGAGATGGTCGGGGAGGAGGGATCCACCGTGGGAGGGTCTCAGCATTTGACATAATGTCAGTTATCGGCGCAATGCTAGGGGGCTCCGACTCCATCCCTGGAGCCAGACCGCCAGATGCAGGTGTGGACACGTCCCATCGACGCGAGGTGACGCAGTCGGCGTCGTGGTAGGCACTACCAAGCTGCGTCGCCGTTCGTCAGCTGAAACGCCACCAGCGCGCCAGCCACGTCGCTGGGTGCCTTCGACCAGTGCGTGGGTTCGATCAGTGACGGATGCGCCGCGATCTGCTCGGCGAGGGACGGATATGCGTCCGTGCCCCACAGCTGGCTCGTCGGTCTGTGGGCAGCCGAGTCGAGCAGTCCGAGGTCACGTACGGACCGATATCCAGGTCTTCGACGAGGATCAGAAGGTCCTCGAGCGTCAGGTACTCGGTCACTCGCCCAGTCGACGCAGCACGTCGGCGTACCTCGTTCGTGCTTGCTCGGACAGGTCGCGCACCGCGGCTTCATGACCGCGGCGCTCGACGTACTCCCGGACCGCGGCTCGGGCCACGTCCTGCATGGATCGGCGCTCGGCTTCCGCCTGGGCGCGCAGGGCGGCCGCTTCCTCGTCGGAAAGTCGCAGTGTCATCGCCATACAACAATGATACCACTCTGGTATCTGCCGTCGAGTGACAGGCGGCAGTAAGCCGATGCCACGAAGGGGTCAGTTGTTGGCGGAACCCGCACCCGTGCGACCGCGCGACCACTGCCACACCGCGGTGACGATGACGGCCCCGACCAGGGACCCGATGATGCCGCTCGGCTCGAGGTCGAGTCCGTTGCCCGACAGCAGGTTGATGAGCAGGCCACCGATGAACGACCCCACCAGTCCGGCCACGATGGCCATGGTCCAGTCGACTCCGCCCTTCGATCGTCCGAGGATGAGCTGAGCCCCCGCGCCGACGAGCATGCCGAACAAGATGATGCCAAGGATGAGCATGCGCCGAGCATAGTCACGACGGCCGGGGCGAGACGGCTGGCGCGCCGCATCTCACCTTGAAGCAGCGGCTCGAGGGAACCCTCGCGTCCCGCCGCGCGTTGATCCCCTGCCCCTTCCCGCCGTCGAAAGGCCGTACGTGCTCCCCTCCCCTGTCCTGCAGGCCGAACGACTGATCGAGCTCGGCGTGCACACTGCCGCGGGTGTCACCGCCGACGAGCTCCGGCGGATCGCGACCGGCCTGTCCCGAGGGTGGACTCCTGGTCACCTCTGCCCCGGCCTCAGCGCTCGCTCCCCTCCTCCGCCGCGGCGAGCGGCCGGGCTTCGTGGTCGAGGACATGACCGACGTGGACCTCTTCCTGCCCACCGACGCGTCCCCGCTGCCCGATGCGCCGTACGTCGTCCAGGGTCTCGACCGCGGGGACGAGTACGCCAACCGCACGCCTGAGGAGTGCCTTCCGGAGATCCTCGCCGCCGGTCGCTCACCGCTCACCCTCGGTGAGGGTCTGCACTGGTTGCTCCAGGCGCCGGACGTGCTCGAGCGCAACCAGTGCTTCATGACGATCGGTTCCCGGCTGCGCAGGCCCGACCGCACGTACGACGCGCGCACCCCCGCGCTGTGGATCAGCAACGGGACCGGGCGCGACGGTCGCGACCGCAAGGACGCCCCCAAGGTCGGCTGGTGCTGGTGGGGCAACCGCCACACCTGGCTGGGCATGGCCACGTGCGAGACGCGGCTCCCGCTCGGCCGTGCTGTTCCGGCAGACTCGAACGCGTGACCGAGCCACTCGAGTTCTCCGCCGACGCGTCCCGCATCGACGCCGACTGGGTGCACCGCACCCTGACCGAGCACGCCTACTGGGCTCTGGGTCGACCCCGCGAGACCCAGGACGCCGCCAACGCCGGCTCACGGTGCTACGGCGTCTTTGACACCAGCTCGGGAGCCCAGGTGGGGTTCGCCCGTGTCGTGACGGACGGGGCCACGTTCGCGTGGCTGTGCGATGTCATCGTCGATCCGGCGCTCCGTGGTCGCCGCGTCGGCAAGATCCTGGTGGCAGGAGTGGTCGCGGACCTGGAACCGCTCGATCTCACGCGGACGCTCCTCGGCACGGGTGACGCGCACGGGCTCTACGAGCAGTACGGCTGGGTGCCGCTGCGCGACCCGGAGATGTGGATGCAGCGCCCGTGAGTCGTCAGGCCGGGTCCCACGCCAGCACCGCGTCGCGCAGTGCCTCGGGACCGATCGCGCTGTCGAGCCTCAGCACGGGCTTCCCGACACCCGTCAGCCACTGCTCATGGGCGGCCAGGCTCCGGCCGGTGAAGGACGGGTCGTCGTAGCCGCTCGCCCAGGTGAGGAACTCGTCCCACGCCGCCGGGTCGGCGACGCGTCCCTCCTGGCGGAACCGTTCGCGCGCACGCAGCCGATCGAGACGAACGCCGGGGTCGAGGGTCAGGAACACCACGGCGTCGCATTCCGCCACGATCTCCTCGCCCCAGCCCATCATCGAGCCGGACAGCACCCAGGCCTCGCGGGGGACGAAGAGGCCGCGCATGAGTGCGACCCGGTCTGCCTCCGCTCGCTTCTCGACGTACGGCGGGTCGCTGGGCACCCAGAAGTAGTCGTCCGCGTCCGCGTGCGGGACGGCCCAGTGGTTGGCCATCGCGCGAGCCAGGGTGGTCGTACCGGCACCGCTGGCTCCCATCACGTGGAGACGGCAGCGACGCATCAGAACCTGCGGATCTGGTAGGTCCCGACGGTCGTGGCGACGACCTCGCCGGTGCTGTCGGTGAGCACCGCCTCGAGCTCGAACTCGCCCTTGCCGGTGGCTCGGGCGTCAGCCTGGACCCGGGCGATCTCGTCCTCGGAGAGCGACACCTCGGCGCGGATGACACCGATGGCGGGACGCCTGAACCGGATGCTCGACGCCTTGACCACCGGGACCATCCCGTCGAGGTCGAAGGACACCAGGCTCAGCACTCCCCCGAGCATCTCGGCGACGCTGAAGAGCGACCCCGCATAGGTGACGCCGAAGTGGTTGACGTTGGGCTCGGGCGGCAGCTCGGCGACGGCATGGCCGGATCGCGCCTCGACGACGCGGATGCCCATGGCCTCGAGGATCGGCACGGAGGCGACTGCCTCGACGGCAAAGCGATCGGACATGGCCCTCCTCGACGACGGGGAGGAAGGCCTCCATTCTCAAGGTATAGGCCATCAGGGGGCTTGCCGCAAGGCCCCATGCGTGCCGCACACTGCTCGCCGTGACAGCGCAGAACACCCATCCCTTCGCCCTTCCCGATGCCCTCGCGGACAAGCTGGACCCTGACCTCATCGACGCCGACCGCACCCACTTCGGGGCCGTGGCAGACAGTCTCGAGCACTCCGTCGAGGAGCTCGAGCGGAGGCTCGCCGAGACCCGGAAGGCGCCCGCGGGCCATGGCCAGGCGGCCCTCGACCGCGACCTCGAGGTCCACCGACTCACCGCGCGACTCCGCGCCCTGCGGCGCTTCAACCTCGACCTGTGCCTGGGACGCATCGTCCACACCGACCAGGACGAACCGGTCTACATCGGCCGGTTCGGGCTGAGCGACCCCGACGGCCGACGCCTTCTCGTCGACTGGCGCTCCCCCGCGGCCGAACCCTTCTTCGCGGCCACCCACGCCCACCCGCAGGGCCTGGTCAGTCGCCGCCGCTACCGCTGGACCCGCGGGCGGATCGTCGACTACTGGGACGAGGTCTTCACCGCCGACGGCCTCGCCCACCACGCGGCCCTCGACGACCAGTCCGCCTTCATCGCCAGCCTCGGCACGAGCAGGTCCGCACGCATGCGGGACGTGCTCGGCACCATCCAGTCCGACCAGGACGCGATCGTGCGGGCGGGATCGACCGGTGCGCTGGTCGTGGACGGTGGGCCCGGCACCGGCAAGACGGTCGTGGCGCTGCACCGGACGGCCTACCTGCTCTACGCCGATCCCCGCCTGGGCCACCACCGCGGCGGGGTGCTGTTCGTCGGGCCCCACGAGCCCTACCTCGCCTACGTGTCCGACGTCCTGCCCAGCCTCGGCGAGGAGGGCGTGCAGACCTGCACGCTGCGCGACCTGCGTGCCGGAGGGACGGCTCGCGCGGGACCGAGACGGACGAACGCGTCGCGGTCGCTGAAGGCGGACGCCCGGCATGGTGGACGCGATCGAGCCGGCGGTGCGGTTGTACGAGGAGCCGCCCACCGAGTCGCTGGAGGTCGAGACACCGTGGGCCGACGTCCTGGTCACGGCGCGCGACTGGGCGGAGGCGTTCGACTCGTGCGACCCCGGCACCCCGCACAACCTGGCCCGCGACGACGTGTGGCAGGAGCTGCTGACGATCGTGGCCGACAAGCTCGACTCCGAGGACGTCTCGCCGGACGACTTCAGGACCGTGCTGCGGCCGCACGGCGGGTTGCGCGAGGCCTTCGACCGCGCCTGGCCGCTGATCGAGGCCACCGACCTGGTCGGCGACCTGTGGACGGTCCCCGCCTACCTGCGCATGTGCGCGCCCTGGCTGGGCCCGGACGAGGTGACCACGCTGCGGCGACGCGACCCCGACGCGTGGACCGTACGCCGACCTGCCGCTGCTCGACGCGGCCCGGCTGCGCCTGGGCGACCCGGAGGCGTCACGGCGACGACGCCGGCACGGAGGCCGCCGAGGCCAGGGAGCGCCACCGGATGACCGAGGTCGTCGACGACCTCCTCGCCGCGCGCGACTCGGACGCCGATGCGTACGGCGACGGGCTGGTGTCGATGCTGGTGCACCACGACCTCCGGACCGCGCTCGTCGACGACGGGGCCATCGAGACGGCCGACCCCGACCTGCTGGCCGGCCCGTTCGCCCACGTCGTGGTGGACGAGGCCCAGGAGCTCACCGATGCGGAGTGGCAGATGCTGCGGCGGCGGTGCCCCTCGAGCAGCTTCACCATCGTCGGGGACCGTGCCCAGGCCCGCCACGGGTTCACCGAGTCGTGGGACGAACGCCTGGACCGGGTCGGCCTCACCGGCGCGACCCTCGCCCCGCTCTCGATCAACTACCGCACCCCGACGGAGGTGATGGCCGCGGCGGAACCGGTGATCCGGGCAGCCCTGCCCGGAGGCCAACGTGCCGACGTCGATCCGCGAGAGCGGGGTCCCCGTGCTCCACGCGCCGTTGTCCGAAGGGGAGGCGATCATCGGCGGCCTGGCTCACGCGAGCACGTCGAGGGGACCGCAGTGATCATCGAGGCGGCATCTCGTGACGGGCGCCAGGGCGCCCTCCTCGACCAGCGTGGGGCGACCGCGTGCGCTCGCTGACGCCGCAGCTCGCCAAGGGACTGGAGTTCGACCTGGTCGTCCTGGTCGACCCGGAGTCGTTCGGCGACCGGCATCACGGGCGCCGTGGACCGCTACGTCGCGATGACCCGCGCCACGCAGCGGCTCGTGGTCCTCACGAGCGGTGAGAGGTCACCATGTCCCGGAGCGCGGAGATGTCCTCGGTCCCGACGCGGCAGCACCCGCCCACGCAGCCGTGCCCCGGCCGCGACCCAGGCGGACACGTCATCGGGATCGAACGCCGAGCGACCCTGCCACGTCCGCTCCTCGGCGTTCCACGACTGCCCGGAGTTGGGATAGACGATCGCTGGGCCCCGTGCGCCCCCGCGAGCGGCACGGCCGACATCGCGTCGGCAGGCGTGGTGCAGTTGACGCCGACGGCCACGATCTCGGCGACGTCGGCGGCCATCGCGAACGCCTCGTCGAGCGGCTCGCCCGCCCGGGTACGTCCCCCGGCGGCCGACAGCGACAACCAGGCAGGCACGCCCGGTGCCGTCCAGCTCAGCCAGCACGGCCTCGACCTCGGCCAGGCACGGGATCGTCTCCACGGCCAGCACGTCGGCGTGCTCCCCCACGGTCGCCGCCAGCACCTCGAGGCGCGGGCGGTGGAAGGCCCGCAGACCGGCCACGTCGAGGTCGTAGTCGCCGCGGTACTCCGACCCGTCGGCCAGCACCGCGCCGTACGGCCCCACCGACGCGGCGACCCACGCCGTCCGGAGCCACCGGCGTCGCGGGCGGCGGCGGCGAGCTCGACGCTGCGCCGGAGCAGTCGCTCCACCTCGTCACGTCCGGTCCCGTCGGCCCCGAAGCCCTCGAAGGACACCTGGTAGGACGCGGTCGTCGCCACCTCGGCGCCGGCGGCGAAGAACTCGCGGTGCGCCCGCTCGATGGCGCCAGGGTCGTCGACGCAGCAGCCGTGCCGACCACAGGTCGGAGCTCAGGTCGTGACCGTGCTGCTCCAGCAGGGTGGCGAGCCCGCCGTCCAGGACGACGGGGCGCGAGGCGATGGCCTCACGGAGATCGGTGCGACTCATGTCCCCATGCTCGCAGGTGCCACCGACCGCTCAGGCGCCGACGTACGCCGCCAGGTGCTCGCCGGTCAGCGTCTTCTTCTTCGCCGAGACCAGCTCCGCGGGCGTGCCCTCGAAGACGACGGTGCCGCCGTCGTGACCGGCACCCGGACCCAGGTCGATGATCCAGTCGGCGTGCGCCATCACCGCCTGGTGGTGCTCGATCACGATCACCGACTTGCCGGAGTCCACGAGCCGGTCGAGCAGCCCGAGCAGGTTCTCGACGTCGGCCAGGTGGAGACCGGTGGTCGGCTCGTCGAGGACGTAGACGTCGCCCTTCTCCGCCATCTGGGTGGCGAGCTTGAGCCGCTGCCGCTCGCCGCCGGACAGCGTGGTGAGGGGCTGGCCGATGGTGAGGTAGCCCAGGCCCACGTCCGCGAGGCGCTCGAGGACCTTGTGGGCGGCGGGCATCTTGGCGTCGCCGTCGGAGAAGAACGCCTCGGCCTCGGTCACCGACATCGCCAGCACCTCGGCGATGTTCTTGCCGCCCAGGGTGTACTCGAGGACCGCGTCCTGGAACCGCTTGCCCTCGCACGACTCGCAGGGCGACTCCACGGTGGCCATCACGCCGAGCTCGGTGAAGATCACGCCGGCGCCGTTGCAGGTCGGGCAGGCGCCCTCGGAGTTGGAGCTGAACAGCGCCGGCTTCACGCCGTTGGCCTTGGCGAACGCCTTGCGGATCGGCTCCAGCAGTCCGGTGTACGTCGCCGGGTTGCTGCGTCGCGACCCCTTGATCGCCCCCTGGTCGATGACGATGACGCCGTCCTGCGGCGCCACCGAGCCGTGGATCAGCGAGCTCTTGCCCGAGCCCGCGACACCCGTGACGACGCACAGCACGCCGAGCGGGATGTCCACGCTCACCTTCTTGAGGTTGTGGGTCGACGCGTCCTTCACCGACAGCTGGTCCTTCGCCGGGCGCACCGAGTCCTTGAGCTGGGCGCGGTCGTCGAGGTGCTTGCCGGTGATCGTGCCGCTCCCGCGGAGGCCCGCCAGGTCACCCTCGAAGCAGATCTCGCCGCCTCCCGCACCCGCGCCGGGACCGAGGTCGACGACGTGGTCGGCGATGGCGATCGTCTCCGGCTTGTGCTCGACGACGAGGACGGTGTTGCCCTTGTCGCGCAGCTGCAGGAGGAGCTGGTTCATCCGCTCGATGTCGTGCGGGTGCAGGCCGATGGTCGGCTCGTCGAAGACGTAGGTGACGTCGGTCAGCGACGGAGCCGAGGTGGCGGATCATCTTGGTCCGCTGCGCCTCTCCCCCGGACAGCGTGCCGGCGGGCCGGTCCAGCGAGAGGTAGCCCAGGCCGATCTCGTCGAACGAGTCGAGCAGGTGCTGCAGCCCCTTGAGCAGCGGTGCGACCGACGGCTCGTCGAGCGCGCGCACCCACTCGGCCAGGTCGGAGATCTGCATCTCGCAGAGGTCGGCGATGTTCTTGCCCTTGATCTTCGACGACAGTGCTTCCTTCGTCAGCCGGGTGCCGCCGCACTCGGGGCAGCGCTGGAAGGTGACGGCGCGCTCGACGAAGCGGCGTACGTGCGGCTGCATCGCCTCGGGGTCCTTGGAGAGCATCGACTTCTGGATCTTCGGGATGATGCCGTCGAAGGTGAGGTTGATGCCCTCGACCTTGATCTTGGTCGGCTCGGCGTAGAGCATCGTGTCGAGCTGCTTCTTGGTGAACGACGCGATCGGCTTGTCCATCGGCAGGCCGACGCCCTCGAAGAGCCGGCCGTACCACCCGTCCATGGAGTAGCCCGGGATGGTCAGGGCTCCCTCGCTCAGGCTCTTGGAGTCGTCGTAGAGCGCGGTCAGGTCGATGTCGCTGACGTTGCCCATGCCCTCGCACCGCGGGCACATGCCGCCGAGGTAGATGGCGTCCTTGACCACCTTCTTCTCGGTGCGGCCGCCCTTCTCGGTGGCGGCGACCCCGCTGGCCTTCATGGTGGGCACGTTGAAGGAGTACGCCGTGGGCGGGCCGACGTACGGCTTGCCGAGGCGGCTGAAGAGGATCCGCAGCATCGCGTTGGCGTCGGTGGCGGTGCCGACGGTCGAGCGCGGGTTGGCGCCCATCCGCTCCTGGTCGACGATGATCGCGGTGGTCAGGCCCTCGAGGCTGTCGACGTCGGGGCGCCCGAGCGAGGGCATGAAGCCCTGCACGAACGCGCTGTAGGTCTCGTTGATCATCCGCTGCGACTCCGCGGCGATCGTGGCGAAGACCAGGGAGCTCTTGCCGGACCCGGAGATGCCGGTGAAGACCGTCAGCTGCCGCTTGGGCAGCTCGAGGCTGACGTCCTTGAGGTTGTTCTCCCGTGCCCCGTGGACGCGGATCAGGTCGTGGCTGTCGGCGAGGTGGCCAGTCATGCCGCACAGGTTAGTGGGAGGCGCTCCCTAGGGTGGAGACGAATTCCGACGACAGGAGCATCTCGTGGCACTCCCCCGGCTTCCCGACGCAGCCGCC
The DNA here is from genome assembly GCA_963778975.1 of uncultured Actinomycetota bacterium. Taxonomy (GTDB): domain Bacteria; phylum Actinomycetota; class Actinomycetes; order Propionibacteriales; family Nocardioidaceae; genus Nocardioides. Next base: position 54,719 of record CAVZWM010000032.1, read on the forward strand.
GACGGCATCGACACCCTGCTGGACCGGTCGATCGCGCTCGGTTTCAGCCGGATCGGACCTGCCGTACGCCGCCACCTCCCCACCTGGCCGGCCGACCCGCCGCCGGACGCGCTGCGCGGGCAGACCGTGGTCGTCACGGGGGCCACCTCCGGCCTGGGTCTCGCCACGGCAGACGGAGTGCTCGCGCTCGGCGCCCGTCTCGTGCTGGTCGCCCGCAACGAGGAGAAGGCCGCGGGTGTCCGTGCCGACCTGGCAGCCGCGCACCCCGGCGCGGAGATCGAGACGGTGCTGGCCGACCTCGCCGACCTCGACGACGTACGCCGGGCGGCGACGGACCTCGCCGCCCTCGGACCGATCCACGCGATCGTGCACAACGCGGGCTCTGATGCCGCCCGAGCGGTCGGAGTCTCCCCAGGGCCACGAGCTCACCATGGCCGTGCACGTCCTCGGACCCGTGCTGATGACCGACCTGCTGCGGCCCGCGCTGGCCGACGGGGCGCGGATCATCATGGTGACCTCGGGCGGGATGTACGCCCAGAAGCTGCGCGCGGACGACCCGGAGTACCTCGACCGGGGACTACTCCCCCACGACCGCGTACGCCCGCAGCAAGCGCGCCCAGGTCGAGCTCCTGCCCCTCATGGGCGAGCGCTGGGGCGAGGGCGTCGGCGTCTACGCGACCCACCCCGGGTGGGCGGACACCCCCGGGGTGGAGGAGTCGCTGCCGACGTTCCGCAGGGTCACCCGGCCGGTCCTGCGCGACGCCGCGGGCGGCGCGGAGACGACGGTGTGGCTCGCCGCGGTCCACCCGCCACCCCCGACCGGCGACGCTGCTGCACGACCGGCGGGTGCGGCCCACCCACTTCCGCGCGGGCACCCGGCCCAGCGCCGCCGAGGTGGCTCGCATGTGGAGGTGGGTGACGACCGAGGCCGGGCTGGAGTCCTGATGCGTCCGGCTCAGGCCGACCGCACGGCCTCGAGCCCCAGCCAGTCGGCGAGGGCGTCGACCTCGTCCTGCACAGCCGCGCGCAGGCGTCGCGTCCAGTCGCCGTCCTCGTGGATCGCGTCCACGACCAGCACACCGGCCTCGCGGTCGGCCGTCGCGTCGACCTTCCCCACGAGCGTGTCCCCGTGGAGGACCGGCATCGCCCAGTAGCCCCAACGGCGCGTGGCCGCGGGCTTGTACATCTCGAGCTGGTAGTCGAACTCGAAGAGGTCCTCCATCCGCTTGCGGTCGAAGACCAGCCGGTCCAGCGGCGACAGGATCGCCGTCCGGCCCTCGAAGTCGTCGTCCACCAGCTCGGGGTCGACCCGCCACGTGCCGCGGAGGCCCTCGACCCGGGCCGGCTCCCCCACGTCGCGCACGTCGTAGGGCTCGTACCACGCCTCGAGTGCTCGCGGTCGCGGGCGATCCCCAGTGCCCGGAGCCGCCGTTCGGCCAGCGTGCGGTGCGCCTCCTCGGCCGGCACCGGCGGATCACCCGGATGGATGCGCTCCGCGAGGTCCCACTGGCGCTCGCGGCCCTCGCGCGACGCGACCGCCACCTCGCCCCGGCCCTCCAGGCACTCGAGCAGCTTCATCACGTTCTTGTTGTTGGTCCACCCGGTCGAGCGCCACGGCACCTCGCAGCTGTCCGGGAGGTCACGGGCCGCAGTCGGCCCCTCGCTGCGCAGGAGGGCGAGGATCTCGCGCCGCGCCCCGTCGTCGGCCGCGACCCAGTCGCGCAGGTCCTGCTGCCACTCGTTCAGCGGCGGCTCCCCCGGCCACGAGTCCATGTCTGCCTGGAACAGCGCGACGTCCTCGCTGGGGCGCAGCATCGCCCGGAGCTCGACGACGGCGCCGTCTCCGACGAGCTCCTCGAGCCGCTCCGGCCGGTAGGGCGACCCCACCCGGGTCCAGAGCGCGAGGTCGGCGTGCTGGGCGACGACCGTGGTCAGGTCCACCTGGAGGAACCCGAGGTGGCGGATCGTCGCGAGCACGTCCGTCGGCCGCCGGGCATCGAGAAGCTGGGCGCGTACGGCGATCCGCCGGGCCTGCTCGCGCGACAGCTCGTGCGCCTACCAGGACAGCTCCTGGCAGGACCGGGCATCCGTCTCGACCTGGACGGTGGCGTGGTCGATGCCGTGGCGCTCGCGCAGCAACGTCTGGGCGCCGGCCAGCACCTCGTCGCGGTCGACGGGATCGGCGACCAGGTGGGCGGTGGCCACGTGCATGCCCGAGGTGAGCGTCCAGAGGTGGAGGTCGTGGACGCCGACCACGCCCGGCATCGACTCGAGATCGGCAGCCACCGCGTCCGGGTCGACACCGGCCGGCGCGTGCTGGCCGAGCACGGCGAGCACCTCCCGGCCCAGCATCGCGGCGCGAACGGCGACGAAGAGGGCGATGGCCAGCGCCACCGCGGTGTCCCACCAGCCCTGACCCGTCGTCAGCACGAGCACGCCGGCCGCCATCACGCCCACCGAGCCGAGGCTGTCGGCGATGACCTCGACAGTAGGCGCCCTTGACCGCCAGGCTCTCGCCGGCCCCGCCCCGCAGCAGCACCAGCGCAACGAGGTTGACCAGCAGGCCGAGGCCGCCGACGACCAGCATCGGTCCGGTGTCGGGCTCGACGTCCGAGCCGATCCGTCGTACGGCCTCGAGGGTGACGTAGGCCGCCGCGCCGAGCATCAGCAGGACCGTGAAGCCCGAGGCGAAGACCTCGGCGCGGTAGGAGCCGTAGGTGCGGCGTCCGGTGGTGTCGGCGCGCGTGGCGATGCGGGTGGCGGCCAGCGCCGCACCCAGGGCGACCACGTCGGCCGCCATGTGACCGGCATCGGAGAGCAGCGCCAGGGAGTCCGACCAGAGGCCGACGACCAGCTCGACGACGAAGAAGACGCCCACCAGGGCGAACGCCAGGGCGAGGCGCCAGCGGTGGCGGGTGCCCGCGTGTCCACTCCCGTGCCCGTGCCCAGCGCCCATGCAGCGATCGTAGGTCACCACCTGAGGTGTCCGGCGCATGACCCGTTCGGGTCATTTCGTCCGCAATTCGGGCGATCCACGGCGGGTTTCCGCAACGTGGGCGTCACGACGTGGCACCTTCGAGAGAACCAGCACGCGCCATTCACATCAGGGAGAACCGTCATGTGGGACACCGTCGAGACGAACTCGGTGCACCTGTCGCACGACCTGCCGTGCACGGAGTGCGGCCACGCACGCCACACCTATCTCCCCTGCTCGGACACCTGCGCGTGCATCCACGGCCGCGACCGCGTGCTCAGCGCTGTTTGACCTTCTCCTTCACCTTGTCGCGCACGCGTCTCCGGAGGCCTCGGCCGAACCTGTCGACGACGCGGTCCGGAGCGGGCGGGCGGCCCTGCTCGTCGAGCTCGTAGCTGGCCACCTTGGCCAGCCGCGGCCGCTCGTGGTCGTCGATCACCTCGCCGGTGACCCACCACATCTTCAGGCTCTGCCCGGCCAGCTGGAGGAAGGCGAGGTTGTTGTCGAACCACGGGCCCTCGGCGTAGCGCCAGGTCAACGGCGCGTCGGGCACCCGGGCCGACCTGGACGCGAGGCGCCCGATCGGTCCGGCGACCCCGTAGGACAGCACAGCCGTGGCGAACCGCATGTTGCGCGAGAGCGGGTTGCGGATCGGTGAGCAGACCGCCTGGAGCATCGTGGAGCGCAGCGCCTGGTGCCGGTCGGCGGGTCGGGCCTCACTGACATAGCTGTGGTGGACGTCGCCGGAGAGGAACGTCACCGTCGACGGCGCCCGGCCGCGCTTGCCGGCACGCCACCTCCATCGCCTGCCCGGCGACGCTCTGGAAGCTGGTCCTGGAAGGCTCCCCAGTGCTCGAGGTCGACGACCTGACGCAGCCGCTCCCCCCACCGACCGCCACGATCGCCCCAGGCACCCTGCGCCAGTGCCTCGCTGAAGGCCTCGAGGTGGTGGAGCCCGCTGGCGAGCATGAAGGGCAGCGAGGTCCCGACGAGCAGGTGGTCGACGTCGCCGCGCAGCTGCTCGTCCAGCCAGGCGGCCTCGTCGGGGTCGAGCAGGGCACGCGACTCGGGGTCCAGCTGCCGGGCCGCCCGGGAGTCGACGACCACCAGGCGGGCCTGGTGGTCGAACTCGCGGACATAGCTCCAGCGATAGGTGGTCGGGTGCTGGTCGACCCGCTCGGCGAAGGCGTCGAGCACCACGCCGAGGTCGAACTCGTCGTCGCCCGCGTGGGCGCGGATGACGCCCCAGATCTCGTCCCGCTCGCGCTCGGCCGGCGAGAGGTTGCCCAGGTGCTGGTAGACCCAGTACGACGCCAGCCCGGCGACGATGCGGCCGTGCCACCACGACGTGGCCTCCATCTCGCGGCGCCAGTCCATCGAGGTGTTCCAGTCGTCGCGGATGTCGTGGTCGTCGAAGATCATCGACGTCGGCACCGTCGAGAGCACCCATCGGTTGGCCGGGTCGGCCCAGGCGAGGCGAGTAGAGGTGGGCGTACTCCTGGTAGTCCTGGAGCTCGGTCCAGGGCGCCTGCTCGATGTCGCGGCGCGACTCGATGAAGGCCTGCATCTCCTCGGTCGTCTCGTCGGCGTAGACCTGGTCGCCGAGGAAGAGCACCAGGTCGGGCAGGCCCGGGGCCAGGTCGGGGTCGTCCGGCACGGCCGCCTCGACCTGGTCGGCCATCCGCAGCGCCCAGGCGCGCAACGCGTCGACGCCGTGCGTGCCGGTTGCCCGACTCGTCGTGGCGACACCGACGTGCGGCAGGAGCCGAACCCCATCCGCAGCGGTCGACCCGGCTCGAGGGTCGCGATGACGGGCGCCGGGAAGGGCGAGTCGGGCTCGGGCCAGACCGGTGGCTCCGTCGATGGCGACGGTGTAGGGCTCGGACGTGCCGGCCTCGAGGTCGCCGAGCTCGACCAGGGCGTAGTGGTGCCCGTGGACGGCAAAGGTGCGCGCCTGCGCCGAGGCGCCCGCGCGCTCCACCGTGCACGGTCGCGGCCTCGCGGGTCTCGACCCACACCGCCGCTGACGTGTCGTCGACGTAGCGCAGGAGCAGGCCCGACGAGCAGGCGGCTGTCGGTCGTCACGGCTGCAGCAGCACCTTGGTCGCGCGGCGCTCGTCCATGGCCCGGTAGCCCTCGGCCGACTGGTCCATCGGCAGGGTCAGGTCGAACACCAGGCCGGGGTTGATCGAGCCCGACAGCACGCGCTCCAGGAGGTCGGGGAGGTAGCGGCGTACGGGCGCCATGCCCCCGGCCAGCCCGACGTTCTTCTGGAACATCCGACGCACCGGCAGCTCGACGCCGTGCGGGACGCCCGACGAACCCGACCATCGACCCCGGCCGCGCCACGGCGAAGGCCGTCTTCATCGACTCGTCGGTGCCCACGCACTCGAGCACGGCATCCGCGCCGATGCCTGCGGTGAGCTCGGCGATGCGTGCCCCGCCCTCCTTGCCGCGCTCGGCGACGATGTCGGTGGCCCCGAAGGCCCGCGCGATCTCCTGGCGCGACTCGTGGCGCGACATGGCGATCACCCGCTCGGCACCCATCTGGGAGGCGGCCAGCACACCGCACAGCCCGACGGCGCCGTCGCCGATCACGACGGCGGTGCCGCCGGGACGTACGCCGGCGGTGACGGCCGCGTGCCAGCCGGTGGCCATCACGTCGGACAGGGCCAGCAGCGAGGGGATCAGCGAGTCGTCGGGTCGGCCGTCGGTCTTGACCAGGCTTCCGTCGGCCTGGGTCACCCGGGAGTACTCGCCCTGGCCGCTCGCGGTGAAGCCGAGGTTGTCGCACACGGACTGCACGCCGGCCCGGCAGTGCGCGCAGGTGTTGTCGCAGTGGCAGAACGGCACGATGACGAAGTCGCCGACCGCGAAGTCCTTGACGTCGCGCGCCGACCTCCTCGATGACTCCGACGCACTCGTGGCCGATCGTCGACCCGGCGTCGATGTCGTTGTGGCCGCGGTAGGGCCACAGGTCCGAGCCGCAGATGCATCCCGCGACCACCTTCACGATCGCGTCGGTGGGCTCCTCGATGGTCGGGTCGGGGACCTCCTCGAAGCGGATGTCGCCGGGTGCGTGGATCGTCGTGGCTCGCATGGCTGCGATCCTGCCACGGCCCGGTGACCGCGATCACCCCGCGCGTGGCGCAGCACACCCCTAGGAAGTGGCCATCTGGCGCTATCTCATATTTGAGATACCGTGGTCGCATGGCTGACTACAAGGGTCGCATCGGCAACCTCATCCGCGACGCCCGCAAGCACCGGGGCCTCACCCAGCACCAGCTCGCCGAGCTGCTCGGCACCAGTCAGAGTGCGATCAACCGGATCGAGAAGGGCCACCAGAACCTCTCCCTGGAGATGCTGGCCCGCATCGGTGCCGCGCTCGACTCCGAGATCGTCGCCCTCGGCGCCGGACCGACGCACCTGCGCGTCGACGGCCCCACCACGTTGTCGGGATCGATCGACGTCAAGACGTCCAAGAACGCCGGTGTCGCCCTGCTGTGCGCGTCGCTGCTCAACAAGGGACGTACGACGCTGCGCAAGGTCGCGCGCATCGAGGAGGTCAACCGGCTGCTCGAGGTGCTCAACTCCCTCGGCGTCGCGACCCGCTGGATCGGCGACGAGAACGACCTCGAGATCATCCCGCCCGCCGAGCTCAACCTCGCCGCCATCGACGAGACGGCAGCACGGCGTACGCGCTCGGTGATCATGTTCCTCGGCCCGCTGCTCCACCGCTACGACGAGTTCGACCTGCCCTACGCCGGCGGCTGCAACCTCGGCGAGCGCACCGTCGAGCCGCACATGTCGGCGCTGCGTCCCTTCGGGCTCGACGTCAAGGCGACCGACGGCAGCTACCACGCGATGGTCAACCGCACGATCGAGCCGTTGCGGCCGATCGTGCTCACCGAGCGAGGCGACTCCGTCACCGAGAACGCGCTCATGGCGGCCGCCCTGCGCCCCGCCACCACGGTGATCCGCAACGCCTCGTCCAACTACATGGTCCAGGACCTCTGCTTCTACCTCCAGAAGCTCGGCGTCACGGTCGAGGGCATCGGCACCACCACCCTGACGGTCACGGGCAGGACGGCCATCGACGTCGACGTCGACTACTCCCCCTCCGAGGACCCGATCGAGGCGATGTCACTGCTGACCGCCGCGATCGTCACCAAGTCCTCCATCACCATCCGGCGGGCGCCGATCGAGTTCCTCGAGCTCGAGCTCGCCATCCTCGAGGAGATGGGCTTCGTCTACACCAGCTCGGAGGAGTACGTCGCCGCCAACGGCCGGACCCGCCTGGTCGACATCACCACGCACCCGAGCTCCGCTGCGCGCGCCGCTCGACAAGATCCACCCGATGCCGTTCCCCGGTCTCAACATCGACAACCTGCCGTTCTTCGCGGCCATCGCCGCCGTCGCCGAGGGCCAGACCCTGCTGCACGACTGGGTCTACGAGAACCGCGCGATCTACTTCACCGAGCTCAACAAGCTGGGCGCGCAGGTCAAGCTGCTCGACCCGCACCGCGTGCTCGTCGACGGCCCCACCCACTGGTCGGGCGCCGAGATCGTGTGCCCGCCGGCGCTGCGCCCGGCGGTCGTGATCCTCATCTGCATGCTGGCCTCGAAGGGCAGCTCGGTGCTCCGGTCGACCTACGTCATCCACCGCGGCTACGAGGACCTCGCCGAGCGCCTCAACCAGCTCGGCGCCAACATCGAGACCTTCCGGGACATCTAGGTCGCGCACCGCTGCGTTGCTCCATGTCGGGATCCCCGGGTACCCGGGGAAACTGGAGCTTCACCCGCGAAGTTTCGCACTGGAACCGCAAGTTTCCCGGGTACCCGGGGACTTTGACAGCACGCACGACCCCCACGGGCGCGGCCTCACACCCGGCGGTCCGCCTCAGTTGAAGAGGGTCTCCACCCACGCACGCGAGTGATGGGCCGGGGCGGGCGGCGCCGTCATGTCCGCGGTGATCCGCGGCAGCGGGGCGGTGTGCTGCCCGGCGTTGCGGTGCCAGTCGCTCTCCGACTCGATCAGCGTCCCGAGGTCGGCGCGCGAGAGGAAGACTCCGTGCCCGTCGGGGCACTGGCTCACCGTCGCCAGGCCGAGGACTCGTTCGGTCATCTCGGCGTCGCATCGAGGACACGTCATGCTCTCCATGCACCGACGGTACTCCTGATGGCCATACTTCTCGCGTGACCTCGCCGCGCCCCCAGACACCGCGCTATCTCGACACGCCTCGCCCGCTGGCCTTCGCCCATCGTGGCGGCGCCTACCACCCGGAGATCGAGGGCCTCGAGAACACCGTGGCCGCCTTCCGGCACGCCGTCGATCTCGGCTACACCTACCTCGAGACGGACGTGCACGTCACCAGCGACGGGGTCCTGCTCGCCTTCCACGACACCGTCCTGGACCGGGTGACCGACCGGACCGGCAGCATCGCGGAGTCGACGTACGCCGAGGTGCAGCACGCGCTGATCGCCGGCAAGGAGCCGGTGCCGACCCTGGCCGAGCTGCTTCGACGCCTTTCCCGACGCCCGCTTCAACATCGACCTGAAGTCCGAGGGAGCCGTCGAGTCGCTCGTCGACTTCATCGAGGAGCGCCGGGCGTGGGACCGGGTGCTGATCGGGTCGTTCTCCGGGTCCCGGCTCAACGCGTTCCGGCGGCGTACGCACGGCCGGGTCGCCACGTCGGCCCATCCGCTGGAGGTGGTGGCCTTCGTCCTCTCCCCCAGCGCCCGGCTGGCCCGGCTGCTCACGCGGGGCCGGCCCCTGGCGCTGCAGATCCCCCACCGCCGCGGCCCCCTGACCGTGGCCTCGCGCCGGCTCGTACGCCGCGCGCACGCCGCCGGGCTGCAGGTGCACGTCTGGACGATCGACGACCCGATCGAGATGAACACCCTCCTCGACCGTGGCGTTGACGGCATCATGACCGATCGCACGGACATACTCAGGGACGTGCTCCGCGTTCGCGGACAGTGGAACGGCCCGGAAGGTGACTCATGAGTCAGGCAAACGGCGGGATCGCCAACCTCACGCCACTCGTACGGGCCGAGGAGCAGAAGGCCTGGTACTGGTACGACTGGGCCAACAGCGCGTACACGACGACCATCGGCACGGTCTTCTTCGGCCCCTACTTCATCAACCTGGCCGAGAACGCGGTCGGAGGTGAGGAGGGCCGGTTCGACGTCGGCTCCTTCTCCCTGCCGCCGGACTCGCTGTTCTTCTGGCTCATCACGGTCTCGACGATCCTCTCGGCGGTCATCCTGCCGCCCCTGGGCGCCTACGCGGACCGGGTGGCGAACAAGAAGCGCCTGCTGGCGACCCTGGCGTGGATCGGCTCGTCCTTCGCCGCCCTGATCTTCTTCGCCACGGGCGACAACTGGCAGCTGGCCGCGGTCGGCATCGTCTTCGGCAACCTGTTCTTCGGCGCGGCCGGCGTCGTCAACGACTCGATCCTGCCGCTCATCTCGGACGAGAACGAGCGGGACCGGGTCTCGTCGCGCGGGTGGGCCTTCGGCTACCTGGGTGGCGGGCTGCTCCTGGTCCTCAACCTGGCCGTCTACCTCGGCCACGACGCCCTCGGGCTCAGCGAGGGCCTGGCCGCCCGCCTGTGCATGCTGTCGGCGGCGGCGTGGTGGGCCGGCTTCACGTTCATCCCGTTCCTCCGTCTCAACGACCACCCGCCCGTCGACGTGGAGGAGGTGGAGGGCAACGCTCTGCGGCGCAGCTTCGGCCAGCTGGCCGCGACGTTGCGCGACATGCGCAACTACCCCATGGCCCTGACCTTCCTGGTCGCCTACCTGTTCTTCAACGACGGCATCCAGACCGTCATCGCCTCCGCGTCGGTCTTCGGGTCCGAGGAGCTCGGCCACTCGCAGACCATCCTGATCGCCACGATCCTGATGGTGCAGTTCGTCGCCTTCGGTGGGGCCCTGCTCTTCGGGCGGCTCGCCGGACGCTGGGGGGCCAAGCACACGATCCTGGTCGGGCTCGGTATCTGGTGCGCCATCGTGACGATCGCGCTGTTCCTCCCTGCGGGCGAACGTGCCCTTCTTCCTGATCCTCGGCGCCGCGATCGGCCTCGTCCTCGGCGGCACCCAGGCGCTGGCGCGGTCGTACTTCTCCCTCCTGATCCCCCGCGGCAAGGAGGCCGAGTACTTCAGCTTCTACCACGCCATGGACCGCGGCACGTCCTGGTTCGGGACCGCCACGTTCGGCATCGTCCTGGCGATCACCGACTCCTACCGACCGGCGATCTTCGCCCTCATCGCCTTCTTCGTGATCGGTGGCCTGCTGCTGACGCGCGTCGACACCGAGCGCGGCATCCGCGAGGCCGGCAACGACGTGCCGGCCGTCATCTGACCGGCGCTCGAGCACCTCTAGGGGTGAAGTCACCCACGCTCAGGCGTGGCTCTCATCACTGAGAATCCCCGGAATTCGGGGTCCCCCGCTACGGTTGAGGATTACACGAGGCGGGACGACGCGTCGCCACGAGCGGCGTCACGGATCCCGGTCCGGACCGTCTCACCCATACCCCTGCATAACAGGGTCAGCAACCTATCTGGAGGTGGGCACGGTGGCGGAGCGCACACTGCGTGGCGCGAGGCTCGGCGGCCAAAGTTTTGAGGACGAGCGCGGCATCGAGTTCGCCGCTCGTCAGCAGGTCGGATACCGATGCAAGCAAGGGCACGACTTCGAGATCACCATGTCGGTCGAGGCCGACATCCCGGCGGTCTGGGAGTGTCCTCGGTGTGGGGCCGAGGGTCTGAGCACGGCGGGGATCCTCCCCGAGGCGAAGGTCGAGAAGCCCGCGCGCACCCACTGGGACATGCTCCTGGAGCGGCGTTCGGAGAAGGAGCTCGAGGACATCCTCAAGGAGCGTCTCGAGCTGCTCCGCGGCGGCGCGATCGGTCCGGCGCACCTGCACCGGGCCAACCGGAAGAAGCGCGTCTCCTAGTTCCCCGAGGCAGCCCTCGACCTACGGGTCGACCACGTCGCCCTGGACCACCGGCCCACCCGCCGGAGGTCCGGGGCGTCGGTCATTTCCGGGGGGCCAGCCACCTGCGGGCATGGCCAGCAGCCGCTTCTCGACGACGGTCGTGAGCATCCGGCGCGCGATCGGCCGGGTGACCGGCAGGATCAGCAGGATGCCGAACGCGTCGGTGACGAAGCCGGGGCTGAGCATCAGGGTGCCGCCGACGAGGATGAGGGCCGCGTCGGCGAGCTCGCGGGCCGGCATCCGTCCGCCGTTGATGGCCTCGCGCAGCGCTGCCCACGGCGCGTCCGCCCTCGCGACGGATGAGCCAGCTGCCGATGATGCTGTCGAGGACGAGCAGGGCGATGGTCCACCACGGGCCGATCACCTTGCCGACCTGCAGGATGGTCCAGATCTCGACCAGCGGCACGACGACGAAGGCCGCGACGAGGGCCCACTTGACCCAGCCGCGACGGCGGCGGGGAGCCTCGGGATGGATCACGGACCAACCCTACGACGACGGGCCTGGGCGAGCCGTTCGGAAAGGCCCCAACGGGTGATCAGCTTGAGGGACTCGCTCGCGACCGAGCCGCTCATCTTGGAGTCACCGCGCACCCGCTCGATGAACTCGATCGGCACCTCCACGACCCTCATGCCCCGCGACACGGTGCGGAAGGCCAGGTCGGTCTGGAAGACGTAGCCGGTCGAGCGGACGCTGGGCAGGTCGATCCGCTCCAGGGTCGCGCGCCGGAACAACCGGAACCCCGCGGTCGCATCCTTGACCTTGATGCCCAGCAGCAGGCGTACGTAGAGGTTGCCGCCCCGCGAGAGCAGCAGACGCTGGACGGGCCAGTTGACGACGGATCCGCCGGGGACGTAGCGCGAGCCGATGACGAGGTCGGCACCGTGCAGGGCCTCCAGCAGGCGGTGGAGCTGCTCGGGCTGGTGGGAGCCGTCCGCGTCCATCTCGCCGATCACGTCGTAGCCGGCGTCCAGCGCGACGTCGAAGCCGTTGAGGTAGGCCGCGCCCAGACCGGCCTTCTCGGTGCGGTGCACCACCGTGACGGCCCCGTCGGCCGCCGCCAGCTGGTCGGCGATGTCACCGGTGCCGTCGGGGCTGTTGTCGTCCACGATCATGACGTCGACGCCCGGCTGGGCCACGCGGAGGCGTCCCACGATCCACTCGATGTTCTCGGACTCGTTGTAGGTCGGGACGACCATCACGCAACGGCCGAGGCCTTCGACACTCACGCGGTGCTACCTCGATCGGGTTCAGGGGACTGGGTGGACGGACGGTCGTCGCGTCGGCGCCGACGATAGGTGACGAGGCCGACCACCGCATGGACTACCAGGAAGATCAGGATCAACCGTGCGGGCCACACCCCGATACGCACCGCAGGGGTGATGGTCGATCCCAGGCCGACGGTCTCGACGAGCACGGCGGACGTCTGTGCCCCGGCGGAGGCCACGACGCTGCCGTCGGGACGTACGACACCGGAGATGCCGTTGACCGCGGCGACGACCACCCAGCGGCCGGTCTCCAGGGCCCGCAGCCGGCTGATCTCGAACTGCTGGTCCAGCTGGGCCGTCTCGCTGAACATCGCGTTGCTGGTCTGCACGACCACCAGCTGGGCGCCGCGCGCCACCTGGCCACCGATGCCCTCGTCGTAGGCCACGTCGAAGCAGATCGCGTCGGCCACCAGCACGTCGTCCACCCGCAGCGGCTCGAGGCTGGTGCCGCGCACCATGTCGCGCGGGATCATCCGCAGCTGGCCGTAGTCGGACGGGGATGATGCTGCCCCGGAACGGGATGTACTCGCCGTACGGCACCGGGTGCCGCTTGGTGTAGCGGTCCCCTCCCCCGACGCCGGGGTGGTAGACGATGCCCTGGTTGAGCACCTGGGTGTCGTCGAGTGGGTCGTCGGCCATGACGCCCAGCAGGATCGGTACGTCGATCGCGTCGGAGGCCGACACGATCCCGGCGTTGATCTCGGAGTCGAGGAACGGGTCGACTGCGGTCGAGTTCTCGGGCCACACGACGAAGTCGGGCGACGGCACCTCCCCAGCGGCGACGTCCTCGGCGAGCTGCCGGGTGGCGGCGACGTGGTTGGCGGTGACCTCGCGGTGCACAGCGGGCAGGTCGATCCCCGTCCCGGGGACGTCCCCCTGCACGGCCGCGACCGTCGTCTCACCCACCGTGTCGAGGTCGGGACTCACCACCACGGGCAGCAGGGTCGCGACAGCCAGGCCGGCCACGGCCAGCACGGCGCTGCGGCGGTGCGACCGGCCCTCGAGCACCAGCCAGGCGAGCGTCGTACCGGTCAGGGCGACCAGCAGGCTGACGCCGGTCATCCCGATCCAGGGCAGCGCCTCCGCCCAGGGCGTGTCGGCGGTCGCGTAGGCGAGGCGGCCGAACGGCATGCCCGAGAACGGCCAGCCGCTGCGCCACGTCTCGATGCCGACCCACCACAGCGCTGACCAGAGCGGCCACCAACGGTGCCGCATGGACAGCGCGAGGCCCAGGCCGAGCGGGACGAAGAACGCCGCCTCCAGGGCGCACATCGCCAGCCAGGCGTCGGTGCCGACGGACCGCATCCAGCCCATGACCGTGAAGGAGAAGGCGATGCCGAAGACGAGGGTCGGCAGCCAGGCGCGCGAGGCCCGCAGGCCGTGCACGCAGAGCATCAGCACCGCGATCGCCGGTGGCATCAGCCAGGACAGGCCGACCGGTTCGAAGGCCGCCGCGAGGGACAGGCCGCCGACGAGGGCGGCGAAGCAGCGGACCAGCACGGGTGAGACGGTAACCGACCCCTGCACGCCTGCAGCGGTGCGGGAGGAACAGCCAGGCTTCGGACCAACGCGCGACCAACTGGCTGACGGTCACGCGAAGTTGTCTAAGGCCTTGCTGCTCCTCCCGCATCCAGCCACCGCGGGGCGGAGTCGACGGGGACCACGGCGCGGGGCATCGCTGGCTTCACGTACCCCACGACGGACTCCCGGATGTCGATCGCGCCACCCGCGGGCTGCACAGGCGGACCCCGGAACCCTCTCCTCCACGACGGATCGGTGTCAACACGTCGCTGACCTGCACAAATGCGCGAATTCGCAGGTCAGGCGCCCTGCTGCCGCCGCGAAAGTGCGAGGTAAAAATCTCGACGAGGTACGGCGTGTCGTGTTGGACACGCCGGAGCTAGCCCGCGCGCGGGGGCACGACGACCGTTCCCGTCGCCGTCGTCGCCACCACCGGCGGGTCCAGGACGTCCGCTGCGCCGGGTGCGGCCTCGGTCGGCGCACCCCGCCCGACGACGTGGACGGCGAAGTCCATGACCCGGCTGCGCGTGCCCTCGCGGACCAGGGTGGCGGTGATCTCGAGGACGTCGCCGGCCCGCACGGGCGCGCGGAACTGGACGTCGGAGTAGGACGCGAACAGTCCCTCGTCGCCGTCGAGGACGATGCACATCTCCGTCGCGACGTCGCCGAAGAGGCCGAGGCTGTAGGCGCCGTCGACGAGGTTGCCGGCGTAGTGGGCGTGCGAGTAGGGGACGTACCGCCGGTGGGTGACGACCGTGCCGACGCGGGTGCTCTCGCTCATGACACCTTCTCCTGGTGGTGGGGGTACGTGGTGAGGTGAGCCGGTGCACGATGAACGACGCGACCTCGCCCGGCGTCGTGCCGCGGGTGAACACGCGGTCGACCCCGAGCTCCCTCGACATCGTCTCGTCGAAGCGGGGACCGCCGACGACGAGCAGCGGTCGCGTGGCGGCGGGGTAGGCCTCGCGGAAGGCGGCCGACATCTCGCGGGTGTTGAGCAGGTGGGCGTCGCGCTGGGTGACGACCTGGGAGACCAGCACGGCGTCGGCCTTCTCCTCGCGCGCGGCCTCGACGAGCTGGGGCACCGAGACCTGGGCACCGAGGTTCACGACCTTGAGCTCGCGGTAGTACTCCAGGCCCTTCTCGCCCGCGAAGCCCTTGATGTTGAGGATCGCGTCGATGCCGACGGTGTGCGCATCGGTGCCGATGCAGCCGCCGACCACGACCAGGCGCCGGCGCAGCGATCGCTTGATCGCGGCGTTGGCCTCCTTGGGCGTGAGGAGCGGGTAGTCCCGCTCGACGACCTCGACGGTGCTGGGGTCGACGAGGTGGTTGACCCGCCCGTAGACGACGAAGAAGGTGAAGCCCTCCCCCATCGGCTTGGCGTGCACGACCAGCGCGGGATCCATGCCCATCTTGTTGGCGAGCTGCACCGCGGCACCCTCGGCCACCTTGGAGTGCTCGATGGGGAGGGTGAAGGACAGCTGCACCATGCCGTCGCCGGTGGTGTCGCCGTAGGGGCGATCAGGCTCATGCGCGTACTCGCTTCGCTCCGTGCGCGCACGAGGCACGATGGGCCGTGTTGAATGACTCGCTCGGCACTCGCTATCGCCCCTCCAGGATGTCGCTCGCGGGGTTGTAGTAGTCGGCGGCCTTGCGTGCCACGCCGTCGAGGCCGCGGCCCTTGTGGGCGGGCCGCTTCATCAGGCCGAACGTGCCGTCGGCGATCGCCGACAGCAGCGGCGGCTGCCCCGGCACGCTCCGGTCGCGCCTTGATCTCCTCGAGCAGGCCGACCGCCTCGCCCAGCACCTCGCGGGCCCGGTTGGCGATGAACCCGTCGGGAGCCGGTCGGAAGTCCTCGTGCAGCTTGCCCGCGGCGTTCATGACGTAGCGGACGTTCTGCAGCGCCAGGTCGCGGTCGGAGATCCACGGCGTCACGACGGCCTCGGTCATCATCCCGACCAGCAGGATGCCCTGCCCGGTGAGCGCCCCGACGAGGTTGAAGAACCCGTCGAGGAGGTAGCCCTTGAAGATGTCGCCGGTCATGTGGCGCGTCGGGGGCATCCACTTCAGCGGGGCGTCGGGGAACAGCTCCCGGGCGAGCATGGCGTGGGCGAGCTCGAGCCGGAACGAGTCCGGCACCTCGGGGTCGATCTCGAACGCGTGGCCCAGGCCGAGCTGCCAGTCCTCGAGACCGGCCTCCTTGGCGAAGTACTCGTTGAGCAGCTGGCTGGTGGTGACCGTGTGCGCAGCCTCGATCGCGTCGGCGGTGGTGAGGTAGTTGTCCTCGCCGGTGTTGATGATGATCCCGGCACGGGCGTGGACCTGGCGGCTGAAGCGCTGGTCGACGAAGGTGCGGATCGGGTTGATGTCGCGGAAGAGGATGCCGTACATCGAGTCGTTCAGCATCATGTCGAGGCGCTCGAGGCCCGCGAGCGCGGCGATCTCGGGCATGCACAGACCGGAGGCGTAGTTGGTCAGCCGGACGTAGCGGCCGAGCTCCCTGCGACGTCTCGTCGAGGGCCGCCCGCATCAGGCGGAAGTTCTCCTGGGTGGCGTAGGTGCCGGCGAAGCCCTCGCGGGTCGCGCCCTCGGGCACGAAGTCGAGCAGCGACTGGCCGGTCGAGCGGATCACCGCGATGACGTCGGCGCCCTCGCGAGCGGCCGCCTGTGCCTGCGGGATGTCCTCGTGGATGTCGCCGGTGGCGACGATGAGGTAGATCCAGGGCTTGCTCGGGGCGTCGCCGACCTTGGCGATCATCTTCTCGCGGGCCGCCCGCTGTCGGTCGATCTGCTTGATGCCGGCGGCAACGGCCTTGCGCGAAGCCGCTGCGGCTCGCGTGGCGTCCTTGCCCTCCGGCAGGCGGAAGGTGACCGACCCGGCTGCGGCCTTCTGCGCCAGCGTGGTCAGGTCGTCGGCCTCGCCGCGCAGCAGGGCGTCCCAGACGGGCAGGCAGACGCCGTGCTCGAGGCCGGTGTCGGCGCGTACGACGTCGGTCAGCCGGTTGACCCACGGCGTGCCGTCGGGGTCGGCGCCACCGAGCCCGGCCAGGCGCAGCGTGGCGCGCTCGACGGACACGGTCGTGTGGCGGGTCGCGAGGTCGACGATCGGCTTGCCGACCTGGCGCGCGAGCGTCCGGGCACGGCGTACGTCGGCGCGGTCGATCCCGAGCTGACTGGCGTTCCTGCTGGTGGTGCGAGCCATCAGAGCCTCCGCTCGAAGAGTCCGCGCACGCCGGCGTTGCCGCGGAGCAGCCCCATGGCGTACGCCGCGTGGCCGGGGACGTAGCCGTTGCCGACGATCATCCGGACGTCGGCCGCCAGCCCCTCGGCTCCGAGCGCGGCGGCGCTGAAGCTGGTGGCCATGGAGAAGAAGATGACGGTGCCGCCCTCGGCCGTGGCGAGGATGGCGCCGCCCTCGCAGCCGGGGACGTCGACGCAGACGACCGTGACGTCGGCGGGTCCTCCGGCGCCGGTGACCGCGTCGCGCAGGGCGATCGGGTCGCGGGCGTCGCAGATGACGACCGCGTCCGCGAGCCCTGCGTCGACGAGCAGGTCGTGCTCACCCTGGTGGGGGACGACGCCGATCGTGCGCCCGGCCCCGGCCGCGCGGGCGGCGGCCAGGCTGAGGGAACCGGACTTGCCGGCGCCACCGATGACGGCGACGACGGGGCCGTGTCGGTGTCGGTGTCGGTCGAGCGGAGTCGGGACCACTCCTCCACGACCCGGGCGGTCAGGGCGGGCGCACCGCACACGTCCATCACGCTGAGAGACAGCGCGGGATCGAGGTCGTCGGGGATGACGGCGGCGATGGAGCGGCCGAAGAGCACGGCGTAACCGTCGCACGGGACCTGCTCGCTGCGTCCGTCCCAGCGCGCCAGCGCGTCCTCGATCACCAACGGGGTGAGCGTCAGGCTCACGAGGGTGGCAACCCGGTCACCGACCTGCAGCCCGAGGGGCGACTCGGGGCCGACCTCCTCGACGGTGCCGACGAGCATGCCGCCGGAGCCGGTCTCGGGGTTCTGCATCTTGCCGCGGGCGGCGACGATCTCGAGCACCGCGGCCCGCACGGCATCGCCGTCCTCGCCGTGCGTGCGCTCGAGCTGGCGGAACGACGCGGCGTCCAGGTTGAGGCGCTCGATCCGGACGCGCACCTCGTCGGGCCAGAGCTCGGCGCGCGTGTCGAGGCGCTGGGCGGCCTGGGGAAGGACCGTCCCGTCGTCCAGCACCCGGTGCAGACCGGTGGGGTCACCGGTCCGGATGTCCGTCGAGGCGTTCATTACAGGTGGTCCTTCTCGTCAAGCGCCACAGTGCCGGGAAATCTTGCGGCGTGGCATTGGACTGGCCGCAGGTTCTCCGCGTACTCTTCCAGATGTGTCGGCGCACACACAACCGGCGCGCCGCACACCCGCCTGACCGGCGCAGCACTCCCGAGGAGAACCATGAGCATCGAGACCGCCGTCGGCCTCGCCACCGGACAGCCCTACCCCTACCGACGGGTCGAGCTCGTCGAGCCCGACTGGACCCGGTTCCCGGGATGGGTCGGCGTGACCGCGGCGGACTGGGCCTCGGTGCAGTGGCAGCGCGCCCACTGCATCAAGAACGTCAAGCAGCTGCGCGAGCTGATGGGCGACCTCCTCGACGACCGGTTCTACGCCGACCTCGAGCGTGACCAGGCCGAGCGGGCCACCATGTCGATGCTGGTGCCGCCGCAGATGATGAACACGATGGTCCCGACCTTCGAGCCGTCGGGCGCCGGGTCGATGACCGAGCAGTTCTACGCCGACCCGATCCGCCACTACATGCTCCCGGTCTTCAGCGACCGTCGCACCGACTGGCCCTCCCACCCGCACGCGGCGCGTGACTCGCTCCACGAGCACGACATGTGGGCGACCGAGGGCCTGACCCACCGCTACCCCACCAAGGTGCTGGCCGAGCTCCTGCCGACGTGCCCGCAGTACTGCGGCCACTGCACCCGCATGGACCTGGTCGGCAACTCGACGCCCGTCATCGAGAAGCTGAAGTTCGCCGGCAAGCCCAACGACCGGCTCGGCGACATGATGGACTACCTGCGTCGTACGCCGTCGGTGCGCGACGTGGTCGTCTCCGGTGGCGACGTGGCCAACATGCCGTGGCCGCGCCTCGAGGCCTTCCTCACCGAGGTCCTCGACGATCGAGAACATCCGCGACATCCGGCTCGCCACCAAGGCGCTGATCGGCCTCCCCCAGCACTGGCTGCAGCCCGACGTCGTCGACGGCGTCGGCCGGGTGGCCCAGCTCGCCCGGTCGCGCGGCGTCTCGCTCGCGATGCACACCCACGCCAACCACGCGAACTCCGTCACGCCGATGGTCGCCGAGGCCACGCGGGCGATGCTCGACGCCGGCCTGCGCGACGTACGCAACCAGGGCGTGCTGCTCAACGGCGTCAACGCCGACCCCCACGCCCTGCTCGACCTGTGCTTCAGCCTGCTCGACGGCGCGCAGATCATGCCCTACTACTTCTACATGTGCGACATGATCCCGTTCTCGGAGCACTGGCGCGTCTCGCTCGACGACGCGCAGCGCCTGCAGCACCACATCATGGGCTACCTGCCGGGCTTCGCGACGCCGCGCATCGTCTGCGACGTGCCGTTCGTCGGCAAGCGCTGGGTGCACCAGAACGCCGACTACGACACCGAGCACGGCATCTCCTACTGGACGAAGAACTACCGCACGTCCATCGAGGCCGACGACGTCGAGGCCCTGTCGCGCTACTACGAGTACTACGACCCGATCCACACGCTGCCCGAGGCCGGTCAGCAGTGGTGGGAGGAGCACGGCCGCCTCGACGAGGCGTCGCTCAAGGCCGCCGAGATGGCCGAGGCCTCGCGTCGTACGGCGGCCCTCCAGGCCTGGTAGTCCTGGACGCCAGACCGAGGCGGCGCTGCCCACGGTTCGCCCACAGGGATGTGCGCCGCCCGGCCCCGTCGGTGCTTGACTGACCGCGGACGCCCGCGACCGCCGACGTCCGAGCGGTCGGAGGGTGCCCGGTGACGCAGCCATCGTCCTGGGCACTCCAGGCCCCGCGACGGCGAGGATCCGAGCCCTGGAGGGATGACGCGCCCATCCGCGCCGAGCTGTTCAGCTCGGAGCGGTTCGCTCGGCACGCGAAGAGCCTGGCCGACGAGCACGTGGTCGTCCGGCGCCCTCCACGTGTCGTCCCCCTGCTCCGCCGTCTCAGCGAGGACGCGGCTGCGATATCTGCCGCACACCGGACCCTGGAGGCCGAGGTGCAGCAGGGGCGCCCCGTCACCCCGGCGGCCGAGTGGCTGGTCGACAACATGCACGTGGTGGCTCGGCACGTGGGACAGATCAGGCAGGACCTCCCCCCGTCGTACTTCGACGAGCTCCCGAAGCTGGGATCCGGGTTCCTTGCCGGGCACCCGCGCATCCTCGCCCTGATGTGGGCCTACGTCGCCCACAGCGACTCCCTGGTGGACCCCAAGCAGGTGGCGGACTTCGTCCGCGCGTACGAGCGACGCAAGGCCCTGTCCATCGGCGAGCTCTGGGCGGTCGCCATCACCCTCCGCTTCCTGCTGGTGGAGAACCTCTGTCGGCTCTCGCGCGTCCTCGTCCTCGCGGCCGAGGAGCGAGCCCGGGCGGACTCGGTGGCCGACCGCCTGCTGGGACTCGACGCCATCGCACCCGGTCCCGGGACTGCGGGACACGACGATGTCGAGGTCAGCAGCCGCGCGTTCGCCGTCCAGCTCATTCGCCGGATGTCGGGCACGATGACCCTGGGCTCCCCCGACTGGCTCCGACGTCGGATCGTGGCGGCCGGACTCGATCCGGACTCGGTCGCGCATGAGGAGCACCAGGCGCAAGCAGCCTCGAGCGTCACGATGCGCAACATCTTCACCAGCCTGCGACTGATGGGTGACGTCGACTGGGGCTCGTGGTTCGAGGGGGTGAGCCTGATCGAGCACGAGCTGCGCGGCAGCCCCGGCTACCCCGCGCTGGACTTCGCGACGCGCAACCTCTACCGCGAAGCCATCGAGGACCTTGCCCGGGGTTCGGGCCAGCGCGAGATCGACGTGGCCCGGGCTGCCGTCAGCATGGCGCGGAGGTCAGGGGACCCGGTCCGTGTCGATGTGGGCTTCTGGTTGATCGACGACGGTCGGCGGACGGTCGAGAAGGCCCTGGCCTACCGCCCGGGCATCCGGAACCGGGTGGCGGACCAGCTCCGCGGGCTCGGCATCAGCGGGTTCCTCATGTCCTACTTCTTCGTCACGACACTGCTGTCCATCGCGGTGGCATCCGTGGTGTGGGGCGTGTCCCAGCTCGGAGAACCCCCGACCTGGTTCGAACGCCTCCCGTCGTTGACGTCGTGGTTGCCGCCGACCTGGACGCTGGTGGTTGCCCTCGCCGCCTGGCTGCCGATGACCGAGCTCGCCGTGGCGATCAACAACCGTCGCGCCCTGAGGATCTTTCCGGCCCGCCCACTGCCCAGTCTGTCGCTCGGTGGTGGTGTCCCCCAGAACCTGAGGACCCTGATCGCCGTCCCCTCTCTCCTGGACACCCCGGCGGGCGTCGACACCCTCGTGGACACCCTCGAGGAGCACCATCTGGCCAATCGCGACGGCGAGGTCTACGCCGCACTGGTGACCGACTGGACCGACCACCACGAAGAGCACCACGAGGGTGACGAGGCTCTGCTCGTCCGGGCCGTCGCGGGCATCGACCGGCTCAACAAGACCTATCCCGGGGACCACTTCCTGCTGTTCCACCGCGGCCGCCGCTGGAATGCCGCGGAAGGGGTCTGGATGGGGTGGGAGCGCAAGCGCGGCAAGCTCGAGCAGCTCAACGCGGTGCTGGCAGACAGCGCGAATGACTCGGACCTGCAGGTTGTCGCCGGCCGGTTGCCGGGCCCGTTCCGCTACGTCCTGACGG
The DNA here is from genome assembly GCA_963778975.1 of uncultured Actinomycetota bacterium. Taxonomy (GTDB): domain Bacteria; phylum Actinomycetota; class Actinomycetes; order Propionibacteriales; family Nocardioidaceae; genus Nocardioides. The sequence goes on from CAVZWM010000032.1 coordinate 76,413, forward strand.
TCGACAGCGACACCCGACTTCCACGCGGCACTGCCCAACGCCTCGTCGGGAAGATCGCGCACCCGCTCAATCGCCCACGCTACGACGAGCGCGGACGGCAGGTGCGCGGCTACGGCATCCTCCAGCCCCGGGTGACCCCGAGCCTGCCGACCCGCGACCGCGGGTCGGTGTTCCAGCGGCTCTTCTCCACCCAGCAGGGTCGCGATCCCTATGCCTTCGCGGTGTCCGACGTCTACCAGGATGTCTTCGCCTCCGGGTCCTTCTCCGGCAAGGGGATCTACGACATCGAGTCGGTCACCCGCGCGCTGGCCGGCCGGATCCCGGAGAACGCGCTGCTCAGCCACGACCTCCTCGAGGGGAACTACGCGCGGTCGGGGCTGGTGACCGACGTGGAAGTGGTCGAGGACCACCCGGCGTCGTACGCCGTCGCGGCACAGCGCGACCACCGGTGGATCAGGGGCGACTGGCAGCTGTTGCCGTGGTTCCGGCCCCGTAGAGGGGTCTCCCGCCTGGGCCGCTGGAAGATGCTGGACAACCTGCGCCGCTCGCTGGTGCCGCTGACCCTCTCTGTCGGTGTCGTGGGGGGCTACGCGCTACTGCCCACAGGGCAGGCCGTGGTGTGGGCGCTGCTCCTTCTGTCGACCATCTACGCGCCGTCACTGATGGGAACGCTGGGCAGTCTGCTCCATCACGATCCCCAGGTCACCCTGCGCAGCTCTCTGGGCGGCGTGCTGACCGGGATGCGTGACACGGTCCTCCTGGGGACGATGAACGTGGTCCTGCTGCCGCACCGCGCGTGGACAACGGTGGACGCGGTGACACGGACGCTCGTGCGCATGATCGTGACTCACCGTCACCTGCTCGAGTGGACCACCGCCGCCCACACCGAGCGGGCGGCCCGGGACTCGCTGGCGTTCTACACGCGTGCCATGGCTGGCGGGTACCTGGCACCGGTCGCCCTGCTCGCCGTCTCAGCGGCGCACGGATGGACGCACCTCGCCGCCGCAGCGCCTCTGGCGGTGATGTGGTCGCTGGCGCCCGTGGTCGCCCAACGGGCGAGCCTGATCCGTTCGGTCGCGCATCCCCTCACCCGGGACCAGCGTGAGGAGCTGCGTCGCATCGGGCGTCGCACGTGGCACTACTTCGACACCGTCGTGACCGCGGCCGAGCACCACCTCCCCCCGGACAACCTGCAAGAGACGCCGGAGCTGGTCATCGCGCCCCGCACCTCCCCCACCAACATCGGCCTCTACCTGTTGGCCGTCGTCGCCGCCGCGGACCTGGGATGGATCGGTCGCGCCGAGGCGCTGCGGCGCGTCGGGCTGACCCTGGACACGGTCAGATCCCTGCCCACCTTCAGGGGGCACCTCTACAACTGGTACGACACCAGAGAGCTGACCGTCCTCACGCCGGCCTACGTCTCCACCGTCGACAGCGGCAATCTCGCCGGCCACCTCCTTGCCCTGTCCCAGGCCTGCCGCGAGTGGGCCGATGCCTCCGACGACCCGCGGGAGCAGCTGGCCACCACGGCCGAGGAGGGCCTGCATGACGCTCTGTCGGTCCTGGTCGAGGTTGTCGACGAGGTGGGACCAGACCTCCCCGAGGAGACGCGCGGTCGCCTGTACGACGTGTCCTCCCGCTTGGCCGACGTCTCCCGCGGGTCGGGGAGGCGGGGCGCGGACGACGTACTGGCCATTCTCGACGACCTGCAACACCTCCTGGCGGTCGATCGGTCGCCGGTGGACGGCTCCCCCGAGCAGCGCCTCCTCGGCTGGTCGGACGGTGTGCGGGGAACGGTGCGCAGCCACCAGGAGACCCGCGAGCTGGACGACCAGCAGGTCACCGCCCTCGCCGGGCGTGCTGCCGAGCTCGCAGAGCAGGCTGACAAGCTGGCGTCGGACATGCAGTTCGGCTTCCTCCACGACCGGCGTCGAAGGCTGCTCTCCATCGGCTACCACGTGCCGGAGCGCCGTCTCGACGAGAGCTGCTACGACCTCCTTGCGAGCGAGGCCAGGCTGGCCAGCTTCCTTGCCGTGGCCAAGGGGGACGTGCGGCCCCGCCACTGGTCCCTGCTGGGACGGCCGTTGACCGACGCCCACCACGGCGCAGCGCTCCAGTCGTGGTCAGGATCGATGTTCGAGTACCTCATGCCCGAGCTGGTGATGTGGACACCTCCGACCGGGCTCCTCGGGACCACGAACTATCGGGTGGTCCGACGGCAGCGGTCGTATGCCGCCAGCAGGTCGGTGCCGTGGGGCATCTCGGAGTCGGCCTACAACGCGCGGGACGTGCACCTCACCTATCAGTACTCGCCGTTCGGGGTGCCCGGCCTCGGCATCGTGCGCGGGCTCGGCGACAACCTGGTCGTCGCACCGTACGCCACGGGGCTGGCAGCGATGGTGGACCCCGACGCGGCCCTCGCCAACTTCGCCCGCCTGACGCGGTTGGGCGCTCGGGGCGACCACGGCTTCTACGACGCGGTCGACTTCACCCCCCGTCGCCTCCTGGACAACCAGGGGCACGCAGTCGTGCAGTGCTTCATGGCCCATCACCAGGGCATGACGGTCCTGGGTCTCCACGCCGTCCTGCGTGACGGCTTGATGCGGGACCGGTTCCACCGAGACCCACGCGTGCGGGCCGCAGAGCTGCTGCTCCAGGAGCGCGCGCCACGAGGAGAGCCGGTGGCCCGACCCCGCGCGGAGCGCCGGCCCTCCGTCCGCGAGGGTGCGGCCACGGTCTCCGAGGCCCGGCTCTTCCCCGGGATCACGGCACTGGCCCCCGGGCTGCACAGCCTGTCCGGCGGCGGGCTCGCCCTCACCGTCACCCCCGCTGGCGGCGGTCAGCTCCGCTGGGAGGGCCGCGCACTGACCCGGTGGCGTCCGGACCGCACGACCGAGCAGCTGGGCCCGTTCGTCTACCTGCGGGAGGGAGAGGAGGTCTGGTCCGCGACGCCGGCCCCGCTCACGGGGTGGGGAGACGCCGACGAGGCCCGGTTCACCGAGTCGTCCGTGTCGTGGAGCCGGAGCCATCGGGGCCTCAGCAGTGAGCTCGACTGGGCCATCAGCTCCGAGTCGAGCGTCGCGGTCCAGCGGCTGCGTCTCAGCAACCAGACCCGCACCAAGCGGACGGTGGATTGCACGTCCTACGCCGAGCTGGTGCTCGGTCCCGCGCGTGACGACGCCGCCCACCCGGCCTTCAGCAAGATGTTCGTGCACACCGAGTATGACGAGGCCCTCGGCGCTGTGCTCGCCACGAGGAAGCGTCGCACGCAGTCCGACCCCGAGCTGTGGTTCGGGCAGATGCTGGTGGTCGAGACCGTCCCCGCCATCGGTGCGCTCGAGGTGCCGCAGCTCCTGCCTCCGACGTTCGTCGAGACCGACCGGCGGGCGTTCCTGGGTCGCGGCAACGACCTCACCTGCCCCGCTGCGCTGACCGGGGCGCTCTCCGGCACGGGCACGACCGGGTGGACGTTGGACCCCGTCGCCGCGCTCGGCGCCACCGTGACGGTGCCCGCTGACGGAGAGGTGGTCCTCGCCTGGTGGACCGCGGCCGGCAGCAGTCGCGAGGAGGTCTTTCAGCTCCTGGACCAGCACCGCAGCACCACCGCCCGGCCGCGGGTGCAGGCCATGTCCTGGACGCAGGCCCAGGTCGAGCTGCGACACCTGGGCATCACCCCCGGTGAGGCCAACGAGTTCCAGGCACTGGCCGGGCACGCGACGTTCCCCCACCCGGTGCTACGGCCCCCCGAGTCGGCCCTGCTGGCGGGCGGTCACCCGCAGTCGGCACTGTGGGTCATGGGCATCTCCGGCGACCTGCCGATCGTGGTCCTCACCATCGATGACCCGGCTGACCTCGGACTGGTGCGACAGGTCGTCCGCGGTTTCGCGTACTGGCAGCTGGTGGGGTTCGCCGCCGACCTGGTGGTGGTCAACGAGAGGGCCACGTCCTACACCGAGGAGCTGCAGCACGAGCTGGAGCAGCTGACGGCGTCCACACCTCCAGCCGGGGCCGAGACGTCGGGCCGCATCCACGTCGTCCGTGCCGACCAGCTCGCCGAGCCCAGTCACCTGGCCCTGCTCGGGGCCGCAGCGGTCCACCTGGTCGCCGCGCGCGGTGACCTCGGCGACCAGCTCCCCCGTGTCCTGGCCCCCAACGCCCGCGACCTGACCACGCCCCCTGTCCCGGAGCGTCCGCGCAGCACGAGGCAGCGCCCACCTGCCCCCGAGGAGGACCTGCTCTTCCCCAACGGGTTCGGCGGGTTCAGCCGCGACGGATCGGAGTACGTCGTCACGCTCGACGACACCCGGACCACGCCTGCGCCCTGGACCAACGTCGTCGCCAACGACGGGTTCGGGTTCCACGCGACGGCGCAGGGCGCGGGATACACGTGGTGGCGGAACAGCCGGGACAACCAGCTCACCCCCTGGCGCAACGATCCGGTCAGCGAGCCCGTCTCCGAGGCCTTCTACGTCCGCGACGAGGATTCCGGCGTCGTCCTCACCCCGACGGCGTCACCGGTCCCCGTCGGACGTCACGTTGCCAGACACGGCTTCGGCTACACCAGCTACTCCCACGCCAGCCGGGGACTGCGTCTCGAGCTGACCCACACGCTCGGAGGCGATGACCCGGTCAAGCTGTCGTTCCTCTCGATCACCAACACCGGGCGATCCCGGAGGCGCCTGCGGGTCACTTCCTACGCCGAGCCGGTCCTCGGCTTCGACCGGGGAGACACCGGCAGGCACCTCCGCTCGGAGGTGGAGCGTGGAGCCGTGGTCGTCACCAATCCGTGGAGCACCGGCTTCCCCGACCAGTGGGTCGGGTTCGACCTCGTGGGCCCGCCCTCGGAGGACGTGTCGGTGACGTGTGATCGCCGGGAGTTCCTCGGCCTCCAGGGCCGTCCGCGCACCCCGCGAGCCGTCGTGCTCGGCGAGTCGCTGTCCGGGCGGACGGGTGCCGGGTTCGACCCCTGCCTGGCCACCCAGCGGACCGTCACGGTGGACCCGGGCGAGACGGTGCACCTCACCGGCCTCCTTGCCGCGGCCTCCGACAGGCCCACGCTGCTCGCCCTGCTCGAGCGCTGGCGCGCAGTCCATCCTCAGGCGCATCTGCGCGACGAGCGGCAGCGGTGGCACGACCGGTTGTCCCGGGTCACGGTCGCAACACCCGATCCCGCCTTCGACGTCATGATGAACGGCTGGCTGCTCTACCAGACGCTCGCCTGCCGGATGCTCGCGCGGTCCGGCTACTACCAGGCGAGCGGCGCGTTCGGATTCCGCGACCAGCTCCAGGACTCGATGGCAGTGGTCCTGGTGGACCCCGCCCTCGCGCGAGAGCACCTGCTGCGCGCGGCTGGACGTCAGTTCGTCGAGGGCGACGTCCAGCACTGGTGGCTGCCCGCCACCGGCTCAGGGCGTCCGCACCAGGATCAGCGACGACGTCGTGTGGCTCGCCCAGGCCGCGGCGCGGTACGTCGACGTCACGGGGGACACGGCCGTGCTCGACGAACAGGTCGGACTCCTGTCCGGAGCACCTCTCGCGGACGGCGAGCACGAGCGGTTCTTCCACCCCGAGGACGCCGGCCACAGCATCACGCTCTACGAGCACTGCCTCCTGGCCCTGGAGCACGCCACCGGGAGGGGATCCCACGGTCTGCCGCTCTTCGGCACGGGTGACTGGAACGACGGGATGAACCGGGTGGGTGCCTCGGGTCGTGGCGAGAGCGTCTGGCTGGGTTGGTTCCTGCACGCCACACTGGACGCCTTCCTGCCCCTCGCCGAGGCGCGGGGGGACCACGACGTCGTACGTCGCTGGCGCGAGGAGCAGGAGCGGCTCATCCGCGCGCTCGAGGGGGCCGGCTGGGACGGCGCCTGGTACCGCCGCGGCTACTTCGACGACGGCACCCCGCTTGGGCTCCGACCCAGGGCGAAGAGTGCCGGATCGACGCGATCGCCCAGAGCTGGGCGGCCCTGTCCGGGGCCGGGGACGTCGAGCGGGCTCGCACGGCCATGGACGCGGTCGACCGGGAGCTCGTCCTGCACGACGAGGAGGTGGCTCGCCTCTTCACCCCGCCCTTCGTGACGTCCTCCCCCGACCCGGGCTACGTGGGGGCATACCCACCCGGGGTGCGGGAGAACGGCGGGCAGTACACCCACGCCGCGGTGTGGTCCGTGTTCGCCTGGGCAGCACTGGAACGCCCGGACCGGGCCGGCGAGCTCTTCGCGCTCATCAACCCGGTCAACCACGCGGTCACTCCCCTGCAGGCCGAGCGCTACCGGGTCGAGCCCTACGTCGTGGCGGCCGACATCTACTCGGTGGAGCCGTACGTGGGCCGGGGCGGATGGACCTGGTACACCGGGTCCTCCGGCTGGATGTACCGCGCTGGCCTCGAAGCCGTCCTCGGCGTGCACCTGACCGGCGACCACGTGCGCCTGACACCCAGCCTGCCACCGGGATGGGACCGTGCGACGGTGCGGCTGAGGCATGGCACCTCGGAGTACGTCTTCGAGCTGTGCCACTCCGAGCTCGAGGAGCCGCTGACCGCCGAGCTCGACGGCCAGATCCTGTCCCCCGCCGACCTGGTGCCGTTGAGGGACGACGGGGCCACCCACACCGTGCGGGTACGGGTGCCGCGGATTCAGCCGAGCGGGCGGTTCTCATAGGGCGTGGAGAGCACGATCGTGGTCCGCGTCGAGACGCTCGCCGCGGCCCGGACCCGCCCCAGCAGGTCCTCGAGCGCGCTCGGGGTGGAGACGCGGATCTTGAGGATGTAGGACTCCTCGCCCGCCACCGACCAGCACGACTCGATCTCGGTGATGCCGACGAGGCGCTCGGGGTAGTCGTCGGGCTGCGACGGGTCGATCGGCGTGATCGAGATGAAGGCCGTCAACGGGCGTCCGAGCTGCTCGTGGTCGACGGTGGCGCCGTAGCCCTTGATGAGACCGCGCTGCTCGAGGCGCTTGACGCGCTGGTGCACGGCGGAGGTCGAGAGGTCGGTGGCCTTTCCCAGGTCGGTGTAGGACATCCGGCCGTCGACGGCGAGCAGTGACAGGATCTGGCGGTCCTTGGACTCGACCTCGGGCGTGCTCACGCGGTCACCCTAGTGCTCGCCGGACATGGCCTCCACCAGTCTCACCGCGGACGAGCCGAGTCCCCAGCGCGCGTCGAGGGCGACGACGGCATCGTGGTCGGCGGGCGTACGCGGACGGCGGAGGTCGGGTGCGTCCAGCTCCAGGTCGCGTCGTACGGCGACCACCTCGGGCGCGACGTCGAGATAGTCGGCGGCGGCCTTGATCTTCCCCCGCGGCCCGGGGCCCATGTCCGAGTCGGGATCGTGGGCCGCGGCGACGATCGCGTCGATCGTGCCGAACCGGTTGAGCAGGGTCGCTGCGGTCTTGTCCCCCACGCCGGCCACGCCCGGAAGCCCGTCGGACGTGTCACCGCGCAGGGTGGCGAAGTCGGCGTACTGGTCGGCGTCGACGCCGTACTTCCCCCGCACCCAGGCGTTGTCGACACGATCGTGCTTGCTGACCCCGCGGGCGGTGTAGAGGACACGCACCTCGGCCTCGTCGTCGACGAGCTGGAACAGGTCGCGGTCGCCGGTGACGATGTCGACCGGCATCCCGGCCCCCGTGGCCAGGGTGCCGATCACGTCGTCGGCCTCCATCTCCTGGTGCCCGACGATCGGGATGCCGTAGGCCTCCAGCACCGAGATGATGATCGGGATCTGCGTCTCCAGCGGGTCGGGCACCTCCTCCACGTCGGGCTGCGAGCCCGGCCTGGCCTGCACGACGCGGTGCGCCTTGTAGGACGGAATCAGGTCGACGCGCCACTGCGGACGCCAGTCGTCGTCCCAGCAGCACGCCAGGTGCGTCGGGTCGTACTCCCCCACCAGCCGGCTGATGAAGTCCATCAGTCCACGGACCGCGTTGACCGGGGTGCCGTCCGGTGCCCTGACCGAGTCGGGCACACCGAAGAACGCCCGGAAGTAGAGCGAGGCGGTGTCGAGGAGCAGCAGGCGCGAATCGGTCACGAAAGCGAGCCTGCCACAGTCACTCGGCCATCACGGAGTAGGCCACCACGCCACGCTTCAGCAGCCTCGAGGTCGTCCGTGCCGTCGTGCGCAGCGGCCGGTCGCCGGCGGCGTCGGCCACCTGACCACACAGGTCGAGCAGCTGCTTCATCCAGCGCACGAAGTCACCTGCCGCGAGTCCGGTCACCATGAGCACGTCGTCGAGGTCGTCCCCCTCGGCCCACCTGCTACGCCGCCCACGCGAAGCCGAGGTCGGGCTCCCGCAGGAAGTCGAGCTTGTGGTCGCGCTCGAGGGCGTCGAGCCGTCCCCACAGCCGGACCACCTCACCGAGGACCTCCTGGACCCGCCCACCGGGAAGCTTCGGCGCCGAGGCGTCGTCGGCACGTCGTGCCTCGAACACCAGCGCCGACAGCACGGCCGCCAGCTCGGACGGCGTCAGGTCGTCGAAGAGTCCCTCCCGGATCGCCTCCGCGGCGACCAGGTCCATCTCGGTGTAGATCCGGCGCAGGTGCGCACCCTCCTCCGTCACCTTCTCGCCGTCGAGGTAGCCCAGCGCGGTGAGCACGTCACACACCCGGTCGAAGGTGCGCGCCACGGTGTTGGTCCGGTTCTCGACGCGACGCTTGAGCGTCTCGGTGTCGCGCTGCAGCTTGAACCACCGCTCCGCCCAGCGCGCGTGGTCCTCACGCTCGGGGCACTGGTGGCACGGGTGGGACTTCAGGCGGGCACGGAGCTCGCCGATCTCCCGGTCCACGGGCGTGTCGCTGAAGGAGTCGCGCTCCTTCGTACGCCGTGGGGCCGGCGCGTCGAACCCGTGGGCCTTCGCCCTCAGGGCCGAGGCGAGGTCGCGGCGCATGGCCGGGTTGCGGCCGTTGAACGACTTGGGGATGCGCAGCCGCGAGAAGGGCTCGACGGGCACCGGGAAGTCCATCGGCGCCAGCCGCCTGGCCTGGCGATCGGCCGTCAGGACGTAGGGCCGGGGCTCGTCCCCGGAGTGGCCGGGGTCGATGACGACCGCCAGGCCGCTGAACTTGCCGGCCGGCACCATGATCACGTCGCCGGGACGCAGCTTGGACAGCGACGCGAGCGCCTCGGCGCGGCGGTCCTGCCGCTTCTCGCGGACCGCGCCCTTCTCGAGGTCGGAGATGCGGCGGCGGAGGGCGGCGTACTCCATGAAGTCGCCGACGTGGCAGGTCGCGGCCTCCTCGTAGCCGTCGAGCGCCTCCTCGGCCTTCTGGACCTGGCGGGCGAGACCCACGACGGCCTTGTCGGCCTGGAACTGGGCGAACGACTGCTCGAGGAACTTCCGCGACCGGGCGCGGCCGAAGTGGTGCACCAGGTTGACGGCCATGTTGTAGGAGGGCCGGAAGGACGAGCGGAGCGGATAGGTACGCGTGGAGGCGAGGCCGGCGACCTCCTGCGGGTTCATGCCGGGCTGGTAGAGGACGACACCGTGTCCCTCGATGTCGAGCCCGCGTCGGCCCGCGCGACCGGTGAGCTGGGTGTACTCCCCCGGCGTCAGCTCGGCGTGGCTCTCGCCGTTCCACTTCGACAGCTTCTCGATGACGACCGTGCGCGCGGGCATGTTGATGCCGAGCGCGAGGGTCTCGGTCGCGAAGACCACCTTGACCAGGCCCTCCTGGAAGAGCTCCTCGACGACCTGCTTGAAGGCCGGCAGCAGTCCGGCGTGGTGGGCGGCGACGCCGCGGGTCAGCGCGTCGAGGAACTCGTGGTAGCCCAGGACGTGCCGGTCCTCCTCGGGGAGGTTGCGCGAGGCGTGCTCGACGCGGGCCCGGATCTCGTCGCGCTCGGCCGTCGTCGTCAACCGGGTGTTGGCGGACAGCAGCTGGGTGACCGCGGCGTCGCAGCCGGCGCGACTGAAGATGAAGACGATCGCGGGCAGCAGACCCTCACGTTCGAGCCGCTCGACCACCTCGACCCGGCTCGGGATCCACACCCGACGCCCGTTGCCGACCGCTCGAGGGTTCTTCGACGACCCGGGGCGGCCCTTGCGGGGAGACCGGCGGTCGCGCATCAGGCGCTGGCTGGCCCAGTCGTCGCGCGCCACCCGGGTCAGCTCCTCGTTGACCGGGGCGCCCTCCTTGACGAAGCCGGCGCTCGCGTCGACGTCGGAGGAGGCGAAGAGGTCGAGCAGCCGTCGCCCGACCATGACGTGCTGGAACAGCGGCACCGGCCGGCGCTCCTCGACGATCGTGGTGGTGTCACCGCGCACGGTCTGCAGCCACTCGCCGAACTCCTCGGCGTTGGACACCGTCGCCGACAGCGACACCAGGGTCACCGACTCCGGGAGGTGGATGATGACCTCCTCCCACACGGCGCCGCGCATCCGGTCGGCGAGGTAGTGCACCTCGTCCATCACCACGAAGCCCAGGCCCACCAGGGTGCGCGACCCGGCGTAGAGCATGTTGCGCAGCACCTCGGTCGTCATCACGACGACCGGAGCCTCACCGTTGATCACGTTGTCGCCGGTGAGCAGGCCCACCTGGTCGGCGCCGTAGCGCTTCACGAGGTCGTGGTACTTCTGGTTGGACAGGGCCTTGATCGGCGTGGTGTAGAACGCCTTGCGTCCGGTCTTCAGGGCCAGGTGGATGGCGAACTCGCCCACGATGGTCTTGCCCGACCCGGTGGGAGCCGCCACCAGGACCCCGCGGCCGTCCTCGATCTCCTGGCACGGACCGGATCTGGAAGTCGTCGAGCTCGAAGCCGCACAGCCCGGCGAACTCGCGCAGCATCGGGTGCGTGCTGCCCCGCATGAAGGCGGCGTAGCGCGAGGCGTGGCCCTGGTCGACGTCGATGCCGTCGTTGATGTCGTCGTTCATGCGATGACCTCCAGCGCGCCGGGCGCGCATTCGACGGTGAGCGGAAGGGGGCCGAAACGCTCGCCGTCGGCGTACGTCACGATGCCGGGCGCCGCGATCGTGGCCGAGCGGACCCTGCGGTGGACGTACTCGGCGACGCCGTCGATCGTGCCGGTGAACAGGCGCGGATAGGAGCGCACGAGCTTGGGCTTGCTCATCCGGGTGATGACGACGACGTCGAGCAACCCGTCGTCGAGCAGCGCCCCCTCGGTGATCCGCAGGCCGCCACCGAAGGACGGTCCGTTGCCCACGGCGACGAGCATGGCCTCGGTCTGGACGGTCTCCTCGTCGAGCTGCAGCGTGTAGGGAATCGGGCGGAAGGTGCGCAGCTCGGCCAGGGTGGCCAGGTTGTAGCGCATCTGGCCGCGCGGCCACGCCATCGCGTTGGCGCGCTCGTTGACGATCGCGTCGAATCCGGCAGCCATCACCGTCAGGAAGTAGCGGTCACCGCAGCGGGCGAGGTCGATCGTGCGGCGCCTCGAGGCCACGATCCGGTCGGCTGCCGCCACCGGGTCCCTGCGTGGAAGGTCGAAGTAGCGCCCCACGTCGTTGCCGGTGCCGGCCGGGATGAGCCCGAGGGGTACGCCGGTGCCGGCGAGTGCCTGCACCGCGAGGTGGACCATGCCGTCGCCGCCGCACACGACGAGCGCCTCGACGCCGTCGGCGACGCACCCGCTGGCCAGGTCGGCCGCCTCGTCGGCGTCGCGTCCCTGGAGGTTGCGGACCACGAACCCGCTGTCGCGCAGTCGGTGGAGCGCGGCGTCGCGGTAGCGCGCGCCCTTGCCCTTCCCTGCGGTGGGATTGGTCAGCAGCGCGATCTCGCGCCCGCGCCCAGACGTCGCAGGCACTGAAGGGTCGTGCATGGGCGCGACCCTATCCTCACCGGCTCGAGTCATTCAGGCGGAGGAGCGCTGCGTAGCGCTCGGCGTGTGCACCGACGGCTCGTGCCAGCCGGCCCAGGGCGTCGAGCACGGCCTCGGGACCGAACGCCGTACCGGGCACCGCGAGCACCAGCCGGTCGTCGTAGCGGCCGACGACGACCTGGCCGTGGCGCCAGGCCTGGTGCACGCGCAGGCGGCTCTCGTCGTCGACGACGGGCACCGGATAGGCCTCGTCGACGGCCAGCAGGTCGCACTCGCAGGTCGGGTTGGCCCTCCCCGGTGAGTCGGCCGCGGACGTGGTGACCTGCAACCAGCCCCGAGTCGGCGCGCCAGACCACGTCCATGGTGCCGAGCCACTCGGGGAGGTCGAACGGGTCGACGTCGGTGATCGGCGAGTGCATGCGGAGCAGCCTGTCAGATGGTCGACAGCTCGTCGGGGGACAACCCGGCGTTGGGGGCGTTGCGGGCGCGTCGTCGGTCGTTGAAGCGCGCGATCGCCTCGGACACGAAGAACAGCAGCACCATCGGCACCGCCATCAGGGTCATCGAGAACGGGTCGGCCGAGGGTGTGGCCACCGCGGCGAAGATGAAGGTGCCGATGATGATCCAGGGCCGGTACTCGGCAAGCGTGGACCCCTTGACGACACCGGCGAAGTTGAGCAGGACCACGAAGACCGGGATGTTGAAGGCCAGGCCGAAGACGAACAGCGTCCGCGTGAAGAACTGGAGGTAGCCGTTGAAGTCGGTGAGGTTGGTGACGCCGTCGGGGTTGAAGCCGATCAGCACCTCCAGGGCCTTCGGCAGCGTGACGTAGCCCAGCGCCACCCCGGCGATGAACAGCGGGCCGGCGATGCCCACGAAGACCCGGCTCATCCTGCGCTCCTGCGCATGGAGACCGGGGAGCAGGAACGCCCACACCTGGTAGAGCCAGTAGGGGGCGGTGAACACGACGGCAGCGAACCCGCACAGCGTGAGCCACAGCAGGAGGCCTGCGGCGGGACCGCTGGTCGTGGCGACGGTGGCACCGTCGGGCAGCTTCTCCTGGGCTTCAGTGAACGGCCCGTACACGGCATCCAGGAGCGTGTAGCGGAAGACGAGGGCGACGGCGAAGGCGATCACCACCATCAGCAGGCAGCGCATCAGGCGCGCGCGGAACTCACGGAAGTGGTCGGAGAGTGCCATCCGACCGTCGTCCCCGACGGGGTGGAGCGGACGGCCCTTGAACAGGCCGACGAAGCGGCTGATCCTCACCCTGCGTCAGGCGGTGGTGTCGTCGCGCCGCTCGACGACCACGTCGGGGGACGCGGCCTCGTTGCGGGCCTCGATCTCGCGCTGCTCGGGCGTCTTGTCGTCCTTGCCGTCGTCGCGCAGGTCCTTGGTCTCGGTCTTGAAGATGCGGAGCGCCTGGCCAGTGCTGCGGGCGAGGTCGGGCAGCTTGGCGGCGCCGAACACGAGGACGACGATCGCCAGGATCACCAACCACTCCAGGCCCTGCGGCATGCCGATCAGTGGGTTGACCATGTGATGACTCCAGAGTCTCGGGTGTGGTGTGGCTGCTCCATCATCCTACGCCGCCACCCTCGTAGAGGCGCAGGGTCGCCCGGGCGGCCGTGGTGAATCCTCGGGCGTAGTCGGCGGGCGCGAGCACCACTGCGTGGGGCGCCAGTCGCAGCACCAGCGCCCGCAGCCACTCCTCGCTCGCGACCTCGAGATCGACCTCGAGGGAGCCGTCCGCGGAGCCGCGCTGGGCGGTGACGGGGTAGTACTCGGTGACCCAGCGCGCGGCCGGTGCCAGGCGGAGCGTGACGGTGGTCGTGTCGGCGCCGGTGAACCAGCCGCCGGTGAGGTCGCGCGGACGAGCCGCGGGATCCGCCACGCCCGTGTCCAGCTCGGTCGCAGCCAGGATCCGGTCGACCCGGAAGGCGCGGTCGCCGCGGGCGGTGTGGCACCACGCGTCGAGGTAGGTCAGGTCCTCCACGCGGGCCAGCCCGCGCGGATCGACGACCCGGCTGGTCTGCTGGTCGCGCGAGGGAACGTGGTAGGTCAGCTCGACCTGGTGGCCGGCCGCGATGGCTCGCTCGAGGACCGGCACGACGGCGTTGGCCTCGACCGGCGTGGGTGCGACGTGCAGCCGCAGGAGGTCCTCGGAGTCGGTCCCGGCCGCCTCCTCCAGCTTGGCCAGCGTGCGGCGTACGACGTCCTGGGCACCGGGCGGCGCGCTGTCGAGCATCGTGCGCAGGGCCACGACCAGGGCGGTCGCCTCGGCGGGGGCGAACCTCACCGGTCGGGCGAGGTAGTCGGCGTTGTCGACCCGGATGATGCGCTCGCCCTCCAGCGCCTCCAGGTCGACCTCGATCAGGTCTCCGGGCAGGCCCGGAGACAGGCCGGTCATGAAGAGCAGGCGCAGGTCGCGCTCGATCTGGTCGGCGTCGGTGTCGAAGTGGGCAGCCGCCTCGTCGAGCCGCACCTCGCCACGAGCCAGGAGGTAGGGCACGAGCGCCAGCAGTCGAGCCACCTGGTCGGGCGCGGTGTCCGCGGAGGTGCTCACGACGACACCTCCACCACGGCACGCAGTCGCTCGACGATCTCCTCGCGCAGGGCGTCCGGCGACTGCACGACGGCGTCCGGGCCGTAGGTGAGGATCTCGTCGGCCAGCTGGTGCACCGGTGCCTCCACGACCACGACGTCCCAGCCGCTGCCTGCCGGGTCGGGGGTCACCGACTCCGCGCGACGACGCAGGCCGACCCCGGTGGCCGGGCGGACCAGCACCTCGGCACGCACGGACGGGAAGGACGGCGAGAGACGCCGCGCCAGGGCTCGTACGTCGGTGCCCGGGGGACGACGTACGCGGCGGACTTGCCGGTCGCCTTCACCGGTCCGACGATCCGCGAGAGGCGGAAGACACGCTCCTCGCCGCGATCGACGTCGTGGCCCACGACGTACCAGCGACCCGACGAGCGGACGAGGCCCCAGGGCTGGAGGCGCCGCGTGGCCGACTCGGTCTCGGTGGCGCGCTGGTAGGGGAAGGTCACCTGTCGGCGCTTGCCGACCGCGTCCCACAGCGGCTCGAAGGCCGGCTCGTCGGCTGCGATCGACGGTGCCATCACCTCCAGGCGGGACGGGTCGATCTCGACGCCCTGGCCCTTGAGCTTGGCGAGCGCGCGACCGGTGGCCTTGGCCAGCGTCGCCTGCTGCCACACCTGTGCCGCCAGCCCGAGCACGGCGGCCTCGTCGGACTCGAAGCGGATCTCGGGGAGCGAGGTCTGCTCGGTGGGGATGCGGTAGCCCAGCTCGTCGTCGAAGTAGGCGTCGGCGCTGCCCACCTCGATGACCGCACCGATCTGGCGCAGGGCGTCCTTGTCGCGCTCGAAGGCGCGCTCGAAGGCCTCGTCGCCGGCCGCGGTCGCCGGGTGCTCGCCGTAGCAGGCGCGTCGGATGACGTCCTTGGTGACGAACCTCGTGGCACCGAGCAGCAGGATGTGCAGGTTCATCAGGCGCTCGGCCCGTTGCTGTGCCATCGCTTCCGCCGCCCGTGCCCGTCAGGTGCTCAGCGGGCGCCGAGGATGTCGACCACGAAGAACAGGGTGTCGGTGCCCTTGATGCCGGCGTCCTTGTTGCCCTCGGCGCCGTAGCCCTTGTCGGGCGGGATCTCGAGGATCACGCGGGAGCCGACGGTGCGACCGACGAGCCGCTCGTCCCAGCCGGCGATGACCTGGCCGACACCGATCGGGAAGGTGGCGGGCTCCTCTGCCGAGTAGTTCTCGTCGAAGGGCTCCTCGGCGTTGTAGACCTGACCGAGGTAGCGGGCGTGCAGCGTCTGCCCCTTCTTCACGACCGCCCCGTCACCCTTGATCAGGGTGGTGGCGATGAGCTCGCCCGTGGGCTCGTGGGCAGTGGTGAAGTCGAGGCCGGTGATGACTCCGTCGGTCTCGATCAGGGTCGGCGCCCAACCGGCAGGCTCCTTCTCCTCACCCTGGGGGGCGTCGAGGATCGGCACGGTCTCCGCCGTGCCGAGGATGTCGACGATGAACAGGACCGCGTCCTGGTTGCCGATGCCGATCTGGGCGTTGCCGGCCTCGCCGTAGGCGTCCTCGGCGGAGGTCAGCACGGCGACCCGGTCACCGACCTGGTTGCCGATGATCGCCTCGCGCAGCGGCGCGAGCACCTCGTCGTTCATCTCGATCGACTGGGTGCCCTGACCGAAGGTGCTCTGGGCCTCCTCCTCGGTGAAGCCGTTGCCGATCCAGAAGTTGGTGGTCACGGTGTCACCGTCCTTGACGGTCGCGCCGTCGCCCTCGACCAGGACCTTGGTCTTCGCCTGGTCGCCGTCGAGGCGACCGTCGAAGGTCACCTCGGGCTTCTTGCCCACCTCGCCCTCGATCGTCACCGAGTCGAGGCCGGCGCCGGACTCGGACTCGCTGGACTGGGACCCGCACGCGGCGAGGCCGAGCAGGCTGAGGGAGAGAAGACCGCTGAGAGCAGCGGAACGAGCACGAGACATCGAGGCTTCACCTAATCGATCGGATGGCGACTTGCCCGGTCACCCTATCCAGCGACCGAAGGCCCGACGGCCCCGACACCTCTCCCTGTGGATCACATTCCGTCGATGAGGCGCTGCACCCGTTCGTCGTACGCCTTGAACGGGTCCTTGCAGAGCACGGTGCGCTGGGCCTGGTCGTTGAGCTTGAGGTGGACCCAGTCGACGGTGAAGTCGCGCCGGCGCTCCTGCGCCTTGCGGATGAACTCGCCGCGCAGCCGTGCGCGGGTGTTCTGCGGCGGGACGCTCTTGGCCTCGAAGATCTTGAGGTCGGTCGACACCCGGGCGACGGCGCCGCGCTTCTCGAGGAGGTAGTAGAGGCCGCGGCCGCGGTGGATGTCGTGGTAGGCGAGGTCGAGCTGCGCGATCCGGGCGTGGCCCATCGACAGGCCGTGCTTGGCGCGGTAGCGCTCGATCAGCTTGAGCTTGATGACCCAGTCGATCTCGCGGTCGACCAGGCCCAGGTCGTCGGACTCGATCGCCTTGAGGCCGCGCTCCCAGAGGTCGAGGGCACGCTCGATGGTCGGCGTGGAGATCTGGCGGCGGTCGACGAAGTCACGCGCCTTGCCGAGGTACTCGGCCTGGATCTCCAGCGCGCTCGCCTCGCGGCCGTTGGCCAGGCGGACCTTGCGGCGACCGGTCGGGTCGTGGCTGATCTCGCGGATGGCGCGGATCGGGTTCTCCATGGTGAGGTCGCGCATCACCACGCCCTCCTCGATCATCCGCAGCACGAGGTCGCAGGAGGCGACCTTGAGCATGGTCGTCGTCTCGCTCATGTTGGAGTCGCCCACGATCACGTGCAGGCGGCGGTACTTCTCCGCGTCGGCGTGCGGCTCGTCGCGGGTGTTGATGATGGGACGGCTGCGGGTGGTGGCGCTGCTGACGCCCTCCCAGATGTGCTCGGCGCGCTGGCTCACGCTGTAGGCGGCCCCCCGCGGCGTCATCACGACCTTGCCGGCACCGACGACGATCTGGCGGGTCACCAGGAACGGGATCAGGATGTCGGCGAGCCTGCTGAACTCCCCGGCCCGACCGACGAGGTAGTTCTCGTGGCAGCCGTAGGAGTTGCCGGCCGAGTCGGTGTTGTTCTTGAACAGGTAGATGTCGCCGGCGATGCCCTCCTCGTGGAGGCGGTTCTCCGCGTCGAGCAGCAGTCCTTCGAGGATCCGCTCCCCCGCCTTGTCGTGGGTGACCAGCTCGACGATGTCGTCGCACTCGGGGGTGGCGTACTCCGGGTGGCTGCCGACGTCGAGGTAGAGCCGGGCGCCGTTGCGGAGGAAGACGTTGGAGGACCGACCCCAGCTGACGACCTTGCGGAAGAGGTAGCGCGCGACCTCGTCCGGGCTGAGTCGGCGTTGCCCCTTGAACGTGCACGTGACGCCGTACTCGTTCTCGATCCCGAAGATCCGGCGGTCCATGGCCCCACCCTAGGCGCGCGGGGCACACGTGCCCGGTAGCCAGCCTCGAATCTCAGTCGGCGAGCCCTCAGATGCTGCCCGGCTCCGAGGGCGGCGGAGGCGAACCCGGCGTCGGCGGCACGGCCGGATCCGGTGTCGTCGGCTCGGGAGCGGGCGGCTGGGGTGCGGGTGGCGGCGCTTCCCCGGGGCTGGCCGGGTCGGTCGGACCCTGGGCCGGAGGAGAGACCGGCGGGGCGACGGGTGGTCCCCCGGGCTGCGTCGTCGGCTCGCCCGTCACCGGGTTCTCCAGCGGTGGAGTCGCACCGCTGACCTGGTCGGTGGGGTCGGCCGGGTCGTCCGAGACCGGCTGCGTGGACGGCGCCCCGGGCACGCTGTCCTCGACCACGGCTGCGGCCGGCTCCTCGGGCCCACGGTCGGCCAATAGCTCGACGAGACGGGCCGCACGCAGGCGCAGGAACTTGCGCGGCTGGGCGCGGGTCCGGTCGAGCGCCGCGACCTCGAGGTCCTCGGTGGGGATCACCCGGTCCCCTGCGTCGCTGTGGCCGAGCGCGGCGACGGCGACGTGCAGCGCGTCGTCGAGGGAGGCCCCCTCGGTGTAGTGCTCCTTGAGGTGCGCGGCCACGACGTCGGCCGCGCCGCCCATGACGGCGAAGCCGTGCTCGTCGGCGACCTGGCCGTCGTAGGTGAGGCGGTAGAGCTGGTCCTCGGACGCGGCGTCGCCGATCTCGGCGACGAAGAGCTCGACCTCGTAGGGCTTCTCGCCCCCGGACGAGAAGATCGTGCCGAGGGTCTGGGCGTAGGCGTTGGCCAGGCCGCGGCCGGTGACGTCGCGCCGGTCGTAGGCGTAGCCGCGCATGTCGGCCAGGCGTACGCCGGCGATGCGGAGGTTCTCGAACTCGTTGTAGCGACCGACCGCAGCGAATGCGATCCGGTCGTAGATCTCGCTGACCTTGTGGAGGGCCTGGGACGGGTTCTCCGACACGAACAGCACGCCGTCGGCGTACTGGATCGCGACGACGGACCGGCCGCGGGCGATGCCCTTGCGGGCGAAGTCGGCGCGGTCCTTCATCAGCTGTTCGGGGGAAACGTAGAAGGGCATGCTCATCGTGGGTCTCCTCGCTCAGACCAGGGCCGCGGCCGGGCCGTCGGGGCGCTGCATGCGGGCGGCGATCATCCGGTCGGCGATCTGGGACACCTCGTCGTCGGGCATCTCCTGGCCACCGTCGGGGGTGATGACGTGCACCACGGGGAAGATCCGCCGGGCGAGGTCGGGTCCGCCCGTGGCGGAGTCGTCGTCGGCTGCGTCGTAGAGGGCCTGGATCACCGCGGTGACGGCCTGCTCGGCGTCGAAGTCCTCGCGGTAGAGCTTCTTGAGCGAGCCCCGTGCGAACAGCGAGCCCGAGCCGACCGAGTGGAAGGCTGTCTCCTCGTACTTCCCGCCGGTCACGTCATAGCTGAAGATGCGGCCCTGACCGGCGATCGCGTCATAGCCCGCGAAGAGCGGCACGACGGCGAGTCCCTGCATGGCCAGGCCGAGGTTGGCGCGGATGAGGGCGGCAAGGCGGTTGGCCTTGCCGTCCATGGAGAGCGTGGTGCCCTCGATCTTCTCGTAGTGCTCCAGCTCGGTCTGGAACAGCCGCACCATCTCCACGGCCAGGCCCGCCGTGCCGGCGATGCCGACGACCGAGTACTCGTCGGCCGGGAACACCTTCTTGATGTCGCGCTGGGCGATGATGTTGCCCATCGTCGCGCGCCGGTCGCCCGCCATGACCACACCGCCGGGGAAGGTCGCGGCGACGATGGTGGTGCCGTGGGGTGCGAGGTCGCCGGCGTCGCCGGTCGGCACGGCCCGCCGCGAGGGCAGCAGACCGGGCGCCTCGACGCCCAGGAAGTCGGCGAAGCTGGACGTGCCTGGAGTCATGTACGACGCCGGCAGGCGGGAGTCGCTCACTGGCCGCCCTTCTGGATGAACGACTTCACGAAGTCCTCGGCGTTGGACTCGAGCACCTCGTCGATCTCGTCGAGGATCGCGTCGACGTCCTCGTCGATCATCTCCTTGCGCTCGGCGACATCGCTCTCGGTCACCTGCTCGGTGACCTCTTCGGTCTCCGACGACTTGCGCGGTTGCTTCTGCTCCTGGGCCATGTCCTGACCCTATCCACTCCCGCCGACGCCACAAGGAGGTTCGCCGTGGGCGGACCGGGCGAGTCGACGCGCGAGCCCTCCGCCGGTGAGTCCACCAGGGCTAGCGGGTGATCGCCGCCACCAGCTCCTCGGCGCTCGCGCAGCGGTCGATGAGCTCGCCGACATGCGCCTTGGAGCCACGCAACGGATCGATCGTGGGCACGCGCTGGAGGGATTCGCGGCCCGGCAGGTCGAAGATGACCGAGTCCCAGGACGCGGCCGCGACCGAGACGGCGTACTTGTCGAGACACCGGCCACGGAAGTAGGCGCGGGTGTCCTCCGGCGGGTCGTGCATCGCGGCCTCGACGGTCGCGTCGTCGAGCAGGCGCTGGATGCGACCCGCGGCGGCGAGCTTGAGGTAGAGCCCCTTGTCGGGACGGATGTCGGCGTACTGCAGGTCGATGAGGTGCAGCTTGGCGTCGTCCCAGTCCAGGCCGTCCCGGTCGCGGTACTGCGAGAGCAGCTTGAGCTTGGCCACCCAGTCCAGCTCCGTCGCGCACTCCATCGGGTCCCGCTCGAGGCGGGTCAGGACCGACTCCCAGCGCTCGAGGACGTCGACGGTCTGCGCGTCCGCGTCGCTGCCGTAGCGGTCCTCGACGTACTTGCGGGCCAGGTCGAGATACTCCAGCTGCAGCTGTACGGCGGTCAGCCGGCGCCCGTCGCGCATCGGGATGAGCTGCCGCAGGGTCGGGTCGTGCGAGACGTCGCGTAGTGCCTTGACCGCGCCGTCCACGGCGAAGTCGGTGTCGATGAAGCCGTCCTCGATCATGGCGAGGACGAGCGAGGTGGTGCCGACCTTGAGGTAGATCGAGATCTCGGCGAGGTTGGCGTCACCGATGATGACGTGGAGTCGGCGGTAGAGGGCTGGGTCGGCGTGCGGCTCGTCGCGGGTGTTGATGATGGGCCGCTTCAGCGTCGTCTCGAGACCGACCTCCACCTCGAAGTAGTCGGCGCGCTGGCTGATCTGGAACCCACGCTCGGGGGTGGTGTCCCGACCGTCCTGGCCGATGCCGACGCGTCCGGCGCCGCACACGACCTGCCGCGAGACGAAGAAGGGAGTCAGGTGGCGCACGATCTCGGCGAAGGGTGTCGAGCGGCGCATCAGGTAGTTCTCGTGCGCACCGTAGGAGGCGCCCTTGTTGTCGGTGTTGTTCTTGTAGAGCAGGATCGGCGTGCTTCCCGGCACCTGGGCCGCCATCCGTGAGGCATCCAGCATCACCTGCTCGCCGGCCTTCTCCCAGCGCACCACGGCGAGCGGTGACGTGACCTCCGGCGAGGAGTACTCCGGGTGCGCGTGGTCGACGTAGAGCCTGGCGCCGTTGGTGAGGATCACGTTCGCGAGGCCGAGGTCCTCGTCGGTGAGCTGGCTGGCGTCGGCCACCTGGCGCGACATGTCGAAACCGCGGGCGTCACGCAGCGGCGACTCCTCCTCGAAGTCCCAGCGCGCTCGTCGCGCC
Source organism: uncultured Actinomycetota bacterium (assembly GCA_963778975.1). Classification (GTDB taxonomy): domain Bacteria; phylum Actinomycetota; class Actinomycetes; order Propionibacteriales; family Nocardioidaceae; genus Nocardioides. Next base: position 97,799 of record CAVZWM010000032.1, read on the forward strand.
TTCGCCGTCGAGGTGGCGTAGGCGTTGACGATCTGCGACGAGGCGACCATCGGGTTGGCCGAGGGTTGTCCCTGCACCGAGATGCCGTACTCGACCTCGGTGCCCATCACGCGACGTACGCTCATGCCATGAGCCTACGGCTGTGGGACGAGCACATCGTGCCGCGACTGACCGATGCCGGCCTGCGAGGTCGCGAGATCAGCACGGGCTGTCGCCCGACGGGACCGTACGACGCCGGCATCACCGACTCGATCCGGTGCAGCGTGCGGTCGCAGGTGGGTGTCACCTGACGCGCGAGATCCCCGAGCTCGTCGTGGCGAACGGCTGGCGGTGGAGGACGTGGAGTCCTTCGGTCAGCGACGGCCACGCAGGAAGTTCAGGAGGAAGAGCACGACGAGCACGACGACGACGATGATGATGATGGTCCGCATGTCGTCAACCTAGCCCCTGTGCGCCGGTGCCCGCACCCCCGAAGGGGCGTGTCGGCCCGGAGTCCGTCAGCGCGACTGCCAGGCGTGCGCGAAGTTGACGGCGACGATGGCCAGCAGGGTCACGACCAGCGCGAAGACCTGGCCGTTGACGCGCGAGGACGATGCTGATCGGGATGCACGCCGCGAGCGAGACGATCGCGAGGGCGAGCTGGCGCGGCCCGCCGGAGGCCGCGACCTGGTCGGCCCGGCTGCGCCGGCTGAGCTCGGCGGACACCCGCTCGGAGACGGTGCGCTCGATCCGGTCCGCGAACCCGGCCACGAGCTCGGCGTCGTAGCGCGCGCCGAGCTCGCGGCGTGCTTCCAGCGCAGCCTCGATGTCGGAGTGGCCGAGGTCGTCGTCCGGGTCACAGGTACTGGCCGGTGTTGGCGACCGTGTCGATGGAGCGGCCGGGCTCGGTGCCCTGCTTGCCCGTGATGAGCGTGCGGATGAACACGATCCGCTCGCCCTTCTTGCCGGAGATCCGCGCCCAGTCGTCGGGGTTGGTCGTGTTGGGCAGGTCCTCGTTCTCCTTGAACTCGTCGACGCACGCCTGGAGCATGTGCGCGACCCGGAGACCGCGCTGGGCGGGGTTGAGCTTGCTGTTGAGGAAGTCCTTGATCGCCATCTTCTTGGCCCGGTCGACGATGTTCTGGATCATCGCGCCGGAGTTGAAGTCCTTGAAGTAGAGGACTTCCTTGTCGCCGTTGGCGTAGGTGACCTCGAGGAAGCGGTTCTCCTCCGACTCGGTGTACATCCGCTCGACCGTCGCCCGGATCATCGCCGGCGACGGTGGCGTCGCGGTCGTCGCCGAACTCGGCGAGGTCCTCGGCGTGCAGCGGCAGGGACGACGGTGAGGTACTTGGTGAAGATGTCGCGCGCCGACTCCGCGTCGGGCCGCTCGATCTTGATCTTCACGTCGAGGCGACCCGGGCGCAGGATGGCCGGGTCGATCATGTCCTCGCGGTTGGATGCCCCGATCACCAGCACGTTCTCCAGGGTCTCGACGCCGTCGATCTCGCTGAGCAGCTGCGGAACGATCGTGTTCTCCACGTCGGAGGAGACCCCCGAGCCGCGGGTGCGGAACAGCGAGTCCATCTCGTCGAAGAAGACGATGACCGGCGTGCCCATCGACGCCTTCTCGCGCGCCCGCTGGAAGACCAGCCGGATGTGACGCTCGGTCTCGCCGACGTACTTGTTGAGCAGCTCGGGGCCCTTGATGTTGAGGAAGTAGGACTTCCCGGAGCTCCCCGTCTTCTCGCTGACCTTCTTGGCCAGCGAGTTGGCGACCGCCTTGGCGATCAGCGTCTTGCCGCAGCCGGGCGGGCCGTAGAGGAGGACCCCCTTCGGCGGCTTGAGCTGGTGGTCCTTGAAGAGCTCGGGATAGAGGTAGGGGAGCTCGACGGCATCACGGATCGCGTCGATCTGGGCGACCAGGCCGCCGATCTGCGAGTAGTCGATGTCGGGGACCTCTTCGAGGACGAGCTCCTCGACCTCCGACTTGGGCACGACCTCGTAGACGTAGCCCGCCCGCGTGTCGAGGAGCAGCGAGTCGCCGGCCCGGATGGTGACGTCCTCGGCGCGCAGCGGCTCGGCGAGGCGTACGACGCGCTCCTCGTCGGCGTTGGCGATCACCAGCGCGCGCTCACCGTCGGCGAGGATCTCCTTGAGCATGACGACCTCGCCGACCTGCTCGAAGTCGAGGGCGGCCACGACGTTGAGGGCCTCGTTGAGCATGACCTCCTGGCCACGCACGAGGCCGTCGAGGTCGACGGCGGGGCTGACGCTCACCCGCAGCTTGCGACCGCCGGTGAAGACGTCGACGGAGTCGTCGGCGTTGCGCGCCAGGAACGTGCCGAAGCCGGCCGGCGGCTGGGCCAGGCGGTCGACCTCCTCCTTGAGCGAGGTGATCTGGTCGCGCGCATCGCGCAGGGTCTGGGCGAGCCGCTCGTTCTGGCTCGAGACGGCGGCCAGCGAGCGCTGGGCGTCCGCCAGACGGGTCTCGAGGCCGTGGGCCTGACCGGGTACGTCGTCCAGCCGGCGGCGCAGGTCGATGACCTCGGCCTCCAGGTAGCGCACCTGAGTGGCAAGTTGCTCGCGTGTCGGTTCGGACATTCGGCACCTCCTCCTCCGCTTGCGACACTACCCATTCGCTGATGAGACGGAAGTGGATATCTCGACGTGTTGATCACGTTTTCGTGTCGACTCGGGGCGGCGGCGCCGCCCGGGTTCACACGGACGGGTCGTTGAGCCGGTGGATCGCGGCCAGCTCCTCGTCGCTGAACTCCCCCGACGCCACGAGCACCTGCTGCACCACGGCCGACTTGCGAGCGATGTAGGCGCTGATGCCCATCTGCGGGTCGCCGGCGAGGGAGATCTTCACCGCGGCGTACGCCTCACGCAGGTCGTCGCGGGCCCGCAGCGTGTCCCGCACGGCGAGGTGGTTGCGCACGTTCATGGTGCCGGCCTCGGCAGACGTAGACGTGCCGGCGGGGCGACTCGTCCGGTGCGAAGAACGCCTCCCGGCCGGCCACCCCCAGGTCGCCGCGGTGCACGTAGCCGATGCCGACCAGTGCCGCCACGGCCGCCGGGACGTCGGGAGCGTCGACCACGACGTCGATGTCGAGGATCGGCTTGGCGGCCAGGCCGGGCACCGACGTGGAGCCGACGTGCTCGACGACGGCCGAGGGAACCTCGCCCAGCGCGGCGCGGAGGTCGGTCGCGACGTCGTCGAACTGCTCGGCCCACTGGGGCGTCCAGTCGACGACGACGACCTTGCTCATCCGTCGACCGGGTCGCCTGCCGCCTCGGCCAGCGGAGGCAGGTCCGCGGGCCGCGGGCCGGTGTAGTCGGGCCCGTAGGCGCCGGGCGCCGGGCGCCGGGTCTTGCGCGGCGGCGTCTCGCCGGGCGCCATCCGCCGCGCGGTCACGAGGAACGCGGTGTGTCCGATCATCTTGTGGTCCGGCCGGACGGCGAGCCCCTCGACGTGCCAGTCGCGCACGAGCGACTCCCACGGGTGCGGCTCGGTGAAGCCGCCGTGCGCACGCAGCGTCTCCACGACGCGGGAGAGCTGGGTCGTCGTCGCGACGTAGGCGCACACGATGCCGCCCGGGACCAGGGCGTCGGCCACGACGTCGACGCAGTTCCAGGGGTCGACCATGTCGAGGATGACCCGGTCGACCTGGGACCCGAGCACGGGCAGGCCCTCCTTGAGGTCACCCAGCCGCAGGTCCCAGGCCGGGTGGGTGCTGCCGGCGGGTGCGTTGAAGAACTGGTCGACGTTGCGCTTGGCGACCTCGGCGAACTCCTCGCGCAGCTCGAAGGAGGTGACCCGGCCCCACGGACCGACCGCACGCAGCAGCGAGCAGGTCAGGGCGCCCGAGCCGGCACCGGCCTCGACGACGCGCGCACCGGGGTAGATGTCGGCGAGCGCCACGATCTGGGAGGCGTCCTTGGGGTAGACGACGGCCGCGCCGCGCGGCATCGACACGACGAACTCGTGCAGGAGCGGCCGGAAGACGAGGTACTGGCCGGCGGCCGACGAGGTGACCGTGAAGCCCTCCTCGCGACCGATCAGCTCGTCGTGGTCGAGGTGGCCCTTGTTGGAGAAGAAGCGCTTGCCCGCGACGAGCTCGAAGTTGTGGCGGCGACCCTTCTGGTCGGTGAGCCGCACCCACTCGCCCTCGCGCAACGGGCCGCGGTGGACGCCGGACCAGGCCTCGGCGGGGACGTCGGGGTAGGGCTCAGACATGCCGCGAACCCTAGTGGGAGGACTCCCGGAACGCCCTGTCGACGTCGGCGGTCGAGAGCACGCCGTAGATCTGGCCGTCCTCCTCGACGAGGAGGTACTCCTCGGCCGGTCGGCGGCTGATCGCCAGGATGAGCTCCTCGCCCGCCACCGAGGCCGGCAGCGAGAGGCCCTCCTCCAGCGCGCGGGTGACTGACGAGACCGGTACCCACGGCCGCCGGTCGTCGGGCATCGCGTTCACGGCCGCCTCGCTGACGATGCCGACCGGGGTGCCGGCGGCAGACACGGTGACGATGCTGCCGGCCTCGGCCTCGCGGGCACGTCGTACGGCCTCGGCGAGCGGGGTGTCCTCGGGCACCGTGAGCGTACGCCGCGCGAGAGGTCGCGCGACCAGTGCCGGGAGGCGCTTGCGCAGGCGGGCGTGGGCCATGGCGGCCGTGGCGCCGGTCCACAGGAAGAGCCCGAGGATGAAGACCAGGATGAGGTCGGTGATGGTGGGCGGGGAGCCGGTCAGCGGCTCCTGCACGACCGGCCACGCGAGCAGCGCGAGGGCGGCCAGCCGGCCTCCCCATCCCGCGACGATGGTCGCCTTGTGCTGGTCACCGGAGGCGCCCCAGACCAGGGCCTTGAGCACCCGGCCGCCGTCGAGGGGCAGGCCTGGCACGAGGTTGAGGACGCCGATGATGAGGTTGGCAGCCGCCAGTCCCTCGACCGCGACCTGCACCAGCCCCGGCGGCGTCACGAACCACAGGCCGAGGGCCACGAGTCCGACGGCGATGGAGGTGAGCGGGCCGACGACGGCGATCCAGAACTCGTGGCGCGGCTTGCGCGACGTGCCGTCGATCTCGGTCATGCCGCCGAGGAAGTGGAGGGTGATCGACGTGACGCCGTAGCCCAGGCGCTGCGCCGTGACGGCGTGCGAGGCCTCGTGGAGGAGGACGGAGAGGTAGAGGATGACCGCGAAGACCAGGCCGGCGACGTACTTCCAGACGCCCAGACCGGGCTCGACCTGCTCGATCCGGGGCGCGAAGGCGAAGGCAGATCAGCGCCGCGATGATGAACCAGGACGACGTGACGAGCACGTCGATGCCCTGCGATCGATCCGACGCGGAGCGTGCCCGGGGGTCTGGGCGCGCGATGCATCGGTGGATCGGTGGATGCAACAGGCGCGGGCACACCCCGACCCTAACCAATCACGCCTACCGAACGGTGTCGGTGGCCTCGCCTAGGGTGACCGCGACATGACCGATCCCCTCGCTCCTCCCCCAGCCGCCACGACGGGCGACACCTCGCCCGCCGAGCGGATCTCGACGCCGGTGGACGGGGTGGACGTTCTCGGGGCGCTGTCGCCGAGCCGGGCCGGCGACTTCATGAGCTGTCCCCTGATGTATCGCTTCCGCACCATCGACCGGCTGCCCGAAGCGCCGTCGGCCGACGCACTCCGCGGCACCCTCGTGCACAAGGTGCTCGAGGACCTCTTCGACCTGCCCGCCCTCGACCGCACGCCCGAGCAGGCAGCCGACCTGCTGGTGCCGACGTGGGACGACCTGCTGGAGGCCGAGCCGGAGCTCGCGGAGATGTTCGGCGGCGAGGGTCCCGACCTCGCGACCTGGATGACCACCTGCCGCACGGTCCTGGACCGCTACTTCACCCTCGAGGACCCGCGCCGGCTCGAGCCGGCCGATCGCGAGCTCTACGTCGAGGCCCTGCTCGACTCCAAGCTGCTGCTGCGAGGTTTCGTCGACCGCATCGATGTCGCGCCGGACGGGCGCATCCGCCTGGTGGACTACAAGAGCGGACGCAGCCCGGCCGTCGGCTTCGAGGCCAAGGCGCTCTTCCAGATGAAGTTCTACGCCCTCGTCATCTGGCGGGTCCGCGGCATCGTGCCGTCGGTGCTGCAGCTGGTCTACCTCGGCAACGGCGAGATCCTGCGCTACGAACCGGACGAGGCCGACCTGCTCGCCACCGAGCGCAAGGTCGAGGCGCTGTGGACGGCCATCAAGCTCGCGGAGGAGACCGGCGACTGGCAACCGAACCCCTCACGCCTGTGCGACTGGTGCTCCTACAAGCCCTACTGCCCGGCGTACGGCGGCACTCCCCCACCGCTGCCCGACCGTGATCAGGCCTGAGCGCCTCGGGATCACAAGTAGGCCTCCGGTGGGGGTGCCGGCACGTCCGGCCCACCACCCGAGAAGCCTTCGGGGACCAGCTCCGGAGCCACTTCGTGCCGTTGCAGGTCGTTCGAGGCGATCTGCTCGGCGAAGTGGCAGGCCACCCGGTGGCTGGCGGTGGCCCCGTCGACCTCGACGACGCGCAGCTCCGGGCGCTCGGTGTCGCAGCGCGTCTCCTGGCGCCACGGGCACCGGGTGTGGAAGCGACAGCCGGTCGGCGGGTTGGCGGGCGACGGCAGGTCACCGGTGAGCAGGATCTGCTCGCGCGAGTCCTCGATCCGTGGGTCGGGCACGGGCACGGCCGACATGCAGCGCCCGGGTGTAGGGGTGCAGCGGCACGTCGTAGAGCTCGCCCGCCGTCGGACTCCTCGACCAGGCCCCCGAGGTACATCACGCCGATCCGGTCGCTGATGTGGCGGACGACGGCCAGGTCGTGGGCGACCACGAGGTAGGTGAGGCCGAGCTCGTCCTGGAGGTCCTGCAGCAGGTTGATCACCTGCGCCTGGATCGAGACGTCGAGGGCGCTGACCGGCTCGTCGGCGACGATCAGGTCGGGCTTGACCGACAGCGCGCGGGCGATGCCGATGCGCTGCCGCTGGCCGCCGGAGAACTCGTGCGGGTACTTGCTCAGCGCCGCGGTCGGCAGGCCGACGACCGACATCAGCTCCCGCAGCCGGGTCCGGGTGCCGGCCTTGTCGGTGTCCAGCCCGTGGGCCCGCATCCCCTCGAGGAGCAGCGACTCCACCGACTGGCGCGGGTCCAGGCTGGAGCAGCGGGTCCTGGAAGACCATCTGGAAGCGCTTGCGCTCCTGGCGGAGCGTCCTCGCCCTTGAGCGAGGCGATGTCGACCCCGTCGAAGACCACCGAACCGGCCGTGGGCGGCTCGAGGTTGAGGATGGCCTTGCCGAGGGTCGACTTGCCGCAGCCGGACTCCCCGACCAGTCCGTAGGTCTCGCCGCGTCGGATGCTCAGGTCGACGCCGTCGACGGCGCGGACGTGGCCGACGGTCCGGTCGAAGATGAGGCCGCTCTTGATCGGGAAGTGCACCTCGAGGTCGGTGACCTCGAGCAGCACGTCCGGGGAGGCGTCGGACGGCTCGGTCACCGTCGTGCTGGCCGTCTCGCTCACCGCGGTCCTCCCATGGGGTTGAAGCAGCGGTAGCCGACGACCTGGTCGCCGTCCCACCCGGGCCGCTCCTGGATGCACACGTCCGACGCGTTGCGGGCACCGTGGCGCGAACGCGCAGGCGGAGTCCCACGGCAGGTTGTCGGCCACGGAGCCCGGCATCGGCGTCAGCTTCTCGCCGCGCGGCGCGTCGAGCCGCGGGATCGAGTTCAGCAGCCCGACGGTGTAGGGGTGGCGCGGGCTCTGGAACAGACCGTGCCGACCGCCGCGCTCGACGATCTTGCCGCCGTAGAGGACGTTGACCTCGTCGCACAGCCCGGCCACGACGCCGAGGTCGTGGGTGATCATCACCAGGGCGGTGCCGGTGTCGACGACCAGCTCCTTGAGCAGGGCCAGGATCTGCGCCTGGATCGTCACGTCGAGGGCGGTGGTCGGCTCGTCGGCGATCAGCAGCCGCGGGTTGCAGGCCAGCGCCATCGCGATGAGGGCACGCTGGCGCATGCCGCCGCTGAGCTGGTGGGGGTAGTTGGCGAGCCTGGCCTTCGGGTCGGGGATGCCGACCCGGTCGAGCAGCTCGGCCGCCTTCGGTGTCGCCTCCCTGCGGCTCATCCCCCGGTGCCGCTCCATGCACCTCGGTGACCTGGCGACCGATCGTGACGACCGGGTTGAGCGACGAGAGCGGGTCCTGGAAGATCATCGCGATGTCGGCTCCCCGCCGGTCGCGCATGGCGGACGGCGAGAGCGACAGCAGGTCCTCGCCGTCGAAGACCGCCGAGCCCTGCGACGGTGTTGCCCCGCTTGGGGAGCAGGCCCATGATCGCCAGCGACGTCACCGACTTGCCGCAGCCGGACTCGCCGACCAGGCCGACGGTCTGCCCCGGTCGTACGTCGAAGCTCACGCCGTCGACGGCGTGGAACGCCTTCTCACCGTGGCGCTGGAAGGTGACCCGCAGGTCGCGGACGGACAGGAGCGGCTCGGCGGTGCTCGCGCGGTCCTGGTGGGGTGGGGTCATCGGGGTCACCTCCTCGACTTCGGGTCGAGGGCCTCGCGCAGCGACTCACCCATCAGGGTGAACCCGAGCGCGACCACGATGATGCATCCCGCCGGGTAGAAGGCCAGGTGCGGGTGCCTCGGAGATGTAACGCTGTGCCAGGCCGAGCATCTGCCCCCACTCGGGTTGTCTCTGGTCCGGGTTGCCGAGCCCCAGGAAGGAGAGCGCGGCCGCGTCGATGATGGCCGTCGCGAGCGAGAGCGTCGCCTGGACGATCACCGGGCCGACCGAGTTGGGCAGCATGTGCCGGAAGACGATCGCGTGTCGCTTCACCCCCAGCGAGCGTGCGGCGAGGACGTGGTCGCTGCTCCTCTGGGCCAGCATCGACCCCCGCAGCAGCCGCGCGAAGATCGGCACCTGGATGACCGCGATCGACGACGATCAGCGTCCACTGGCTGGGGTTGCGCGCCAGCGAGGCGATCGGTGAACGCGAGCAGCAGCGAGGGGATCGACAGCATCACGTCGACGATGCGCATCACCAGCGAGTCGACCCCGCCGCCGAGGGCGCCGGCGATGGTGCCGAGGATGAGCCCGCCGATCAGGCCGAACAGCGTCGCGAAGACGCCCACGATGAGGGTCTGCCGGCTGCCGACGATGAGCCGCGACAGCAGGTCCCGGCCCCGGTCGTCGCCGCCGAGCGGGTGACCGGGCTCCGGGCCGGGCACCGGGTTGGTCTGGGGCCGCACCTCGTCGAGCAGCGGATGGGCGGTGACGTCCCACGGCGCGATCCACGGCGCGATGATCGCCAGCACGACGAAGGAGACGGTGATCACGGCCCCGGTCAGGAAGACCGGGTTGCGGCGCAGGCGGTGCCACGCGCCGCGGATCAGGGAGACGCCGGGCTGGTCGTCGACGGCACCGGCCTGGGCGAGCGCGTCGATCCGGTCGCGGCGCCGCTGGCCGTAGGACGGCCGACGTGACGTCCTCGTCGACGTCCTTGTCGGTGGGGTCGGTCATGTCGTCACCTCGCCCGGATCCGCGGGTCGATGAGGGCGTAGGCGATGTCGACCAGCAGGTTGATCACGACGTAGATCACGGCCGCGGCCAGGATCAGCACCTGGAGCACGGCGTAGTCCTTCTCCCGGAAGGACGGTGTACAGCGCCTCGCCGACCCCGCGGTAGGAGAAGACGGTCTCGGTCAGGACGGCCCCGGCCAGCAGCCCGCCGGCCTGCAGTCCGATGGTGGTGAGGACCGGGAGCATGGCGTTGCGCAGGACGTGACGTCCGCGGATGACCGCGACGGTCAGCCCCTTGGCCTCGGCGGTGCGCACGTAGTCCTCGTCCAGCACGTCGAGGACCGAGGCGCGGGTGATCCGGAAGATCACCGCGAACGGGATCGTGGCCAGGGCCAGCGCCGGCAGGATGAGGTGCTTGAGGGCGTCCCACGAGGCGTCCCACTCGCGGGTCAGGATGCCGTCCAGGACGAACAAGCCCGGTCACCCGGGTGGCGTCGAGGCCGGTGGTCTGGCGACCGGAGACCGGCAGCAGGTTCCACTCCACCGCGAAGAAGTACTTGAGCAGGAAGGCCAGGAAGAACACCGGCACCGCCACCCCGATCAGCGAGACGATCACGATGCGGTCGTTGTCGAGCGGGCGATCCGGCGCGCCGCGCGGCGAAGTAGCCCAGCGGGATGCCGATCACGATCGCCAGCATCAGCGCCAGGACCGCCAGCTCGATCGTGGCAGGCAGCCTGGTCAGGAAGACGTCGAGGGCGTCCTCGCCGGGCAGCACCTTGGTGGAGACGCCGAAGTTGCCCTGGAGCACGCGTTCCAGGAACCTCAGGTACTGGACCGCAGAGCGGCTGGTCGAGGCCGAGGGCGGCCTCCAGGGCGGCCCGACGCTCGGGGGTCTGCCGCTCCCCCAGGATCGCCGACACCGGGCCGCCCGGCAGGGAGCGCAGCCACGACGAACAGGAGCATCGACAGCACGAGGACGACCACGCACCATCTGGAGCAGTCGTCGTAGGACGAAACGCAGCATGGATCTCCTCCCACGCCGTGCGCGGTCCGGGGGGCCATCATGGCGATGCGCCCCCGGACCGGCGCACGATCGGTCACGTCAGCCGTCGGGACGTCACTCCCCTCCGACGGTGACCGTGTCGAACTCCTCGGCCGTCAGCGGGCTCGGGATCACGCCCTCGACGCCGGGACCGACCACGAGGGCCGGCGGCGAGTGGCTGATCGGCAGACCCGGGAGGTACTCCTCCATGATCTGCTGGTTGATCGTCCTCGAACGCCGCATCCCGCTCGCCGTCGTCGACGATCGCGTCGGCCGCCTTGAGGTCGTCGGCCAGCTGCTTGCCCCACGGCATGACCTCGGTGCCGAAGTCGTTCTCCTTCAGGTTGCCGAAGAAGGTGCCGATGAAGTTGTCGCGGCGAGTCGTAGTCACCGGTCCAGCCGAGGAGGTACGCGTCGTACTTGCCCGCCGTCGACGTCGTCGAGGTAGCCGCCGTTCCAGGGCTTGCAGTCACCTTGACCTTGATGCCGACGGCCTCGAGGTCGGTGCGCAGCGCGTCGTAGATGCTTCTCCGGGTCCGGCATGTACGGCCGGGTGACCTCGGTCGGGTAGGCGAAGTTGAGCGTCATGCCCTCGGCACCGGCCTCGGCGAGCAGGCGCTTGGCCTTCGTCGGGGTCGTAGGCGTAGGGCTCGAGGCTCGTGTTGTAGCCGCTGACCGTGTCGGGCATGAACTGCGTCGCGACGGCTCGCGCCCTCGGGCAGCTGCGACTGGACCAGCTGGTCGCGGTTGAGGGCGTGGTAGAGGGCCTGCCGGACCTTGAGGTCCTTCAGCTGCGGGTTGCGCCTCGGGGTTGAGCCCGAGGTAGAGGATGTTGAACGGGTCGCGGACCTCGACGCTGTTGCCGTCCTCCTCCAGACCGGCCCAGTCGACCGGGTTGGGCAGGTCGTAGCCGTCGATGCTGCCGGCCTCGAGCTCCTGGCGGCGGGTGGTCTCGTCGGGGATGATCTGGAAGACCAGCTCGCCGGTCTTGGCCGCGTCGCCCCAGTAGTCGTCGTTGCGCGCCAGGGTGATCGAGCCGTTGGCCTCGTCGTACTCGTCGAAGGTGAACGGACCGGTGCCGACCGGGGTCGTCGGCGTAGGCCGGGAAGCTGAAGCCCTCGCCCTCGGCCGCGATGCCGTTGGCGTCGCCGTCCTCGAGCGCCTTGGGCGACTGCATCGAGAGCGACTCGAGCGTCAGCATCGTCGGGAACCCGGAGGTGGGACCGCTGATGGAGACCGACGGCCTCGAACTCGTCGGTGGCCTCGCAGCCCTGGTAGAGCGAGTTCTCGGCGTCGTTGGCGAAGGCGCCCATGACGTAGCCCCAGTACTCGGCCGGCGACCTGGCCGGCCTCGTTCTGGTCGAACATCCGCTCGAAGTTGTAGCAGACCGCCTCGGCGTTGAACGGCTCGCCGTCGTGGAAGGTCACGTCGTCGCGCAGCGTGAACGTCCACTCGGTGCCGTCCTCGTTGGGCGTCCACTCGGTGGCGAGCTCGGGGACCACCTCGGCGCTGCCGGGCTCGATGCCGAGGAGGCCCTCGAACATCTGGCGCGTGATGCGGAACGTCTCACCGTCGGTGGCGTAGAAGGGGTCGAACATCTCGGGGGCACCGGCCGCACCGAAGATGAACGTGTCGGCGTCACCCTCGCCGCTGCCGCTCTCTCCGCCTTCACGCTCGCTGTCGGCGCACCCGGCCAGGGCCGCTGCCGCCAGTACTCCTGTGGTCCACAGGGCCACGCTCCGTGTTCGGAACATCCGATGATCCTTCCGTCCGCTATGCGATCAGGGGTCGACGATCACCCTAGACCGGCGAATGTGACCCGGGCCACATCTCGAGGTCACGGTCAGGTCACGTGTCGCGAGCCACGGTCGAGACGCCCGCCACCACCCGTGCCAGGCCGGCCGTGTCCAGACCCGCGAGGGTCTCGGCGAACACCCGAGCCTCGCCCTCGAGGATCGGCACGTGGTGGGGCACGCAGAGGACCACGCACCCGGCCGCCACGGCGGACTTGGCCCCGGTGTTGGAGTCCTCGATCGCGATGCAGTCCTCCGTCGCGACACCGAGCTCGGCCGCCGCCTTCAGGTAGGGCTCGGGGTGCGGCTTGCCGAACTCGACCCGGTCGCCGGTCACCACGCTGGCGAACGCGTCCGCGGGCAGGCGCGCCAGGATCGGCTCGACGAAGCGTTGCCACGACATCGTCACCAGTGCGCACGGCACTCCGTGGGCGCGCAGGTCGGCCAGCAGCTCGCGGGCGCCGGGCCGCCACGGAACCTCGTGGCGTACGCGCTCGACCACGCCGTCGAGCAGCTCGTCCACGATCTGCTGCGGGGTTCGGTCGATCCCCATGTGGACGCGGATGTAGTCACCGGACTCCAGCAGGGCGTTGCCGACCAGGTTGAGCGCGTGCTCCTCCGACCACGTCCCGCCGTACTTCTCCGCCAGGGCGTACTCCGTGGCGATCCAGTAGGGCTCGGTGTCGACGAGCGTCCCGTCCATGTCCCAGAGCACAGCGGCCGGTGTGGTCACGAGTGGTGACCCTATCGGTCGGGACGGGTGACTCTCACACCCCGATCAGGCGGCGGCCGGTGACCTGGCTCGGCCGGATCCGCACGACCAGTCCGCGTACGCCCTCGGCCCACGGCTGTGGCCGCTCCCGGACTGGAGGCGGGTCGGAGTCGTCGTACTCGACCGTTCCCTTCACCAGCACGCTCCAGCCGGCCTGGGTGAAGTCGTCGAAGTCGTCGACCTGGAAGGCCACCTGCCCTCCGGCCATGCTGCGACCCAGCTCGGTGTGCGGCGAGGTCCGGAAGATGATGTCGTCCCCGTCCACGAGATGGTTCACCGGAACGACGATCGGCGCAGCCGTCCACCACGAAGGCGACCCGCCCGACGGATCGCGACGCCAGCAGCTCGTAGCACTCCGCAGCCGAGAGCTCCGTGACGGGGCTCGGGTACCACTGCTCGCTGGTCATGTCTGCTCCTCCGGTCGGTCCTTGCCCCGAGTCTGGTCGGGGCAATGGTCGGACAGGCAGGGGCTCGGGTCCCCCGTCCGCGGGACCTTCGCCACCGGACGTCAGGTGCGAGGGACGCACCAGCGCAGGGTGGTTCCGGTGCCCGCACCGGAGTCGACGGTGAAGGTCCCGCCCAGCTCCTCGGCACGATGACGGATGTTGGCGAGCCCGCCCTCGGACGAGTCACCGCTGATGCCGCGGCCGTTGTCGCGCACCAGGAGCGTCACCTCCTCGCCGACGGACACCACGACGTCGACCGCAGTCGCGTCGGAGTGACGGCTGGCGTTGGAGAGCGCCTCGCCGAGCACGGCGAGCAGGTGCGGGGCGATCTCAGCGCTGACGAGGGTCCGCACCGGGCCCTCGAGGCGCAACGACGGTCGGAACTTCAGGGTCGACGCGGCGCGGTCGATCAGGCCGGTGACCTCGGACTGGATGTCGCCCGAGGACTCCAGTGCACCCAGTCCGAAGATGGCTCGGCGGATGTCCTTGATGGTGGCGTCGAGGTCGTCGACCGCCCGCTCGAGTCGTGCCGACAGCTCGGGGCGGTCCGACATCCTGGCCGCGCCCTGGAGTCCCAGCCCGACGGCGAACAGCCGCTGGATCACGAGGTCGTGGAGGTCGCGACCGATGCGGTCGCGGTCCTCGAAGACGGCGAGACGGCGCTGGTCGTCGCGTGCCCGCGCCACCTGCATCGCCAGCGCTGCCTGCTCGGCGAAGCTGGCGGGGAGATCGATGTCGACCGCGTAGTGGTGGTCGGCGCGCTCCCGCGTCCAGGCCAGGGCGAGCACTCCCCGCGCGACGGGGGCGTGGCCCATCGGCACCATGATCGCCGGCCCCATGTCGGGCAACCACTCCTCCACCGTGCTGGCGGCCCCGGTGTCCAGCACCAGCCGCGCCATGGAGTCGTCACGGAGGGAGGCGAGCACGTCGACGTCCAGGCCCGACACCGCCTGGACCTGCAGCGGACCAGAGTCGGTGCTCGTCACGATCCAGGCCACATCGGCGGAGGCGACCTCTCGGGCGCAGTCCACGACCGCCTGCAGGGGCTCGTCGGTCGCCGCCGGGTCGGACAGCAGGGCGGTGATCGCGGCGGTGGCATCGAGCCACGCTGCCCGCCCGGTCGCCTCCTCATAGAGACGGGCGTTCTCGATCGCGACTCCCGCCGCCGCAGCCAGGGCGATGACGATCTCCTCGTCCTCGGCGGTGAAGTCGCCGTCGCCGATCTTCTCGGTGAGGTAGAGGTTGCCGAACACCCGTTCCCGGATCCGGACGGGGACCCCGAGGAAGGACCGCATCGGCGGGTGGTGTGCCGGGAAGCCGTACGACGCCGGGTGCTGCGCGATGTCGTGGAGGCGCAGCGGCTCGGGTCGGTCGATGATCAGGCCGAGAAGGCCGTGTCCCTCGGGCAGGTGTCCGATCACGGCCGCCGCCTCGGGGTCCATGCCGTGGTGGATGAACGTGCGCAGCCGCCGGTGGGGGTTGGCGCCCAGCACGCCCAGGGCGGCGTACTCCGCGTCCACCAGCCGGCTCGCGATGCGCGACGATCCGCGACAGCACGCTGTCGAGGCTGAGGTCCGCGGACATCGTGACGACCGCATCGAGCAGCAGCTGGTGGCCGGACTCATCCATCCCCCACCCTCAGGCCTCTCCCGATCGCCCGTGCTTCACCGCGAAGATCGCCGCCTGGGTCCGGCTGGTGAGTCCCAGCTTCGCCAGCATGGAGGAGACGTAGTTCTTCACGGTCTTCTCGGCGAGGTGCATCTCCTGGGCGATCTGGCGGTTGGTGAGGCCCCGGCCGATGAGCTCGAGGATGCGCTGCTCCTGGTCGGTGAGGCCGTCGAGGTCCTTGTCCACCGGCGGGCCGGTGCGGATGCGCTCCAGGACCTGGGCCGTCACCGAGGGGTCGAGCGTGGACTGACCCGCCGCCACCCGACGCACCATGTCGACCAGGTCGTTGCCGCGCACCTGCTTGAGGACGTAGCCCGCGGCGCCCGCCATGATCGCGGAGAAGAGCGCCTCGTCGTCGTCGTACGACGTGAGGATGAGGGCAGCGATCCCCGGGTCGCGGGAGCGGATCTCCCGACACACGTCGATGCCCGACCCGTCCGGCAACCGGGCGTCGAGGATCGCGACGTCCGGACGAAGCGCCGGGATCCGGGCCGTCGCCTCGACCGCCAGGCCGGACTCACCGATCACCTCGATGTCTCCGTCGGCCTCGAGGAGCTCGCGGATCCCGCGGCGGACGACCTCGTGGTCGTCGAGGAGGTACACCCGGATGACACTCCGGGTGGCGTCAGCTGAGTCGGTCACGAGGACACGCTAGCCCTCCCGCGTCCCGAGCCGCAGTGGACCGAGCACCCGATCCGGTCGGGACCTTCGTCCCTGTCCATGTGCCAGCAACGGGAGACGCTTGCAGTGGGTCCGCCGTGGGCGGTCCGATCCACGACACGAAGGAGGCAGGCCATGGCGGCCAGCACCCGGCTCGACGTACCTTCGCCGCAGGTGGCCACACGCATGGTCGAGCTCGCCTGCCTGGCGCCCAGCATCCACAACACCCAGCCCTGGGCGTGGCGACTGTCGGGGCCCGAGGCGTGGCTGTACGCCGACCTCGACCGACAGCTCCACGTGGAGGACCCGACGGGACGCAACCTCGTGATCAGCTGCGGCGCGGCGCTGGACCACTTCCAGCTGGCGGCCCGCGCGCTCGGCTGGCAGGGCCGAGGTGGCAGCGGCTCCCCGAGTCCGACGACCCGACGCTGCTGGCCCACCTCACTCTCCGTCGCGACCCTCGCCCGGACGCGGTGGGAGTGCTCGACGCGATGCGCACCCGCTGCACGGACCGCCGTCGGTTCACGTCGTGGCCGGTGCCGCCCGAGCGGCTCGAGACGCTCTGCGACGAGGCCCTCGACCGCGATGCCGCGGCCGTGCCGGTGCTCGACCTCGCCACCAGGTTCCGGATCGAGCAGACCGTCCGGCAGGCGCTGGAGCTCCGCGACCGTGATGCCGCCGCCACGGCCGAGCAGGGACGGTGGGCCGGACGGGTGGGCCACGACGGCCTGCCCCTCCAGGTCCTGCCCCGACGCGGCACCCGGCGAGGAACGCACGAGTCGTTTCGACGGCGGGCTCCTGGTCGACACCCGCCCCGAGGTCGAGAGCAGCGACGGCCTGATCGTCCTCGGCGGTGAGGCGGACGACCGCCTGTCGTGGCTCCGGACCGGCGAAGCGCTCAGCGCGCTGTGGATCCGCGCCACCCGCACCGGGCTCTCCGTCGTTCCGCTCAGCCAGCCCCTCGAGGTCCCGGCCACCCGCGCCGAGCTCCAGGCCCTGCTGCACGGGACCCTCGAGCCGCACCTCCTGGTGCGCGTCGGATGGCAGGCCATCGGTCGGAGCGAGCTGCCCAGCACCCCACGACGTCCCGTCGACCAGGTGCTGCGGGACTGACGTGAAGGCCTCGCCCACGACCGCCGGGGCCAAGGTCCCCTCGGCACCGGGAACTCCGGCCGTACCTCTCGGCGGGCCGGCGGAGCAGGCTCGATGCATGACACTCCACATCGAACCCGGAAGCATCATCGTGGGCGTCGACGGCTCTGCCGACGCCGACCGCGCCCTTCGCTGGGCCGCCGAGGAAGCCTCGCGTGAGCGTCGTCCGCTCGCCGTCGTCACCGCCGCCGGCATCGACCAGGTCGGCGCCGTCACCTGGGCGGGCGCCGGCACCTATGTCGTCCCGGTCGCCGACCTCATCGAGCAGGTACGAGTCGTGGCGGAGGGCGCGGCCGCGACCGTGCACCGGCTCCGGCCGGGCTTGATGGTCACGGCCCACGCCGCGCACGGCGACCCCCGCGAGTCGCTCGTCGAGCTCTCCCGCGACGCGCACCTCGTGGTGGTCGGCTCCCGCGGTCGCGGCGCTGTCCGCAGCCGGCTGCTCGGGTCGGTCAGCACGTCCGTGGCCCGGCACGCGCACTCGCCCGTCGTCGTCTGCCGCCCGGATTCTCCGGGCGTCGTCCGCAAGGGCGTGCTGGTCGGGGTCGAGTGGCACGGCCGAGGAGCAGCCGGTGCTGGAGTTCGCCTTCCAGCACGCCTCGATGCGCGGTCTGCCCCTGACGGTCCGGCACTCCTTCCACGACGTCTTCGCGGAGATGTACGGCGCGCACGTCGTGGCGGCCTCCGGCGAGCTCCTCGAGGAGGAACGACTCGTGCTGGCCGAGGCCGTGGCCGGCTACTCCGAGAAGTACCCCGAGGTCTCGGTCGACCTCGAGCTCGCCCGCGGCCTCGCCCACGAGACCCTGGCCGCCGACTCGGAGCACTGGAACCTCATCGTGGTGGGACGCCACCCGACCGACTCGGTGGGTCGCATGCTGTCCGCCACCGTGGCCACCGCGGTCATCGAGCACGCCCGCACGACGGTGGCAGTCGTTCCCGTCACCGCGCCGGCCTGAGGCCGGCAGGTCTCGCGGGGACGGGACCAAGTACCCGCCCGTCGGCTGTCCCTCGGCCCTGCCGCAGCCGCCCGCCAGACGATTGTCTGGTCTATGACGAACCACACCGATTCGATCCACCGGGGCCAGCCGGCCCCACGACCAGGAGGCCATGACATGACCGCCGTACAGCACCACCAGCACGTGGACGTACTCGACGAGCGAGACGTCGTCACCCACGAGAACGCCCGCCGCGCCCTGGCAGTGCTGCGGATCGGCTTCGGCATCACCTTCCTGTGGGCCTTCTTCGACAAGCTGCTCGCCCTGGGCTACGCCACCGGCAAGAACGCCGAGACCGGCGTCGTCGACAGGTTCGGCCCGGACGCCTGGATCAACGAGGGCAACCCGACCTTCGGGTTCCTCAAGCTTCGGGGTCTCCGAGGACAACCCGTTCCAGGGCTTCTTCAACTCGATCGCCGGCGACGCGTGGACCAACTGGCTCTTCATGTTGGGCCTGCTCGGCATCGGTGTCGCGCTGATCCTCGGCATCGGCATGAGGTTCGCGGCCGTCGCGGGTGCCGCGCTCTACCTGATGATGTACGCCGCATCGCTCCCCCTGGAGAACAACCCCCTCGTGGATGACCACCTGCTCGGTGCCATCAGCGTCGTGGTCCTGGGCCTCACCCTCGCCGGCGACACCTGGGGCTTCGGCACCCAGTGGGCCAGGACGACGCTGGTCCAGAAGTTCCCCGTCCTGCGCTGACCCGCACAGCCAGGGCCGAGAGCCCGCGAGCCGACATCGGCTCGCGGGCTTTCGGCCTTCCGAGTCCCGTCCGCCCCGCCCGTGCTGGCCAAGGCGGACCGCGTTCGTTAGACAGGACCCCTCGGAACTCTCACCCAAGGGGCTCACATGGTCGCCGTCCACACCGCCATCGCGATCGTGCTGGTCATCGCACTGATCATCAAGGTGCGCGTCGACCCGGTGATCTCGTTGATCCTCGGCTCGCTCTACCTCGGTCTGGCCGCCGGCGTGGGCTTCGCCGGGACGGTGGAGGCGATCACCGCTCGGCTTCGGCGGGATCATGGCGGAGGTCGGGCTCCTCATCGGCTTCGGGGTGATCATCGGGGCACTGCTGCACTCGACCGGCGCCTTCCGACGACTCGTCGGCCTGCTGGTCCAGGGCGTGGGCGCGGCACGCCTGCCCTACGCGATGACGTCGCTGCTGGCCGTCGTCATGCCGTCGATCTACGTCGACGTCCAGGTCGTGCTGGCGGCTCCGGTGGCCCGCTCCGCGTCCCCTTCATCGGCCGGATCGGCCTGCCCGTCCTGGCGTCGGCCCTCGGCTGCGGCATCTTCGCCGGCTACGTCTTCGTGATCCCCGGCCTCGCCGCCATCTCCATCGCCGGGCTGCTCGACATCAGGCTCGGCGACTGGCTGCTCTACGGCCTGGTGATCGGCCTGGTCACCGCCCTGGTGTCCACGCTGCTCATGCGACTCCTCTTCAGCGCCGGGGGCATGTGGGACCCGGAGACCGACGAGGAGGTCGACGAGGCGATGGCCGAGCAGGAGGCGGCCGACGCCGCGTACCTCACCGGCGACGCGGAGGCGTCGCGGGAGGCCAAGGACCTCTCCGAGGCCCAGGCGCGTCAGGTCGAGGACGAGCACGGCGTACGACGCCTGCCGCTGGTGGTGCTGATGCTGCCGATCCTCGTGCCGCTGCTGCTGATCGCCTTCGGCGCCTTCGCCGAGCTCGGTGGCTGGTCGACGGCGTTCATCGCGTTCCTCGGCGACGCCAACATCGCGCTCTTCATCGGCCTGCTCGGCGCCTACGCGCCTCTCCCGCGCGTCCGCCGGCGCGGAGCGCACGCAACGAGGCGATGGAGGACGGCTTCCACACCACCGGCGAGATCCTGCTCATCACCGGCGTCGGCGGCTCGCTCGGCGCGGTCATCGAGGCGACCGGCCTCGACAGCCTGCTCGGCGACCTCTTCCAGGCCGACGAGGGCGCGCCGGTGATCCTGAGCATCCTGCTCGCGTGGTTCATCGCGGCGGTGCTGCACCTGGCCATCGGCTCGGTCTCGGTCGCCGCGATCACCGCGGCCGGCATCATCGCGCCGATCCTCGACTCGCTCACGGTCTCCCCGATCGTCATCGGCCTGGCGATCGCCTCGGGCGCGATGTTCGCGCTGCAGGTCAACAGCAACTTCTTCTGGATGTTCAAGTCGCTGCTCGGCCTCTCGACCAAGGGCACGCTCAAGACGCTGACGCTGGTGACGTCGGTCGCCTCGGTCGTGTCGCTGCCGCTGGTGATGCTCGCGGCGGTCGTCGCCTGAGGCGCCTCGCAGGCGGGCGCAGGGGGTGGTGACGTGCTCAGCGCAGGGAGTACGTCGCGATCGAGACGGCGACGTAGTGGGCGAGGAACGCCAGGATCGTGAAGGCGTGGAAGACCTCGTGGAAGCCGAACCACTCCGGTCTGGGTTGGGCTTCTTGAGCCCGTAGACCACTCCCCCGAGCGTGTAGAGCAGGCCGCCCAGCACGACCAGGCCCAGGGTCGCGACGGCGCCCGACGTGCTGAGGAACTGCGCCCCGTCGATGAAGTCCGGGATGAAGAAGACCGCGAACCAGCCCAGGACGATGTAGATCGGGGTGTAGAGCCACCGGGGCGCGCCCGTCCAGAACACCCGGAACAGGACGCCCAGCACGGCTCCGCCCCAGATCCCGACCAGGAGGTAGGTCCGTGCGCTTCCGTGCAGGAGCAGCATGGCGAATGCCGTGTAGGTGCCGGCGATCAGGATGAAGATGTTGGAGTGGTCGAGCCGTCGCAGCAGCGCCCACACTGCCGGCGGCCAGGTGCCCAGGTGGTAGATCGCCGAGACCCCGAACAGCAGCAGGGCCGAGCCGATGAACACGGCCGACCCCACCTTGGTCCCGACGGTCGGCGACAGCACGACGAGGACCGCTCCGGCTGCCACGACCAGAGGGATCGAGCCGGCATGGATCCACCCGCGCAACCGGGGCTTGAGCTCGCTCATCTTGTCGGCCATGACCACCAGGGCGGCGTCGTGGTCGAGGAACTTCGACACGACCTCAGTCCTCGGGGTCGTAGCCCAGGTTGGGCGAGAGCCAGCGCTCGGCCTCGGCCAGCGTCCAGCCCTTGCGCTCGGCGTAGTCCGCGACCTGGTCGCGGTTGACCCGACCCACGACGAAGTACTGCGACTGCGGGTGCGAGTAGTAGAAGCCGCTCACCGACGCGCCGGGCCACATGGCCATCGACTCGGTGAGCTCGATCCCGGTGTTGGCCTCGACGTCGAGCAGCTCCCACAGGGTCGACTTCTCGGTGTGCTCGGGGCAGGCGGGATAGCCGGGCGCGGGGCGGATGCCGGCGTACTGCTCCTTGATCAGCCCCACGCTGTCGAGGTGCTCGTCGGGGGCGTAGCCCCACAGCTCCTTGCGGACCCGCTCGTGGAGCCGCTCGGCGAAGGCCTCCGCGAGCCGGTCCCCGAGCGACTCCAGCAGGATCGCGTTGTAGTCGTCGAGCTCGTCGCGGTAGGCCTTGACCCGCTCGGCCATCCCGTCGCCCGCGGTGACCGCGAACGCTCCGACGTGGTCGCGCAGCCCGGTCTCCTTCGGCGCGATGAAGTCGGCGAGCGACCGGTTCGGTACGCCGTCGCGGTGCTCGCCCTGCTGTCGCAGGTGGTGGAGCGTGGCGTGGACCTCGTCGCGGTTGCCGTCGAGGTAGAGCTCGACGTCGTCCCCGACGGAGTTGGCCGGGAAGAAGCCGACCACGCCGTGGGCGCGGATCCACTTCTCCTCGATGAGCTGGTCGAGCATCGCCTGCGCGTCGTCGTACAGCCGGCGGGCGGCGGGTCCCGAGCTCGGGTTGTTGAGGATGTCGGGGAAGGCGCCCTTCATCTCCCAGGCGTTGAAGAACGGCTGCCAGTCGATGTACTTGCGCAGCGTCGAGAGGTCGTAGTCGTGGAACACCCGGACGTGCTGGGTCGCCGCCTTGCCGCCCACGACCGGGGACACGGCGTGGTCCTGCTGGAGGAGCAGGTGCGGTCGGGGTGGGCGGTAGTCGCTCCAGTCGATCGGCGTCGCGTTGGCGCGGGCCTGGTCGAAGGGCAGCATCGGCCGGTCGTGCTTGGCCGCGTGCCGCGCCCGCAGCGCGTCGAAGTCGGTCTTCACGTCGGCCAGCAGCTTCGTGCGCTGCTCGGGGTGGAGAAGCGCGGCGGCGGTCGGGACCGACCGGCTGGCGTCCTTGACCCAGACCACGGGGCCGTCGTACTTCTGGTCGATCTTCACCGCCGTGTGGGCGCGCGACGTGGTCGCACCACCCACCAGGAGCGGGATCTCGAGGCCCTGGCGCTGCATCTCGGCGGCGAAGTTGACCATCTCGTCCAGCGAGGGCGTGATGAGACCGGACAGGCCGATGATGTCGGCCTCGACCTCGGCCGCGGTGTCGAGGATCTTCTGGGCAGGCACCATCACGCCGAGGTCGATGACCTCGTAGTTGTTGCACTGCAGCACCACGCCGACGATGTTCTTGCCGATGTCGTGGACGTCGCCCTTGACGGTCGCCATGACGATCGTGCCGTTGGTGTCCTTGGCGCTGGCGAGCTCGGGGTCTGGCCGCCTTCTCCTTCTCGATGAAGGGGATGAGGTAGGCGACCGCCTTCTTCATCACGCGGGCGCTCTTGACCACCTGGGGCAGGAACATCTTGCCGTCGCCGAACAGGTCGCCGACGACGTTCATCCCGTCCATCAGCGGACCCTCGATGACCTCGATCGGCCGACCGCCGGCCTCCTCGATCTCGGCGCGCAGGGCCTCGGTGTCGGCCTCCACGTGGGCGTCGATGCCCTTGACCAGGGCGTGGGTGATGCGCTCGCGCAGCGGCAGCGCGCGCCACTCGTCCAGGGTCTGCTCGACCACGTCGCCGGCCACGTTGTAGCGCTCGGCGATCTCGAGGAGCCGCTCGGCGGCATCCGCGCGACGGTTGAGCACGACGTCCTCGATCCGCTCGCGGAGCTCGGCGTCGACCTCGTCGTAGACCACGAGCGCGCCGGCGTTGACGATGCCCATGTCGAGGCCCGCGCGGATGGCGTGGAAGAGGAAGACGGCGTGGATCGCCTCGCGGACCGGGTTGTTGCCGCGGAACGAGAAGGAGACGTTGGAGATGCCGCCGGAGACGAGGGCGTGCGGCAGGTTCTGCTTGATCCAGCGGGTCGCCTCGATGAAGTCCTGGCCGTAGGCCGCGTGCTCCTCGATGCCGGTCGCCACGGCGAAGACGTTGGGGTCGAAGATGATGTCCTCGGGCGGGAAGCCGACCTCGTCGACGAGGATCCGGTAGGCCCGCTCGCAGATGGCCTTGCGGCGCTCGAGGTTGTCGGCCTGGCCGTCCTCGTCGAAGGCCATCACGACCACGGCGGCGCCGTACTTGCGGCACAGCCGGGCGTGCTCGCGGAACGGCTCCTCCCCCTCCTTCATGGAGATGGAGTTGACGATGGCCTTGCCCTGGACGCACTTGAGCCCGGCCTCGATCACGTCCCACTTGGAGGAGTCGACCATCACCGGCACCCGGCAGATGTCGGGCTCTGCGGCGATCAGCTTGAGGAGGCGGTCCATGGCCGCGACCCCGTCGATCATGCCCTCGTCCATGTTGACGTCGATGACCTGGGCGCCCGCCTCGACCTGCTGCGCGGCGACGCTGATGGCGGCGTCGTAGTCGCCGTCCTTGATGAGCTTGCGGAAGCGTGCGGAACCGGTGATGTTGGTGCGCTCGCCGACGTTGACGAAGAGGCTCTCGTCGGTGATCGTCAGCGGCTCCAGGCCGGACAGGCGCATGACCGGCACGTGCTCGGACGGCTCCCGGACCTGCTTGCCGTCCACGGCCCGGGCGATCGCGCCGATGTGGGCCGGGGTGGTGCCGCAGCAGCCGCCGACCATGTTGAGGAAGCCGGCGTCGGCGAACTCGGCGAGCACGTCGGCGGTCTGCTCGGGCAGCTCGTCGTACTCCCCGAACGCGTTGGGCAGCCCGGCGTTCGGGTAGACCGACACGAACGAGTCGGCGAGCCGGGACAGCTCGGCGACGTACGGGCGCATGTCACGCGCGCCGAGCGCGCAGTTGAGGCCGACGGCCAGCGGCCGGGCGTGCCGGACCGAGCCCCAGAACGCCTCGGTCACCTGTCCGGACAGGGTGCGTCCGGACGCGTCGGTGATCGTGCCGGAGATGATGACCGGCCAGCGGCGACCCTGCTCCTCGAAGAGCGTCTCGACCGCGAAGATCGCCGCCTTCGCGTTGAGCGTGTCGAAGATCGTCTCGATCATCAGCAGGTCGCTGCCGCCGTCGACGAGTCCGCGGGCCGCGTCGAGGTACGCCGTCGCGAGCTGGTCGAACGAGACGTTGCGGGCGCCCGGGTCGTTGACGTCGGGCGAGATCGAGGCCGTGCGCGTGGTCGGGCCCAGGGCACCCGCGACCCAGCGCGGGTGGTCGTCGGTCGCGACCGCGTCGGCGGCCTCGCGGGCGAGCCGCGCGGACTCGAGGTTGAGCTCGTAGGAGAGCTCCTGCAGGCCGTAGTCGGCCAGCGAGACCGCGTTGGCGTTGAAGGTGTTGGTCTCGATGATGTCCGCGCCGGCCCGGAGGTACTCCTCGTGGATCTCGCGGATGATGTGCGGCTGGGTGAGCGTCAGCAGGTCGTTGTTGCCGATGAGGTCGCTGGGCCAGTCGGCGAAGCGCTCACCGCGATAACCCGCCTCATCGGGGCGGTCGCGCTGGATCGCCGTGCCCATGGCCCCGTCGAGCACCATGATCCGCTCGCTCATGATCGCCGTCAGGGCATCAGTGGCGTCGGGGCGGTGCTGAGTCTTCACAGGGCTCGGGCTCCTCTCGGGGCAGACGACCAGCCTAGGAACGCCGTCCGACCCGCGGACGTCGATTCCACATCGTGGCACCGCGCGGGACGGCGTACGAAATCACCGGGGCTGGCTAGGCTGAGGTGGTGATCGAGTTCGACGACGTGCAGGACCTCGTGTCTCCCGTGGTGATCGCTGCCTTCGAGGGCTGGAACGACGCGGCCGATGCCGCCTCCGGACTGGTCGACCACCTGCTCGAGCAGTGGAAGGCCGAGGTGATCGGCGCCATCGATCCCGAGGAGTTCTACGACTTCCAGGTCAACCGCCCGATCATCGGCACCGACCACAACGGGCACCGTCGCCTGACCTGGCCCACGACGCGGATCGCCGTCGCCAGGCCGGCCGAGCTCGACCGCGACGTCATCCTCGTGCGCGGCATCGAGCCCAACATGAAGTGGCGCCAGTTCTGCGCCGAGGTGCTCGCCGCGTGCGACGACCTCGGGGCCGAGCTCGTCGTCACCCTCGGCGCCCTGCTCGCCGACACCCCGCACACCCGCCCGATCCCGGTGACCGGCACCGCCTCCGAGCCCGAGCTGGTCGACCGGTTGCGGATCGAGCAGTCGACCTACGAGGGCCCGACCGGCATCGTCGGCGTCTTCAACGACGCCTGCACCCAGCTCGACATCCCCGCGGTGTCCTACTGGGCCGCGGTCCCCCACTACGTCGCCCAGCCGCCCTGTCCCAAGGCCACGCTCGCCCTCCTGGGGCAGCTCGAGGAGCTCCTCGA
>CAVZWM010000033.1:0-41026 GCA_963778975.1 uncultured Actinomycetota bacterium
GGTCTGGTCCGGCGTGCTCGAAAACCAAGACGTGCGACGGCCCGCGCCCGAGCCGCCCGTGCCCGGGCCGTTCGTCTGGCTGGTCTGGTCCGTTGGCTGCTTAACACACCTGAGGCACCGAGATTCCGTCAAGGACTCGCGGAAGTAGGCAGCGGCATTGACCCAGGGGATGGGCATAACCACGTGGGGGGGCGGAGTGTTCATCCCGGACAGGTTTGCGTCGCCCCCAGGGCGATGCCACGACCGGATCACTCGGGTCGCCGGTCCCAGGGGCTTTTCGTGGGGACTACTCGCAGGGGGCGAGACATGTACGGCATCACCAGCAATGCAGCACACGCACGGAAGCACGCGAAGCACGGTCGTGGGTTCAGGGGATCGATGCGCTACTTCGCGCTTCTCCTCGTCCTGCCGACCCTCGTGATCCAGGCAGCGAGCACCACGTCGGCCGGCGCGGTGGTCGTGGCGGGATTCGAGATCGACGGCAACACCGTCGACGACGCAGTGGCGGAGTGGACTGGGACACCCCCACGGGCACCCACACCACCGATCCCACCGAGGGCGCCGACGACAGCAACTTCACCGAAGGTTCCAAGGCGTTCCAGCACCCGACGGACTGGGAGGTTGGGACCGGGACGTCGACCGACCAGGGCGACATCTCGGACGTCTGGTCGCACTTCACCAGTGGGTCCGAGTCATGGGGGTTCCTCGGTTTCCGGCGCATCAAGGAGACCGGGACCATGACCTTCCTGGTGGAGTTCAACCAGAAGACCAACCTCCCGGCGCAGCCGGGCGACTCGGTGCTGTTCCGCCCCAACCGGACGGTGAACGACCTGCTGCTGCGCTTCGAGCAGGACGGCAACGACTCCTTCGTCCTCACCGCGGCCTACAAGTGGACGCAGTCGGCCGACGACGCCTTTGCCAAAGGTTGCTTCACCGTGCCCGGCTACGCCACGCCCTCGGCATTCTGCCCCACCAGCACCGCGGGCGCGGGCTTCGCCGGCGCGACCAGTGCGGACGGGCTCTTCGCGGAGGCTGCCGTCAACCTCAGCTCCTTCGACAGCATCGGCGACTGCCGGGGCGCGTTCGGCGTGATGAACGTCCGTTCCTTCGCCGGCAACTCCGAGAACTCGTCGCTCCTGGACTTCATCGGCGGTGTCGGGATCAACGTCCCGCCGACGTGTGGACAGCTGGTCATCAACAAGAAGGACCAGTTCGGCACCGCCGTGGGCGGCGCCACCTTCAAGATCACGCCCAACCCGATTCCTGGCGTCACGCGGCGCAGCGGCCGCCGAGCTGGTCGTCAAGGACGGCAGCGCTCCGGGCATCGACACGGTCGCCGACGGAATCGTCACGATCAGCCCGGCCAAGCCCGGCACCTACACGGTCGAGGAGACCGTCACGCCCGCCGGCTACAAGCCGGACACGACCGTCCACACCAACGTGGTGGTCGGCAACAGCGGGACCTCCGTCGCGACGGTGCAGTTCCTGAACAAGCTCTACTTCAAGCCCCTGGGCATTTCCAACCAGGCGTCCGGCTCCTACGGCGTGGAGTACGACTGGCTGGTCCACAAGACGGTCGTGGGCGCGAGCTCGAAGACGGTCGACGAGGGCCAGACCACGACATTCCAGTACAAGGTGGAGCTCGAGGCACTTCCCGAGGGGCCGCCCGCGGGCAAGGAGGTGCACGGCACTGCGACCGTCACCAACCCGAACCCCGCCACGCACCCCGACATGCGGGCCACCCTCAGCATCTCCGGTGACCTTGCCTGCCACTTCCTGCCGAGCAATGCCGCGATCGACGTCGACCCCGGCACCGCCGGTGTCCAGGTCGACGTCGGTGACGGCAGCACGGCGTACGACTACACGTGCGACCCGGGTGCCGGCGCGCTCGTCGGTGGCACGACCACGGCCAAGGTCAGCTGGGACCAGGCGAAGTACCCGCAGGCCGCTGCCCACCCGGGCGAGGCCACGGCCCAGGCGACCTACGCGATCACGGTGCAGCCGAAGATCGACGAGTTCGCCTCGGTGACGGACACGTTCGGCAGCAACGCCACCACGCCGATCGGCGCGGCCAAGTACACGTGGGCCGACGTCTGGGGCTCGGCCAACCACCGCGTCGTCGTCGCGACCTACTCCAGCCCCGCCGTGGGCGGGACGGCCGGGTCCTGCACCGACTACAAGAACGTGGCACGTGTCGACGAGAGCGACACCGATGACTTCGACACCTCCGACCAGACGGTCACGCTGTGCGTGGACCTGGACGACCTGGTGGTGACGAAGACCGCGAACCCGAAGTTCGCCCGTGACTACGACTGGTCGATCGAGAAGTCGGTCGAGGGCGAGTCGTCGCAGACGGTCGACGAGGGCACGCCGGCGACGTTCGAGTACGACGTGGTGGTCACGCCCACCGGGGGCACGGACACCGAGTTCGTGGTCACGGGTGCGATCAAGGTGAACAACCCCAACCAGAAGACGATCACCGGGGTGTCGCTGAGCGACTCCCTGCCGGGTGGCACCTGCACGATCGACAAGCCGGCCGGCCCGCTGTCCATCCCGACCGGCAACACCTCGTTCCCGTACTCGTGCGTGATGTCGGACGCCACGGCGACGACGAAGGGCACGAACACCGCCACCGCGACGTGGGACGCCTCGACGTTCTACGGCACCAGCGGCTCGGCGGCGGGGCAGGCCTCGTTCGACTTCGCCCAGGCGACGGTGACCGAGACCGACGAGACGGCCACGGTGACCGACACCCAGGTCGAGCTCGGCGACGTCCCCGGAGGCGTGGTCGTCAAGGCGGCCGACGGCCAGCAGACCTTCACCTACACGAAGGACTTCGACGGCGTCCCGGGTGCCTGCACGACGTACGACAACACCGCGAAGGTCGTCGCGACGGACTCCCAGGACTCCGACAGCGACAGCGAGACGGTCGAGGTGTGCGTCGACCTGGACGACCTGGTCGTGACCAAGACGGCCGACCCGAAGCTCGCTCGTGACTACGACTGGTCGATCGAGAAGTCGGTCGAGGGCGAGTCGTCGCAGACGGTCGACGAGGGCACGCCGGCGACGTTCGAGTACGACGTGGTGGTGACGCCGTCGGCGGCCAAGGACTCGGCCTTCGTGGTCACCGGTGTGATCACGGTCGAGAACCCGAACGACACGACGATCGCAGGTGTGTCGCTGGCCGACTCGCTCCCGGGCGGCACGTGCACGATCGACAAGCCCGGTGGTCCGTTGACCATCGAGAAGGGCAGCCGGACGTTCGACTACTCGTGCGTCCTGCCCAACGCCACGGCGACGACGAAGGGCACGAACACCGCCACCGCGACGTGGGACGCCTCGGCGTTCTACGGCACGGACGGATCGGCCTCGGGGACGAAGTCGTTCGACTTCGCCGACGCCGAGGTCGACACGACCGACGAGACCGCCTCGGTGACCGACACCCAGATCGACCTCAACGACGAGGTCCCGGGTGGTGTGGTGCTCCACGCCGAGGACGGTGCGAAGACCTTCACCTACACGAAGGACTTCGACGGCGTCCCGGGTGCCTGCACGACATACGACAACACCGCCACCGTCGTCGCAACGGACTCCGGGGACTCCGACAGCGACAGCGAGACGGTCGAGGTCTGCGTCGACCTGGACGACCTGGTCGTGACCAAGACGGCGAACCCGAAGCTCGCTCGTGACTACGACTGGTCGATCGAGAAGTCAGTCATGGGCGAGTCGTCGCAGACCGTGCCCCAGGGCACGCCGGCGACGTTCGAGTACGACGTGGTGGTGACGCCGTCGGCGCCGAAGGACTCGGCCTTCGTGGTCACCGGTGTGATCACGGTCGAGAACCCGAACGACACGACGATCGAGGGTGTGTCGCTGGCCGACGCGCTGCCCGGCGGGTCGTGCACGATCGACAAGCCCGAGGGGCCGCTGTCGATCCCGGCGGGCAAGTCGATGTTCGACTACTCGTGCGAGCTGCCAAACGCGACGGCGACCACGAAGGGCACGAACACGGCGACCGCGACGTGGGACGAGGAGGAGTACTACGGCACGGACGGTTCGGCGTCCGGCACCGCTGACTTCGACTTCGCCGAGGCCGAGCAGGTCGTCACCGATGACACGGCCACGGTGACCGACACCCAGGTCGAGCTCGGCGAGGTTCCGGGTGGGGTGGTGGTCGACGCGTCGGACGGCGCGCAGACCTTCACCTACACGAAGGACTTCGACGGCGTCCCGGGTGCCTGCACGACGTACGACAACACGGCCAAGGTCGTCGCGACGGACTCGGAGGACTCCGACAGCGACAGCGAGACCGTCGAGGTGTGCGTGGAGGTGCCGCTCGAGCTGGCGCCGACCGCGACGGCCGACCTGGCGCGTGACTACGCCTGGTCGATCGCCAAGGTGGCCGACGCGACGCAGCGGACGGTCGACGGGTCCGGCAACGCGACGTTCACCTACACGGTGACGGCCAGGGCCGGTGCGGCGACCGACTCCGGGTGGAAGGCCCAGGGCTCGGTGACGATCGACAACCCGAACCAGTACGCCGACGGTGACATTGCCGCCGACGTCACGGCGGCGACCACCCTGGGTGGTGGCTCGGTGTGCACCGTCACCGGCGGGTCGGACGTCCTCATCGCCGAGGACAGCTCGAAGACCCTGCCAATCGCCTGCACCTTCAGCTCGAAGCCCGCGGGCTCCGGGACGCTGAGCGTGACGGCGACGTGGGACCCGGCGGGCGAGGCGAGCTCGACATCGGTGACCGAGACGACGGGCCCCGTCACCTTCGGGGTCCGCTCGGAGACCAACAAGACCGTCCAGGTCGTCGACGACAAGACGGTCGCCGGTCAGCGGATCGTGCTCGACCCGGCGCTGACCTGGTCGGCCGGACTGGTGAAGACCTACACCTACTCGCTGGCGGTCGCCGGCGGCGCTGCGGGGACGTGCAGGAGCCACACCAACACCGCCACGGTCGACCAGCCGGTGGGCACGGACCCGACGGCGACCGCCGTGGTCCTGGCCTGCACGCCGCCGCCCCCCGAGGTCCTGCCCGAGCAGTCCTTCGGCAAGGCCGGCGGATCGGTCAAGGCCAGCTGCCAGGGAACGGTCCGCTCCAAGCTCAACAACCGCTCCGGCGTCGAGGTCACCTACCAGCTCCGCGTGGGCAAGAAGGTGCACAAGATCGTCGTGAAGTCACAGAGCGAGAAGCGGTTCACCACGACGGGCAAGGCGCGCGCCAAGGTCGTCCTGAAGGCCGAGGGTCGCACGCTCGACAAGGTCCGGATCCCTCACCGGTGCGTGGCGCCGGAGGTCCTGCCCGACACCGGGATGCGGGCGGCCGAGGCCAGGCTGGAGTCCATCACCCGTCGGTGGCGCAGCCTAGCCACCGCACACCTCCACCCCCATGGAGGTGAGCCGGCGTCGGTGAGCCACCCACGAGCTCACCGGCGCCGGCTCCTCGGCGTCCCCGAAGACACCCGTGGGATTGGTGCTGGCACGCTCCTGCCGATACGTTGAAGCCTCCATGTGGTCGGGGTCACACACGCCGAGGCCACATGCAGCCGTCGGTGTCCGGCGATCCCGTGAGCAGCCGCTAGCGAATGGAGTGCCATGAGCGACCCTGCAGGATTCGGCCCGGACCTCGTGGAGGTCTTCGGGCCTTCCCAGCAGGACGGCGGCCCCGAGCTCGTGCAGCTCCTCACCCCCGAGGGTGAGCGCGTCCACCACCCCGAGTTCGACCACGACTTCACCGCCGAGGAGCTGCGCGGCTTCTACCGCGACATGGTCCTCACCCGGCGGATCGACACCGAGGCCACCGCGCTCCAGCGCCACGGCGAGCTCGGCATCTGGGCCCAGCTGCTCGGCCAGGAGGCCGCCCAGATCGGCGCCGGCCGCGCGCTGCGCCCGCAGGACTACGTCTTCCCGACCTACCGCGAGCACGGCGTCGCCTACTGCCGCGGCATCGACCCGCTCGACCTGCTCGGCCTCTTCCGCGGCGTCGACCAGGGCGCCTGGGACCCGGCCGACAACAACTTCGGTCTCTACACGATCGTCATCGGCGCGCAGGTGCTGCACGGCGTCGGCTACGCCATGGGCATGCAGCGCGACGGTGCCGTCGGCACCGGCGACCCCGACCGCGACTCGGCCGTGATCGCCCACTTCGGCGACGGCGCGTCCTCGCAGGGCGACGTCAACGAGGGCTTCATCTTCGCCGCGTCCTACAACGCGCCGGTCGTGTTCTTCTGCCAGAACAACCAGTGGGCCATCTCGGAGCCGATCGAGCGCCAGACCCGCATCCCGCTCTACCAGCGCGCCCTCGGCTTCGGCTTCCCGGGCGTCCGCGTCGACGGCAACGACGTGCTGGCGACGTACGCCGTCACCAAGGCCGCGCTCCAGCGTGCCCGCGACGGCCAGGGCCCGACCCTCGTCGAGGCCTACACCTACCGCATGGGTGCGCACACGACGACCGACGACCCGACGCGCTACCGCCTCTCCGACGACGTCGAGCACTGGAAGCTCAAGGACCCGATCGAGCGGCTCAAGGTCTACCTCCGCCGCAACGGGCTCGTCGACCAGCAGTTCTTCGACGACCTCGACGACGAGGCCAAGGAGCTCGGCCACCACCTGCGCGAGGGCTGCAAGGCCCTGCCCGACCCGGCGCCGATGGAGCGTCTTCGACCACGTCTACACCGAGATGACCGACGAGCTCGCCGCCCAGCGCGACGGCTACGCGGCCTACCTCGCGTCGTTCGAGGGAGAGCACTCATGGCCGGCACCACGCAGAAGATCACGCTCGCCAAGGGCCTCAACATGGGCCTGCGCAAGGCCATGGAGGACGACCCCAAGGTCCTGATCATGGGTGAGGACGTCGGCAAGCTCGGCGGCGTCTTCCGCATCACCGACGGCCTGCAGAAGGACTTCGGCGAGGACCGCGTCATCGACTCGCCGCTGGCCGAGTCGGGCATCGTCGGCACCGCGGTCGGCATGGCGCTGCGCGGCTACCGCCCCGTCGTCGAGATCCAGTTCGACGGCTTCGTCTACCCCGCCTACGACCAGATCGTGTGCCAGGTCGCGAAGATGACCTTCCGCTCGCAGGGCAAGTCCAAGATGCCGATGGTCATCCGCATCCCCTTCGGTGGCGGCATCGGCGCGGTCGAGCACCACAGCGAGTCGCCGGAGGCGCAGTTCGCGCACACGCCCGGCCTCAAGGTCGTCGCCTGCTCCAACCCGGTCGACGGCTACTGGATGATCCAGCAGGCCATCGCCTGCGACGACCCGGTGATCTTCCTCGAGCCGAAGCGGCAGTACCACGCCGACAAGGTCGAGCTCGACGAGTCGGCCACCCCCGACCCGCTGTTCACGTCGCGCACCGTGCGCGCCGGCTGACGACGTCACCGTGCTGGCCTACGGCCCGACCGTGAAGACGGCGCTCAAGGCCGCCGAGGCCGCCGCCACCGAGGGCAAGTCGCTCGAGGTCATCGACCTGCGCACGCTGTCGCCGCTGGACATGAAGCCCGGTCTTCGAGTCCGTACGCCGCACCGGTCGCGTCGTCGTCACCCACGAGGCGCACGTCAACCTCGGCATGGGCGCCGAGCTGTCGGCCCGGATCACCGAGGAGTGCTTCTACTCCCTCGAGGCCCCGGTGCTGCGCGTCGGCGGCTTCGACACCCCCTACCCGCCCTCACGGATCGAGGAGGAGTGGTTGCCCGACCTCGACCGCGTCCTCGACGCCGTCGACCGCTCCTTGGAGTTCTGAGATGGCCGAGTTCAAGCTGCCCGACGTCGGTGAAGGCCTGACCGAGGCCGAGATCGTCTCGTGGAAGGTCAAGGTCGGCGACGTCATCGAGATCAACGACATCATCGTCGAGATCGAGACCGCCAAGTCGCTCGTCGAGCTGCCGTCGCCCTACGCCGGCACGATCCTGGCGCTGATGGTCGACGAGGGCCAGATGGTCGACGTCGGCACGCCGATCATCTCGGTCGGCGATCCGACGCGGCCCCGGCACCTGCCGCTCCCGCTGCTCCGCAGACCGAGTCCGACCCCTACCTCGGGATGGCCAGAAGGCCGGTGCGCGGGCCGGCTCCGGAGGTCGACCTCTCCGACATGGACCTCTCCAACCCCGCCGCCTCCGGTGGCGGCGAGGGCGAGTCGCTCGTCGGTCGCAACAAGGCCGAGCGCGGCCCGCAGCGTCGGGCCCGCCGCGGCTCGGCGTCCCCGGCGACCACCGCCGGCGCGCAGACCCAGATGCAGGTGCAGGGTGCGTTCGCGCCCGGTGGCGCCCAGTCCCAGGAGGTCGCGCCGGTCGACGAGCCGGCCGTGCCGGCCACGTCGGCCAGCGCCGCGAGCCGAGCCGCGCCCGCCGAGGCGCTGGTGCCGGCCGTCGGCGCAGTCGCCCAGCGACGTACGCGCCCTGGCGAAGCCGCCCGTGCGCAAGCTGGCCAAGGACCTCGGGATCGACCTCACGACGCTGATCGGGTCCGGCGCGGGCGGCGTGATCACGCGGGCCGACGTGGAAGCGGCGCCGCGGGCGTCGTACGACCCCTGCACCGATTGCTGCAACGACGTCGAGCGACCGTCGCGGACCGGCGAGCGGGAGACGCGCGAGCCGGTCAAGGGCGTGCGCAAGATGATGGCCCAGGCGATGGTGGGCAGTCGCGTTCTCGGCGCCGCACGTCACCGAGTGGATCACCGTCGACGTGACGGCGACGATGGAGCTCGTCGACGCGGCTGAAGAAGCGTCGCGAGCTCAAGGACGTCAAGGTCACCCCGCTGCTGGTGCTGACCCGGGCGGTCATGCTGGCGATGAAGCGCACGCCGGAGATCAACTCGTTCTGGGACGAGCGCCGCGCAGGAGGTCGTCTACAAGAACTACGTCAACCTCGGCATCGCCGCGGCCACCCCGCGCGGGCTGGTCGTGCCGAACATCAAGGACGCCGACCAGCTCTCCATGGTCGACCTGGCGGGCGCGCTCGGCGGGTCTCACCGCGACGGCGCGTGACGGCAAGACGCAGCCGGCCGAGATGGCGGGCGGCACGTTCACGATCACCAACGTGGGTGTCTTCGGCGTCGATGCCGGCACGCCGATCATCAACCCGGGCGAGGCCGCGATCCTGTGCTTCGGCGCGGTGCGCAAGCAGCCGTGGGTCGTCGGGGACGAGATCGTCGCTGCGCGACATCACGACGCTGGCGCTGTCCTTCGACCACCGGCACATCGACGGCGAGAAGGGCTCACGCTTCCTCGCCGACGTCGCCGGGATCCTCGAGGACCCGGGCACGGCGCTCCTCTTCTGAGCGGGCACTCGTCCCCGTCCGAGCACCGACCGGGCGCTTCGTCCGTCACAGGGGAGGAAGCGCCCGGTCAGCGGGAGTGGCGGGTCGACAAACGTTCAACAGTCCGATGCGCGGCTCTCTCGTCACCGGCGGTGTCCCGCTGCGACACTGACTTCCTCGGATCGCGTTGAGAGGAGTGGGCGCATGTCCTCGATGCCGCCACGCCTGCGTCGGCGAGCGCTCCGTCGCCGCCGCTCGCGAGCCCAGCAGGTGGCCGACCAGCTGCAGACCGAGGCCAGGCAGGAGGCGGAGCGGCTGACCAGCGACCTCGCGGTGCTGCGCGAGGAGGCCCGTCGGCTGATGGCCGAGGCCGAGGCCGACCGGGCTGATGCCGACCGGGCGCGCAAGCGAGCCGAGGAGGTCCTGGCAGGGGCGTCGGAGGAGGCGGCGACCATCGTCGTCGACGCCAACGAGCAGGCCGGCCTGCTGATCGGAGGCTCGGCCGGGAGTGCCCGCGACCAGGAGGTCGAGCAGGCGAGGCTGGAGGGCGATCGGGTACGCCGCCAGGCGCAGGACGAGGCCAGCCGCGCTGCTTGCCGAGGCGCAGGAGCTGCGCGACAGCGCGGACACGGAGAAGACCGCCCTCATGGAGGCGGCCAGGGCCGAGGCCGAGGCGGCCGTGGTCGGCGCGCAGGAGACCGCCACGCCGGCTGCTCGAGGAGGGGCGCGCCGCGGCCAGCACCATCTCGAGTCGGCCGACGCACCGAGGCCGAGTCGCTGCGGGCGAGCGCCTCCACGCGAGTCCGCCCGGATGCTCGACGAGGCCACGCGTCACTCCGAGGAGCTGCGCCGCACGACGGACATCGAGGCGGAGCGCGTCCGACACGCAGCTGCCGAGACCCTGGCCGCGGCCCGCGACGGAGAGCGAGGCCGAGCTGCGACAGGCCGCCGAGCAGACCGCGTGGGCCGACCGCCACGGTCCGCTCCGTGCTCGAGGGCGCGGCCAGCGAGGCCGACGCGATCCGCAGGGCCGGCCATCCGACGCGGCCGCGCACCTCAGCGTCGTACGCCGACGGCTCCAGGCCGTGATCACCGCGATCGCCGGCGGATGCGCGCCTCGAGCTCGCCGATGCCCGGCAGCGCGCCGACGACCTCGTGCGAGGTCGCCGCCCTGTGCGGTCGCCGAGGCGGAGAGCGACGCGACGGCCACCCGCGAGCGGGCCGATGCCGACGCCGACCGGATCGTCGCGGAGGCGACCGACGAGTCCGAGCACGCGGTGGAGCGTCTCGAGCGCCGCCGCGCCGAGGCGGAGTCGGGTGCCGCCAGCCTGCGTGCCCTCGTGGCCGAGGAGGTCATCCGAAGTCGCGCCGAGGCCGCCGGGGATCTGCGCGACGGGCCACGCGAGGAGTCGCTGCGACGCTCGTGGCCGAGGCCGCGCCGAGGCCGACCAGCTCCGCGACAGCGCCCGTCGTGCTGCTCGAGCGTGCCCGCGCCGAGGTCGCGCAGCTGCGCAGGCCGCAGCGCGACGGCATCGCCGCCGAGCTCAGCCAGCTCTCCGGCGTGATCGAGGCGCTCTCCGTCCCGGAGGTGACCAGACGGATCCGGCCGATCCGAGAAGCTCCGACCACGATCTCCAGCTCCACCCACACCCCCACCCCCGACGAGGAGAACCCGTCGATGACCCAGACCGACCCGCAGTTCCGCGTCGTGCTGCGCGGCTACGACCCGACCGAGGTCGACCGTGCCATCGGTCGAGCGCGCGGACCGAGGTCGACGCCCGCAGGAGCGGCTGGCAGCAGCGGAGGCCGCGATCGAGCAGGCGCGCAGCGAGGCCACGACGTCGCGCGAGGCCCTCGTCTCCCGTGAGGCGCAGGATCCCGAGCCGACGACGTTCGAGCACCTCGGCGAGCGCGTCGGGCAGATCCTCTCCCTCGCCGAGGCCGAGGCGTCCGCGATCCGCGATCGCGTGGTCGGCGAGGTCGAGGCGCTTCGCAAGGACGCCGAGGCGAGACGGTGATCGGTGCGCGAGGACGCCGACCGTACGCCGAGGAGACGCGCCGCGACGCCGATGCCGAGGGCGCGCGGGTGCTCGCCGACGCGCGCAGCGGCGGCCGACGACGAGCGCGACGCCGCCGAGCGGGACGCGTCCGCCCGGCGTCCGAGGCCGAGGCGTTGTACGAGGAGCAGCGCGCCAAGGCCGCCCAGTCCGCGGCCGACTTCGAGACCACCCTGGCCGAGCGTCGGCACCGGACCACGCGGAGTTCCAGGAGCAGCAGGCGGCCACCCAGGCCCAGCTCGACGCGATGATCGCCAGGATCGAGGACATGCGAGTCGGCCGAGGAGCGCAGCCGGAGCGAGCGCCGAGGCGGAGGCCCGCCGGATGCTGGCCGACGCGCGAGGAGCGGCCACCGCGCATGGTGCGCGAGGCCCGCGCGACCGCCGACCGGGTGCGTGCCGAGTCCGACCGCGAGCTCGCCGCCGCGACCCAGCGTCGCGACAGCATCAACGCGCAGCTCTCCAACGTCCGCCAGATGCTGGCCACCCTGGTCCGGCACCGGCGTACCCGGTGTCGGCGTCGCGCCGCTAGTCATGCCCGAGGTCGAGCCCGAGGTCGAGGCCGCGAGACGAGGCCCGTCGGTGACGGGACGATCCTGCGGTGTCGCCCGAGGACGAGCCGGAGTCAGCTCCGGACGACTCCGAGGCGCCCGAGGAGCGGTGAGCCGAGGCCGCTTCGGCGGCCCGGAAACCGGCCTCACGGCACCGCTGCTGGCGGTCAGCGGGCGTGCCAGGCCGCGAGCACCTCGGCCTCACGCTCGGCGGTGATCCCGTGACGGGTCGAGTCGAGGCAGCCGGGGGCGGTCGTCCGCGAGCGAGCGCAGCCGCAGACCGGCGGCAGATCGCCGGCTCGGGGTCGTGCGCCATCATGCCGTCGTACTCCGGGCGCGGGAGCCACAGCGGCAGCGAGCCCTCACCCGCCCACGGCTCGACCTCCTGCGCCTGGAGGAAGTGCTGGTCGACCCAGGTGAACGACGGGCTCGGCTGCCGACGCCGGCAGCAGCGCTCGGCCAGGAGCTGGGCCGAGGGCATC
Source organism: uncultured Actinomycetota bacterium (assembly GCA_963778975.1). Taxonomy (GTDB): domain Bacteria; phylum Actinomycetota; class Actinomycetes; order Propionibacteriales; family Nocardioidaceae; genus Nocardioides. Next base: position 12,356 of record CAVZWM010000033.1, read on the forward strand.
GGTGTGCCGACGCGCGTCGTACGACCCCGTCGTCCGCGCCTCGCACACGTCGAGCAGCCACGCAGCCAGGTCGCGTACGTCGATGACCTGGACGACGTCCTCGGGACGACCCGGGCGCGAGCACCTCGCCGCCCCGAGCCAGGCGCTGCGGCCAGTAGGCGAAGCGGCCGGATCGGGTCTCCCGGGCCGACGATGAGACCCGGTCGCGCGATCAACGCGGATGCGGCGCCCTCCTGCACGATCTGCTCGCACGCCACCTTCATCCCGCCGTAGGCCTCGGGGTCGGTCGCCAGGTCGACGTCGTCGGTGATCGGCTCGACGCAGCGGCTCCATGGCCGGTGAGGAGTTGTCGGCGTAGACGCTGATGGTCGAGACGAACACCCAGTGGGCCTCGGGGGTCGCCGACACCGCGCGGCGTGCGTGGGACGGGAGCCGCGTCACGTCGACCACCGCGTCCCAGTCGCCCATCGCGACCAGCGTCGGGGGCCTCGCGCGGCGCGGTCCCACGGGACGTGCCGCGCTCCATCGGGCACCGGCCCGGACTCGCCGCGGCACGCGCAGCTGACGTCCCACCCGCGCGCCACGGCCTGGGTCGTGGCTTCACGGGAGAGGAACCTGGTGCCGCCGAGGACGAGGAGCTTCATGCCTCCTACTCCAGCGGGAGGGGTGGTCGGAGGGCAAGGGTGTTCGCGGTGGGCCGAACGCGAGTCAGGACGGGACCCTGGCCAGGAAGTCACGCAGCAGGAGGTTCACCTTCACCGGGTCCCGCGCCTGGGGCAGGTGCCCGCCACCCTCGATGACCACGTGCTGCCCGCCGGTGAGCTCGGCGACCAGCCGGCCGCGGCCCGGGTGCTGGCACTGGTCCTCCGACCCGGTGATGACGAGCACCGGACACCGCACCGCCCGGCAGGCCGCGGTGGCGGCGTCCGGGTCGCCGGCGATCCCGCGCGCCGAGGCGTACTCGAGCAGCATGGTCTCCGGACCCACGTCCATCGCCCAGGCGACGCAGTCCTCGCGCTGCTTGGTGGAGTGGGGCTCGGGAAACATCTCGGCGAAGAAGAACTCCGCGAAGTCACGCCAGTCGGCACTCCAGTGGTGGCGGTTCTGCTTCTGCCAGCCGTCGTAGGTCGCACGCGGCTGCGTCGAAGTCGTACGCGATCCGGTGCGGCAGTGGTGCTGTCAGCCGCAGACCGGGGTTGATCGCGCAGACACCGAGCACCCGCTCGGGTGCCTCGGCGGCCATCAGGAGGGCGTGCCCGGCGCCCGTGCAGACTCCGGCCAGCACCGCCTGCTCCGCACCCACCGCGTCCAGCACCGCCCATTCCTGGTCGATCAGGACCCGTTCCTCCATCTGGTCGACAGTCACCGGCGTGCCGCTGCGGCCGTTGCCGGGTGGGTCGCTGACCACGACGCGGTGCCTGCGGGCGAGGAACGGGATCTGCGCCTTCCACGCCGCGGCTCTGCACGATCGAGTCGGGCATGAGCAGGAAGACCGTCGGGTCGCCGGCGCCGTAGACCTCGAAGAAGACGCGTACGCCGCCGCGCTGGACGTGCCCGTGCCGGACCGGGGCCAGTGCGCGCATCAGATCAGCTCCGGCCAGCAGGTCCGCCGCTCGCGCCGCGCCACCGGTCTCGACGGGCCGGTAGTGCACCTCCTGGCGCACGGTCTTGGCGATCATCTCGGCCAGGAGGGCAGGATCCGAGGCGTCCTCGTAGGTGACGCACTGGCCGGCGCCGTACCTCTCCAGCCGGTGCCGGACGTGGAAGTTCTGCTCGAAGTGGTTCTGCAACGGCACGTAGAGGAACGGGCGTCGGTTGGCGGTGAGCTCCATGCAGGTCGTGAGTCCGCCCTGGACCACGGCGAGGTCGCAGGCCGCAAGGTGGCGGTAGAGGTCGGGCAGGAAGCCGCGCACCTTCACCCCCTGCCGTCGCGGCAGTGATGCCGGATCGATCCGGGGACCGGACACCAGCAGGAACTTCAGCTCGGGCACGAGCCGGCGGGCGAGGGGTACGGCGTCCAGGACCCTGCGGAGCAGGCTGGCCCCGACCGCGGAGCCACCGACGGTGACCAGGCAGACCAGGTCGTCCTCGTTGTAGCCGAGGGAGGCGCGCAGCCGGGCGGACTCCTCCTCGTCGGGCGGGGTGAAACCCGAGACGTAGCCGGCGAAGTCGAAGTTCGCGTTGGTCCACTCGCGGATGCCGGGCAGACCAGGTCCGAAGGACTCGTCCACGACGTCGTCGGGGTTGCCGACGAAGATCGACCGGTCGCGCAGGCGGCCGTAGCGGGCACGCTGCTCGATCATCTCGGCGTTGTAGTCGGCGGTGAGTGCAGCCTCCTCCGGCGCCGCCGGAGGGCATGGGCAGCCAGCCGACGAAGTCGGTCATCCAGGCGAAGGCGAAACGCTTGAGCTCGGGATTCTCGTGCAGGAAGTAGTCGACGTCCCACGCCTCGTCGCCGATCACCAGGTCGTAGTGGGTCTCCTCGACGACTTCGTTGAAGACCATGAAGTTGTTGACGAGGATCTCGTCCATCCGCCTGATCGCCTGGAAGGCGTGCAGGTCGTGCTCGGCGCACTCGTCCTCGATGTGCGCGGACTCGTTGGCGAGGAACCGCGACGCCGGGTGGACCGTCTCGCCGGCAGCCGCGAGCAGGCGGGTGACCGGGTCCTGGGCCAGCCAGTCGACCTGGAGGTCGGGGTGCCGCTCGCGGAGCTCGACGGCGATCGCGAGATCGCGACGAGCGTGGCCGAGGCCGATCGGGGAGGACAGGTAGAGGGCGCGCTTCGGACGACGCTGGGCCCGGACCCAGGTGCGGCTGCTCGATGACGGGTGGACCATGTCGGCGAACTCCTTCACGAGATGGTTGAGGCGTACGGGCTCGCGACCCGGCGGACCGTGCCCGACCCCGTCGAGCAGCACCAGGTCGCCCCCGGTCAGGTCGGCGAGACGTCGCCCGATCGCGGCCGGCCGGACGTGGTCCTCGGTGCCGTGGACCACGAGCACCGGACAGGTCACCTCGGCGCACAGCGGCTCCAGCGGGGTCGCGTCCGCTCCGTGCAGGCCGAGCCGTCCGGCGGTGGTGTCCGCCAGGGTGTCGCCGGAGACGTTGCCTCCCCACCCGACGAAGTCCTCGACCTGCTTGGTCGAGTGAGGCTCGTGGAACGTCTGCTCGGAGAAGAACCGCACGAAGTCGTCGTAGCCTGCCGAGCGCCAGTAGTGCTCGTTGTACTTCGCCCATCCCCTGGTGGTGTCGAGTCGCGCGTCGAAGGCGTACTTCTCCCGGGCCGGGCTGGCGATCGACAGTCCGCACGCGGGCGAGATCGCGACGATGCCGCTGACCCGGTCCGGGTGTCGTGCGGCCACGTGCACCGACCAGGCGGCGCCGCACGAGAAGCCGACGAGCACCGCCCGGTCGGTGCCGGTGGCGTCGAGCACGGCGACCGCGTCGGCGGCGTACTCGCTGTCGGCGTACGCGGCCGCCCCGACGGGGCGCCCGGACCGGCCCGACCCCCGTCCGTCGAAGGTCACCACCCGGAAGTGACGGGCGAGGTAGGGGACCTGGAACTTCCACACCCGGGAGTCGACGAGGGACCAGGTGGGCAGCAGCACCACGGTCGGGCGGTCCGCGTCGTGGATGTCGAAGGCGATCTCGACGCCGTCCCGCTCGACCGTGCCGCTGCGATCCGGAGGCCGGGGACGGTGCATGACCACCCCTCGTCCGTCGTGCTGGCCCATCCCCGGCCTCCTCCCCGTTCGGGTCCGTCCTCAGTGTCCACCTGCGGCTCGCGTCGTGTCAGGGCCTGACCTCGAACACCTGGTTGAACGGCGTCTCGGCCACCCGGGCGAAGCGGGTGAAGCCGCCGGCCGTCGTGACGTCGCGGATGCGTGCCGGACCGGCCTGGGTGCCGAGCGCCAGCCCGACGTCCTGCGAGAGCGAGGACGGCGTGCACAGCAGGGTCGAGAAGCCGTAGTAGGCACGGCCCACCGGGTTGAGGTTGTCCTCGACGTGGTCGCCCGCCATCGGCTCGACCACCATCCACGTGCCGTCGTCGGCGAGCGCGCTCCGCACGTGCCGGGCCGCGCCCACGGGGTCGCCCATGTCGTGCAGGCAGTCGAACATCGTCACCAGGCCGAAGCCGGTGCCGCGTGAACCCGCCTGCCGGGGCGACCTCGAAGCGGACCCGGTCGGCGACCCCGGCCGCCTCGGCCCGCTCACGAGCCGTCGCGATCGACTCGGGGTGGTAGTCCGAGCCGATGAAGGTCGAGGCCGGGAAGGCCTGCGCCATCAGGATGGTGGAGGCGCCGTGGCCGCAGCCGACGTCGGCGACGGTCGTGCCGCGCTCCAGCTTGTCGACGATCCCGTCGAGCGCCGGCAGCCAATCGGCGACGAGGTGCGCGTGATAGCCGGGGCGGAAGAAGCGCTCGCACCCGACGTGGACGTCGGTGTCGTGCTCGTGCCAGCCGTAGCCGGCCCCGCTCCTCGCGGCCTCCAGGATCTGCGAGGTGTCGTGCACCGTCCCGAGCGCGATCTGGAAGAAGCCGGGCAGGAACGCCGGGCTGTCCTCGTCGGTCAGCGCCACCGCCTGCTCGGGCGGCAGCGTGTACGTGCCCGAGCCCGGGTCGTACGACACGTAGCCGCCGGCGGCCTGCGCGTTCAGCCACTCCCGGACGTAGGGCTCGCTCGTCCCGGTGCGTTCGGCGAGCCCGCCGGGCGTGCTGGGGCCGTGGGCGGCCAGGTCGCGGTAGTAGCCGAGCTTGTCGCCCATCACCACCAGCGCCGCGTTGAGCGTCGCCCCCACCTCGTCCACCGCCCGGAACACGAACTGCATCAGCTTGTCGGTGTCGACCGGTGTCGGCGCCTGAGTCGTGGTCATCGGAATCTCCTTCGTTGTCGGATCTCGAACGTAGGAAGCGGCGGCTCCGGTCCGCGTCCGGGGACCCCCCTAGTCACGCCGGAACCACCCCTAGACTCGGTGGGTGCTGATCGGACGGGAGCACGAGCAGCAGGTCATCGATCGGCTCGTCTCCGGGGCGAGGATCGGTGCCAGCGGCGTGCTCGCCGTCACCGGCGAGCCGGGCGTCGGCAAGACCGCACTGCTGCGGTGGGCGGAGGGTCGCCTCGACGGCTTCCGCATCCTGCGCGCGACCGGCACCGAGCCCGAGCGCGAGATCCCGTTCGCCGGTCTCCTCGCCGTGCTCCGGCCCGCGCTGGGTCTCCTGGACACGATCGCCCCTCCGCAGGCGCGTGCCCTGTCGGCGGCCCTCGCGCTGACGGAGGGGCCCGCCGGCGACCGGTTCGCCATCGGCGCGGCCACGCTGAGCCTGCTGTGTCGCTACGCCGAGGACGCGCCCGTCGCGGTGCTGCTGGACGACGTCCACCTGCTCGACCGCCCGTCGGCCAGTGCGCTGGTCTTCGCGGCGCGGCGGCTGGGCTCCGACCCCGTGGCGATGCTCGTGGTGGGGCGGGCCGGCGAGGCCGACGACGTGGTCGAGGGCCTCGACCGACTCGTCCTCGGTGGGCTCGACCGCGGCGCTGCCCGCGGTCTTCGCCGACGGGCTGTCCTCGGCACCCGTCACCGACGCGTGGCTCGCCCGCGTGCATGCGCTGACCGGCGGCAACCCGCTCGCCATCGCCGAGCTCGCCGAGGACCCGGACGCCTTGCTGCCCACCGGCTCCGACGTCCCGCCGCCGCTGTCGTCCGCACTCGCCGAGTCCTTCACCCGTCGCGTACGCCTCCTCGATCCCGCCTCTCGCTCGGTGCTGCTCGTGGCCGTGGTGTGCAACGGCGACCTGCGCCTGACCGGATCGGTCTGCGCGGCGCTGGGCCTGGACGTCGGCCCAGCTCGCGGCGGCGCAGCACTCGGGGCTGGCCGACGTGGTCGGCGGCGACGTGACCTTCCGCCACCCCCTGCTGCGCGCCGCGATCTATCGGGACAGCCCGCCGCAGGAGCGCCGGGCCGTGCACGCGGCCGTGGCCGTTGCCCTGCCTGTCGACGACGTCGACCGGCGCGCCTGGCACCTCTCGGAGTCGCTGTGGGCGCCCGATGCCGGGGTCGCCGAGATGCTGGACAGCGCAGCCGCGCGGGCGGTGAAGCGCTCCGCCTACGCCGTCGCGTCCACGGCCTACGAGCGGGCCGCCCGGCTGAGCCCGGACGCTCGACGACCTGGCCGTGCGGCTGGTGGCTGCGGCCGAGAACGCGTGGGCCGCCGGCCTCGCGCCTCGTGCGCTCGCGCTGCTGGACGAGCTGCCGCCCACCGCGCTCGCACCGGAGCTGACGACGAGTGCGCTCGAGCTCCGCGCGTCCATCGCCGTCCGCAGCGGCTCGGTGCGGGAGGCGGCCGCGCTGCTCGAACGGGCGGCCGCCTCGACCACGGTCCCCGACGTCCGCGCGGTCCTCCTCGCCGAGGCGCTGCACGCCACGCTCTTCCTCGCCGACGGAGCAGCAGCGGGCCGGCTGGTCGATGAGCTGACCGTCGGCCGTGGCGGCGACGACGTCGACGCGGTCGCGCGCCATCGGCACCGTCGCGGCCGGCATGGCCAAGGTCCTGGCGGGCCGCGGCGGCATCGAGGAGCTCCGCGCCGCCGTACCCCTCCTCGCGGGCATCCCCGACCTGCAGGCGGACGCCCGCGGGGTGTCGTGGCTGATGTACGCCCCGCTGTTCATCCGCGACGCCGAGACGGGGCGTGAGCTCCGCGCGCGGGTCGACGAGGCGCGGGCGCGGGCCGGGGTGGGCACGCTGCCCGGGCTGCTCTTCCTGGTGGCGCGCGACGGGGCGACGTCGGACTCGTGGGCGCGGGCGGCGGCGGACTACACCGAGGCGATCCGGCTCGCGCGGGACACCGGCCAGACCACCGAGCTGGCGATGTCGCTCGCCGGGTCTGTCGTGGCTGGAGTCGCGGTCCGGTCAGGAGGCGGAGTGCCGGGCGCACGCCGCGGAGGCGCTGGCCCTGTGCGTCAGTCGTGACATCCACTGGGGTGAGGCGTGGGCGCTGTTCTCGCTCAGCGACCTCGAGCTGTCCCTGGGCGACCCGGGCAAGGCGCTCGAGCACCTGCAGGCGCTCGACCGGCTGCTCGTGGCGCTGTCCGTGGGCGACCCCGACCTCTCACCGCGAGCCGAGCTGGTCGACGTGCTGCTGCGGCTGGGCCGGGTCGACGAGGCGGCCACGGACGGCTGCGGCGTACGTCGAGGCGGCCGACGCCAAGGGACAGCCGTGGGCGAGGGCGCGCGCGCATCCGATGCCTGGGCCTGGTCGCGGCCGACGACTTCGACGCCCCGTTCGTCGAGGCGCTGGCCCTGCACGAGGAGACGCTCGACCGCTTCGAGGCGGCGCGCACCGCGCTGGCGTACGGCGTCCGGCTGCGTCGCGCCGGACGGCGGGTCGATGCCCGGGTGCAGCTGAGGCGCGCGCTCGACGACTTCACCCGCCTCGGTGCGGAGGTGTGGGCCGACCAGGCCGCGACCGAGCTCGACCTCACCGGCGAGCGGGTGCCGCGCCGCGCGCTGGGCGGCATCGCGGCGCTCACCCCGCAGGAGCTGCAGGTGGCCCTCCTGCTGGCCGACGGGCGTACGACGAGGGAGGCCGCCGCGGCGCTGTTCCTGAGCCCGAAGACCGTGGAGTACCACCTGCGCAAGGTCTACACGAAGCTCGGCGTGCGCTCGCGCGAGGAGCTGGCCGAGGTCGTGTCCACGGCCTAGCGGGCACACGCCACTAGACGTAGCGGCGTGTGCGCTTCTCCGCGGTGCCCGGTCCCCGGGCGATGAGCGTCGCCAGCTCGTGCTCGAGCACCGCCGCCGACCCGCCGGCAGAACTCCTCGGGCTCGTCGGCGGCGTCCGGCTTCTCCGCCACGATCCGGTCGACGATGCCCCGGCGGTAGAGGTCGATCGCCCGCACCTGTTGGGCACGGGCCATGTCGGCGGCGTGGTCGAGGTCGCGGTGCACGATCGCCGACGCGCCCTCCGGCGGGAGGGGGGACAGCCAGGCGTGCTGCGCGGCGACCACGCGGTCTGCGGGCAGGAGCGCGAGCGCCCCACCTCCGTTGCCCTCCCCGAGCATCAGGCACAGGGTCGGCGCGTCGAGGGTGACCAGGTCGGCCAGCGACCGGGCGATCTCACCGGCGAGCCCGCCGTTCTCCGCGGCGGCCGACAGGGCCGCCCCCTGGGTGTCGATCACCGTCACCAGGGGCAGCCCGAGCTCGGAGGCCAGCCGCATCCCGCGGCGGGCCTCGCGCAGCGCCTCGGGTCCCAGCGGGTGGTCGGTGGTCTGCCCGCGCCGGTCCTGGCCGAGGAAGACGCACGGCGCCTCGCCGAACCTGACCAGCGCGATCAGCAGGCCCGGGTCGGACTCGCCCTGACCGGTCCCGTTGAGGGGTACGACGTCGCTCGCGCCGAACCGCAGCAGTCGTCGTACGCCAGGACGGTCGGGTCGTCGCGACCGGGTGACGCAGTCCCAGGCGTCGACGTCGGGCACCGTCTCCTGGCCGGGGTCGGCCACCGGAGCGACGCCTTCGTGCGCGGCCATCAGGATGTTCAGCGCACGGTCGAGGATGTCGGCGATCTCCTCCGGCGGCAGGACCGCGTCGATGATGCCGTGGGCGTAGAGGTTCTCGGAGGTCTGGATGTCGTCGGGGAACGGCCTGCCGTAGAGCGCCTCGTAGACACGCGGACCGAGGAAGCCCACGAGCGCTCCCGGCTCGGCGACGGTGACGTGGCCGAGCGAGCCCCACGACGCCATCACGCCGCCGGTGGTGGGGTTGCGTAGGTAGACCAGGTAGGGGAGGCCCGCCGTGCGGTGGGCCGCGACAGCGGCCGAGATGCGCACCATCTGCACGAAGGCGGGCGTCCCCTCCTGCATGCGGGTGCCGCCGCTGATCGGGGCGGCGACCAGCGGGAGTCCCTCGCGGGTGGCGCGCTCGATGCCGGCCACGATCCGGTCCGCCGAGGCGCGCCCGATCGAGCCGGCCAGGAAGGCGAACTCGCCCACCAGCACGCCGATCCGTCGACCGTGCAGCCGCGCCTCGCCGGTCAGGACCGACTCGTCGACGCCCGACTTCTCGGCGGCGGCGGCCAGCTCGGCGGCGTACGCGTCGCTCACTCCGGGTCGGGTCGGGGCGATGTCCCAGGAGGTCCACGAGCCCTCGTCGAGGATCAGGTCGATCAGGTCGTGGGCGGAGAGTCGGGTCATCGCGCGAAGGCGGGCTTCTCCACGGTGGTCAAGACCTCGGCGGCGAAGAAGGTGAAGTGACCGCCGGCGCGCCTGCTGCTCGCACCTGTCAGTCCGGTACGCCCGGAGCCGGGGTTGTCGGTCCCATGATCCACGCGTCGAAGAACGCCGACAGCTCGCGGCCGGTCTCCTTCTCCCAGTGGGCGTAGATCTGCTCGCGCGTCGCCGACGTGTTGTCGTTGGCCTCCAGCCACGAGCGGGCGATGCGGAAGAACTCGTCGTCGCCGAGCTCCACGCGCAGCTCGTTCCACATCAGGGCGGGGATGTAGTAGATGTTGGTGCTGCCGAACTGCTGCGGGTCGTAGTCGCCGGGCGGACCGTAGTCGTCGCGGAACGACTGGTCGGCGGTGCGGGCGTTGGCGAGGGTGTCGGCGAGCGGCGAGATGTCGTGGTCGTCCTCGTAGAGCCACTGCATCAGCATCGTCATGCCCTCGTTGAGCCACACGTCGCGCCAGTCCGGCGGGCGAGACCTGGTCGCCGTACCACTGGTGGACCAGCTCGTGCGCGATCACCTGCGGCGACAGGACGTACTCGGTGTTGCCCAGCGTGACCATGGTCTGGGTCTCCATGGCGCTGCTCGACTCGGTGACGACCATGCCCAGGGTGTCGAACGGGTAGGGGCCGAGCCTGCTCTCGACCCAGTCGACGGACTCCGCGGCGCCCTGCAGCGCGTCGAGCGCCCTGCACCATGCCGCGCGGGGTCCAGTAGTCCACCCGCAACCCCGAGGAGGTGGTGTTGCTGGAGTGGACGTAGTCGCCGACCGCGAGGGTGAGGAGGTACGACGACGCGGGCTCGGTGAGCTGCCACGACGTCGTGGTGACGTCGTCGGTCGTCGTGAGGTCGACGAGGCGGCCGTTGGCGATCCCCGTCCACGGCGCGGGGGCGTGGACGGTGATGTCGTAGAGGGCCTTGTCGGCCGGCTGGTCGTTGACGGGGTACCACGTGTAGGCGCCGAACGGCTCCTGCATCGTCCAGAGCTCGCCGGAGTCGGTGGTGGTGAGACCGGTCGTGGAGAAGTCCCTGCGCGTGGTCGGTGCCGGGACCGGCTCGGGGAGTGCCGGCGTAGGTCGACGGCCAGCTCGTAGCGCTGGTCGGCGGTGACCGGCGCCCGGACCACGAGGTTCTTGCCCGGCCGCCCGAAGGGCACGTCCTCGCCGTCGAGGGTCACGGCCGAGACCTCGAGGGGCCGGGCCAGGTCGACCTGGAAGCGCTGCGCGTCGCCGGTCGCCCGGAAGGTCAGCGTGGCCTGCCCCTCCAGCGTCCTCCGCTCGGGCAACCAGGTCAGGTCGAGGTCGTAGAGGAGGGCGTCGACGCCCGGGTCGCCCGCCTGCGGGTAGACGCTGTCCTCGACCGGCGTCGAGAGCGCGAGGTCGAGGTCCTGGTCGGCGGCCTCCGGTCGTCAGCGTGGTGGCCGTCGACGGTCGGCTCGGGGAGCTCCTGCTCGATCGGTGGTCTCCGGCGACGTGCACGCCGACAGCAGCCCGATCGCCAGCAGGGTGCCGCCCAGGCGGGCCAGCCTCACCGGTCACCGCGCAGCAGCGGCCGGGCGAGCTTGCGGCCGTGGTGGATCTGGGCCTTCACGGTGCCGAGGGGTGCGTCCACCAGCGCCGCGATCTCGTCGTAGGGCAGGCCGTAGACGTCGCGCAGCAGCAGCGGCTCGACGAACTGCGGGTGCTCGCGCTCGATGGTGTCCATCGCCTCGAGCAGGTCGAGCCGGGTGCCGGCGATGACGCTGGTCGTGCGCGGGTCGGGCCGGTCGTGACCGGTCGCCTCGAAGTCGACGGGCGTCGCGAGGTTCTTCAGCCGACGGTAGGTCGAGCGGGCGCTGTTGACCGCGACGACGTGCAGCCACGTGGTGAACCGCCCGCGGCCGCCCCAGCCGCCGATCTTGGTGGCGACGTTGAGCATCGCGTCCTGGCAGGCGTCCTCGGCGTCGCCGGAGTAGGGGAGCACGCCGCGGCAGATGTTCAGCACCCGCGGGCGCACGGCGGTGAGCAGCGACTCGAGCGCGTCGCGGTCTCCGTCACGGGCCGCACGCGCGAGCTCGTCGGTCTCGTCAGCGGTCAGCGCCACCCCGGCATCCCCCGAATACGTCATCCCTGAACGATAATGCCCGCGTGTCTGCTCCCTCTCGTCTCGGTCGTTACCCGGTGCGCCGCCGCATCGGCGCGGGAGCCTTCGCGACCGTCTGGCTGGCCTACGACGAGCACCTCGACTCGCCGGTCGCCATCAAGGTGCTGGCCGACAACTGGACCGAGGACCTCCACGTCCGCCAGCGCTTCCTCGAGGAGGGCCGCTTCCTGCGCAAGGTCGAGTCGGCGCACGTCGTCACGGTCTACGACGCCGGCGAGCTGGCCGACGGGCGTCCCTACCTCGTCATGGCGTACGCCGACCAGGGCACGCTGGCCGACCGGCTCGAGCTGGACTCCCTCGACCGGGGCCAGGCGCTCCACGTCATCACCCAGGTCGGTCGCGGGTTGTCCGCGCTCCACGACCGCGGCGTGCTGCACCGTGACGTGAAGCCGGCCAACGTCCTCTTCCGCACGATCGACGCCGGCCGGGCCGCCCACGTCGTCGCCATGGTCGGCGACCTCGGCCTGGGCAAGGCGATGGACATGTCCTCGCGACTCACCATGATCGGGGGGACACCGACGTACGTCGCTCCCGAGCAGGCGGCCGGTGAGGCGCTCGACCCGCGCGCCGACCAGTTCTCCCTCGCCGCGCTGACCTACTTCCTGCTCGCCGGTCGCCAGCCCTTCGACCACAAGAGCCTGGCGGCCGCGGAGGACCCGGCGCCGCCACCGCCGATGGGGATCGGCAACGACGCGGCCGAGGCGGTCGTCCGGCGGGCCCTGTCGAAGGACCGCGAGGACCGCTTCGACGAGATCGCGGACTTCACCGCTGCCCTGGCCGAGGCCCTGGGCGAGCCGCGGGAGGAGGCCCCGCAGGCCTGGATCCCGCTCGATCCCGAGCTCACCCAGGCGGGGCGGAGGCCCGAGCTGACAGCCCTGGCCGACGCCGGCGACCTGCCGCCGCGCCGCGCTCCGGGGCAGGCGTCGCCGCTGGCCCTGGCTGGTGGCCGGCGTCCTGGCGCTGGCACTGGGCACGGGTGCCGGCTGGGCGACCGGGCTCGCCACCACGACCGAGCGCACCCTCGACGACGCCACCGGCACCATCTCGGTGACCGTGCCGGAGTCGTGGACCGCGCAGGTCGACCCCGAGCAGTGGACGCCTCCCAACGGCGACACCGAGTTCCCCGCCCTCGCGGCCGGATCCGCAGCGGGCTGGAACACCGACACCGACCCGGCGCCGGGCGTCTTCGTCGGGATCCTCGAGGGTGTGAAGCTGCCCTCCCAGGTGCCCCAGCACCCCGACTGCGACAGCGCCCGCAACCCGGTCATCGCCGACGACAACACCGTGATGACCGTGGTCTTCACCGACTGCCGTGGCGCCGACGTGATGGTCGAGCGGGTCGAACGGCTGGCCGACAACCAGCTCCTCTGGGTCCAGGTCCGCAGCGACGACACGGGGACGGCCAACCAGGTCCTCGACTCGGTCGAGGTCCACGGCATGGGCCGCACCTGAGCGCCGCGTCAGTCCATGCGTGACGCGGCCGCGACCCGGGCGATCAGGTCCTGCATGCCGGGTACGTCGACCTGCCGCCCGCTGATCGCGACCTCGACCTGGGCCGTCGCCGTAGCCGGGCACCGCCACCCACCTCAGCAGGCCGTGGCGCAGGTGGTCGTCGGCGGTGTAGGTGAAGTGCAGGCTGTCCGTCGTCTCGTCGACGAACTGGAGGTTGACCTCGTCCTCGTCCAGCGCGACCTTCCGGTTGGCCAGCGACGCGCGAGATCGGGTCACGGTCACCCCGCACCTGCTCGACGCGGAGGACGTAGGCGTACTTGGGCTGGTCCGGCGGGCGCCACGTCCACTCGTCCGGGCCGAGGTCGCTCCTGACCCAGTCGCGGGGGACGGAGAGATGGACGATGCCGGTGCCGCGACCCACGGTGCGGTCGACCAGGGGCAGCGCGGTCGCCAGTGGTGCCGTGGTGGGGTCGTCGACGAAGTCCGGCACCGGGTCGACGGGGAGGCTGGGGGACTGGGCGGCCACGGGTGCAGCGGTGCCGCCCTCAACGGGGTTCGAGGCGGTCGTCAGGGACATGCCGAAGCCGCCGCCGGCCCCGAGCGCCAGCAGCAACCCGAGCACCGCCGGCCCCCGCCATGTCACGGGAGCAACCTATCTGCGTGACACCGTCAGGCGCCGCGCATGCCCGCGGCGACTCGGGCGATGAGGTCCCTCGTGCCGGGCACGTCGGTCTCCCGGCCGTGGACCACGATCTCCACGTCGGCCTGGCCGTCGGCGTCGGTGTCGACCCAGCGCATGAAGCTGTGGCGGGCGTTGCCCTCGTTGCTGCGGTAGGTGTACTCCAGCGAGTTCGCGCCCCGGTCGACGATCTCCACGCCCACCTGCTCGGCGTACAGCCGATCGACACGGGTGTCGATCGCCTGCTCGATGGTGACGTCCTGGCTGGTGATCTGCTCGATCCGCATGACGTAGCTGTTGTTGGACGTCCCGGGCTGCTTCCACTTCGCCTCGTTGGTGGCGTTGGTGTTGGAGCGCCAGCCCACGGGGACGGGGAAGGTGATCATGAAGTCGCCCGTGCCGAGCGAGCCGGTGGTCATCGCGATCCCGGGCTGCAGCGGCGGGTCGGTCGGGTCCGCGGCCGTCGGGCTGGGCGGGTCCACCGGCAGGCTCGGCCCCTCCGCGGACACCGGATCCGCGACCCCGGAGCCGACGCTGCTGTCCTGCGGCCGACGCGGCGTACCCGATCCCGGCGCCGATGGCCACGAGAGCCACGAGCACCACCGGCCCCCGCCATTCCATGGGGACGACCCTATCCGCGGCGGCGCTGGTCTGGTCCATCGTCGTTCGGGGGTGCGGACGGCGCTCCCCGGGAGGAGCATCGGGGAGATGAGCCACCGATGGGCGGTCAGGGCGGATCGCGCGTTCGACGGCGAGCGGTTCCTCGCGGGCGGCGTGACCGTGGTGGTCGAGGGCGACCGGATCCTCGGCGTGGAGCCGGCCCGGACGACGCTGCCGGACGGGGTACCCGTCGTCGACGCCTCCGGGACGCTCCTCCCCGGCCTCGTCGACTGCCACGTCCACCTCGTCGCCAACGGCGCGTTCCCGGGCACGCCGGGGAGCCTGGAGTGGGCGGGCACGGCGACCGACGCCGCCGTCGACGAGGTGGTCACCGGGAGCCTGCGGGCACAGGTCGCGGCCGGGGTGACGACGGTGCGCGACCTCGGGGACGTGGGCTACCGCGCCCTGCGCCACCGGGACCGTCACGGCGACGGGCTGCCGCGGGTCGTCGCGGCCGGGCCGCCGATCACCTCGCCGGACGGGCACTGCCACTACCTCGGCGGCGAGGTCGACCCCGACGTCCCCGAGTCCCTCGACCGCGCCGTCGCCGAGCGGGCAGAGCGCGGTGTCGACGTCGTGAAGGTCATGGCCAGCGGGGGTTTCCTCACGCCGGGCAGCGACCAGCTCGGAGCCCAGTTCGACGTCGAGACGCTGCGCCACCTCGTCGACGCCGCGCACGCGGCCGGACTGCGGATCGTGGCGCACACGCACTCGATCGCCGGTGCCGACGTGGCGCTCGACGCCGGTGTCGACGGGCTCGAGCACTTCACCTGCTTCGCGGAGGGCGGTGCCGCCGCCACCCCGGAGCTGCTGGACAGGGTGGCCGCGGCGGGCGTCACCGTCGACCCCACGCTGGGCAACGACCCGGCCCGCTTCCCACCGGTCTCGCAGATGCCGCCGCACATCCTGGAGATGCTCGCCCGGATCGGCATCACCGACCGCGATGCCCACTTCGAGCAGGTCGCGCGCAACACGCACCGCCTGCGCGAGCACGGCATCCGGGTCGTGTCCGGGCTCGACGCCGGGGCGATGCCCGCCAAGCAGCACGGCGACCTGTGGCGCGCCATCGTCGAGCTGGTACGCGGGGGCTGGCCGGTCGACGAGGCGGTGGCGACCGCGACCTCGGTGGCCGCGGAGGACTGCGGGGTCGACGCGGGTCGCCTGGCCGCGGGGCGTCTCGCCGACCTGCTCGTCGTCGACGGAGACCTCTCCGCCGACGTGGAGGCGCTGGGTCGTCCGACCGCCGTGTGGCTGGGCGGGGTCCCGGTCGCCAGGTGAGCCGCACCTCCTACGGTGGGCCCATGCTCATCCGCAACGCCCGGCTCGTCGCCCTGACCGAAGCTGTGCCCGGCCTCGTCGACGTGCGCGTGACGGACGGCGTGGTCGCCGAGGTCGGCACCGGGCTGACCGCGGACGCCGGCGAGACGTCGTACGACGCGGGTGGCGGCTGGTTGATGCCGGGCCTGTGGGACCAGCACGTGCACCTCGGCCAGTGGACCCTGTCGTCCGCGCGGCTCGACCTCGCCGGTGCCCGGTCGAGCGCGGACGCCGTCGCACGGGTGCGGGAGCGGCTGGCCGAGTGGCCGGACCTTCCGGTCATCGGCTGGGGGCACCGGCCGACGGCCTGGGAGGACAACCCGGCCGTGTCGCACCTCGACGCGATCGAGACCGACCAGCCGATCGTGCTGATCGCCGGCGACGGGCACCACGGCTGGCTCAACACCACCGCGCTGCACATGCTGGCCCTGCCGACCCGCGAGAGCGTGGTGAGCGAGGCCGAGTGGTTCATGGCCTACGGCCGGCTGTCGACGGTGCTGGGCGCGGACGGCACCGGCCCGGACGCCTACCGCCGCACCATGGAGGCCGCTGCCGCGCTGGGCGTGGTCGGGGTGGTCGACCTCGAGTTCAGCGGCGGAGTGGCCGACTGGGCGGCCCGTTGGGCCGACGGCGCCGACCTGATCCGGGTCCGCCACGCCTGCTACGCCGACGGGCTGGACGACGTGCTCTCCCGCGGACTGCGCTCCGGCGATCCGCTGCGACGGCGACCCGCGGTTGACGATGGGACCGCTCAAGATCATCAGCGACGGGTCGCTCAACACCCGCACGGCCTGGTGCTGCGAGCCCTACGCCGAGAAGGCCGTCCCCGGAGCGGAGGAGGGCCAGCCCAACCAGACGCCCGAGGAGCTGCGCGCGCTGCTCGCCCGTGCCGCGGCCGGAGGCCTGCACGTCGCCGTGCACGCGATCGGCGACCGGGCGGTCACCGAGGCGCTGGCCGCCTTCGAGGAGACCGGCGCCCGCGGCGGCATCGAGCACGTCCAGCTCACCACCCACGACGACGTACGCCGGATGGCTGCGCTCGGTGTCCGCGCCAGCGTCCAGCCGGCCCACCTGCTCGACGACCGCGACGTGACCGAGCGGCTCTGGCCGGGCCGGGGCGAGCGTTGCTTCCCGCTGCGCTGGATGCTCGACGAGGGCGTCGACGTCGCCCTGGGCTCGGACGCGCCGGTCTCGCCGCTCGACCCGTGGCTGGCCGTCGCCGCGGCCGTCCACCGCTCGGGTGACGAGCGGGCGCCGTGGCACCCCGAGCAGTCGATCGACGCCCGGGAGGCCCTCGCCGCCTCGACCGACGGGTGGGGGACGGTCGCCGTCGGACACCCGGCCGACCTGCTGCTGCTCGCCGCCGATCCGCTGGCCGGGGAGTCGGACCGGGCGCACGCCGAGGTGCTCCGCGCCTTCGCCGACCACGTGCGTACGGTCTGGGTGGCCGGCGCGGTCGTCCACTCCGCGGGCGGTGCCTGAGCCACCTTCCGAGGCGCGCGACGGTGGCTGGCTCATGCGCCGGTGGCGGAGCCGCGGCGGGATCGACGCGATCCGGGCGATGGCGTCAGACGCCGCGACCCAGGGCGACGGAGTGTGGCTGGGCCACCGCTCGAGCGGGCACGCGACTCAGGCCAGCGCGAGAGTCGCGTCGAGGACGAAGGCCGGGTCCTCGAGCCGGTCGCCGTAGACCTCCCGCAGCTGCCCGACGCGGTAGCGCACGGTCTGCGGGTGGACGAAGAGCGCCTCGGCGATGGCCTCGCGACGGCCGTGGTGCAGCAGCCACACCCGCAGCGTCTCGGTCAGCTTCTCCGCGGTCGAGGGCCGGAGGTCGGCCATCGGCGCCAGTACGCGGGCGCGCAGGTCGGCGCGCGCGTCGCCATCGGCCGCCAGCAGCAGCGCGGCCAGGTGGTCCTCGGAGTCGACGAGGCCCTCGACCCCCAGCGCCAGGCAGCGGATCGCGCGGCGGTGTGACGCCGACACCTCGAGCCACGGCATCGCCGGCCCCACGACCGCATCCGTGCCGCGCAGGACCCGCAGCAACGTACGACGGGCTGCCGCCGACGCCGCGCTCGGCACCAGCAGCGCCGCCTGGCCCTCGGGGAGACCGGGCACGTCGTCGGTCGCCTGCAGGGTGTGGGCGTCGAGCGCGGTGAGCGCCTGCGAGACCTGCGACTCCGGCAGCACCACGGCCGTCAGGGCACCGGGCGCCTCCCAGTCGGCGCGCTCGGCGGCAGCGGTCACCGCATCCACCGGCGCGCCGGTCAGCAGCGCCCGCGCGAGACGTTCGAGGTTGCGCTGGCGGACCCGGCCACTGCTCTCGAGCTCGTCGGTGTGGCCGGCGACGGACGCGGCGGAGAGCTCGTCGATGTAGGCGAAGACCAGCTCGGCGAAGCGGCCGAGCTGCTCGGCGTCGACACCGGCGTCGACCGCGACCTGGGACATGTCGCGCCACGAGACGCGGGCGCCGATGCGGTAGGCCGCGAGCAGGGCCTCGACGCTCCGACCGCTGCGGGCCTCTCCGCGCCCGAGCTGGTAGGCGCCCTCGATCGCCGGCGCCTTCGGCACGTGGACGTCCTCGCGGGTGGCGAGGGTGAGGAAGCCACCGAGGGCGAGCTGGACCGCGTTGCGGATGCTCTCGCCCATCCGCCCCCGCCAGGCGCCGGCATAGCTCGGCACCTCCTCGATGATGGTCAGCACGGCCCGGTCGGCGACGTCGGCGAGGTGCGTGCGCAACGCCGCCGTGATGACAGGATCCAGGGTGACCACCGTGTGAATTTGTGTGGTGGGGCGCACACCGCGAGGGCTCACCGGCATCTCCTGACGTTGAATTGTTCGCAACGAACAAGAGTCTAGCCCCGATTCACGTGCTCGAGGCAGGAAATCTGGCCCGATCTCGGCGAGATTTGATCCCATGACCACGACTCTCGAGCCGCCCGTGCGCGGCACCCGCGTCCGTGACCAGCTGGTCCGGGTGGCCGAGGCTGCCACCACGCCGTACCTCCCGGCCGACTTCCTCGACCTCTTCGCCCCGCTGCGCTCCGGCGCCGACCTGCGCGGACGCATCGAGGAGATCCACCCCGAGACCCCCGACGCGGCCACCATCGTCATCCGCCCCGGCGCCGACTGGGCGGGCCACGTGCCCGGCCAGTACCTCCGCATCGGCATCGACGTCGACGGTGTACGCCAGTGGCGCGCCTACTCGCTCACCCACGGCCCGCGCCGCGACGGCCGCATCTCGATCACCGTCAAGGCCGTGCCTGACGGTCTCGTCAGCAACCACCTCGTGCACCGGTCGGTCCCCGGCACCATGGTCCACCTCGAGCAGGCGGCCGGCGAGTTCGTCCTGCCGCCCGAGGGCGGCAAGTACCTCATGGTCACCGCCGGCTCCGGCATCACGCCCGTCATCGGCATGCTGCGCAACCTCTTCCCGAGCACCGACGACGGCGTGCTCCTCCCCGAGCGCAGCGCGGCGCACGACATCGTGGTCGTCCACGTCGCGCCGAGTCACCCCGACTCGATCTTCATCCGCGACCTCGAGGCGCTCGACGCCGCCGGCGCGATCCGCCTGGTGGCGCGGTACGACGACGAGCACGGCGTCCTCGACGTGGATCGCCTCGGCGACCTGGTCGACGACCTCGCCGAGCGCCGGACGCTCGCCTGCGGGCCCGCCGGACTCCTCGCCGCGCTCGCCGCCCACCACGAGGTGGCCGGGATCGAAGCTCACCACCGAGCAGTTCCGCACCGCCCGCGTCGAGCCCGGCGACGGCGGGACGGTGTCCTTCACCTCCGGCACCACTCTCGACGTCGACGGCGCCACCCCCATCCTCGACGCCGCCGAAGAGGCGGGTGTCCTGATGCCGAGCGGCTGCCGAATGGGCATCTGCATGGGCTGCGTCCTGCCCCTCCGCGAGGGCAGCGTGCGCGACCTGCGCAACGGCGCCATCACCACCGCAGTCCCCGGCGAGAGCGGCGCGATCAAGGTGCAGACCTGCATCAACGCCGCCGCCGGCCCCTGCCACATCGACCACTGACCCCCGACTCGAAGGAGATCGCCATGACGACCATCCAGAAGAAGTCCGCCCTTCCGGGCCAGACCAACCCGATCGCGCACCTCACCGAGGCCGACATCGCGCAGATCGGCGTCGAGCTCGACGCCATCCGCCAGGAGATCCTCGACGACCGCGGCGCCAGCGACGCGGCGTACATCCGGCGACTCATCGACACCCAGCGCAAGATCGAGCTCGGCTCGCGCGCGGTGCTGCTGTTCAGCGCCTTCCCGCCGGCCTGGGTGCTCGGCACCGCGGGCCTCAGCATCGCCAAGATCCTCGACAACATGGAGATCGGCCACAACATCCTGCACGGCCAGTGGGACTGGATGCGTGACCCGAAGATCCACTCCACCACCTGGGAGTGGGACATGGCGTCGCCGGCCGAGCAGTGGAAGCACAGCCACAACGAGGTCCACCACACCTACACCAACGTGGTCGGCAAGGACAACGACCTCGGCTACGGCATCATGCGCGTCGACGAGGACCAGACCTGGAGCCCGTTCCACCTGGGCCAGCCGCTCTGGTGCTTCATCAACGCCGTGTTCTTCGAGTACGGCATCGCCGCCTACGACCTCGACCTCGGCGCCGTCATCAAGAAGAAGCAGACCAAGGAACCCGACTTCCGCCGCCGGGCCAAGCAGGTCCTCGGCAAGATCCGCAAGCAGGTCACCAAGGACTACGTCGTCCACCCGGTGCTCTCGATCCCGACCGGATCCTTCGTGCCGACGCTGGCTGCCAACTTCACCGCCAACGTCGTGCGCAACCTGTGGTCCAACTCGATCATCCTGTGCGGTCACTTCCCCGAGGGCGTCGAGACCTTCGAGAAGCGCTCGATCGAGGGCGAGACCAAGGGCGACTGGTACGTCCGCCAGATGCTCGGCAGCGCCAACATCTCCGGCTCGAAGCTGCTGCACCTGATGTCGGGCAACCTGTCCCACCAGGTCGAGCACCACCTCTTCCCCGACCTGCCGTCGAACCGCTACGCCGAGGTCGCTCCCAAGGTGCAGGCGCTCTTCGAGAAGTACGACCTGGCCTACTGCTCGCGCCCGCTGGTCCCGCAGGTCTACTCCGCCTGGCACAAGGTGGTCCGCCTCTCGCTGCCCAACGGCTGGCTCACGACCACCAACGCCAAGAACGCCCCGCAGCAGCTCGGCATCCTCTACAAGATGGCGACCGGCGACCGGCGTACGCGTCGGCTGCTGGGGCGCAAGCTGGAGAGCGAAGCGCGCGCGGCCGCCTGACTAGACCGATGTCGAATCCTCCCCGGCGACCCGTGACGAATGACCTCCATCCGTAGTACTACGGATGTATCAGCGGGCACGCCAACGCATCCTTGTTGATGAGAAGGCGGCACATGGGGAGTGGGAAAGATGAGCGCACGCACGACGCACAGGACAGGACCGGTCCGATGATCCGCATCGGTTCCGTGGAGGACGTGGTCCTCGAGCCGGGGACCGAGTGGTCATCGGAGGCAACGCCTGCCTGGTCGTGGCCGAGAGTGCCGAGGCAGCGGGGCTCCGTGGGGAGCGGCTCGACGACTTCTTGACCTTCGCGCCGCCGGTCTGGACCGCGTCCTGCAGATCTCTCGCAGGCATCTCGAAGCGCAGAGGATCGGGGCCGTGCGACTCGTACGGTGGGTCCCTGAGTGGTCCGTGGGGGACCACCTCTCGGGAGGGGCGCGTCCGTCGCGGACGTGGAGAGGGGCAGGGGACAGGCGATGGGCACTGACACCGGCAACGGAAACATGGCAGAGCGGCTCAAGCAGGTGGAGTCGCTCTCGGGCGGGCTCGTGCGGCGCTCCGCCGAGCCGGAAGCGGTCCCGGAGAACGAGCCCCCGGTCTCACTGGTCCCGGTCCCGCGGCGCTCACGCATCTTCCTTCGGCACGGCAAGGGGCACGGCGAGTTCGCCGACCTCACGCTGACTGCTCCGGTCGTGCGTTCCTACCTGACCTGACGCCCCGCGCCCTCCCGCGTCGGGGCGCCCCGAGCGCCTAGAGTCGCCCCAGTGATCTGGCTCGTCGGTGCGCTCCTCCTGCTGTGGATCGCCCTCGGGCCGTGGGTTCTCGTGGCCGCGGGCGCAGCCCTCTTCGTGCCCCGGGCCCGGTGGTGGGTGCAGGACCGGATCCACGTCTCCCGCCGCGCGCTGACGTACGCCGCTGCCGGCGCCGTGGTCCTCACCGGCGTGGTCGTCGTGATCCCGGACGGCTGGCTCCCGATCCCGCCGTCGCCAGGGCTGCTCGCCACACCGAGGTACGTCGGTCGGCCGGCGATGGCGACCCCGATCGCGGCGGAGCTGCCGCAGCACCCGCACCTGGCACGCAACGGAGCCAGCTCGCGGCACAGCGACGCGGCCGCCAGCGGCGCCACCCCGTGGGCCGGGCCGCTGGGGCTGCAGCCCGAGGTGGAGACGGCGTGGTTCGGCCTGCAGGACTGCGCGACCCTGGCCGTGGATTCACGGGCTCGACTCGTGGCGCTGTGCAGTGACCGGTCGGGTCCGAGCCTGCACGTGATCGATCCCGAGACGATGCGCAAGGCCGCCGGCAAGGACCTCCCAGGGTGGGTCGAGGGGGACGAGACAGCCAGGAACCTCTGCAGCACCGAGTCGTTCTACCTCGACGAGCGCGACCGTGCGGTGCTCGCCACCACCGACCGGCAGGTGCTGGCGGTCCGCACCTCCGACGGTGCGGGCGAGCCCGAGCTCTCCACAGACGGGTCGTGGGACCTCAAGCCCTACGTCGCGTACGGCGACTGCGTGGTCGCGTTGCTGCCCGACTGGTCGGGTCGCATCTGGTGGGTCTCGCACGACGGCCTGGTCGGCACCATCACCCCCGACTCGGGCCAGGTGCGCGTCCTCGACCTGGGCGAGGAGGTCGTCACCTCCCTGGCCACCGACGAGTCCGGCGGGGTCTACGTCGTCTCCGACGAGGCGCTGCACCGTCTCGGCGCCGGGCCCGAAGGCACGCCGCAGGTGACGTGGCGGACGGCGTACGACCGGGGCAGCGAGCGGAAGTCCGGTCAGCCCAGTCGCGGCAGCGGATCGTCGCCGGTCCTGCTCGACGGCGGTGTCGTGGCGATCACCGACAACGCCGACCCCCGGATGAACGTGGTGTTCCTCGATCGTGGCACCGGCGCGGAGATCTGCCGGCAACCGGTCTTCGACGACGACGCCAGCGCCACCGGCAGCTCCCTGGTGTCGGTCGGCACCGGGGTCGTCGTCGAGAACAACCACGGCTACGCCTCCCCGATGAGCACGGTCCTCGGCTTCGCCACGTCGCCCGGCGTGGCGCGGGTGGACCTCGCGAACGGGGCGTGCTCGACGCGGTGGACGAGCGACCGGGTCGCTCCGAGCTCGGTGGCCAAGGCGAGCTGGGCGACCGGGCTCGTCTACACCTACACCAAGCGGCCGAGCTGGACGGGTGTGAGCTCGTGGTACGTCACCGCCATCGACGCCGCCAGCGGGCGCACCATGTGGAGCGTCCGCACCGGCACCGGGATGCTGATGAACAACGACCACGCCGCGATCGCCATCGCGCCCGACGGATCGCTGTGGGTCGCCACGCTGGCCGGTCTGGTGCGGGTGCGCGACCGGCCCTAGGGCCAGGTCAGGCCGACCGTCTCCTCGCTGATCTCCCACAGCCGCCGCTGGGCCATCTCGTCGCGCGCCAGCGTGCTGGCGCCGACGATGCGCGGCGCCCCGGCTGCCTGACCCGGGCCGCCGGGACCGACGTACGTCCCACCCGGCAGGTCGTCGGTGGCCGCCATCAGGGTCGGCCAGGCACCGGCGGCAGCGGACTGCGACACCGCCTTGACGGCGGCGTCGAGGATCGCGGCGCGCGGACCGGTGGTCGAGCCGACCTGGCCGTTGACGGCCAGGTGGGTGCCGGCGAGGCCGGGGTGCGCGGCCATGGCCTTCACCGGCAGCCCGGCCAGACGCAGGCGTCGGTCGAGCTCGAACGTGAAGAGCAGGTTGGCCAGCTTGGTCTGCCCGTAGACCGGCCACCGGCTGTAGCGACGCTCGGTCCGCGGGTCGCCCAGCGGTGCCGACCGCGCGACACGGTGCATCTGCGAGGACACCGTCACGACGCGTCCGTCGCCCGACGCCACCAGCTGGTCGAGCAGCAGGCCGGTGAGGAGGAACGGCCCGAAGTGGTTGGTCGCCATCTGCGACTCGAGGGCGTCCGGGCTGCGGTGCAGGGGCGGCGCCATGATGCCCGCGTTGTTGACGAGGAGGTGGATCGGCCCCAGGGCGTGCGCCCTCTCCGCAGCGCTCCGGACGGAGGTGAGGTCGGCCAGGTCGATGAGCACGTGGTCGAGCTCGGCGTCGGGCACCTCGGCCCGTACGGCGTCGGCCGCGGCCGTGAGCTTGTCGGGGTTGCGGCCGGCCAGGGCCACGCGGGCGCCACGACGGGCCAGCTCGAGGACGGTGTGGAAGCCGATGCCGCCCAGGCTCGGTCCGGTGACCACTGCGGTCCGGCCGCTCTGGTCGCCGATGTCGTCGGTCGTCCAGGTCACGGGGTGACTGCCATCGAGTCGATGATGCGGCCCGCCAGGGCGGCGTCGCCGGTGGTCTCGATGGTCCCCTCCTCGGCCTTGCGACGACCGCCGGAGAGGACGAGGAAGGTGGCACGGTCCATCGCGAGGCCGACCGTGGGCTCGCCGTCGACCTCCGCGACCCTGGCCCTGCCGTCGTCACCGACGGCGACCGTCACCGGCTCGTGGCCGGCCACGCTGATCCGGGCTGTCGTACCGGAAGGAGCCTGGGCGCGCTTGCCCACGACGTAGGGGAACGACTCCAGCAGGTAGGTCGCGCTGTGGATCGCCGGCGCGGAGTCGAGCCCGCCCGGCAACCCCACGGCGCGGCGTACGTCCTGCTCGTGCATGCACACGTCCAGTGGACGGTTGCGCAGCAGGCGCCCGGTGCTCCAGCCGATCGCCCCGAACAGTCCGGGCGCCGGGGCCTCGGAATCGGTCGGCGGGTCGGACAGGAGGGCCGTGTGGCGGGCGGTGGTGGCCTCGCGGATCTCGGTGATGAGGTCGTCGGGGGAGTCGTCGCGTCGGACGACGACGCCCTGCTCGGTGAACGTCCCCATGATCCCCTGCGCGTGCGGGACGTCGCCGATCTCGACGTCCTCGTGGGGTCGCCCGCCGAGGAGCGCCTCGAGATGGGCGGTGTGGGCCGCGACGGCGTGGACGTCCCACCCGGGCAGGTCGGTGGGGGCCGACCACTTCTCGGCAGGCACCTTCTCGAGGAGGTGGGTGAACGAGTCCACCGCCTCCCACCAGACGGCGACGTACCCGGCCAGGCGCTCGGCATCACTCATGGCCCAGAGCCTAGGGCGTGGGTCCGCACCCACCCATGGTCCTGCGCTGTCACCGACGACACGCGGGGCGCACCCCCACGGGTGTGGGTGCACGTCCCCCGCACCGTCGCGGGCCTACGCTGCCCGGGACGGTCGGACCCTGAGCCGACCGCGCACGCACCACAAAGGAGTCGTCATGGGTATCGGACTCGGCATATTGCTGCTCGTCATCGGCCTGATCCTGCTGTTCGCCATCAAGGAGTTCCCCGACGCCGTCCAGGACGTCGTCGACCCCGCCACCGTCGGCTGGATCCTGGTCATCGCCGGCGTCCTGGCGCTCGTGCTCGGCCTCGTCATGAACAACCAGCGCTCGAAGACCACCCACGTGGAGGAGCGCCGCGACCTCTGATCGCGCACGCACTCCCTAGAGCCAGCCACGCTCCTGCGCGATCCGCGCCGCCTCGGCCCGGGTGGTCGCACCCGTCTTGCCGATGGCCGCCGAGAGGTGGTTGCGCACGGTGCCCTCGGAGAGGTGCACCGACCGGGCGATGGCGGCGACCGCGCGCCCGTCCAGCGCGAGCGTCAACAGCTCGCGCTCGCGCCCGGTCAGCGGGCTGGGCCCGTCCATCAGCGACTCGGCGGCGAGGTCGGGATCGATGACCCGCAGGCCCGAGTGCACGCGTCGTACGGCGTCGGCGAGCTGGCGCGCCGGGGTGTCCTTGACGACGAAGCCGGCGGCCCCCGCGTCGAGTGCACGACGTACGTAGCCCGGGCGGCCGAAGGTCGTGACGATCAGGGTCCGGACCCCGGGCAGCTCGCTCGCGCACCGCCGCCGCGGCCTCGATCCCGGTGAGGCCCGGCATCTCGATGTCGAGGAGGCACACCTCGGCGCCCGACTCCCGGGCGGCCGCGACCACCTCGTCGCCGCGACCGACCTGGGCGACCACGTCGAGGTCGGGCTCCAGGTCGAGCAGCGCCGCGAGGGCACCGCGGACGAGGGCCTGGTCGTCGGCGAGCAGGATCCGGATCACGGCAGCACGACCTGGACGCGGGTCCCGGGGTCCCCCGACAGGTCGAGCGTGCCACCGGCCGCCGACACCCGCTCGCGCATGCCGCGCAGCCCGTTGCCCTCCGCGTGGTCGCCCAGGCCGGTGCCGTCGTCGACGACGGTCAGCCCGGACTGGTCGAGCCGGATGACGACGTGCGTCGCGTGCGCATGGCGTACGACGTTGGTCACCGACTCCCGCAGCACCCAGGCCAGGAGGGTGCGGTGGCGCGGGTCGGTGTCGGCGACGCTGCCCTCGACGGTGGTCTCGATGCCCGCGTCGGCCAGCACCTGCGGCGGGCGGCGAGCTCGGCCTCGAGGTTGCCGGCACGCAGGCCGCCGACGGTGGCCCGGACCTCGGCGAGGGCCTGGCGCGCGGTCTCCTGGATGGACTCGAGCTCGAGGCGGGCGCGGTCGGGGTCGACGTCGATGAGACGCGCGGCGAGCTCGGCCTTGACGCTGAGGGCGGTGAGGGAGTGGCCGAGCACGTCGTGGACGTCGCGCGCGACGCGCTCCCGCTCGGCGACCAGGGCGTGCTGACGTTGCGCCCGGTGGACGACCTCCTCGCGCTCACCGAAGATCCGCAGCATGACGCCGCCCAGCATGATGGGCCAGAGCATGAGGAAGAGGTAGGGAGGGAATCCGTCGATGCGCAGCAGCGACAGCAGCGGCAGGACGACCCAGAAGGCGACGGCCCACTTCCAGGCGGGTCGGGGCAGCTCGAGCGCCGACAGGATGGCCAGGTAGGGGGTGTAGGAGATTGCACCGAGGCCGATCACCGGCACCGTCGCCAGCGCGAGGACGACCATCAGGCCGAGGAAGACCCAGACGTTCCCCCGGCGGCTGAAGGCCAGCACGTTGGCGACGGCGAAGCCGAGGATGCACAGGAGGCTGAGGACCTTCGCGGCGGTCGGGGCACCGGACTCGACGACCGCGATGGTCGGGTAGATAAGGAAGACCAGCCAGATCGACGCGAACGCCCAGCCCCACTTCTCCCAAGGGTTCGTCGGAAGTACGTCAGACGTCACACCCGCTCCTGCCCGCGGCGCATCCCCCACACCGCCAGAGCCGTGAAGATCACCGTCCACGCGATCACGTTAGCGACCGGGAGCCACAGCGGGTCGTGGGAGCCCGAGGCGGTCCAACCGTCGGTGAGGGGATAGCGGGCCAGGGCGGCGTAGCCGTAGAGCGGGGTGAGGCGCCCGATGTCGAGCAGGAGCCCCGACATGGGGGTGAAGACGTTGCCCAGGAAGGCCATGATGACGATCAGTCCCGACGCGATGCCGACGGCGTTCTCGCTGCGGAACATGAGGACCACGGCCAGGCCGTAGATGGCGAAGAGCGAGGACCCGAGCCAGACGATCAGGCCGGCGAGCAGCCAGTCCGACGTCGTGCCGCGCGCCCCGGTCGCTGCGCCGATCGCGAAGATCAGGGCGATGGGCACGGCCGCGATGACCATGGCGATGGCCGTCTTCACCGCGACGAAGGTCAGCGGTCGCATCGGTGTGAGCGCCAGCTGCCGCCCCCAGCCGAGGGTGCGCTCGAGCACGGCGCTGCCCGCGACACCGGTCGTGGCGGACACCGCGCCGTACGCGGCCATCGACACCATGACGTACATCGCGACGTTGCCGCTGCCGACCCGCTCGCCGCCACCGAGGCCGAACACCAGGTACATGAACGCCGGCAGCCCGACGATGAAGAACATCTCGACGCGACTGCGCAGCCGGCGCCTCAGGTCCAGCAGGGCGAAGCCGGTGACGGCCGCGAGTCGCGAGGGACGAGGGACGTACGCCGCGGTGCCGGACGGCGTTCGGGTGCTGACGGGGGCGGTGCTCATCGGTCGGCTCCTTCGAGCTCGTCGGTGCGGGTGAGGGCCAGGAAGGCGGCTTCGAGGCTGGCGGTGGAGACCTCCACGTCGGAGATGCCGAGCGGGGCCAGTGCCTCGCCGACCCGGGTCAGCCAGACCGGGTCGACGCCGTCGGCGTTCACGACGTCGACGGGCGGGGTGAACGTGATCGTCCGACCGCCGTAGGCAGCACGTACGTCGGCGGTGCGGCCGTCCTGGACGATGCGACCGGCCCTCATCAGCACCGTGCGCTCGGCGAACTCGTCGGCCTCCGCGAGGTAGTGGGTGGCGAACACGATGGTGCGTCCGTCCGCGGCGTCGGTGCGCATCGTCTCCCAGAACGACTGCCGCGTGGCGACGTCCATCCCGGTGGTCGGCTCGTCGAGGATGATCAGGTCGGGGTCGGGGACCAGCGCGAGCGCGAACTTGAGCCGCTGTTGCTCACCGCCCGAGCACGCCTGCACGCGACGGCCGACGATCGAGGCGAGGCCGGCCCGCTCGACCGCGTCGTCGACCCGGTCAGGCGACCGTGGAGCGACGCGATGGCCTGCACGGTCTCGAGGACGGTGAAGTCGTTGAGCAGACCGCCGGTCTGCATCACGGCGCTGACGCGTCCGGTGGCGACCGCCCGGCCGGGGCTCTCGCCGTAGACCTCGACCGTGCCGTCGGTGGGTCTGGTCAGCCCGAGGAGCATGTCGACCGTCGTGGTCTTGCCCGCGCCGTTGGGGCCGAGGAACGCCACGATCTCGCCGGGCCGGACCGTGAGGTCGATGTCGTCGACGGCGACGACGGTCTCACCGTTCGTGGAGCGGAACGTCTTGCGGAGGCCGGTGGCCCGGATGGCGGGCACGTCTGGTGGCTGCGTCATGCCTCCAGCGTCGTCGTACGCGCTCTCCGGGCCCTGGCCGAATCGTCACGAGGTGGGCGTGACACCTGTCATCGGACCGATGACCAAGCGGTC
>CAVZWM010000034.1:0-36089 GCA_963778975.1 uncultured Actinomycetota bacterium
CGTCAAGCACGTCGACGCCGGGGCGGGCGTCTCCTACGGCCACACCTGGGTCGCCGACCGACCGACGACGCTCGGCCTGGTGCCCATCGGCTACGCCGACGGGCTGCCCCGTCACGCCAGCAACCGCGCGTACGCCTGGGTGGCCGGCCGCCGGCGTCCGGTGCGTGGCCGCGTCTGCATGGACCAGATCATCATCGACCTCCACGGCGACCTGCCCGCTGCCGGCGACGAGGTGGTCGTCTTCGGTCCGGGCCTCGGCGGCGAGCCGACGGCGCAGGAGTGGGCCGAGGCGGCCGACACCATCACCTACGAGATCGTCACCCAGGTCGGCGGCCGACTGGTCCGCCGTCACGTCGACGGGGACAACGACAGGAGTCAGCAACCGTGAGCCTCGGACGCAAGATCTTCGGAGCCGCAGCCGGAGCGGTCGGCCTCGCCGCCGCGGCCGGCGCGGTCGAGATCGCCCGCCAGCCGCCGGGTCATCGGCAACCGCGCCGCCGGCGAGCGGCGTCGTGTCCCGGCTCGGCTCGCCGCGCAGCCGCCCCGCGCGCGGTGGTCGCCGAGGACGGCGTCGACCTCCGGCGTCGAGGTCGACGAGCCCGCCGACCCCGAGGACGGCGAGCACCGGCGTACCAAGGACGACGCGGACACTTCGCCGTCGTCTTCGTGCACGGCTACGCGCTCGACCTGGACTGCTGGCACTTCCAGCGGGCCGGCTACCGCGGGCCAGGTGCGCACCGTGCTTCTACGACCAGCGCAGCGCACGGCCGGTCGGGGCGGTCCGAGCCGAGGCCGACGCCACCGATCGAGCCAGCTCGGGCGCGACCTGCAGGCGGGTCATCGACGAGGCGGCTCGCCGAGGGTCGGCTGCGTGGTGGTCGGGCACTCGATGGGCGGGATGAGCGATCATCGCGCTGGCCGAGCAGGCACCCCGAGCTGTTCGGCGACCGGGTGACCGGCGCGGCGCTGATCTCCACCACCGCCGGCGGGCTGCGACCCGGGACCGGCATCCTCGTGCCCGCTGGTGCCGCTGAGGCCGGCGGCGGCATGGCGGTGGGCCTGCGTCGTGCGGGCCCTCGGCCGCGGTCACCGGCAAGGTCGTCGACGGCCTGCGCGCGCCTGGGGCCAGGACGGTGGCCGATGGTGGCCACCGACCAGCTACGCCTTCGGCGACGACGTCCCGGCCGACTGCGTCGAGTTCGTCTACTCGATGCTCAACGCGACTCCGTTCGCCGTGGTGGCGGACTTCTACCCGGCCTTCGCGACGCTCGACAAGTTCGAGACGCTCGAGCCGTTGAGCCGGGTCCCGACCGCGATCGTGTGCGGCACGGCGGACAAGGTGACCTCGGTGGGACACAGCCGCAAGCTGCACAGCCGGATCGCCGGCTCCAGCCTGCTGGAGTGCGAGGGCGCGGGTCACATGGTGATCCTGGAGCGCCACAAGCAGGTCACCGCCGAGCTCGACGACCTGATCTCGCTCGCGCTGGGCGAGGGAGGCCCGTGACCCTCGACGTACGCCGGGTCGGGCCGGAGGCGGCCGCCGACGTGCTCGCGGTGGTCCAGCGGGCCTTCGGTGCCCGCCCCGCGCTCGACCCGCCGGCCGTCGCCCTCGCCGACGACCTCGACTCGATCACCCGGCTGCTGGGCGGGCGCGGCGGGCTGCTGGCCACGCTCGACGGCCGACCTGCCGGGTGCCTCGTCCTCCACGCCGTCCCCGGCGGCCTGACGCTGCGCCGCTTCGGCGTCACTCCCGACGCCCAGGGCAAGGGGGTGGCCGCCGCCCTGATCGAGGCCGCGCACCGCGCCGCGGTCGGCCGCGAGGCGCTGATCGTGGTGGCCCGCGAGGAGCTCCCCGAGACCATGGCGTTCTGGGAGCGGCACGGATTCGTCGTACGGACGCGGTCCAGCCCCGACGTCGTCATGCACCACGACCTCGACCGGTCCTTCGACGCGGCCGGTGCCGACGAGATGCGCGACCTGGGGAGCGGCTCGGACACTCGCTCAGCGCGGGTGACCTCGTCGTGCTCACCGGTGAGCTGGGGGCGGGCAAGACCACCTTCACCCAGGGGCTGGGGGAGGGCCTGCGCGTGCGGGGTGCGGTGACCTCGCCGACGTTCGTGATCGCGCGGGTGCATCCCTCGCTCGTCGAGGGTCCGGACCTGGTCCACGTCGACGCCTACCGTCTCGGGGGGCTCGACGAGCTCGACGACCTCGACCTCGACACCTCGCTCGACTCGGCGGTGACCGTCGTGGAGTGGGGTGCGGGCCTCGCCGAGGGTCTGGCGGACTCGCGGCTGGAGATCCTGATCGAGCGCGCCCTCGGAGCGGACGCCACCGACGAGGCGGACCCGCGGCGCGTTTCGATGCGCTGGGTCGTCGGCTTGTAGCCTCGTCGCCGTGCTGCTCGCCTTCGACACCGCCACCGCCCTGGTGACCGTCGCCCTCCACGACGGCGACCGGGTCGTGGTCGAGCACTCCTCCGAGCAGCCGATGAAGCACGGCGAGCACCTCGCGCCGCTCATCGCTCGCGCGATGGACGACGCGGGCATCGTCCGGCAGGACCTCACCGCGATCGCGGTCGGCGTGGGTCCGGGCCCGTTCACCGGACTGCGGGTGGGGCTGGTGACCGCGCGGACCCTGGGCTTCGTCCTCCAGGTCCCGGTCTACGGCGTGTGCTCCCTCGACGTCATCGCCGCCGAGGTCGTCGGCTCGGGGTCAGCCACGGGCAGCTTCCTCGTCGCCACGGACGCGCGCCGCAAGGAGGTCTACCTCGCCTCCTACGACGAGGGGGGCCGGCGCCTCGCCGGTCCTGCGGTGTCGCGTCCCGCCGACGTCGCCACCACCGCTCAGGTGGCAGGGGCCGGACCGTCCCTCTACCCTGAGTCCTTCCCGAGCTCCATCGGTCCGGAGCGGCCCAGTGCCGGTTGGCTGGCCGCAGCCGTGGCGGATGAGCTCGTGGAGCTGCTCGACCCC
This sequence comes from uncultured Actinomycetota bacterium, assembly GCA_963778975.1. Lineage (GTDB taxonomy): Bacteria > Actinomycetota > Actinomycetes > Propionibacteriales > Nocardioidaceae > Nocardioides. The sequence goes on from CAVZWM010000034.1 coordinate 2,974, forward strand.
GACCCCCTCTACCTCCGGCGTCCCGACGCGGTCGCCGGCGCACCCAGGAAGCCCGTCTCGTGATCCGTCCCGCCCGTCTCACCGACCTTCCGGTCCTCACCGCCCTCGAGTCCGAGCTGTTCGGCGTCGACGCGTGGAGCGAGAAGGCGATCCGCGAGGAGATCGAGGGACCCGGCCGTCGCTTCGTGGTCGCCGACGACCTGTCCGGCTACGCAGTGACCATGTCGGCCGGTGACATCGTCGACCTGCTGCGCATCGCCGTACGTCCCTCCGCGCGCCGCACGCGGCCTGGCCAGCCGGTTGCTCGACGCCGTCCTGGAAGGCACCGACGACGCCTCGCGGATGCTGCTGGAGGTGAGCGTCTCCAACGCCGAGGCGCTCGGCTTCTACGTCGCCCGCCAGTTCAGCGTGATCGACGTACGCCCGCACTACTACCGCGACGGATCCGAGGCCCTGGTCATGTGCCGGTGGCTGCCGGGAGCCGCACGCACCGGGATCACCACCGCCAATGACTGACGAGCCGCTGGTCCTGGGGATCGAGACCTCCTGCGACGAGACCGGGGTCGGCATCGTGCAGGGGCACACCCTGCTGGCCGACGCGGTCGCCAGTCCAGCGTCGAGGAGCACGCCCGCTTCGGGGGAGTGGTCCCCGAGGTCGCCAGCCGGGCCCACCTCGAGGCGATGGTCCCGACCATCGAGCGGGCGCTGCGAGACGGCCGGCATCGCGCTCACCGACATCGACGCGGTCGCGGTCACCAGCGGACCCGGCCTCGCCGGCGCCCTGCTCGTGGGCGTCGCGAGCGCCAAGGCGCTCGCCACTGGGACTGGGCAAGCCGATCTACGGCGTCAACCACCTGGCCGCACACGTCGCGGTCGACCAGCTCGAGCACGGCCCCCTGCCGGAGCCGTGCCTGGCCATGCTCGTCTCGGGCGGGCACTCCAGCCTGCTGCGAGGTGCACCGACGTGACCCTCGGTGTCGAGCCGATGGGTGCCACGATCGACGACGCCGCCGGGGAGGCGTTCGACAAGGTGGCCCGGCTGCTCGGCCTGCCGTTCCCCGGCGGCCCGCACATCGATCGGGTCGCCCGCAGCGGCAACAGCGTCGCCATCGACTTCCCGCGCGGGCTCACCCACCGTCGCGACCTCGAGCGCCACCGCTTCGACTTCTCCTTCTCCGGCCTCAAGACGGCGGTGGCCCGGTGGGTGGAGGCGCAGCAGCGTGCGGGCGTGACCATCGACGTCGCCGACGTGGCCGCGTCCTTCCAGGAAGCCGTCTGCGACGTGCTGACCCGCAAGGCGATCGACGCGGCGTCCAGCCGCGGGATCGACGACATCCTCATCGGTGGTGGCGTGGCCGCCAACAGTCGGCTGCGGGCGATGGCCGAGGAGCGGGCCGCAGCCCGCAACATCCGGGTCCGGGTGCCGCGACCGGCCCTGTGCACCGACAACGGAGCCATGGTGGCGGCGCTGGGCTCCGAGCTCGTCGCCCGAGGTCGTACGCCCTCGAACCTCGACCTCCCCGCCGACTCCTCGCAGCCGCTCACCACCGTCGTGGCCTGAGGCCCTAGTCGAGCACCCCCGGTGCGACTTCGTCGTCGCCGAGCCAGTCCTGGTCGTAGACCAGGCTGTCACGATCCGTGGTCGCCTCGCGGTCGCCCTTGCGACCTCCGCGACCGCCCGCAGCCGAGCCGGCAGCACCGCGGCTGCCTGCTCCACGCGAGCCGCCCGAGCCGCCCGAGCGGGAGCCCGCCCCGCCCGACCCTGCGCCACGAGCACCGGCTCCGCCGCTGCGACCTGCGGCGCTGCCCGGCGAGGTCGGCCGTGCGGCCGAGCTCCCGGCACTCGCGCCGCGGGAGAGCGCGCCGGCGCTGCCCGCGCGACCCGTCGAGCCGATGGAGCGAACGGGGGTGGACGCGCTGCGCCCGGGGGCTGCGGGAGCACTGCCGCCGCCGGGCGGCGCTCGCCATGCCTGCGGCACCTGCCCCGCCAGCCATGCCGGCCGCACCCATGGCGGCACCGGTCGACATGCCCGGGCTCGCGGAGGCCGAGACGGGCGTCGAGACGGTGGGCCCGCCGGGGTTGTAGGTGACCCCCGTCTGCGAGGTGCCGATGACGTTGGTCGTGGGGGTGGGGTCCTTCGGAACCGGGTTCGTGGGGTCCTGGGGAGTGGGGTCCTTGGGGGTCGGGTCCTTGGGGTCGGGTCGGTCGGGTCCTTCGGCTCCGGGTCGCGCGGGTCCGGGTCCCGGGGATCCTTGGGGTCACGCGGCCCCAGCAGGTCGACGAGGCGGCCTTCGTCCTTGTTGCCGCCTCCGCCGCCCCCGGAGGGCACCTGGGTGCCGGGCAGCAGCGGACCACCCGGGCCGGACGGCACGTTCGGCGGCGGCTCGGTCGGGTCCTCCTGGCCGTGGATGGCCTTCATGGGCGGGATCGCCCCGAGGAAGGCGGAGTCCATCTGCCTGGTCAGGGTCAGCGCCCTGGCCTCCTGCTTGTCGAAGGCGTCCTGCCAGCCGGTGCGCTCACCCTGTCGGGTCTGCGAGGCCGCGGCCTGGGCGTTGATCTCGTCGGTGGTCGGGAGGTACGCCGGGGGTGCCGGCCGGCGGCTGGTAGGGGCTGGGCTTCTCGCCCAGGTCCTTCATCGAGTCACGCGCCTCGCGGGTGTCGGCGATCTGGGTGCCGACCTGGACGAGGGCCTCACCGGCGGCCTCGAGCTGCTCGGACTTCGCGGTCATGGAGGCCGAGGTGTCCTCCATCCCCTTGCGCAGCGCGGGCCCGGTGAGGGACTGCTCACCGATCCGGAGCTCGGCCTGCTCGGCCCCGACCTTCATCGCCTTCGCGAGCGTCTCGAGGGCGCGCGCCTTGCGCTTCCAGTCGCGGCCGGACGTGCTGAGGTGCCCCTCCTGCGCCGAGTCGAGGTAGCTGTCCAGGATCTGGCGGTTGGGTCCCTTGGGCATCGTCATGGCAATCAGTCCTGGCCGTCGGTCGGGAGGGAGCAGCTGCCGGTGTTGAAGGTCGGTGCGGCGACGCACTCGGTGGACGCCGTGAAGAGGCGCATCGTGGCGTCGGTCTGCTCGGTCGTCTGGTCCACGTCCTCGCCGAACTGGCGCACGGACGTCCCCATCCCGCGCAGCCCGGCGGCCATCTTGGTGAGCTCCTCGGCAACCGCGTCGTGGGCCATCTGGGCGTTGGTCGCCAAGCGGTGGCCACCGGTGTAGGAGTCACCGAACAGCGCTCCGGGGACGGGGGCGATCGGGTCGGCCTCCAGGCCTTCGGCGGCGAGGTCGAAGGACTCCATCAACGTCGCGATCGTGTCGGCATCGACGTTGAGACCCACCATTGTCTGGGTGAGCAGGGCCCGGTCCTCGATCGGCAGCATGGCTGTTCCTTTCCCCCGTGTGGTGACGCTCAAACCACCCTATGTGTCAGATCGGGCGCCCGGTCACATCACAGCACCTTCGCTACCCTCCGGGCATGCTTTCTCGGGTTTCACGTCGCGTCCTCCCCACCCTTGCGGTCGTCGGCGTCGTCCTGCTGGGGTCCGCCGCCTGTCAGGACTCGCCCGAGCCCGGCCCGGCCACCGTCTCCGAGACCTCGACCCCCACTCCCACCGAGACCCCGTCGCTCCCCGAGCCGACCCCGACGGTCGAGCCCGCCACTGGCGTGCTCATCGACGTGCCGGGCGCGACGATGAACGGGCTGAAGGGCTACAAGAGCATCGCCAACTACGGGCTCGTGCAGGGATGGGGGGATCGGCAGAGCTCGGTCATCCTCTCGCCGAACCTCACCAAGGCACGATCGCTCGACGCGTGGGCGAGGGAGTACGTCCGTGAGATGCGGGTCAAGAAGAAGCCCCAGCGCCTGGAGGACTCCGCCGTGGCGGGGAAGTACATGGCCTGGGTCATCAAGGACACCGAGGATCCGCTGATCGACAACCGCATCTACGGCGTGATGTTCCTGGACGGGGCGTGGACGATCGACTTCGGCTTCTACGAGGACGGCCTTCCCCAGCCGCTCACCGAGGAGGAGCGCCAGGCCGCCATCGACAGCATGCTGGCCGACCTTCGCGCCGCACGCCGAGAGCGAGTTCCCCGGGGCAGCTCCCGCGCCCGGCATCAGGCGCAGCGCGACTGCTCCGGGCTCGACGCCGGCACCGAGACGCGCTCGACCGTGCCGTCGAGGCCGAGCCGTACGACGTACTGCTGGTCGCCGCTGACCAACGTCGCGACCAGGGTCTCGCTGTCCTCCCAGACCACCTCGGTGTTGATGCCGACGACGCCGCGACGGAGGGCGGTGAGCTCGAAGTCGATGGCCGACTCACCGGTGGTGGCGTCGAGGATCGACACGGTGGGTGAGCCATTGGCGTCGAGGTAGCTGGCGAAGCCCGCGAGGTGCTGGCCGTCAGGGCTGAACTCCCCGAGCGAGTGGTCGCACGTCTGCCAGGCGACCAGCGCGGCCGTGGAGTCCGATGCCTGCCAGCAGGAGCCGTCACCCGTGTAGCTGGTCTGACCGGCGACCAGGCCACTGCTGACGGAGGACGCGACGGGCTTGATGAAGCCGGGGAGCTGCCGGGTGTCGCCGTCCGCGGTCACGACGAACGCCGTCTCGGTGTTGTCCTCGGAACGGCGTCTGGCCACGACGAGCCCGTCGCCGGGCAGGAAGCCGACGGTCCGTACGCTCGCCACCTCCGTGCCCCACCGCAGGGTCGTGCGTCGTTCCTCGCGTCCACCAGCGGAGTCGCGGTCGACGACGACCCAGTGGGCGCCGTCGTCCTCCGCCCAGGCGATGCGCGCCCCGTCGGCGGACACAGTCAGGGGACTGGCCGTCGGGGCTTCGTCCAGCACGCGGAAGTCCGCGTCGAGGACCTTCACGCTCAGCGCTCCCTCGACGTTGACGACGCCGATCCAGCCGTCCATGTACGGCGTGATCTGGTCGTAGGTCTGGGGCAGGTCAAGGGTCTGTCCACCGATGGTGAGGCTGGGCGCGTCCACGTCGATCAGGGGCACGCGCAGGGCGTCGCCGACGGGGGCACTGCGCGGGTCGATGAGGACCGGCCCGGTGGCCGGGGGGCTTGTCGGCCGGGTGGCGGGCAGGACCGCGCCGCGCTGGGCGGGGCCGTTCATGCTCAGGCCCACCGGCACGGCGACGGCCAGGGCAGCGGCGACCGTCGCGCAGGCGGCGATGGTCCGACGGCGCTGGATCCTGCGGGCACGCCGCCGGACGTCGGTGACATCGAACGGCGCCTGCTGGAGCGGGTCGATCCCGCGGTGCAGTGCGTCGTGCACCTGGTCCTCGAGCGGGGTGTGGTTCATCGTCGGTCATCTCCGGACGCGTGGGGCTTGAGTGAGTGCGGGGCGCGGGCGCGCAGTCCCGCCAGGGCACGGCTGGTCTGTGACTTGACCGTCCCGACCGAGATCCCGAGCACGGCGGCGGTCTCGGCCTCGCTGAGCTGTTCGTAGTAGCGCAGCACGACCACGGAGCGTTGCCTGGGTGGGAGGGTCTGGATGAAGGACCAGAGCACGCCGCCCATGCCGTCGTCGTACGTGTCCTGGGTGCCTGTGTCGGGCACCGTGTCCGCGGGATGCTCGCGGCGCTTCCACGCCCGGCGCCACAGCGAGTTGTGCTCGTTGACCATGATCCGGCGGACGTAGCCGTCCAGGGCCCCGCGGTCGCGGATCCTGTCCCAGGACAGGTAGAGCTTGGCGAAGGCGTTCTGGAGCAGGTCCTCGGCGCCGGCATGGTCGCCGACGAGGAGGTAGGCGGTGCGGTAGAGGGCCGGCTGGCGCGCTGACATGTACGCCGAGAAGTCGGCGTCCTTGTCGGCCGTCCTGTCGGACCGGCTGCCGTGCCTCTCGCCCATCGCTCCTCCAAGGAGTGTCGTGTCCACCTTCCACCTCCCGTTCGTCTGTTCGTCTGTTCGTGTGGGTGTGTGGGTGTGTCGTGGTGAGGACGCCGACGTGGGCGTGGGAGTTGCATCTGTTTGGTGAACGTTGCAAGGCTCGGCGCAACCCGACGTCAGGAGACATCGATGCAGCAGGTCAAGGCCGTGGTGGCGCTCGCCAAGGGCGAGCCCGTCCAGCTCACCACCATCAACGTTCCCGACCCCGGCCCGGGCGAGGCCCTGGTCGTCGTCCAGGCCTGCGGGGTCTGCCACACCGACCTGCACTACCGCGAGGGGGGCATCAACGACGAGTTCCCCTTCCTGCTCGGCCACGAGGCCGCGGGTGTCGTCGAGGCGGTCGGCCCGGACGTCACGAGCGTCGCGCCCGGCGACTTCGTCGTACTGAACTGGCGGGCGGTGTGCGGCAACTGCCGGGCCTGCAACCGCGGTGAGCCGTGGTACTGCTTCGCCACCCACAACGCCACCCAGAAGATGACGCTGGAGGACGGCACCGAGCTCTCGCCGGCCCTGGGGATCGGCTCCTTCGCGGAGAAGACCCTGGTCGCCGCGGGCCAGTGCACCAAGGTGGACCCGACCGCGCGTGCCGCTGCGGTGGGCCTGCTCGGGTGCGGGGTGATGGCAGGACTGGGTGCGGCCATCAACACCGGCAACGTCGGCCGGGGCAGCTCGGTCGCCGTGATCGGCTGTGGGGGAGTCGGCGCGGCCGCCATCGCCGGGTCCGTGCTCGCCGGCGCCTCGAAGATCATCGCCGTCGACATCGACGACCGGAAGCTCGAGACGGCCCGGAGCATGGGTGCCACCCACACGGTCAACTCGAGCGAGACCGACCCGGTCGAGGCCATCAAGGCGATCTGCGCCGACGACGGGTCCGACGGCGCGGACGTGGTCATCGACGCGGTCGGCCGTCCGGAGACGTGGAAGCAGGCGTTCTACGCCCGCGACCTCGCCGGCACCGTCGTCCTGGTCGGCGTGCCGACACCGGACATGAAGATCCCCGAGATCCCGCTGATCGACGTCTTCGGACGGGGCGGGTCGCTGAAGTCGAGCTGGTACGGCGACTGCCTGCCCTCGCGCGACTTCCCGATGCTCGTCGACCTCTATCAGCAGGGGCGCCTCGACCTGGACGCGTTCGTCAGCGAGGAGATCGGGCTCGGCGATGTCGAGGACGCCTTCGAGAAGATGCACCGCGGCGAGGTCCTGCGCTCGGTGGTCGTCTTCACGCCGGAGCAGTCCGCATGAGCGCCCGGGTCGACCACGGCGTCGTCTCCGGCACCTTCTCGCTCGACGGCGAGACCTTCGACGTCGACAACAACGTCTGGGTGGTCGGCGACGACGAGCAGTGCGTCGTCATCGACGCACCCCACGACGTCGACGCGATCATGAAGGTCGTCGCCGGCCGGGCGGTGAAGGCGATCATCTGCACCCATGCTCACGACGACCACGTACGCGTGGCTCCGGCCCTGCGTGAGCGCACCGGGGCGCCGATCCTGCTGCACCCCGACGACCGACCGTTGTGGGAGCTCACCCACGCCGACGAGCTCTGGGACGCCGACCTCACCGACGGCCAGTCGGTCAAGATCGGCGGCGCCGCGCTCACCGTCATCCACACCCCGGGCCATGCCCCGGGCGCGGTGTGCCTCTACAGCCACGACCTGGGCTGCGTCTTCACGGGCGACACCTTGTTCGAGGGCGGCCCGGGGGCGACCGGACGGTCCTTCAGTGACGAGAAGGTGATCGTCGCCTCGATCCGCCGCCGGCTCTTCGACCTCCCCGACGAGACGGTCGTCCACACCGGCCACGGGGCCGACACGACCATCGGGGCCGAGCGGGCGAACCTGGACTGAGCTCGGCGCTCGGCGCTCGGCGCGCTCGGTCGTGGTGCTCAGGCGCTGAGCGGGCGGTCGGGCCGTCGGGGGCGGAGCCACGGCTTCGCGGCCCAGATCTGCTCGCTTCGCTGCTCCCGCACCTCGTCGAGGTGCTGGGCCTCGGCGACGAGCTGACGACCGGAGGGATGGTCGACCGGCGTACCCCAGGTCAGCCGCTCGATGAAGCGCACGCTCGGCGCGGTGCGGAACTGGACCCGGGGAGAACGCCGCGCCCGTGAACGGTCCTGCCAGCGGAAGATGTCCGTCGTCGACTCCACACCACGGGGATACCACCAGCCCCGCACGGTCAGGTCGACGTGCGCGGGATAGCGCCGACCGCCGCGATCCCGCCCGCCGTCGTCGCGCATCGGCTCCACTTCCTCGCCTGTTTCGTCGTCGAGGAAGGTGACGTGGAGCCTGGCGAGTCGTAGCAGCTCGATGAGCGCCGAGACACGAGGGCTGGTCCGTCCGGTCTCCCAGCGCGCGACGACCGACTGCGAGACGCCGAGGATGACCGCGAGTCCGCGCTGGGAGACGTCGAGGACCCGTCTGATCCGGCGTACGAGTCCAGGGACCTCCCCGTCGAACGGGCCCATGAGGTAGTACTCCACCTCCTCCGCGGTGACCCCGACCTCGTCCAACCAGTCGTCCTTCTCGTCCATGTCTGCCCCCCGCGCTCCAGTCGTTTCGGTGTGGCCATCGATGACACCCGTGGCCACCGACAACGGAGAGGTGTTCTCCACAGGTCAGTCCCGCGGGGCGCTCGGCCGCCCTCGGACCACAGCCTCACGCGGGTGCTTGCGGTTGAGTCCCTGCAGAGACTCAACCGCAAGCACTCCGGTCGTCCTGGAGCCCGCCTTTGCACCTGAGTCGCCCAGAGACTCAACCGCAAGTGGTCGCACGGGGGTCGCCGCCGAGGGCACACGCCGACTGGGGCGCCGGCGCCCGTCGTGTCACCATGACGGGATGCTCACGAGGCTGATGTCGACGAGCCCGCCGACCGGCCGTCGTGGCCGCGGTGTGGCCCTGCTGGCAACCCTGGCCCTCGTCACGTCACTCGGCGCCTGCGACTCCGGCGACGAGCCCCCGGCGGAGAAGTCGGCCGCCCAGGAGTCCGCCGCGAGCAGCGCGCCCACCGTGCCCCCCACACCGTCGGAGGAGCTCGGGCTGACCGAGGGCTGGGGTCCGGACCGTGCCGAGCTCGATCGCGCGGCCCGGGCCACGGGGCGGATGCGTCTGCCGGACCTGGCCGGGCAGGTGATCGTGGCCGAGTGGCGGGGCACGTCCGCGCCGGTCGACATGGTGCGCGGCCTGCACCTCGGCGGCGTCATCGCCTTCGACTCCAACGTCGTCTCCGCAGCGCAGGTGGAGGGCGTGAACACGGCACTCACCCGCAAGGTCGGCCGGAAGTGGCCGCTCTTCCTCGGCGTCGACCAGGAGGGCGGGGTGGTCGAGCGGCTGCGATCGGTCGCCACCCGCTTCCCGACCTTCATGAGCAGCGGCGCGGCCGACGACCCGGCCCTGACGCAGGAGGCCTACCGGGCGGGCGCGGCCGAGCTGCGCGGCCTGGGCTTCACCGTCGACTTCGCCCCGGACGCCGACGTGACCTCCGGTCCGGGCGACCCCACCATCGGCTCGCGATCGCCCTCCTCGGACCCGGCGAAGGTGGCCGAGCAGGTCGTCGCGGCCGCCGCCGGCTTCGCCGAGTCCGGCGTGCTCCCGGTGCTCAAGCACTTCCCCGGCCACGGCTCCGTGCCGGCCGACAGCCACCTCACCCTGCCGGTGCAGACCCGCTCACGCGTCGAGCTCGACCGGACCGACCTCGTGCCGTTCCGCGCGGCTGTCGAGGCGGGGGTGTCCGCGGTCATGGTCGGTCACCTCGACGTCCGCGCGATCGACCCGCACGTGCCGTCCTCGCTCTCGCGCGCGGTGGTCACCGACCTGCTGCGCGACGAGATGGGGTTCGGCGGCCTCGTGGTCACCGACGCCCTCGACATGGCCGGCGTGACCCGGGGGCGTGACCCGGGACGTACGGCGGTGCAGGCCCTGCGAGCGGGCTCCGACGTGCTGCTGATGCCGCCGTCGCCCGCGGTCGCGCGGACCGCGCTCATCCGGGCGGTCAAGACCGGCACCCTGTCGCGGCGCCGACTCGAGCAGGCAGCGGCACGGCAGATCGCCCTGCTCAGGCACCTGGCCGGCAGGGACGGCGCTGCAATCGGATCGGCCGGCGCCGCCTCGCAGCGACTCTCCGCGCAGGCCGTCACCGTGGTCTCCGGTGCGTGCACCGGCCGGCTGGTCGCGGACTCGGTCCATGCGTACGGCGACGCCGGCGCGGTCAGTGCCTTCACCGCGGCCGCCGGGCGGGCGGGACTGCCGGTGCTGGCACGACGCGCGGCTCCGGCGAAGCTGACGTCGGCACGACCGGAGCCCGAGCGCCGCAAGAAGGAGCGCAAGCCGGCCTTCCGCAAGCGCTACCGCGCGTGGGCAAAGGCCGAGAAGGTGCGCGTGCGCAAGCTCGGCGCCTGGACCGCTCGCGAGGACGCGCGACTCTCCGTCGGCACCCAGATCGGCTTCAGCGGGTTCCACGACGCCCCGGTCGACGGCGACATCGCGGTGGCGACCGACAGCCCCTGGGTGCTCGGCGGGGTCGGTGCCCCCACCCGCATCGCGACGTACGGCGACACCCCGGGGGCGATGAACGTCCTGGTCGAGGTCGTGCTCGGCGAAGCAGCGGCGCCCGGTCGGCTGCCGGTCACCGTCGCCGGTGTCGAGCGCCGCGGCTGCCCGTAGCCAGGGGTCAGAGGGCTGGTCAGAAGGGCTGGACCAGCAGTGCGGTGCCCTGGCCGGCGACCCGGGTGAGCACCAGGGTGGCCTCCTCGTCGCCGCGCAGGGAGAGTCGCTTGCGCAGCTCCTCCGGCACGATCTGCACGCCGCGCTTCTTGATCGTCAGCCGGCCGATGCCGCGCTCGCGCAGGGCGGCCTTGAGCTGCTTCTCGCGGTAGGGGAGGTGCTCGACGACGCGGTAGGACCGGGCGAAGGGCGTCCGGAAGGAGTCGTCGCCGGTGACGTAGGCGATGTGCGGATCCACCAGCCCGCCGTTGACCCCCGCCGCCACCGCGGTGACCAGGCCGGCCCGGATCACGGCACCGTCGGGCTCGTAGAGGAAGGCGCCGACCTCGCGGACCGGTCGCTCGGCCACGGCGTACGGGTCGTCCTCGCTCGTGAGGCTGGCCAGCCCGCCGTCGCCGATGACGGTCGCCCGCCGATCGGTGGTGGCCAGGTCCCGCGACCAGAGCACGGCCTCCTTGACGTCGCCGCCGTCGCTGACCCACTCGGCCTCGACGCCGTCGGGGACCAGGTCGTGCGGCAGCCCCGGGGCCAGCTTCACCAGGGCACGCCCGGAGAGGAGACCGAGCACCCACGGCCACGGCGGGGTCCAGCCGTCCACGTCGAAGATGCGCCCGCGGCCACCGCGTCGGGCGGGGTCCGCGAAGGCGGCTCCGAAGCCGCTGGGGTCGACCGTGGTCGCATCCCCGACCTGGACCGCCCCGGCCAGGTCGAGGGCGGCGAGGTTGGCCCGGGCCATCTCCACGCGGATCGGGTCCTGGTCGATCCCGGCCGCGATGAGCCCGGCCCGGGCGAACGCGATCAGGTCGCCCCCGATGCCGCACCCGAGGTCGACGACGCTCCCACCGGGGATCGCCGCCGCCAGCCGCGCGGCACGGTGGGCGGCCACTCGCTGCCGGGTGGCCTGCTCCAGGGCGTCGGGGGTGAAGAAGAGATGGGGTGCGGCATCGCCGAACTTGGCGACCGCGCGCACCCGCAGCTGGACCTGGGTGGTGGCCGCGGCGGACTTCTCGGCGTCGGGCTCGAGGCGTCGTACGGCGGTCGCCACGCGCACCGGGTCGCCGTCGTGGTCGGCCCAGGCGTGGGCGGCCGCGTCCAGCAGCGCCCGACCCTCGTCGGTCTGCAGCCAGGCCAGCGTCTCGATGTCCACGTCCGCATCCTGTCAGGCTTCCGGCAGGACCCGGCTAGCACTCGGTTGGGGAGAGTGCTAGCGTCTGACTTGGCACTCTCGACCTGAGAGCGCCAATGCTCGCGAACCTCGGCACGACCCCCGCGACGGCGTGCCGGCCGGGTCGCGGGCCCACGTCCTGGGAGCCCTCAGAAGCTCCTGAAGAATCTCGTGTCAGAGAAAGTGGAGGTTGATCCGAAGTGTCGGTCAACATCAAGCCCCTCGAGGACCGCATCGTCGTCCGTACGCTCGAAGCCGAGCAGACCACCGCCTCCGGGCTGGTCATCCCGGACACCGCCAAGGAGAAGCCCCAGGAGGGCGAGGTCGTGGCGATCGGTCCCGGTCGTGTCGACGACAACGGCAACCGCGTCCCGCTCGACGTCGCGGTCGGTGACAAGGTCATCTACAGCAAGTACGGCGGCACCGAGGTCAAGTACGCCGGCGAGGAGTTCCTCATCCTCTCCGCGCGCGACATCCTCGCGGTCGTTTCCTGAACCCTTCGCCCGGATGTCATGGGACTGGCGTGTTCGCACACCCAGATCCCATGACGTCCGGGCGAACCCCTTTCATCGCTAGGAGCATCTGAATGCCCAAGATCCTGGAGTTCGACGAGAACGCCCGCCGTGCCCTCGAGCGCGGCGTGGACGCCCTCGCCAACGCCGTCAAGGTGACGCTCGGCCCGAAGGGCCGCTACGTCGTCCTCGACAAGAAGTGGGGCGCGCCGACCATCACCAACGACGGTGTCACCGTCGCCCGTGAGATCGAGCTCGACGACCCCTTCGAGAACCTCGGTGCCCAGCTCACCAAGGAGGTGGCCACCAAGACCAACGACATCGCTGGTGACGGCACCACCACCGCCACGGTGCTCGCCCAGGCCATGGTCCACGAGGGCCTGCGTGCCGTCGCCGCCGGCGCGAACCCGATGGGTCTCAAGCGGGGCATGGACGCCGCGGCCGAGGCCGTGGGCGACGCGCTGCGCGAAGCCGCCCGCGAGGTCGAGACCCGCGAGGACATGGCCGCCGTCGCGACCATCTCCAGCCGCGACAGCCACATCGGCGACCTGCTCGCCGAGGCCTTCGACAAGGTCGGCAAGGACGGCGTGATCACGGTCGAGGAGTCCAACACCATGGGCACCGAGCTCGAGTTCACCGAGGGCATGCAGTTCGACAAGGGCTACATCTCGGCCTACTTCGTCACCGACCCGGAGTCGATGGAGGCCGTCCTGGAGGACGCCTACATCCTTCTCCACCAGGGCAAGATCTCCTCGATCCAGGAGCTCCTCCCGCTGCTGGAGAAGGTCATCGGGACGGGCAAGCCGCTCTTCATCCTCGCCGAGGACGTCGACGGCGAGGCGCTGTCGACCCTCGTCGTCAACAAGATCCGCGGCACCTTCAACGTCTCCGCGGTCAAGGCCCCGGCCTTCGGCGACCGCCGCAAGGCGATGATGCAGGACATCGCGACCCTGACCGGTGGTCAGGTCGTCGCCCCCGAGGTCGGCCTCAAGCTCGACACCGTGGGCCTCGAGGTCCTGGGCCAGGCGCGTCGTGTGGTCATCACCAAGGACCACACCACGATCGTCGACGGTGCGGGCGACCGCGCCGCCGTCGAGGGTCGCGTCAACCAGATCAAGGCCGAGATCGAGAACACCGACTCCGACTGGGACCGCGAGAAGCTCCAGGAGCGCCTCGCCAAGCTCGCGGGCGGTGTCTGCGTGATCAAGGTCGGCGCCGCCACCGAGGTGGAGCTCAAGGAGAAGAAGCACCGCATCGAGGACGCCGTCTCCGCGACGCGCGCCGCGATCGAGGAGGGCATCGTCGCCGGCGGTGGCTCCGCGCTGATCCACGCCGTCTCGGTGCTCGACGACAACCTCGGCCTGACCGGCGACGAGGCGGCCGGCGTACGCGTGGTCCGCAAGGCGGCCGACGAGCCGCTGCGCTGGATCGCGGAGAACGGCGGCGTCAACGGCTACGTCGTGACGTCCAAGGTCCGCGAGCTCGGCGTCGGCAACGGCTACAACGCCGCCACCGAGGAGTACGGCGACCTGGTCGCCCAGGGCGTCCTGGACCCGGTCAAGGTCACCCGCTCCGCGCTGGTGAACGCCACGTCCATCGCCGCGATGCTGCTCACCACCGAGACGCTGATCGTCGAGAAGCCCGAGGACGACGAGCCGGCTGCTGCCGGTGGTCACGGGCACGGCCACGGCCACTGATCGACCCGCTCGACCACGACAGGCCCGTCCCGGGAGACCGGGGCGGGCCTGTTGCCGTCTGGTCGCTAGCCGTCCCAGATCGTGCGCCACGGCGTCGAGCAGTCGACGTCGAGGTCGACGGGATCGACGGTGTTGAGGCGGTAGATGCGGTAGCGGTCGCACGCGGTCCGCACGAACGTGTACTTCGAGATCAGGGAGCGCTCGATCGGACGGGTGCCGAGCTCGCTCCAGGTGTTGACGTACGTCGCCTCGACGAACCACGTCGGCGGGTTGGAGCCCGTGAGCACGGAGTGCAGGTCGACCAGGCCGGGGTCGAGCGTGCGCATCGGCAACGACCACAAGTGGGGGTAGGGGGACCCGGCGCGGCTGGCCCACTGGATGTCGGCCCGCCCGCCGTAGACGAGCACCCGGTCGCCGGGGCGGGAGGCGGCCGCGATCGCCTCGCCGGTGCGTACCTCCACCGGCACCACCCCGATCGCCAAGCCGATGGTCCAGCCGACGAGCGAGAGCACGCTCGAGCCGACGACGAACGCCACCGCGGCCAGGGTCACCCGGCGCCGCCCGAGACCCAGGTGGTCGTGGGTGGCGAGCAGGGCCAGGGCGAGGGCGAGCCCGGGGATGAACACGAACAGGTAGGGCAACCAGAAGCTGCCGCTCACCGCGACCCCCACGACGTCCGTGGCCAGCATCGCCGCGATCGCGACGACGGGCACCGCGTCGTGCCGCACGAGCGTCGGGATCCGGACCACGAAGCACGCCAGCAGGAGCAGCATCCCGACGCCGACGAAGACCACCGCCAGCAGCCAGATCCGGTCGTTCACCCCTCGCACGGCTCTGTTCGGCGATGACCCGGCCGGCGTCGAGGCGGAAGGTGATGGAGGTGTACCACAGCGTCTGCAGCCGTACGCCGACCGCGAGCGCCCAGCCGACCACGACGAACACCGGCACCGCGGCGCCTGCCACGGCCGCGGCCGCGCACCGGAGCGTCGCCCGGACGGACAGCTGGCGGGCGACCGCGGAGCCGACGAGCAGGACCGCGCCGAACACCAGGCCGCCGACGATGCTCTGCTTGAGACCCACCGCGAGCATCGCCAGCAGACCGGCCATGAACGCGTCCCCCGCCGAGGCGCGGCGGGATGCCCGCAGCGCGAGCCAGCAGGACCCGAGCACGAGCGGGATGCCGAACAGCTCGCCCTTGGCGGCCACCGGTTCGATCTGGGCGTTGCCGACCATCGCCGCGGTCGCGACCGCGACCCACCCGGCGAGCCGTCGTACGCTCGCGGGGTCCACCACGCCGGCCCGCCGAGCGACCTCCCGCGTGGCCGCGGCGGCGACCAGGACCAGCACCGCGCAGGCGGCGGCACCCACGCAGGCGGTGGGCGTACGGACCGCCGACCGCGTCGGTCGCCTGCATCAGCCAGATGATCGGGGGAGGGCGGTCCACGAAGTAGCGACCGTAGAGCGCATCGGGCTCCGGCTCCCACGCGCGAGCCACCAGCAGGAAGCCCGCCTCGTCGGGGCGCAACGGCCACAGCAGGCCGGGGAACCGGGCCAGGAAGGCGGCGAGCGCCGCCAGCCAGACCACCCGAGCGCTCCCCATGCGGCACACCTTCTCAGGCACTCCGTCACGCCCACTAGAATGGTGACGTGGAGATCCCCGAGAAGTTCGCCGCCCTGGGCCTCACCTACGACGACGTGCTGCTGCTGCCGGGAGAGTCCGACCTGGCTCCCAGCGACATCGACACGACCACCCGCCTCACGCGCGAGATCTCGCTGCGCGTGCCGCTGGTCAGCGCCGCGATGGACACCGTCACGGAGTCGCGGATGGCCATCGCCATGGCCCGCGAGGGTGGCCTGGGCGTGCTCCACCGCAACCTCTCGATCGAGGACCAGGCCCGACAGGTCGACCTGGTCAAGCGCACCCAGACCGGGATCATCTCCAACCCCGTCACCATCGGCCCCGACGCGACGCTGGAGGACCTCGACCGCCTGTGCGGCGAGTACCGCGTCTCCGGGCTGCCCGTGGTCGACCTCGACAACCGCCTGCTCGGCATCATCACCAACCGCGACCTGCGCTTCACCCCGGTCGCGGAGTGGGCGACCACCAAGGTCACCGAGGTGATGACCAGCGAGGGGCTGATCACCGGCGCGATCGGCATCTCGCGCGACGAGGCCACCTCGCTCCTGCGCGCGCACAAGCGCGAGCGGCTGCCGCTCATCGACGCGGACGGCCGCCTCGGCGGACTGATCACGGTCAAGGACTTCGTCAAGGGCGAGCAGTTCCCCCACGCGTCGTACGACGGCGACGGCCGGCTGCTGGTCGGTGCGGCCATCGGCTACTTCGGCGACGCCTGGGAGCGCGCGACGACCCTGGTCGAGGCCGGCGTCGACGTCCTGGTCGCCGACACCGCGCACGGCCACGTGCACCTGCTCCTCGACATGGTCCGCCGCCTCAAGTCCGACCCGGCGACCCAGCACGTCCAGGTCATCGGCGGCAACGTCGCCACCCGTGAGGGCGCCCAGGCGTTCGTCGACGCCGGCGCCGACGCGGTCAAGGTGGGCGTGGGTCCCGGCTCGATCTGCACCACCCGCGTGGTCACCGGCGTGGGCGTGCCCCAGGTGACCGCGGTCTACGAGGCGTCGCTGGCGACCAGGCCCGCCGGCGTGCCCCTCATCGCCGACGGCGGCATGAAGCACTCCGGCGAGATCGCCAAGGCGCTCGTCGCCGGTGCGGACGCCGTGATGGTCGGCTCGATGCTCGCCGGCTGCGAGGAGTCTCCCGGCGAGGTCGTCTTCGTCAACGGCAAGCAGTTCAAGTCCTACCGCGGCATGGGCTCGCTCGGTGCGATGAGCAGCCGCGGCAAGAAGTCCTACTCCAAGGACCGCTACTTCCAGGCCGAGGTCACCAGCGACGACAAGATCGTGCCCGAGGGCATCGAGGGCCAGGTGGCCTACCGCGGCCCCCTCGCCGCCGTCGCCCACCAGCTCGTCGGCGGCCTCAACCAGTCGATGTTCTACGTCGGCGCCCGCACCATCCCCGAGCTCCAGGACAAGGGCCGGTTCGTGAGGATCACGTCCGCCTCGCTCAAGGAGAGCCACCCGCACGGCGTGCAGATGACCGTCGAGGCGCCCAACTACTCCGGCTCCTGAGCTCAGGGAGTGAAGCCCGCCCGCGTCGGCGAGCTGTCCCCGATCACCGCTGACTCGGGCGGGTGAGCAGGCGCGAGCGTCCGGCCACGACGAAGACGCCCGCGTTGCTGCGGCGTCACCAGCCCGGGGGACGCGGGTCGGGTCGCCGGCGGAGAGGACGCGTGCCGGGAGCTGCGACGCGTTCGCCGGGCACGGCAGCGCGTACGACGACCGCGCCGTCGGCGATCGACGGCCGCGACGTGCAGGCGCCCGGCGAACTCGCCGACCGCGGGTGAGGCGTAGGGCGACCAGTCGCCGTCGATGGACCGCGGACCGGCTCCAGCGTCGTCCGACGAGGGTGCGCACGCTGAGCCGACCGGCAGCACTCACCTGGTGGAGGTAAGTGGTGCCGTCACCGGTGCGGGTCAGGGCGGGCGTGGAGGTGATCGAGGCCGGGCCCCCGGGCAGTCTCTCGAGTCGTCCGCGCTCGAGGTTCTGGGCGAAGGTCGCGCCACCGGAGGTAACGGCCACCACCCAGGTGCGTCCGGCCTCGTCGGCGCCGAGCGCGGGGGCCGTGTGGGTGGCCCACGAGCCGGGCCTGCCCACCCGCTCGGGCCGGCTCCAGCGACCCGACTGCGTGAGACGACGAATGGCGAGGGTGCCGGTCGGGCGAGATCGACGCCAGGACCGGCCGGCGGGTGCGCGACTGGGCGAGCGCCGGACTGGAGGTGGGTGGCGGCGCTGCCGACCGGTGCGGAGCCGCAAGCCCCGGCCGCGGGTCGTACCGGCCAGCACCCGGCCGTCACGAGTGGTGGCGGCGACCCAGGGGCGGTTGCGGTGGTCGAGGCTGAGCGCCGGTGCCACGATGGGGGAGAAGGCGCCGCGTGATCCCACCACCCGGGCCAGTCTGGCCGGGGTGCGCCACGCGCAGGGTGCCGTGGTCGTCGCACGCGAGCAGTCCACGACTCGCCCAGCCCGTCGGGGACCGAGACGACGGGGCGGTCTGAGCCGAGCAGCGGCGAGGGCGCGACGTCGTCGAGGTGGAGGTAGCGGAAGTCGCCGACGGGGACGGTGCGGGAGCCGTAGCCGCCGGGCAGGGCGTGGTTGTACTCCTCGACCGTCACCGTGCCTGTGCCGATCGCGCTCACCCAGGCGACGTGACCCACCCGACCGGCGTCGGACTGCGCGACGGCGCCGATCGCGGGGACTGCGTCGACGCGGTAGCCCAGCTCGCGCGCGACGTCGTCCCAGTTCTCCGCGTCGCCCCAGTGGGCCCCGCCGGCGTCGTTGGCGAAGTCCGCCATCCGGTTGCGCTCCTGGAGGCGCCACGCCACGAAGCTGGTGCAGTTGCGCAGGACGAAGCCCCATGGGTCGCCGATGGAGCCGTTGATCGACCACACCCGCCGCGCGCAGGTTGGGCTCGGGCCGCGCGGATCGTAGAAGTGGCCGGTCATCGGGTCGAGGACGGGCGGTGGAGGCGGGGGAGGCGGCGGGGGAGGCGGTGGCGGTACGACCGGGGCGGGCGTCTCGCCGGGCTTCGCGGGAGTGGCGGGTGGGCGACGTCGGGGTCGGCGGCGGTGCTGGCTCCACGATCGGCACCTGCGGCACGATGGGGCACTGGCCCTGCCAGGCCCACGGATAGTCGTCGCGAGGACTGGGCGGCGGGGACGGACAGGCCCAGCAGCCCGCCTGCCACGCAGACGGACGCGAGTGCGCGCACGAAGATCCCCACGCGTCGACGGTAGGTGCGGGCCCGGGTGCGTGTACGGGGTTTGCCGAACCTGGTCGATAGGCTGCCCCCCGTGACCGAGATCGAGATCGGCCGTGCCAAGCGCGGCCGCCGTGCCTACTCCTTCGACGACATCGCGATCGTGCCCTCCCGGCGCACGCGCGACCCGGAGGAGGTCAGCACGGCCTGGCAGATCGACGCCTACCGCTTCGAGATCCCGGTGCTGGCAGCACCGATGGACTCGGTGATGTCGCCGGCCACCGCCATCGCGCTGGGCCAGATGGGTGGGCTCGGGGTGCTCAACCTCGAGGGACTCTGGACGCGGTACGACGACCCGACCGACCTGCTGGAGGAGGTGGCCGGCCTGGAGGGTGCCGACGCCACCCGCCGGATGCAGGAGATCTACGCCGAGCCGATCAAGCCCGAGCTCATCACCGCACGGCTCAAGGAGGTGCGGGCCGCGGGCGTCACCGTCGCCGCCTCGCTGTCGCCGCAGCGCACCAGGGACCACGTCAAGGCCGTCGTCGACGGCGGTGTGGACATGTTCGTCATCCGCGGCACCACGGTGAGCGCGGAGCACGTCAGCAGCCAGGCCGAGCCGCTGAACCTCAAGGAGTTCATCTACGAGCTCGACGTCCCGGTCATCGTCGGCGGGTGTGCGACCTACCAGGCCGCCCTCCACCTGATGCGGACCGGTGCCGCCGGCGTGCTGGTCGGGTTCGGCGGGGGAGCAGCGCACACCACGCGTACGGTCCTCGGCGTCGCGGTGCCGATGGCCAGCGCCGTCGCCGACGTCGCCGCGGCCCGACGCGACTACCTCGACGAGTCGGGTGGCCGCTACGTCCACGTCATCGCGGACGGCTCGATCGGCAGCTCGGGCGACATCGCCAAGGCGATCGCCTGCGGCGCCGACGCGGTGATGATCGGTTCGCCCCTCGCCCGCGCGAGCGAGGCGCCCGGGCGCGGCTTCCACTGGGGGAGCGAGGCGACCCACGCCGAGCTGCCGCGCGGCCAGCGGGTGCAGTTCGACGCGGTCGGCTCGCTGCAGGAGATCATGTTCGGCCCGTCCCGCACCGCCGACGGCACCATGAACCTCATCGGCGCCCTGCGCCGCGCCATGGCGACGACGGGCTACACCGAGCTCAAGGAGTTCCAGCGCATCGAGGTCGTCGTCCAGGACTGACCGGCAGCTCCCGCCGGCTCACGAACGACCGGTCCGTGCCGTCGACCGGGTCGACGAAGGACAGCTCGCTCGCGAGGAGCTGGAGCGGACGCGTGAAGTCGTCGACCTCGGTCTCGCGCACGACCGGGTAGAGCGGGTCGCCGACGATCGGGATGCCGAGGCCCCACAGGTGCAGGCGCAGCTGGTGCGTACGTCCGGTGCGCGGCGTGAGCCGGTAGACGGCGAGGTCTCCGATGCGTGACTCCAGCTCGACCAGCGTCTCCGCATTCACGGGAGCGCCCGGCACCACCTCGGCCTGCCATGCGCCCCGCGTCTTCCGGATGTGGTTGCGCACGGTGACGGGCAGCTCGAGGTCCTCGCGCCACGGGGCGAGTGCCCGGTAGGTCTTGCGCACGGTCCCGTGCTCGAACATCACCTGGTAGGGACCGCGCCACCGCTTCTCGGTGGCCAGCAGGAGCAGGCCCGACGTCACCCGGTCCAACCGGTGCAGCGTCGAGAGCTCCGGGAGGCCGAGCTCGTGCCGCAACCTGACCACGACGCTCTGGAGCACGTGCTGGCCGCGCGGGATGGTGGAGAGGAACGGCGGCTTGTCGACCACGACGATCCGGTCGTCGCGATGGACGATGTCGAGCGACCCGGGCACCTCGACCTCGTCGCGCAGGTCGCGGTGGAACCACACGAACGTGTGCGGGAGGTAGGGGTCGTCGGCGCGCGACGGGTCGCCCGTCGTCGTACACGAATCGCCCGTCGGACAGGAAGCCCGCGACGTCGACACGCTCCGGCAGCTTGTGGCGCAGCCAGTCCGCCATGGTCGACCAGGCACCGGTGGGTGCGAGGTGCCGGTCCGGCGTCCGTACCCAGGCCGCGCTGAGGCCGTGGCGGGCGGGCAAGGGGGAATGCGGGGGCACCAGCCAGACACTAGGTGCTGACAGGATGAAGCGGTGACCTACCAACTCAGTCCCGAGCACCGAGCCAGCGCGATCACGGCGATGACGACCTCCGAGCTCGACGTGCTGGTGGTGGGTGGCGGCATCGTCGGCGTCGGTGTCGCGCTGGACGCGGCCACGCGCGGGTTGTCGGTCGGCCTGCTGGAGCAGCGCGACCTCGCCTCGGGCACGTCCTCGCGCTCCTCGAAGCTGGTCCACGGCGGGCTGCGCTACCTCGAGATGTTCGACTTCGCCCTGGTGCGCGAGGCCCTCGCCGAGCGCGGCCTGCTGCTGACCCGGCTCGCGCCCCACCTGGTCCGGCCGGTGCCGTTCCTCTACCCCCTGAAGCACGCGTGGGAGCGTCCCTACGTCGGCTCCGGCGTCGCGCTCTACGACGGCATGGCGATGACCGGCAAGTACGACATGGGCGTGCCGAAGCACAAGCACATCTTCCGCAAGCAGCTCGCGCGGATGGCGCCCGACATCAAGACCGACGACCTGCACGGCGCGATCCGCTACTACGACTGCCAGGTCGACGACGCGCGGCTGGTCATGACGATCGCCCGTACGGCAGCCGACAACGGCGCCCAGGTGGCCACCCGCACCAAGGTCACCGGCTTCCTCCGCGAGGGCGAGCCGCGTCGTCGGGGTCACGGCTCGTGACCTCGAGAACGACGTCGACCTCACCATCCGGGCCCGCACGGTCATCAACGCCGCAGGGGTGTGGACCGACCAGGTCCAGGAGGTGCTCGGCGGACAGGCACAGCTCGACGTGGACGCCAGCAAGGGCGTCCACCTCGTGGTGCCCAAGGACCGGATCCGCTCCGAGTGCGGCTTCATCACCAAGACCGAGAAGTCCGTCCTCTTCGTCATCCCGTGGGACAACTTCTGGATCATCGGCACGACCGACACGCCCTGGGACCTCGACCTCGCGCACCCGGCGGCCAGCAAGGCCGACATCGACTACATCCTCGGCCACGTCAACCGGCTGCTGAAGGACCCGCTCGACCACCGCGACGTCGTCGGCGTGTACGCCGGGCTGCGGCCCCTGCTCAAGGCGGTCAAGAAGCAGGGCGAGGGCAACGGCGGGGAGACCACCAAGCTCTCCCGCGAGCACACGGTGGCCAACCCGGTGCCGGGCCTCGTGCTGATCGCCGGCGGCAAGCTGACGACGTACCGGGTGATGGCCAAGGACGCCGTCGACCACGCGATCCGCGACTGGGTCGCGCGACCGCCGAGCATCACCGAGCGGGTCCCGCTGCTGGGCGCCTACGCCTACGAGGCCCGCACCAACCAGCGGGTCGCGCTGAGTCGGGCGTCCGGCCTCGAGGTCGGGGTCATCGACCACCTGCTCGGGCGGTACGGCGGCCTGATCGACGAGGTGCTCGACCTGATCGACGACCGGCCCGAGCTCGGCGAGGGGCTCACCGGCGCGGAGCACTACCTCGCGGCCGAGGTCGTCTACGCGGTCACCCATGAGGGCGCGCGGCACCTCGACGACGTGCTCACGCGGCGTACGCGTGTGTCGATCGAGACCTTCGACCGCGGGGTGCAGGCCGCCGGGCCGGCGGCCCGGCTGATGGCGGACGCGCTGGGCTGGGATGCCGCCCGCACCGACGACGAGGTCGACCACTACCTCCGGCGGGTCGAGGCGGAGAAGCAGAGCCAGCTCATGCCCACCGACCAGGAGGCCGACGAGGCCAGGGTGAAGGCCCCGGACATCGTCTGAGCGGTGCCGCTCAGAGGCGCTGGACCGGTCCCGGGGCGGACAGGCCGAACGCCTCCCGCAGGTACGACGGCTGGCCGGCGGACTCGAGCGCGTCGGCGGTCTTGCCGACCGGTCGCGCCCACGGCCACACGTGCACGCATCATCAGCACCAGGGAGACGAGGGCGCCGACGGCGTACACGAGGAAGCCGCCCTCCTCGAGGACGAAGGCCGCCGCGATCGAGGCGAGGGCGACGAACTCGCAGAGCGCGAAGCGCAGGATCATGCTGCTCTGCCAGCGCACCCGCGCGGCAGCGGCGGCGTCGTCCTCGCTCATCGACGGGTCGAGCGCCTGGACGCGGTAGCCGATCGCCTCCAGGAAGAAGTGGATGGCCGACTCCCGCGACGAGCTGCGCGACGAAGACCCACAGCGGCGGGGTCTCGTCGGTGGGCAGGACGTAGATCAGCGCGACCCCGATGAAGAACAGCGCACCCATCAGCGAGCCGGCCAGGAGGCGCGCGGACAGGGCGAACGGGGTCCCCGAGGACATGGGTACGGACATGGCCCGACCCTAACGTCCGGGGCGCGACATCTCGGTGGACAAATCAGGGTCAAATGTCAAATGTTGGGACGATGTGACGCACCGGTAGCAAAGGTCCAGACCGCGGCCTAGGCTGCCGGAATGAGTGAGAAGAGCCCCGCCTCCGGCCCGGTCGTCGAGGGTCCGCACGACCCCGAGCACGACAGCACCGCGTCCTACGCGCTCGACCGGTCGTACGTCGCCGGCCTGGCCCGCCGGGTCGCGAGCACGACCGGCGAGACGCACGCCGTGTTCTCCCCGATCGGCGGCAACACCGCTGGCGCACGTCCCGCAGTCGAGCCCGGCCGACGTGACCGCGGCCTTCGCCCGCGCTCGCAAGGCGCAGGTGGCCTGGGCCGCGACATCGATCGACGACCGCGCCGCCGCGCTGCTGCGCCTCCACGACCTGCTGCTCGACCGCCAGGTCGAGCTCATCGACCTCGTGGTCTGGGAGTCGGGCAAGGCCCGCAAGGACGCCTACCTCGAGGTCGCCCACCTCGCCCTCACCGCGCGCTACTACGCGCGCACCGCGCACCAGCACCTCGACACCCAACGCGTCGGCGGCATGTTCCCGGTGCTGACCCGTGCCGAGGTCCGCCGGGTGCCCAAGGGCGTCGTCGGCATCATCTCGCCGTGGAACTACCCCCTGTCGATGGCGCTGTGCGACGGCATCCCCGCGCTGCTGGCCGGCAACGCCGTCGTGTCCAAGCCCGACGCCCAGACGATGCTCACCGCCCTGCTGGCCGCGCAGCTGCTCGAGGAGGCGGGGATCCCCGCCGACCTGTGGCAGGTCGTGGCCGGGCCCGGCGCCGAGATCGGTGGCGCGCTGGTCGGGGCCGCCGACTACGTCTGCTTCACCGGCTCCACCGCCACCGGGCGGCTCATCGCCCGCCAGTGCGCCGACCGGTTGATCGGCTGCTCGCTGGAGCTGGGCGGCAAGAACCCGATGCTCGTCCTGCGCGACGCCGACGTGCACCGTGCGGCGGAGGGCGCCGTACGAGCCGTGTTCTCCAACGCCGGGCAGCTGTGCGTCTCGATGGAGCGCCTCTTCGTCGCCGACCAGGTCTACGACCGCTTCGTCGACGCCTTCGTCGCCCGCACCCAGGCGATGACGCTGGGCGCCAGCCTCGACTGGAGCGTCGACATGGGCTCGCTCATCTCGCAGGCGCAGCTCGACACCGTGACCGCCCACGTCGAGGACGCCGTGGCCAAGGGTGCGCGGGTGCTCACCGGCGGCAAGGCGCGCCCCGACCTCGGCCCGTTCGTCTTCGAGCCCACCATCCTCGAGGGCGTCTCGGCCGACATGGAGTGCTTCGGCAAGGAGACCTTCGGCCCGGTCGTCTCGCTCTACCGCTTCCACAGCGAGGACGAGGCGGTCGAGCGCGCCAACGACGGCCACTACGGCCTCAACGCCTCGGTCTACACGCGCGACGCCTCCCGTGGGCGGGCCGTGGCCGGTCGCATCAGGTGCGGCACGGTCAACGTCAACGAGGCCTACGGCGCGACGTTCGGCTCGCTCGGTGCGCCCATGGGCGGCATGCGCGAGTCGGGCCTGGGTCGCCGTCAGGGTGCCGAGGGCATCCACCGCTACACCGAGTCACAGTCGGTCGGCACCCAGCGACTCGTGCCGATCGCCCCCACGATGGGCATGTCGGAGGAGATGAACGCCAAGGTGATGACGGCCGCCCTGCGGCTGCTCAACAAGCTCGGCCGCGCATGACCGCTCCCGCGCCGGTCCACTACGACGTCGTGGTCATCGGATCCGGGTTCGGCGGCTCGGTCACTGCGCTGCGGCTGACCGAGAAGGGCTACAAGGTCGGTGTGCTCGAGGCGGGGGCGCGGTTCGAGGACAAGGACCTGCCGGAGACCTCATGGCAGCTGCGTGACTACGCCTTCATGCCGCATGTCGGGATGTACGGCATCCAGCGCATCGACGTGGTCAACGACTGCGTGATCGTGGCGGGCGCGGGTGTCGGTGGTGGATCGCTGGTCTACGCGAACACCCTCTACGAGCCGCTGGACGCGTTCTACCGTGACCCCTCCTGGTCGCACATCACCGACTGGAAGGCGGAGCTGGCGCCGTTCTATGACCAGGCCAAGCGAATGCTGGGTGTGGTCACCAACCCCCTGCGTACGCCGGCAGACGACGTGATGGAGCAGGTCGCCATCGACATGGGGGTGGGCGACACCTTCCACCCGACGCCCGTCGGCGTGTTCTTCGGCGGGCCCGACCAGCCCAGGGGCGAGACAGTGGCTGACCCCTACTTCGGCGGCGCCGGACCCGAGCGCACCACCTGCATCGGATGCGGCAGCTGCATGACCGGCTGTCGCCACAACGCCAAGAACACCCTGGTCAAGAACTATCTCTACCTCGCCGAGCACAACGGTGCTGTCGTGCACCCGCTCACCACGGTGACGAGCGTCCGACCCCGTGAGGGCGGCGGCTACGACGTGGAGGCTCGCTGGACGAAGGCGAAGCTGTCTCGCCGCACGGCGGTGAAGTCGTTCACGGCTGATCACGTGATCTTCTCCGCGGCGGCCCTCGGCACCCAGCGGCTGCTCCACCGGCTGAAGGCCGAGGGCGACCTGCCCGCCGTCTCCGACCGGCTGGGCCACCTGACGAGGACCAACTCCGAGTCGATCCTCGGCGCCAGCACGAGCGACGCGAGCGCCGACTTCTCCAAGGGGGTCGCGATCACGTCGTCGTTCCACCCCGACGAGCACACGCACGTCGAGCCGGTCCGTTACGGTGCCGGCTCCAACCTGATGGCGGCCCTCCAGTCGGCGCTCACCGATGGTGACGGCGACGAGCCGCGCTGGCGATCCTGGCTCAGGCAGCTGGCCCGCGACGCCAGGAACCCCTGGAAGTTCTACGATCCGCTCCACTGGTCCGAGCGCAACGTCATCGCGCTCGTCATGCAGTCGCACGACAACTCCATCACGACCTTCGCGAAGAAGACGCCGTTCGGCTGGTTGCTGTCCTCGCGCCAGGGCGAGGGTGAGCCCAACCCCACCTGGATCCCCGCGGGCAACGAGGTCGTACGCCGGATGGCGAAGATCATGGGCGGGACGCCCAAGGGTGCCATCGGCGACGCCTTCAACATGCCCATGACCGCGCACTTCATCGGAGGATGCGCCATCGGCGACTCGGCCGAGACCGGGGTCGTGGATCCCTACCAGCGCGTCTACGGCTACGACGGGCTGCACATCGTGGACGGCTCGACCGTCTCGGCCAACCTGGGCGTGAACCCGTCGCTGACGATCACGGCGCAGGCCGAGCGGGCGATGGCGTTCTGGCCCAACAAGGGCGAGGCCGACACCCGCCCCGAGGTGGGCTCCGCCTACCGCCGGCTGGCCCCGGTGCATCCCAAGAACCCGGTGGTGCCCGACGCTGCACCGGGTGCGCTGCGTCTGCCGATCGTCGGAGTCAGCTGACGTCCGAGAACTGCCGCGCGGGTCGCCCGTAACTGCGACCCCCGGGAGTCGTTGCCACGGGTGAGGGGTCCGGCAGAGCACCACTCCCTCCCAAAGGGCCGGGCTCCTCGTGCACGCATCAGGGCCCGATCACCCTCCCTCCCCGATCGGGCCCTGGTGCCATTTCGAGGTCAACACGCTCGATAGACTCTCCCCGTGACGCAGCCCGCAGAGCATGATCTGGTCCTGGTCGTCGACTTCGGGGCCCAGTACGCCCAGCTGATCGCCCGCCGTGTCCGCGAGGCGCGGGTCTACTCCGAGATCGTGGCGCACACGCTGCCGGTCAGCGAGATGCTGGCGATGGGACCGAAGGCGATCATCCTGAGCGGCGGCCCGTCCAGCGTCTACGAGGAGGGGGCCCCCGGCATCGACGCGGCGCTGTTCGACGCCGGCGTACCGGTCTTCGGGATGTGCTACGGCTTCCAGCTGATGGCCCGGGGCCTCGGTGGAGAGGTCGCCCACACCGGCGCCCGGGAGTACGGCCGGACCCCCGTCCGCGTCAGCGAGTCCGGCACCCTCCTGGCCGACATCCCCGCCGAGCACCGCGTGTGGATGTCCCACGGCGACTCCGTGGCCCGTGCCCCGGAGGGCTTCACCGTCCTGGCCTCGACCGACGACACCCCGGTCGCCGCCTTCGAGGACCTCGCCCGCCAGTTCGCCGGGGTGCAGTGGCACCCCGAGGTGATGCACACCGAGCACGGCCAGCTCGTGCTCGAGCACTTCCTCCACGACATCGCCGGCTGCCGGCAGACCTGGACGATGCTCAACATCGTCGAGGAGCAGGTCGACCGGATCCGCGAGCAGATCGGCGAGGGCCGCGCGATCTGCGCCCTGTCCGGTGGCGTCGACTCGGCCGTGGCCGCGGCGATCGTGCAGCGCGCGATCGGTGACCGCCTCACCTGCGTCTACGTCGACCACGGCATGATGCGCGCCGGCGAGACCGCCCAGGTCAAGCGCGACTTCGAGGAGGTCTTCGACGCCCTCGACGTCGTCGACGCCGCCGACCAGTTCCTCGACGCCCTCGCCGGGGTGACCGACCCCGAGGAGAAGCGCAAGATCATCGGGCGCGAGTTCATCCGGACCTTCGAGGCCGCCGAGGTCCGCGTCTTCGGCTCCCTGCCGGATGAGGGCCAGACCACGGCGTACCTCGTGCAGGGCACGCTCTATCCCGACGTCGTCGAGTCCGGCGGGGGAGCCGGCACCTCCAACATCAAGTCGCACCACAACGTCGGCGGTCTGCCCGACGACCTCGACTTCGAGCTGGTCGAGCCGCTGCGCACCCTCTTCAAGGACGAGGTCCGTGCCGTCGGCGAGCAGCTCGGCCTGCCCTCGACCATGGTGTGGCGCCAGCCCTTCCCGGGTCCCGGCCTCGGGATCCGGATCATCGGCGAGGTGACCCGCGACCGCCTCGACATCCTGCGCCGTGCCGACCTGATCGCACGCGAGGAGCTCACCCGCGCCGGCCTCGACCGCGACATCTGGCAGATGCCCGTCGTGCTGCTCGCCGACGTGCGATCGGTCGGCGTCCAGGGTGACGGTCGCACCTACGGCCACCCGGTCGTCCTGCGCCCGGTCACCTCCGAGGACGCCATGACTGCCGACTGGGCGCGCCTGCCCTACGACGTCATGGAACGCATCTCGACGCGCATCACCAACGAGGTCGCCGAGGTCAACCGGGTCGCGATCGACATCACGTCGAAGCCGCCGGGCACCATCGAGTGGGAGTAGGCCGTCAGACCCAGAAGTCCCGGTGCGCCGCCGCCGCCTCGTCCTCGATGAGCGGTCCTGTCACCTCGGTCACCCTGCTTCCGTGGGCGAACACCTGGCGGCACGGGTGCATCAGGGTCGGGTTGTCGGGGTGGTTGCCCGTGAGTCCCAGCAACCCTTCCTCCGACAGGGCGTAGACCACGCGACCGATGCCGGCCCAGTAGATGGCGCCCGCACACATCGCGCACGGCTCGCACGAGGTGTACAGCGTGTGGCGCGGGAGGTCGGCGTACGCGATGGACGCACAGGCGAGTCGGACCAGGTTGAGCTCGGCGTGGTTCGTGACGTCGTGACCGGTGGTGACGGTGTTCTCGGCCTCCAGCGCTACTGCGCCCGACGCGTCGACCAGGATCGCGCCGAACGGGTGGTTGCCGTGGTCGCGCGCGTCGAACGACACCGCGACTGCGCGGCGGAGGTGTGGGAGGTCCTGACTCACGTCTCAGAACCGCGGAATGGAGGGGGCGCTCGGGTTGGCAGTGTCGAGTGCCGGGTCGCCGGCCGGGAGGGTGCCGTCGAACCACTCGTCCAGCTTCCAGTCCGGGACCGGCGGGCGTTCGCCGGCAACGGGCACGAAGACCGATCGCTGCGTCGGACCATGGGTGTGGACGTAGCGGCGGCAGTTGGGGAACACGGCGCGGACGCGCACGCGTACGACCAGCTTGGCGCCGGGGAACTCGTCGACGAGCGGGTCCCCGGGATCGACGGAGGCCTCGCCGTTGATCCGCAGCCGCGAACCATGGGAGAAGTCGATGAACAACAGCCCGACCTGAGCGTTCTCGGTGAGGTTGCCGACGCTCAGGAACATCCCGTTGCCGTCGTAGACAGGGAACGCGATCGTCGTGGCGTCGACGACCCTGACGAACCCGGGATCGCCGCCCTTGTAGGAGCACTGGGGCTGACCGGTGGCGTCCGCTGTGGCGAGGAAGAACATGTCGCGTTGTTCGATGAAGTCGCGGAAGGACGTCACGTCGTCCCCGGCGACGCTGGCCAGGCGGTCGGCGAGCCGTCGTGTGTCGAACTGGTCCTGCAGCTGGCGGTGCGAGTCTCGGTAGTCCATGTCGATGCCTCTCCTGTGTCGAGGATGGCACCACGCCGCGTCCGATGCCACTCTGGTGGCATGGACCTGTGGTTCGTGGATCCCGAGGGGATCCGACCCCACGACGCGTCTGAGCTCACGACGCTGCTGCAGCGCACAGACGGTTTCGTCTGGATCGACATGCTGGCTCAGGACGAGCTCGCCGATGGGGTGCTGACGGACGTGGTCGGTGCCCATCCGCTGGTCGTGGCGGACTGCCGCCAACGCAACCACGTGCCGACCGTCCACGGCTACCCGGACCATGTCTTCGTGGTCCTGCACTCGCCGTTCGCGGGCAGCGCCGGGCACGTGCACCTGCTCGAGCTCGACCAGCTGGTCGGCCGCCGCTACCTCGTCACGGTGCACGGGCCGATCAATCCGGTCGTGGACCCCGCCGAGGCGCTGCGCGAGACCGCTGCTGCGCGCAACCGCATCGAGCGCGGCACGTTCCTGCCCGCTTCCCCGGCGGAGCTCTCGCACGGCATCGGCTCGGCGATCGTGCGCTCGCAGCGCAGCATGATCAGCGCCGTGGCCGAGAGTCTCCCGGAGCTCGAGCAGCAGGCCATGGCCAGCGACTTCCGCCGGCCCGAGGAGCTGCTCGAGCGGCTCGTCCTGATCCGGCACGAGCTCATCACCGTGCGCACCATGGCGGCGCAGTCCCACGAGATCTATGCGCGCATCCGCGGCCTGGACCGGGTCGTCCCCGAGGCCGAGAGGATCTACGCGAGCGACCTCGCCGAGCAGTTCGACCGGCTGCGCAGCATGGCGGACGGCGAGAGCCACTTCCTCTTCGGCGTCATCGACCTCTACCAGACGCGGGTCACGACGAAGATGACCGTGGCGATGGAGCGGTTGGCAGTCATCGCTGCCATCACCCTGCCCGTCACCGCGCTGGCGAGCATCTACGGGATGAACGTCATCGTCAACGACTCCACCCACGTCCTCCAGCTCGTGCTGGTGCTGGCCCTGATGGCCTCCATCAGCCTGCTCCTCCTTCGATGGACAAAGAAGCAGGGCTGGTGGTGAGGAACCACCACGTCCTACGTCCGCGTGCTGAACAGCACCTGACCGTGCTTGTCGCTGTCATGCGACCACCCTCCCGGCCGTCACCGACACCTGGGCGGAGCCCGCCGGAACCCTGTGGACCAGCGCCTCTGGCGCCTGTCTGTGGACACTTCCTGGGCCGGCCCGGCGATACGATCCGTCGATGTCCGACTCGATCCGCCCAGCGACCCGCGGCGACGCCGTCGCGCTGCACCGGATCGCGGCGCTGACCTTCCCGCTCGCCTGCACGCCGGAGACATCGGGAACGGAGCAGGCGGAGTACATCGCCGAGCACCTCAGCGAAGCCGCCTTCGCCCACCACCTGGCCGATCCGGCCCGGCGCCTGCTGATCGCGGTCGACGACGATGCACAGCAGGCTGTCGGCTACTCGGTGCTGGCGACCGGCGAGCCGACCGACGCCGACGTCGTCGCGGCGATCCGCGTTCGGCCCACGGTCGAGCTGTCGCGGATGTACGTCCACCCCGACCGCCACGGCACCGGCCTCGCCGACCGCCTGATGTCGGCGACCCTGGAGGCGGCGCGGGGCACGGGTGCGGCGGGAGTGTGGCTCGGGGTGAGCGTGGAGAACGAGCGTGCCAACGCGTTCTACGCCCGGCACGGCTTCGCCGAGGTGGGCACGAAGAGATTCCACCTGGTGGATCGGTGGGAGGACGACTTCGTGCGCGAGCGAGCCCTAGGGTGACCCCATGAACCGCGCCGTGCACCACATCGACGTCTGGGTCTCCGACCCGGGGATCTCGCTCGGGGAGTGGGGCTGGTTGCTCGGCGAGATCGGTTGGGAGGTCGACATCGAGGGCGCCTCGTGGGTGGCCGACGACGGCACCTACCTCTTCATGGAGCGCTCCGCCGACCAGGTCGACGAGCCGCACGACCGGCTGCGTCCCGGCATCAACCACCTCGCCTTCACCGTCGAGTCCCGCGAGCTGCTCGACCGGATCCGGGCGGCCTCGACGGAGCACGGGTGGCACGAGCTCTTCGCCGACCGCTACCCCCATGCCGGGGGCGAGGACCTGACCGCGCTCTACCTCGAGAACTCCGAGGGGTTCGAGGTCGAGCTCGTCGTCGACGCACCAGCAGTCCGCTGATGGAGACCCAGGCGCCCGGCCGCGACCTCGGGCTGCTCGTCCGTGAGCTCGAGGAGGAGCTCGACCAGCGACTCGCTGAGGTCGACACCGCCCTTGCCGGCCACTACCCCGGCCAGCGTCCCGGACGGCAGCCGGTGCACACCGTCTACGTCCCCGCGGACCGCTTCCACGCCGGCCTCGTCACGGACTACGGCAGGGCTGCCCTGCGCAGCACCGAGGAGCACGATCACCTCCTGCGCGAGCTCCTCGACCACGACGACGATCTCCTGGCACGCGTCCGGGACAAGCTGGCCCGCGAACCGGTCGAGGACCTGCGGATCGACCTGGAGGACGGCTACGGCACGCGCCCCGACGCCGAGGAGGACGGCCACGTCCGGAGCGCGGCGCGGTCGCTCAGGGAGGCGATCGACGGCGGTGTCGCGTGCTCCGTTCACGGGGATCCGCTTCAAGGGCTTCGAGGCGCCCACCCGGGCCCGTGGCGTCAGGACCCTGGCCCTGTTCCTCGCAGAGCTGGGGGCGCTCCCCGACGGGTTCGTGGTCACCCTGCCCAAGGTGACCGCCGTGGAGCAGGTGGAGGCGCTCGTCCACACGGCCGAGCGGCTGGAGGCAGCCCTCGGACTGGCGCCCGGGTCGCTGCGGTTCGAGCTGCAGATCGAGACCCCGCAGTCGATCCTCGGTCCCGACGGCACCGCGCTGGTGGCACGCATGATCCACGCCGCGACGGGTCGCTGCACCGGCCTGCACTACGGCACCTACGACTACTCGGCGTTCTGCGGCATCGCCGCCGCTCACCAGAGCCTGGACCATCCCGTCGCCGACCACGCCAAGGCGGTGATGCAGGCCGCTGCCGCGGGCACCGGCGTACGCCTGTCCGACGGGTCCACCAACGTGCTGCCGGTCGGCAGCGCCGAGCAGGTGCGGGCCGCGTGGCGCAACCACCTGCGACTCGTGCGCAGGTCCCTCGAGCGCGGCTACTACCAGGGATGGGACCTGCACCCGGCGCAGCTGCCGACCCGGTTCGCGGCCACCTTCGCGTTCTACCGCGGCGGCTTCGAGGCCGCCGCCCAACGGTTGCGCAACTATCTCGAGCAGCAGGACTCGGGAGTGCTGGACGAGCCGGCGACGGCTCGGGCGCTGGCCGACTTCCTGCTGCGCGGCCTCGACTGCGGCGCCCTGTCGTCCGCGGAGGTCGGCGCCGCCACCGCGCTCGACACGACACAACTGGCAGCGCTGGCGCACCGCACCGAAGACGAGAGAGGCTGAGCCGATGGGCATCGTCCTGGGACCGAACCGGTACGGCAAGGCGGAGACGCGCGTCGTGCGGATCGTCCGCGACACCCCGCGCCACGAGATCCGCGATCTCAACGTCTCGACGTCGATCTCGGGTGACTTCGCCGCCGCACACACCGA
>CAVZWM010000035.1:0-48249 GCA_963778975.1 uncultured Actinomycetota bacterium
CACTCCGATCGGATCTCACCCGTGCCGATGTCGATCGCCCGCCAGCGCTCGAACGTGGCATCCGCGGACGCCTGCGACACCACCGCGGTGCTGCCGTGCCCGATCGGGACAGCGTTGTCAGCGCCGTAGCCGAACACCGCCCCGATCGGTTGCAGGGTCTCGGCGTCGAAGACCCTGGTCTGCCGGTCGTCGTGGCCGAGGCTCAGACGATCAGAGGTGCCGACGAGGACGCGACGGCCGTCACCCATGTAGGTCACCGAGGACGATGTCCTCGTCGTCGAGCATGTCGACCTTGTCGACGACCTCCCCCGTGGTGGCGTCGTGGACCGTCAGGACGCCGTGCTCCTCGCAATCCATGATGCACCAGCCGACGTACTGCTGCCCGTCGGGCCGCCAGCTGCCGAGGGACCAAGCGAAGAGCTGCGTCGGGAGCTTCGCAGGGGTGGTCGCGTCTCCGGTGGCGGTGTCGACGAACCTGACCCATCCCGTGCCCGCGTCGTCGATCCACCTGTAGGCCACCCGCTCGCCGTCAGGGGAGACGTCAGCGTGTGCGTACGGCGAACTGTCCCCAACCTGCGTGACCTGGTGCAGGTAGGTGTCCTGCATCGACAGGTCCCAGGTGCGCAGCATCGAGTCGCGGCCGCCGCCGTGGACCAGGTCGTTGTCCGGGCCGAAACCGATGCCCTGCTGGTCGAAGGTTTGCCACCTCTCCAGGAGGCGTCCCGTGGCGGTCTCCCAGACGACGAGCTCGCCGTCGCTGGAGACCGACCCCACGAGCGTGCCGTCGGGCGAGAACTCGGAGGTCGCAGGCCGGGTCCCTCTGGCCACGCAGGACGCGGACCGTCGCGCCGGTGGAGGCCCCACGAGGAGCGCGTTCTGCGCACACGCTCCCGGCTCCTCGGCGACCACCGCGAGGAGACTGCCGTCGGCGTGCACGTCGAGACCGGCGTAGAACGTCGTGACGTCCTTCGTCCAGATCTCGTCGCCGACGCCACGTCGTACGCGGCGAGCGGCCAGCCGGTGTACAAAGTGCGGCCGTCCGGGCTGAGCGCCAGCGCCTGGACAGTCAGTCCCGATCGAGACCCGGACCGGGGCCGTGGACGGGGAGCGGTAGGTCCCAGACCACCGCGTAGCCCGGCGACTCGCTCGATCCATGGGCCAGTTGACCGTCTGGACGGTGGCGGCGAAGTGGCGGCCGTCGGCGCTGAACTCGCCGTCGATCCACCACACCGGCTCGGCGCCGGGATAGTAGAGCGCCGCCGTCGGCTCCATGGTGATCGGGTCCAGCAGGCGTACGGGATCGGTGGACTCCCGCCCTCCGGGATGACAGCGAGCTGCCTGCTGTCCGGACTGAACGCCGCGAACATGAACGCCTGCTCGCCCTCGGGCGGACGTCCCGCGTCGTAGCTGTGCACCAGCCGGTTGGTGGTGGCGTCGTAGAGGTGCATCTGGTTCTGGTCGTCCGAGGAGGCGATCCACCGTCCGTCGGGGCTCACGTTGATGGTCTCCAGGAAGCCGCCTCCGGGCGGCGCCGATCGGACCAGCTCGGGCGCCTCGCGAGGGCCGCCAGGAGGTTGCTCCGGGTCTCCGGCTGAGTCGTCCAGCCGCACGCCGGCGACCGCCAGCAGCATCGAGAGGTCGAGGTCGTCGGTCGAGCCAGGCGCGGACTCCGACGCGCTCGCGCGTCTGCGGAGATCGCCGCCTGCTCCCGGGCGGCGTTGTCGCTGGCACGGTCGGACTGGACGGCGGCGACACCGCCGGCGGCGAGGGCGAGGACGAGGAGGACGACCGCACCGCTCGAGCACGATTCGGAGCCGGCGGATCAGCCGGGCCTGCGCTCGGGCGTGTTCGGCGGCGCTGCGCTCCTCGGCCTCGCGAGGCGTCGCGAGCGGCGTCCAGGAACTCGCGCTCGGTCTCGGTGAGGGCGGAGCGCGGTGCGGGACTGCCAGTCCAGCGCCCGGGCGAGCCGGACGCCGCGGTAGAGCTCGCTGTCGGGGCGGCCGAGGGTGTCCCAGGCGTCGGCCGCGCCGACGAGGTGGTGCAGGATCCGTTGCCCCTCGACGTCGTCGTCGAGCCAGCCCCGCAGCCGCGGCCAGGCGCGGGCGAGCGCCTCGTGGGTGATCTCGAGGACGCCGTCGTCGCTGGTCACCAGCCGGGCGGCGACGAGGGCCTCGACGAGCTGGTCGTGCTCGGCGTCGGTGGCGATCAGCCGGCGCGGGACCCGGGTGCGGACGGCTTCGCCCTCGGCGCCGGGCGAGACCAGCCGCAGGACCAGGTCGCGCAGCAGGTGCCGCTGCTCGCGGCGTCGATCGCGGCCGTAGAGCCGCTCGGCGGACTGGGCGACGGCGCCGTGGATGCCGCCGGAGGCGTGGTAGCCGTCGACCGTCAGGGTGTTGCCCTCGCGCCGCTGCCACGTCTCGAGCAGGGCGTGCGAGAGCAGCGGGCAGGGCCCCGGGATCGTCGCGCACCTCGTGCACGAGGAGGTCGACCAGGCCGGGCTCGATGACCAGGCCCGCCTGCTCGGCCGGGCCCTCGATCGCCTGGCGCAGGCCGTCCTCGTCCAGGGTCGCCGACGAGGTGGAGGCCGCCGCTCGACCAGCCGGCTGAAGCCCGCGTGCTCGGTCACCTCGGCGAGCCGGTCGCCGCGGACGCGACGAGCACCGGCCGCCGACGTGCCTCCTCGGCCAGGCGCTCGAGGAATGCCTGCGCGCTCGTCGAGGTCCTCGCAGAGCGAGAACACCTCCTCGGCCTGGTCGACGGCGAGCACGGTGCCGCGGTCGCGTCGCTCGCGCAGAGCGCGTGAGCGACTCGAGCGGACGCCGGCCCGGGCGTGACGAGGACGATCCGGTGGCCGCGCCGTCGCAGGGCGGCCACCACGCCGGCGCGGAGGATCGAGGACTTGCCGGAGCCGGACGGGCCCACGAGGGCCACGAACGAGGTCCGCTCGCAGGATCGCCAGGCAGGCCTCCACGTCCGCGTCCCGACCGAAGAACCGCTCGGCGTCGTCGACGTCGTACGCCCGGAGCCCCTGCCAGGGGCACTGCGCCGGCGCCCGACCGGGGCGCGGGACAGGAGGCGCGGGGTCCTGGCGCAGGATCGCCTGCTCGAGGGCCATCATCTCCGGCGCCGGGTCGATCCCGAGCTCGCTGGCCAGGACGACTGCGCAGCTGGCGCAGCGAACGCAGCGCCTCGCCCTGGGCGCCGGTCTGGTACTGCGCGAGGACGAGCAGGCTCCCAACGACGCTCGCGCAGCGGAGCGGCGCGCACCAGCGTCTGCGCCTGCGCCAGCACCTCGCGGGCCGGCCCGCTGCGCAGCATCGCGTCGACCTGCATCTCCTGCGGCCTCCAGGCGCAGCTCGTCGAGTCGCCCGGCCTCCGGCGCGCGGGCGCCCACTCGGGGAGGTCGGCGAAGGCGGGACCGCGCCACAGGGCGAGGGCCTGGTCCAGCAGGAAGGCCACCCGGTCGCTCTCGCCGACGGCCAGCAGCTCGCGGGCCCGGGTCACCTGCGCCTCGAACTCGTGCGCGTCCACGTGGTCCGGCGGCACCGTCAGGACGTAGCCGTGGGGCGACGTCTCGATCGCGTCGGTGCCCAGCACCTTGCGCAGCCGGACGATGCAGGACTGGAGGTTCTTGGCCGCCGACGCCGGTGGCTGGTCGCCCCAGACCGCGTCGATCAGCTCGTCGGCGCTCACCGGTTGCCCCGGCCGGGTGGCCAGGGCCTGCAGTACGACTCGGTCGTGGGGGCCGAGACGTCCCGAGCCGTCGACGGTCAGCGGACCGAGGACCTTGATCCCCACCTCGCCAGCGTCCTCGGTGCCTCGGGACGTGCGTCAACGGCGACATATACCCGGGCTATACCGCTCGTGCGCCCGACCTGTACCGGCCCGTGTGCAACTGGACACCTCGAGCCGTCCGGCCCGGGAACCCCTCGGCCCAGGAGATCGCCATGACCCACATCAGGAACACCGTCGCTGCGGTGGCCGCCGCCGCCGCCCTCAGCCTCGTCGCCGCGCTGCGGCGACGTCGAGCCGCCCGCCACACGACATCGGCACGTCGGTCGACAAGAAGACGCCCGGCCCCGAAGGGCCCCACGTGGGACCACCCGAACCGGATGGACTTCGGGGACGGCAAGCCCACGCTGCCCGCGAAGCCGAAGCCCTCGATCGACGACAACCCGTCGCGGCTCAACTTCGGGGACAACGGGCGCGGTTGAGCGCCCCGATACCCGCAGGAGATCGTGATGAGCACCTACTCGATCGGCTCGGACTCGCCGCGCTGGTGGTGGCCCTCGGCCGCCGCCGGTGTGGCCGGGGCCGCCGCCATCGCCGCGATCCTCGTCCTGCCCGCCAGCAGCTCCACGACATCGGGCCCGACGACACCCGACGCCCCACCCGCCCCCGTGAGCGACCCGTGGTTCTCCACGGTCGACCCGTCGGTGGGCCGCCAGTGCTTCGCCCTCCCGGCACGCAGCAATACCGTGTTCGACCGACCCCGGTGCGGGCAGCGCCCAGTCACCGAGCGGTGGGCCGGCACCGACGGAACCCGCCCCGGCCTGGACGCCCGACCCTGAGGCACATGTCGGGCAGCGATACCGGTTGGGTACCGGCCGGGGGCATGGTGGCCGGGTCAGGGCTTGGGACGCCGGCGCCCTCCCAGGAGAACCGTCATGAAGACCACCAGGTGCGTCCGCGGCGTCCTCGCCGCCGGAGTGCTCGTCCCCGCCGCGTTCTTCGCCGCCGGCTGCGACCTGGCAGTCGGCCCGCCAGTCCAGGACATCGGCTACGAGCACAACGTCGGCCCGGCGACGCCCGTCCACGGGCACAAGGCACCTCCCGACTCGCGGCCGTGAGACGGATTCTGGTCCGGCTACTGCGGGCAGGTCGTCCGGTACGGCAGGTCGCCGAAGTGCTCGGTCCACTCCTCGCGCGTGAGGTCGCGACCCACTGCGTGGCACGCGAACTCCACGGCACTGGTCCTCGACAGGTCCCAGTCGTAGGCGAGCCCAGTGCTCCAGTCCATGAGGCGAGCGGTCCGACCGTCCGGGAGGAAGGCGCCGGTCAACGACGACGACGCGGGTACGCCGAGGGTCGCGGTGGGGGTCACCGTGGCGGCGTCCCACACGCTGACCACTCCGTTCGGGCTCGATGACAAGAGCATGGAGGCGTCCGGTGAGAAGACCACCTGTGACCTCGGGTTGCCGCCCCACTCCCGCGCCGGGGCGACGAGCCGCCCGGTCGACAGGTCGATGACCTCCACCGTGCCCCGCGCCCCGGACAGGGCGCCGTCGCCGTTCTCCCCGCCTGCGACGACCGCGAGCCTGCCGTCCGGTGACACGTCGAGCCAGTGGTGGTAGCGCATCTCCAGGCTGCCGCGTCGGATCACGACCCCGTCGACCAGGTCGACGAGCGCCCAGCCGCTGTGGGGAACCACGAACCGCCCTGTGGCCTCGACCCCGCCAGAGGAGCACCACGGCCGTACGGCGGTCGGGCCGAGCGACGACCCAGGACACCGGCTCGAGGAGCTCCACGGGTCGTGCCCATGGGCCGCAACGTGCCGGCGTCCAGCAGCGTGACCGTCCCGTCGAGCTCCGAGACGGCGATCCGGCTCCCGTCGGAGGTGTAGTCGAGCTCGGTGATCCGCTGCCCGGGAAGGGCGTTCCGCTGCACGCTCGGCTCTCCCTCCTCGTCCCAGACCATGATCCGGCCCCCCGCTGTCGTCGCGAAGTGTCGCCCGTCGGGGTGGAAGGCGCCGTAGGTGTGCCGGTATCCGGTCGGGCGAGGATCGTGTCCACGGCGCCGTCCCGATAGTCGGTGACGTCCCAGCCCTCGTCCGTGTTTTCGGTCCACAGCACCACGGAGCGCTGCCCGTCGGGCGCCATGACACCGAAGCCGCCGCCGTAGCCCGACGTCGGTACCGTCCGGACGTACGCCCGCTCGCCGGTCAGGTCCCACCTGCGCAGGGCCGTGCCACCTCGCCCGGCTGCGTGCAGGAAGGTCCCGTCGGCGGAGTAGTCGACCGCGTTGGCGTTGCCGCGGTCGAGGGCGAAGGCCCGTGCGGGTCGGTCCGGGCTGTCGAGTCGCCACTCCCGCACCTCACGCTGCTCCCACGCGGTCACGGCGAACCTCCTTCCGTCCGGTGAGACACGCAGACGAGTCGAAGGCCCCGTCGGCGGGGTAGGTGGCGCGCACGCGGCCGCTGGTGCCGTCGAAGACCCGCGGCGTGTCCTCGTCGATGCCGATGACGTCCTTGCCGCCACGCACCACCTCGAGCGACCAGACGAAGTGATCTTCATCCGGGTCGAGTGCGCGTGAGGTGCCGGTGACCACCGAGTGCCGCATCAGGGGGTAGGACGTGTAGAGGACGCGTCGCCCGTGCGTCGAGCGCGACCTGCGGGTGCATCACGGCCGTCATCGGGAATCGGTGCGGCCGCGCCCGTCGCTCCAGGTCCCACACGAGTGCCAGCCCGACGAGCTCGGACTTGTTGGACCGCGACGGTCCCTGCAATGCGGCGGCGAGGCGGCTCCCGTCGGCGCTGAACGAGAAGTCGGTCGCCTGCCATCCCTGAGGCGGGAGACCGCGCAGCTTGAGGTCCGGCGCCAGCGGTGGCAGGTCGGTCGCCTCCCGCCCATGGCGAGGGAGACCGCGCAGCGAGCGGGCCGGGGTCAGGTCAGGCACCGCGAGCAGGTCCATGGGCCGGCTCCCGTCCGCGGTCCTCGCGACCGCGATCCAGCGGCCGTCCGGGCTGAACTTGACCGGTTCGCCGACTGCCCAACCTATCGTCACGAGCGGGCTGCCCAGCTGCCGCTCACCAAGGAGGTCTCCGCTGCGGGCATCGTGGAGGCGCAGGTGGTGCGACTCGTCCAGGATCGCGACGAACCTCCCGTCGGCGCTGGCGTCCAGGGCGAGGGGCAGGTCGCCCTCGATGGGGTTGGAGGCGAAGAGCTCGGGCCGTTTCGTGACGGCGGCGAGCAGGCTGTTGTGGGTGCCGGTGGTGGGGTCCAGCCGTACGCCCGCGACCGCGAGCAGCAACGACGTGTCGATGTCGCCCGTCGACCAGCGCACTGGCGCCCGCGCGCCGCGCGACGGCATCGATCTCCGAGGCCGCCGCAGCGGCCGCGTTGTCGTCGGCCCGGTCCCACTGGAACAGCGCCACCCCACCTCCGGCGCCTGCGAGCACGAGGAGCACGACGGCGCAGACCAGCACCGAGCGCAGGCGCGTGATCATCCGTGCCTGGTCCCTCGCCCGCTCGGCGGCGCTGTGTTCCTCGACCTCGGCCTCGCCCGCGGCCGGCCTCCAGGAAGTCACGCTCGACACCGGTGAGGGTGGCGCCGGTGGTGGCGCACCACTCCAGGGCACGGGTGAGCCGGCACCCCGCGGTAGAGCTCGCTGTCGGGACGGCCCAGGGTGTCCCAGGCGTCGGCGGTGCTGCTCAGGTGGTGCAGGATCCGGCGGCCGTCGACGTCGTCCTCGAGCCATCCCCGCAGTCGCGGCCACGCCCTGGCCAACGACTCGTGGGTGATCTCGAGGACGCCGTCGTCGCTGGTCGACGAGGCGGGCCGCGACCAGCATCTCGATCAACCGGTCGTGGGCGGCGTCGGTGCCGACCAGACGGCGCGGCACGCGCGTCCGCACCGGCTCGCCCTCGGCCCCGGGGGAGAGCAGCCGCAGGACGAGGTCTCGCAGCGCTTCGCGGAGCTCGGGCTCCACCTGCGCGTAGAGGCGTTCGGCCGATTGCGCCACCGCGCCGTGGATCCCGCCGCTGGCGCGGTAGCCATCGACGGTGAGGGTGTTGCCCTCGCGCCTCTTCCAGGTCTCCAGCAGCGCGTGCGACAGGAGTGGCAGGGCTCCGGGGTCGTCCCGGACCTCGGTGACGAGCACGTCGACCAGGCCGGGCTCGAGGATCAGGCCGGCCTGCCGGGCGGGTCCCGACCACGGCCAGCCGGAGACCGGCCTCGTCCAGGCCGCCGACGAGGTAGAGGCCGCGTTCGACGAGTCGGCTGAACGCGGCGTAGGCGGTGAGGTCGGCGAGGTGGTCGGCGCGCAACGCCACCAGGACCGGGCGGCGGGTCGTCTCCTCCACGAGCGCGTCATGAAGGCGCGGGCCTCGTCCGGGTCCTCGCACAGGGTGAAGAGCTCCTCGGCCTGGTCGACCAGGAGAGCGTCGCCGGTCACCGGCCGAGGTGAGTGCCGAGAGCGCCTGGACCGGGTAGCGGCCGGGGGTGATCGTCACGAGCCGGTGCCGCGCTGCGTAGCCGTGCCCCGATCCCCGCCCGCATCAGCGACGACTTGCCCGAGCCCGAGGGGCCCACCAGGGCCAGCAGCCCGTGGCGGTCGAGGATCGCCAGACCGGCCGCGATCTCCTCCTCGCGGCCGAAGAACCGGTCGGCCTCGGTGACGTCGTAGGCCTGGAGTCCCTGCCACGGGCAGGTCGCGAGGGCTGCGGACGCCTCGTCGCTGCTGGAGCGCAGGATCCTGCCGGAGGATGGACTCTCGAGGGCCACGATCTCGGGCGCCGGGTCGATGCCCAGCTCGCGGGCGAGGACGGCCCGGAGCTGTCGGATGGTGCGCAGCGCCTCGCCCTGGGCGCCGGTGCGGTACTGGGCGAGGGCGAGCAGCTCCCAACGGCGCTCGCGCAGCGGGGCGGCCCGCACCATCTCGTGGGCCTGGGGCAGTGCCTCCCGGGCGCGGCCGCGGCGCAGCTGGGCGTCGAGCAGGAGCTCCTCCGCGTCCCGCCGCAGCTCCCCGAGCCGGCTGGCCTCACGGCGCGCCGGCGGCCACTCCGGAAGGTCGGCGAACGGGTCGCCCCGCCACAGGGCGAGCGTCTGCTCGAGCAGGAAGACGACGCGGTCGGCCTCGCCGATCTCCAGCAGCTCGCGGGCCCGCTCCACCTGGGACTCGAACCGCTGGGCGTCGACGTCGTCGACGGGGGCACCGAGCCGATAGCCGTCGGCGGTGGTCTCGATGGCATCGGCACCGAGCGCCTTGCGCAGCCGGACGATGCACGACTGGAGGTTCTTGTGCGCGGAGGCGGGGGTGAGTCACCCCAGAGCGCGTCCGCCAGCTCGTCGGCCGTGACGGAGCGTCCCTGGCCGACGGCCAGGGCCTGGAGTACGACACGGTCGCGAGGACCGAGACGTCCCGAGCCGTCCACGGCCAGCGGGCCGAGGACCTGGATGCCCACTCCTCCACGGTGCTCCTGCCGGAGAGGACGTCAACGCTGCGGATACCGGACGGATACCGCCCCAGGCCCCGTTGGATACCGGCCCGTCGGAAGGTCGGGTGGTCGGACATCCCGGTCCGGCACCCCATCCATCTCTGGGAAGGACCAGACCATGAACATCATCACGACTGTGCGCACCTGCGTGGTGGCGGCCACCATCGCGGCCGCGAGCCTCACGCTCACCTCCTGCGGGGACGAGCTCCAGCCGCCCACCCAAGACATCGGCGTCGAGCTGCCGGAGCCGGCGACCCGGCAGTACGAGCCGGCCTGCAACACACGAGCCGCGGTCAGGCCCTGCCCGGACCCGACCTACGCCCCCAACCGGCAGAAGCTCGACTCCCAGCCTGCCCCCAACCGGCAGAAGATCGACTCCGAGTTCGCTCCCAAGTGATGCCCTGGCGTCCGCGGCGGTGGTCGTCCGGGCGACCACCGCCCGCTCGTGACGCTCGCCGCCCAGGCTCAGCCCGTGCCGTGCCACGACTCCCAGAGCGCGGCGTACGACCCGCCGGCCGCGACGAGCTCGTCGTGGCGAGCCGAACTCCGAGATCACACCGTCCTCGACGACCGCGACGCGGTCGGCGTCGTGGGCGGAGAAGAGCCGGTGCGCGATCGCGATGACCGTACGTCCGTCCAGGACCGCCGCGAGCGAGCGCTCGAGGTGCCGGGCGGCGCGCGGGTCGATCAGCGAGGTGGCCTCGTCCAGCACCAGGGTGTGCGGGTCGGCGAGCACCAGCCGGGCCAGCGCGATCTGCTGGGCCTGGGCAGCGGTCACCGCGCGGCCTCCCGAGCCGACGATCGTGTCGAGGCCGGCGGGCAGCAGGT
Organism: uncultured Actinomycetota bacterium; assembly: GCA_963778975.1. Taxonomy (GTDB): domain Bacteria; phylum Actinomycetota; class Actinomycetes; order Propionibacteriales; family Nocardioidaceae; genus Nocardioides. Next base: position 10,045 of record CAVZWM010000035.1, read on the forward strand.
CGACCCACTCGAGGGCGTCGACCGCGCCCAGCGCGGCGCGTACGGCGTCGTCGGAGGACGCCGGGCCGGGCGAGGACGACGTTCTCGCGCAGCGTGCCGACGAAGACGTGGTGCTCCTGGGTGACCAGCGCGACGTGGCCGCGCAGGTCGCCGAGCGGCAGCTCGACCAGGCCGACGTCGCCGACGGTCACGGCACCGGTGCGGGGCGGGTGGATGCCGGCGAGCAGCCGGCCCAGCGTCGACTTGCCGGCACCGGACGGGCCGACCATCGCGATCCGCTCGCCCACCCCGACGTCGAGGTCGACGCCGTGCAGCACGTCGCGCCCGTCGACGTAGGAGAACCGCACGTCCTCGGCGTCGAGCTTCTCCGAGGACGGGACGCGGCCGGAGACCGAGCGGTCGTCGGGCACCTGGGCCACGCCGAGGAGCCGCGCCAGCGACGGCGGCGCCGAGCTGGAGCTCGTCGAGGATGGACACGATCCGGTCGACCGGGTCGATCAGCATCTGCACGTAGAGCGTCGCCGTCGTGACCTCCGCCAGCGAGACCTCGCCGCGGGTGTAGAGCCAGCCGCCGAAGAGCAGCGTGCCGACCACCGGCAGCAGGTAGCTCAGCTCCATGCTCGGGAAGAAGACGGTGCGCAGGTGCAGCGTGTACTTCTCGGCGGCGAACGACTGCGGCGCAGTCGTCGTCGCACATCTCCACCCGCTTGGCCCCGAGGCCGAGCGCCTCGACGGTGCGCGAGCCCTCGACCGTCTCGGAGAGCGTGGTGGTGATCTGGGAGTACGACGCGGTCTCGGCGAGGTAGCCGTCCTTGGCGCGGGCGAGGTACCACCGCAGCCCGATCACCAGGGGCGGCAGCGCGAGCAGGCAGGGCAGCGCGACCCACCAGCCGACGCTGAGCGCGGCCGCGAAGGTCAGGACCGCAGAGACGACCGCGATCGTCCACTCCGGCAGCGCCCACCGCACCGACCAGCCCAGCCGGTCGATGTCGGAGCCGGTGCGGGTGAGCAGGTCGCCGGAGCCGGCGGCCTCGACGGTGCCGACCGGAAGTGCGAGCGTGTTGGCGACGAAGTCCTCGCGGAGCTCGGCCAGCACGAGCTCGCCCATCACCTGCGAGCGGTAGCGCGCGTAGCGGGTCAGGACAGACTGCAGCACCAGGAAGACGGCCAGCCAGATGACGATCTGGTCGACGTGGGCGCGGGTCGTGCCCTCCTCGACCGACTCGACGAGGTCGCCGAGCAGGCGCGGCGCGGCCAGCGCGGTGAGCGCGGCGAGCACGTGCAGGCCCAGCGCGGTCCACAGCAGGCGCGGGTGCCGGTGCGCGACCTGGCCGACGTAACGGCGTACGGCCTTGCCGTCGGCGATCGGGAGCCTCGTGGTCACACTCACACCACCGCCTCCACGTCCCGTACGACGACCGCGCGGTAGGCCGCGACGTCCGACAACAGGTCCGCGTGGGTGCCGACGGCGACGACCCGGCCGTCCACCAGGAACGCCACCTCGTCGACCGCGTCCAGCAGCAGCGGGCTCACCGTGGTGACGACGGTGGTGCGACCCGTGCGGTGGGCCCGCAGCCGGTCGGCGATCCGCGCCTCGGTGTGGGCGTCGACGGCGCTGGTCGGCTCGACCAGCACGAGGATCTCCGGGTCGGCGGCGAGCGCGCGGGCCAGCACCAGGCGCTGCCGCTGGCCGCCCGAGAAGGAGCGGCCCTTCTCGGTGACGACGGAGTCGAGGCCCTCGGGGAGCGCCTCGAGGATGTCCTCGGCCGACGCGGTGAACAGCGCCTTCTCGACGTCGCCGTTGCCGCGCTCGTCGATCCGGTCGGCCAGCCGTCCGGCGAACAGCGCGGCGCCGGTGTCGGACACCATGATCCGCTCGCGGACGTCGGCGTGGCGCAGCGAGGTGAGCGGCATGCCGCCGAGCGAGACCTCGTCGTCCTGCTCGGCCGCGCAGAGCCCGAGGCGGTCGGCGAGCAGGGCGGAGTCGTCGGGCTGGTCGGAGACGATCGCGGTGAGCAGCCCGGGTCGGACGCGCAGGCCCGGAGCGGGCGTCGTACAGCTCCGAGTCCGGCGGCGGGGGAGCGGCCGGCGAGACGGGCTCGACGACGTCCGGCACGAGCGCCATCACCCGGCACACGCGCGCGGCGGCGACGCGGCCGCGGATCAGCTTGTTGGCGAACTCCGTCGCGGTGCGCAGCGGGCAGCATCAGGAAGGCGGAGTAGCCGTAGAAGGCGACGAGCTCGCCGGCGGTGATGGCGCCGGTGACGGCCGAGCGCGCGCCCAGCCAGACGACCAGCGACGACGAAGATGCCGGGCAGGAAGACCTGGAGGGCGTCGAGCACGGACTGCAGCTTGGCGACGTTGACCGCGGCCGTGCGGGTGGCCTGCGACTCGCGGCGGTAGCGGTCGAGGAAGACGCCCTCGCCGCCGATCCCGCGCAGCACGCGCAGGCCGCCGACGATGTCGGTGCCGGTGTTGGAGAGGTCGGAACGCATCTGCCGCTCGGTCGCGCTGTCGTGCCTGGAGCGGCTTGAGGATCGGGCCCATCACCAGCAGCAGCAGCGGCACGCCGATGAGCACGACCAGTCCGAGCTGGACCGACGTGCTGAGCAGGATCGCGCAGACGAGGAAGAACGAGACGATCGCGCCGGCGAAGCGGGCGGTCACGTCCATCACGTTGCCGATGTGGTCGAGGTCGGTGGTGCCGATCGCGATCACCTCGCCGGTGCTGACCTTGCGCGGCAGCGACGCCGCCCAGCCGCACCGACTGCCGGGTGGTGAGCTGGACGATCCGGTAGGACGCGGTCAGCCAGTTGGTCACGGCGAAGCGGTGCCGCATGATCCCGGTGACCGCCTGGAGCAGGCCGATCATGAGCATGACTCCGGCCCACAGCACCAGCTGCTGCTGGTCCTTGGCGGCCACGCCGCGGTCGATCGCGAGGCCCAGGACCGCGGGCATCACGGCCTGGCACGACATCCACACGATCCCGAAGACCATCCCCCCGAGCAGCGTCGGCCCCTGCTGCCGGGCCAGCCACCACAGGAACCGGCCGGGGGTGCGGTGATCCGGGGTTCCGGGATCGGCGACGGGCAGCGTTCTCACTGGCCCGATCCTAGGTTCGGAAGGGTCCGTCCCACGAATGGTTATCGGGGCCGGCGTTCACCGGCCGAGGTCGGGCACCACCTCGGCGCCCGGCAGGTCGGCCAGCAGCCGGCCGGGCAGCAGCAGCTTGGAGCGGCGTACGCCACTGCCGACCACCACGACCGGCTCGTCGAGCAGCGCGTCGTGCACCAGGACCCGCCAGCCCGCCGGCAGTCCGAGCGGCGTGATGCCGCCGTACTCCATGCCGGTCTCGGCGACCGCCCGGTCCATCGGCAGGAACGACGCCTTGCGCACGTCGAGCATCTTGCGCACGAGGGTGTTGACGTCGGCGCGGGTGTCGGCGCGGACGACGCACGCGGCGATCCGCTCCTCGCCGGCCCGTGCGCCCGCGACGACCACGCAGTTGCCGCTGGCCGTCATCGGGATGCCGTACGCCTCGCTCATCGCCGCGGTGTCGGCGAGGTCGGGGTCGATCTCGACGACCGCCGACCTCGGCGGCACCCGGCCACGCGGCCAGGGCCGCGGCGACCGGTGCGGCCACGAGGTCGGGGTGCTCGGGAGCGGACAGGGAGGTCAGGGTCGGGAAGGCTCGGGAGCGTCACGCGGTCATCATGCGCCATTCACCCTGAGGACACCGCGCCGGTCCCGTCGAGCCTGCAGCCTGTCCACGTGACGGTGACCCGTGAGGGCCGCTCAGGACGACCCCGTCGTTGGTCGTCACGCCTGCCGTGGTTGCGCACCGCGGCGCCAGCGGTCACCGTCCCGAGCACACCCTCGACGCCTACCGGACAGCCATCCGGATGGGCGTCGACGACATCGAGCTCGACCTCGTCTCCACCCGGGACGGCGTCCTGGTCGCCCGCCACGACGCCGAGCTCAGCACGACGACCGACGTCGCGTCGCGTGCCGAGCTCGCCCACCTCCGCACCACCCGCACCATCGACGGCGTCGCCCAGTGCGGGTGGTTCGTCCAGGACCTCACCGTCGCCCAGCTCAAGACCCTCGCCGCGCGCGAGCGGATGCCGGGCACGCGTCCGGCCAACGCGCACTACGACGGGGCCGAGGGTGTCCCGACGCTGACCGAGGTGCTGGCCATGGTCGGTGCCGAGTCGCGCACGGCGCGGCCGCACGGTCGGGGTCATGCTCGAGCTCAAGCACGCCACCCACCACGACTCGATCGGGCTCCCGCTCGACGAGCCGCTGCTACGGACCTCGCTCGCCACGGCCTCGACCACCCGTGGGCGCGGGTGACCCTCATGTCCTTCGAGACCACCGTCCTGCGGCGCCTGGCCGGCCGGACCAGGCTCCCGATCGTCCAGCTGATCGAGACGTCGTCGCGGCACCCGGCAGACCTCGTCGCGGTCGGCGACCATCGCTCCTACGGCGACCTCGTCACGCCCGAGGGCCTGGCCTGGATCGACGAGTACGCCGACGGCATCGGGCCGCACACGTCGATGTCCTGCCGCGCGACGGCGGCGGCGCGATCGCCGGGCCGTCCACCCTGGTCCGCGACGCCCACCGGCTCTGGCTCACCGTGCACGCCTGGACGGTGCGCGGGGAGAACCGTTTCCTGCCGAGCAACCTGCGCCACGGCGAGTGCCCCCGACGCCCTCGGGGACATGGCCGCGGAGGTCCGCGCGCTGCTCGCCGCCGGCGTCGACGGGGTGATCACCGACCACCCCGAGGCAGCGCTCGCGGGCCGCCCGGGAGGTCGGCGTACCCTTCGGGGTGTGAGCCCCGAGACCGAGTCGTCCGCGCTCCTCCTCGAGCAGATCCGGGCGTCGGTGATCGGCGACGACCAGGTCATGGAGGGTCCCTACGGCCCGCGCCGGGTGACCTACGCCGACTACACCGCGTCGGGTCGCAGCCTCACCTTCATCGAGGACTTCATCCGCTGCGAGGTGCTCCCGGCCTACGCCAACACGCACACCGAGGCCAGCGGCACCGGCCTGCAGACCACCCGCCTGCGCGAGGACGCGCGGCGCATCATCCGCGACGGTGTCGGTGGCGACGAGGAGACCATCGTGGTCTTCTGCGGCTCGGGCAGCACCGCGGCCATCGACAAGCTCATCGGCATCCTCGGCCTGCGCATCCCGGCCGGCCTCGACGACCAGTACCACCTCAGCGACGCCATCCCCGCCGACCAGCGACCGGTCGTGTTCATCGGGCCGTTCGAGCACCACTCCAACGAGATCCCGTGGCGCGAGACGATCGCCGACGTCGTGACGATCCACGAGGACGCCGACGGGCGCGTGTCGCTCGACCACCTCGCGCGAGGAGCTGGAGCGCTACGCCGACCGACCGCTGAAGATCGGCTCCTTCTCCGCCGCCTCCAACGTGACCGGGATCGTCACCGACACCGAGGGCGTGGCCGACCTCCTGCACCAGCACGGTGCGCTGAGCTTCTGGGACTTCGCCGCGTGCGCGCCCTACGTCGACATCGAGATGTACGGCCCCGGCACCTCGGTCAAGGACGCCATCTTCATCTCGCCCCACAAGTTCATCGGCGGCCCCGGCACCCCCGGCGTGCTCGTCGTCCGGCGCGAGCTGATGACCAACCGGGTGCCGGTCGTGCCCGGCGGCGGCACGGTGATGTACGTCAACCCGACCGAGCACCGCTACCTCGACGACCCGGCCCACCGCGAGGAGGGCGGCACCCCCGGCATCGTGGAGTCGATCCGGGCCGGCCTGGTCTTCCAGCTCAAGCAGGCCGTCGGCGTGGAGACGATCCAGGCGCACGAGGAGGAGATGCTCTCGCGCGCCGTCGAGGCGTGGGTGGCCGAGCCGACCATCCAGATCCTCGGCAACCTCGACTCCCAGCGGCTCTCGATCGTCTCGTTCGTGCTGAAGGCGCCCGACGGGTCCTACCTCCACCACAACTACGTCGTCGCGCTGCTCAACGACCTCTTCGGCATCCAGACGCGCGGCGGGTGCTCCTGCGCCGGCCCCTACGGCCACCGGCTCCTCGACATCGACCTCGACACCAGCCACCAGTTCGAGGCCCAGATCGCCGGCGGCTGCGAGGGCATCAAGCCCGGCTGGGTGCGGGTGAACTTCAACTACTTCGTCGAGGAGGAGGTCTTCACCTACGTCGTGGAGGCCGTCCGCCTCGTGGCCCGCGAGGGATGGCGGCTGCTCGGGGACTACTCGCTTCGACCCGGTGACGGGCCTGTGGCACCACCGCACCGGCACCGTCGAGCCGCCGCTGCGCCTGGCCGACGTCACCTACGCCGCGGACGGCACCATGACGTGGCCCCGGCACACGACGACGGCCCCCGTCTCGGTGCTCAGGGAGCACCTCGACGAGGGCCGGTCGATCCTGGCCGCCGCGACCCCACCGGACTGGTCGGACACCGCCCACCTGACCGAGGACTTCGACGACCTCAGGTGGTTCGCGCTGCCCGCCTGCTCACTTGCGTGAGGGCCAGACCGACGCGACCAGGCCCGGCAGCACCGGCGGCGATCCACGGGATCGGCAGCAGCCAGCGGTATTCGTCCGGCTCCACCACGTTGCCCTCGACGAGGGCCCAGATCAGCAGCAGGCCGGCGAAGGCGACGCCCATGACGAGCTGGGTGATGTTGACCGGGTGCCAGCCCGACGGCTTCTCGGGTGCGTCCAGCGGGCCGATCATCGGTTCGTCGTAGCCGTAGAGGTCGGTGGGCTCGTAGGGGTTCGTGTGCTCACTCATGATGGTGCTCCTCAGGCCGCTTCGCGGACGATGATCTCGCCGGCGAACAGGTCGATGTTGATGGTCATGTCCGGGTACGCCGTCCCCGCCGTCGCGGAACCCGTCGAGGTTGACGTCGAGGCCGTCGCGGCTCTGGTCGAAGACCTGGCTGTCGCCGGCCGCGACCTCGGTCCGCACCGTCGACGTCCATGCCGTCCGGGACGACGACCTCGAGCCGACCGCCGACACCGTCGATCGAGATGTCGCGGCCGTCGAGGGCGTCGACGTCCTCGACGCCGGACAGGTCGAGGAAGAGCTCGCCCCCGCCGATGTCGTAGTTCTCCGCGACCTGGTCGGCACTGGTCGGGCGCGTAGGTGACCTCGTCCTCGGGGAACTGGTTGCCCAGCGAGGCGCCGGCGGTGGCGATGGCCGCGACGAGGCCCAGCGCGATCAGGCCGCCGGCCCGTCCCCAGAAGGCGCCGACGAGCAGCATCACGGTGATGATGCCGAGCGCCAGGGCGGGGTAGGAGCTGTCGGCGAAGTCGGCACCAGCGAGGTCGGCGACCCCGAGGGCCCCCTCCGCGAGCGCGATCAGGGCCAGGGTGAAGAAGAACAGGACGGGCCGCGCTTGCGCGGGTTGCGGGGCCGGCGCGGCACCGGGCGTAGTCGGCCGGGGGCGCGTCGTAGGACGGCACGTCGTGGGAGGGCACGGTGTGGGAGGGCACGGTGCGGAGGGCATGGCGGGCGACGGCGTGGCCGGTGTCGTACGACGTGTCGCCGGTTCCACCGCGCTGCTGGCGGTGGAGGAACCACACGCCACGGCACCGACGATCGCGAGCGGCCACGGGAACCAGAACGCCCCGGCCCAGTCGCCGACGGCGCACAGGAGCGCCAGCACGCCGACGCCGGCGAGCGCCACGGTGCGACTGCGCTGGTCGAGACCGAGGGGCTGGTCGTCGGTGCCCTCCTCGGGGACCAGGGCCCAGGCGCCGATGTAGGCGAGCAGGCCGGCGCCGCCGAAGAAGATCGCGACGACGAAGGTGACGCGCAGGATGAGGGGGTCGATGTCGAGGTGTCGGGCCAGTCCGCCGGCGACCCCGCCGATGTGCCGGTCGGTGACGCTGCGGCGCAGGCGCCCCAGGTCCTTCATCTCCTCCCGGGAGACCCGCGGTCCGGGTCCACCGGCGGGCGGCGTGGGGGGCTCGTTGCCACTCTCGGTGGCGGGGCTGGCGTTGTCCATGGCTCCACTCTGCTGCTGTGCGGGGTCGCGCACCATCGGGGACAGCCCTGAATCCTGCCGCCCACGCCGGGTTCTGGCTCAGGGTCACCTCGGGGTCAGTCCTCATGGTCGCGCAGGCCGGCGCCTGAGACGATGGAGACACGATGACGCACCCCACCACGCCCCTCGCCGGCCAACCCCGCCGCGCCTTCCGCGACCTCGGCTCGCCGATCGCCGGCGGTGTCGCCTCCGGTCTGGCCGCCCACCTGGGTGTGCCGGTGCTGTGGGTGCGCGTCTTCTTCGTCTCCACCGCCTTGCTGGGCGGGTTCGGGCTCATGCTCTACGCCGGGTTGTGGATGTTCCTGCCGGCCGACCAGCGGTTCGAGGTCGGCGCGCCGGGGCTGGAGAGCGCGACCCGGACCGGCAAGCGACCCGGCCGTCGCTCCCGCTTCCGCGACGCGGGCCCGGCCGTCGCGCTGGGTGCGCTGCTGTTCGGTGTCGTCCTCGGGTTCGAGGGGATCTTCGGCCAGGGCGCCCTCTTCTGGCCGGTCGTCCTCGGCGTCGCCGGCATCGCCCTGATCTGGCGCCAGGCCGACGAGGCGCAGCGCGAGCGGTGGACCGACTCGACGGGACGTATCGACCCCTTCCGCGCCGTCTTCGGCAGCGGCGGCTGGGCGGCGTACGCCCGCATCGCCGCCGGACTGGGACTGATCGTCGCCGCGCTCAGCGTGTTCGCGATCGCCGCCAGCGGTGCCACCTTCGCGGTGCCCGTCCTGGTCGCGGGTCTGCTCGGCATCGCCGGGCTCGCCGTCGTCGTCGGCCCGTGGGTGCTGCGGCTGATCAACGACCTGAGTGCCGAGCGCGTCGAGCGGGTGCGCACCCAGGAGCGGGCCGACATGGCCGCCCACCTCCACGACTCGGTGCTGCAGACGCTCGCCCTGATCCAGAAGAACTCCGGCGACGCGCCGACCGTCGCCCGGCTGGCGCGCTCCCAGGAGCGCGACCTGCGCCGCTGGCTCTTCGAGGCCGACAGCACCGACGCGACCACGCTGGCCGGCGCACTGAAGGAGATGGCCGCCGAGGTGGAGGACCAGCACGCGATCGTCGTCGACGTGGTGACGGTCGGTGACTGCGAGCTCGACGAAGCGCTGCGCCCGATCGTCCTCGCCGCGCGCGAGGCCGTCGTCAACGTCGCCAAGCACGCCGGCACCGAGCGGGCCGACGTCTTCGCCGAGACCTCCGCGGGGAGCGTGGACGTCTTCGTCCGCGACCGGGGCGCGGGTTTCGCGATGGACGGCGTGGCGGCGGACCGCCACGGCGTGCGCAACAGCATCATCGACCGGATGACGCGCCACGGCGGCAGCGCGGACGTACGCTCCTCACCCGGCGAGGGCACCGAGGTCCGGCTGCACCTGCCCCGCACCGCCCACGCCACCCACGAGGAGAACCGATGAACAGCACCAGCGCCCCGGTCCGGGTCGTCCTGGTCGACGACCACGCCATGTTCCGCGCCGGCGTGCGCGCCGAGCTGGCCGCCAGCGGCGCCGGAGTGGTCGAGGTCGTCGGCGAGGCCGCCGACGCCGATGCTGCCATCAAGGTCGTGCACGAGCTCCAGCCCCAGGTCGTGCTCCTCGACGTGCACCTGCCCGGCGGTGGCGGCGTCGAGGTGATGCGGCGCCAGCCGGCGCCCGCTGCGAGCTATCTCGCACTGTCGGTCTCCGACGCCGCCGAGGACGTGATCGGCACCATCCGCGGCGGCGCCCGCGGCTACGTCACCAAGACCATCACCGGCCCCGAGCTGGTCGACGCGATCGTCCGGGTCGCCGGCGGAGACGCCGTCTTCTCGCCCCGGCTGGCCGGCTTCGTGCTCGACGCCTTCGCCGGATCCATCGACGTGGCCGCCGTCGACGAGGACCTCGACCGGCTCACCGAGCGCGAGCGGGAGGTGATGCGGCTGATCGCCCGCGGCTATGCCTACAAGGAGGTCGCGAAGGAGCTCTTCATCTCGGTCAAGACCGTGGAGACCCACATGTCGTCGGTGCTCCGCAAGCTGCAGCTCTCGAGCCGCCACGAGCTCACGCGGTGGGCATCGGACCGCAAGCTCCTCTGAGCGCCGGCCCCTCGTCCGGGTGGGCGATGATTGACAAGGGCACGCTGACACGGTGGGGTCGGGGCACCACCTCCACTCGGAAGAGAGGGCCGCGCCGTGGCCGAGTCCACCGCCACCGTCCACCCCGACCGCAGACGACGACAGCGGCCTCAAGCGGTCGATCACCGGGCACGCAGCTGTTCTTCTACACCCTCGGCGACGTCCTCGGTTCCGGCATCTACGTCCTCATCGGCCTGGTCGCCGCCGCCGTCGGCGGGGCGTTCTGGATCGCCTTCGCCGTCGGCGTCACGGTCGCCGCGATCACCGGTGCGGCGTACGCCGAGCTGGTGACGAAGTACCCCCAGGCCGCCGGCGCCTCGCTCTACGTCAACAAGGCCTTCGGCAACAGGCCGCTCACGTTCCTGGTCACCGTCTCGTTCCTCGCGGCGAGCTTCGCGGCCGTCCGGCTCGCTGGCGACCGGCTTCTCGTCGTACTTCGCCGAGCTCTGGGCGCGGCCCGCCGGCGCTGCTGGTCTCGCTCGTCTTCGTCGCCGTGCTGGTGGTCGTCAACTTCATCGGCATCACCGAGTCGGTGGTGATCAACATGCTGATGACGTTCGTCGAGGTCGCCGGCCTGATCATCGTGATGGTCATCGGCGATCTGGTACATCGCCGAGGGCAACGCCGACTTCGGCGTGCTCACCGACATCGACGTCTCGGGCAACCCGGCGCTCGCGGTCCTCGCCGGCGTCGCGCTCTCCTTCTTCGCGATGACCGGGCTTCGAGAACACCGCCAACGTCGCCGAGGAGACCATCGACCCGCACAAGGCCTTCCCGCGGTCCCTCGTCGGCGGCATGATCGTCGCCGGCGTCGTCTACGTGCTGGTGTCGATGGCCGCCGCCCTGACGGTGCCGATCGACACGCTCGCCGAGTCCGACGCGGCGCTGCTCGAGGTCGTCAAGCAGGGCATCCTGCCGTTCTCCACCGACGTTGATGACCACGCTCTTCACGATCATCGCGCTGATCGCGATCACCAACACCACGCTGGTCACGGTCGTCACGCAGCCGCGCATCCTCTACGGCATGGCCCGCGAGGACGTCGTCCCCGGCGTCTTCGCCAAGATCCACCCCACCCGCCGCAGCCCGTGGGTCGGCCTGCTCTTCAGCGGCCGTCGTGGTCGCCGCCCTGCTGGTCGCGGGCTACGCCGTCACGGCGGCCGGAGGCGGCATCGACCTGGTCGACCGGCTGGCCCTGGTGACCGTGGTGTTCCTGCTGTTCATCTACGCGCTGGTGATCGTCTCCTGCCTCAAGCTGCGCGGCCAGGACGAGGACGAGCGCAGCCTTCCGCGCCAACACCCCGCTGCTGGTCGTCGGGCTGGTCGGCAACGTCGCGATCCTCGTGCTACGTCGATCTACGACGACCCCACCTCGCTGCTCTGGTGCGCCGGCCTGCTCGCCGTCGGCGGTCGTGCTGTTCCTGGTGGAGTACTTCTTCGGCAGCCGTGACCGACCTGCCAGCCGCGACCCGGCCGACTCGACGAAGGAGGGAGTCTGACCATGCACGTCATCGTCGCCACCGACGGGTCCAAGCAGTCGCTGGCCGCCGCCAAGCAGCTGAAGTCCTTCGCCGACCCGGCCAAGATCACCGACGATCTCGGTGGTCGCGGTGATGCGGCCGCTGGCCTCGGTCGCGTTCGCCGACGACCTGTCGGACCGACCCGGCCAGGAAGGCGACGTGGAGCCGACGTCGTTCCGCGACGCCGCGGAGAGTGCGCGGTCGCCACGGTCGCCGCGGTCTACGACGGCTGGGGACCGAAGGTCCACCAGCGGATCCGCAGCGGGTCGCCGGCCAACGAGATCATCAAGGCCGCCAAGCAGTACGACGCCGGGCTGGTCGTGGTGGCCGCTGGCGGCCGCGGGCTCAGCGACTCGGTGCTGGTCGGCAGCACCGCCCAGCGGGTGCAGCACTACGCGCCGTGCCCGGTGCTCGTCGTACGTCCGGCCAAGCGCAGCCAAGAAGGACGCAAGCGCTGAGCCCGACGCCCGCCAGCTAGGGTTCCGGCATGGAGACCCTGCGGCTGGTCCTGCTGTTCGTGCACATCCTCGGCTTCGCGGCGCTGCTTCGGTGGGCTGTTGGTGCAGGTGCGGCGAGCCGCGAGAAGAGGGTCAACGCCGCGATGCGCGACGGGGCCGGCACGGCGTTCCTCGCCGGGCTGCTGCTCGTCGGCGTGCTCGAGGCGGGTGACGGTGACGTCAACCACGCCAAGATCGGGGTGAAGTTCGCGGTCGGGCTGGTCATCCTGGTGCTGGTGATGGCCAACATCCGCAAGCCGAGCATCCCGCAGGGCCTCTACCTCGGCTCCTGGCGCTGACCGTGCTCAACGTCGGGCTGGCGGTCTTCTGGTCGCCCACGCACGCGTGACCCGACGGGTCACCTGACGGCTCGGTTGTCCCCGGCGGGCCGTAGGCTGGCGGGGAGATGAGCACCCCTTTCACACTGCCCGGACTCGAGGACATCGACCGCCACGGCGACACCGCCCGCGCGCAGCGGCCCGACGCGCGAGGAGCTCCTCGAGGGGCTCAACGAGCCCCAGCGCGCCGCCGTCATGCACGCCGGTCCGCCGCTGCTCGTGGTCGCCGGCGCGGGCTCGGGCAAGACCCGGGTGCTGACCCGCCGGATCGCCTGGCTGATCACCGAGCGCCGGGCCCACCCCGGGTCGATCCTCGCCATCACCTTCACCAACAAGGCCGCCGCCGAGATGAAGGAGCGCGTCGAGCACCTCGTCGGCAGGCGGGCCCGGATCATGTGGGTCTCCACCTTCCACTCCTCCTGCGTGCGCATCCTGCGCAAGGAGATCGACCGGGTCGGCCTCAAGTCCAACTTCTCGATCTATGACGCCGCCGACTCCAAGCGGCTGATGACGCTGGTGCTGCGCGACCTCGAGCTCGACCCCAAGAAGTACCAACCCAACGCGGTCCTCCACTGGGTCTCCGACCACAAGAACGAGCTGCGCGACGCCGAGGACGCGACCAAGGACGCCAAGAACGGCTTCGAGGAGGCCTACGCCAAGGCCTACACCCACTACCAGCGCCGCCTGCGCGACGCCAACGCCCTCGACTTCGACGACCTGATCATGACGACCGTCCACCTGCTGCAGGCGTTCCCCGACGTCCGGCGAGCTCTACCGCCGCAGGTTCCGGCACGTGCTGGTCGACGAGTACCAGGACACCAACCACGCTCAGTACAGCCTGATCCAGCAGCTGTGCGGCAGGTCGTTCGAGGAGGGCACAGCGCTCGAGGAGAGTGGCGCCGAGCGTCGAGCCGAGCGAGCTGATGGTCGTGGGCGACGCCGACCAGTCGATCTACGCCTTCCGCGGCGCCGACATCCGCAACATCCTCGACTTCGAGCAGGACTTCCCCGACGCGACGATCGATCCTGCTCGAGCAGAACTACCGCTCCACCCAGACCATCCTCACCGCCGCCAACTCGGTCATCGGCAACAACCGCGGCCGCAAGCCCAAGCGGCTGTGGTCCGACGCGCGGTGACGGGGAGCGCATCGTCGGCTACGTCGCCGACGACGAGCACGACGAGGCGCGGTTCGTCAGCCAGGAGATCGACCGCCTGGCCGACGAGGGCGGCGTACGCCCGGCCGACGTCGCGGTGTTCTACCGCACCAACGCCCAGTCGCGCGTCTTCGAGGAGGTGTTCATCCGCACCGGCCAGCCCTACAAGGTCGTCGGGGGCGTCCGCTTCTACGAGCGCCGCGAGGTCCGCGACGCGCTGGCCTACCTGCGGATGCTGGTCAACACCGCCGACGAGATCTCCCTGCGCCGGGTGCTCAACACCCCCAAGCGCGGGATCGGCGACCGGGCCGAGGCCTGCATCGCCGCCCTGGCCGACCGCGACCGGATCACGTTCTGGGAGGCGCTGGTCAAGGCCGAGCAGGCCCCCGGGCTGGCCACGCGCAGCCTCAGGAACATCCTCGGCTTCGTCGCCATGGTGCAGGAGCTCCAGTCGATGGTCGCCGCCGACGAGCGCCCCGACGTGATCCTGGAGTCGGTGCTGGAGCGCTCGGGCTACCTCGCCGAGCTCGAGGCCAGCGACGACCCGCAGGACGACACCCGGGTGGAGAACCTCGCCGAGCTCGTGGCGGTCGCCCGCGAGTTCGCCGAGGACCCCCAGCCGGGTCCCAGCGCGGACCCCGCCGACATCGAGGCCGGCACCGTCGCGGTCGGGCTCGGCGACTTCCTCGAGCGGGTCGCCCTGGTGGCCGACGCCGACCAGATCCCCGACTCCCCAGACGGCGACGACTCCGGCGTCGTGACCCTGATGACCCTCCACACCGCCAAGGGCCTGGAGTTCCCCGTCGTGTTCCTCAGCGGGCTCGAGGACGGCGTCTTCCCGCACCAGCGCTCACTGGGCGACCAGCCCGAGCTGGAGGAGGAGCGTCGCCTGGCCTACGTCGGCGTCACCCGCGCCCAGAAGCGCCTCTACGTCTCCCGGGCCATGGTGCGCTCCGCGTGGGGTGCGCCCCAGCCACAACCCCGCCAGTCGTTTCCTCGACGAGCTGCCGGTCGACCTCGTCGACTGGCGTCGCACGGCCGCCGAGCAGACGCGCTGGGGCCGACCCGACCTCACCTCGCAGTCCACCCGCCTGGGCTCACCGACCGCGGCCGGGCGGCGCAACTTCACCTCGGCCGCGATGCGCGCGGACGCGGCGTCCAAGGCCAAGCCGGCCCGCGAGATCCCCAGCCTGGCACCGGGGGACCGGGTGGTGCACGACTCGTTCGGGATGGGCACGGTCGTGGCCGTCGACGGCGTCGCGGAGAAGTCGGTGGCGTCGATCGACTTCGGGTCCGACGGGGTCAAGCGGCTGCTGCTGCGCTACGCGCCGGTGGAGAAGCTGTAGCTCCGCCCGCGGCTCGATCAGGCTTGCCGGTGAGCAAGCTGCGTCGGCGTACGGCGCGGGACGTGGCGTGAGCGGTGTGCCAGCCACCTTCAAGACCTCCGAATGTGGCTCCGACGTGGACGGCGTCACCGCGTCGAGGGAGGTGCGCCACCCACGTTCGGGGCGTTCGATGGGTCAGCCGCTGTGGAGAAGCTGAACCTCCGCCCGAGGCTCGATCAGGGAACGATGCCGTGGTCGACGAAGGCGTCGAACGGGTTGACCGGGCCACCGCCGCCGGGGCGTACCTCGAGGTGGAGGTGCGAGCCGGTCACGTTGCCGGTCGCGCCGACGGTGCCGATGACCTCGCCGCCGCGGACGGTGTCACCGACGCTGACGTAGATCGAGGTCTGGTGGCAGAACCAGATCTCGGTGCCGTCGTCGAGGGTGACCACGGTCTTGTTGCCGTAGGCGCCGTCGTAGCCGGTCTGGGTGACCGTGCCGTTGGCGATCGGCCATGATCGAGTCACCGGAGTTGCCGTTGAAGTCCAGGCCGGTGTGATAGCTGGCCCAGAGGCCGTACTGGCCGAACGTCGCGGTGATGGAGTAGCTGGCGAGGGGGAGAACCCACTTGTTCTCCTTGATCTTCGCGGCCTGCTTCTCCGCGGCCTGGCGCATCTCGGCCAGCTTGGCCTCACGCTCGGCCATCTGCTTCTCGGCGAGGGCGACCAGCTCGGGGTCGGTCTCCTCGTCGCCTGCGTTCCGCGTGGCGTCGCGGCTGACGATCTTGCCGCGGCGCGACAGTGCGTCGCTCGCCGCCGTGCCGATGGCGCCGGTGGCGCTGATCGAAGCGCCTGAGGGCGCGATGTCCGCGACATCCGCGCCGGCTGCCGTCACCGCACCGCCCGCCGAGATGGCGAGGACGGCCACGCCCGCGATGAGCGGCGTGGAGGGCAGGCGGCGGACCAACGATCGACGCTGCGGCGTGCTGGCACGTCGCTTTCCGAGCGGGGGTGCTGCTGCCGAGGTGCGCCTGGTGGGGCGCTGCGCTCGGTGGTTGCCCATAGAGAATTCACCAATCTGCCGGGTCAGGGGGGTGGGTCGGCAAGACCGCGACCGACTGTAACGGAAAGGTCACGGGTTTGTGCAACCCTCGGCGCAATTGCCTGTGGATCAGGCGCGGGCCTCACGGGCGACCCGGTAGCGCTCGAGCGACTCCACCCGTTCGGCGGCGTGGTCGACGATGCGGAGAGGGTAACCCTGCTCGTAGCCGATGTCGGTCTTCCAGGGCTCGTGGGCCGCGGCGCCGGGCAGGTGGTCCAGCTCGGGCACCCAGCGGCGTACGTAGTCACCGTCGGGATCGAACTTCACGCCCTGGGTGATCGGGTTGAAGACGCGGAAGTAGGGCGAGGCATCGGTGCCGGTGCCGGCCACCCACTGCCAGCCGTGGTTGTTGGACGCGACGTCCCCGTCGATGAGCAGGTCGAGGAAGTGCCGCGCGCCGACCGGCCACCAGACGTGGAGGTCCTTGGTCAGGAACGAGGCCGTGATCATCCGCACCCGGTTGTGCATCCAGCCCTCGTGGATCAGCTGGCGCATCCCGGCGTCGACGATCGGGAAGCCCGTGGTGCCGGTGCGCCAGGCCTCGATGGCGTCCTCCGGCTCGTCGTAGCGCATCTCGCCCAGCGCCGGCTTGAGGTCCTGCCAGGCCGAGTCGGGGGAGTGCCAGAGCACGTCGGCGTAGAACTCCCGCCAGGCGAGCTCGGCCTCGAAGCGCGAGGTGCCAGGGCCGTCGCCGACCTCGGCGAGGAGGGAGCGCGGGTGTACGACGCCGAGGTGGAGGTAGGGCGAGAGGCGTGACGTGCCGTCCACGGCGGGGGCGTCGCGGTCCTGGGCGTAGCGCGCCAGCAGGTCGTCCCGGAAGTGCCGCCACCGGCGCCACGCGGCGTCCTCGCCGGCGGTCGGCATGCCCTCGGGGGCGGACGACAGCGAGCCGTCCAGCAGATCGGTCGCCTGCTGGTCGGAGTCGAGGCTGAGGAGGTCGGGGGAGCGCGGGGTGGCTGCCGGTTGCGCCCAGCCGTGCTCGCGCCAGGCCCGGGAGAAGGGCGTGAAGACCTGGTAGGCCGCGCCCGAGCCGTTGCGGACCAGCCCGGGACCGACGGCGTACGGCGAACCGGTGGCGACCAGCGGCACCTCGCCCAGCGTCTTCGTGACGCGCGCGTCGCGCCGGCGGCCGTACGGCGTGGTCTCGGCGGAGACAGTGCACGGCGGTCGCCCCCACCTCGGTTGCCACTTGGGGCACCACCTCGACCGGGTCGCCGTGCCGGACGACCAGTCGCCCCTCCAACCGCTCGTCGAGGGCACGCAGGGTCGCCGCCAGCCACGCCCTCCGGGCATCGCCTGCACCGTTCCACAGGCGCGGGTCGACGACGAAGAGGGCCGCCGCGGGCCCGTCGTCGAGGGCGGCGCGCAGGGCCGGGTTGTCGCGCACGCGCAGGTCGCGCCGGAACCACATCACCGAGGGCATGCCCGACAACGTAGCCCGGGGGTGACCAGCACCACGCGGGCCCGAACTCGTGCGAGCCCCGCGACAGGTCTAGGGTGCCGAGAGGAAATCCCGCGCACTGTTGCAGACGAAAAGGACTGGGTACGCCGTGGATCTGATGGAGTTTCAGGCGAAGGAGCTCTTCGCCAAGCATGGAGTCGTGACCACCCTGGGCGTGGTCGCCGAGACCCCCGAGGCCGCGCGAGCCGCCGCCGAGGAGATGGGCGGCGTCACGGTCATCAAGGCGCAGGTCAAGGCCGGTGGCCGCGGCAAGGCCGGCGGCGTGAAGATCGCCAAGACCGCCGACGAGGCCGAGTCCTACGCCAGCGACATCCTCGGCATGGAGATCAAGGGCCTCACCGTCAAGCGGGTGCTCGTCACCCCGGCGACGCCCCCCGTCGAGGAGTACTACTTCTCGTTCCTGCTCGACCGCTCCAACCGCTCCCACCTGTGCATCGCATCGGTCGAGGGCGGCGTGGAGATCGAGGAGGTCGCCAAGACCAACCCCGACGCGGTCAAGAAGATCACGATCGACGCTCTCGAGGGCGTGACACCGGAGAAGGCCGCCGCGATCGTCGACGAGGCCAGGTTCCCCGCCGAGCTGCGCGACCAGGCCATCGAGATGGTCCAGGCGCTCTGGAAGGTCTACGTCGAGGAGGACGCCACCCTGGTGGAGGTCAACCCGCTGGCCCGCCTCGAGGGCGACAAGCTCGAGGCACTCGACGGCAAGGTCTCGCTCGACGAGAACGCTGAGTTCCGCCACGAGGACCACGCGGACTTCGTCATCCGCGACGAGGAGGACCCGCTCGAGGCGAAGGCCAAGGACAAGGGCCTCAACTACGTCAAGCTCGACGGCCAGGTCGGCATCATCGGCAACGGCGCCGGACTCGTGATGAGCACCCTCGACGTCGTCGCCTATGCCGGCGAGGCCCACGGCGGCGTCAAGCCCGCCAACTTCCTCGACATCGGTGGCGGCGCCAACGCCCAGGTGATGGCGGACGGGCTCGACGTGATCCTCAACGACGCCCAGGTCAAGAGCGTCTTCGTCAACGTCTTCGGGGGCATCACCGCGTGCGACGAGGTCGCCAAGGGCATCGTCGGCGCGCTCGAGATCCTCGGCGACAAGGAGAGCAAGCCGCTCGTCGTCCGCCTCGACGGCAACAACGTCGAGGAGGGTCGACGGATCCTCACCGAGGCGAACCACCCGCTGGTGACCCTCGTCGACACCATGGACGGCGCGGCCGACAAGGCCGCCGAGCTCGCCCACCAGGCCTGAGAGAGAGAAACAGAAGAGATGTCGATCTACCTCAACAAGGACTCCAAGATCATCGTCCAGGGCATGACCGGTGGGATGGGTGCCAAGCACACCACCCTCATGGTCGAGTCCGGCGCCGACATCGTGGGCGGCGTCAACGCCCGCAAGGCCGGCACCACGGTCGAGCTCGGTGGCAGGGAGCTGCCCGTCTACGGCTCCGTCGCCGAGGCGATGCAGGAGACCGGCGCCAACGTGTCCGTCGCCTTCGTCCCTCCTGCCTTCACCAAGGACGCCGCGATCGAGGCCATCGACGCCGAGATCCCGCTGCTCGTGGTCATCACCGAGGGCGTGCCCGTGCAGGACACCGCCCAGGTGGCCGCCTACCTCGAGGGCAAGTCCACCCGGATGATCGGCCCCAACTGCCCCGGCATCATCACGCCGGAGGAGTCGCTGGCCGGCATCACGCCGCACACCATCGCGGGGAAGGGTCCGGTCGGCCTGGTCTCCAAGTCGGGCACCCTGACCTACCAGATGATGTACGAGCTCAAGGACCACGGCTTCACCACCGCGATCGGCATCGGTGGTGACCCGATCGTCGGCACCACCCACATCGACGCCCTCGAGGCCTTCGAGAACGACCCGGAGACCAAGGCGATCGTGATGATCGGCGAGATCGGCGGAGACGCCGAGGAGCGTGCCGCGGCCTACATCAAGGACCACGTCACCAAGCCGGTCGTCGGCTACGTCGCCGGCTTCACCGCCCCCGAGGGCAAGACCATGGGCCACGCCGGCGCCATCGTCTCGGGCTCCTCCGGCACCGCGCAGGCCAAGAAGGAGGCCCTCGAGGCCGCCGGGGTCAAGGTCGGCAAGACGCCGTCGGAGACCGCCGAGCTGATGCGAGAGATCCTGAAGAACCTCTGATCCACCGGCCCGCCCAGCGCGGGCAGCTGGTCGGTCCGTGCACTCCCGCCCCACCACTGGGGGCGGGAGTGTTTCTCTTGTGGGCCCTTGCCCGTGCCCGTGAGATTCCCGCGGACGTGGATCAGTTGCGCGTCAGCGCGTCGGCGCCCGGGAGGTCGCTGAGGCGCTCGAGCGAGCGGCGGGCCAGCGTGACGAAGTCCGTCCCGCGTCATCGTCATGGCCCGGTCGGGGGTGAATCCCACCTGCGAGACGGCGTTGCCGTCGCGGACGATGGCCATGAGGAACGGGAACGACTGCTGGTCGTTGAGCTCGATCGAGAGCGCCCAGACGTGCAGGTCCTGCGCCTTCGAGGACATCGACGCCAACGGCGTCACCGTCGTGCCGAGGTTGGCCGCGCCGCACTGGCGGATGCGGGTGCGGACGACGTCCGACGAACTCCCGGGCTGCCGGGACCTCCATCAGGCCCACGGTCTGGGTGAGCCCGAACTGGTCGGCGTTGGGTGTCTCGGGGAACAGGAAGGTCCGGGTGAGCGGACGACGGATGCCACGGCCCTGGAAGGTCGTGCGGTCGCACCGGGTCGCGGCGAAGTTGGTGCGCGCCCGCTCGGGCTCGGTGCCGACCCAGGGTCCGCGGGCGATCGCGACGGGCGGCAGGTCGACCACGGCCAGCAGCCCCGGGGGAGTGCCGACGGCGAGGGGGTCGGTGGTGCGGCCATGCACGCGACCGGCGCACACGCCGGCCCCGGGCGTGCCGCACAGCCGGTTGACGGCCGCGGCGAGCGTGGTCGCGAGCGACACGTCGGGGACCGGCCGGTCCTTGCCCTGGACGAGCGTGGTGACCACCAGGCTGCCCGAGCGCGCTACGCCGACCGACATGCTCGTCGGGACCTTGCCCCACGTGCGGAGCCGGAACTGGGTGGCGTCCTCACCGACACCCTTCAGGCTGCGCGTGGACAGGAGCTGGGTGCGCGGGTCGGTGCACCCGGCGTACCACAGGGTCGCGGTATCGAAGCTCTGCGCGGCCCGACGGGGGTTGCGCGACATCTCCACGACCTCGAGCGCGGTGGATCGCACGTCCGTGACGCGCCGCTTGCGCACGCGGTCCTTGCCGCCGCGCCGGACCGTCGTGCGCTTCACCGTGGTCTGCGAGCCCTCCCACGACCGGGTCATGGCGGCGAGCCCCGAGGGGTCGGAGAACCGTTCGCGCTGGCAGGGTGCGACGAGGCCGGTGCCACTGAGGTTGTCGGTGGTCTTGGCCTCGGTCCAGTCGAGCCCGCGCCCCAGCCGGGTCACCTGCTCCTCCGACATCATCGAGGCCTCGTCGATCACCGGCTCGCCGGTGGTGTCGGCGACCGCCTCGGAGGGCGCGTGGACGGTGACGCCCGGGGTGGCCGTCTCGCCGACCAGGCTGGTGGCCTCGGCGCCGGAGCCGGAGGCGACCAGCGAGCCGGAGACGAGCAGCGCGGCCGAGGCGAGCACGGCCCCCGCCACCGTGTGCGTACGGCGTCGGGCGGCGCCGGTGCGCCGGATGACCGTGGCCCGGGGCCAGCGGATGTCCTCGAGGGGCTGGGCCAGGTCCTCCAGCAGGCCGCGGATGGCGGTCGTGGGCACGTCGCGGTGCAGGGCGAACTGCGACGAGGCCGTCTGCAGCTCGCGCTCGGCATCGCCGCGGGCGAGCCCGACCGTGCGGCCGATGTCGGCCATCGAGAGGGTCGACAGGTGCGTCACGACGAGGAGCTGGCGCTGGGTCGCGGTGAGCTTGGAGAGCGCCTCGAACGTCGCGGCGACCTCCGGGTCCAGGCTCTTGTCGCGGTGCCAGATCCGGGTCGTGTGGCGGCGCCGGGCGCGTCCGTGGGCGATGCCGCGGACGTAGGCGTCGGGGTCGTCGAGGACGGAGACCTTGCGCCAGTGGTGCCACGCGACGACGTAGGCGTCCCTCAGGGCGGCGCTGGCCGCGGGTGCGTCACCGGTGAGCGCGTACGCCTCGTGCAGGAATCGCGCGCGGGTGCCGACGTAGTAGGCGTCGAACGATTCGGGGTTCCTCATGACCGCCCCACGGTACGGGAGATGACCACACCGCGCACAAACTCCCGGTGCGGGCAACGGGCGGCGTGGGAGCGTGATCAGGCTCTGCCAGCGGGTCATGATGGGCCGGTCATGACGTCGCTGCTCACCCGCCCGGACCGCCCCGGGACCGACGCTGCACACCCGCGTCCGCTGGTGCTGATCGCCACGCTGGGTGGCGTGCTCGCGGCATGCCGGCCCGCTCCTCGTGCTCATGGCCGTCGGCGTGATCGGCTGGTTCGTCTCCGACGCCGGCGTGCACGGCGCCCCGCGCGACGGGATGCGGATGGGCGCGCTGGCGTGGCTGGCCGGCCACGGCTCGGGCTTCACCGTGATGGGCGTGCGGGTCCTCATCGTCCCGCTGGGCGTCACCGCCATCTCGGCGTGGTCGATGTGGCGGCTGGGACACCGGGTCGGCGACGCCGTCTCGGGCCACGGCCCCGACGCCGACCGCATCTCCGACGGCGAGCGCGACTTCACCGTGCCGACGGCGATCGTCGCTCTTCTTCGCCGGCTACGCCGTCGTCGCCGTGGTGGTCGCCACCCTGGCGGCCGGCTCCTCCGCCGACCCGTCGCTCCCGCACGTCCTGCTCTGGACCTTCGTGATGACCGCCGCGGTCGCCGCGCCGGCCATCGCCGTCGGCTCCGGGCGGGCCGCCATCTGGGCGACCTTCCTCCCGGTCACCCTGCGGGCGGCGGCTGCCGTGGCGGGGGCGGTGCTGTCGGCCCTGCTCGTCGTGTCGACGCGTGGTCTTCCTGATCGCCCTGGTCACCTCGCTCGACGACGCGGCGACGATGACCTCGACCCTGCACCCGAGCCCGTCCGAGGCTGGTCTCTACGCCGCTCGTCAACGCCGGGTTCCTCCCCAACGCCTCGCTCTTCACCGGGTCGTGGCTGCTGGGCCCGGGCTTCGCCGTGGGTGGCGGCACCGTCGTGTCGCCCGGTGCCGTCGTGCTCGGCCCGCTGCCGGTCGTCCCGCTGCTGGCCGCACTGCCCGGCGTCGGCACGCCCGCCGCCTGGACCGGCGCCCTGATGGCGCTGCCGCCCCTCGTGGCCGCCGTCGCCACGTTCCGTGCGCTGCGCGACCGGCCGCTGACCTGGGACCGGGTCGCCCTGGCCGGGTGCGGCGGCGGCATCGTGGCCGGGATCGGCTTCGCCGTCCTCGCCTCCCTGGCGGGTGGCGCGGCGGGGCCGGGCCGGATGCGCCACATCGGCCCCTTCGTCCCCGACGTGCTCGTGCACGCGATCACCGCCTGCGGGATCGGAGCCCTGGTCGGCGCGCTCGCGCTGGTGCTGCTCCAGCGCAGATCCACCTAGACTCCCGGCGTGACCCCAGCCCGGCAGCCCGCCCGCATCGTCGCCCTCGTGTCGGGAGCGGGCACCAACCTGCAGGCCCTGCTCGACGCCTGTGCCGACGCCGACGTACGGCGCCCGCGTGGTGGCCGTGGGCGCCGACCGCGAGGACATCGAGGGCCTGGCGCGGGCCGAGCGGGCGAACATCCCGACCTTCGTGCGCCGGGTCGACGACTTCGAGACGCGTGAGGGGTGGGACTCGGCGCTGACGACGGTGGTCGAGCGCTTCGAGCCCGACCTCGTCGTGCTGGCCGGCTTCATGAAGCTCGTCTCCACCGACTTCCTCGCGCGTTTCGTCACGCTCAACACGCACCCGGCGCTGTGCCCGTCGTTCCCCGGGATGCACGGCCCGCGCGACGCCCTCGACTACGGCGTGAAGGTCAGCGGCGCGACCCTCTTCGTCGTCGACGGGGGAGTCGACACCGGGCCGATCGTCGCCCAGACGGCGGTCCCGGTGGCCGACGACGACGACGTCGAGTCGCTGCACGAGCGCATCAAGGCCGCCGAGCGCACGATGCTCGTCGACGCCGTCGGACGGATCGCGCGTGGGGGGATCAGCGTCGAGGGACGCCGGGTGCGCATCGGCGTGGAGGCTCGGTAGGCTGCAGCCACACGACTGGCGCAGGTGGGCAACCACCAGGGAGTGACGCACGAGAGCATCGAACGCCTGGGTGCTCTCCTCCCCACGCATCCGAGGAGTCCCCCGTGTCCGACTCAGCCGACCTCCGCATCCCGATCCGGCGAGCACTGGTCTCGGTCTACGACAAGGCCGGTCTCGACGACCTCGTCCGCGGCCTCCACGACGCCGACGTCGAGCTCGTCTCGACCGGTGGCTCGGCCGCGCTCATCGAGTCGCTCGGCCTGCCCGTGACGAAGGTCGAGGACCTCACCGGCTTCCCCGAGTGCCTCGACGGCCGCGTCAAGACCCTGCACCCGCGCGTGCACGCCGGCATCCTGGCCGACCGCCGCCTCGAGTCGCACGTGGAGCAGCTGCGCGAGCTCGAGGTCGAGCCGTTCGACCTCGTCGTCTCCAACCTCTACCCCTTCACCGCGACCGTCGCCTCGGGCGCCGGGCCCGACGAGTGCGTGGAGCAGATCGACATCGGCGGACCCTCGATGGTGCGCGCCGCCGCCAAGAACCACCCCAGCGTCGCGATCGTCACCTCGCCCGCGGCGTACGACGACGTGCTGGCCGCCGTGGCTGCCGGGGGCTTCACCCTCGCCCAGCGCCAGCGCCTCGCCGCGGAGGCCTTCGTGCACACCGCGACGTACGACGTGCACGTGGCGTCGTGGATGGGCAACGTGCTCACCGACACGAGCGAGGGCTCCGGCTTCCCGGCGTGGATGGGCGCGACGTGGACCAAGGACGCGGTGCTGCGCTACGGCGAGAACCCGCACCAGGACGCCGCCCTCTACTCCAACGGATTCCTCCCCGGCGGTCCCGGACTCGCCCAGGCGACCCAGCACCACGGCAAGGAGATGTCCTACAACAACTACGTCGATGCCGACGCGGCCCGCCGGGCGGCGTACGACTTCGACGAGCCGGCGGTGGCGATCATCAAGCACGCCAACCCGTGCGGGATCGCGGTGGGCGACGACGTCGCGTCGGCGCACCGCCGCGCGCACGAGTGCGACCCGGTCTCGGCCTTCGGCGGGGTCATCGCCACCAACGTGCCGGTCTCGGTCGAGATGGCGACGCAGGTCGCGGAGATCTTCACCGAGGTGATCGTGGCGCCGGGCTACGAACCGGGAGCGGTCGAGGCCCTCCAGGCGAAGAAGAACATCCGGATCCTCGAGTGCCCGCCGCTCGCGCGCGGCGGCGGCGACATGCGCGCCATCTCCGGCGGCGCTGCTGCTGCAGGGCCGCGACGTGATCGACGCCGACGGCGACGACCCCTCGACCTGGACGCTCGCGACGGGCGAGGCGGCCTCGGCCGAGGTCCTCGCGGACCTCTCCTTCGCGTGGCGCGCGTGCCGCGCGGTGAAGTCCAACGCGATCCTGCTCGCCTCCGGCGGTGCATCGGTCGGTGTCGGCATGGGCCAGGTGAACCGGGTCGACTCCTGCCGTCTCGCCGTGGAGCGGGCGGGGGATCGAGCCGCGGGCGCGGTCGCGGCGTCGGACGCCTTCTTCCCGTTCGCCGACGGGCCGCAGATCCTGCTCGACGCCGGCGTACGAGCGATCGTGCAGCCGGGCGGGTCGGTGCGCGACGCCGAGGTGATCGAGGCCTGCGAGAAGGCCGGCGTCACGATGTACCTCACCGGCACGCGGCACTTCTTCCACTGATGCCCGCCCCTAGACTGACCGCCGTGACGGCACAGACCCTGGACGGCGCGGCCACGCTGCGGACCATCAAGACGGAGCTGGCGCAGCGCGTCGCCGCCCTCAAGGAGCAGGGGGTCACCCCTGGCCTCGGCACCGTGCTGGTGGGCGACGACCCGGGATCCCAGTGGTACGTCGGGGCCAAGCACAAGGACTGTGCCGAGCTCGGCATCTCCTCGATCCGCCGCGACCTGCCGGCCACCGCCACCCAGGCGGAGGTGCGAGGCCGTCATCGACGAGCTCAACGCCGACCCCGCCTGCACCGGCTTCATCGTGCAGCAGCCCACCGGCCTCGACGAGTTCGCGCTGCTCTCGCGCGTCGACCCCGACAAGGACGTCGACGGCCTGCACCCCACCAACCTGGGCAAGCTGGTGCTCGGCGAGGCCGGGCCGCTCCCGTGCACCCCGGTCGGCGCCATCGAGCTGCTGCGCCGCCACGGTGTGCAGATCGCCGGCGCGGAGGTGGTGGTGGTGGGTCGCGGCCTGACCGTCGGCCGCCCGCTCGGGCTGCTGCTCACCCGCCGTTCGGAGAACGCCACGGTGACGCTCTGCCACACCGGCACCGTCGACCTCGCCGCTCACGTGCGGCACGCCGACATCGTCGTCGCGGCCGCCGGCGTACCCGGCATCATCACCGCCGACATGGTCAAGCCCGGTGCGGCCGTCCTCGACGTCGGCGTCTCGCGGGTGGACGGCAAGGTGACCGGCGACGTGCACCCGGACGTGTGGGACGTCGCCGGCTGGGTCTCGCCGAACCCCAAGGGGGTCGGGCCGATGACCCGGGCGATGCTGCTGTCCAACATCGTGGAGATCGCCGAGAAGTCGGTCCGGGGCTGAGCGTGACCGACCCCGATCCCGACCGCGCCGAGGCGCCAGACCCGGAGATCGCCCCGCCCGAGAGCGTGCCTCCCGTCTCGGCCGAGGACCTCGTCGACGGCGAGCTGCCCACCGGTGAGGACGAGGGGCGACGCTATCCCTCGACCATCGGCGGGGCGTTCTACCTGCTGGTCCTGGCCGTCGTCGGTGTCGCGCTGCTGTTGGTCGCCCTCGACGAGTGGCGCACGGGGATCCGGCTGATGGGCGGGGCGCTGATCTTCGCGGCCCTGGTCCGGCTGGTGCTGCGGGCGCGCGACGCCGGGATGCTCGCCGTACGTCACAAGGTCCTCGACGCGGCGATCCTGCTCGTGCTCGGTGGGCTGCTGATCTTCCTTGCGGGATCGATCCCGGACCAGCCCGACTTCTGATCTCTCGCCACCCGACCGCCGGCTCGCCGACCGGGCACAGATGTTCCCGAAATCGCCGCGACCGGGCACGAATGTGCAGGTGGTGCTGCACATTCGTGCCCGGTCAGCGGGCTGGGACGGACATTTGTGCCCGCTCGGCTCAGATGAGGCCGAGCTCCTTGACCTGGTCGCGCTCGGACTCGAGGCGGGCCACGGAGGCGGCGATGCGCTCCTTGGAGAAGTCGTTGAGCTCGATGCCCTGGACGATCGACCAGGCACCGTCGGCGACCGTGCACGGGAACGACGAGACGATGCCCTCGGTGACGCCGTACGAGCCGTCGGACGGGACCGACATCGAGACCCACTCCGACGTGCCGTTGAGCCAGTCGTGCATGTGGTCGATGGTGGCGTTGGCGGCCGAGGCGGCCGAGGAGGCGCCGCGCGCCTTGATGATCGCGCCACCGCGCGTCGCGACGGTGGGGATGTAGTCGTCGGTGATCCACGCCTCGTCGACCTGCTCGGCGGCCGAGCGGCCACCGACCATGGTGTTGAAGAGGTCGGGGTACATCGAGTCGTCGTGGTTGCCCCAGATCGCGAGGTTCTCGATCTCGGTGACGGACACGCCGAGCTTCTTGGCCAGCTGCGTCTTGGCGCGGTTGTGGTCGAGGCGGGTCAGCGCGTTGAAGCGCTCGCGCGGGATGTCGGGGGCGTTGCTCATCGCGATGAGCGCGTTGGTGTTGGCCGGGTTGCCGGTCACGAGGATCTTGACGTCGTCGGCGGCGTTGTCGTTGAGGGCCTTGCCCTGGCCGGTGAAGATCTTGCCGTTGGCGGCGAGCAGGTCGGCACGGTCCATGCCCTCCTTGCGGGGCATGGCACCCACGAGCATGGCGGCGTTGGCACCACTGAAGATCGCGGCCGGGTCGGCACCGATCTCGACACCCGCGAGCAGCGGGAACGCGCAGTCGTCGAGCTCCATGACGACGCCCTCGAGGGCAGGGCAGGGCAGGCTCGATCTCGAGCAGGCGCAGCTCGACCGGACGGTCGCCCAGGGCGCCCGCGGCGAGGCGGAAGAGCAGGCTGTAGCCGATCTGGCCGGCGGCGCCGGTGACGGCGACCTTGAGGGGGGCAGGGGAGGTCACGGAAGTACTCCTCGCGAGATGAGGTGGGCTGTCCCGCTGACGCTAGCAGCGCCTCCTGTCGCCCATGCGACTGGCATGCTGGCGCCCATGCCCCGAGCCGTACGACGTCCAGCCGGGGCCGCCCGTGCGGTCGCGGCGGGCCTGGTGGTCCTGGTGGCGAGCGGCTGCGGCGGCATCGGCCAGCCCGCGCCGTACGACTCGCCGGGCATCGACGGATTGGTGATCCCCACGCCGACCCCCGACCCCGCCGACTTCGGGGCGTCGATCGACAACCCGTGGCTGCCCCTGACGCCGGGCTCGACGTGGCGCTACGACGTCTTCGTCGCCGGTGGTGACGACGGAGCGATCGAGGCAGAGGTGCTCGACGATCCTACGGAGATCGCCGGCCTCGAGCGCGACAGCGGTGCGCACCACCAGACGGGTCGACGGAGCGCACGAGACGTCGACCCGCTACTACGCCCAGGACGACGACGGCAACGTGTGGTGGGTGGGGGAGGACTCGGGCGAGTGCCACGTGGCGCGCCGGGCAGGACGGCGCCGAGGCCGGGCTGGCGATGCCCGCAGACCCCCGCCTGGGGGATGGCTGGCATGTCCTACGTCGTCCCGGGCCTGCCGGAGGCGACCGCCCGGGTCGAGGAGCAGGGGCCTGACCTGGTGCAGACGCGCGAAGAGGCCGACACCATCGACGCTCAGGACCTACAGGTCGGGGGTCGGCCTCGTCGGCGTCGACGAGGTCGACTCGGGCTGGAGGGCCGTGCTCGTCGGCCACCAGCGGGGCTGAATCAGTCGGGGCGGCGGACCTGGGTGCGGCCGTCGTCGTCGCCCTCGGGGTTGCCCCAGTGGCCGGGCTCGCCGGGCTGTCCGCCGGCCGGCGGGGCGCCCCACGGACCACCTTGCTGGGGAGCCTGCTGCGGGGGCTGTTGACCACCCTGCTGGGGCGCGTCGGGCTGGCCCCACTGGCCGGGCGTGGACTGCGGAGCACCGTAGGACGGGTCGGGCTGCTGGGACGGCGGGGCGCCCCACTGCTGCGGGCTGGGCCCTGCGGCGCGCCCTGCGGGTAGCCCTGCTGCGGGGGCGCGCCCCAGGCGGCGCCGGGCTGGCCCCAGCCGGCCTGCTGGCCCTGGTTCCACTGGGCGTCGTAGTTGCCGGGGACGTAGTGGTGCTTGTTGCCGCCACCGAAGTTGAGGCCCGAACCCGCCACCGGCTCCGCGCCCTGGCCGAAGATGACCGGATAGGTCAGGCCGGCGATCGCCGCGCCGAGCAGCGGGGCGAGGACGAAGAGCCAGAGCTGGATGATCGCGTCGGTCCCGGCGAAGACACCCACGCCGATGGAGCGGGCCGGGTTGACCGAGGTGCCGGTGGCGCTGATCGAGGCGAAGTGGATCATCGCGAGGGCCAGGCCGATGGCCAGCGGACCCATCGCGACGTTGACCTCGTTGCGGGTGTCGGTGACGGCGAGGATGACCCACAGGAAGACCATCGTCATCAGGGCCTCGAGGAGGAAGGCTGCCCACCAGGCGTAGCCGGTGCCCGAGTCGCCGAAGGAGTTCTGCGCCATGTTGCCCTCGGAGCTGAATCCGGCGAAGCCGTGGTTCAGGCCGAACAGCACGGCGCCGGCCAGCAGGCCGCCGAGCAGCTGGGCGGCCATGTAGATGCCGACGGTGCTCCACGGCAGGCGGCCGCCGAGGGCCGCGCCGAGGGTGACGGCCGGGTTGAAGTGCCCGCCGGAGATGCGGCCGACCGCGTACGCCATGACGACGACCGTGAGGCCGAAGGCCAGGGCGGTGGCGACGTAGTCACCACCACTGCGCATCGCGGCGCCACAGCCGAAGAACACGAGCACGAAGGTGCCGAGCGTCTCGGCGGCGAACTTGTGCCCGGTGGTGGGTGTGTCTTCGATGATGTCGCTCAAGGCGCCCGTCCTCCAGAGTCCTTGGTGGCCCCACCCCGCGTAGGCCCGCCGCCGAACTCTAGCCGCGCGCTCGGGGTCGGTGCGAGGGTAGGCGAGTCGCAACTCGCTGCGTCGTCAGGTATCTTGACGTCAAGAGTTATATGCCCCCATCTCGAGAACAGACGATCATCCAGGAGCACTCCGACCCATGGCCAAGATCATCTACACCCACACCGACGAAGCGCCCCTGCTGGCGACGTACTCCTTCCTGCCGATCATCGCCGCCTACGCGAAGACCGCCGGTGTCGAGGTCGAGACGCGTGACATCTCCCTCGCCGCTCGCGTGCTCGCGCAGTTCCCCGACCGCCTGACGGCCGAGCAGCGCGTCGACGACGCCCTGGCCGAGCTCGGTGAGCTGGCGACCAGGCCCGAGGCCAACATCATCAAGCTGCCCAACATCTCCGCCTCGATCTCGCAGCTGAAGGCGACGATCGCCGAGCTCGCCTCCCAGGGCTACGACCTGCCCGACTACCCCGAGAACCCGCAGACCGACGAGGAGCGCGAGACGCGCGCCCGCTACGACAGGGTCAAGGGCTCCGCGGTCAACCCGGTCCTGCGCGAGGGCAACTCCGATCGCCGCGCGCCCGCGTCGGTCAAGAACTACGCCAGGTCACACCCCCACTCGATGGGCGCCTGGAGCAGCGACTCCAAGACGTCGGTCGCCACGATGGGCACCGACGACTTCCGCAGCAACGAGCAGTCGGTGGTCCTCGACTCGGACGACACCCTGGCGATCGTGCACGTCGGCTCCGACGGCTCCGAGACCGTCCTCAAGGAGGGCCTCACGGTCCTCGCGGGCGAGGTCGTCGACGCCACCTTCATGAGCGCCGCGGCGCTCGACGAGTTCCTCGAGGCGCAGGTCGCGAAGGCCAAGGCGGACGGCGTCCTCTTCTCGGCCCACCTCAAGGCGACGATGATGAAGGTCTCCGACCCGATCATCTTCGGCCACGTCGTGCGCGCCTACTTCGCCGACGTCTTCGCGCAGTACGGCGAGGACCTGGCCGCCGCAGGCCTCTCGGCCAACGACGGCCTGGGCAGCATCCTCGCCGGGCTCGACGCGCTCGACAACGGCGCCGAGATCAAGGCCGCCTTCGAGGCCGGCCTCTCCTCGGGTCCGTCGCTCGCGATGGTCGACTCCGACAAGGGGATCACCAACCTGCACGTGCCCTCCGACGTCATCATCGACGCCTCGATGCCCGCGATGATCCGCACCTCCGGCCAGATGTGGAACGCCGAGGGCAACCAGCAGGACACCCTCGCGGTCATCCCCGACTCCTCCTACGCCGGCATCTACCAGGCCACCATCGACGACTGCCGCACGCACGGCGCCCTCGACCCCTCGACGATGGGCTCGGTCCCCAACGTCGGCCTGATGGCGCAAGGCCGCCGAGGAGTACGGCTCGCACGACAAGACGTTCGAGATCCCCGCCGCCGGCGCCGTCGAGGTCCGCAACGCGGCCGGCGAGGTGCTGATGTCGCACACGGTCGAGGCCGGTGACATCTGGCGGGCGTGCCAGACCAAGGACGAGCCGATCCGCGACTGGGTCAAGCTCGCCGTCACTCGCGCCCGGGCCAGCGGAGACGCCGGCGATCTTCTGGCTCGACGAGGGTCGTGCGCACGACGCCAACCTGATCGCGAAGATCAAGGCCTACCTGCCGGAGCACGACACCGACGGCCTGACCCTCGAGATCATGCCGCCGGCGGACGCCACGACGTACTCGCTGGAGCGGATCCGTCGCGGCGAGGACACCATCTCGGTGACCGGCAACGTGCTGCGCGACTACAACACCGACCTGTTCCCGATCCTGGAGCTCGGCACCAGCGCCAAGATGCTCTCGATCGTCCCGCTGATGAACGGCGGCGGACTCTTCGAGACCGGCGCCGGCGGCTCCGCCCCCAAGCACGTGCCAGCAGCTCGTGAAGGAGGACTACCTCCGCTGGGACAGCCTCGGTGAGTTCTTCGCCCTCGCCGCCTCGCTCGAGCACCTCGCGTCGTACGACGACAACGCGCGGGCCAGGCTCCTCGGCGACAGCCTCGACCGGGCGACCGAGACCTTCCTCAACGAGGACCGCTCGCCGGGCCGCAAGCTCGGCACCATCGACAACCGCGGCTCGCACTTCTACCTCGCCCTCTACTGGGCCGAGGAGCTCGCCGCGCAGACCGAGGACGCCGACCTGGCCGCCGCCTTCGCGGCGCTCGCCGGAACGCTGCGAGCGAACGAGCAGAAGATCGTCGACGAGCTGCTCGCCGTGCAGGGCAAGCCGGCCGACATCGGTGGCTACTTCCGCCCCGACCCCGAGAAGGCGGCGCAGGTGATGCGTCCGTCGGCGACCTTCAACGAGGCGCTGCGCGATCAGTCAGCGGGCTGAGCCGGGTGACCTCCGCCACGGACAGGACCCGCGGGGGAATATCCCCCCCGGGGCGTGTCTTGGCCCAGGTGATGACGACGACTGCAGACCCGACCAACCGACCACCGGACCTCGACACCCCGTCGGTGACGGCGCGCCACTTCGGCCTCGCCGTCCTGGCCCTGGCGATGGGCGGCTTCGCGATCGGCACGACCGAGTTCGTCACGATGGGGCTGCTGCCGCAGATCTCCGACGGTGTCGGGGTCTCCATCCCCACCGGCGGGCACGTGATCTCGGCGTACGCCCTGGGTGTCGTCGTCGGCGCACCGGTGCTGGCGTTCCTCGGCGCCCGCCTGCCGCGCCGTGCCCTGCTCGTCGCCCTGATGGGTGCCTTCGTGGTCGGCAACGCCCTGAGCGCGCTGGCCACGTCGTACGGCCAGCTGGTGGTGGCGCGGTTCGCCGCGGGTCTCCCGCACGGCGCCTACTTCGGCGTCGCGTCACTGGTGGCCGCGAGCCTGGCGCCGCCCTCGCGCAAGGGTCGCGCCGTCGCCCAGGTCATGCTCGGGCTGTCCTTCGCCAACGTGCTCGGGGTGCCTGCGGCCACGCTCCTCGGTCAGGCGCTCGGCTGGCGCGCTGCCTTCTGGGCGGTGGCCGTGCTGGGCATCGTCACCCTGGTGCTCGTCAGCTGGTTCCTCCCGTCCATCCCGGGTGACCCCGGGGCCAGCGGTCGCCGCGAGCTCGCCGCGCCCTCCGGCTGCCCCAGGTCTGGCTGACCCTGCTGGCGGGAGCCGTCGGCTTCGGCGGCATGTTCGCCGTCTACACCTACATCGCCCCGGTCGTCACCGACGTCGCCGGCCTGGGGGAGAAGGCGGTGGCGATCTTCCTGCTGTCCTTCGGGCTGGGCATGGTCGGCGGCACCTGGCTGGCCGGCATCATGGCGGACTGGTCGATCTTCCGCTCGCTGATCATCGGCGGGGTCGGCATGGCCGCGGCCCTGCTGGCCTTCTGGGTCGCCGCCCCCTACGGCTGGGCCGCGCTGCCCGTCGTCTTCCTCATCACGGCCATGGGCTCGGTGCTGGTGGTCAACCTGCAGCTGCGCCTGATGGACGTGGCGGGCGATGCCCAGACCCTGGGCGCGGCGATGAACCACGCCTCCCTCAACGTCGCCAACGCCCTCGGGGCGTGGCTCGGCGGGCTCGCGATCGCGGCCGGCTGGGGACTGCGGTCTCCCGCGCTCATCGGCCTGGTGCTGTCGCTCGCCGGAGTGGCGATCCTCCTCGTCTCGGCACGGCTCCACGTGCGCGAGCGCGACTCGGACGTCGTCGTCGTCCCGTCAACCTGACGTTGCCTGGAGTTAACACAGCCGGAACCCTGCGTAGCCCGCGTTTGGAACGATCCAACTGGGGGGGTGGACCAGCCACCTGAACATCCGGAGGTGTGGGCATGGACGAGAACTCGATCGACGCGGAGATGGTGCGCCGCCGGCAGCTGCACGACCGCAACGTGCGCGACGTCGTCGGACTGCTCGAGCGACGTCCGGACCTCAAGGGGATCTACCCGATGGCCGACCACGTGGCAGAGAACTTCGCCTGGGTGGTGTGAGGCATCGGGGCGGTGCTCCGCGGGTCGATCTTCAGCGGAAGCCGGGCAGCGGCAACGAGGCCCAGGTCGTTCCGTCGTCCGCGGAGCATCGCAGTTCGTCGACCCGGCCGGTCTCGGCCACGAAGCACAGACGGTGCGAGACCTGGAACACCGAGCGGTCGTGCGACGACTGGCCCACGGCGAGGGCGTTGCCCTCGGTGTCGACGCGTACGGTGCCGTGCGAGCCGGTCGTGAGGTAAGCCGTGCCCTCGTCGGAGGCGGACCAGGCAGACGGTTGCGCAGCCCGGAAGGCAGCCCGCGTGCACCCTGCCACGTGCGGCCGGCATCGCCGGAAATCGCGACGTCCAGCACGGGCACGGATCCGTCGGGGGAGTCACCCAGCAGCGCGACCGCGACCCCGTCGTGGTGCCCTGCCAGCACCGCTGCCGACACGGCTTCGGACGTGCGGGGCACGTAGCCGGTCCGCCACGAGCCCGAGGCATCGGTCCACGACACCTCCACGGCGTCCGGTGCCGGGCGGGTCACGACCACGAGGTCTCCCGCCGGCGTGACGTAGGCGGCGAGCGCGTCGGTCCCGTCAGGGGGTGGCGGCCTCGGGATCAGCTTGTCGCCCCGCAGCAGCCGCCAGCCGTCGGCCGTCTCCACTGCCGTGTCACCAGCCTCGACCGGAACCGGGATGCCCCCCGGCTCGATGACCGGTGCGCGCTCCCCGTCCGGGGAGACGCGGAAGGTGCCCGAGCCGTCCTGGACCAGCCAGCCGTCCGGGACCTCGGCGATGGTGGGCGTCGGGCCCTCCAGGGCGTCTGGTGACCCGCTGCCCGAGGCGCGTCACCACCGCGAACCGGCAGGCGTCAGCACCGCAGGTGGACCACCAGGACGGCGATCGCGCCGCCGGAACCGGCCACCTGCCGGGGGTCGATGCGCTCGGATCCCAGCAGGTCCCGCACCACGGCGGGCAGTCGCTCGTCGACCGCGCCGGTGATCGGGGTCGACGTGCCGTCCGGGCTCGGCCCCGCGGGATCCGGATCGTCCTGGGCCAGCATGCCCGGACCCCACCACGCCACGCCCGCGACCACGACGGCCGCCGTCACGCCCGAGGCGATCGTCGTACGGCGGCGGCGGCGGCCCAGGTCGGCCCTGGCCAGCACCTCGTCGAAGCCGGGCGGATCCACGCGGGCGGCGATCTCGCGGTGGAAGTCGGTGGGGAGGCTCATGGCTCGCTCCTCTCGGTCTGCGGCGGGTGGTGGATGCGCGACTCGGGCTCGCACTCGTCAAGGAGCACCGCCAGCGCCGTGCGACCCCTGCTCAGACGGGCCTTGACCGTCCCGACCGGCGCGCCGACGGCCTCGGCGACCTCGTGGACGGGCAGGTCGGCCAGGTGATGGAGGGCGATCGCCTCGCGCTGCGCGGCGGGCAGTCGCCGCAGCGCGGCCAGCAGGGCCAGGCGCTCCTCCGGCAGGTCGTCGTACGACGCGCTGACGGCCAGGCGGGGGCTCACGTCGCGGAAGAACCGGCTCCGCCGCCACCGGGTGCGGCTGACGTTGACAGCGACGGTCCGCAGCCAGGCCTCGGGGTTGTCGGCGGCCAGGAACGACCCGCGCGCGTTCACGGCCCGGGCGAAGGCCTCCATGACGACGTCCTCGGCCTCGACCGGGTCGCCGGTGACGCCGGTGGACTGGCCGACGAGGCGGCGGTAGGAGGCGGCGTACACCTCCTGCACCCGGTCCACGGCGCTCTCACGAGGCATGGCCCACCTTCCCACCGACGTTGCGTCTCGCCGACGACGACTCGTGGGAAGGCGGGCGGGTTGTCATCGACCTGCGGACGGCACGGTCACAGGTAGCGCATGCCCATCACGTCGCGGACCTGGTCGAGGGTGCGGTCGGCGATGCGGTTGGCGCGCGCGTTGCCCTCCTCAAGTACGCGGCGGACGTACCGTCGGGTCGGCGGCCGAGCTCGCGGCGGCGCCGGCGGAGGGGACGCGAGGTGCGTCGTTGACCGCTTCGGTCACGACCGCCTTGAGGCGCGGCGGCGCCGCGGTCGCCGATGTCCGCGGCGATCTCGGCCGGGTCGCGGCCCGTGCAGAGCGCGGCGGTCAGCAGCAGGCTGGCAACCTCCGGGCGCTGGTCGGGGTCGTAGGTGATCGTCCGCAGTGCTGTCCGTCCTGGGCCCTGCGCAGCAGCGCGGCGGTGCGGTCCTCGTCGTCGCGCAGCTCGATCGCGTTGCCGCGGCTCTTGCTCATCTTCGCGCCGTCGGTGCCCAGCAGGACGGGAGCGGCGCTGAGCAGCGGCGCTGGCTCCTCGAAGACGGTCGCGCCGGCGGCGTAGCGCTCGTTGAAGCGCCGGGCGATCAGCCGCGTGAGCTCGACGTGCGGCAGCTGATCCTTGCCGACCGGGACCAGGTTGCCGTGGCAGAACAGGATGTCGGCCGCCTGGTGGACCGGATAGGTGAACAGCAGGCCGCTCGATCCCGGCGCCCGCCGGTGGCGTCCGCCTCGTCCTTGACGGTCGGGTTGCGCTGCAGCTCGGCGACGCGTCACCAGGCTGAGGAAGGGCAGCACGAGCTGGTTGAGCGCCGGGACCGCGCTGTGCGTGAAGATCGGTCGCCCGCTCCGGGTCGATCCCCGCCGCGAGGTAGTCGAGCACGAGCTCCCGCACGGCGCCGGCGATCTCGCCGACGACCGTCGCGGTCGGTGATGACCTGGTAGTCGGCGATGACGACGAAGATCTCGACGCCGCGTCGCTGCAGGCGCACCCGGTTGTGCGAGGGTGCCGAAGTAGTGGCCGAGGTGCAGCGGCCCGGTCGGCCGGTCGCCGGTGAGCATGCGCGGGAGGCCGGATCCTCCGCCATCTTCTCCTCGATGGCGGCGCTGCGGGCCTGGGCTGCGCGGAAGGTGTCACTCACGGGGCCGACCCTACTAAGCGCCTGTCCGCGGCCACGACCCGGTTCTGTAGGGTCTTTCTGGTGTCGACCATCGGAGTAGCCATCGCGATCCCCGAGCCCTGGGCCAGCGACCTTCAGGACTACCGCACCTCCATCGGCGACACCACCGCGTCGCAGATCCCGACGCACATCACCCTGCTGCCGCCGTTCGAGGTCGACGACGCCGACATCCCCGCGGTGAGCGAGCACCTGGCAGCCGCCGCGGCCAAGGTCGATCCCTTCACCATCCACCTCCGCGGCACCGGCACCTTCCGGCCGGTCTCGCCGGTGGTCTTCGTGACTGTCGTCGAGGGCATCTCCTGGTGCGAGTTGCTCGCCGACGCCGTACGCCGTGGGCCGCTCTCGGTCGACCTGAGCTTCTCCCCTACCACCCGCACGTCACCGTCGCGCACCACCTCGACGACGACACGCTCGACCGCGCCTTCGACGAGCTGACGGGCTTCGAGTGCTCGTTCGCCGCGGACTCGTTCTGTCTCTACGAGCACGATGCCAGCGCGGGCTGGGCCCCCACCCGCGCGTTCGGGCTCGGCTGACCTGATGTCGCTGATCAGCAACCTCAAGGCGCGCGTCTCCGAGATCCGGGAGCGCCGCCCCTGGTCGCCCACCTCGCCCGGATGATCGACCACTACGGCGACGTGAACGGCAACGCGCTGGCCGCTGCGGTCACCTATTTCGCGTTCCTCTCGTTCTTCCCGCTCCTCGCTCTCGCCTTCGCGATCTTCGCGCAGGTCGCGAAGGTCTACGCCCAGGCCGAGGAGACTCTCGTCGAGGCCGCGAACACCGTGCTGCCCGGGCTCGTGGGCGGACCGAACGGCGTCAGCCTCGAATCCCTCCAGAGTGCCGCGCCCGGCATCTTCAGCGTCGGCATCCTGCTCACGCTCTACTCCGGCCTGGGCTGGCTCTCGGGCATGCGCAGCGCCCTTGTCGCGGTCTTCGAGGAGCCCGCCCGGAACCAGCCGAGCTTCGCGATGGGCAAGCTGCGCGACATCACGGCCCTGCTCGTCCTCGGCTCGGTCCTCGTGGTCAGCGTGGGCGTCTCCGGCGTCGCCACCAAGGTGCTCGAGCCCATCCTCGACGTGCTCGACATCGGGCCGGTGGGCGGCTGGTTCCTCGCCGCCCTCGCCGTGGTGCTGGGCCTGGCGGCGAACACGGTGCTCTTCTACGCCTTCTTCCACCTCCTCGCGGAGCCGGAGATGCCGAGCAGATCGCTGTGGTCGGGCGCGTTGCTGGGCGCGGTCGCCTTCGAGATCCTCAAGCAGATCTCCACCTTCCTGCGCGGGATCACCGCCAAGTCCGACGCGTTCCAGGCCTTCGGCATCGCCCTGATCCTCGTGGTGTGGATCAACTACTTCTCACGCGTGATCGTCTACGCCGCCTCCTGGGCGCACACCTCGCCGGGGGCTCGCGCCATCCACGAGGCCCGCAAGGCTGTCGACGAGGCCGTGCAGGGTCCCCAGATCGACCTCGCCGCCGTGACGGCCGGCGGCACGGCGTCCCCTGCGACCTCGTCCTCTCCCAAGGCGGCCTTCGCCGCCGGTGCTGCCGCGATGCTCGCGTTCGTGGCCGT
>CAVZWM010000036.1:0-97048 GCA_963778975.1 uncultured Actinomycetota bacterium
CCCGTGTCCGACTCAGCCGACCTCCGCATCCCGATCCGGCGAGCACTGGTCTCGGTCTACGACAAGGCCGGTCTCGACGACCTCGTCCGTGGCCTCCACGACGCCGACGTCGAGCTCGTCTCGACCGGTGGCTCGGCCGCGCTCATCGAGTCGCTCGGCCTGCCCGTGACGAAGGTCGAGGACCTCACCGGGTTCCCCGAGTGCCTCGACGGACGCGTCAAGACCCTGCACCCGCGCGTGCACGCCGGCATCCTGGCCGACCGCCGCCTCGAGTCGCACGTGGAGCAGCTGCGCGAGCTCGAGGTCGAGCCGTTCGACCTCGTCGTCTCCAACCTCTACCCCTTCACTGCGACCGTCGCCTCGGGCGCCGGGCCCGACGAGTGCGTGGAGCAGATCGACATCGGCGGACCCTCGATGGTGCGCGCCGCCGCCAAGAACCACCCCAGCGTCGCGATCGTCACCTCGCCCGCGGCGTACGACGACGTGCTGGCCGCCGTGGCTGCCGGGGGCTTCACCCTGGCCCAGCGCCAGCGCCTCGCCGCGGAGGCCTTCGTGCACACCGCGACGTACGACGTGCACGTGGCGTCGTGGATGGCCAACGTCCTCACCGACACGAGCGAGGGCTCCGGTTTCCCGGCCTGGATGGGCGCGACGTGGACCAAGGACGCGGTGCTGCGCTACGGCGAGAACCCGCACCAGGACGCCGCCCTCTACTCCAACGGATTCCTCCCCGGCGGTCCCGGACTCGCCCAGGCGACCCAGCACCACGGCAAGGAGATGTCCTACAACAACTACGTCGATGCCGACGCGGCCCGCCGGGCGGCGTACGACTTCGACGAGCCGGCGGTGGCGATCATCAAGCACGCCAACCCCTGCGGGATCGCGGTGGGCGACGACGTCGCGTCGGCGCACCGCCGCGCGCACGAGTGCGACCCGGTCTCGGCCTTCGGCGGGGTCATCGCCACCAACGTGCCGGTCTCGGTCGAGATGGCGACGCAGGTCGCGGAGATCTTCACCGAGGTGATCGTGGCGCCGGGCTACGAACCGGGAGCGGTCGAGGCCCTCCAGGCGAAGAAGAACATCCGGACTCCTCGAGTGCCGGCCGCTGGCGCGGGGCGGCGGGACATGCGGGCGATCTCCGGCGGGCTGCTGTTGCAGGGCCGCGACCGGATCGACGCCCACGGTGACGATCCGTCGACCTGGACGCTCGCGACCGGCGAGGCGGCCTCGGCCCATCCGTCCTCGCCGATCTCGTCTTCGCGTGGCGCGCGTGCCGCGCGGTCAAGTCCAACGCGATCCTGCTCGCCGCCGACGGCGCATCGGTCGGCGTCGGCATGGGTCAGGTGAACCGGGTCGACTCCGCCGTCTCGCGGTGCAGCGTGCGGGCGATCGTGCCGCGGGTTCGGTCGCGGCGTCCGACGCGTTCTTCCCGTTCGCGGACGGTCTGGAGATCCTGCTCGAGGCCGGCGTAGGTGCCATCGTGCAGCCGGGCGGGTCGGTGCGCGACGCGGAGGTGATCGAGGCCTGCGAGAAGCGCCGGTGCCACCATGTACCTGACCGGCACGCGGCACTTCTTCCACTGAGCCGCGGCAGACGGACGGCCGTGACGGCTCAGACCCCGGACGGCGCGGCCACCGTGCGGACCATCAAGACGGAGCTGGCGGAGCGGGTCGCCGCGCTAGGAGCAGGCGGTCACCCCTGGTCTCGGCACGGTGCTGGTGGGCGACGACCCGGGATCCCAGTGGTACGTCCGCGCCAAGACAAGCGACTCGGCCGAGCTCGGCATCTGGTCGATCCGCGACCTGCCTGCCACCGCCACCCAGGCGGAGGTGCAGGCCGTCGTCGACGAATTGAACGCCGACCCCGCCTGCGACGGCTTCATCGTGCAGCAGCCACTACCGGCCCGACTGAGTTCAGGGGCCGGTGCTCGCGCGGTCGATCCGGCGAAGGACGTCGACGGCCTGCACCCGATGAACCTCGGCCAGTTGGTGCTCGGCGAGGCCGGGCCGCTGCGCCGTGTACCCCGGTCGGCATCATCGAGCTGCTGCGCCGCTACGGCGTGCAGACCGCCGGCGCCGAGGTCGTGGTCGTCGGTCGCGGCGTGACCGTCGGCCGCCCGCTCGGGCTGCTGCTCACCCGCGGTCGGTCAACGCCACCGTCACGCTCTGCCACACCGGCACCGGCGACCTCGCCGCGGAGGTGCGCCACGCCGACATCGTCGTCGCGGCGGCGGGTGTACCGGCATGATCACCGCCGACATGGTCAAGCCGGGTGCTGCGGTCGTCGATGTCGGGTCCGCGGGTGGACGGCAAGGACTGATCGGTGACGTGCACCCGGACGTGCCAAGGACGTCGCCGGCTGGTGGTCTCGCCGAACCCCAAGCGGGGTCGGGCCGATGACCCGGGCGATGCTGCTGTCCAACATCGTGGAGATCGCCGAGAAGTCGGTCCGGGGGCTGAGCGTGACCGACCCCGATCCCGACCGCGCCGAGGCGCTGATACGGAGATCGCCCCGCCCGAGAGCGTGCCTCCCGTCTCGGCCGAGGACCTCGTCGACGGCGAG
Organism: uncultured Actinomycetota bacterium; assembly: GCA_963778975.1. GTDB lineage: Bacteria > Actinomycetota > Actinomycetes > Propionibacteriales > Nocardioidaceae > Nocardioides. Next base: position 2,563 of record CAVZWM010000036.1, read on the forward strand.
CTGCCCACCGGTGAGGACGAGGTCAGCGCTATCCCTCGACCATCGGCGGGGCGTTCTACCTGCTGGTCCTGGCCGTCGTCGGTGTCGCGCTCCTGTTGGTCGCCCTCGACGAGTGGCGCACGGGGATCCGGCTGATGGGCGGGGCGCTGATCTTCGCGGCCCTGGTCCGGCTGGTGCTGCGGGCGCGCGACGCCGGGATGCTCGCCGTACGTCACAAGGTCCTCGACGCGGCGATCCTGCTCGTGCTCGGTGGGCTGCTGATCTTCCTTGCGGATCGATCCCGGACCAGCCCGACTTCTGATCTCTCACCACCCGACCGCCGGCTCGCCGACCTGGGCACAGATGTTCCCGAAATCGCCGCGACTGGGCACGAATGTGCAGGTGGTGCTGCACATTCGTGCCCGGTCAGCGGGCTGGGACGGACATTTGTGCCTGCTCGGCTCAGATGAGGCCGAGCTCCTTGACGGGGTCGCGCTCGGACTCGACGCGGGCGACCGAGGCGTCGATGCGCTCTTGGAGAAGTCGTCGAGGTCGAGTCCCTGGACGATCGACCAGGCGACCGTCTTCGACGGTGCACGGGAACGACGAGACGATGCCCTCGTGCACGCCGTACGAGCCGTCGGACGGCACCGACATCGACACCCAGTCGCCCTCGGACGTGCCGCTGGAGCCAGGTCGGGCAGTGGTCGATGGTGGCGATGGCCGCGGACGCGGCGGACGACGCGCCGCGCGCCTCGATGATCGCGCCACCGCGCGTCGCCACGGTCGGGATGAAGTGTTGGCCAGCCACTCCTGGTCGCCCACCTGCTCGGCGGCGAGCGGCCACCGACCATGGCGTGGAACAGGTCGGGGTACATGAGTGGCCAGTGGTTGCCCCAGATCGTCGAGGTTCGGATCTCGGTGACGGCACGCCCAGCTTCTCGGCGAGCTGCGTGTTAGCGCGGTTGTGGTCGAGGCGGGTCAGCGCGTGAAGCGCTCGGCGGGGATGTCGGGCGCGTTGCTCATCGCGATGAGCGCGTTGGTGTTGGCCGGGTTGCCGGTGACGAGTGATCTTGACGTCGTCGGCGGCGCTTCGTTGAGCGCCTTGCCCTGGCGGTGAAGATCTACCGTTGGCATCGAGCAGGTCGCCACGGTCCATGCCGGTCCGCGCGGGCAGGCACCGACGAGCAGGGCGGGTTGGCACCATGAAGATCGTGGTCGCGTCGTCACCGATCTCCACACCCGCGAGCAGTCGGGAAGGCGCAGTCGTCGAGCTCCATGACGACGCCCTCGAGGGCAGGCAGGGGCAGGGTGATCTCGAGCAGACGGAGCTCGACCGGAGGTCCGGGCCGAGCGGCGCCCGCTCGCGATGCGGAACAGGAGGCTGTAGCCGATCTGGCCGGCGGCGCCGGTGACGGCCACTTTGACGGGGGCAGGGGAGGTCACGGAGGTACTCCTCTCGAGACGCAGGTGGCGTTGTGTGGCTTCGACGCTATCAGCGCCCGTCCTGTCGCCATGGACCGGGCACTGTGGCGGCGCATGCCCCGAGCCGTACGCAGTCGAGCCGGGCGCGCCGCTCGTGCGGTCGCCGCGGCCGGGCGCGTCCTGTGGCGAGCGGCTGCGGCGGCGTCGGCCAGCCCGCGCCGTACGTCTCGCCGCGCCCTACGGGTGGGCGATCCCCACACTGGGACCCCCGACCCCGACGACTTCGGCCCGTCGACGACTACCCGAGGCGTACCCCTGGCGCCGGGGTCGAGTGGCGCCACGCCGCGACCGCGGTGGAGACAACGGTCGGCATCGTCGATCGCAGAGGCCTCGACCATCCGTCGAGATCGCCGGTCGACGGACAGCGGCGCGGACCACGCCGAGCGTCGACGACGGGGTCGAGACGCCCACCCGCTTCTACGCCCAGGACGACGTACGGCACGCGTGGTGGGTGGGGGAGGACTCGGGCGGGCCACGTGGCGCGCCGGGCAGGACGGCGCCGAGGCCGGGCTGGCGATGCCCGCAGACCCTCGACCTGGGCTGGCTGCATGTACCTACGTGTCGCGGGCCTGCCGGAGGCGTACCGCCCGGGTCGAGGAGCAGGGGCCTGCACCTGCGCAGACGCCGAGCGGCCGTCACCATCGACGCTCAGGACCTACAGGTCGGGGGTGGGCCTCGTCGGCGTCGACGAGGTGCGACCTGCGCGGTGGCAGCGTGCCGGTGCCGTCGGCCACCAGCGGGCAACGCGGACGTCGGGGCGGCGAGATCCTCGTGCGGCCGTCGCGTCGCGCTCGGGGTCGCGCTCTAGTGCCCGGCGCTCGCCCGCCCGCCCGCCAGACCGGCGGTGGCGTGGCCACGGTCACCACCTTGCTGGGGGAGCTGCTTCGCGGGCTGTTGACCACCGGCTGCGGCGACCACGCCGGGCTGGCCACCACTGGCCGCGCGTGGACTGCGGCAGCGCCGAGGATCGGGCTCGGGCTGCTGGGGCGGCGGGGGGCCTACACTGATCTGCGGCGGGCCCTACGCCGCGCCCGGGCGTACGCGCGGACGCGAGGACCGCGCCCCAGGCGGTGCCGGCGGCCGCAGCCGACCTGCAGGCCCGGTTCGACGGGCGCGCAGTTGCCGGGGACGAGTGGCGCTCGGGCCGTCCACCGAAGATGAGCCCCGATCCCGCCACCGGTCCGACCCGGCTGAAGATGACGGAAGGTCAGCGCCGGCGATCGCCGCCCCGAGGATCGGGGCGAGGACGAAGAGCCACAGCTGAACCATCGCCCCGTTACCGTTGAAGAACCGACGCCGATGGAGCGGGCCGGGTTGACCGACGTGTCGGGGTCGGGATCGAGGCGAGGTGGATGAGGGTGAGCGGCCAGGCCGATGGCGATCGGGGCGCATCGCGACGTTGCGCGCGGGTGTCGGTGACGGCGAGGATGACGTAAGGAAGACCAGCGGTCATCAGCGCCTCGGCGAGGAACGCCGCCGACCAGGCGTAGCTGGGGCGTGAGTCGCCGTACCAGTTCGCCGCCATGTTGCCCCGGGAGCTGAATCCGGGAAGCCGCCCGTCAGGCCGAATAGCACCACGCCGGCCAGGAGGCCTCCGACGACCTGGGTGACCATGTAGATCCCGACGCGTGCTCCACGGCGAGGCGGCCGCCGACGGCCGCGCCGAGCGTGATGGCAGGGTTGAAGTGCCCGCCCGAGATGTGGCCGACCGCGTACGCCATGACCACGACGGTCAGGCCGAAGGTCAGGGCGGTGGCGACGTAGTCACCACCACTGCGCATCGCGGCGCCACAGCCGAAGAACACGAGCACGAAGGTGCCCAGCGTCTCGGCGGCGAACTTGTGCCCGGTGGTGGGTGTGTCTTCGATGATGTCGCTCAAGGCGCCGTCCTCCAGAGTCCGGGCGGCCCCACCCCGCGCAGGCCCGCGCCGAACTCTTAGCCGCGCGCTCGGGGTCGGTGCGAGGGTAGGCGAGTCGCAACTCGCTGCGTCGTCAGGTATCTTGACGTCAAGAGTTATATGCCCCCCATCTCGAGAACAGACGATCATCCAGGAGCACTCCGACCCATGGCCAAGATCATCTACACCTTACCGACGAAGCGCCCCTGCTGGCGACGTACTCGTTCTTGCCGTCATCGCCGCGTACGCGTAGACCGCCGGCGTCCATGTCGAGACGCGCGACATCTCTTTGGCCGCCGCGTGCTTGCGCAGCTTCCCGGACCGCCTGCGCGCCGACCAGCGCGTCGACGACGCCCTTGCGGAGCTCGGCGAGCTGGCGACCATGGCCCGAGGCCAACATCATCAAGCTGCCCAACATCTCCGCCTCGATTCGCAGCTCAAGGCGACGATCGCCGAGCTCGCCTCGCAGGGCTACGACGTGCCGGACTCCCCGAGACATCCGCAGACCGACGAGGAGCGCGCAGACGCGCGCCCGCTACGACAAGGTCAAGGGCTCCGCGGTCAACCCGGTCCTGCGCGAGGGCAACTCCGATCGCCGCGCGCCCGCGTCGGTCAAGAACTACGCCAGGTCCCACCCCCACTCGATGGGGGCCTGGAGCAGCGACTCCAAGACGTCGGTCGCCACCATGACTGACGACTTCCGCAGCAACGAGCAGTCGGTGGTCCTCGACTCGGACGACACCCTCGCAATCGTGCACGTCGGCTCCGACGGCTCCGAGACCGTCCTCAAGGAGGGCCTCACGGTCCTCGCGGGCGAGGTCGTCGACGCCACCTTCATGAGCGCTTCGGCGCTCGACGAGTTCCTCGAGGCGCAGGTCGCGAAGGCCAAGGCGGGCGTCCTCTTCTCGGCCCACCTCAAGGCGACGATGATGAAGGTCTCCGACCCGATCATCTTCGGCCACGTCGTGCGCGCCTACTTCGCCGACGTCTTCGCGCAGTACGGCGAGGACCTGGCCGCCGCAGGTCTCGGCCAACGACGGCCTGGGCAGCATCCTCGCCGGGCTCGACGCCCTCGACAACGGCGCCGAGATCAAGGCCGCCTTCGACGCCGGCCTCTCCTCGGGTCCGTCGCTCGCCATGGTCGACTCCGACAAGGGGATCACCAACCTGCATGTGCCCTCCGACGTGATCATCGACGCCTCGATGCCCGCCATGATCCGCACCTCTGGCCAGATGTGGAACGCCGAGGGCAACCAGCAGGACACCCTCGCGGTGATCCCCGACTCCTCCTACGCCGGCATCTACCAGGCCACCATCGACGACTGCCGCACCCACGGCGCCCTCGACCCGGCTCGACGATGGGCTCGGTCCCCAACGTCGGCCTGATGGCCAGCGCCGCGGAGGAGTACGGGCCGCCACGACAAGACGTTCGAGATCCCCGCCGCCGGCACGGTCGGTGCTCGCAACGCGGCCGGGGACGTGCTGTGTCGGCACGACGGTGACGCCGGTGACATCTGGCGCGCCTGCCAGACCAAGGACGAGCCGATCCGCGACTGGGTCAAGCTCGCCGTCACCCGCGCCCGCGCGAGTGGCGACCCCGCCGTCTTCTGGCTCGACGAGGGTCGCGCGCACGACGCCAACCTGATCGCGAAGGTCAACGCCTACCTGCCGGAGCACGACACCGACGGCCTGACATCGAGATCATGGCCCCGGTGGACGCGATCAAGTTCTCCGTCGACCGGATCCGCAAGGGCGAGAACACGATCTCGGTCACCGGCAACGTGCTTCGCGACTACCTGACCGACCTCTTCCCGATCCTCGAGCTCGGCACCAGCGCGAAGATGCTCTCCGTCGTACCCCTGATCGACGGCGGCGGCCTGTTCGAGACCGGCGCCGGCGGCTCGGCGCCCAAGCACGTCCAGCAGCTGGTCAAGGAGAACTACCTGCGCTGGGACAGCCTCGGTGAGTTCCTCGCGCTGTCCGAGCACTTCGGCAAGTACGGCGAGCCACCGGCAACGAGCACTCCAAGGTCCTCGGCGAGACGCCTGGGCCGCGCGACCGAGACCTGGCTGCACGAGAACCGCTCACCGGGCCGCAAGCTCGGCACCATCGACAACCGCGGCAGCCACTTCTACATCGCCCTCTACTGGGCACAGGAGCTGGCGAACCAGACCGACGACGCCGACCTGGCGGAGGCGTTCTCGGAGCTCGCGGAGAAGCTGGCCGAGAACGAGGACACGATCGCCCAGGAGCTGCTCGACGTGCAGGGCTCGCCGGCCGACATCGGCGGCTACTACCGGCCCGACGCGGAGAAGGCGTCGGATGTGATGCGTCCGTCGAAGACCTTCAACGACCTGCTCGCGGCGCTCAACTGAGAGCGAGCTGAGACGTAGGCAACAGCACGCACCGGCGCCACCCGGGTGGGCGCCGTCAGGCCGGGTGACCTCGAGCACGGAAGGGGACCCGCGCGCGACCCCCCTGCCGCGAGCCCTGGCGTGCCCCAGGTGAGACGGAGTCCGCGGACCGCGACCCAGCGGCCCCCGACGCCGGCACGCCGCGGTCACGGCGCGTGCAGATCGGCTTCGCCGTGTTCGCCCTGGCGATGGGCGGCTTCGCGATCGGCACCACCGAGTTCGTCTCGATGGGGCTGCTGCCGCAGATCTCCGACGGGGTCGGCGTGTCCATCCCGACGGCCGGGCACGTGATCTCGGCGTACGCCCTCGGTGTCGTCGTCGGCGCCCCTGTGCGGTGTTCGGCGCCCGGCTGCCGCGCCGGGCGCTGCTGGTCGCCCTGATGGGTGCCTTCGTGATCGGCAACGCCGCCAGCGCGTTGGCCACCGTCGTACGACCACCCTGGTGGTGGCGCGGTTCTTCGCGGGGCTCCCGCACGGCGCCTACTTCGGCGTCGCGTCTCTCGTGGCGGCCGGCCTGGCGCCGCCCTCGCGCAAGGGTCGTGCTGTCGCCCAGGTCATGCTCGGGCTGTCCTTCGCCAACGTGCTCGGCGTGCCTGCGGCCACGCTGCTCGGCCAGGCCGCTCGGCTGGCGCGCTGCCTTCTGGGCGGTCTGCCGTGCTGGGCATCGTCACCCTGGTGCTCGTCAGCTGGTTCCTCCCGTCCATCCCGGGTGACCCCGAGGCCAGCGGTCGCCGCGAGCTCGCTGCACTCCGGTTGCCCCAGGTCTGGCTGACCCTGCTGGCGGGAGCCGTCGGCTTCGGCGGCATGTTCGCCGTCTACACCTACATCGCCCCGGTCGTCACCGACGTCGGCGGACTGGGGGAAGGCGGTGGCGATCTTCCTGCTGTCCTTCGGGCTGGGCATGGTCGCCGGCACCTGGCTGGCCGGGATCATGGCGGACTGGTCGATCTTCCGCTCGCTGGTCATCGGCGGGCTCGGCATGGCCGCCGACCCTGCTGGCCTTCTGGGTCGCCGCCGAGCCCTACGGCTGGGCCGCGCTGCCCGTCGTCTTCCTGCTATCACGGCCATGGGTCGGTGCTGGTGGCGAACCTGCAGCTGCGCCTGATGGACGTGGCCGGTGATGCCCAGACCCTGGGTGCGGCGATGAACCACGCCTCCCTCAACGTCGCCAACGCCCTCGGGGCGTGGCTGGGCGGGCTCGCGATCGCGGCGGGCTGGGACTGCGGTCGCCCGCGCTCATCGGCCTGGTGCTGTCCCTGGCCGGAGTGGCGATCCTCCTCGTCTCGGCCCGGCTCCACGCGCGCGAGCGCGACTCGGACGTCGTCGTCGACGTCCCGTCAACCTGACGTTGCCTGGCGTTAACACAGCCGGAACCCCTGCGTAGCCCGCGTTTGGAACGATCCAACCTTGGGGGTGGACCAGCCACCTGAACGATCCGGAGGTGTGGGATGGAAGAGAACTCGATCGACGCGGAGATGGTGCGCCGCCGGCAGCTGTACGACCGCAACGTGCGCGACGTCGTCGGACTGCTCGAGCGACGTACGGACCTGAAGGGGATCTACCCGATGGCCGACCATGTGGCGGAGAACTTCGCCTGGCTGGTGTGACCACGGGCGGCAGCGCCCGGGTGCGGACAGGCCCTCCTCGGTCTCCGAGGAGGGCCTGTCTGTGCTGTGACGTCAGTCACAGGTAGCGCATGCCCATCGCGTCGCGCACCTCGTCGAGGGTGGTCTCGGCGACCTCGTTGGCGCGGTCGTTGCCGCGGCGCAGCACCTCGTGGAGGTAGCCCGGGTCGGCCTCGAGCTCGCGCGGCGCGCGCGGAGCGGCGCGAGCTCGGTGTTGATCGGCGTCGGTGAGTCTCGACTTCAGGGCGCCGCCCCCGCCGTCGCCGATCTCGCTCGGCGATCGCGGCTGGGTCGCCGCCCTCGCAGAGCGCGACGAGGAGCAGCAGGTTGGCGACCTCGGGACGGGCCTCGGGGTCGTAGGTGATGACCCGGTCGCTGTCGGTCTTGGCGCCCTTGAGCTTCTTGGCCGTCTCGTCGGCGCTCATCCGCAGCTCGACGACGTTGCCCTTGCGACTTGCTCATCTTGGTGCCGTCGGTGCCGAGGATCAGCGGGGCCTCGGACAGGAGGGCGCCGGGCTCGGGGAAGACCGGGCGCGTAGCGGTCGTTGAAGCGTCGGGCGATGACGCGCGTCTGCTCGAGGTGGGGCAGCTGGTCGCGACCGACCGGGACGACGTTGGCCTTGCAGAAGAGGATGTCGGCCGCCTGGTGGACGGGGTAGGTCAGCAGCAGGCCGCCGATCGAGGTGATCCCGGCCGACGTTGGCCTCGTCCTTGACGGTGGGGTTGCGCTGCAGCTCCGCGACGCTCACCAGGCTGAGGAAGGGCAGCATCAGCTGGTTGAGCGCGGGGATCGAGGAGTGCGTGAAGATCGTGGCCCGCTCCGGGTCGAGACCGGCGGCGATGTTGTCGAGGAGCAGGCTGCGGACGCTGCCGGCGATGTCGCCGGCGACCTCGCGGTCGGTGATGACCTGGTAGTCCGCGATGAGCTGCCAGATCTCGACGCCGCTGTCCTGCAGGCGCAGGCGGTTCTTGATCGAGCCGAAGTAGTGGCCGATGTGCAGGGAGCCCGGTCGGCCGGTCGCCGGTGAGCATGCGCAGCGAGGCCGGATTCTCGGCCATCTGCTCCTCGATGGCGGCGCTGCGGGCCTGGGCTGCGCGGAAGGTGTCACTCACGGGGCGACCCTACTAAGCGCCTGTCCGCGCCCACGACCGGGTTATGTAGGGTCTTTCGCGTGTCGACCATCGGAGTAGCCATCGCGATCCCGGAGCCCTGGGCCAGCGACCTCCAGGACTACCGCACCTCCATCGGCGACACCACCGCGGCGCAGATCCCGACGCACATCACGCTTGCTGCCGCCGTTCGAGGTCGACGACGACGACATCCCCGAGGTCAGCGAGCACCTCGCCGCCGCGGCCGCGACCGTGGATCCCTTCACCATCCACCTGCGTGGGACCGGCACCTTCCGGCCGGTCTCGCCGGTGGTGTTCGTGACCGTGGTCGCGGGCATCTCCTCGTGCGAGCTGCTCGCCGACGCCGTACGTCGTGGGCCGCTCGCCGTCGACCTGAACTTCCCCTACCACCCGCACGTCACCATCGCCCACCACCTCGACGACGACACCCTCGACCGTGCCTTCGACGAGCTGGCGGGCTTCGAGTGCTCGTTCGCCGCGGACACGTTCTTCCTCTACGAGCACGACGCCAGCGACGGGTGGGCCCCCACCCGCGCCTTCGGGCTCGGGTGACCTGATGTCGCTGATCAGCAACCTCAAGGCCCGCGTCTCCGAGGTCCGGGAGCGTCGCCCCTTCGTCGACCACCTCATGCGGATGATCGACCACTACGGCGACGTGAACGGCAACGCGCTGGCCGCCGCGGTCACCTATTTCGCGTTCCTCTCGTTCTTCCCACTCCTCGCTCTCGCCTTCGCCATCTTCGCGCAGGTCGCCAAGGTCTACGCCGAGGCCGAGACGACGCTCGTGGACGCCGCGAACACCGTGCTGCCCGGGCTCGTGGGCGGGCCGAACGGCGTCAGCCTCGAGTCCCTCCAGAGCGCCGCGCCCGGCATCTTCAGCGTGGGCATCCTGCTCACGCTCTACTCCGGACTCGGCTGGCTCTCGGGCATGCGCGCCGCCCTCGTCGACGTCTTCGAGGAGCCGGCCCGGAACCAGCCGAGCTTCGCGATGGGCAAGCTGCGCGACATCACGGCCCTGCTCGTCCTCGGCTCGGTCCTCGTGGTCAGCGTGGCCGTCTCGGGCGTCGCCACCAAGGTGCTCGAGCCCGTCCTCGACCTGCTCGACCTCGGACCGGTGGGCGGCTGGTTCCTCGCCGCGTTCGCCATCGTGCTCGGCCTGGCTGCGAACTCGCTGCTCTTCTTCGCCTTCTTCCGCCTGCTCGCGGAGCCGGAGATGCCGAGCAGGTCGTTGTGGTCGGGGGCGTTGCTGGGCGCGGTCGCGTTCGAGATGCTCAAGCAGGTCTCCACCTTCCTGCTCGCGTTCACCGCGAAGTCCGACGCGTTCCAGGCCTTCGGCATCGCCCTGATCCTCGTGGTGTGGATCAACTACTTCTCGCGCGTGATCGTCCGTCGCCGCGGCCTGGGCGCACACGTCGCCCGCGGCCCGCGCCCTCCGCGAGGCCCGCGAGGCCGTCGACGAGGCCGTCCAGGGACCCCGGGTCGACCTCGCTGCCGTGACTGCCGACGTACGCGCCGGAGCGGCTGGTGGTCCCGACGTCGCCTGGCGGCCTCCTCCAGGCGTCCTTCGCCGCCGGGGCTGCCGCGATGCTCGCGTTCGTGGCGGTCGTACGCCGCCGCCGGCCCCCCTCCTGAGGACCGCTCAGCCCCGACTGTCGGGTGGCTTCAGCGCAGCATTCTGGTTGACGGGAACCCGGATGGCTGTCACCGCTGGTCCGGCGACGTCGCGGGCGAGCTCGTGCGTTGAGGCGGTCGATCTCCAGCTGGGCGACGTTCGAGCGGCGCTCCGGAATGAGGGTGAACTCACCGCTGTCGCGCGGACGGTCGATGAACGGCCTCGAGGTCGCGCCAGAGAACGTCCCCAGTCGCGCGGGTCCATCGTCGGTGGTCGAGCAGCTTGGGTGACGACGGGACGCGGCGGGGCCACATGGTGGCCAGCTGTGCGGCGGAATGGTGGTCATGCTCACGTCCCGACGGCTGTCCGACGCGGGCAGTTGTGACGCGCAGGGGAGGTCAAGGACGGCGATCCACCCGCCGCGCAGTGCACCTCGAGAGCGAGCTCGGTGCCGTCCGGATGCCAGCCGACGCGCGTCTACCGCCATCGCGACCACGACGATGTCGCGCGGCAGGATCAGGTCGAGCTGCAAGGTCTGGCCCGTCCCGAGACGGCGAGGACGACGGGAGCTCGCGAGGCATCCGCAGCGGGGTGGATCCTGGTCGACGGAGCCGCTTGACTTCGTCGTGCAGGGCGACCGCACCTCGTGCTCGACGGCGTACTTCTCCGACCGGCACCGCGGCCATGCCCCGCACGATGACGAGGTGTGACGGCCGAGGCAGGTCGCACGGCGCCTACAGCCGCGCGAGGCACCAGGTGGGGATGTCGACCTGCTGGATGAAGACGATCAGGTCGCTGCTCCGCTTCGATGCAGCACCTCGGCTGAGACCCTCGGCGGAGCTGGTCATCCTCACCGGTAGGTCAGCAGCTGGTGCGCGAGGGCCTGAGTCGAAGACGCGATGAGGTCGAGCAGGCTACGTCGACGAGCCGGAGGCCGTCGCTGACACGAGGCGACGAAGGTGACTCGCGTTCGTGCTGGCCGACCGCGACGGCGACGCCCGCCTCGACGTCAATCCGACCAGGGATCTCGGCTCGAGAGGACGTCATGACCCTCGACCGCGTGGTGCCGCGTGACACGTCCTGACGGTCGAGTACGAAGGTAGCCAGCACCAGGAGGCGCGGGGCCAGTAGCAACGCCGACATCGAGCGGCGCCGAGAGGCTCTACCGCCGCAACCGCATCGAGTACGAACCAGGTCACCAAGGAGCAGCTTGCGATCGCCGAAGGCGTACCCGCGCAGGTGCTCGTCCTGGTCGATCGAGGCTGACGACGGTCACCGCCGGACTTCGGGAGCGTGGATCGCTGCGCTTCGCGCGGCTGGCAGGACGTCGTGCGACGGCTGCGTCGAGCGTGCTGACAGACGATCCGGCCAGCTGCCGGCGAGCGACGTTCCGCGCTCAGGCGATGCGGCTCAGTCACCGGGGTCGTCGTACGACGTCAGCGGGCGTGCGCGATCGGCGGTGGCGCCGGCCATGTCCGGCCACGCGAAAACGTGGCTGGGCCGCCGCTCAGGAGCTGAGGCGACCCACGCAGGAGGCGGGTTCACGCATGCAGATCAGTGACCGTGCTTGATCGCCGTACGCAGATCCTTGTTGAGCTGGCTGATCACGTCGAGCGGGATGCCCTTGGGGCAGGCCGCGGCGCACTCGCCGATGTTGGTGCAGCCGCCGAAGCCCTCGTGGTCGTGCTGGCCGACCATGCTGACCACGCGCGAGTCGCGCTCGGGCTGGCCCTGCGGCAGCTCGCCGAGGTGGGTGATCTTGGCGCCCATGAAGAGCGAGGCGGAGCCGTTGGGGCAGGCCGCCACGCAGGCGCCGCAGCCGATGCAGGTCGCGACGTTGAAGGCGCGCAGCGCGTCGTCGCGCGGGACCGGTACGGCGTGGGCCTCCGGCGCCGAGCCGGTGTTCACCGAGATGAAGCCGCCCTGCTGGATGATCCGGTCGAAGGCGCCGCGGTCGACGACGAGGTCCTTGACCACCGGGAAGGCGTCGGCACGCCACGGCTCGATGGTGATCGTCTCGCCGTCGGTGAACGTCCGCATGTGCAGCTGGCAGGTCGTCGTCGTGACGGGGCCGTGCGCCTGGCCGTTGATCATCAGGCCGCACATGCCGCAGATGCCCTCGCGACAGTCGGAGTCGAAGGCGATCGGCTCCTCGCCCTTGTCGTTGAGCTGCTCGTTGAGCACGTCGAGCATCTCGAGGAAGGACATGTCGGGGGAGATGTCATCGACCTGGTAGGTGTGCATGGCGCCGCCGGCGGTGGCGTCGGCCTGACGCCAGATCTTGAGCGTCAACTTCACTTGTAGGACCTCTGCTTCATCTCGATGGCCGTGTAGGTCAGGTCTTCCTTGTGCAGGATCGGCTTCTCGTCGTCGCCGGCGAACTCCCAGGCGGCGACGTAGGCGAAGGCGTCGTCGTGGCGCAGCGCCTCGCCGTCCTCGGTCTGCGACTCGCCCCGGAAGTGGCCGCCGCAGGACTCGCGGCGGTTGAGGGCGTCGATGCACATCAGCTCGCCGAGCTCGAGGAAGTCGGCCACGCGGCCGGCCCTCTCCAGGCTCTGGTTGAGGCTCTCGGCGCTGCCGAGCACCTTGACGTTGCGCCAGAACTCCTGCTTGAGCGTGCGGATGAGGTCGATGGCCTTCTTGAGGCCGTCCTCGGTCCGCTCCATGCCGCAGTACTCCCACATGATGTTGCCGAGCTCGCGGTGGTAGGAGTCGACGCTGCGGGTGCCGTTGGTGGTCATGAAGTGGTTGATGCGCTCCTCGACCGACGTACGCGCCTCGACCACGTCCGGGTGCGACTCGTCGAGGGCCTCGAAGGGGCCGTCGGCGAGGTAGTCGCGGATCGTGTGGGGGAGCACGAAGTAGCCGTCGGCCAGGCCCTGCATCAGCGCCGAGGCGCCGAGGCGGTTGGCCCCGTGGTCGGAGAAGTTGGCCTCACCGGTGACGAACAGCCCGGGGATCGAGGACTGCAGGTCGTAGTCGACCCACACGCCGCCCATGACGTAGTGCACGGCGGGGTAGATCCGCATCGGCACCTCGTAGGGGTTCTCGCCGGTGATCTGGGCGTACATGTCGAGGAGGTTGTCGTACTTCTCGGTGACCGCGTCCTTGCCGAGGCGCTCGATCGCGTCGCGGAAGTCGAGGTAGACACCACGTCGTACGCCCTCGACCTCGGGACCGACGCCGCGACCCTCGTCGCACATGTTCTTGGCCTGCCGCGACGCGATGTCGCGGGGGACCAGGTTGCCGAAGGAGGGGTAGATCCGCTCCAGGTAGTAGTCGCGGTCCTCCTCGGGGATGTCGCGCGGGTCCTTGTCGCAGTCGGCGCGGTTCTTCGGCACCCAGATGCGGCCGTCGTTGCGCAGCGACTCCGACATCAGCGTCAGCTTGGACTGGTGCGCACCGGAGACCGGGATGCAGGTCGGGTGGATCTGCGTGTAGCAGGGGTTCGCCATGTAGGCGCCCTTGCGGTAGGCCCGCCAGGCCGCCGTGACGTTGCAGCCCATCGCGTTGGTCGAGAGGTAGAAGACGTTGCCGTAGCCACCGGAGGCGAGCACGACGACGTCGGCCAGGTGGGTCTCGATCGCGCCGGTGACCATGTCGCGGGCGATGATCCCGCGGGCCTTGCCGTCCGCGACGACGACCTCGAGCATCTCGTGACGCGTGTACGTCGTGACGGTGCCGGCCGCGACCTGCCGCTCGAGTGCCTGGTAGGCGCCGATCAGGAGCTGCTGGCCGGTCTGGCCGCGGGCGTAGAACGTGCGGGAGACCTGCACGCCACCGAACGAACGGTTGTCGAGCAGGCCGCCGTACTCGCGGGCGAACGGGACGCCCTGGGCGACGCACTGGTCGATGATGTTGGTGCTGACCTCGGCCAGGCGGTAGACGTTGGACTCGCGCGAGCGGTAGTCGCCGCCCTTGACCGTGTCGTAGAAGAGACGGTGGACGGAGTCGCCGTCCTCCTTGTAGTTCTTCGCGGCGTTGATGCCGCCCTGCGCGGCGATCGAGTGGGCCCGGCGCGGGGAGTCCTGGTAGCAGAAGGACTTCACGTTGTAGCCGGCCTCGCCGAGCGTGGCGGCGGCCGAGGCGCCGGCCAGGCCGGTGCCGACGATGATGATGGAGAGCTTGCGGCGGTTGGACGGGTTGACCAGTCGCGCCTCGAACTTGCGGTTCTTCCAGCGGTCGGCGATCGGCCCGTCGGGCGCCTTGGTGTCGACCAGCGGCCCGCCCGGGGTGAAGTAGTCGATCGCGTCGTCGAGGAGGTCGGGGTCGATGTGGCTGGGTGCGTCGTTGTGGTGGTCGACGTCGGAGGTGAACTCGGAGTGGGAGTCGGTCATGACTACCCCTTTCAGTCGACGATGCCGAAGAGCACGGACAGGGGGACGAGCGCGAAGCCGCCGGCGATCACCACGGCCAGCACGACGCCGGCCGTCTTGGCGCGGGCACGAGCCCGCGCGCTGCCGGTGAGGCCGAGGGTCTGCATGGCGCTCCAGGTGCCGTGGTGCAGGTGGAGGGCGAGGGCCACGAGCGCGAGCAGGTAGATCAGCGTCATCCACCACACGGTGAAGGAGTCGACGAGCAGGTTGTAGGGGTCCTGGACGCGGTTCACGTCGTCGGTGGTCGGGTTGACCTTGACGATCGTGAAGTGGATCAGGTGCCAGATGACGAAGACGAGGAGGGTGAGACCACCCCAGCGCATGGTCCGCGAGGACAGCGTCGAGGCGATGTTCTTCTTCACGGCGTACTTCTGGGTGCGTGCCTTGGACGCGCGCGAGGCGAGCGCGACCGCCGAGGCGACGTGCGCCACGAGGGCGACGAGCAGGACGACGCGCACGATCCAGAGCAGGCCCTCGTGCGGCAGCATCGGCTCGCCGAAGACGCGCAGGTGGTGGGCGTACTCGTTGAAGGCGTCATGGCCCGCGAAGACCTTGAGGTTGCCGTACATGTGGAGCAGCAGGTAGCCGATGAACACCAGCCCGCTGATCGCCATCAGCATCTTCAGCGCGATCGTCGAACGCGATCCGCGCGACCCCTTCACCAGGGTCGGTTCCTTGAGTTGAGTTGCCACCCGAGCACCGTATCCCCGCGACACTCCCGGGATCAGCCCAGGGTGTGTGAGATTTCACGCCCTGGGCCGCACGGGCGCCTCCCACTCAGCGACGTCGCAGAGTCGGCGCCGGGGCTGCCGGGTCGCTGGTGGACCACGCGAGGACCGCGGTGGACATCAGGAGCACGGCTGGCCAGAGGGTGGTCGAACCGAGGTCGTCGTACGCCTGGAGCACCACGACTCCGCCGAAGGGCTGGAAGAGCAGGCAGCCCAGCACCCCCAGGAGAGACACCGAGCCGACCACAGGTCCTGGCTCGTCGACGCCGAGCCGGCGGAGCACGTCGGCCGCGGCGATGGCGGCGAGCAGCGAGCCCGTCCCGGTGAGGGCCAGGGCGGAACCGGAGAGACCGTTGACGCCGTCGACGAGCCCGGCGAGGAGGCACCAGCCGACGACGGCGGGGACGGCAGCCAGCAATCGTTCGACCGTACGTCGGCGTCGAGTGGCAGGGCACGCGCCGGTGACCATGGCAGCAGGTTCGTCCAGGCACGCCACCACACCCAGGATCAGCGCGCCCAGTCCCAGCCAGAGGAACGTGGGATGGGGGCCGTCCAGCAGCCCTGCAGCGGTCAGTGCCAGCAGGGTCGTGCCGACGACGACGGGCCCGATCACGTGTCCCCACGCGATCGCGCGCAGCTCGGGAACCGCTAGGCCTGCCACAGCAGGACACCCTGGGGACCCGTCAGGGTCGACACGACGAGCAGCACGATCGCGAGGACGGCGACGCAGGCGCCGGTGCGAAGCAGCAGGGTGCGACGGCGACCGCTGGCGGCGTGGAGCAGGGCTGCGGTCACCGCCAGCGCACACAGCGACGCGACGTAGGGAACCCTCCACCACCAGGAGCCCCCCTGCCGGAACGTCTCCTCGGACGATGCCCCGGTGATCGGCAGGGTGAACGGTGCAGCCTGGTGGTGGAGGGTGGTCAGGAAGCCGGTGGTCCTGAAGCCGGTCGAGACGCACCAGGCGACCAGGATGACCGCGGTGACGGCGCCGGCCATCGGCCACGACCACCAGCGGCCGAGCATCACGCCGAGCAACGGGCCGCCCAGCGAGGCCAGCAAGACACTGGCGTTGAAGAGCCAGATGTCGGCCCCCGGCAGCCGCCCGTAGAAACCGGGCTCGGTGATCGGCCCGGGTTCCCACGCGATCAGCGTGAGCACTCCGCTCACCACCGCCAGTCCGAGCGGGATCACGCACACGAGGCAGAGCGCCAGGGTTCGCTGCTGTTCGTCCACCGGCACCGCGTCGACGACCTCGCGGGACGGATGTGTCGAGCGGGTGACCCGGTACATCGCCAGGAAGCCGGCCAGCCCGAGGAAGAACGCGGTCAGGACCGCCCACGTCTCCGACATCCGTTGGAGGTTCGGCTCAGGGTGAACCATCACAGAGTTCACCAGGAGCCACGCGTCGAGAGCGAGGGCGATGACGAAGACCGGGTGGCGCAGCAGCCGGCCGGCCTCGATGCCGGCCATGACGAGCACCGGTGAGGTCGCCGTCGAGCGCCCGGCGGTGAGGGTGGTCATCACGCCACCGCCACGTCTGCCGCCGTGCCGCGGAGCAACAGGTAGGCGTCCTCGACACTGGGTTCGACCAGCTCGGCGCCCGCCGGAGGCGCGTGTCCGACGTGGTGAAAGCGTCCGGTGCCGGTGCGCCATGACGCGAGCGCGCCGGGCTGCGCCTCGTCAGCGAGCCACACCCGGCCGATGGCAGTTGCCACCAGCTCGATGACCGTGCCCTGCCAGCGCACCCGGCCGCCGTCCAGCACGATGACCCGTTCACACAGTGCCGCGACGTCCTCGGTCTGGTGGGTGGCCAGAAGAACGGCCGCGTCGTGGCCGGCGGCCGAGAGCACCCGCCGCAGCGAGGCTCGCTGTTCGGGATCGAGCCCGGTGGTGGGCTCGTCGAGCACGAGGAGGTCCGGATCCCCGATGAGGGCCTGCGCCAACGCGGCGCGGTGGCGCTGCCCGCCGGAGAGGCGTCGCAGCTTCTTGGTCGAGAGCTCCGAGAGCCCGACCAGGTCGAGCACTCGGCGGACCTCGTCGTGGCGGGCCTCACGATCCGTCCACTCCTTGAGGGCGGCGACGTAGTTGACGAAGGCGAAGGGAGTGAACCCTCGTGGGAAGCCGGTCTCCTGCGGCAGGTAGCCGAGCCGGCGGCGACAGGCGGTGCGCCCGAGGGAGGTCGTCGGGTCGTTGCCCAGCACGCGCAGGTCACCGGAGCTCGGGGCGAGGACCGTGGCGAGGATCCGGAGCAGGGTCGTCTTGCCTGCTCCGTTGGGACCGAGCAGGCCGGTGACCCCGGCATGGAGCTCGAGGTCGACACTGTCGAGGACTCGGGTGCTGCCGTAGCTCTTGGTGACGCCGGCGAGTGCGATGTCGGTCATGAGGATTCTCCCAAGTGGGTGAGATGGCCGCCGCGCATCCACACGACCGCCAGGGCAGCACAGGTCAGCACGGCGTAGATCGGAAGCGTCGCCAGGTCCACTGCTGCCTCGGGTGACAGGTACGTCGGTCCGGAGGCCAGGGCCACGACCGTCGTCCAGACGACGCCCACACCAACGGCCGCGCGGGCGACGGTGACCCAGGTCGACACGGCGAGGGTGGCCGCCACCGCGGCCAGGCTCGGCGCGAGCCAGGCGACGCCGAGACCGGTCCAGGGCAGCAGCAGTCCCGCGGCGACGGCGAGGGGCAACGTCGTCGCCAGGACCGCGACGGTGCGCAGGAGCACCAGCCGCAGCGCGGAGTACGGCGTGGCTGCGGTGACCTCGAACGCGGGGTCGGCCCGGGGCCGTAGGCGAGGGCGACGCCGGCGACCGGTAGCAGGGGGGCGACGACGAGGAAGAACAGCAGGCCGCGCTGGTCGTTGATGCTTGCGGCGAGCGTGGCGAAGGCCAGGGTGGCGACGGTGGCGGCCAGCCACGGGGCCCGGAAGGCGGGCACGGACCAGAGGAGCAGTGCGTCGTCAGCCGCCAGCCCCATGCGGGTCAGCAGTCGCTCGGGCATGGGCGGACGGGGTGACTGCAGGTCGTCTGCGACGCGGATCCAGACGTCGTCGAGCATCGTTGTCCCGGACGCCGTCACCAGCGCGTTGACTCGGGTCCGGCAGTGCGACGCAGCGCAGGACGTGCTGTTCCACCGAGCCGGCGTGCGCCCCGTCGACGGTGCCACCGACGTAGCCGCGCAGCAGGTCTTCATCGAGGTGCCAGGTGTGATGCGATGTCATGTCACGCCTCCCGCCAGGTCCTGGCGCAGATGGGCCTTTGCCCGGTGCAGCCGGGTCTTGACCGTGTTCTGGGGGACGCCCAGGAGCTGGCCGGCCTCCTTGGTGGTGAGGCCGTCGAGGACAGTGGCCTGGACCACGGCGCGCATCTCCGGGCTCAGCCGCCCGAGCGCCGCCCCGAGGTCGCCGTACTCGATGCCGAGGAGCACCCGCTCCTCGGCACTCGGCTCGATCGCGCCGTCCCACTCCTCGAGTGGGGACAACACAGCCTCGGGGCGGCTGCGCAGCCGCGACACCAGGCGTCGTACGGCGATGCCCCACAGCCACGCCGCCACCTCCCCGTCCCCGCGATAGCTGCCCGAGCCGCGCCAGGCAGCGGTGAAGCAGTCCTGGAGTGCGTCGGCAACGACGTCAGGGTCGCTGCACCGCCGTGACAGGCGTACCGAGAGCCAGGGAGCGTGCCGGGTGTAGAGCTCGCGCAGCGCGCCCAGGTCGTCGTCGGCGAGGGCTGCGACCAGCTCTCCGTCCGGACTCTCCGACCATGCCTGCATACCTTCACTGTCGCACCGTCGGGCCCGATCGGTTCCCGCCCGGGAAGGCGCATGTCCGCGCAAATCAGCCGCTCGGGATCGGCGCGGCCTCTTCCGTTGGCGTGACGCACCAGCCATAGTCGGACCCGTTGTCAAGGCGGAGGAGAACTCAGTGGCATCCACCGATCACGGCGTGACCAGCCCGACCCGGGCCCGGATCGATGCGCGCACGCTCCGCGAGGACCGGTGGTGGCTGGCGCCGTTGACCACGTTCGTCGTGTTCTCCGCGTTCGTCGTCTACGCCACCGTCCGCGCGTTCATGGGCCGCGACTACTACGCCTCGCCCTACCTCTCGCCGTTCTACTCGCCCTGCCTGGGCGACTGCGTCGCGGGAGCGTCCGACTTCGGGCAGCCGTTCGCGTGGTGGCCGCTGTCGGCGGCGCTGATCATCCTGATCTTCCCGCTGGGCTTCCGGATGACCTGCTACTACTACCGCAAGGCCTACTACCGCGCGTTCTGGCTCTCCCCGCCGGCGTGCGGCGTCGCCGAGCCGCACCAGTCCTACTCCGGTGAGTCGAAGCTGCCACTGGTCCTGCAGAACGTGCACCGCTACTTCTGGTACGCCGCGGTGCTGGTCGGGCTGGTGCTCACCTTCGACGTGTTCCTCGCCTTCCGACCGATGCCGGCCCAGTACGCCGTCGGCGACGGCGAGACCAGCGGCATCCACATGGGCCTCGGCACGCTGCTGATGATCATCAACGTCGTCTTCATCTGGCTCTACACGCTCTCGTGCCACTCGTGCCGCCACGTCGTCGGCGGCCGACTGCGCCACTTCTCCAAGCACCCGGTGCGCTACAAGCTGTGGACCTGGGTGTCACGGCTCAACACCAGCCACGGCAGGTGGGCGTGGTACTCGCTGTTCTCGGTCGCCCTCGTCGACCTCTACATCTTCCTGCTCGCCACGGGCACGATCCAGGACCTGAGGTTCTTCTGATGAGCGAGACGACAGGGCCCGCCGAGGGCCGCCACCCGATGACCGGCAACGCCCTCTCCGGCGACGCCCCCGGCGGCATGGAGCGCCACACCTACGACGTCGTGGTGATCGGTGCCGGCGGCGCCGGGCTGCGCGCCGCCATCGCGGCCCACGAGTCGGGAGCGCGTACGGCCATCGTCTGCAAGTCGCTGCTCGGCAAGGCGCACACGGTCATGGCCGAGGGCGGCATCGCCGCAGCGATGGGCAACCGGTGGCCCGAGGACAACTGGGAGGTCCACTTCCGCGACACCATGCGCGGCGGGAAGATGCTCAACAACTGGCGGATGGCCCAGCTGCACGCCCAGGAGGCGCCCGAGCGGGTGCAGGAGCTCGAGGACTGGGGCGCGCTGTTCGACCGCACCGAGGACGGGCTGATCAGCCAGCGCGACTTCGGCGGCCACAAGTACGCCCGGCTCGCCCACGTCGGCGACCGCACCGGGCTGGAGATGATCCGCACACTGCAGCAGCGGGCCGTGGCGCTCGGCATCGACGTCTTCATGGAGTGCACGGTCACCGACGTCTTCAAGGCTCCATCCGGTTCCGGGGCGGACACGGTCGCCGGCGCCTTCGCCTACTGGCGCGAGTCCGGCCGCTTCATCGTCTTCGAGGCCCCCAGCGTCATCCTGGCCACCGGCGGCATCGGCAAGTCCTTCAAGGTCACGTCGAACTCGTGGGAGTACACCGGCGACGGCCACGCGCTCGCCATGCGGGCCGGCGCCAGCCTCATCAACATGGAGTTCGTGCAGTTCCACCCGACCGGCATGGTCTGGCCGCCTTCGGTGAAGGGCCTGCTCGTCACCGAGTCGGTGCGCGGTGACGGCGGAATCCTCAAGAACTCCGAGGGCAAGCGCTTCATGTTCGACTACATCCCGGAGTTCTTCAAGGCCGAGACCGCGGACACGATCGAGGAGGCGGACCGGTGGTACGACGACAAGAAGAACAACCGTCGTCCCCCCGAGCTGCTGCCGCGTGACGAGGTCGCGCGGGCGATCAACTCCGAGATCAAGGCCGGCCGCGGCACCCCGCACGGTGGCATCTACCTCGACATCGCGTCCCGTCGTACGCCGGAGTTCATCCGCAAGCGGCTGCCCTCGATGTACCACCAGTTCAAGGAGCTCGCCGACGTCGACATCACGGCCGAGCCGATGGAGATCGGCCCGACCTGCCACTACGTGATGGGTGGCGTCGAGGTCGACGCCGACACCCAGGAGAGCGCCGTGACCGGCCTGTACGCCGTCGGCGAGTGCTCCGGTGGCATGCACGGCTCCAACCGGCTGGGCGGCAACTCGCTCGGTGACCTGCTGGTGTTCGGCAAGCGGGCCGGCGAGGCGGCGACGGCGTACGCCGACTCGCTCGGGGAGAGCCGACCGCAGGTGGACGAGGCGGACGTGAAGGCCGCCCAGGCCAGCGCGCTGGCGCCCTTCGAGGTCGAGGGCGGGGAGAACCCCTACACGATCCAGTCGGACCTGCAGCAGTCGATGAACGACCTCGTCGGCATCATCCGGACCGGCCCCGAGCTCGAGGAGTCGCTGCGCGAGATCGAGGCGTTCAAGGTGCGCGCGGAGACGATGGTCGTCGAGGGGCACCGGCAGTACAACCCCGGCTGGCACCTCGCGCTCGACCTGCGCAACATGCTGGTCGTCAGCGAGTGCATCGCCAAGGCGGCACTCGCCCGCGAGGAGTCCCGCGGCGGCCACACCCGCGACGACTTCCCCGGACCGGACCCGGAGTGGGGCACCAAGAACCTCGTGGTGAACCTCAACGCCGCGGGCACCGGGGTCGACCTGCACGAGAAGGCGCTGCCCGAGATGCCCGACGAGCTGAAGGGGTACTTCGCATGAGTTACACGCTCAAGCTGCGGATCTGGCGCGGCGACAAGGACGGCGGGGAGATCAAGGACTTCCCGGTCGAGGTCTCCGAGGGCGAGGTCGTGCTCGACGCGATCCACCGGGTGCAGGCCACCCAGGCCGGCGACCTCGCCGTGCGGTGGAACTGCAAGGCCGGCAAGTGCGGGTCGTGCAGCGCGGAGGTCAACGGCAGGCCGCGGCTGATGTGCATGTGCCGCCTGTCGGACTTCCAGGAGGACGACGTCATCACGGTGACCCCGATGCGGACCTTCCCGGTCATCCGCGACCTGGTCACCGACGTCTCGTACAACTACGAGAAGGCCAAGGAGCTGCCGTCGTTCTCGCCACCGCCCCGCGACGCCGACGGCAAGCGACGGATGGCGCAGATCGATGTCGAGCGCGGACAGGAGTTCCGCAAGTGCATCGAGTGCTTCCTCTGCCAGAACGTCTGCCACGTCGTGCGCGACCACGAGGACAACAAGCCCGCCTTCAGCGGGCCGCGCTTCTTCCTGCGCTTCGCCGAGCTCGACATGCACCCCCTCGACACCCACGACCGGCGCGAGCTGGCCCAGGGCGCGGCCGGCCTGGGGATGTGCAACATCACCAAGTGCTGCACCGAGGTGTGCCCCGAGGGCATCAAGATCACCGACAACGCCATCATCCCGATGAAGGAGCGCGTCGCGGACCGCAAGTACGACCCGCTGGTGTGGCTCGGCAACAAGATCGGGTTGCGGACCAAGGACAACGACGGCAGGGCCGAGGTCTGAGCGATGCCGGGGTTCCGCGACGACTTCACGGGTGAGCGTCTCGACGAGTCGGTCTGGCTGCCCCACTACCTGCCCGTGTGGAGCTCGCGGGACGGCACCCGGGCGAGCCACCGGATCGAGGACGGCCGGCTCGTCCTCGACATCCCGGTCGACCAGGGGCTGTGGTGCCCCGAGGACCACCAGCCGCCGCTGCGTGTCTCCGGCATCCAGTCGGGCAGCTGTTCGGGCCCGGTGGGCAGCGCCCGCGGCCAGCAGCGGTTCCGCGAGGGGCAGCGCGTCCGCGAGGAGCAGGACCGCTTCGAGGGCTGGCTGCCGTCGTCGGGCCGGGTCGAGATCCGCTGCGCGATGGAGGTCTCGCACCGTTCGATGGCTGCGCTGTGGCTCTCCGGCTTCGAGGACGACGAGGAGCAGCTGCAGTGCGGCGAGCTCTGTGTGGTCGAGATCTTCGGCAACGCGCTCGGTGAGGGCTCGGCCGAGGTCGGCATGGGCATCAAGGCGTTCCGCGACCCGGCCCTGACCCAGGACTTCGCGGCCCCACGGCTCGACCTCGACGTGAGGGACCTCCACACCTATGCGGTGGACTGGGACGAGGAGGTGGCGACGTTCAGCGTGGACGGTGTCGACGTACGCCGGTGCCCCGGCCCCCCGACGTACCCGCTGCAGGTGATGATCGCGGTGTTCGACTTCCCGGAGTGGTCCACCGGTGACGATGACCACCTCGTGCCACGGCTGGTGGTCGACCACGTCGCCGGACGCGAGTGAGGCCGGGCGCCGGCTCACGGGGCGGTGCGGGAGCGTGAGGTCCGCTCGACGTACGCGCGCGCGGCCCGCTCCGCGAGGGCGCTGTGGTCGGCGCGGTGCAGGGCCCACTTGCGGAACCGGAAGCCGTCGGCGCGACCCGCGCTGCCCGCCACCTCTGCGACCGTGGGCAGCCGCCCCTCCCGGGCGGCGAAGGCGCGCCGGTAGCGACGGAACAGTCGGCCGTGGTCGAGCGCGAGCGACGCCAGTGCGGCCCGCGTCGCGGCCAGGAGCTCCTCGTCCGTCACCTCGTCGAGGTCGGCACCGGTGGCCGTCCGGGTCGATGGGCGGGCAGCAGGTCGGCCAGGTCGCCGTGCACGTCGAGCCCGCGCTGCTGCAGCTCGACCACCAGCCCCTCGCCGTACGCCCGCGCCCACGGGAGGAGATCGGCCGGCAGCTCCAGCGACCGTCCGGCTGCCCCGACCAGCCGCGACCGGATGCCCGCCTCGACCACGAAGCGGTGCTGGCTCGTGTTGAGCCGCCCCTCGACCGACTCGTTGAGGCGTCGCACCACCTCGAGCTCGGCGGCCCCCAGGGAGGCGTTGCGCGACGTCCGGGCTGCACCCGCACCAGCCGTCCGGGAGCCCCGCGGCCCGGCCGAAGCGCTCGAGCAGCGTCGTGGGACCCGCCCCCCGCGCAGGCACCGTGACCAGCCGGATCTGCTCCACCGGAACCGCCGACGCCCACGTGTCGACGACGCGGAGGACGTCGTGCCGCAGCCAGAACGAGATGCCCTCGCTGGGCGGCGCTGCCGTCCTCACCGCGCACGGACCCGATGAAGTCCCGCCAGGTGACGGTCCCACCGTTGACGACGGTCTGCTGCCACGCCGAGACCACGGTGCGGGCGATGTCGCGCACCCCGATCACCACGAACACCCGGTGCCCGTCGAGCGCGCGGACCAGGCGGCGTACCTGCCGTGGCCGGGCCAGGGAGAGCTCCTCCTCCGACACCACGACGGTCGGCCCGCGTGGGCGGCCACCACCTCCACCAGCCGGCGCAGCGAACCGGCCAGACCTCGCCCGTCCTCGCCCCGCACCCGCTGGCCGAGCAGGTCGTAGGCCGCCAGCCGCTGGGCGCGGTGGCTGCCACCCGGGAAGAGCACCCCGTCGGACGCCAGCCTGCCGGCGCTCGCCTCCAGCGCCGCCTGGATGGTCGTGGTGCCGGTCTTGGCCAGCCCCACGTGGAGGAAGACATCGGTCATGGCGGCCACGCTAGGAACGATGCTGGACCCGGAGCATGGGGCTGCAGTCCCGGGCCCGCCGGGATGATCCGCACCCACGTGAGAGGTATCCCATAGGTCCGGACGGTGTCCGCGAGGTGACGCGCGTCCTATCCTGCGCTCATGACCGACCTCGAAGGTGGCCTGGACGAACCCGCGGAGCTTCAGCCTGCAGAGGGCTCGCTCCGGCTCGTCGGTGACGACGACACCTACGACGTCACCGCCTGGGAGGCCGCGACCGCAGCCGTGCTGCGCAAGGCGCGACGGCTCCGCGACGACGCCCCCGACGCCGACGTGTGGGCGGCGCTGACGCGCACCACGCTCGACGGGATCGAGGTGGCCCCCATCGGCCAGGCAGGCCGATCTCGACGACCTCACCACGACCGGCCGACCCGAGCGCGCCGGCGCCTGGGACATCCGTACGCCGCTGGCCGGCGAGGACGCGAAGGCCGTCAACGAGGCGGCATTGGTCGACCTCGACAACGGTGCGACCTCGCTGCACCTCGACCTCGAGCCCGGCACCGACCTGGCCACAGCCCTGCGGGGCGTCCTCCTCGACCTGGCGCCGGTCACCCTCGAGCGCCCGGACGCGGAGCAGTCCGAGGCACTGGCCCGGCTCCTCGAGGACACTCCCCACGACCCGCACCCCGGCAACAACCTGTCCGCGGACCCGGCCACGGCGCTGATGTTCGGCGAGCGCGTCGGCGACGACGGGCGCACGGTCGACGACTCCTTCGTCGAGACCGTACGCCGCGCCCAGCGCCTCGGCGTCCTGGGTGCGGTCGTCGACGGCACCGCACTGCACGACCGCGGGGCCAGCGAGGCCCAGGAGCTCGGCTGGACGATGGCGGTCGGCGTGCACTACCTCCGCGTGCTCACCGAGGCCGGGTTCACGGTGGACGAGGCCGCGTCCCTCATCGAGTTCCGCTACGCCGCGACCGACGAGCAGTTCCCGACGATCGCCAAGCTGCGCGCGGCTCGCCGACTCTGGGCGCGCGTGCTCGAAGCCTCCGGAGCAGCGGAGTCCGCGCAGCGCCAGCACGTCGTCACCAGCCGCGCGATGATGGGCCGCGTCGACCCGTGGGTCAACATGCTGCGCGGCACGATCGCCGCCTTCGCGGCCGGCGTGGGCGGGGCCGACGCGATCACCGTCGTCCCCTTCGACGAGCCGCTGGGCCTGCCTGACGCCCTCGGTCGCCGGATCGCCCGCAACACCTCCTCGCTCCTCATCGAGGAGTCCCACGTCGCCGCGGTCACCGACCCCGCCGGCGGGTCGTACGCCGTGGAGAAGCTCACCGACGACCTCGCCGTCGCCGGGTGGGCGGAGCTCGGCCGGATCGAGGCCGACGGCGGCTTCGGCGAGAAGGCCGCCGCCGGCGTGAAGGACCGGGTCAAGGACGTCGCGGCCCGGCGCCGGGAGGGCATCGCCGACCGCTCCCGCCCGCTGACCGGCATCTCGGAGTTCCCGAACCTCGGCGAGACGCTCCCCGAACGCGCGCCGTGGCGCGGCGGCGGTGTCCAGCACTACGGGTCGCCCTACGAGGACATGCGCGCGACGCCGGCGGCCCGGCCGGTCTTCCTCGCGACCATGGGACCGGTCGCGGCGCACACGGCGCGCGCGACCTTCGCCACCAACCTCTTCGCCGCCGGTGGTGTGGCCGTCGAGGCAGCCGGACCCACCGAGGGCGTCGAGGCGGTGACGGCGTCCTACGCCGGGCAGTCCGTCGTGTGCCTCGCCGGCACCGACGCGGCGTACGCCGAGTGGGGTGCCGCCCTGGTCGCCGCGCTGCGTGCGGCAGGGGCGTCGTACGTCGTGCTGGCCGGGAAGCCGGGGGAGCGGACCGTGAGCGGCGTCGACGACTCGTGTGCCATGGGGGTGGACGCGTTGGCGTTCCTCGCCCGGATCCGAGAGGAGCTCAGCCGATGAGCATTCCGAAGAACTTCGCGGACGTGGAACTGGGTGGTGATCGAGCGGAGTCGAGATCCGGGGTCTCGACTCCGCTCGACCAACATGGCGGGGCGTGGACGAGCCCGGAGGGCATCGACGTGCTGCCGGTCTACGGACCCGAGCACCTCGAGGGCCTCGACGGCCTGGACACCTGGCCGGGCATCGCGCCGTTCCTGCGCGGCCCCTACCCGACGATGTACACCACCCAGCCGTGGACGATCCGGCAGTACGCCGGCTTCTCCACCGCCGAGGAGTCCAACGCGTTCTACCGCCGCAACCTCGCCGCCGGGCAGAAGGGGCTGAGCGTCGCCTTCGACCTGGCGACCCACCGCGGCTACGACTCCGACCACCCGCGCGTGCGCGGCGACGTCGGCATGGCCGGTGTGGCGATCGACTCGATCTATGACACCCGCACCCTCTTCGACGGCATCCCGCTCGACACGATGAGCGTCTCGATGACCATGAACGGCGCCGTGCTGCCGGTGATGGCGCTCTACATCGCCGCCGCGGAGGAGCAGGGCGTCAAGCCCGAGCAGCTCGCCGGGACCATCCAGAACGACATCCTCAAGGAGTTCATGGTCCGCAACACCTACATCTACCCGCCGCAGCCGAGCATGCGGATCATCAGCGACATCTTCGCCTTCACGTCGCAGAAGATGCCGCGCTTCAACTCGATCTCCATCTCCGGCTATCACATGCAGGAGGCCGGGGCGACCGCCGACCTGGAGCTGGCGTACACGCTGGCCGACGGGGTGGAGTACATCCGCGCCGGGCTCGAGGCGGGCCTGACCATCGACGAGTTCGCGCCGCGGCTGTCCTTCTTCTGGGCGATCGGGATGAACTTCTTCATGGAGGTCGCCAAGATGCGCGCGGCCCGCGCGATCTGGTCGCGGCTGGTCGGCGAGTTCGAGCCGCAGAACCCCAAGTCGCGCTCGCTGCGCACCCACAGCCAGACCTCCGGCTGGTCGCTCACCGCGCAGGACGTCTTCAACAACGTCGGCCGCACCTGCATCGAGGCGATGGCGGCGACCCAGGGGCACACCCAGTCGCTGCACACCAACGCCCTCGACGAGGCGATCGCGCTGCCGACCGACTTCAGCGCGCGCATCGCCCGCAACACCCAGCTCCTGCTGCAGCAGGAGAGCGGCACGACCGAGGTCATCGACCCGTGGGCCGGCTCCTACTACGTCGAGAAGCTCACGCACGACCTCGCCGAGCGCGCCTGGGCCCACATCCAGGAGGCCGAGCGGGCCGGCGGCATGGCCAAGGCGATCGAGCAGGGCATCCCCAAGATGCGCATCGAGGAGGCGGCGGCGCGCACCCAGGCGCGCATCGACTCCGGCGCGCAGAAGGTCATCGGCGTCAACACCTTCCGACTCCCGGTCGAGGACAAGCTCGACGTGCTCCGGGTCGACAACGACGACGTCTACCGCCAGCAGATCGCCAAGCTGGAGCGGTTGCGCGCCGAGCGCCACGACGACGACGTACGCCGCTCGCTCGACGCCATCACCCACGCCGCCGGGTCCGGCGAGGGCAACCTCCTCGAGCTCGCGGTCGCCGCGGCCCGCGCCAAGGCCACGGTCGGCGAGATCTCCGATGCCATGGAGAAGCCGTGGGGCCGACACCAGGCCGTGATCCGTACGATCAGCGGCGTGTACCGCGACGAGGCCGGCCGGGGCGAGGACGGCAAGGTGGCCGAGGTCCTCCGGGCGACCGACGAGTTCGAGGCCGAGGAGGGCCGGCGCCCCCGCATCCTGGTGGCCAAGATGGGCCAGGACGGCCACGACCGCGGCCAGAAGGTCGTGGTCACCGCCTTCGCCGACCTCGGCTTCGACGTCGACGTCGGTCCGCTCTTCTCCACGCCCGAGGAGGTCGCCCAGCAGGCCGTGGACGCCGACGTGCACATCGTCGGTGTCTCGTCCCTGGCCGCCGGCCACCTCACGCTCCTCCCGGCGCTCAGGTCCGCGCTCGCCGAGCAGGGTCGTCCCGACATCATGATCGTGATCGGCGGCGTGATCCCACCCGACGACGTCGCGACGCTGCTCGAGATGGGCGCTGCCGCGGTGTTCCTGCCCGGCACGGTCATCGCCGACTCGGCGCTCGACCTGCTCACGCGCCTGCGGGAGCAGCACGCCTGATGGCGCGTCCCGTCGACGTCACCGCGCTGGTCGAGGGCGTCCGCTCCGGCCAGCGCGCCGCCGTGTCGCGGGCGATCACCCTCGTCGAGTCGTCGCGCCGTGAGCACCGGACGGCCGGCCGCGAGCTGTTGACCGAGCTGGCCTCCCTCGGCCTGGGCCAGCCACCCGCGGTCCGCGTCGGCATCTCCGGCGTCCCCGGCGTCGGCAAGTCCACCTTCATCGAGGTGCTCGGCACCCGGCTCACCGCCGCCGGCCACCGGGTCGGCGTCCTCGCCGTCGACCCGTCGTCGGTCCGCACGGGAGGCTCGGTGCTGGGCGACAAGACCCGGATGGCGTCGCTCGCGGTGGACCCGCAGGCCTTCATCCGGCCCTCCCCGTCGGCCGGCACCCTCGGCGGTGTGGCACGCGCGACCGCGCAGGCGATGGCCGTCCTCGAGGCGGCGTCGTACGACGTGGTGCTGGTCGAGACGGTCGGCGTCGGGCAGTCGGAGGTGACGGTCGCCGGGATGGTCGACACCTTCCTGTTCCTCACCCTGGCCCGCACCGGCGACCAGCTCCAGGGCATCAAGAAGGGCATCCTCGAGATCGCCGACGTGATCGCGGTCAACAAGGCCGACGGCGATCGTGAGGTGGAGGCGCGAGCCGCCGCCCGCGAGCTGGCCGGCGCGCTGCGGCTGGTGCACGGCCGGGGGGAGTGGGCGCCACCCGTGGTGACCTGCTCGGCCCTGACCGGCGACGGCGTGGACGAGGTGTGGGAGCGGGTGTTGGCCCACCGCGAGCACCTCGGTGCCGACGGCCTGGCCCACAAGCGCGCCCGGCAGCAGCTCGACTTCACCTGGGCGCTGGTCCGCGACGAGCTCGACCAGCGGCTGCGGTCCTCGCCCACGGTCGCGGCCGTGCGCGCCGAGATCCGCGACGGGGTGCTGTCGGGAGACGTCCCCGCGAGCGTGGCCGCCGACCGGCTGCTGGCGGCGTACGACGCCCCACCTCGCGAGACCTGACCTGCCGGGGCCCGCCGACCAACTAGTCTGGACCGGTTATGCCTGAACTGCCCGCCACGACCGTCATCACCGAGGTCATCGAGAAGTACGCCGATGACCTCGTCGCGCTCCGCCGCGACCTGCACGCCCACCCCGAGCTCAGCTGGGGCGAGGCGCGGACCTCGGAGTGCGTGGTCAGCGCGCTCGACGGCTCCGGCTGGTCGGTGAACCGGCTCGACGGCGGCGGCGTGATCGCCGACATCGGCACCGGTGACCACCTGGTCGCCCTGCGCGCCGACCTGGACGCCCTTCCGGTCGACGACCTGATCACGGACCCGTGGAAGAGCACCGTGCCCGGTGTCGCCCACGCCTGCGGCCACGACGTGCACACCGCGGGCCTGGTCGGTGCCGGGCTGGCCCTGGCCGAGGTCTCCGCCCGCGGCCTGCTCCCCGGCCGGGTGCGCCTGCTGTTCCAGCCGGCCGAGGAGGTCATGCCCGGCGGCGCGCTGCACCTGCTCGCCGCGGGCGCGCTGCGCGACGTCGACCACGTCTTCGGACTGCACTGCGACCCCAGCCTCGACGTGGGCCGGATCGGCCTGCGCGAGGGACCGCTGACCGGTGCCGCCGACTCGCTGACCGTCCGGGTGGTCGGCAAGGGCGGCCACACGTCCCGCCCGCACCTGACCGAGGACCTGACCTTCGCGATCGGCAAGCTCATCACCGAGCTGCCCGCGATCCTGAGCCGCCGCCTCGACCCGCGCGCCGGCGTCTCCGTCGTCTGGGGCATGGTCCGCGCCGGATCTGCGCCCAACGTCATCCCGCACGCCGGGATCGTCGCCGGCACCGTCCGGATGCTCGACGCGGTCGCCTGGGCCGACGCCGAGCACCTGATCCGGCAGATCGTCACGACCATCGTCGCGCCGTACGGCGTCAGCGCCGAGGTCAGCTACCAGCGCGGGGTCCCGCCGGTCGTCAACCACCCGGTCTCGACCGCGCTGTTCGGCGATGCGGTCGAGCGGGTGCTCGGCCCGCACGGACACGTCACCACCGCGCAGAGCCTGGGCGGCGAGGACTTCGGGTGGTACCTCGACAAGGTCCCCGGCGCCATGGCCCGCCTCGGCACCCGCACGTCCGGCGGCCCGACGTACGACCTCCACCAGGGCAACCTGCGCATCGACGAGGCGGCCACCCCGATCGCCGCCCGCGTGCTGGCGGAAGCGGCCGTCACCGCGCTCGCTGCTCCCTAGGCTGGGCAGGTGGCAGTCAACCGAACGCGTCGTGCGAGGGCCGCGCGCAAGCGCAAGCGCCGCATGGACGGTGCGGTGCACGACCTCACGGACGCGCAGTGGTCGGCGCTGCAGGCAGCCTGGGGCGGGTGCGCCTACTGCGGCGCGACCGACAAGCCGTTGCAGCGCGACTGCGTGCTGGCCATCTCGCGTGGCGGGCGCTACACGCTCGACAACATCGCACCCGCCTGTGGCTCCTGCAACGCCAGCAAGTGCAACGAGGAGGTCACCGGCTGGCTGCGTCGCCGACGGCTGGACGAGCGCGCCTTCCTCACGCGCCATCTCGAGATCCAGCGCACCCTCGCGCTGCAGTTCGAGGCCGCGACGGGCTGATCTGCGACTGTCACTGTTTTCGGTAGGGGATGCCGTCCGCCGCCGGCGGACGCGAACGGCCCACCAGTCCCGCCACCGCGAAGATGGTGACGAGGTAGGGGAGCATCAGCATGAACTGGCTGGGCACCGGGGAGCCGATGGCCGACAGGACACCCTGCAGGTTCGAGGCGAAGCCGAAGAGCAACGCCGCCAGCGTGGCCCGGATCGGGTCCCACTTGCCGAAGATGACGGCGGCCAGTGCGATGAAGCCCGCGCCGCCGGTCATCTCGCGGTTGAAGCCGGCCACCGACACCAGGCTGAAGTAGGCACCGCCCATCCCGGCGATGGCACCGGCCAGCAGGATCGTGCGGTAGCGCGTGAGGTTGACCTTGATGCCGACCGTGTCCGCGGCCAGCGGGTGCTCCCCGACCGCACGGACACGAAGGCCCCAGCGGGTGCGGTAGAGGGCGAACGCCACGAGCGCGACGACGACGTAGAGGACGTAGACGAGCGGGGTCTGGCGGAAGAAGATCGGGCCGATCAGCGGGATGTCGCCCAGGATCGGCAGCGGCACCGCCTTGAACCGGTCGGGCGAGTTGAGGGTGTCGGCGTTCGGTGTCAGCACCTGTCGGAACAGGAAGTTGGTCAGTCCGATGACCAGCACGTTGAGCACCACACCCACGATGACCTGGTCGACGAAGTAGGTGATCGCGAAGAGCCCGAGCACCAGGGCGATCAGCGCCCCGGCGACCATCGCTGCGAGCAACCCGGCCCACGGGGAGCCCGTCAGCGACGCGGTGATCGCGGCGGCGAAGGCACCGAAGAGCAGCTGGCCCTCGATGGCGATGTTGACGACGCCCGCCCGTTCGCCGATCACGCCGCCCAGGGCGCCGAACACCAACGGGACGGCCAGCGCGACCGCACCGCCCAGCAGGCTGACGATCTTGATCCGTTCGTCGGCGGCGGCCCAGCTCAGGAAGCCGGTCATCCAGGCCACCGCGAAGACGGCGGCCAGCCACACCGGCTGGCGCTGGCCGGCCAGCATCCGGCGGACGGTCTCGGCGGTCAGCACCGCACACACGGCCACCATCAGCCACGCGGTGAGCATGGACGGCACGACGATGTCGGGGAGCTGGATGAAGTCGTTGGGGGCGGCCAGCTCGAACGTCGTCTCACCGGAGTGGGGCGAGCGCAGCAGGATCACCGCGAGACCGGCGGTCATCACGCCGAGGAGGATCGGCATCTTCCTCGCGCCGGCTCTCCTGGTGGGCACCACTGCGGGGTCTGGCGCGAGCCCGCCGCTCTCGGCGGGGGTGGTGGTCACGGTGCTCACTTGGCCTCCTGGGCGGGGAGCCGGAAGATCGCGCGCACCAGGGGAGGTGCGGCGAGGAACAGGACGATCAGCGACTGGACCACCAGCACCAGGTCGACCGAGATGTTCTCGGAGGTCTGCATGGTGAAGCCACCGGCCTTCAAGGCGCCGAAGAGCAGGCCGGCGGCCAGGATGCCGAGAGGTCGGGAGCGACCGAGCAACGCGACCGTGATCGCGTCGAAGCCGATCGAGGCGTCCAGGTCGAGCGAGACACCGCTCGTCACGGTGCCGAGGACCTGGTTGACGCCCGCGAGGCCGAGGAGCGCACCGGAGATCAGCATGACGACGGTGTAGGTGTTACCGACGTTGATGCCCGAGGCGCGCGCCGCGTGCGGGTTCTCACCGACGGCGCGGATGCGGTAGCCCAGGGTCGAGCGGTTGAGCAGCCACCACGCGACACCCACGGCGATGAGCGCCAGGACGAAGCCGAGGTGCAGGTTGAACTGGTCACCGAGGATCTTCGGCAGGACCGCCGACTCCTTCATCGGCAGCGACTTCGGGTTGGCCGAGCCGGGTGCCTGGAGGAGGAACTGGCGGGAGAGGGCGTAGAAGAGGAGGTAGTAGGCGACGTAGTTGAGCATGATCGTCACGATCACCTCGTGCGCCCCGGTGCGGGCCTTGAGCAGTCCCGCGATACCGGCCCACAGCGCTCCGACGACCATGCCGACGAGGATCGCCAGCGGCAGGTGGATGACGAACGGCAGGTCGAGCTTGAAGCCGACCCACCCGGCCGCGCCGCCGGCCATCAGCATCTGGCCGCGACCACCGATGTTGAAGAGCGACGCGCGGAAGGCGATGCCGACACCGAGACCACCCAGGATGAGCGGCCCGGAGAACTTGAGCGTCTCGGTCAGGGGCCGCCACTGCTGGGCCGGCTCGGTGACGTTGTAGTTGTAGATCGCGCCGCGGAACATGGCGGTGTAGGCACCCCAGATGGCCTCCCACAGGGCGGTGAAGAAGTCGCCGGGGCGGGCGAAGACATAGCTGGCGGTCTCGCGCACGGTCTCGTCGGTCAGGGCGATCATCACCGAGCCGACGAGAACGGCCAGGACCACGGCCAGGACGCCCGCCAGGGCGTCGCCGGAGGCGATCTCGCGCAGGACCGATCGCGACCGGTCACCGGTCGTGGGGGTCGCGTCCTCGACGGGCGCCGGCTGCTCGGGGTCCGGGCCGGCCTGCGGGGCGACGGGCTCGGGCTTGTCTGCGTCGCTCACGCGACCACGTCCTTCAGGTCCGTCGGGCGCTCGCCGGTCATCATGAGTCCGAGAGTCTGGCGGGGGGTGTCGGCCGACACGATTCCGACGATCTTGCCGCGGTAGAGCACCATGATGCGGTCTGCCAGGGCCACCACCTCGTCGAGCTCGGTGCTCACGACCAGGACCGGGATGCCACGGTCACGGGTGGCCACGACCTGCTTGTGGATGAACTCGATCGAGCCGACGTCGACACCACGGGTGGGCTGGGCGGCGACGAGGAGGCGCAGGTCGCGCGACAGCTCGCGCGCCACGACCACCTTCTGCTGGTTGCCGCCGGAGAGGTTGGCGGCCAGCGAGTCGATGTCGCGGGCGCGGACGTCGTACTCCTTCAGCTTCTCCTGCGCGAAGGTGCGCAGGGCGCCGATGCGCAGGGAGCCGTTCTTGACGAACGGCGACTTGAAGCTGCGGTTGAGCATGAGGTTCTCGGCGATGGTGAAGTTGGGCACCAGGCCGTCGACCTGGCGGTCCTCGGGGATGAAGCCGACGCCGGAGTCGAGGATCTTGCGCGTCGACCTGCCGACCAGCTCCTGTCCGTCGAGGGTGATCGAGCCGGTGACGTCGTCCTGCAGGCCGAGGAGGGCCTCGGTGAGCTCGGTCTGGCCGTTGCCCTGCACGCCGGCCACCGCGAGGACCTCGCCGGCGCGGATGGTGAAGCTGATGCCGTCGACATGGACGTGACCGGCCGGGTCGACGACCCGGAGGTCCTTGACCACCAGGGCGTCGTCGCCGAGCTGGGGGCGTCCTTGTGGACGGTCAGCTCGACCGGGCGGCCCACCATCATCGAGGCGAGCTCGGCGTTGCTGGCGCTGGGGTCGGCCTCGCCGACGACCTTGCCGAGGCGGATGACGGTGATGCGGTCGGCGACCTCGCGGACCTCGCGGAGCTTGTGGGTGATGAAGACGATCGCCTTCCCGGCCTCGCGGAGCTGGCGCATGATGTCCATCAGCTCGTCGGTCTCCTGCGGGGTGAGCACCGCGGTGGGCTCGTCGAAGACGAGGAGCCCGGCGTCGCGGGACAGGGCCTTGATGATCTCCACGCGCTGCTGCACGCCCACCGGGAGGTCCTCGACGAGGGCGTCGGGATTCACGTGGAAGCCGAAACGCTCGGAGATCTCGGTGACCCGGTTGCGGGAGGCGTCGAGGTCCAGCGTGCCGGCGAAGCCGGTGGACTCGTTGCCGAGCATGACGTTCTCCGCGACGGTGAAGACGGGGATGAGCATGAAGTGCTGGTGCACCATGCCGATCCCGGCCGCCATCGCGTCGCCGGGACCGGTGAAGTTCTGGACCACGCCGTCGAGCTCGATCTCGCCCTCGTCGGCCTCGTAGAGGCCGTAGAGGACGTTCATCAGGGTCGACTTGCCGGCGCCGTTCTCACCGAGCAGGCAGTGGATCTCACCGGGCTCGACCGTGAGGGACATCTGGTCGTTGGCCACCACGCTTCCGAAGCGCTTGGTGATGCCGCGAAGGACGAGTCTCATGGCATCGCATCCTAGGGGGAGTGAAGGTCGGGTGGATCGGCAGGGATGGTGCAGAAATGGCGGGGAGGCCGACGTCAGACGTCGGCCTCCCCGGTGAAGCGGGTCGTGATCAGCCCAGGTAGGACGTGACCTCGATGGAGCCATCGATGATGCCGGCCTTGACCGTGTCCAGGTCGGCGGCCAGCTCGGGGCTGACCTTGTCCTCGAAGTTGTGGAACGGCGCGATGCCGACTCCCGTCGTTCTCGAGCGTGCCGACGTAGGGCGCGAAGTCGAACTCGTCGTTGCCAGCGGCCAGGACGGCCTCGTAGGTCGAGACCTTCATGCCCTTGAGGATCGAGGTCATGACGTAGGGCTGGGTGGTCGGGTCGGTCTCGAAGAGGTCGGCGTCGACACCCAGCATGGCGATGTCATTGCCGGAGTCCTCGATCGCGGTGATCGCGCCCTGGTAGATCGGGCCACCGACCGGCAGGATCACGTCGACGTCCTGGTCGAGGATCTGCTTGGCGGTGCTGGTCGCGGCCTCGTTGGCCTCGAAGCCACCGGTGAAGGAACCGTTCTTGCCGTCCCAGCCGATGACCTCGACGTCCTTGCCGTTCTCCTTGGCGTAGTACTCGGCGCCCTGCTTGAAGCCGTCCATGAAGATCGTGACGGTCGGGAAGGGCATGCCACCGTAGGTGCCGACCTTGCCGGTCTTGGTGTAGTCAGCAGCGGCGTAGCCGGCCAGGAACGCGGCCTCGGCGGTGTTGTAGAGGAGCGGCTTGATGTTGGCCTCGTCGGCCTTGCCGTCGAAGGTCGCACCGTCGTCGCCGCCGTCGGCCGAGTCGTCGATGAGGACGTACTCGACGTCGGGGTTGGCCGCAGCCGACTCCTTGGTGGCCGCGGCCAGCGCGAAGCCGACCGTGACGATGACGTCGCAGCCCTCGCCGATCAGGCTCTCGAGGTTGGGGCCGAAGTCGTTCTCGCTGTTGGACTCGACGGCGATCAGCTCGACGCCCAGCTCGTCGGCGGCCTGCTTGGCACCCTCGTAGCCGAGCTGGTTGAACGACTTGTCGTCGAAACCACCGGCGTCGGAGACGATGCACGGCTGGAAGTCGCTGACAGCGGGCTCGCTGGTGCTCTCGCCGCCGGTGCTGGTGTCTTCTTCCGGCGCGTCACCGCAGGCCGCCAGGGTGGCGCTCGCCAGGAGCGTCACCAGGCCGCTTGCTACGACCTTCCTCGTCTTCGTCACAAATGCCTCCAAATTCAGGACCCCGGGGTGGGGTAATGGTTCGGGGAGCATGATGCCCCGAGAAGTGCTCCGCGTCATCAGGATCACCACTTCCGTCATCAGGTTGAGACATAAGTCTTCCGGCCGACGCGCGCGCATGCGCCATAGTGTCCCGGTGGAGCAGACCAGTTGGGACGATCTCAAGGCAGCCGCGGTCCAGGTCATGGGCCGCGCCTACGCGCCGTACTCGCACTTTCCGGTCGGGGCCGCGGCCCTGACCGACGACGGCCGGGTGGTCGTGGGGTGCAACGTCGAGAACGCGGCGTACGGCGTCGTGCTGTGCGCCGAGTGCGGTGTGGTCAGCCAGCTGCATGCCACGGGCGGGGGCCGGCTGACCCACTTCGTCTGCGTCAACGGCGACGGCGACGTGATCATGCCGTGCGGCCGGTGCCGTCAGCTGCTCTTCGAGCACGGCGGCAGCACGCTCGAGCTCTGGACGGTCTCGGGAGTCAAGACCATGGCCGAGGTGCTGCCCGACGCCTTCGGACCCGACGACCTGGCCATCGTGGCCCCCGTGGAAGGAGACCGCTGATGGCGGCGCACGACGCAGTAGAGGTCATCATCGCCAAGCGTGGGAAGCAGGTGCTCAGCGACAGCCAGATCGACTGGGTCATCGACGCCTACACCCGCGGCGAGGTGGCCGACGAGCAGATGTCCTCGCTGGCGATGGCGATCCTGCTCAACGGGATGAACCGCGCCGAGATCGCCCGGTGGACCGCCGCGATGATCGCGTCGGGGGAGCGGATGGACTTCTCCACGCTCTCGCGCCCGACCGCCGACAAGCACTCCACGGGCGGCGTGGGCGACAAGATCACCCTGCCGCTCGCCCCGCTGGTCGCGGCGTGCGGCGTCGCCGTGCCCCAGCTCTCCGGCCGCGGCCTGGGCCACACCGGCGGCACCCTCGACAAGCTCGAGTCGATCCCCGGCTGGCGCGCAGCGCTGAGCAACGAGGAGATGTTCGCGATCCTCGAGGACGTCGGCGCGGTCATCTGCGCGGCCGGCGACGGTCTGGCGCCGGCCGACAAGAAGCTCTACGCCCTGCGTGACGTGACCGGCACCGTCGAGGCGATCCCGCTGATCGCCAGCTCGATCATGAGCAAGAAGATCGCCGAGGGCACCGGCGCGCTGGTGCTCGACGTCAAGGTCGGCAGTGGCGCGTTCATGAAGGACATCGACACCGCCCGCGAGCTCGCCGAGACGATGGTCGCGCTCGGCAAGGACGCCGGCGTCCACACGGTCGCGCTGCTCACCGACATGGCGACCCCGCTCGGCTTCACCGCCGGCAACGCGATCGAGGTCGCCGAGTCGGTCGAGGTGCTCGCCGGCGGCGGCCCCGCCGACGTCGTCGAGCTCACCCTGGCCCTGGCCCGCGAGATGCTCGCCGGCGCCGGTGTCACCGACATCGACCCGGCCGACAAGCTCGCCGACGGCTCGGCCATGGACGCCTGGAAGGCGATGGTCCGGGCCCAGGACGGCGACCCGGACGCCGACCTGCCCGTGGCGCGCGAGTCCCACGTCGTCGTTGCGCCCGCCAGCGGCACCCTGACCCGCCTCGACGCGATGGCGGTGGGCATGGCTGCCTGGCGCCTCGGCGCCGGACGCGCGCGCAAGGAGGACCCGGTGCAGGCAGGGGCCGGCGTGGTGTGGCACGCCCGACCGGGCGACGAGGTCACCGAGGGTCAGCCGCTGTTCACGCTGCTCACCGACGAGCCGGAGCGCTTCGACCGTGCGCTGGCCTCGCTCGAGGGTGGTTTCGACGTCAGCGCCGACGCGTCGTCGTACACGCCGCAGGACCTGGTGATCGACCGCATCGCCTGAATCCCCAACTCTGGGGGTACGCGGACCGATCCGGTCGCGGGCTCCCCCGAGCGGCCTAGCCTGCTGGACGTCTGAGAGAAGTCTTCATGGACGATCCGGGGGTCACCATGAACACCACGAACGAGGGGGGCGAGGATCGGGCGCCGGCGGTACCGCTGCCGCTGCTGATGGTCCTCCTGCTGGTCGTGGGCCTGGTCGTCGGCGGGGCCGCGTCCTACTTGCTGTGGGCACGTCAGGGCGACACAGGGACCGCGGCCGACGAGGGTGCAGCCGCTACCGCACCGTGGACCTCACGGTCGCGCCGGAGATGTACGGCGCGGTGATCAAGGCCCTCGACGAGGTCGCGCCCGAGTGCACCCGGATCGCCTCCAACATGCGCTCCGGGGGAGAGGTCGCGCTGGGTGTGTCCACGGGTGGTGCCCTGCCGGACATCTGGATCCCGGAGTCACGACTCCTGCTCAGCCGCGCCTACCTCGGAACCGGTTCCCGCGTGCGGATGCTGGCGCCCAGCACCGCACGGACCCCGTTGCTGCTGGTCGGCGGTCGACACGCCCGACGGTTTCCCTCGTGGGGTGCTGCGGAGGTCTCCGGCCTCGTCACCGTCCCCGACCCGCCAGGTCTCCACCGTCGGCGCGCTGGCCGTGGTGGCCCCGCAGGCCGAGGCCCGTGCGACGGGCCGCACGCGCCGAGGAGGCGCGGCAGATGGTGGTGCCGTTCGCCCAGACGTACGGGGCACGGCGTCGCGCGGGGGGCCGACCAGGAGGTGTGGCCGACGATGTTCAGCCCGCTCTCGCGCCGGCTCGTGGTGACCACCGAGCAGGAGCTGGGCAACGTGCGGGGCGGCGCGGCACCTGCGTGACCTCACGCCGGCCGTGGGCGCCCCCGTCCTGGACTTCCCCCTCGTCGTGCGGGCGGACGCGGCCCCCGGGTCGCGCAGGCTGGCTCGAGAGCCTGCTGGACTACCTGGCCAGCGAGGAAGGGAGCGCGGCCCTGCGTCGAGCAGGGCCTCCGCCCGGGACACGGTCCGACACCGTGCCGGCACCCGCTCGGACGTGTCGACCTACCTGCCCACGCAGCCTGCCGAGGCAGTCGTGTCCGCGGTGATGTCGTGGAAGACGTTCGCGGTGCCCTCGGCGATCCTGGCCGTCGTCGACGCCTCGGGATCGATGGACTTCGACGCCGGAACCGGCACGCGGATGGACCTCCTGGCCGAGGCCGCCGGGATCGGCCTGTCGTCCCTCCCGGACCACGCCCGCGTCGGACTGTGGGTGTTCTCGATCGACAAGGGAGGGCCCGGGCAGGACTGGCGGGTGCTGGAGCCGATCCGACGCCTCGACGACCTGCGCTTCGGCCGCACCCAGCGTTATGCGCTGCGCGAGTGGGCGCGGTGAGATGCCGGGCCTGACGGACGGCGGGACGGGCCTGTACGACACCGCGCTCGCTGCCTACAGCGAGGCGGTGAAGAGCTATCGTCCGCACTACTCCAACGCTGTGGTGCTCATGACCGACGGGCGCAACGACGACCCCGGATCGATCGGGCTGGACCAGCTGCTGGAGCGCCTGCGCGAGCTGCGCGACCCGGACCGGCCGGTGCGGATCGTGGGGATCGCCATCAGCCAGGACGCCGACCTCGCGTCCCTCGAGCGGATGGCGCACGCCACCGGTGGCGATGCCTACCTGGCGGCCCAGCCGCAGGACATCCTCGGGGTGTTCGCGCGCGCCGTGCTCTCGCGCTGAGCGAGGGCCGCCGCTCAGACCAGCAGGAGCACGACGTGCGAGGCCACGCAGGCCGGCTTGTCGCGCGCCCTCGATCTCGACCGTGTGCTCGACGATGAGCTGCTTGCCGGTGGGGAGGTCCTTGACCTCGCCGAACCGGACGTGTGAGCGCAGGCGGGAGCCGACGGGCACCGGGTGGGGGAAGCGCACCTTCTCGAGGCCGTAGTTGAGACGGGCGCCCGGGGTCTCCAGCGAGAAGACCTGCGAGGCGAAGCGGGGGAGCAGGCTCAGGGTGAGGAAGCCGTGCGCGATGGTCGTGCCGAAGGGCCCGGCCGCCGCGGCGTCGACGTCGACGTGGATCCACTGGTGGTCCAGGGTCGCGTCGGCGAAGGAGTCGATCCGCGCCTGGTCGATCTCGAGCCACTCGCTGGTGCCGATCTCGGAGCCGGCGGCGGCGGCGACGTCGTCGAGGCTGGTGAAGGTGCGCATGGGCTCAACCCTAGGACTGGTTGGATGGACCCCGTGACCACCCCGACCCGTGCCCAGGTGCACGCCGCGCCCAAGGTGCTGCTGCACGACCACCTCGACGGCGGCCTGCGCCCGCAGACGATCATCGACCTCGCCGCCGAGGCCGGCCACGAGCTCCCGGCCACCGACGCCGAGGCGCTCGGCCGCTGGTTCGTCGAGTCCGCCGACTCCGGTTCGCTGGTGCGCTACCTCGAGACCTTCGACCACACCGTCGCGGTGATGCAGTCCGGCCCGGCGATCACGCGGGTCGCCCGCGAGTGCGTGGAGGACCTCGCCGCCGACGGGGTCGTCTACGCCGAGGTGCGCTACGCGCCCGAGCAGCACGTCGGCATGGGCCTCACCCTCGACGAGGTCGTGGGAGCGGTGCAGGAGGGCTTCGACCAGGGGGTGGCGGCCGCGGGCGGCAGGATCGTCGTACGACAGCTGCTGACCGCCATGCGCCACCAGGCCCGGTCGATGGAGATCGCCGAGCTCGCCATCGCGTGGCGCGACCGGGGAGTCGCGGGCTTCGACATCGCCGGCGCCGAGGCGGGCTATCCCCCCACCCGCCACCTCGACGCCTTCGAGTACCTCCAGCGCGAGAACGCCCACTTCACCATCCACGCCGGGGAGGCCTTCGGGCTGCCGTCGATCTGGGAGGCGATCCAGTGGTGCGGCGCCGACCGGCTCGGCCACGGCGTCCGCATCGCCGACGACATCACCGTCAACGAGGACGGCTCGGTCGTGCTGGGCGGCCTGGCGGCGTACGTCCGCGACAAGCGCATCCCGCTGGAGATGTGCCCGGCCTCCAACATCCAGACCGGTGCGGCCGCCTCGATCGCCGAGCACCCGATCGGGCTGCTGACGAAGCTGCGCTTCAGGGTCACGGTCAACACCGACAACCGGCTGATGAGCCAGACCTCGATGACCGACGAGATGTTCAGCCTGGTCGAGGCGTTCGACTACACGCTGGAGGACCTGCGCTGGTTCACCATCAACGCCATGAAGTCGGCCTTCCTGCCCTTCGACGAGCGACTGGCGATCATCAACACCGTCGTCAAGCCGGGCTACGCCGAGCTCATCGGCTGAGCCTCGGGGCCACGACGAGCCACGGCCGGTCCCATCCGCCCAGCTGGACCCGGGCGCCCTCCCACCGCTCACGCGGGATGTCGAGGACGAGGCCGGACGCGGGCTCGTACGTCCGCGCGTGAGCCGTCCGCCACGCCCGTGACGAGCACGACGTGGCGGGGGAGGAGTCGGTCACCGACGAAGACCGCGGCCGGGTGCTGCGGGGTGGCGTCCCGCAGGCGCGACCAGGCGCCGCCGAGGCGTACGGAGTGGACGGCGTAGCGGACTCCGGTGACCAGTCGCAGCTCGCGGGCGACGGCCCAGGGCGGCGTGCCGACGACGCGCGGCCAGGGCACCTGCCAGCCGCCGGCGGTGTCCGACAACGAGGTCACCCGTCGGTGGAGCGTGGTCACCTCGTGGTCGAAGGTCGCCTGGTCGGTGACCAGGTCGGCGTAGCGCACGTGCGCGAGCCGACGGGCCATCACCAGCGAGGCCGCGCCGCAGGACCGGCGATCGGGCTGGCGCAGCCGGAGGATCACGACGCGCTGAGCTCGGCGTAGGCCCGGTCGCCGGTGGCCCTGCGGCACCCCTGGCGCACCGCGTGGCCGACGACCCGCTGCTGGTCGAGCATCAGGGCGAAGCCTCGCCGGACGAGCACCAGCGGGGGCTTGCGGTGCTCGCGCAGGTCGCGGGTGAGGCGGCGCCAGAAGGTGACGAGCGGGTGCTGGGTGATGCAGTACGCCGCCGCGAGCATGCCCTCCTCGTGGCAGGTGGCGACGACGTCCGGGGCGAAGATCCCCTCCGCGACGAACCGCGGGCTGCCGCCGAGGTCCACCTCGCGGGAACCGCAGCGCCCGTTCTGCGCGATCTCGTAGATCGGCACCTCGCTGCGCCCGGTCGTGCAGAGCTCGCGCAGGGCCGCCAGGGCGTCCTCGCGGTGCCACGAGGCCGGGTCGTCCCAGTCGACGAGGCCGGTGTTGGCGCCGTGGGTGATCCGGGGGAGCGTCGGGTCGTCGCCGTCCTTGTAGAAGTCGTCCAGACGCAGGACCGGCAGTGCCAGCCGCTCGGCGAGCCGGGACTTTCCGGCTCCACTGGGGCCGGCGAGGACGACCACCTGGGCGCGCATCACGGCTTCACCTTATTTCCCCTGTTCGGCCACACGGAATTCACGCGGAGACTAGCCTCAACCAGACCAAGAATTGACGCTCCCGGAGGCAAAACCATGGGTCTCGACGACTCGACCACACCTGCACCCGAAGGCGCAGACACCGACACCAGCACCCCCAGCCGGGGGCTCGGCGGCAACGTACCGCTGCTGGTCGGGCTCGCCCTCCTGCTCGTCGTCGGGGTGATCGGGTTCTTCGTCCTCTCCGGGGGTGACGAGGAGTCCGAGGCCGCCGACTGCGTCTCGGAGGAGGTGACCCTCACCACCGCTCCGGTGATGGAGCCCCTCGTCAAGGAGGCCGTCGCCTCCATCCAGGCCGACGAGCCCTGCATCCGGGTCGTGCTCACCGCCGGAACGGTGAAGGACGTGGTCGCCACGCTGGGTGACCCCAACGCCGAGATGCCCGAGATCTGGATCCCGGACAGCCCGACCTGGAAGGGTCAGCTCGCGGCCGCCGGCTGGACCGGCACGGTGCTCGCCGACGTCGTCGCGCAGACCCCCGTGGGCCTGGTCAGCGGCCCCGCCGCCCAGGCTCCCGCAGCCTGGAGCGCCGCGCTCGAGGGCGGTCGCCTGGCGATGGCAGACCCGAGCGCCGACGGCGCCTCGGCCCTGGCGCTGCTGGCTCCCTTCTCGGAGATGAAGCAGACCGGCGAGACCCTCCAGTCGATCGAGGAGAAGACCGTCCCGGTCGCCCAGACCTACGGCGAGCGTGCCGTGGCGGGCGGCGGTGGCGACGACCGACCTGTCCGCGATCACCGCGACGAGCACCCAGCTGGTCCCCGTGACCGAGCAGGCCTACCTCGCGGCGCGACGCAGCAACGACCAGCTCGCCCTCGTGGCGCCCGCCACCGGCGTACCGATGCTCCAGTTCCCGATCATCGACGTCAACCGGGGCAGCATGGACGTGATGGGCTCCTCGCGCGACCTCTCGGCACGCGTCGGCCGTGCGCTGGCCCGCTGGTTCTCCTCCGAGGCCGGGACCGAGGCCGTCTCCGCCGCCGAGCTCCGGGGCCCGGACGGTGCCGCCCTCGCCGGCGGTGTCGGGCTGGGCGACTCGAAGGTGCTGTCCAAGGTCGACCAGAAGACGACTGACGACGCGCTGCGCCAGTGGCGCGTGCTGTCGGTGCCCTCCAGCA
Source organism: uncultured Actinomycetota bacterium (assembly GCA_963778975.1). Lineage (GTDB taxonomy): Bacteria > Actinomycetota > Actinomycetes > Propionibacteriales > Nocardioidaceae > Nocardioides. Next base: position 46,672 of record CAVZWM010000036.1, read on the forward strand.
TCCTGGCCGTGGTCGACCTGTCCGGCTCGATGAAGACGGCGATCGGCGACACCACTCGTATCCAGCTCGCGGTCACCGCCTCCCAGGTGGCGCTCGATGCCTTCCCGGCCCAGGCCCGCATCGGGATCTGGGGCTTCTCCAAGAACCGCGGCGAAGGCGGCGTGTCCTACGCGGAGTACGCCACCCTCGACCGGCTCGACGCCGACGCCGGCGAGGACGGCACCCACGGTGACGTGGTCCGCAGCGTGGCGACCGAGCTGCCCGGCCGGGTCCGTGGCGGCACCGGCGTCATGGACACGACCCTGGCGGCCTACAAGTACGCCCAGGAGAAGTGGGACCCGGCGTGGTTCAACTCCGTGGTCATCATGACCGACGGTGCCAGCGACGACTCCAGCTCGCTCTCGCTCGAGTCGCTGGTCAACCAGCTCAAGTCGCTCCGCGACCCGGCCAAGCCGGTCAAGGTGATCATCATCGGTATCTCCGACGACGCCGACACCGGTGAGCTCGACCAGATCGCGGCGGCGACGGGCGGCCAGAACTACCTGGTGAAGAACCCCAACGAGATCCTCGGCGTGCTGGCCTCGGCCCTGCTCAACCGCTGATCGACCCACCACGACGAAGGCCCCCGGAGGATCTCCGGGGGCCTTCGTCATGTCGGTGCTGCGGGCAGGTCAGACGCCGATCGGGTGCCAGACCGTCTTGGTCTCCAGGAACCGCGTCATCCGGTCCAGGGCCGGCTCGGCCAGCCAGTCGGTGTCGGGGGCCGGGCGGCGTACGCGCTTGAGGTTGTCGGCCGCGGCCGCCTCCAGCTCGACGGCGAGGTCGGCGTCGGTGACGCCGGTCAGGTCGATGCCGTTGACGTCCATGTGCGACGCCAGCCAGGGCGCGATCTCGGCCACCGAGCCGGTGAGCATGTTGACCACGCCACCGGGCAGGTCGCTGGTCGCCATGACCTCGCCGAGCGTGATCGCGGTCAGCGGGTTCTCCTCGCTGGCGATGACCACCACGGTGTTGCCGGTGATGATGAGCGGGGCCACCACGCTGATGAGGCCCAGGAGTGCGCCACGGGGGGCGACGACGGCGATGACGCCGCTGGGCTCGGGCGTGGACAGGTTGAAGAACGGACCCGCGACGGGGTTGGCGTTGCCGACGACCTGGGTGATCTTGTCGGCCCAGCCGGCGTACCAGACGAGCCGGTCGATCGCCGCGTCGACGTACGTCCGGGCCTTGGCCGGCGACACGCCCTCGGACGCGCGCAGCTCGGCCTCGAACTGCTCGCGGCGCCCCTCCAGCACCTCCGCGATGCGGTAGACGATCTGCGCGCGGTTGTAGGCGGTCCTGGTCGACCAGCCACCGAAGGCGGCGCGGGCGGCGACGACGGCGTCGCGGGCGTCCTTGCGGGAGGCCTGCGCGGCGTTGGCGAGCAGCCGGCCCTTGGCGTCGTTGACGACGTAGGAGCGGCCCGACTCCGACCGGGGGAAGTCGCCGTTGATGTAGAGCTTGTAGGTCTTGCGCACGTCGATGCGCGACATCAGTCGTCAGCTCCCTTGAGGTAGGCCTCGAGGCCGTGGCGGCCGCCCTCGCGGCCGTAGCCGGACTCCTTGTAGCCGCCGAACGGCGAGGTCGGGTCGAACTTGTTGAACGTGTTGGCCCAGACCACGCCCGCGCGCAGGCGGTTGGCCATGGACAGGATGCGCGAGCCCTTGTCGGTCCAGACGCCGGCGGACAGGCCGAAGGGGGTGTTGTTGGCCTTCTCGACCGCCTCCGAGGGCGTGCGGAAGGTCAGCACCGACAGGACCGGGCCGAAGATCTCCTCGCGGGCGATCCGGTGGGCCTGCGAGACGCCGGTGAAGAGGGTCGGCGGGAACCAGAAGCCCTTGGTCGGCAGGTCGCACGGCGACCTCCCAGCGCTCGGCTCCCTCGGCGTCGCCGACCTCGGACAGCTCGCGGATGCCTTCGAGCTGCTCGCCGGAGTTGATGGCGCCGACGTCGGTGTTCTTGTCGAGCGGGTCGCCCATCGCGCAGGGTGGACATGCGGCGCTTGAGTCGCTCGAGCACCTCGTCGGCCACCGACTCCTGCACCAGCAGGCGCGAGCCCGCGCAGCAGACGTGGCCCTGGTTGAAGAAGATGCCGTTGACGATGCCCTCGATGGCCTGGTCGAGCGGAGCATCGTCGAAGACGATGTTGGCGGCCTTGCCGCCGAGCTCGAGGGTGACCTTCTTGGTGCTGCCCGCGACGGCGCGGGCGATCGCCTTGCCGACCTCGGTGGAGCCGGTGAAGGCGACCTTGTCGACGTCGGGGTGGGACACGAGGGCGCGGCCGGTGTCGCCGGCGCCGGTGACGATGTTGACGACCCCGGGCGGGAGGTCGGCCTGCTGGCAGATCTCGGCGAACAGCAGGGCCGTGAGCGGGGTGGTCTCGGCGGGCTTGAGGACCACGGTGTTGCCGCAGGCCAGGGCCGGCGCGATCTTCCACGCCAGCATCAGCAGCGGGAAGTTCCACGGGATGACCTGGGCGGCCACGCCGAGCGGGGTCGAGCCGTAGCCGGAGTGCTCGAGCTTGTCGGCCCAGCCGGCGTAGTAGAAGAAGTGCGCCGCGACGACCGGGATGTCGACGTCGCGCGACTCCTTGATCGGCTTGCCGTTGTCGATCGACTCCAGCACGGCGAGCTCGCGCCCGCGCTCCTGGATGATCCGGGCGATGCGGTAGAGGTACTTGGCGCGCTCGGCGCCCGACATCTTCGACCACACGCGGGTGTAGGCCCGGCGGGCGGCCTTCACGGCGGCGTCGACGTCGGCCTCGTCGGCCTCGGCGATCTCCGCGAGCACCTCCTCGGTGGCGGGGTTGATGGTCTTGAAGGCCTTGCCGGCGCCGTCGACGAACTCGCCGTCGATGAAGAGGCCGTAGGACGGCTTGATGTCGACGATGGCTCGCGACTCGGGGGCGGGGGCGTACTCGAACACGTTGCTCATCCCAATCAGTCCAGGGTGAAGTAGTCGGGACCGGAGTAGCGACCGGTCGTCATCTTGGTGCGCTGCATGAGCAGGTCGTTGAGCAGCGTGGAGGCGCCGAAGCGGAACCAGTCGGGGTCCAGCCAGTCGGGCCCGGCGATCTCGTTGACCATCACGAGGTACTTGATCGCGTCCTTGGTGGTCTTGATGCCGCCGGCGGGCTTCACGCCGACCATCTGGCCGGTCTGCTCGCGGAAGTCGCGGACGGCCTCGAGCATGACCAGCGTGACCGGGAGGGTCGCCGCCGGCTGCACCTTGCCGGTGGAGGTCTTGATGAAGTGACCACCGGCCATCATCGCCAGCCAGCTGACGCGGCGGACGTTGTCGTAGGTCTGGAGCTCGCCGGTCTCGAAGATCACCTTGAGGTGAGCGCTGGTGCCATCGGGCCGGGCGCATGCCTCGCGGACCTGGACGATCTCGTCGAAGACCTGGAGGTAGTGGCCGGCGAGGAAGGCGCCACGGTCGATGACCATGTCGATCTCGTCGGCACCGGCCTCGACGGCGTCACGGGTGTCGGCGAGCTTGATGTCCATCGCCGCGCGACCGCTCGGGAACGCCGTGGCCACGGCCGCGACGTTGACGCCGCTCGAGCCGAGGGTCGCCTTCGCGGTGGGGACCATGTCGGGGTAGACGCAGACGGCCGCGGCGGCCGGGCAGGTCGGGTCGGCCGGGTCGGGGCGCATCGCCTTGGACGCGAGCGCGCGGACCTTGCCGGGGGTGTCCTGGCCCTCGAGCGTGGTCAGGTCGACCATCCGGATGGCGAGGTCGATGGCGTAGGCCTTGGCGGTGGTCTTGATGGACCGGGTGCCGAGGCTGGCGGCGCGGGCTTCCGCGCCGACCTGGTCGACTCCGGGCAGGCCGTGGAGGAATCGGCGGAGGGAGGAGTCCGAACGCACGACGTCGTCGAAGACCCCTGAGCTCGCCGTTGAGCTGGCAGTGGGCGTCACCGACCCAGCATAGGGTTGTGGGGAAGGCCCCCGGCAATCCACGGAGGGACAAGAACTGCCCAACCGGACGAGGAGAACATGGCACGCGTGCAGGACGACGAGGTGGAACGATTCCACGCCACCAGCGGCCGGGTGACCGGCTGGATGACCGTGGTCCTGGCCGGCGTGGTGGCTGCCACCGGACTGGTCTACCTCGGCGACGGCTTCCCGTTGTGGCTCGTGGCCACGGCGGCCCTGGCGGGCGTGCTGGCCTGGGCGGCGATGCTGCGCCCGGCACTGTGGGTGCGCGACGAGCGGCTCGTGATGCGCAACATGCTGGAGACGATCCAGATCCGCCTGGTCGCGGTCGAGGAGCTGGCCGTGCGCCAGGTGCTGGCGGTGCGCGCGGCAGACCGGCGCTGGGTCTCCACCGCGGTCGGGCGCAGCCTGCGCAAGACGATGACCTCACGACGACGCCCGCCGGCGGTGGGCGCGGACGGCAAGCCGGCCACCGCGGTGAAGTACGTCGACTTCGTCGAGGAGCGACTCCACCTGCTCGTCGACGAGGCGCGGACCGCGGCCGGCATCCGGCCGGGTTCGCCCGAGCAGCGGGCGCTCCCCGACGCCGTACGTCGCGAGCGGGCGTGGGTGCCGATCGCGCTGATCGCGGCGGCGTCCGTGGCCCTGCTCGTCACGATCCTGGTCTGACGAAGCGAGACTCCAGGCCGTCCAGGATCAGATCGAGCCCGTAGTCGAACTCGTCGCCGTAGCTGTAGGCCCGTCCGGTCACCTGCTCGGTGATCATCTCGGCCAGGTGCGGGTGGTCGGCCGCGACCAGCGCGAGGCCTTCGACGAACTCGTCGGCCGCCTCGCCGGGCTCGAAGGGCAGGTTGACCTCGGTGAGCACGAAGCCGAAGACGTAGGCGTCGAGGACCGAGAACGCATGGGCCGCCAGCGAGACGGAGAAGCCGGCCGAGCGCAGGCACCCGAGCACCGCGTCGTGGTGCCGCAGGGTCGCCGGCCCCGGCGAGCGGCGCGACTCGATGAGCCCGAGGCCCCACGGGTGGGCGGAGAGCACCTCGCGCGCCGAGTGGGCCCGCGCCTGCATCTCGGACCGCCACCCGCGGTCGGTCGACGGGGTCGTGATGCGGTCGAAGACCCAGTCGGCCAGGCCGTCGAGCAGCGCCTCCTTGCTGGCGACGTGGTGGTAGAGCGACATCGCCTCCACGTCGAGCTCGCGACCCACGCTGCGCATGCTCACCCCGCTCAGTCCCGCCGCGTCGGCCACCCGGCTCGCCGCGTCGATCACGCGTCGCGTGGACAGGGGTGGTCTGGACACGGGCTGCTCCTGGGGTGGTCGACTTACGGGCGTAAGGCTACTCTGACGAACGACAGGCTTACAGGTGTAAGGTGACGCGGACGGTGGGAGTCGACGTGAAGGCAGCAGTGGTGGAGCGGTACGGCCCGCCCGAGGTGGTGTCGGTGGTCGAGCGAACCGATCCGGTCGCCGGCAAGGGGCGGGTGGTGGTGCGTGTCCGGGCGACCACCGTCAACTCGGGCGACGCGCGCATCCGGGGGTGCCGCTTCCCGCGGGGCTTCGCGGTGCCGGGTCGGTTGGTGCTGGGCGTCCGCGGGCCCCGAAAGGACGTGCTCGGTGTCGTCTACTCCGGAGTGGTGGAGGCCGTCGGCCCCGGCGTGGACGGCGTGCAGGTCGGTGACGAGGTCTGCGGCATGACCGGCGTGCGGATGGGGGCACACGCCGAGCTCGCCGCCGTACGCGCCGACCGCCTCGTCGTCAAGCCCGCTGAGGTCAGCCACGAGCAGGCCGCGGCCATCCTCTTCGGCGGCTGCACGGCCCGGCACTTCCTGCGCGACCGGGTCGGCCCCGGCCGGCGGGTGCTGGTCAACGGCGCCTCGGGCGCGGTCGGGAGCGCGGCCGTCCAGCTCGCCCACCTGGCCGGCGCACACGTCACCGGCGTGTGCAGCGCCCGCAACGCCGACCTCGTGCGTTCCCTCGGCGCCGACGAGGTCGTCGACCACGGCAGCACCCCCGTGCTCGATCTCCCCGAGCGGTACGACGTGGTGCTGGACACCGTCGGCAACCTGGACCGGCGCACGGGGCCGCGCCTCCTCGCACCGGGCGGCACCCTGCTGCTCGCGGTGGCCGGGCTCGGCGACACGATCCTGGCGCGCGGCAACGTCAAGGCCGGGGTCTCCTCGGAGGACCCGGCCGACTTCGCGTGGCTGCTCGAGCGGATCGCCGCCGGCGAGGTGAGGGCGGTGGTCGACCGCACCCTGCCGCTGGGCGACATCGTCGAGGCGCACCGCATCGTCGACTCCGGTCGCAAGGTCGGCAACCTCGTCCTCACTCCCTAGCCCACGCGTCGGGCGTACGCCGCCGTCCCGGGGGTGGGGAACCAGTGGGCGACGGCCGCGGACTGGCCCAGCGTCCACGCCGAGTTGCACACCCAGTAGGCGAGCAGGGCCACCGGGACGACGCCCCCGGCCACGAGCATGCCGACGGCGGAGAGCGCGGGCATCACCCGCTGCGCGGTGGCCATCGCCTCCGGCAGGCCCTCCGTGACGGTGTTGGACGCCACGACGTAGCGCTGGGTGACGTACGACAGTGAGGCGGCCGTGACGGCCAGCCCGGCGACGACGGCGAGGTGCGCGGCTCCGCTCCCGACGTAGCCGCTGCCGGCCAGGGTCACGCCCATGACCGATGCGGCGCCCAGGGACGAGACGAGCCCGGGACCCATCGCACCCACCGCCGTCCCCGACGCGACGTCGGAGATCAGGTGGTAGAGCGCCAGCCAGACGGGCATCTGGAGCAGCAGCGGCAGGCAGCCCAGCCGGCTGACACCGTGCTCGGCGGACACCTGGCGCCGCTCCTCGAGGTGCTGGCGCAGGCTGTCGCGGTCGGGACGCGGGCCGAGGCGCGTGGAGAGCTCCTGCAGGTGTGGCCGAGCGCGAGCCGCGGCGTGGGCCTGTCGTACGCCGTGCACGACGACCGGGAGGAGGGCGAGGCGGAGGGTGACGACGACGGCGGCCACGCAGAGCAGCCAGGTGCCGCCGGCTGCGGGGTCGGCGCCGAGGGCGGTGAGTCCGTCGTGGGCGGCCGCGAGGACCGCGGCGAGGGCGTGCGTGAAGGGGGCGAGCGGGGACATGCGGGCTCCTGGGACGAGGAAAGGGACAGGTCGGACGGGTCGCGCCGGGTGGCGCGACGGGTCAGACGTGTCCGGGAGCTCGCGGGCGCTGCGGGTGGTGGTCGACGTCGGTGGAGCGACCGGCGAGGTGGGGGAGCACCTCGTCCGCCCACCTGGCGGGCAGCATCAGTGGACGTGCCGCAGGCAGGGCGGCCAGCCGGTGTGAGCCGAGCATGGCCGTGGTCGCGGTGCTGATCGCGGCGATCACGAGGACGGACTCCGCGGACACCTGGGGCGCCAGCACGGACGCTGCCAGCAGCGACGCGAGGGCCACGAGGCCCAGGGTGAGGACGGCGCGGACCGGTGCCACGAGCTCGGCGACGGTCCGGAACATGAAGGACACCCTAGACCGGGCCGTGGTGCTCGGGGTCGTTCTTCCTCTGAGGCGTGCCTCTCAACCGTCCGGGTCGCTCGATGCGTCTACCGGGTGGATCATCAGAGAGCACGCGAGCGGCGGATCGAGGCACGCATGGCACGAGCCACGGCACGGGACACGGAGGAGTACTGCTCCTTCGTCGCGTCGCGGTCTGCTGCCCTCTTCCGCGTCGCCTATCTCGTCATCGGCGACCACCAGCTCGCGCAGGACCTGTTGCAGGAGTCGCTGGCCAGGACCTACGTGGCGTGGCCCCGCCTGCACGACGTGTCCAACGCCGAGGCGTACACGCGGCGGGTCATCGTCACGACCGCGATCTCCTGGCGACGGCGACGCGGCTTCCACGAGCGTCCCGCCGAGCGCCTCGCCGAGCCCGCTCAGGCCGACCCCACGGACACCACCGTCCTCCACGACGCCCTGTGGTCCTGCCTGCTGGAGCTCCCCTCGCGACAGCGCACGGCGATCGTCCTGCGCCACTACGTCGACCTGACCGAGGCCCAGACCGCGGAGACGATGGGCTGCTCCATCGGAACGGTGAAGAGCAGTGTCTCCAGAGGCCTGAGGCGGCTGCGCGAGCGCGTCGGCCGGGACCTCGAGCCCCTGCCGTCCGGGGACGAGGTGGTGCGACCGTGAACGCCGACGTCGACCAGATGCTGGCCGCCCGCGCCGACGCGCTGGACCCCCCTCGCCTCGACCCGGCGGACCTGGTGGCCCACGGCGAACGACTGCTCGAGCGTCGGAGGCGCCGCGTCGCGACCTCTGTGGTGTGCGGGCTCGCGCTGGTCGTGGGAGCCGTCCTGCTGGTCGCGCCCGGTCGCGACGAGCACGTGGCACCGGCCGGGCCGAGCGACCCTGCGCGAACCACCGAGCCGGGTGCGCGCCCCCTCGGCTACGGCCAGGGGCAGGTGCTGCACCTGGGTGAGCTCCAGATCGACACCGGGCTCGACTTCGTGGCCCTGGACCTGACGGACGACGGGGCAGCACTGGCGACCCTCGAAGGAGCCGTCTGGTTCTCGGACGGAACCGGCGTGGAGCGGGTGGGCACGACCTTCGGGGCGAGTGCGATCACGCACAACGGATCCTCGCTGGACGCAGGGGCTCCCCAGGAGTGGGTGGTGTCGGACAGCTCGGGTTCGTTGCTGGCGTGGGTGGAGCCCGGTGGCGGCGACGCAGTGCCAGAGCTCGTGGTGTACGACTCGCGCGAGCGCCGGGTGGTCTCGAGGGAGCCCGTGCCCGTCGAACAGGGTCGCGGCAAGCCGGTGGTCGTCGGTCTGGCCGGGCGCGATGTCTTCGTGAACCAGGACCAGGCGTGGCTCAGGTTCGCGGTCGACGGCGGTGCTCCCGTCGAGGTCGACAGCGGGTCGTACGACGCGGCCACGCGCGCGGTGTCACGGGCGTTGGTGCTGGGGAGCACGGGTGAGGTCCTCGGCATCTCCGACGGCATGGCGCGGCACGTTGTCGACTTCGACGCCATCGAGCTGCGGGGGCAACGGATGGTGGATCTGCTCGACCCGCGTAGTGACGACCCCTTGGCGATCGAGCTGCCTGCCGGTGATCCTGTGTACGAGGCCGTCTTCTGGCAGTGGCTCGACGACGACCAGTTCGTCGTGTGGGCGGACGGTGACCTGGTGGCCTGTCAGATCTCCGCCGGATCCTGCCGCCTCGTGGTCGATGGCAACTGGGAGATCGGCCAGAGGGATGTGCCCCTCATGCCGGGCGATGAAGGCATCGGTGGCGACTGGGCGCTGGTGCGGAGCCACCCTGACTGATCGCCGGGTCGTTGAGCGGCCTCAGCCGCCGAAGACCGTGCCTCGCAGGTCGCCCGTGATCGCGTCGAGGCGGCCGGCCGCGGAGATCCTGGCGGCGTCCACGCCGCCGTCCTCATCGCCACCCACGGGGATGACGACCTCGAGGTAGCACTTCACCTTCGGCTCGGTGCCGCTCGGTCGCACGATGACGCGGGCACCCTCGGCCAGGGTGTAGCGCAGGCCGTCGGTGGGCGGCAGCTCGGGGGAGCCGAGGGAGAGGTCGTCGACGCGTTCGACGGCGAGGCCGCCCAGTGTGCTGGGAGGCGCGCCGCGCAGCCGCTCCATGGTCGCGGAGATCGCGTCGAGGTCGTCGAAGCGGACGGACAGCTGGTCGGTCGCGTGAAGGCCGTGGACGTGCGCGATGTCGTCGAGGATGTCGATGAGGCCGCGGCCCTCGGCCTTGGCCTCCGCCGCGAGCTCGCAGACCAGCATCAGCGCCGAGACGCCGTCCTTGTCCCGGACGTGCTCGGGGTCGCAGCAGTAGCCGAGCGCCTCCTCGTAGCCGAACGCCAGGTCCTCGACGCGGCCGATCCACTTGAAGCCCGTCAGCGTCTCCTCGTGGGGCTGGCCTGCCGCCTTCGCCATCTTGCCGAGCAGGCTGGAGGAGACGATCGAGTTGGCGTACGTGCCGGTGGCCCCGCGCCGGATCAGGTGGTGGGCGAGCAGGGCGCCGACCTCGTCGCCGCGCAGCATCCGCCACCCGTGCGGACCGGGTACGGCGACCGCGCACCGGTCGGCGTCGGGGTCGTTGGCCACGACGATGTCCGCGTGGTGCCGCTCGGCGAGGGCCATGGCGAGGTCCATCGCGCCGGGTTCCTCGGGGTTGGGGAAGGCGACGGTGGGGAACTCGGGGTCCGGGTGCTCCTGCTGCTCCACGATGTGGGGGGCGTCGAAGCCGGCCGTCTCGAGGACCTGCGCCACGGTCGTGCCGCCCACCCCGTGCAGCGGCGTGTAGACGATCGCGAGGTCGCGGGGGCCGTCCCCGGCGAGGCCGGCGACGGTGTCGAGGTAGCGGTCGACGATCTGCTCGCTGACGACCTTGCCGGTGGTGCCACGGGGCAGGTCGGCGATCGTCCCGACTGCGGCGATGCGCGCGGCGATCTCCTCGTCGGCGGGCGGGACGATCTGGCTGCCGTCGCCGAGGTAGACCTTGTAGCCGTTGTCCTGGGGCGGGTTGTGGCTGGCGGTGACCATGACGCCCGCGGCGCAGCCGAGCTCCCTGATGGCGAAGGCGAGCAGGGGAGTGGGCAGGGGGCGCGGCATGACGAGGGCCTTGAGCCCGGCGCCGGTCATGATCTCGGCGGTGTCGCGGGCGAACGCGTCGGAGTTGTGCCGCGCGTCGAAGCCGATCACGACGCTGCCGCCCGCGTGGCCGGTGTCCTTCAGGTAGGCGGCCAGCCCGGCCGCGGCACGGGTGACCACGACGCGGTTCATCCGGTTGGGTCCGGCACCCAGGGCGCCGCGCAGCCCGGCCGTGCCGAACTCGAGCGTCCCGGCGAAGCGGTCGGCGAGGTCCGTCTCGCCGCCCGCCTCGGCGGTGGCGATCAGCGCCTCCAGCTCGGCCCGGGTCTGCTCGTCGGGGTCCTCGGCTGCCCAGGCGCGGGCACGGTCCAACAGGAGGTCGATCGGTTCGCTCATGTGCGCACGGTAGTCCGTGGCACTCGCCCCTGTCGGTGGGCGCTGACAGGATCGGCACATGATCGATCACCTGGGCATCAACTGCACCGACCTCGCGCGCGCGGCGGCGTTCTACGACCGGACGCTGGCCGTCCTGGGGCACCGCCGGATCATGGATGTCGGCGTGGCCATCGGCTACGGCACCGAGGGTCCCGACTTCTGGATCAGCACCTTCGAGGGCGTCGGCCCCAACCGGGAGGTGCACGTCGCCTTCCGTGCTCCGGACGCGGCGACCGTACGTGCCTGGCACGCCGAGGCCGTGGCCGCGGGAGCCGAGTCGCTCCACGAGCCGCGCCTGTGGCCGGAGTACCACGCGGCCTACTTCGGCGCCTTCGTCCGCGACACCGAGGGCAACAACGTCGAGGCGGTGTGCCACACCGGCGAGTGAGCGGCCCGGTCCTAGCGGAGGCGGACGAGGACCTGCCCGTTCTTGTTGACCTTCGACTCGACGACGCCGGATCGTGACTCGACGAACGCCTTGAACGACGTGAAGCCGAGCGACTTCTCCTTGAAGGCCGGGCTCATCCGCTGCATCTGGCTCTTCACGCCGGCCGCGTGGATCCACTCGTCATCGCTCTTCTGGAGCCCCACCCGGACGGCGCGCTCGAGCAGCGAGGTGGCATCCACCAGCTCCTGGGGTTCGGAGGGCGCCGCCTGCACCTTCTTGGCGGTCGCCTTGGCCGTGGCCTTCCGCGTGGTGGCCTTCTTGGTGGTCTTCACGACCGGTGCGTCATGGGGCGCTTCGTCGGGTGCCACATCAGGAGTCCTGGCGGAGGTCGCCGCCTTCTTGCCAGCGGTCGCCGCCGGTGGGGCGACCTTCTGCGGCACGCCGGGGAGCTTCTCGTACCTCTCGAACTCGTCACAGGCGCTCACCAGGGCGTGACTGGTCGACCCGGCCATGCCGATCCCCACGACGTAGCGGCCGAGGCGCTTGCAGCGCTGGGCGAGCGGCACGTAGTCGGAGTCGCCGGCGACCAGCGCCACGTGGGTGATGTCCGGGTGCCGGAGCAGGTCCTCGACGGCGTCGACCGCCAGCCTGATGTCGGCACCGTTCTTGGTGCCCGATGCGGCGAACAGCTGCACCAGGTCGACCGCACGCTCGACCAGGTCCTTGCGGTAGGCAGCGTTGGCGGGCACCGACCAGTCGGCATAGGCCCGCGTCATGCCGACCACGCCGTACGACGTGGCGTAGTCGATGATCGCGCGGAGGTCGACCTTGGCCTCGGCGAGCCTCACGTCGATCGGATCCGCCGACTGGGCGTTCATCGTGTGCGACCGGGCGCCGTCTGCGCGCCAGGCGCCGTCGCCGTGGACGTGGTCGTAGCGCGAGATCACGACGTTGTCGAAATCGATGTACACCGCCACCCGATCTGCCATGGGCCGACCCTAGAGGACGCCTGCGTCCCGGCTAGCGTGAGTCGGGTGAGAGCGACCGTCCTGTCCGTCAACGCCGGCGAGCTGCAGCCCGTGCCCGGCCTCCGCCGCGCCAACGGCAGCGGCATCAACAAGCGCCCGGTCGACCGGATCGAGGTCCGCGACCCCGGCCCCAAGCGCGGCGGGCTCGGCAGCGGGGTGGTGGGCGACCGGATCGGTTCGAGCAAGCACCACGGCGGCGAGACCCAGGCGGTCTACGCCTTCGCCCGCGAGGAGCTCGACTGGTGGGAGCGCGAGCTCGACCGCGAGCTGGGCAACGGGATGTTCGGTGAGAACCTCACCACCGTCGGCCTCGACGTCGACGCTGCCGAGATCGGTGAGCAGTGGCGAGTCGGTACGGCGTTGCTCGAAGTCTGCGGCCCGCGTGTCCCGTGCGCCACCTTCGCGGCCCACATGGGCGAGAAGCGCTGGGTGAAGCGCTTCACCGAGCGGGAGCGGGTGGGCGCCTACCTCGCGGTCGCCGAGGCAGGCGTGATCGAGCCGGGCGACCCGATCGAGGTCGTGCACCGTCCCGGCCACGGCCTCACCGTGCCGATGTTCTTCCTGGCTGCCATGGGCGACCGGGAGCTGGCTGCCCGGTTGCTGGAGGCGGAGGTCCTCCCCACGATCGAGCACGAGTGGCTGGCCGGCCGCTCGTGACCGATCGCGAGGTCGGGCGTCAGGACAGGGCGGCGACCGCGGCGTCGTAGTCGGGCTCGGTGCCGATCGTCTCCGTGATCTGGGTGTGGAGGACGGTGCGGTCCGTGTCGAGCACGACGACCGAACGGGCAAGCATGCCCTGCCAGCCACCGTCGGCCATCGTGATGCCGTAGTCCTGCCCGAAGGAGGAGCGGAAAGCCGAGCCGACCTCGACGCCCTCGATGCCCTCGGCACCGCAGAAGCGGGCAAGCGCCAACGGCAGGTCCACCGACACGTTGACGACCTGGGTGTTGTCGAGGCCGGCGGCGAGCTCGTTGAACTTGCGCACGCTCGCCTGGCACACGCCGGTGTCGATGCTGGGGAAGATGTTGAGGACCACGCGCTTGCCCGCGGTGTCGGCGTCGGTGACCTGCTGGAACTTCAGTCCCACCAGGTCCCAGCCGGGTGCCTGCGAGCCGACCGCGGGAAGCTCGCCGACGGTGTTGACGGTGTTGTCTCCGAGTTGTGTGGTTGCCATGACCCAAACCTAGCCGCACGGCGCCTTGCGCACGGGTGACGGTCCAGCGAGACCCGCCTAGGGTGGCGCCCATGTCCACGCCGAAGTCCACCTCGAAGCGCACCCAGGTGATCGTGGAGGTGCTGCGCGACGCGTTCGCCCCGCTGATGCGGGCGGACCCGGCCGCCTTCCGCGCCAAGTACCGCAAGATGGCCAGCGACCCGCACGCGTTCTACCGCGGCTCGGCGTGCCTCTTCTACAACGACGTGACCGCGGAGAAGGACGACTGGGCCCACCACGGTGCGGACCGGATCTGGATCCACGGTGACCTGCACGTGGAGAACTTCGGCACCTACCTCAACTCCGACGGTCGGCTGACCTTCGACATCAACGACTTCGACGAGGCCTACGTCGGCCGCTTCACCTGGGACCTCCAGCGCTTCGCCGGCAGCCTCGCCCTGGTGGGGTGGCAGAAGGCGCTGCCCGAGGACGCCATCCGCAAGCTGATCAGCCGCTACCTCCGCTCCTACCTCGCCCAGGTCAACCACTACACCGGGACCGAGGACGACCAGGACTTCGAGATCCGCCTCGACACCGCGCACGGCCCGGTGCTGACCGCGCTCGAGGTCGCCCGGTCGATGCGTCGCGCCGACCTGCTCGACGACGTGACGGTGCTGGATCGGTCCACCCGACGCTTCGCCGAGGACTCCAGCACCCGTCGCCTCCCGCGGGCCGAGCGGACCCGCGTCGAGGCCGCCTTCGCCGACTACCTCGAGACGATCCCGCAGTCCAAGCGCTTCGACCGGGAGCTGTTCTACGAGCTGCGCGACGTGGTCGGCAAGTCCGGTTTCGGGATCGGCAGCGCCGGCCTGCCGGCGTACAACATCCTCGTCGAGGGCTACAGCCAGGCGCTCGACAACGACGTGGTCCTCAGCATGAAGCAGGCCAACATCCCGGCCCTGAGCCGCTTCGTGGACACCGCCGAGGTCGACGCCTACTTCGAGCACGAGGGACATCGGACCGTGGTGAGCCAGCGGGCACTGCAGGTCCACACCGACCCGCTGCTCGGGCACACGCAGATCAACGGGGTGGGCTTCGTCGTCTCGGAGATCTCGCCCTACGAGGTCGACCTCGACTGGTCGGAGATCAACGAGCCCGACGACATGCGCGCGGTCGTCGACCTGCTCGGCCGGGCCACTGCGAAGATCCACTGCGCCTCCGACGAGGACAGCCAGCAGGACCTCGTCGACTTCCAGGTCGAGGAGGCGATCGCCACCTCGCTCAAGGGTCGCCGCAACGAGTTCGTCTCGTGGGTGTGCGACTGGGGCATCGCCTACGCCGAGACGGTCCGCGACGACCACGCGTTGTTCGTCGACGCGTTCCGCGAGGGTCAGGTCGGCATTGCGGCGACCTGAGCCGTCGGCTCAGCGGTCGATGCTCGACATGTTGCCGTAGCGCTCGCCGACCACGGCGTCGCGGGGCACGGCGTCCTCGAGGGCCGCCAGGTCGTCCGTCGTGAGCACGACGTCCGCGGCCGCCACGTTCTCCTCGAGGTAGGCGACCCGCTTGGTGCCCGGGATCGGGGCGACGTCGTCGCCCTGGGCCAGCACCCACGCCAGCGCCAGCTGACCCGGCGTGCAGCCCTTGGCGGCCGCGAGCGCGCGTACGCGGTCGACGAGCGCGAGGTTGGCGTCGAGCGCGTCGCCCTGGAATCGGGGGAAGTACGCCGAGCGGCGCCGGTCCTCCTCTCCGTCCGCGCCGGCGTCTGCGGTGATCGCGCCGGTCAGCAGGCCCCGACCGAGCGGGGAGTAGGGGACCAGCCCGATGCCGAGCTCGCGGATCGTCGGGAGGATCTCGTCCTCGAGGTCCCGGGTGAACAGGGAGTACTCGGTCTGCAGGGCCGTGATCGGGTGGGTCGCGTGGGCGCGCCGGATGTTGTCGGCGGACGCCTCGGACAGGCCGAGGTGCCGTACCTTGCCCGCCTCGACGAGCTCGGCCATCGCGCCGACGGTCTCCTCGATCGGCACGGTCCGGTCGACGCGGTGCTGGTAGTAGAGGTCGATGTGGTCGACGCCCAGGCGCTGGAGGGAGGCGTCGCAGGCCGCGCGGACGTATTCGGGGTGTCCGTTGATGCCGAGCATGGTGCCGTCGGGCAGGCGCTCGTTGCCGAACTTGGTGGCGAGCTGCACCTCGTCGCGTCGTCCGGCGATCGCGCGCCCGACGAGCTGCTCGTTGGTGAAGGGGCCGTACATGTCGGCGGTGTCGAGGAACGTCACGCCGAGGTCGAGGGCGCGGTGGATGGTGGCGATGCCGCCCTGCTCGTCGGGCGTGCCGTAGAACTCCGACATCCCCATGCAGCCGAGGCCGAGGGCGGAGACGCCGAGGGCGCCGATCTGTCGCTTCTGGAGTGGTGTGCTCATGGGCCCAGCGAACTCCTTGGAGTGCGCTCGAAGTCAACCCCGGTCACGCGGTGGGTGCGACCGCGCTCTCGTAGAGACCGATCTTGTGGTCGATGGCGCGCAGGTGGCCGGTGACCTCGGCGAGCTGACGCTCGACGACCTCGCGGTGCGCGAGCAGCAACGCCAGGCGCTCGGCCTCGTTGCCGGAGCCCTCCCGCACCAGCGCGGCGTAGCGGCGTACGTCGCGGATCGGCATGCCGGTGGCGCGCAGCCGGGTCACCATCTGGATCCATCGAAGGTCGGCATCGGTGTAGCGGCGGTGCCCCGACGAGGCACGCTCGACCGAGCGAAGCATCAGCCCGTCGCGCTCGTAGTAGCGCAGGGTGTGGGCGGTGAGCCCGGTCCGCTCGGCCGCCTCGGCAATGGTCAGGCTCGTCACCCGCCCAGTCTGCTGCTTGGAGTGCACTCCAAGTCAAGGCCGCTCAGGCCGGTGCGTCGCCCAGTGCCGGGCGGTAGAACTCCTCCAGGGCGAACGGGCCCCCGACGTGCGCGGCCTCGTCGACGTCCTCGTCGCGGTGCGGGATGCGGTCGGCGTACGCCTCGGCGTCGTCCTGCGGTTCGTAGCCCAGTCGCCTCCCGGGCTCGAGGTCCCACCAGGCGCGGGTGTTGGCACTGATGCCGTAGAGGACCGCGAAACCCGGTGCGGGAGCGGTGAGCGCGGCCGCGACCATGCGGACGCCGTCGGCCGGGGAGAGCCACGTGGACAGGCCGCGCGCGGTCGTCGGCTCGTCGAGGAACGAGCCGATGCGGCACGAGACCGTGTCGAGGGCGTAACGGTCGGCGTAGAGGTGCATGAGCGCCTCGGCCGCGACCTTGGCGACGCCGTAGAACGTGTCGGGTCGGGGGAGGGCGTCGGTCGAGATCGGCTCGGAGGCGAGCTCGCGTCGCGGCGTGCGACCGACCGCGTGGTTGGACGAGGCGTAGACCAGCCGCGTGACCTGGTGGGCCACCATCGCGTCCAGCAGTGCCGCGGTGGTGATGACGTGCGAGGTGAGGGCCTCGGGCAGGGAGCGCTCGTCGGCGATGCCGGCCAGGTGCACCACGGCGTCGAGGGACTGGGCGGCGAACGCGGCCATGACCGCGTCGGCGTCCGCGCAGTCGACGGTGTGCCAGTCGCCCGTGAAGCCCTCCGACTCCGGGACCAGGTCGAGGCCGACGACCTCGTGGCCCAGGTCGCAGAGACCCAGCGTGACGACTTGGCCGATCGTGCCGGCCGCGCCGGTGACCAGGACGCGCATCAGGCTTGCGCGACGACCTGGCTGAGCAGGCCGCCCATCCGGCTCGCGGCGGCCTTGCCGGCCTCGAGGACCTCGGCGTGGTCGAGCGGCTCGCCGCTCAGGCCCGCCGCCAGGTTGGTGACCAGGCTGATGCCGAGGATCTCCATGCCAGCCTCCCGTGCGGCGATCGCCTCGAGCGTGGTGCTCATGCCGACCAGGTGACCACCGAGGACACCGGCCATCCGCACCTCCGCCGGGGTCTCGTAGTGCGGGCCGGGGAACTGGACGTAGACGCCCTCGTCGAGGGTCGGGTCGATCGTCCTGCAGAGCTCGCGCAGCCGCGGGCTGTAGAGGTCGGTGAGGTCGACGAAGTTGGCACCGACGATCGGGCTGGCGCCCGTCAGGTTGATGTGGTCGGAGATCAGCACCGGCTGACCGGGCTGCCAGCCCTGCTTGAGGCCACCGCAGCCGTTGGTCAGCACGATCGCGCGGCAGCCGGCGGCGGCGGCCGTGCGGACGGGGTGGACGACGGCAGCGACGCCCTTGCCCTCGTAGAAGTGGGTGCGGGACAGGAACACGAGCAGGTTCCGGTCGCCGGACGGGGTCGACTGGCGGATCGAGCGGATCTTGCCGCTGTGGCCGACGACGGCCGCGGCGCTGAAGCCCGGCAGGTCGGTGGTGTCGATCTCGGCGGTCGCCTCACCGAGAGCGTCCACGGCCGGCAGCCAGCCGGAGCCGAGGACGAGGGCGATGTCGTGGCTCTCGACCCCGGTCAGCTCGGCGAGCTTCTCGGCGGCCGAGGAGGCGGCGTCGTACGGGCTGGGGGCGGCGTCAGCAGTCACGCGTGGAGCGTATCGCCCGCGCGCGCCGTCCTCACAGGCCCGTGGAGCGGCACGCGCGGCCGCGCAGGCCGGAGACGTAGTCGGCCGGGGCGCCTGCCGCCTCGGCGGCGTTGGCCAGGACGCCGAGGTAGGACGCGGAGGGCAGGCCGCCCTCGTAGGCGTCGAGGACATAGGTCCACACGACGAGCTCGCCGGTCATGGTGGAGACCCGCACCTTGGTCTTGCGGTAGAGGCCGGTGTCGACGGCCTCCCAGCCGTCGAGGGCCTTCTCGTCCTCGGGCGTGACGTCGAAGACCGCCACGAAGACCTGCTCGAACGGGTCCTGCACGATGGTCGACAGGGCGCCGTCCCAGCCGTGCTCCTCGCCGCCGAAGGTGAGCCGCCACCCGGTCAGCCAGCCGGTGGAGTGGAGGATCGAATGGGGGCAGCGCTCGCTCATGCGGGCGGGATCGAGGTTCGTCCCGTAGGCGGCGTAGAGCGTCACGGACGACAGGCTACCGAGCCGACGCCTCCGGGTGTGCCCGCAGGAGCGTGGACAACTAGGGTGTTGCCGTGACCGACACGCACTTCGACACCCTCGTCCTCGGCGCCGGCCCCGGTGGCTACGTCGCCGCCATCCGCGCCTCCCAGCTCGGCCAGTCCGTCGCGGTGGTGGAGGCGAAGTACTGGGGCGGTGTCTGCCTCAACGTGGGCTGCATCCCCTCCAAGGCGCTCCTCAAGAACGCCGAGCTGGCCCACACGCTCCAGCACGAGAAGGCCAGGTTCGGCATCGAGGGCGACGCCACGATGTCCTTCGGCCCGACCCACAAGCGCAGCCGCGACGTGAGTGCCGGGATCGTCAAGGGCGTCCACTTCCTCATGAAGAAGAACAAGATCACCGAGATCGACGGCTGGGGCACGCTCACCGGCGCGACCGGTATCGACGTGGAGAAGGACGGCGAGAAGACCGCCTACACCTTCGACAACCTGATCATCGCCGCCGGCGCGACCGTCCGGCTGGTGCCGGGCGTCGAGCTCAGCGACAACGTCGTGACCTACGAGGAGCAGATCCTCAGCGACCAGCTCCCCGAGTCGATCGTCATCGGCGGCTCCGGCGCGATCGGCGTCGAGTTCGCCTACGTCATGGCCAACTTCGGCGTCGACGTCACGATCGTGGAGTTCCTCGACCGGATGGTCCCCACCGAGGACGCCGACATCTCCAAGGAGCTGGCCAAGCACTACAAGAAGCTCGGCGTGAAGGTGCTGACCTCGACCGCGGTGAAGAGCGTCGAGGACACCGGCTCCGGCGTCAGGGTCACCGTCGCCCCGGCCGCAGGAGGCGACGAGCAGGTGCTCGAGGCCGGCAAGTTCCTCGCCGCCTTCGGCTTCGCCCCGCGGGTGAAGGGCTACGGCCTGGAGAACGTCGGCGTCAGCGTCTCCGAGCGCGGCGCGATCGAGATCGACGACTTCGGCCGCACCAACGTCGACAACGTGTTCGCGATCGGCGACTGCACCGGGAAGCTGATGCTCGCCCACGCCGCCGAGGCGATGGGCATCGTCGCGGCCGAGACCATCAACGGCGCCGAGACGATGCCGGTCAACTTCGACTTCGTGCCGCGGGCGACCTACTGCAACCCGCAGATCGCGTCGTTCGGCTACAGCGAGGCGCAGGCCAAGGAGAAGGGCTACGACGTCAAGACGGCGTCCTTCCCCTTCAGCGCCAACGGCAAGGCGATGGGCCTCGGCGAGCCGATCGGCTTCGTCAAGGTCGTGGCGGACGCCGAGCACAACGAGATCATCGGCGCCCACATGATCGGCCCCAACGTCACCGAGCTGCTGCCGGTGCTGACGATGGCCCAGCAGTGGGACCTCACCGCCGACGAGGTCGCGCGCAACGTCTTCGCGCACCCCACGCTCGGTGAGGCGGTCAAGGAGGCCATCCACGGCATCGCCGGCCACATGATCAACTTCTGATGGCCGACCACGTCGTCATCATCGGCGGCGGCCCGGGTGGCTACGAGGCCGCGCACGTCGCCGCCCAGCTGGGCGCCGAGGTCACGGTCGTCGACACCGACGGGGTCGGCGGCTCGGCGGTCCTCACCGACTGCGTGCCGAGCAAGACCCTGATCGCGACCTCCGAGCTGATGACCGACATGTCGTCGGCCCAGGAGCTCGGGGTGAACTTCCACGACCACCAGGGCGACGCCGCCACGACGATCTCGGTCGACCTGGCCAGGGTCAACGCCCGCGTCAAGCAGCTCGCGGCCGACCAGTCGGCCGACATCGCGGCCCGTCTCGACCGGGACGGCGTACGCGTCGTGCAGGGTCGTGGCCGGCTCGGCCCCGACCTCACGGTGGAGGTGGGCGACGAGTCGCTCCGCGCCGACGCGATCATCGTGGCCACGGGTGCCGCGCCCCGCACCCTGCCTTCCGCCCAGCCGGACGGCGAGCGGATCCTCACCTGGGAGCAGGTCTACGACCTGACCGAGGTGCCGGAGAAGCTCATCGTGGTGGGGTCCGGCGTGACCGGCGCCGAGTTCGCCAACGCCTACTTGTCGCTCGGCGTCGACGTGACGCTCGTCAGCAGTCGCGACCGGGTCCTGCCCGGCGAGGACGCCGACGCCTCCGCGGTGCTCGAGGAGGTGCTGACCCGTCGGGGCATGCACGTCCTGGGCCAGTCACGGATGCAGTCGGTGACCCGCGAGGGCGACACCGTCACGGTCACCCTGACCGACGGCCGCACGGTCGAGGGCAGCCACTGCATCCTGGCGCTCGGCTCGATCCCCAACACCGCCGACCTCGGGCTCGAGGAGGCCGGTGTCGTCACCGACGACGGCGGCTTCATCCAGGTCGATCGCGTCTCGCGCACCTCGTGCCGCGGCGTCTACGCCGCCGGCGACTGCACGGGCGTCCTGATGCTCGCCTCCGTCGCGGCGATGCAGGGCCGGATCGCCATGTGGCACTTCCTGGGCGACGCGGTCTCCCCGCTCGACCTCAAGAAGGTCTCCTCCAACGTCTTCACCTCGCCCGAGATCGCCACGGTCGGCTGGTCGCAGAAGGCCGTCGACGCCGGAGACATCGAGGCCGAGGTCGTGATGCTCCCGCTCGCCGGGAACGCCCGCGCCAAGATGCAGGGCGTGCGCGACGGCTTCGTGAAGCTCTTCTGCCGACCCGGGACCGGCATCGTCGTCGGGGGAGTGGTCGTCGGGCCGCGCGCCTCCGAGCTCATCCACCCGGTCTCCGTGGCCGTGGCGGAGTCGCTGACCGCCGACCAGCTGGCCCAGGCCTTCACCGTCTACCCCTCGATGAGCGGCTCCATCGCCGAGGCCGCCCGGCGGCTGCACCGGGTCTGAGGGACGGGTTCTCCGTCCGCCTGTACGCTCGGTGATTCTGTTCGTCGATCTCTCGGGGGAGACCTGATGCTGCGTACCCGTCCTGCTCGTGTGTTGCTCGCGATCCTCACGTCTGCGCTCCTGCTGCCGGTGCTGCCGGCGAGCGCTGCCTCGCAGCGCAAGGTCGAGACCTGGCTCACCCCGGGCGCCACCGCCATCACCTTGACGGGTCACGGCTTCGGGCACGGCAACGGCTTGTCGCAGTACGGCGCGCACGGCGCGGCGCAGCAGGGACTGACCTGGCAGCAGATCGTCGGGTTCTACTACCCCGGCACGACCCTCGAGCCGATGGGCGGCAAGATCCGGGTCCTGCTGACCGCCGACACCAGCCCCGACGTCCAGGTCGTCGCCGAGCGTGGTCTGAAGGTCGCGAGCCTGGAGCGCAAGCGCACCTGGCGGGTGCCGGCGTTCGCCGCGAGGAAGTGGCGCCTGGTCGCCAAGGGCTCCGACACGGCGGTGCAGTGGACCAAGGGCGGCCGCTGGCGCTCCTGGAAGCGGGTGCCCGGCGAGGCCGAGTTCACCTCCACGACCGGCAAGCTGACGCTCGTCGCTCCCGGCGGGCGGCGTACCTATCGCGGCTCACTGCAGTCGGTCGCCCCCCGGGACGGTCGGCGCCAGACCGTCAACCGGCTCAGCCTGGAGTCCTACCTGCGTGGCGTCGTGCCGCGCGAGGTGCCGCCGCTGTGGGCGCCCGACGCCGTCCGGGCCCAGTCGGTCGCCGCACGCACCTACGCCGCGTTCGAGCGCTCCCACCCGAACGCCGGCCACTACGACCTCTGCGACACCACCCAGTGCCAGGTCTACGGCGGCGTGGCCGACGAGTACCCCGAGGCCGACGAGGCGATCAAGGCCACCGCCAAGCAGGGCCTCTACTACAACGGGCGGCCCGCCTTCACCCAGTTCTCCGCGAGCAACGGCGGCTACTCGTCGGCCGGCTCGATGCCCTACCTCGTGGCCCAGCCCGACCCCTACGACGGCGTCACCGGCCACAAGTACTCGACGTGGACCGAGACCGTCGACGACGCCCAGATCGAGCGGCACTGGCCGGCCATCGGCGACCTCACCAGCATCGAGGTGACCTCGCGCGACGGCAACGGCGAGTGGGGTGGGCGGGTCACCGACATGGCGTTCATCGGCACCACCGGCACGGCCCGGGTCGACGGCGACACGGTGCGCTCCTACCTCGGCCTCTACTCCGACTGGTTCACCTTCAGCGTGGCCCCCCGGCAGAAGGGCCCCGCCCCCCAATGATGCGGTCAGTGACTGGCGGGCTTCGCCTGGGCGCGCTCCTGGCGGCGTTCGCGCTGGTGGCGACGGGCTGCCAGTCCGGCGAGGGGGCCGACGGCGGCGTCGACCTCCCCGATGCCGTGGTCGACACCGAGGTGACGTCCGACATCGACTACGTCGCGCTGGGTGACTCGTTCTCCGCCGGCCCGTTCATCACCACCATGCGGACCGACCCGCAGGGCTGCGCCAGGTCGCGCAGCAACTACCCCGCGTTCCTGGCCGACTGGCTCGACGTCGCGAGCTACACCGACGTCTCCTGCTCGGCGGCCGTCACCGCGGACCTCTACGCCCCGATGCAGATGTTCGACGGCAACACCACCGGGCCCCAGCTCGATGCGGTCTCCGCGGACACCGACCTGGTCACGATCGGGATCGGCGGCAACGACTTCGCCATCTACGACTCGCTCATCCGGTGCCAGGACGGCGCGGCCTGCCCGGTCGAGGAGCTGAAGGCCGACGCGCGCAGGGTCGCCGGTCGCATCGAGCAGGCGGTCCGCCGGATCCAGAGCGCCGCGCCCGAGGCCACCGTGTACGTCGTGGGCTATCCCGACATCCTGCCCACCGAGGGCACCTGCAACGCCGTCGGCGTCTCGGCCGAGGTGCTCGGCCCGGTCACCGAGATCGCGGGGCTCCTCAACGCCTCGCTCGACCAGGGCGCGACGGCGGCAGGGGCGTCGTACATCGACATGGAGGCGATCTCGGAGGGCCACGACGTGTGCGCCAAGGGTCGGGCATGGGTCAACGGGCCGCGCTTCCGGGCCGGGGTCGCCGCGCCGTTCCACCCCAAGATCAACGGGATGCGGGCGGTGGCGACCGAGCTCTACCGCTCGATCACCGGCGAGGAGCCGGAGACGAGCGAGTACGCCGAGCCCGACCCCGACACCGTGGTGCTCAACGAGGGCTGATCCGCCCACGGGCGAGGTGAGACGGCCAGGGAAGCAGCCGAGCCGGCAGAGCTGGCCGGCCTCTACTCCCGGACCCGGCCGGTCTCGTAGCCCCACATCGCGACCTCCACCCGGTTCCGGGCGCCGAGCTTGGCCATGAGGCTGCCGATGTGGGTCTTCACGGTGCTGAGGCTGATGTGCAGCTCGGCGGCGATCTCTGCGTTGGTGCGACCCCGCGCGATGGTGAGCAGCACCTGCTCCTCGCGTTCGGTGAGCGGGTCGAGGGGCTGGGCGGGAGGTGCTGCCCGGCCCGTGCCCGCGAACGTCGACAGCAGCCGGCGGGTGATGCTGGGCGAGATGAGCGAGTCACCTCGGGTGGCCGCCCGGATGGCCTCGCCGAGCAGCTCGGGTCCGGCGTCCTTCAGCAGGAAGCCGGTGGCGCCGGCCGACAGCGCACCGTGCACGTACTCGTCGAGGTCGAAGGTGGTGATCACGACGACCGCGACCGGGTCCTCGACGCCCGGCCCGGCCAGCTGGCGGGTCGCCTCGACGCCGTCGAGGACGGGCATCCGGATGTCCATCAGGCACACGTCGGGACGGAGCTCGCGGGCCAGCCGCACCGCCTCCCGCCCGTCGCGCGCCTCCCCCACGACCTCGATGCCGTCCAGGGTGCCGAGGATCAGCCGCAGTCCGGTCCGCACGAGATCCTGGTCGTCGGCGACCAGCACCCGGATGCTCACGCCGACACCTGCCGCGGCAGTGTCGCGCTGACTGCCCAGCCGCGACCGGGGCAGGGACCTGCCCGGCACGCGCCACCCAGGAGCAGTGCGCGTTCCACCATCCCGGTGAGCCCGAACCCCGCTTCTGGGGCGGGGTCACCCGCGCCCGGGTCACCGTCGTCGCGGACGACGAGGCTGACCGTCGACCGGTCGCCGTCGACTCGCACGTCGACCAGGGTGGCGTTCCGGGCATGCCGCAGGGCATTGGTGACCGCCTCCTGAGCGATCCGGAAGACAGCGGCGTCGATCGCCGCCGGGAGGGCGGCCACGGTCACCCGAGACCCTGACCTCCACCCGCGGCCCGGCAGGCGAGGCCCCGGACAGCCGCTCGAGGTCGGCCACACCGGGCTGCGGGGCGTAGTCGGCGGGTGCCTCGTTGCGCAGCACGCGGACCATCGCCCGCATCTCGGCCAGCGTGCGCGACGCCTCCACCTCGATCACCTCCAGCGCCTCGAGCGGCGACGACGGGCTGGTCGCAGCAAGGGCGCGCCCGGCCTGGGCCTGGATGGCGATGGCAGAGACGTGGTGGGCCACCGTGTCGTGCAGCTCACGCGCCAACAGGACCCGCTCCTCCGACTTCACCTGCTCGAGCCCCCGTTCCCGGGCGCCGTGCTGGGAACGCACGGCCCAACCCAGGGCAAAGGCGGACATCAGGACAGCGACCCCGGCGATTGCGTCGGCCACCCCGGTCCAGCTGACGACGAGACTCATGGTGGCCGGGACCAGGATGATCGCCAGACCCGCCACCGCCTCGCGCCCGGAACCCCACCGGAAGAGGGCGTAGGGGAAAACGAGGAGGAAGCCCATCGTGTACACATCGAGCGCCGGTGCGTCAGCCGCGATCAGCCCGATGTCCACGACCGCGGTCACGCCGAAGACGGTGGCGACCACCGCGAACGGGTGGGTACGCCGCCACAGCACCAGGAGCGCGAGCCCCACCGTCAACGCCACCGACAACCCCGGCAGCGGCAGGTCCTCACGCAGGGCACCCTCCAGCACCCCGGAGACCGTCACGACCGCCAGCAGCGCCCAGTCCCGCCATACCCGAACCGGTGGGGCCGAGGGCCGGGGTTCCTCCAGCAGGGACCGCAGTGGATTGCTCACCACCTCAGCGTAGGGATGCAGCGCCGCCAGCGGACCGGCCGAAAGTCCGACCCGGACCCCGGCCCCGTACTTTCGGTCAGGACAAGACTGGCCATCGAACCGATACGCGCACGACGCGATGCCGCGAGGGTTGAGCCCATGATCACAGTTGAGTCCCTGACCCGGAGGTACGCCGGCTTCACCGCCGTCGACAACGTCTCCTTCACCGCCCAGCCCGGCCGCGTGACCGGTTTCCTCGGTCCGAACGGCGCCGGCAAGTCCACCACGATGCGCGTGATGGTCGGTCTCACCGCCCCGACATCCGGCTCCGCGACCATCAACGGAGAACGGTTCGCCGACCTCCCCAACCCCGGCCTCGAGGTGGGCGTCCTGCTGGACGCCTCTGCCCAGCACGCCGGCCGCACCGGAGGCGAAATCCTCACCGTCGCCGCCGACACCATGGGCCTGCCCCGCACCCGGGTCGACGAGATGCTCGAGATCGTGAGCCTGACCCCCACCGAGGCCAAGCGCCGGGTGCGCAACTACTCCCTCGGCATGCGCCAGCGGCTCGGTATCGCCACCGCACTCCTCGGGGACCCCCGGGTGCTCGATCCTCGACGAGCCCGCCAACGGACTCGACCCCGCCGGGATCCGGTGGATGCGCGACCTGCTGACGGGCTTCGCCAGCCACGGCGGCACGGTGCTGCTGTCCTCACACCTGCTCCACGAGATCGAGGTCATCGCCGATGACCTGGTCGTCATCGGCAACGGCAAGATCGTCGCGTCCGGCAGCAAGGAAGAGCTCCTCGCCGCGGCCGGGACGCTCGCCCGCTCGACGTCACCGCGCGACCTCGCCCACGCACTCGAGCAGGCCGGGATCCCCAGCACGCTCGCCGGGGACGGCTCGGTCCGCACCGATGCCGACCCCGCCCGGGTCGGGGCCGCGGCCCTGACCGCCGGCATCGCCCTCACCGAGCTCCGGTCCGCCGAGGGCGCCGGGCTCGAAGACATGTTCCTGTCGCTCACTGCCGACACCCAACGCGAAGGAGTTGCGGCATGACCGCCACGATCGTCCCACCGGCCTCCACCACGGAGGCCGCACCGGTCCGCCGGCCCGCCCGTCCCATCCCGACCACTCGGCTCGTCAAGGTCGAGCTGCGCAAGATGTTCAACACCCGCTCGGGATTCTGGATGCTCATCAGCATCGGCGTCCTGTCGGTCATCGCGACCGGGGCGGTCATCATCTTCGCTCCCGACAGCGCCGTCACCTACGAGAGCTTCGCGACTGCGATCGGCTTCCCCATGTCGGTGATCCTGCCGATGATCGCGATCCTGGCCGTCACGAGTGAGTGGAGCCAACGCAGCGGACTCACCACGTTCACGCTGGTGCCGAGCCGCGGACGCGTGATCGGCGCCAAGGCGATCGCGACCGTCCTGGTGGGCCTCGGCTCGATGGCCGTCGCCTTCGCGGTGGGCGCCGTCGGCAACCTGGCCGGCTCCGCGCTCGCCGGCGTCGACACCGTCTGGGACGTGTCGCTGTCCGCCGCACCCCAGATCGTGCTCGGCAACCTGGTCGGCATGGCGATCGGCTTCACGCTCGGCGTGGTGCTGAGGGCCTCGGCCGCGGCCATCGTCGGCTACTTCGTGGTCTCGCTCGTGCTGCCCGGGCATCCTCGTGCTGCTCGCCTCGGTGCGGGAATGGTTCCTGGACCTGCAGCCGTGGATCGACTGGAACTACACGCAGGTGGAACTCTTCGAGGGCGCCACGAACACCGGTAAGGAGTGGGCGATGCTCGGCTCGACCACGATGATCTGGATCGTCATTCCCCTCGTCGTCGGGCTGCTCTCCCTGCGCCGCTCCGAGGTCAAGTCAGGCCAGTTCGCCGCAGACAGACGCCCGTCTTCACTCGGCGGCTGTCAGTCGGTGCCGTCGCCATCGGTGTCGATCACGCCTTTGGTGGCGCCGCCACGGGCAGCGCGATACTGCAGTGCGATCTCGGTCGCCGGAGTGCCAGCCGATCTCGGGGAACCGGGCCAGGAGTGCGCTCGCGTCCGCGGTCATGTCCGTGGTGTCCATGACGAGGGCCGCACGTGCCTGCCGGGCAAAGGCTGGCGCGAACGCCGGAAGAACCGTGGAGGAGAACCGGAGCGCGCTGCGTGGGATGTGTCGGACCTTGCTTGCGCCGAGGTGCCGCGCCAGCTGCTCCATCGTCAGGTTGACCGGACCTGTGACGTCAATGGTCTGGCTGCGAAGCGTCGGATCGGTGAGCGCGCGTGCGGCGAGGGCGGCCACGTCTCGGACCGAGACGAAGTTGATCGGATTGACGGCCCGGCCCAGGACGATCGCCGGCCCGCCCGATGCGAGCTTGGCGCCGGCGATGTCGATCCAGGTCTCGACGTACGACGACGGCCGCAGGACTGTCCAGGACAGCGAACTGGCATGCAGGGATTGCTCGGCGGCGTACTTCGCGCGGTGTAGCGACATGGAATGGTCGGGGCGAGCATCGAGCACGGAGAGGAGCACGAAGCGCTCCGACGCCGGCCTCGACCGCGGCGCGCAGGAGGTTGACGTTGCCCTGTCGGTCGACTTCCTCAGGACCAGCACCGCGGCCACCCAGCAAGCCGTGCGCCGCAGAGATGACGACTGAGGCGCCCTTCGCCGCGGCAGTCAGGGTGGATGGGTCCCGCAGGTCGCCGATCGCGACCTCCACGCCAGGACCTGCGACGTGAGCTGCATCTCGCGTCAGCACCCGAACGTCTCGGCCCGCGGAGCTGAGCCGGGCGACGATCTCACGGCCCAGGGTGCCGGTGCCGCCCGCAACAAGGATCATGGAGTGGGTGCCTGCATCGCCCGCTGCACTGCGGCGTTCACGTCGCCGCTCGTCTGCTCCACGGGCTCGAGGTAGAACCGGGCCCGGTCGATGCGGCCGCGGGAGACACCGAAGATGATGACGCCGGCCATCGCGTGATGCGCTCCGTCGCGCCTCGTCCCGCTCAACTCCCATTCGGTCCAGACGGCACCGCTCTCGACGATGCTTGCGACCACCCGAGCGCTGATGTCGGGAACGCCGGCGAAGATTGACGTCCAGTTCTCGCGGACCTGGTCGCGCCCGCGAAATCCTCGCTGCGGGTGGGCCGGGGTCTCGTTGACGTATCCCGGAGCGAAGCAGTCGACGAGCGCGTCGATGTCGTGCTCGTTGGTTGCCCTGACGAGTCGCGTGACCACCTCGAGCTCATCTGACATGGCGCTCCCGCGAACGGATACAATCACTAGTATTAGATCCACCACATTGGAACGGAATGCGATGGAAGTCAAGAGCAAGCGGCACTACAACGCGAGCCGCCGTCGCGCCCGAGCTGCGCTCACCCAGAGCACGATCCTCGATGTCGCGCGTCGACAGTTCCTCGAGCATGGCTACGCGAGCACCACGGTGGCGCGCATTGCCGCTGAGGCGAACAGCTCCGTGGAAACCGTCTACAAGGCTTTCGGGGGGAAGACCGGCTTGGTGCGTGCGCTCTGGGAGCGCGGGCTGGAGGGCCGCGGCGCCCAACCCGCGCCAGAGCGTTCTGACCTGATGAGCTCGACCGAGACCGACCCGGAGCTCGTGCTTCGAGGGTGGGGGAGGTTCACCACGGAAGTCGCGCCCGACGTGGCGCCGGTCATGCTGCTCGTCCGCGGGGCTGCCGCCACCGACGCAGACATGGCGGCGCTGCTCACCGAGGCCGAGGCCCAGCGCCGCACCCGGATGCGTCACAACGCCCGCCTCCTCCAGCGGCGCGGCTGGCTGCGATCCGGGACCAGCCTGGACCAAGCCACCGACATCCTGTGGACGTACAGTTCGGCAGAGTTCTACGACCTGCTCGTCCTCAAGTCAGGCTGGCCAGTCAAGAGGTACGGCGAGTTCATCGGCGACGCCCTGGTCGCGGCGCTGCTCCCCGACGAAAGAACGACCGTCCGCCCCGAGTAGCCCATTCCGCTGCCAGTGGCCCTGTCCGCCCCGGTGTCTGGAATGGGCCCGAGCGGGGTCCGTGGCGCGTCCGGTCCGGGTCGGCGACCTGGGCTGGAAGATGCCTGGGGACGCGCGGCAGCGGTGGCACGCACCTCGCCGGTCGGCGTTGCGCTTTCGGCTGCGCCGGCTGTTCGGGATTCATCGGATGACGGCTTCGAGGATCATGCGTGCCAACCAGGCCTCGTAGCGCTCGGGGGGCCATCCGTGGTCCCTCATCAGCATGTCGGCGACGTGGGGGCTGTAGAGCACGTAGAGGGTCGCGGCGGCTTCCTGCTGGTCGAGGCGCAGCCCATCGGGGCCGGCCAGGATCGCAGCAGCGACGACCATCTCGTCTCGGCGTGCGGCCCTGACCGTCTGCATCATGGCGGCCAGCTCGGGGTCTGAGGCTGCCGCCTCCCCCGCGACGCGCACGATGGGTGCCACGCGTTGGATGATCACCCGGGCCAGGGCTGCGTCGAGCTCGGCACGGCGGCGGGGGTCGGGTTCGGCGCCGACGCGCTGGACCGCGGCGCGCTCCGTGACGGCAACGGGGTCGTCGTCGCCGGTGATCGTGCTTTCGATCAGCTGCCGGAGCAGCTCGCGCTTGGTGCCGAACACGGCGTACACCGTCTGGACGGCCACGCCGCCTTGATCGGCTATCGCCTGGATCGTCGTAGCGGCGTACCCGCTGCCGACGAAGAGCTCGGCGGCCGCCTCGAGGATCGAGCGCCGAGTTTCGCGGGCTTGCGCCTCGCGCCTGGTGGATGAGTAAGGCCTCTTGACAGACACGTCGATAAAGTAGCAGTCTGATCAATAGAGTTAGACTCTATCGACTGTGTTCGTGGCGGTCGTCCGAAGGAAGTGACGAGATGCCCCACCACACCGACACTCTGTCGATCGAGGTCATCGCGCCGGGGCAGTACCGGCTGGACCCGACCCGGTCGCGGGTGCACTACACGGGCAAGCACATGTTCGGCCTGGGCACCGTCCACGCGACGTTCAGCGTTCAGGAGGGCGAGCTACGCATCGACGAGCAGGTGGCAGCCTCCCAGGTCACCGTTGTCGTCGCCGCTGCCAGCTTCGCCTCCGGCAACGCGAAGCGTGACAAGGACGTGCGCGCCGCCTCTCTGCTCGACGTCGACAGGTACCCGACCATCACCTTCGCCTCCGACGCGATGCAGACGACCTCGGACGGGTTGCTGGTGCATGGCACCGTGACCACACACGGGTACACCGTCCCGGTCGACGTGCGGATCGACCGCGTCACGCACGAGGGCAACGGGATCCGGGTCCATGGTCGCGCCGAGCAGCTGGACCGCACCGCGTTCGGCATCACCGGCTCGCGAGGCATGGTCGGCCGATACCTCGACCTGGAGGTCGACGCGTTTGCGCCTGCTGGATAGGCGGAATCGACCGAACACAACGAAGAGAGGCGCGCGCGATGTTCACGGCGGATCCACAACCACACGAGATCGTCTGGACACTCACGAACGCCGTCATCGCATCGCGGTCGCTGCATGTCATCGCCGAGCTCGGCGTGGCCGACCAGATCAGCGATGAGCCCGTGGGTGTCGAGCACCTGGCGGCTGCGTGCGGAGCAGACACCGACGGGCTCGACCGGGTTCTACACCTACTCATGACGTTCGGGATCTTCGAGTCGGACGCTGCGGGCTACCGACATACGGAGGCCTCCCGCCTCCTGGTCAGCGACCACCCGAGGTCCATGCGCGCCTTCGCCCGGATGATGGGACTGCCAGCCATCCGCGCCACCTTCGACCACCTCGAGCACTCAGTCGTCACGGGCTCGCCCGCCATGGAGGTCGTCGAGGCCGGGGGGCTCTGGCCCTACCTGCGAGGGCATCCCCGAGAAGCAGAGATCTTCGGGCAGGCCATGACGGCCAAGGCCGCCGCCGACATCGCCGCCGTCCTCGGCGCCTACGACTTCGCCCGCTTCGACACGATCGCTGACATCGGTGGTGGCCGCGGGCATCTGCTTCGTGCCGTGCTGGACGCTGTCCCCACCGCCGAAGGCATCCTGTTCGACCTTCCTCACGTGATCGAGTCGCTTGACCTCGATCTCCACCGGCTCTCCGCCCAACGGGGCGACTTCTTCGTCGATCCGCTGCCACCCGCCGACGCCTACGTCCTGATGGAGGTGATCCATGACTGGCGGGACGCAGAGGCCGTCGCCATCTTGAGAGCCGTCCATCGCTCGGCCTCGCCCGGTGCCCGCGTGCTGATCATCGAGAACATCCTGATGGGTGTCGAAGCTGACCCCCGGGGACACACCCTGGACGTGATCATGTTGGCCTTCACCGGCGGACGCGAGCGGACCGAAGAACAACTCGGAAGCCTCCTGAAGGAGGCCGGCTTCGCCACCTGGATCGTGACCGACACCCCCGGGCCCCTGCGCATCTTGGAGGCCATCGCCGAGTAGGCGCAGGGGCCGGTTCGATGCGATCAGTGCATCGTTCGCCTGCCTCAGCCTGCCGGCGTCCGCGCATCTTCCTGACGGGGCGGCGGCCGCGTTGCCTAGAGAGCGAGCGAGTGGGTGATTTCCATGGCTGTGGACGCCCGGGTGTGGACGTGACCGGTGCCTGCCCACATGTGGGCGACGTCCGTATCGCCAGCGGCAGCAGCCGCTCGCCTGAGTGGGGACGTCAGGTGGTGCAGGTGGGGATATCCTGCGGGGGCGTCCGCGTGTGTAGCGATGAACCGGTTGGCGAGGCCGCGTGCCCATCGGCCGGTGTACGCGCGAGTGATGGCGGTCTCGGTGAATGCCGAGTCGTCCAATGCGGCTCGGTGGGTCGGGTTCGTACCTGCCTCCTCCGCGAGGAGGTACGCGGTGCCGATCTGGGCTGCGGCCGCACCTGCGCGCCTCAGCGATTGCAGCCCAGCCGCGTCGTGAATACCGCCCCCGGCGACCACCGGCACGTCGACCGCCGCTGACACGGCGGACACGAGATCGAGCAATGGTGTCTTGTTCGGAGGCGCTTCCAGGTCCCACGTGCCTCGGTGGCCGCCTGCGTTCGGACCCTGGACCGAGAGCGAAGCGGCGCCGCGGTCGACTGCCACCCGGGCCTCGGCCACGGAGGTGACGGTGACCATCGACAGCACCCCGCTGGTGGCCACCTGACGCAGCACCTCAGCGCTCGGGCATGCAAAGGTGAACGAGACCACGTCCGGCCGCAGGTCGAGCACCAGGTCGATCTTCGCCTGCCAGTAGTCGTCGTCCCAGCGCGCTTCGCCCAGCTCGATATCGAAGTGAGTTGCCTCCGGTTCCAGCGTACGGCGGTAGGCATCGACCTTCGCCATGTCGGGCTGGTCAGGCTCGATGTAGGGCTCGACCACAAACAAGTTCACACCGAACGGCGCGGTCGAGGTCGCCCTCACCGTCGCCATCTCGGTGGCCACCGCGTCCGTGTTCTTGTAGCCGGCGGCCAAGAATCCAAGCCCACCGGCGTCGGAAACAGCCACGGCGAGCGCAGCGGTGGAGGGACCACCTGCCATGGGTGCGCAGATGACAGGAAGAGCGAGGTCACGCACATCCATCACCCAAGCCACGCTACCCGCGACCGAACGACCAGAGTGGTGGCATGGTTGCCCGCGACCAAGGCGTTCGAGCCCTGCGCCGTTGACGTCGTCTCGACGCGGACACCTCGGTCGACGAGGAGCTCCAGTACGCCGACGAGTACACGCTCGACGCTGCGATCGAGGCCCTCGACACCACGGCCGCCGAGCTCGGCAGCGGCGAGAGGGTGGTCGAGCGAGTGCGTCACGAGCTGGACAAGCAGCGCAAGCTGCTGGCGGCGGCGGTGCAGAAGGCGATCCCATCGTCCAGCACGACGACCAGTACACGAGCCTCTCCGTCGCTCTCATCAGCCGGCGGCGCGAGGCGCTTCTCGAGCTGCGCGACGAGCAGCGGATCGACGACATCGTGCTGCGCCGGGTGCAGGCTCGCCTCGACATGGAGGAGGTGCGGTTCCTGCGTGCGAATCCTCTCGAGTGAGGCGTGTCGCGTGTCCGACACGCCGCGTGAGCTCGTCTTCGGTGAAGATGTCGTGGCATGACCAAGCTGATCTACGTGACCAACATGAGTCTGGACGGCTACATCGAGGACGAGCGTGGCGGCATCGACTTCTTCCCGGTGGACGACGAGGTGTTCCGGTCCCACACCGACCTCCTGCAGTCCGTGGGCACGTTCCTCTACGGGCGGCGCCTGTACGAATCGATGGCCGTGTGGGAGACCGACGCCACGCTGGCGGCACAGTCCGACCTCATGGCCGAGTTCGCGACCGCCTGGCAGAGCGCGAACAAGGTCGTCTACTCCACGACGCTGACCGCCGCGTCGACCGCCAACACCCGAATCGAACGCCACTTCGACCCCACCGCAGTGCGCGAACTGAAGGCCGCGGCCAGCAGCGACATCACCGTAGGGGGTGCGAACCTCGCGTCCCAGGCACTCAAGGCCGGGCTGGTCGACGAGTGCCAGCTGTACGTCTTGCCCACTGTCCTCGGTGGGGGAAAGCCGGCCCTGCCGACCGACGCGCGCGCCGACCTCGAGCTCATCGATGAACGCCGATTCGGCAACGGTGTCGTACTCCTCCGGTACCGCCCTCTGGGACGGTGACGTGCGGCCCCGCCTGATGCGCCGGGCCCGACGTCGGACGGCGCGATTCCGGGCAACGTAGGTGTTGCAGGAGCCCTAGACCGGCAGCTGCTCGAGCAGCCCCGGGTCGTCAGACGGCAACCACAGCGGGGCCTGGCCGACATTCCCCGGCTGGAGCCAACCGCGTGCTTCCGAGGTCTCGAGCGCGGTACGGACGTAGGCCATCGTCGACTCCGAGGAGGTCTCCTCGCGCCAGGCGACCCACCACGGGTAGACCGGCTGCAGCTCGGCGGGGCGGTGGACCGGGATGCCGACCTCGGCGTACCGGTGGGCGTAGCTCTCGAACTCGAGGGTGAAGGCCGGCTCGCGGGCGCGGCTCACGGCGGCGAAGCAGTGCTGGAAGGTGCCCGGGTTGCCGAGCCAGCGCAGGGCCACCCGAGTCTGGCGCTCGAAGGCCGCGAGGTACTCGCCGTGCACGTTGTACAGGCCCGAGCCCGGTGCGTCGGCGAACACCTCGACCGGGCGCTCGTGCAGCGAGGCCGACTCCCGGGCTGGTCGCCGGGCCGGCCGACGAGCAGCATCGGCTCGAGGCGGATCAGTCGGCGGTGCCAGCCGGTCGGACGCTCGGCCAGCATCTGGGGCGTGACGCGCAGGATGGCCACGTCGAGCTGCTCGCTCAGCAGGGCGTCGAGCTGACGGGCGCTGTCCATGGAGCGCTCGACCAGCTGCACGGACTCGTACTCGCTGGAGAAGGCGTCGGCCACGAGGCGGCTGGTCTCGAGCTCGAAGATGTGCGCGATGCGCACGGCGTTGGCGTCGGGGGTGTGCCGCATCCGCTCGGCGATGGCGAGCAGCTGACGCGCGTCCTCGAGGAACCGCTCGCCGCGGGGCGTGAGCGCGACGTGCCGGCTGTCGCGCACCAGCAGCTGGCTCCCCGACGTCGGTCTCGAGCTTGCGGATCTGCTTGGAGAGCGCCGGCTGGCTGATGTACAGCTTCGTCGCGGCGCGACCGAAGTGCAGCTCGTCGGCGACCGCGACGAAGTACCGCACCAGCCGCATGTCCAGATCCATCGCGCCTCCCCGCTGTGAACGCTATCGCGGGCCGTCTCGCTGCGCGACCAGCTGCGGTTATCGATCGCGACCGGATGGGTCTTGGACGCGGTGGGGCGACTCGGTGTTGCGTCGTACTCGCGCACCGCTGCCACCCGCCCAGGCACGGTCCCGAACCCTCGAGGAGACGTCATGACTGACATCAGCAACCCCGGTGGTCTTCATCCACGGCCTGTGGCTGCACGCCACCAGCTGGGGGCCCTGGCTCGACCTGTTCCGCGAGGCCGGCTACGAGCCGACCGCGCCCGGCTGGCCGAACGAGCCGGCCACCGTCGCCGAGGCGCGCGAGCAGCCCGAGCTCGTGGCCGAACACCGGCATCGACGAGGCGGTCGCGCACTACGCCGCGCGTGATCGACGGCGCTCGACGCAGCCCCGGTGATCATCGGCCACTCGTTCGGCGGACTGATCACCGAGAAGCTGCTCGGCCAGGGCGTCGGTGCGGCCGGCGTGGCCATCGACCCGGCGCAGATCAAGGGCGTCCTGCCGCTGCCGCTCTCCCAGCTGCGCGCCGGGCCTCCCGGCGCTGGGCAACCCGGCCAACCTGCACAAGTCCGTCTCGCTGACCCAGAAGGAGTTCCGCTACGGGTTCGGCAACGCCGTCTCGGAGGAGGAGTCCGACGCGCTGTACGAGCAGTGGACGATCCCGTCGCCGGCGCGACCCGCTGTTCCAGGCGGCCGCGGCCAACTTCGCCCTCCACTCGGAGGCCAAGGTCGACACCGACAACGAGGACCCGCGGACCGCTGCTGCTGATCTCCGGCACCGAGGACCACACGGTGCCCGACGTGGTGACCCGGTCGACGCTCAAGCAGTACCGCGACTCCACGGCCGTCACCGAGCTGCGCCAGTTCGAGGGCCGCGGCCACTCGCTGACGGTCGACAGCGGGTGGAAGGACGTCGCCGACGCCGTCCTCGACTGGCTGAAGACCCAGGGTCTCTGAGGCGACGCCATGGACCTGGGACTCGACGGGCACGACCGCGGTCGTCACCGGTGCGAGCAAGGGCATCGGGCTGGCCATCACCCGGGCGCTGGTCGCCGAGGGCGTGTACGTGGTCGCCGGTGCCCGGGAGCAGCAGCGCGGAGCTGGACGAGCTCGCCGCCGCGGGCAGCGTCCACCCGGTGACGGTGGACCTCGCGACCGCCGACGGGCCCGGCCGACCTGGTCGCCGCGGCCCTGGACCGCGGCGGGCTCGACATCCTGGTCAACAACGTCGGCGCAGGTCTCGCCCGCGGCTCAACGGCTTCCTGATGGTCACCGACGACCAGTGGCTGCACTCGCTCAACCTCAACCTGATGGCGGCGGTCCGGACGACGCGGGCGGCGCTGCCGGCGATGCTGGCGGCGGGCCACGGATCGATCGTGACGACCAGCTCGGTCAACGCCTTCCTGCCGGACCCCGGAGTGATCGACTACAGCGCGGCCAAGGCGGCGCTGACCAACTTCTCCAAGGCGCTGTCCAAGGAGGTCGGCCCGCGCGGCGTCCGCCTGAACACGGTCAGCCCGGGACCGGTCGCCACCGACCTCTGGCTCGGCGACGACGGGTGTCGCGGCCGCCGTCGGGCAGGCCACGGGCCGCGACCCCGAGGCCGTCGCGCGGGACGCGGCCGGCCAGTCCGTCACCGGCCGCTTCACCCGGCCGGACGAGGTGGCCGCCCTGGTGGTGATGCTCGCCAGCGACCGCGCGTCCGGCAACGTCACCGGCTCCGACTTCGTGATCGACGGCGGCCTGACGACGCAGACCTGAGTCCGAGCTTGGGACGGAACCGCCACTCCTCACGTTCGCCGGTGGAAGCTGACCTTGCCGCCGGGAGGCGACGGGTTTGGTAGCGGGGGTCGTGGATGCGGCGGTGGTGGTGCGGGCACAGCAGCCGCCCGGTCTCGACGTGATGTCGTGCCGCCTTCGGACCAGGGGATGTCGTGGTGGGCGACGCACAGTCCTGGTGGGGCTTCGCAGTGCTCGGCGGTGCAGCCGCCGTCGCGCACTGCCATCGCGACGCGCATGCCTTCGGTGTGGAAGCGGCGCTTGCGGCCGACGTCGAGGACCTGGCTCTTCCCACCCAGCACCATCGGGATGATCCCGACGGTGCAGGCCAGCCGCCGGGCCTCGGCGGCGGAGATGCGGCCGCCGGTGTCCAGGGTGCACACCCCGGCCTGCTCGAGGTCGGCGAGCAGCTGCTCGTGGGTCATCGTGACCACCACGGTGGCGCCGCAGCCGCCGGTGCGCGGGACCTCGGAGGCGGTGACCGACTCGATCAGCTGGGTGAACGCGATCCCGTGCCGCACCGGTGTCGGCAGGTCGGGGTCGATCCCGGACGAGGTGTCGCTGACCGACCGTGCGGGTGAGGAGATCGCCAGGATCATCTTGTTCAGCATCTGCCCGTGCAGGGTCGGGATCCGGAACCGTCCGTGGCAGGTGCCTTCGTCGTCCTCGACCATCGTGAACGACGTGCGCCGTGCCGCGGCTGCTTCTTCGGCCTCGAGGGCCTTGCCTTCGTACTTCTCGGCGAGGTCGGGGGCGATGACCTCGAAGATCTGCCGCCCCAGCACGCGGAGCGCTTTGGCGTCGTGGTCGGCGGCCAGCGCGACCAGGTGGGCCTCGGCCTTCTCGCGGTCCTCGGCCGAGACCGCGAACTCACCGGACGTCGGCAGCCGGTCGAGCGCGGCGACGATCGCGCGGGCCTGGGCGGGGTTGACCTGCCCGGCGGCCATGCCGGTGGCGAGGACGTCGTGGTGCTCGAGCTTCTCGGCCAGCCTGAGGTCGGAGCGGGCGTCGCGGCGTACCTGCCGGGTCTCGACCGCGACCCAGTCCGCGCGCTGAGCCGGCGCCGGACTCGACGGTGGCCTCGGAGTGCTCGGCCTCGGCGAGCAGCCGCAGGCGCAGCGCTTCGCCCTGGGCGAGGCCGTGAGCCAGGGTGACCAGGGCGTCGCGCTTCTCCTCCGCGGTCATCGACCACAGCGGTGTCGAGGCCAGCGAGTCGAGCTTGGAGACCAGCCGGTGGGCGAAGTCGGCGACCGGGTGGAGGCGGTCGACCGGCTGGCTGCTCATGGGTCAATTCAAGCACCGACCACTGACAACAAACCGCCTCTGACCTGCGGTTATTGGCCGTTCTGGGGAGTTTCCGAGAAAAGTCTCGCGGCCTGGGTTCGGACCCTTCGAGACGCTCGTTCCTCGCTCCTCAACCACCGATCAGCCTGGCTTCTCACGGACTATTCTGAGTCCGTGCGGATCGCATCGAAGGCTCTGAGGTGGGCGCTCGCCGCCGTGGTCCTCATCGTGCTCCTTGTGTTCTTCGAGGGGTCGTTCGGCCACGACGGCCTGCTGTGCGAA
Source organism: uncultured Actinomycetota bacterium (assembly GCA_963778975.1). Lineage (GTDB taxonomy): Bacteria > Actinomycetota > Actinomycetes > Propionibacteriales > Nocardioidaceae > Nocardioides. The sequence continues at coordinate 85,201 of CAVZWM010000036.1, forward strand.
TGGGGCATCGACACCGGTCCGACGAGTGATGGCTGCGGCGAATAGCGCTCAGGGAGCGCGTCAGACGGGTCGCGGGTGGTTCAGGCGGAGTCCGTGAGGGCGACGGGCCTCAGAAGCCGCCCATGTCGAAGCCGCCGCCGTCGAAACCGCCGCCGTCGAACCGCCGCCGCCGTCGCCGCCGCCGCCGTCGCCACCGCCGTCGCCACCACCGTCTCCGCCGCCCCCGTCGTCCGCCACCCCCGAAGTCGCCGAACATCATGCCTCCCATGAACATCCACGACATCGGGCCGAAGGCGCCGAAGTAGCCCCGGCGTACGGCTCATAGGCACGGCCACCCTGCCAGTAGGGAACGCGCTGCGCACCCGACCATCACCTTGCGGACGTCAGGATCGGCGCCCGCGCGGACGCGCTCGGCATCCAGGGCGCAGGCGGGTACGTCCCGCTCGACCCCGTCCGGCGGCACGTAGGGCACGTCGGCGACCGAGAGCCCGTGACGCGGGTCGAAGAAGCACGGCGGCCGCCTGGTCGGCAGCGACTCGCCCGCGACGCGGGACCGCACGCACGCGATGGCATAGCGCCCGTCCTCGATGATCTCGGTGACGTGCCGGATGTCCTCGGGCTGGGTGATCGAGTCACCGGCGAGCTTGGCCGACTCGTAGGCGTCGAGCGCACGCTGGTAGTCGGCGTTCGCGCCGTCGTCGAGCTCGTGACCGCTCATCTCCGAGGTCGAGCTCTTGCAGGTCCTCGCCGAACGCAGTGATGTCTTCGAAGGCCAGCTTCCTCACCGGAGCGACCTCCTCCTCACGCCGACTCAGCTCGCGCTCCTTGTTCCGGCGCCCCGCCACGACGACGACGGCTCCCAGCGCCACGATGATCAACACCAGCAGGATCAGCCCCATGCCCGGAGCCTACGTCGTGGCTCCGTACGTCCGGAGCGTCACGTTCCTGTCGTACGCTGCCGGAACACAGCGCGCCGATCGGAGACCTCATGGTCAAGCTCTCCATGCACGAGAACCTGCCGTTCGACGAGGCGTCGACACCACCGCGGGTGTCGACCGGCGATCTCCCGATGCACGCGGAGATCCAGCGCTGGGTCACCGAGGCGTACGAGCGCTACCGCGGCGACGACAGCGGTAGCCGTCGCGGACTACATCCCCGTGCTGGCGGAGGCATCGCCGGATCTGTTCGGGATCGCCGTGGTCGGACCGTGGGGTCGGTCGTTCGAGATCGGGGACGTCGGTGTGCGGTTCTCGATCCAGAGCGTCTCCAAGCCGTTCGTCTTCGCCCTGGTCTGCGACACGCTCGGGTACGAGGCCGCTCGGCTGCGCCTCGGCGTGAACAGCACCGGCTTTCCGTTCAACTCGCTGATGGCCGTCGAGCTGAACGCCGAGCGGACGATGAACCCGCTGGTCAACGCGGGAGCGATCGCCACCACCAGCCTCGCGCCAGGGGCGACGCTCGAGGAGAAGTGGGCGTCGATCCAGGAACGGCTGTCGATGTTCGCGGGACGCGAGCTCACCATCAACGCGGAGGTCTACGCCTCCGAGTCGGCCACCAACAGGCGCAACCACGGCGTCGCGCACCTGCTCAAGAGCTACGAGCGGCTCTACTTCGACCCCGACGAGGCGACCGACGTCTACACCCGCCAGTGCTCCCTGGACGTGACCGCCCACGACCTCGCGGTGATGGCGGCCACCCTGGCGAACGGCGGCGTGAACCCGGTCACCGGCGACACCGTGATCAGGCCCGGCGTGTGCCGGAGAGTGCTGGCCGTGATGGCGAGCGCCGGGACTCTACGAGCTGTCGGGCGACTGGCTCTACCAGATCGGGGTCCCGGGCAAGAGCGGCGTCAGCGGCGGCATCGTGACGGTCTCCCCCGGAAAGGGCGGGTTGGCGACGTACTCGCCGCCCCTGGACGCGGCCGGCAACAGCATCCGCGGCCAGCTGGCGACCAAGTACCTCGCCGAACGGCTCGGGCTCAACCTCTTCGCGTCGGTTCCCGCGGAGGGCTCCCCGCCCGAGTTCTGAGCGGTGCTCCGACTTCCCCAGGACCCGGCGAAGGCTCAGACCGGCCGCAGCGGGTGGATGGCGATGTCGCCGGCCACGTGACCCTCGCCGCGGCCAGCGCGGCCGCGATGTCCTCGGTCTGCATGTGGGCGTCGTGGTCGTCCTGGCTCTCCCAGGTCTCGACGGTCACGAAGGTGCCAGGTGCGGCAGCGGACTCGTACAGCTTGAACTCGACGCAGCCGCGATGGTCCTGGGTGGCCGCGGCCAGCCTGGCGAGCGCCTCGCGGATGATCTCCTCGGACCCGGGCTTGGTGGTGAGCTGGGCGACCACGCGCAACTGGGCCATGGGCACTCCTTCGAGCAAGGATCGGTTCTCCCTCACGCTAGCCCTCGATGCTGCCACGCGGCTACCGCTGCGGCCGCTGACGGTGGCGACAAGCTCGGGGCTGCAACCTGCGCCCTTCACGCTTGTCGGACGCACTCGAACGTGCGGACAAACCGATGAGCAGATGCGCTGCTGGACGACTACCCGGGTTCGACCGGCAGCCAGAGTTCGCAGGTTGCCGTGCTTGTGGCCGGGTCGAACGCGAGCGTGGCGACGATCTCGGGTCCAGGTCGCAACCGCCACGGCTGCGAGGGGAACCATTCCTCAGCGGTTGCGGCCCAGGCTTCCTGCAATGCTGCCGGAAACGGGCCATCTGTGCGGAACACGGCCCAGGTGCCGGCGGGCACCTCGATGATGTCGAGCCCCTCGGGTTCGGTGGTTGTGGCAACACCGTGAAGGTAGGTCAGCTCAGTGCCTTCGCTGCGGTCGGGGTCGAGGTCGTCGCTGACTGCGAGCACGCCCTTCGGCTCGGTGTCGTTGAAGGTCTTGAGCCGGACGGTCTCCTCGACAGGGATCGAGGCGACGTGTTCGGCAATGAACGGGTTCACTCCTTCGTGCACGAGCGGAACCCGTCGGGCGTGACCCACGAGACGTACTGCAGGCAGGTTGACGATGCGCGTTTCCATGGGGATGCCTCCTTGCACGGTCAGGTGGAACCTGATCCGGGGTTGTGTGCGCAGTGGACCCCCGTCCCGCCGCACTTCGGACGGGCCCGAGCCGTGCACGGCGCGAAACGCCCGTCCGAAGGCTTCGGTCGAGCCGTAGCCGTAACGAACCGCAACCGCGAGCAGGTCATCTTCAGCGGCGACGAGATCGGCAGCGGCCAGTGACATGCGCCGTCGCTTCGCATACTCCGACAGTGGCATCCCAGCCAGTGAGGAGAACATCCGTCGTAGATGGTGCTCGGTCGTGCCGAGCTGGTGCGCCAGGACGGTTGCGTCGACCGGGATTGACGGGTCAGTGGTCAGAAGATTCTCCACGGCCTCGACGGTCGCGTTCAGCGCAGCAATCATGGGGATCCTCCTTTCGCGTTCAGCCTGCATCGGCAGTGTGTTGCGCCGCCCGATCATTCCGGACCGATGCGGTCGAAGTCCCCGCTCATCAGCGTGAGGCGTTCTGCGTCAACAGTTGGGGTGGGGTCCCTGGCTCGTCGTCGGTCCCTGCATAGCGGTAACGGAGCTGGTGCTCGGCAGCGTGTGATCGGGTTGGTGCGACAACGAGCCGGGGCGGCCTGTGATGAGCGACGAGATGCCTGGGGTTCTCAATGCCGCGGAAGGCTCGCCCCGACCCAGCTTGTGGACGCGCGACGCGTCAGCTCAGGCGGCGACCTCCGTGAGCGCCGTCGACTTGCCTCGGGCGCCGTGGGTGGCGATGTCGGGGTCCCAGGCCTGGCCGGTGGTGATGACGGCATGGAGCTGACGCAGGATCGCACCGGCCAGGACGGTCTGGGCCTGGGTCGGCTTGAGCTTGTTGGTCTCGCGGGTGGTCAGGTGCCGGTAGCGCGCGGCGTAGACGGGTTGCTCTTCACCGCACCCCAGACCGCTCGCCAGGCCGCGGTTCGTAGGTGCGGGCGGCCGGCCCCGCTGAGGCGTGAGCGTCCAGCGAAGGTTCCGGACAGGCGTTGGCGCGGTGCCAGACCGGCGTGCTTGACCACCGCGCGGGAGCTGGTGAAGCGACGCAGGTCGCCGGTCTCGGCGAGGATCGCGGCAGCTCCGACCGCAGAGAGGCCCTTGATCGAGCAGGCCAGCTCGGTGAGCTCCAGGTCGTCGAGAACCGCGACCATGCCGGGCTTCGGTGTCAGCGAGCTTCGCTCGGGCGGTGTCCCAGTCCTCGAGGAGCCAGCCGATGCGTTCGAAGGCCCCCAGGCGATGTGCGAACACCCCAGCGGGATCTGCCATGGCGGCATAGAGGTTGCGCAGGATCCGTAGGCAGGGACGGGTCTTCCCGCGTCGAGTGAGCTCTTTGCGGACCGCGTGCTCGAAGCGAGCCGGTCCCAACCTGGTGGTGCGGGCGAAGTCGCCGCCGTCGCGGGTCATGAGCACGTGCATGCCAGCGCGCCAGGTGTGGGACTTGAACGGCTGCTGGGCGGTGGCCACGGCGGCTGGCCATACGCACTCGAGCAGGTCGCGGATCTGCTGGACGCAGGAGACGTGTTCATCGAGGAGCTGCTCGCGGCGGGTTCCGAGGTGGCGCAGCCGGCCCCAGGTCTCATCGACCGGCTCGGGCAGGTAGCAGCGCAGCTGCGCGGTCAGCCGGGCGATCAGCACCGCGTCCTTGTCGTCGGTCTTGTCGGGGGTCAGGTCCTCGTCCTTGCGGGCACCTGAGGTCAGCACCGGCTGCACGCAGACAAACGACATGCCCCGCTCGCCGGCCAGCTGGCCCAGCACCCGCCACCGGTGACCGGTGGGTTCACACGCCACCGTGGCACCGGCATAACCGGCCCGGGTGCTGCGCTCGGCAGCCCAGTCCAGCGCGGCACCGAGATCCCAGGCCTTGCACCGAAACGTGCGTCGGGCCAAGACCTTGGAGTCGTGATCGGTCACGACCACCATCTGCTTGCGTTCGGCCAAGTCGATCCCGACGATCGCGTTCGTCACCGGCACCGCTGCCCGCAGCTTCTTCAGCCGTGCGTTCCTGTTGCGATCACCCCGGGAAACACCATTACCGTTGTTCATGAACGTCCTCCTTATGCGATGGGACACCAAGCCCGACAAGCGCATCAGGAGGACGTTCCCAACGCCAGACCGAAGACGCTCAACGTCTTCCTATGCCGCGATCCGGTCGGCTTGCCGACGAGCGAACAGGGTTAGCGCGTAGCCACGCTGTCGGACATCAAGCAGCCAGGACGGCGCACAACTGCGCCAGCTCGCCGCTGGTCAAGTGCTGGGGCTCGTGAACCACGTCTCCGGTGGTCAGGTCGATGCGAAGCATCCCGGTGAAGTCCAACGGAAGCTGACCTGCAAGGAAATCGTGGCCGTGCCGTCCGGCGCGACCATGATGTGATCTGATCCAACGTCGCGGAGCACGTAGGTGTTGTCACCGGCGGTCAGGGTGTACACGGTGTTCAGGGTGAAGTTCTCGATGAGCCGCCCGCCTCGATTCTCGAACAACCGGACCTTGGAGTGCCCGGTGAACCGGCTGGTGATTTGGACCCCGCAAGCAACCGAGAGATCGGGGTCGACGAACACCCCCGAGGTCTACCGGCTCGGGGGGTTGTCCTCTCACGGGTCTCTCACAGACTGCACCGCCGAAGGCAGCACGGCGGCGCCGGGGGTCGACGCGGGCACGGCTGAATCTCGGGCGCTCTCACCTGCGCAGGCACCTCACCGCGCCACCCGCCTGCTCAATGACCCCCCGCTCAATAAACGTCTGGCCTGCGACCGCGTCAATGAAGCTGCGTGCCTCCAGGGCAGCAAGGGGTCGAACAAGTCACCCGTCCGTCCCCCTGTCGGAAGCGGTTTACCGGATCGCTGCCGACAGTTCAGAGAACACGCCCGCTGCGTGGGATGCGCCGCACTCGGTGCGCTGAACGTAGACGACAGCTGCGTGCCGACCTCGTGTCCGAGCAGGGCGGCCACGTCGGCGGGTGCCTCCCCGCTTGATGCAGGACCGTGGAGAGGTGCACGAACCAGAGCCACCATGTCCGCTCCCCATCCCCGTGGAAGGGTCGCTCCCTGACCGGTCCCGTCGGGCAGTAGGTGTCGGCGGCGGACGCTCGTCCAGAGCCGAGGAGTGCTGGGTGGGCGATCATCCTGGCTCTGGTCAGTGTCCGGCATGCGGGATAGCGTGTCGCCACCCCGGCGGCGGATCCACGGGCGCTCGGCCCGGAAAGGGCGGTCGCCGGAGGCAGGGAGATGTATATGTTGAGGCACAAGACCTTGGCCGCCGCCGTAGCGGTGGCCGGCTCATTGGCGGTAGCGGGGGCGGCGACTGCCGCTCCACCGACCGACACGAGTGCGCTGCGCGAGGCCGTGACCGTGGCGGGATCACGCGAGCACATGGCGGCGCTCGAGGCGATCGCGAACGCCAACGTGTTCGAGGGCGTCCCGACGCGTGCGACCGGCACGCCCGGCCACGAGGCGTCGGTCGAGTACGTCGTCGGCGATGATGGAGGCGGCCGGTTCAACGTGACGCTGCAGCCGTTCGAGGCCGACATCTTCTTCGAGCAGGCGCCGGCGGCGTTCGAGCAGGTCGCGCCCGACCCGACGTCTACGCTCGCTACGACGGCGAGAACGGCGTCTGGTACACCGCCGACTTCTCGGGCGACGGTGACGTCACCGCCGAGGCGGTGGTGGTCGACTTCACCGAGCCGACGACGGAGGCGAGCGCATCGAGCTCCGGCTGCGAGGCCGGCGGACTTCGACGGGCCCGAGGTCACCGGCAAGATCGTGCTGCTCCAGCGCGGCACCTGCGACTTCGGGCTCAAGGCCGAGCTCGCCGGCGAGGCCGGCGCGGTCGGAGCGGTGATCTTCAACGAGGGCACGATCGGCGCGGCCGACCGCAACGACGTCCTGATCCCGACGCTGGCCGGCTACGACGTCACGATCCCGGTCGTCGGCACCGACTACGCCACCGGCCGCGCGCTCGTCGACGATCGCCGACGGCGACCGTCGACGCTGCGGGTGAAGGTCGACGGCTTCGTCGACCAGGACGTCCAGACCAACAACGTGATCGCCGAGACGCCCGGCGGCCGAGCCGACCGCACCGTGGTCGTCGGCGGCCACCTCGACTCGGTGTACGAGGGCCCGGGCATCAACGACGACGGGTCCGGTGTCAGCATGATGCTGGAGACCGCCGAGCAGATGAAGGAGCTCGGGCATCACGCCCGCGCAACAAGGTGCGATTCATCTTCTTCAGCGGCGAGGAGCAGGGCCTGCTCGGCTCGGACTACTACGTGTCGCAGCTGTCGAAGCGGCAGATCAAGGACATCTCCGTGATGCTCGACTTCGACATGCTCGCCTCGGGCAACTACGGCCGGTTCATCTACGACGGCGAACGGCAACGAGCACGGCTTCGCCGGTCCCAAGGGCTCCGGCGTGATCGAGCAGGTGTTCAAGGACTTCTGGGACAGCCAGGGGCTGGCCTACGAGACGATCCCGTTCGACGGGCGCTCGGACTACGACGCCTTCACGGCCGCCGGAATCCCGGCCGGCGGCATCTTCGCCGGCGCCGAGGTGCCCAAGCAGCCGTACCAGGTCGAGCTGTACGGCGGGACGGCCGGCGATGCCCTTCGACCCGTGCTACCACCAGCTCTGCGACACCCTGGACCAACATCAACGAACAGGGTCTCGGCGAGCACAGCGACGCCGCGGTGCACGCGATCGTGACGTTCGCCCAGACCAAGTCCTCGGTGAACGGGCACCGGCCAAGGGGTCCTCTGCCGCGCACGAAGCCGTGGGACTGGAAGGGCGGGCACCGGGTCCGGTGAGCTGAGGTGCCGTGTCGGGTCGCCCCTGTGCGGGCGGCCCGACACGGAAACCCCAGTGTGTAGCGTCAGGCGAGGTGCTCGTCCACCAGCAGACCCCGGAGATCATCTTGAACTGGTGGAGTAGCACGTTTGGTCCAGAAGACGCGACGACTATAGGCACGGGGCTCACGTTCCGACATGTCGAGCGCGAGCGGGCGAGAGTGACGACACCCAGTAACCACCGTGGCCGCTATGGCTGGCCGATTCCTCCGCACTCCAGCGACGCATCCTCGATGAATACGCCGAGTCCGTTGGGCGCCAACCACCCTGATGCCGGAAACAAGAGTGGTCGCAAACCAGGGCCCGCGGCTCACAAGCGACATGTCAAGGAGCTGAAGCCCTTCCCAGCTTGGGATACCTCAAGGCTGGCGAGCGGACACGAAGCCCACCAAACCGTGCCGATGTATCGGACTCGGTATCCAGATACTCGACCTTCCTAGCATGGGTGGCAGCAACGCATCACCCCGCGAAGTCCGCCTCGATCGCGGAGTGGTCTGACAGTCCGTGCTCCCTCCAGTCGTGCAGGTAGCGGCAGGCCGTGGCCGCTAGCCGGCTCGACGCGAAGATGTGGTCGTAGCGACGGCCCCACCGCTTGTCGCCGCGACGCGCAACCCAGCTGCTCGGTGGTCGCCGAATAGCCGTTGAGCCCGCGGAAGACGTCGGCGAGGTCATGCTCGGCGAGGCCCAGCACCACGCTGCGCTCGGCGTCGTCCCAGCGCTCGGTGTGCGGCGGGTGATCCACGCCCCAGAACTCGACCGTGCCGTCTGGTGTTCGGCCCGCGGCGTGTTGAGATCACCGCACAGGATCCGCGGCCGCTCGGCGCACGTGCGAGCCGGTCATGCAGCGCCTCGAACATCTCGACCTTGACGAGCCCGCGCGTCGAGCCCGGCGGCAGGTGTGCGGTGTGGATCTCGAACCCGTTCCGGCCGGGCCACGTCGCGGCCAGGTACCGCTCGGGGAACTCCAGTTCGAGGTCGGTCAGTCGCCGCAGCGGCCAGCGCGACGCGACAGAGGTTGAAGTAGATCCGCCGATAGTACTCGCGGCCGACGACACGACGGCGGTCGAGGAGCGCTGAGCTGTCGAGAATGTGCGCGAGACCAGCGCGCTGAAGCCCGTCGAGCCACGGGGCCAGCTTCTCGCACGGACCTCCTGCAGCGCCACCACGTCGGGATCTCTCTCCGCCAGGGCAGCGATCTGTGCGCCAGCGCGGGGCCGTAGCGGCCGTTCACGTTCCAGGAGATCAGGCGCATCACGACCTTCTGCCACTCAGCGGCCTGGGGGGACACATGAGCTCATCTTCACACTGGTGGCGCGATCGCCTGCCGATCCGTCGGCGGCCCCTCGTTGAGTGGGATTGCTCGTGCGTTCGGCGTGGGCCGTCCGTGATGCCGTGAGGGTGAGTCCCCCACCGGCCGAGAGTTCCGAGCTTGCGGGCCGTGCCAACGCCACGGACCACGAGGCCCTGGGTGAGGACATCGCCGACCCCGACGTGCGCCGCGTGGACGCCGACCTCGGCGCCTCAGGTCAGACGGCCACGGACGCCGGCCAGTCCCCCTCCCTCCGCGAGGACTGGCCGGGGTCTATGGGCGCCCGGCCCGAGCAGCGACCGCCCTGCTGCGCCAGTTGCAGCCCCACCTACTTCGACGGGTGGCCAACCGCATCTCTGCGGTAGTCGCTGACGATATGTTAACAACGTTATTGGCGCATCGCCAATGTGGTCTAGACTTGCGCGATGAGCACACCGACCAGGGATGCGGAACGCGGCGTCCCGGTGCCCCGGCGGGTCGGTGGCCGCCAGAGGGAGGAGTCGTTGGTCAGGAGTGAAGCGCCCGCAGCTCGCGCTTGAGGATCTTTCCGGTTGCGTTGCGTGGCAGCTCGTCGAGGAACACGACGTCGCGCGGCACCTTGAAGCGGGCGAGGTTCGCCTTCACGAAGCCGCGGAGGTCGTCCTCGGTGACCGCACTGCCTTCACGGCGTACGACGAACGCGCGCAGGCGCTGGCCGTGCTGCTCGTCGGGTACGTCGATGCAGGCCACCATCGCCACGTCGGGATGATGCTCGAGCAGCTCCTCCACCTCGCGCGGGAAGACGTTCTCCCCACCGGAGACGAGCATCTCGTCGTCACGGCCGTCGATGAAGAGCCGGGCTGCGTCGTCGAAGTGGCCCACATCGCCCGTGGACATGAAGCCGTCGATGAACTCCTTGTGACCTCCACCGGTGTATCCCTCGAACGGGATCCCGTTGCGCACGAACACCCGACCGGACCCCGTCATGGACCTGCTGACCGGCTTCGTCGTAGAGCCGGATCTTGGTGCTGAGGCAGGGCCTGCCCACCGTCGTGGGGGCCGCGGCCAGATCCTCGGGCGTCGCGATCGTGATGTAGCCGACCTCGGTGGAGCCGTAGAAGTTGTGCACCACCGGCCCGAACAGCCCGAGCGCTCGGGTGGCGAGCTCACCTCCGAGCTGCGAGCCCGACAGCAGCATCGCACGGAGCGAGCTGAGGTCGCGGGAGGCGAATGCGTCGTCCCCGAGGTCGACCATCCGCTGGAGCATCACGGGCACCAGGACCATGCCGGTGGAGCCGTGCTGCTCGATGCTGTCCAGCGTCACGGCCGGGTCGAACCGGCGGCGCAGCACGAGCGTTGACCCCAGCGCCGTCATCAACAGCGTGTAGACGAAACCCAATGAGTGGAACATCGGCGCGCACATCTCGACGACATCGCCCGAGCGGAACGGCACCGGTCCGATCAGCGCCGCCACCGCAGTGAGACCGCGAGGTTCCGGGCGCGGGGCACCCTTGGGGCTTCCGGTCGTTCCGCTGGTCAGCATCACGATCTTGGCGCGTTTCTCGGCCGGAGGCAGTAGCTCGGTGTTCCCGTTCGTGGCCAGCGCTTCGAGGGTGTCGTCACCGGGGGTCTCGGCCCAGGCCCGGAGCACTCCGTAGCGAGGCGCGAGGCCGTCGAGGAGACCGAGGTACTCCTCGTCGGCGACGAGCAGGTCCACGCCCTCCCGCCCGACGACCTCACGGATCTGCGGTCCGGCGAAGTCGGTGTTGAGCATGATGATGCGGCAGCCGAGCTTGCCCGCGGCGTACACGGCGTACTGCAGGCCGCGATGGTTGCGCGCCAGGACCGCCACGCCGTCGCCGGCACGGAGCCCCATCCCGTGCCAGCGGTGAGCGATGGCGTTGGTACGCCGGTCCTGCTCGCCGTAGGTCACCGTGCCGAGCTCGTCGATGATCGCGGTCCGCTCGGCGAAGCGTCGACCGGAGTTGACGACACCGGCCGCCACAGCGCCCCGCCGACGCAGGTTGGCCAGGGCCCGGAGGGTCTCCGGCAACGACTGACCGCCCACCAGACCGGCCCGCTTGCAGATCTTGATGGCCTCCAGCTCGGTGGCGATCGTGTCGCGTCTCTCGCGCAGTCGTGAGGTCACGTCGAGCTCCCTTTCTCCCGACATCACGCTAGACGTCGGACGGTTCCGCTGTCAGGAGCCAGGCCTCGCAGCGGTCGCGGGACGGTCCAGCGACCGGGACTTCGAGGGGGTGAGGGGCTACGCTCACCAGCATGTCCAAGGGACGAGCCTCGGCACGCTCGGGCAAGGGCGCGCGCCTGACCCGCAAGGCCTACGAGGCCGAGCTGCCTGAGGCTCCAGGCCGAGCTGGTCACCGTGCAGGAGTGGGTCAAGGCCGAGGGCCAACGCCTCGTGATCGTCTTCGAGGGCCGCGACGCCGCTGGCAAGGGTGGCACCATCAAGCGGATCACCCAGTACCTCAGCCCCCGCGTGGCCCGCATCGAGGCCCTGCCTGCTCCCACGGAGCGCGAGCGGAGCCAGTGGTACTTCCAGCGCTACATCGAGCGCCTTCCGAGTGCAGGCGAGATCGTGCTCTTCGACCGGTCCTGGTGCAACCGGGCCGGTGTCGAGACGGTGATGGGCTTCTGCACACCCGCAGAGCACCGCCGGTTCCTGCACCAGTGCCCGATCTTC
>CAVZWM010000037.1:0-15823 GCA_963778975.1 uncultured Actinomycetota bacterium
ACCTGGGCCAGGACCGGGGTGAGCGTGGCCAGCCGGCCGACCTCATTGGTCTGGGTCGCCCGCTGCCGGACGGTGGCCTTGACGGCGACCTCCTGGCCCAGCAGGACGGCCCGGAGACCGGCGTACGACCCGGGTGCGACTGCGCCGTGCCAGCGGGCGGCGGCGAAGACCAGGTTGGGCTGCTGCTTGGCCTCGGGGAGGTCGGCCAGCCAGGAATGGATCTCGGGGTCCTCTGCCACCCCCAGCGCCCACGCCTCGAGGGTCGGGCTGTCGCCGCGGGCGTACGTCGCGAAGTCGCGGTAGCGGTCGGCGATCTCCCCGTGCATCTGCATGCGCCCATCCTGCCGTCGTCAGCGAGCGAAGGCACCCGGACCCAGGCCGCCGTTGCGCATCCGGATCCCGGAGAACTCGTGTCCGTCCTCCTGCACGGCCGCAAAGTGCGCCTCGAGGCTGTCCAGCACCAGCAGCTCGATGCCGTGGGCGGCGTGGAGTCCGGGCAGATCCGTGACGGGAACCGGAGGGCCCAGCGGCTCGACAGGGCGGGTGGACACGAAGGCGTGCGGGCGCTCACCGAACGGCTCGAAGTCGGCGGCTGAGAAGGGATAGGCGTGGAGCGTGGTGGCCGCCATCGTGGCCAGCCACGCGCGCTCGATCGCGTGGACGCGGTGACCCGTGGCCTCCCAGTGGCACACCCGGGGGCACTGCCGCGGGAACCAGTAGCAGGGGGAGTTGAGGGCGTCGACGGTCCAGACGTAGGCCTCGGGCTGAGGGCGGTGGCCGCGACGTGCGGACGGAAGGCGGCGATGTCGGGGTCCTCGCTGAAGTGGAGGAGGACACCCGGCGCCGGCAGCACCCGGCGAGCCTAGGTCAGTCGGGCGGCCGTCGGGAGGCGTCGAGCGCCTCGGTGATGATCACGTCGACGATGCGGGCGACCCGCTCCTCACCCAGCTCGGGGGCGACCGCGGCCACCCGGCGCGCGATTTTCTCCGGGCCTTTTCACGGACGGGCATCGCGCTGGGGTGGAGGGGCTTCACCGCCCTCGTACGACGCGGGTCAGGGCGGTGCGGCGCGCCAGGACGTCGCCCAGCACGAGGTCGACGTCGTCGATCATCGACCGGAAGTAGGGGGATTTCACCTGCCGGCCACCAGCTTGATGTCGGGCGACTTCTTCTCGTTGGCCCACGCCGTTCGTTGCGCTCCAGCTCGATGAACCCGTGGCGGGCGTAGAAGTGGCGTGCCGGGCCGTTGGTCTCGAAGACCCACAGCCAGAAGCCGTCCGGCCGCTCGGACTTGACCCGGTCCAGCAGGGCGCTGCCGATGCCGCGGCCCTGCGCACCCGGGAGGGGACGTAGAGGTCGTCCAGCCAGGTCGGGGTGCACCTTGCGTAGCCGACGACCTGGTCGACCGACACCGCCACCCAGACGTCGTACGTCCTCAGGTCCCAGCCGGCGACCCAGCCGCGCACCTCGTCGGGGGTGTGGACGCCGGGCGGGAACGCCTGCCCGGCAGCGCTGCGCAACGCCAGGTGGACGTCCGCGAGCACCCCGAGGTCCCCTGCCGTCGCGGGCCGGAGGACGACATCGCCGGGCATGGCGTCAGTGTTCATCCCGGATGACCTCGAGGGCGTGCGCGAGATCATCGGGGTAGGTCGATTCGTAGGTCACGTAGTCGCCGGACTCGGGGTGCTCGAAGCCCAGACGCATCGCGTGCAGCCACTGGCGCTCGAGGCCGACCCGCTTGGACAGCGTCGGGTCGGCACCGTAGGTCAGGTCACCCACGCACGGGTGCTTGAGCGCGGCTCATGTGCACCCGGATCTGATGGGTGCGACCAGTCTCGAGGCGCACCTCGAGCAGGCTGGCGAAGCGGTGCGCCTCGAGCGTCTCGTAGTGGGTGATGCTGTGCCGTCCGTCGCCGATGACCGCGAACTTGTAGTCGTGGTTGGGGTGTCGCCCGATCGGGGCGTCCACGGTGCCGGCCAGCGGATCGGGGTGCCCCTGGACGAGCGCGTGGTAGGTCTTCTCGACCGTGCGGTGGCGGAACGCGTTCTTGAGCACGGAGTAGGCGCGCTCGGACTTGCAGATCACCATCACGCCGGAGGTGCCCACGTCGAGACGCTGGACGATGCCCTGCCGCTCGCTGGCACCACTCGTGGAGATGCGGTAGCCCGCACCCGCGAGGTGTCCCACGACGGTGGGCCCGGACCAGCCGGGTGAGGGGTGCACGGCGACGCCGACGGGCTTGTCGATCACGACGATCGCGTCGTCGTCGTGGATGATCCGGATGCCTTCGACGATCTCGGGCTTGATCTCCAGCGGATCGACCTCGGCGGGGATCGTGACGTCGAGCATCGCGCCGCCGTGCACGCGGTCGCTCTTGGTGGCGAGACCACCGTCGACCTGCACATGACCATCGGCGATCAGGTCGGCGGCGCGGGTGCGGGAGAAGCCGAACATCCGCGCCATCGCCGTGTCGACCCGCTCACCGGCGAGCCCTTCGGGGACGAAGACCGTACGTTGCTCGCTCACGACGCCGACTCGCGCGAGCCGTCGAGATGGATGCCGCGGAACGTCTGCAGGATGATCAGGCCGGCCGCGATGTTGATGCAGATGTCGGCGATGTTGAAGACGGGGAAGTTCGGCAGCATCAGGAAGTCGACGACGCGGCCGTGGAACGGCTCGGGCTCGCGCGCGATCCGGTCGGTGAGATTGCCGCTGACACCGCCGAGGAGGAAGCCCAGGGCCAACGCCCAGCCAGTGCTGCCGAGCCGGCGGCTCAGCCAGAGGACCACGACGACCGCCACCATGGCCAGGACGGTGAAGACGATCGTGAAGTCGGTGCCGGTGCTGAACGCGGCACCCGGGTTGAACGTCAGGTGCAGGGTGAGGAGGTCACCGAGCACCGGGATGTCGCCGTCCTCGAGTGCGCTGAGGGCCCACTGCTTCGAGGCGAGGTCGAGCACGTAGACGGCCAGAGCCACTGCCGCGAAGAGCAGCCGAGGTGCACGGGTGCGCCGAGTGGCTGGGTCGGGATCGACCTGGTCGCTGGAATTCAGCGACGCTCCTCGCGCTGCTTGCATGACATGCACAGTGTGGCACGCGGGAAAGCCATCAGCCGATTCTTGCCGATGGCGTTGCCGCAGGAGTCACAGACGCCGTAGGTGCCGTCGTCGATGTGCGACAACGCGCGGTTGATCTGCGCCAGCATCTCGCGCTCGTTGGCGAGAACCGTCAGCTCGTGGTCGCGCTCGAAGGACGTCGCGCCGAGGTCGGCCTGGTCCTGGCCCGCTCCGTCACCGGCGTCGCGCATCAGTCCGGCCAGCTCCCGCTCCGACTCCCCCAGCGCCACGCTGAGGCGATCGCGGTGCTCGTGCAGCTCCTTGACGACCTCGTTGAGCTCGCCGCGGGTCCATGCTGCCTCGCCCTCCAGCACGACGAGCTTGGCGGGCGTCGCCTTCTTGGCAGTTGCTGCCTTCTTCGACTGGTGCCGCCTTCTTCACGGGCGCCGCCTGGGTCAGGGGCGCTGCCTTCTTGGACGGTGCTGACTTCGAGGCTGGAGCAGTCTTCTTCGCGGGTGCTGCCTTCTGGGCCGGTGCCTTCTTCGCGGGTGCAGTCTTCTTGGCAGGCGCTGGTGCCGCCTTCTTGGCCGGTGCCGTCTTCTTCGCGGGTGCGCCTTCTTGGCGGGTGCGGCGTCTTCTTGGCCGGTGCCTTCTTGGCGGGTGCGCCTTCTTGGCGGGCGCCTTCTTGGCCGGTGCCTTCTTCGCGGGTGCGCCTTCTTGGCCGGTGGCCTTCTTGGGCGGTGCCGCCTTCTTCGCCGGTGCCGTCTTCTTCGCCGGTGCCTTCTTGGCCGGAGCCGCCTTCTTCGCCGGTGCCTTCTTGGCCGGAGCCGCCTTCTTCGCGGGTGCTGGCTCGGCCTTGGCAGCGGGGCTGCGGCGGCCGATGACCTTCTTTGCGGCAGCCTTGGCAGTGCCGGCCAGGGAAGTGCGCGTACTGCGAGCCATGGGCGAGAGCCTCCAAGCGAGCGGCTGTGTGGCCGAAGCCACATGGTGGCTGGGAGGGTAGTCCCTACCCGGTGACGAACCAACAGCGGCTCGCCGAAATGCAGGAACGGCCGGCCTGGGCGGCCGGCCGTTCGTGCAGATCAGCGGATCAGTTGTCGTCCTCGCCGAGCACCGAGCGGAGTCGCTTCGGGCCGTGGCTGCCGTCGGCGGGCGCCTGGGTCTCCGAGCCGTTGGAGAGGGACTCCAGCTGCTGGGTGAAGTAGGTCTTCAGGCGCGAGCGGTACTCGCGCTCGAAGGCGCGGAGCGTCTCGACGTCGCCGTTGAGCTTGTCGCGCTCCTTCTCCAGGTCCCCGAACATCTGCTGGCGACGCTCGGCGGTCTCGGAGTCGAGCATCTGCGAACGCTGACGTGCGTCCGCCTCCATCCGGTCGGCCTTGGTCTTGGCCTCGCTCTCCACGCGCTCGGACTTGGTGCGGGCAGCGCCCACGATCCGGTCGGCTTCGTTCTTGGCTTCCTCGACGAGCTCGTCGGCATTGCGCGTGGCGATCTCGAGCAGCCGCGCGGCGGCATTGGAGGCCTCCGCGATGTTGCGGACCGGCGGCGCCTCCACCGGAGCGGCGGCAGCGACGGGAACCGGCTCGGGCTCGCGCACCGGCTCCGGCTCCGGCTCCGGCGTGACCGCCGGGGCGAACGACGTGGGAGCAGACGACGACGAGCCTGAGGTCTGCGCAGCCGAGAGCTTCGACCGGAGGTCGTCGTTCTCCTTCGTGAGCCGGGCGAGCTCAGCCTCGACCTCGTCGAGGAACTGGTCCACCTCGCCCATGTCATACCCCTCGCGGAGTCGGACAGGTGTAAAGCGCTTGTTGCTCACGTCCTCAGGCGTCAGCGGCATGACCTCACCCAAACTTTCACATCGACATAACCGGTGATTCTGCTGTCAGGAGACAATAGCGCCCGACGCCGCGTAGGGCACAGTGACCCTTGTGGCTGGAGTTCACAGACTGAAAATGGTGCGGACCACGCTGAGCAGGAGCCAGGCCCCGACCATGACCAGCAGGAAGCTCAGGTCGAGGGCGACCGACCCGATCCGCAGCGGCGGAACCACGCGCCGCAGGGCGACGATGGGTGGGTCCGTCACGGTGTAGACGCCCTCGAGCGCCACCAGCAGCGGGCCGTGCGGCTCCCACTGGCGGGCGAACACCTGGACCCAGTCGACGACGAAGCGGATCCAGAGGAACCCGATGAAGACGAGCAGGAAGATGACGAGGGTCTCTCCAAGAATGGCCACGGTCAGCTCTGGTTGAAGAACCCGTCCTCAGCCATCCGCTCCTTGTCCTCGGCGGCAACCGTGACGTTGGGCGGTGAGAGGAGGAATACCTTGTTGGTCACGCGCTCGATGGTGCCACGCGTGGCAAAAATCAGGCCGGCGGCGAAGTCGACGAGGCGCTTGGCGTCGTTGTCGTCCATCTCGCTGAGGTTCATGATCACCGGGGTGCCGTCGCGGTAGTTCTCGCCGACCAGGCGCGCCTCGTTGTAGTTGCGCGGGTGCAGGGTGGTGATGCGACTCAACTCGGCAACGACTCCAGGCTGGACCGAGGCCGGACGACGGCGCTCGGCGAGGTCGGACACGGGGGCAGGACGGCGCTCGCGCGCGACCGGGCGCTGGTCGACAGCGTCGTGGGTCGTGGTCTCGTGGTCGCTGTCGTAGTCGTCGTAGTGGCCGGTGTCCTCGAGCAGGCCGAGGTACTCGCCGATCTTGCGCATCGCGCCGCTCATGAGACTGATCCTCCGCTAGGCCGGGCACCCGGGTCCGGGCACCGCTTGACTGATCTGGACATTACTGGACGGCAGGCCTCGGACCGAGGACCGCAGAGCCGACACGCACGTGTGTCGCGCCGTGGGCGATCGCCGCTTCGAGGTCGCCGCTCATGCCTGCGGACAGCAGCGTGGCCCCGGGATGCTCCTCGAGGAACCCGCGGCGGATCCCGGCGAGCCGCGCGAAGGCACTCTCCGGCTCCTCGCCGAGCGGTGCCACCGCCATCAGGCCGCGCAGCCGGAGGTGATCGGCCGCCGTCACCTGACGGGCGAGCTCGCCGAGCGCAGCCGGGTCGGCACCTGCGCGGTGGTCGGCGCCCGGCGGGTCGAGGCTGACCTGCAGCAGGACGTCGATCTCCTCGCCCCGCGCCTCCGCGCCGCGACTGAGGGGCGCGATCAGCTTGGCCCGGTCGAGTGCCTCGACCACATCGGCGTACGACGCCACCGCAGCAGCCTTGTTGGACTGGAGACCGCCGATGAAGTGCCAGCGCAGGCCCAGGTCGGCGCACTCGGCGGCCTTGACCTCGGCCTCCTGGTGTCGGTTCTCCCCCACGTCGGTGACGCCGAGCTCGGCGAGCAGGCTGACGTCGGAGGCGGGGAAGAACTTGGTGACGACGACGAGGCCGACCTCGTCGGCGCGGCCCGCCGCCGCGGTCGCGGTGGCGATGCGACGACGTACGACGTCGAGGTTGGTGCGCAGCTCGTCGAGTCGGGTCATGACATCCACACCAGTCCCGCGAAGCGCCCGGCGTCGGCGCCGTCGCGGCGGTAGGAGTGGAGCGCGGACTCCTCGCGGGTGCAGCCACCCACGTCGACGACCTCGACCCCGGCGCGCTCGAGCTGCGCGCGGACGCCGGCTCCGATGTCGAGGGCGGGCGTGCCCCACGAGGTCTCCGCGAAGGTCTCGGGCACCAGCGCGCTGACCTGCTCGCGCAGCGACTCGGGGACCTCGTAGCAGGATCCGCACACGTGGGGGCCGATCCAGGCCACCAGGTCGGTTGCCCCGAGGCGACGCATCGTCTCCACCGTGCGAGTGGCGATGTCGAGAGCAGTGCCGGGGCGTCCGGAGTGCACCGCGCCGATGACGCCGGTGGCGACGTCGGCCACGACCACGGGCACGCAGTCGGCCACCCGGACCATCAGGCCCAGCCCACGCGTGGTCGTGACCAGAGCGTCTCCGGTGGGGACCTCGCCGAGTGCCATGGGCGCGTCGACCACCAGCACCTCGTCACCGTGCACCTGGGTCAACCGGGCGAAGGGCACGCCGAGCTCGGACTCGAGGTGACCGAGGCGTGCGGGGAACTCGGGATGCAGGCCCTGGAGGTCGACGGAGGAATCGGTGAAGGCGACGTCCACCCGGACGCCGCCCTCACGCGAATCTCTGCTCCACATCACCACGTCGGCGATCAGTGCCTACTTCAGGAAGTCCGGCACGTCGAGGTCGTCGTCGTCGAACTGGACCTGCTTGGTCTGCCGGAACTCGACGGGTGCCGCAGGCTGGGCCGGAGGCGTGGTCGCGGGAGCGGCCGTCGCCGGAGCCTGGGAGCTCGCGAGCGTCTGGGCCGCAGCCCGGGTCTGCTCCTGCGTCTGCACCGGGACGTTGGGCCGCAGCACGTTGCCCTCGCTGCGTCGCTTGGGCATGCCGCCGTCGAAGCCGGCCGCGATCACGGTCACCCGCACCTCGTCGCCCAGGGCGTCGTCGATGGTCGCGCCGAAGATGATGTTGGCCTCCGCGTGCGCCGACTGCGACACCAGGGCAGCCGCCTCGTTGATCTCGAAGAGACCGAGGTCCGAGCCGCCGGCGATGGACAGCAGGACGCCGTGGGCGCCCTCGATGCTGGCCTCGAGCAGCGGCGAGGAGACGGCCATCTCGGCGGCCTGCACGGCGCGGTCCTCGCCCCGGGCGGACCCGATGCCCATGAGCGCCGAACCGGCGTTGGCCATCACGGACTTCACGTCGGCGAAGTCGAGGTTGATCAGGCCGGGCGTGGTGATCAGGTCGGTGATGCCCGAGACACCCTGCAGCAGCACCTGGTCGGCCTGCTTGAAGGCGTCGAGGATCGAGACGCTGCGGTCGGTGATCGAGAGCAACCGGTCGTTGGGGATGACGATGAGGGTGTCGACCTCCTCGCGGAGCTGGCTGATGCCCTCCTCCGCGGAGTTGGCGCGACGACGACCCTCGAAGGCGAAGGGTCGGGTCACGACACCGATCGTCAGCGCTCCGAGCGAGCGGGCGATGCGGGCCACGACGGGCGCGCCGCCGGTGCCGGTGCCGCCACCCTCGCCGGCGGTCACGAAGACCATGTCGGCGCCCTTGATGACCTCTTCGATCTCGTCGGAGTGGTCCTCGGCGGCCTTGGCGCCCACGTCGGGGTTGGCACCGGCACCGAGCCCACGGGTGAGCTCACGGCCGATGTCGAGCTTGACGTCGGCGTCGCTCATGAGGAGTGCCTGGGCGTCGGTGTTGATCGCGATGAACTCGACGCCCTTGAGGCCGACCTCGATCATCCGATTGACGGCGTTGACGCCACCTCCACCAATGCCCACGACCTTGATGATCGCCAGGTAGTTCTGCGCTGCTGCCACGGCTCCGGGGCCTTTCTTGAAAGGGGGTGATGAATGTCTGGGTGATCGAGCGAAGTTCGGGGAAGTGCGAGGCGTCCGATCCCTGTCCCTCCGGGCCGCGGAACTCTAACCGTGAACCTGAGGGTTATAGTTATGTCAACCTCGCGTTTCGAAAGACCATAGGCAGCACGCGTTCCGACCCGGTGGCGACACGCCACACCACGACGGTGTTTCGAGAGTTTCTGTCCCTGGTCCGGGGCGAGCCCGGGCTCAGCGGACCGTCGGGCTCCCGGGCACGCTGACGTCGTACACGGTGCCCTTCTCGGCCAGCAGCCGGTCGATCACCTGGGCCTTGAGGGCCGACTCGTCCGCGCTCCCCCACACCACCTCGCGCCCGTCCCGCAGGACGAGCGTGATCTGGTCGATGGTCTCGACGCCGACGTAGTCGACGCGCGAGGACAGGTCGTCCGGCAGCGCCGCGACCACGGTGGCGGCCTCGCGCAGCGCGTCGGTGCCGGCCCCCGTCGTCGGCCGGACCCGCGGCATGCCCTTGGGCACGGCCTTGTAGTCGCGGAACACCACGCCGTCGGCGTCGAGCCCGCGGAGCCGGCCGGCGAGCTCGACCACGGCGACGGCGGTGCGCTCCTCGACCTCGATGCGTACGACGTCGGGCCAGGCGCGGGTGACGTCCACCGCGCTGATCTCGGCGAGCGACGAGACCCGGGAGGTGGCGCGGTCGAGGTCGACCAGGGCCAGCTGCTCCCCCACCGGGATGTCGGCGATGGTGCGCACCTGCGCATCAGAGAGGAGGTCGTTGCCGACCACCTCGACCTTCTTGACCTGCAGCGTCGCCGAGAAGAACACCAGCCAGATCGAGGTGCCGACCAGCGCGACCACGGCGAGCGCGACCAGGACGTAGCGCCACGACAGCCAGCGTCGGGTCCACTGGCGGCGCAGGAAGCGGCGACGGGTGCGCCGGGCGGCGCGCTCCTCCTTGTCGACCAACTCAGTGCTCCACGGAGGGTTCACGACCGAGCAGGTCGAGGACCTGCGGGCCGACGCCGGTGACGTCGCCGGCACCCAGGGTGATGACCACGTCGCCGGGGCGCGCCCGCGCGGCCAGGGCCGCGGCGGCGTCCTCGAGGCTCTCGACGAACACGACACGGTCGGCCGGCAGGGGTACGGCGTCGGAGACCAGTCGCCCGGTGACGGCGGGGTCGGGGTCCTCGCGGGCGACGTAGACGTCGAGGACGACGACCTCGTCGGCCGCGCCGAGCTCACGCCCCATCTGCTCGCCGAAGATGCGGGTCCGGGAGACGAGGTGGGGCTGGAAGGCCGCGACCACCCGGCCGCTGCCGGCCACCGCGCGCGCGGCCTCGAGGTCGCCGCGGATCTCGACGGGGTGGTGGGCGTAGGAGTCGAAGACCCGGATGCCGGCGACCTCGCCCTTGAGCTCCATCCGCCGCCCGGTGCCGGTGAAGGCCCCGAGCCCGGCGACCAGGTCGTCGAAGGCGAAGCCGAGCTGGAGTCCCATCGCGAGGGCGGCCACCGCGTCGAGGACGTAGTGGCGCCCGGGGATGCGCAGCCGCAGCTCGCCGAGCTCGGCGCCGTCCCGCCACACGCGGCAGGTCGAGGTCGAGCCGTCGAGCGCGAGGTCGGAGATGCGCAGGTCGGCATCGGCCGACTCGCCGACGGTGACGACCGCGAGACCCAGCGACCGGGCGGTGCGGGCCAGGTCGGCGGCTCCCGGGTCGTCGACCACACAGACCAGGAAGCCGTCGCGGTCGATCGTCGCGGCGAACTCGTCGAAGGCCTGGTGGTAGGCCTCCTCGGTCCCCCAGTTGTCGAGGTGGTCGGCCTCGACGTTGGTGACGATGGCGGCATGGGGCCGGTAGACCAGGAAGGCGCCGTCGCTCTCGTCGGCCTCGGCCACGAACAGGTCGTCGGTGCCGGCGTCGGCGTTGCGGCCGGTGGCGCTCAGCACCCCGCCCACGGCGTACGACGGATCGGCGCCCGCCGCGAGCAGCGCCGAGGTGAGCAGCCCGGTGGTCGTGGTCTTGCCGTGGGTGCCGGCCACGGCCAGCACGCGCGCGTCGGCCATCACCGCGGCCAGGCCGGCCGAGCGCGGCAGGATCCGCAGTCCGCGACGCCGCGCCTCGAGCACCTCGGGGTTGTCCTCACGGGCCGCCGTGGTGACGACGAGCGTGTCGGCGTCACCGACGTGGTCGGCGTCGTAGCCGAGGTGGCAGGTGACGCCCAGCTCGCGGAGGGCGGGCAGGAAGGGGGTGTCGTGGTCGTCGCTGCCGGTGACGGCGATGCCGCGAGCGGCCATGATGCGGGCGATCGCGGAGATGCCGGCTCCCCCGATGCCGACGCAGTGGACGCGACCCAGCTCGGCGGCGGGGAGGATCGTGTCGGGGACGGGGATCCTCACCGTGCCGTCCTCGGCCCTGCGGCGTCGGCGATGATGCGGGCGAGCTTGTCGTCCGCATCGAGCGGGATGACGCCCATCGCCGCGGCGCCCATGGCGTCGAGTCGGGTCGGGTCCCCCAGCAGTCCCGGAACGGTCGCAGCCACCCACTCGGGCGTGAGCGCGGCGTCGGCGACGAGCAGGCCGCCTCCGGCGTCGACGACCGGACGCGCGTTCAGGGCCTGCTCGCCGTTGCCGATCGGCAGCGGGACGTAGATCGCGGGCAGACCCACGCCGGACACCTCGGTGACGGTGTTGCTGCCCGCGCGGCACAGCACCGCGTCGGCCGCGGCGTAGGCGAGGTCCATCCGGTCGACGTAGTTGAGCACGACGTAGGGCACCTCCTCGGACGGCACGTCCAGCTCGTGCTTGGGTCCGACCACGTGCAGCACCTGGACGCCCGCGCTCGCGAGGTCGGCTGCGGCACCGGCCATCGCGGCGTTGATGCGGGCCGCGCCCTGCGAGCCTCCCGTGACCAGCAGCGTCGGGAGATCCGTGCGCAGGCCGAACTCGGCGCGGGCCTCGGCCCGCAGCGCGGCCCGGTCCATCGTGGAGATCATCCGCCGGATCGGCAGGCCGGTGCAGACGGCGTGGGGCAGGGTCGAGTCGGGGAAGCTGGTGGCGACGTGGGTGGTCATCCGGGCGCCCAGCTTGTTGGCGATGCCGGGCACCGCGTTGCCTTCGTGGACCACGATCGGCACGCCGCGCTTGCGGGCCGCGAGGTAGGCCGGGACCGAGACGTAGCCCCCGAAGCCGACGACGACGTCGGGCCGGATCCGGTCCACCACCGCGAGCGCCGCGGCGCGTGCGGCGCGCAGGCGGGTCGGCGTACGGAGCAGGTCGGCACTGGGCCGGCGCGGCAGCGGGACCCGCGGCACGAACTCCAGCGGCAGCCCGGCCTCGGGGACCAGCCGTGCCTCCAGGCCCTCGCGGGTGCCGAGGCAGGTGATCTCGACCGCCGGGTCGAGCCGGCGCAGGGCGTCGGCGGTGGCGAGCAGGGGTGAGGTGTGGCCGGCGGAGCCGCCACCGGCAAGGAGTACGCGCATCGGGGTAAATCTAGCGGCGCGGGGAGGCGGCCAGACCGGCGGAGCGGTCGCGTCGGCGCGCCGCGAGCGCGGCGGCGGCCTCGGGCTCGCGGCGGGCGAAGCCGATGACCAGTCCCAGGGCCACGAGGGAGGGCAGCAGGGCGGACCCGCCGTAGGACACGATCGGCAGCGGGATGCCGATGACGGGAAGCACGGCGAGCACCATGCCGACGTTGATCATCATCTGGCCCAGGAGCCACGACCACGATCCCGAAGGTGGCGTAGCGGACGAACGGGTCCTCGGTGTGCAGCGCCACCCGGATCGAGGCGAACGCGATCGTGAAGAAGAGCCCCACGACCAGCAGCGTGCCGGCGAGCCCGAGCTCCTCGCCGAGCACGGCGAAGATGTAGTCGGTGTGGGCCTCGGGCAGGTCGCCCCACTTCTGGGTCGAGGCGCCGATGCCCTGGCCGAACCAGCCGCCGCTGGAGAGGGCGTAGAGGCCGTGGGCCGGCTGCCAGCCGGCGTTGAGGTAGTCCTTGAACGGGTCGCTGAAGTGGGTGATGCGCTGGAGCCGCTCGGAGTCCGTCGCGGCCAGGGCGACCGCTGCGACGCCCAGCACCGACAGGCTCAGCCCGAAGAGGCGCATGGGCGCACCGACCACCCAGAGCATCCCCAGCAGGATCGCCGCGCAGCACCAGCGCGGTGCCGAGGTCGCGTCCGACCAGCACCAGCCCGATGACGGCGAAGAGGCCGGGCACGACGGGGACGAGCAGGTGGTGGAGCTCGCGCAGGCGACGCTCCTTGTGGGCGTAGATGTTGGCGGCCCACAGCACGATCGCGAGCTTGGCGATCTCGGCGGGCTGGATCGTGAAGGGGCCGAGCGCCAGCCAGTTCTTGTTGCCGTTGATCTCCACGCCGAACTTCGCCACCAGCCCGAGCAGCACCAGGGCGAGCAGGAAGCCGGGATAGGCCAGGCGTCGGATGTGGCGGATCGGCAGGCGCGAGGCGACCCACGCGCACGGCACCCCGACCACGACCCAGAGCAGCTGGCGCTTCACGACGGCGTAGGAGTCGTCGTAGATGAGGAAGGAGCGCACGCTCGACGCGCTCAGCACCATGATCAGGCCGATGGTGAGCAGCAGCGCGGAGGACCCGAGGAGCATGTAGTAGGACGCGAGCGGCTTGTCGAGCGCGTCGCGCAGGGCGCGCCAGCCGGTGAGGACACCCGAGCCCAGCGGCCGTCGGACCGGGGTCTCGGACACGACCTCCGCCTGGGGCGCGGCGGGAGCGGCGGTGGGGTGGGCGGTCGTCATGCGGCGCGCTCCCCCTCGGGCTCGTGTGTCAGTCGTCTTCGGTGCGGGCGATCCTGCGGCGTACGGCGTCGGCGAACGCGTCACCGCGGGCGCCGTAGTTGGCGAACATGTCCATCGAGGCACACCCCGGAGCCAGCAGGACCGTGTCCCCGGACCTGGCGAGCCCGGCGGCAGCGTCGACGACGCGCTCCATGGGGTCACCAGTCTCGCCGTCGCCGAGTTCGATGATCGGAACATCGGGCGCGTGTCGCGAAAGAGCGTCCGCGATCACCCGCCGGTCCCGCCCGAGCAGTACGACGCCTCGCAACCGCTTGCGGACCGCCTGGACCAGGTCGTCGAAGCGGGCGCCCTTGGCCAGTCCCCCCGCGACCCACACGACGTGGTCGTAGGCCTGCAACGAGGACTGTGCGGCGTGGGGGTTGGTGGCCTTGGAGTCGTCGACCCAGGCGACGCCCTCCGCCTCGGCCACGAACGCGATCCGGTGGCCGTCGGGCCGGAAGGCCATGAGCCCGTCGCGCACCGCCTGCTGGCTGACGCCGTGGGCCCGGGCGAGCGCTGCCGCCGCCAGCGCGTTCGCCACGAAGTGGGGGGCGGTCGACGCGAGGTCGGTCAGGGTGCACAGCTCGGCGGCGCTGGTGGCGCGCTCCTCGATGAAGGCACGGTCGACGAGGAGGTCCTCGACGACTCCGACGTTGCCGACCGACGGCATGCCGAGGGTGAAGCCGACGGCGCGGGCGCCCTCGACCACGTCGGCCTCGGCCACCATCGCCTCGGTCGCGGGGTCGGCCAGGTTGTAGACGCAGGCACGCTGCACCCGGTCGAAGATCCTCGCCTTGTCCGCGGCATACCGCGCCATGCCAGTCAGGCCGCCGACCTCGCCGTCGTACCAGTCGAGGTGGTCCTCGGCGACGTTGAGCACCGCGGCCGACTCCGCCGCCATCGAGTGGGTGTAGTGGAGCTGGAAGCTGGAGAGCTCGACCGCCAGCACGTCGTAGGCTCCGGGTCCATCACCGCCTCGACGATCGGGCGCCCGACGTTGCCGACCGCGGCGGCCCGGAGCCCGGCAGCGAGCAGGATCGACTCGAGCATCTGCACGGTCGTGGTCTTGCCGTTGGTGCCCGTCACCGCGAGCCAGGGTGCGGGGTGCTCGGGGTCGCGCAACCGCCAGGCGAGCTCGACCTCACCCCAGACCGGGATGCCGCGCTCGACGGCCTGGGCGAGCAGCGGCGCGGACGGGGTCCACCCCGGCGAGGTGACGACGACGTCGACGTCGTCGGGCAGCACCGCGGTCGCGCCGGGCTCCAGCCGCACGGTGGCGCCGAGGGTCTCGAGCAGGGTGGCCTTCTCCGCCTTCTCCTCGCTGGTGGACTCGTCGAGGGCCGTCACCTGCGCCCCGAGGAACAGCAGGTTGTCGGCGGCGGCATAGCCGGAGACGCCGAACCCGGCGACGACGACGCGGACGCCGGACCAGTCGCTGGTGCGGCCGAGGTCGTGCACGGACGTCATCCGATTCCTGCGACCCACTCGGCGTAGAAGATGCCGAGTCCGGTGGCGACGGCGAGGCCCGTGATGATCCAGAAGCGGATCACGATGGTGACCTGCTCCCAGCCGAGCATCTCGAAGTGGTGGTGCAGCGGCGTCATCCGGAACACGCGGTGGCAACGGCTGGACCTTGAAGATGCTCCGGAACAGGCCGCTGGCGCGACTGACCTTGAGGACGGAGCACCTCGATCATCACCGAGAGGGTGATCACCACGAACAGTCCGCCGATGACCAGGAGCAGGATCTCGGTGCGGGTCATGATCGCGAAGCCGGCCATCGCGCCGCCCAGGGCGAGGGAGCCGGTGTCGCCCAGGTCGTCTGGGCGGGCGAGGCGTTCCACCACAGGAACCCGAAGCAGGCGCCGGTGAGGGCCGCCGCGATGACGGCAAGGTCCAGAGGGTCGCGGACCTGGTCGCACTTGGGGCCGGACTCGAGGGCGCAGGACTGGCTGTTCTGCCAGATGTTCACGAAGCGTGTAGGCGGCGAAGATCAGGATCGACGAGCCCGTCGCGAGGCCGTCCAGACCGTCGGCGAGGTTCACCGCGTTGCTGAAGCCGGTGACGATGAACCAGATCCAGCAGCAGGGCTAGGACTGCGGGCAGCGCGAACCGCTCGTAGTCGCGGATGAAGGAGATGTGGGCCGACGCAGGACGCCAGCCCCTCGTCCTCCAGCACCGGAGAGAAGCGCCAGGATGCCGAAGACCAGCGCGACGACGGCCCTGGCCGATCATCTTGGCCCGGCTGCGCAGCCCGTGCTGGCTGCGCTCGACGGCTCGACCTCGAGGAAGCTCGTTCGAGGAAGCCGACGACACCGAGCCCGACCAGGAGGAAGAGGAGGAGCAACGCCGAGGCGGTGGGGAGCCTGGCCGGCGATCAGCTTGGCCGCTGAAGTAGCCGACGACGAGTCGCCAGCACGACGACCGCGCCGCCCATCGTCGAGCGTCCCCCGCTCGACGTGGTGCGTGGCGGGGCCGTCGTCGCGGATCGGCTCGGCCGAATCCCTGCTGCGTGAAGGACCGGCAATGGCATATCGCGTGCCGAGGAGTGAGATCAACAGCGAGAGTCCACCTCCGAACAGGATGGCTCTCATGTGC
>CAVZWM010000038.1:0-96403 GCA_963778975.1 uncultured Actinomycetota bacterium
TGAGCACCCTCGTCGACCCCGAGGACACCGCCGGGCGGCGGTCCGACCACGACCTGCTCCGCGCCCACGTCGACGGCGACGCCGACGCGTTCGGCGAGCTCTTCGCCCGCCACCGCGACCGGCTCTGGGCCGTGGCCCTGCGCACGATGGGCAATCCCGAGGACGCGGCCGACGGTCTGCAGGACGGGATGATCGCGGCCTTCCGGCGGGCCTGCTCCTTCCGCGGTGAGGCGGCGGTGACGACCTGGCTGCACCGGGTCGTGGTCAACGCCTGCCTCGACCGGCTCCGGGCCACCAAGGTCCGTCGCTTCGACTCGCTGCCCGACGACGTCGAGGACCGCGGCACGCTCGTCGCCACCGCGATCCACGACGACGAGCCCGAAGCGGCGGTGGTCGCCGACGAGCGCCGTCGCCGGGTGCTGGACGCGCTCGCCACCCTCCCCGCCGACCAGCGGGCGGCGCTCGTCCTGGTCGACATGGAGGGCTACTCGGTCGCCGACGTCGCCGAGATGCTCGGCTGCGCGGAGGGCACGGTGAAGTCCCGGTGCTCGCGCGGGCGTACGAAGCTGGCCGGCGCTGCTGCTCGACCTCGACGCGCCGGTGGGTGACGCCCCTCACGGGAACCCGCCCCCCGACGGCCCCGTCCAAGGATCCGTGCGGCCGCGAGGACCGCCCGCGCCCTGAGCCCCACCTGAGCCCCCACCCGTGCCCCGCTCGTCCGAGGAGGTGAACCGATGACCGAATCCCCCGACCTGACCCCGCCAGCAGGACGCCGTACGACGCCTGCTCGCCGAGGCCCGCCACGACGGGCCGACCCCGCCCGAGGTCGTCGCCCGCCTCGACGAGACCCTGGCCACCCTGCACGCCGAGCGCGCCGAGGCCGCCGACACCGCACCCGTCGTCGACCTCTCCGCCCGTCGTCGGCGCTACGTCGGCGCCGGCGTGCTCGCGGCCGCCGCCGTCGTCGTCGCCGGCGTGGCGCTCGGCCAGGTGCTCCCGCAGGGCAGCTCGGACAGCGACACCGCCGGCAGTGCCGAGTCGTTCGACAGCGGCGGCGCGAGCACGGACTCCGGGGCCGGGAACACGGACGACGGCAGCGGCGACGCGACCGCCGAGTCCCCCGAGGAGCTGTCCGGCAAGGCCGCAGCGCCCCAGCAGGTCCCCGAGCTGAGCCTCGACGACGACCTCGACGACGACCTCACGTCGCTGCGCTCGGACTCCCCGCGCGTGCGCCACCCTGTCGGCCGACGCCCTCGTCGCCTGCCCGGTCGGCGAGGTGGGGCAGGGCCGGCAGGTCCTGGTGCAGGTCGACGGCCGGCCGGGCTCTGGTCTTCCGCACCGCCCGGGGATCACGCCAGGAGGCCGACGTCTACGTCTGCGGTGACCCCGAGCCGGTGCGTACGCTCACCCTCCCCGCCCCCTGACCCGGCTCCGCGCGGCCGCGGGAAGAACGCTGGCCTACGATCGGTTGTCACCGTCGTAGCAGCGATCAGTCCAGCCGACCCAGGAGTCATCCAGCACATGAGCGAGACCACCGCCCCCGACATGTCGACGCCCGCAACGTCATCATCATCGGATCCGGTCCCATCGGGCTACACCGCTGCGGTGTACGCCGCCCGTGCCGCCCTCGACCCGCTGGTCTTCGAGGGCTCGGTCACCGCCGGAGGTGCCCTGATGAACACCACCGAGGTCGAGAACTTCCCCGGCTTCCGCGACGGCATCATGGGCCCGGCGCTGATGGACGAGATGCGCGCCCAGGCCGAGCGCTTCGGCGCCGAGCTGGTCTCCGACGACATCGTCGAGGTCGACCTGACCGGTGACATCAAGGTCGTGAAGACCGCCGACCGACACCTACCGCGCGCGCTCGGTGATCCTCGCCACCGGCTCGGGCTACCGCAAGCTCGGCCTGCCCCGCGAGGAGGAGCTCTCCGGTCGCGGCGTCTCCTGGTGCGCGACGTGCGACGGCTTCTTCTTCCGCGAGCAGGCCATCGCGGTCATCGGCGGCGGCGACTCGGCCGTCGAGGAGGCCACCTTCCTGACCCGCTTCGGCTCGAAGGTCTACCTGATCCACCGTCGCGACGAGCTGCGCGCCTCCAAGATCATGCAGGAGCGCGCGTTCGCCGACCCCAAGCTCGAGATGGTCTGGAACTCCGAGATCGCCTCGATCAACGGCGACGAGCGCCTCGAGTCGCTGACCCTGCGCGACACGGTCACCGGCGAGGAGCGCC
The DNA here is from genome assembly GCA_963778975.1 of uncultured Actinomycetota bacterium. Taxonomy (GTDB): domain Bacteria; phylum Actinomycetota; class Actinomycetes; order Propionibacteriales; family Nocardioidaceae; genus Nocardioides. The sequence continues at coordinate 2,229 of CAVZWM010000038.1, forward strand.
AGCTCGACGTCACCGGCCTCTTCATCGCGATCGGCCACGACCCGCGCTCCGAGCTGCTCACCGGCCAGGTCGACCTCGACGACGACGGCTACGTCCTCGTCGACCACCCCTCGACCGCGACCAACCTGCCCGGCGTCTTCGCCGCCGGCGACCTGGTGGACCACCACTACCGCCAGGCCGATCACCGCCGCCGGCACCGGCTGCGCGGCCGCCCTCGACGCCGAGCGCTACATCGCGGCCCTCGACCACGACGCGTCCACCGCCGGCGCCGCCGCCGACGACCGTCGAGGCGATCGCGAAGACGGTGCAGACCGCGGGCGCTGAGCCCCGCAGTCAGGACCCTCCGCCGAGCTCACCCCGCATCGGCCGGGAACATCTGTCGGTGGGGTGGTGTTGACTGCACTACAGACGTCACCCGACTACCGAAAGGGCACCACCGTGGGCAACATCTCCGCCGTGACCGACGCCGAGTTCGACGCGCAGGTCCTCAAGTCCGACAAGCCCGTCCTCGTCGACTTCTGGGCCGAGTGGTGCGGTCCGTGCCGCCAGGTCGCCCCGATCCTCGACGAGATCAACACCGAGCACGGCGAGAAGATCACGTTCCTCAAGATGAACGTCGACGAGAACCCGGTGACGCCCTCGTCCTACCGCGTCACCGGCATCCCGACGATCAACGTCTACCAGGGCGGCGAGGTCGTGAAGTCCATCGTCGGCGCCAAGCCGAAGGCCGCGCTCCTCAAGGAGCTCGCAGACTTCATCTGAGCCCGAGCCTCGAGCTGGGCGCACGCCGTCCGTGGCCCGACCGTGCAGTCGCCTGAGGCGGCCCGCACCGATCCGATCGGTGCGGGTCGCCTTCTGCGCGGGGCGCGACGACGCCCCACATCCGCTCGAGCGCCGACTCGACCTCGTCCTTCCAGGTGATCGCCGAGCGCAGGCTCCATCCGCATCCGCGGCGACGTGAGGTGCGCCCGCTGGGTCTTGAAGCCGACGCGGCCGAGGAACTCCGCCGGCATCACGCAGCCGTCCGGCCGTCCCCGGGTGTCGCCGTACGCCTCGACCGCGGTGTGCTCGCGCTGGACGAGGTCGGCGGCCATCGCCTGGACGAGGACCCGACCCACGCCTCCGTGTCGCAGGCCGCGGGTCGATCGCACACCGTCGACAGCACGATCGCGTCGGGCGAGGTCGGGGCGGTGGGCAGCGCCGCGGCGCCGGGCAGCCACGCGACCGGGGCGTAGATCGTGTGCCCCACGATCTCGCCGTCGACCAGGAGCGACGCGACCGCAGGAGCCCCAGTCGCGCAGCACGCACGAGACCCAGGTCTCCTTCTCGGCCAGGCGCTCGGTCGCGGTCCAGCCGCGCGCGGTCGACCGGGCTGAGCTCCCAGAACAGGCAGGAGCGAGCCGGCTCGGCCAGCTCCGCGAGGTGGTCGACGGTCAGGCGGACGGTCTTGCGGGACAGATGTCCATGCTAGCGCCGCCGCGGGCCTGCGAGGATGAGCTCGTGCGCCAGATCCGACAGAGCAAGAAGCTGCAGGGAGTCCGCTACGACGTCCGCGGGCCGATCCTGGTCGAGGCCCAGCGGCTCGAGGCCGAGGGCCACCGGATCCTCAAGCTCAACATCGGCAACACCGCACCCTTCGGCTTCGAGGCGCCCGAGCCGATCCTCGCCGACATGATCCACCACCTGCCGGAGTCGCAGGGCTACGCCGATTCGCAGGGCATCTGGTCGGCGCGCACCGCGGTCATGCACTACTACCAGTCGCACGGGCTGCGCGAGGTCGGCGTCGAGGACGTCTTCATCGGCAACGGCGTCTCCGAGCTGATCTCGATGGTGCTCCAGGCCTTCGTCGACGACGGCAACGAGATCCTGGTGCCGGCGCCGGACTACCCGCTGTGGACCGGCGCGATCACGCTCGCCGGCGGCATCCCGGTGCACTACCGCTGCGACGAGGACGACGACTGGAACCCCGACCTGGCCGACATCGAGGCCAAGATCACCGAGAACACCCACGCCCTGGTCATCATCAACCCCAACAACCCGACCGGCGCGGTCTACAGCGAGGAGACCGTCAAGGGACTCGTCGACATCGCCCGGCGGCACCAGCTCGTGGTCATGGCCGACGAGATCTACGAGAAGATCCTGTTCGAGGACGCCGTGCACCACCACGCCGCGACGTTCGCCGGCAACGACGTGCTGTGCCTGACCTTCTCCGGGCTGTCCAAGGCCTACCGCGTCTGCGGCTACCGCGCCGGCTGGGTGATGATCTCCGGTCCCAAGGAGATCGCCACCGACTTCCTCGAGGGCCTCACCCTCATCGCCAACATGCGGATGTGCGCCAACGTGCCCGCCCAGCACGCGATCCAGACCGCGCTCGGCGGCTACCAGTCGATCGAGGAGCTCATCGGCCCCGGCGGACGGTTCTACGAGCAGTCGATGCTCGCCGACCGGCTGCTCAACGAGATCCCGGGCGTCAGCAACGTCAAGCCGCGCGGCGCGCTCTACTGCTTCCCGCGCCTGGACCCGGAGGTCTACCCGATCGACGACGACCAGGAGTTCGTCATCGACCTGCTGCGGGCCAAGAAGATCCTGGTCACCCACGGCACCGGCTTCAACTGGCCCGAGCCCGACCACTTCCGCCTGGTCACGCTGCCCGAGGCGAGCGTGCTCGAGGAAGCCATCGGCCGGATCGCCGACTTCCTGGCCACCCGCCGCTGAGCCGGCCAGCGGCCGGCCGGGGGCCGCTAGGCTCCGCGCATGCGCGACGTCACCTACCCCCCGATCATCTGGACCGCCCTGACCGGCTTCAAGGCCCTCGGCCAGCCCTTCCAGCTGACCGGCACCGAGCACGTGCCCCGCACGGGCGGTGTCCTGCTGGCCTACAACCACGTCAGCTACGTCGACTTCATCTACGGCGGGCTCGCGGCCCACCCCTCGCGCCGGCTGGTCCGCTTCATGGCCAAGCGCGAGCTCTTCGACCACAAGGCGTCGTGGACCGCTGATGCGCTCGCTGCACCACATCGAGGTCGACCGCGCCTCGGGGGAGAGATCGATGCCGACCGCGCTCGACTACCTCAAGGCCGGCGAGGCCGTCGGCATCTTCCCCGAGGCCACGATCTCGCGGGCCATGGAGCTCAAGGAGATCAAGACCGGTGCCGTACGCATCGCGGCCGAGGCCGGCGTACCCCTCGTGCCCGTGATCCTCTGGGGCACCCAGCGGATGATGACCAAGGACCACCCGCGCGACTTCTCCCGCGGCAAGACCATCGCGGTCACCGTCGGCGAGGCCCTGCACCCCGACGGCAGCGACCCGATCGGCGACACCAGGCTGCTCAAGTCGCGGATGTCGGAGATGCTCGACGCCACCATCGCCGCCTACCCGGCCGACGAGCAGCCGCCCGGGTCGTGGTGGGTGCCGGAGCGGCTCGGGGGCTCGGCGCCGACCCTCGCCCGGGCAGCCGAGCTGGACATGGCCGAGAAGCGCGAGCGGGCGCGCGGCGGGCGGCCAAGCGGGCCGCGGCAAGAAGTGACTTCGTCGCCAAGTCGTTTGATCGACTTGTCGCTTTGTCGACATATCGTTTCGCAGGTCAGCTCGTGCAGTCCCGCGGACATCCGTTGAGCGTCAGGCGGCCATCCCGACGGGCTCGCGCGACGAGTCCGCTGCCGGATCAGCGCTCAGATCGGGCCGGTCGTCCCGGTTGCGCGGGTCCATGATGTCGACGATCCGACGCAGGTCGTCCAGGCTGGCGAACTCGACGGTGATCTTGCCCTTGGCCTTGCCCAGGTCGACCTTGACCCGCGTCTCGAAGCGGTCGGAGAGGCGGTCGGCCAGCTCGGCGAGGCCGGGGGCCACCGGCTTGCGGCGTACGACCCGGGTCGGCTCGTCGTCCGCCACGCCCAGCGAGACGATCTCCTCGAGGCCGCGCACGGAGATGCCCTCGGCCGTGACACGGGCGGCCAGCTTGTCCTGCAGGGCCGGCGTCGTCGACGCTCAGCAGCGCACGGGCGTGACCGGCGGAGAGCACGCCGGCAGCGACGCGCCGCTGGACGGCCGGGGACAGCTTCAGCAGCCGCAGGGTGTTGCAGATCTGCGGTCGCGACCGGCCGATCCGCTGGGCGAGCTCGTCGTGGGTGCAGCCGAAGTCCTCGAGCAGCTGACCGTAGGCCGCCGCCTCCTCGAGCGGGTTGAGCTGGGAGCGGTGCAGGTTCTCCAGCAACGCGTCCCGGAGCATGTCGTTGTCGTCGGTCTCCCGCACGATCGCCGGGATCGTGTCGCGACCGGCCTCCTGCGACGCACGCCAGCGACGCTCGCCCATGATGAGCTCGTACTCATCGGTCCCGGTCCTGCGCACCACGACCGGCTGGAGCAGCCCGACCTCCTGGATCGAGTGGACGAGCTCGGCGAGCGCCTCCTCCTCGAAGACCTGGCGAGGCTGGCGGGCGTTGGGCCGCACCTGCGCGATCGGCAGCTCGGCGAAGTAGGCGCCGGCGACGGTGCCGCCGGCGACGTGCGACCGCTCGCCGACGTCGGTCGTGGGCCCGTCGGCCGTCGTGCCGTGGTGCCGGCGGCGCCGTTGGCTGACCGTCGGCGACTCGCTCGGCTGGGTGGAGGCGGTCGGGATCAGCGAGCCGAGCCCGCGTCCGAGTCCACGACGAGGCGCGGTCGGGATGATGCGGAGTCCGAGCGCCGTCGGCCGAGGCGCGCGAGCGGAGGAGGCTTGGGTGTGGTGGTCATGCGGGGTGCTCCCTTGGTGGCGATCTCTCGGGCGGCCTCGAGGTAGGAGAGCGCACCGGCCGACGCAGGATCGTAGGTCATCACGGTCTGGCCGTAGGACGGCGCCTCGGACACGCGGACCGAACGCGGCACGGCGGTCTTGAGGACCTGGTCGCCGAAGTGGCTGCGCACCTCGTCGGCCACGCCGGCCGCGAGCCGGGTGCGGGCGTCGTACATCGTCAGCAGGATGGTGGAGACGATGAGGTGCGGGTTGAGGTGCTGGCGCACCATCTCCACGGTCTCCAGCAGCTGGCCGAGACCCTCGAGGGCGTAGTACTCCGCCTGGATCGGGATGAACATCTCACGCCCGGCGACCAGGGCGTTGAGGGTGAGCAGGCCGAGCGACGGCGGGCAGTCGACGAGGACGTAGTCGAAGCGGTCCTCGCCCGCGTCGTCGGCCGTGCCGATCAGGGGATGGGCAGCGAGCGCCTTGGCGAGGCGCTGCTCGCGGGCGACCACGCTGACGAGCTCGATCTCGGCGCCCGCCAGGTCGATCGTGGCCGGGCACGACCCAGAGGCCGGGGATGTCGTCGCACTCGGTCATCACGTCGGCCAGCGGCTGCCCGTCCACGAGCATGTCGTACGTCGACGGCACTCCCCGGTGGTGCTCCACGCTGAGCGCCGTGGACGCGTTGCCCTGGGGGTCGAGGTCGATGACCAGCACCTTCTGGCCGAGCTGGGCCAGGCCGGCGGCCACGTTGACCGTGGACGTGGTCTTGCCGACGCCGCCCTTCTGGTTGGCCACCACGAAGACGCGGGTCGCCTGCGGGCGGGGCATGCCCTGCGCGTCGCAGGCCGCCGGTGCGGGCCAGGACCGAGTGCTGGGCGGCCTGCGCCAGCGGCGTGGCGTCGTCGTCGTACGTCGACTCCTGCTCGGCGATGTCCGCGGCCGTGCGTACCTGCCAGGCGGGTCGCGTTTCACGTGAAACATCGACCCGTCGCGCCGGTTTCACGTGAAACATCCGTACGCACCGTCAGGCTGTGGATAAACGGCCCTCTCTGTGGATAAGTACGCTCACCCCGCGTGGAGTGGCCCGGTGGAAAACTCGGTGGAGGGGGCCGACGGAGCACCCCAACGGGGGCTCTCGGACGGTTCCTCGGTCACGTCAGGCACCTTTCGATTCTCCGCCGTGGCGGCCACGCCGGCGTCGTACGACGGCGGGCGGACGGGCGCAAGCGGCCAACCTACCCGTGCCGGATCCGCCCAAGCCACCCGCACCACGCGTGGTCGGTGGATCCACGACTCCTGTACCCACCTCGAACACCTCCGGAACCCCGCAGCGCCAGGTGTGGAGGAAGTCCTGCGCCGCCGTCGATCTCGTCGACGACGGACTGGCCCTTCATCGCCACCAGTCGCACCGGTGGGCGACACCAGCGGCATCGACCAGCCGCAGCAGCCGCTCCAGGGGAGCCACGGCCCGCGACGTCACGACGTCGAAGCGTGCGGGCACCGTGCAGCACCTCGGCCCGCCCGCGCACGACCTCGACCGCGACCGAGACCCAGCTCGTCGACCACCTCCGTCGAGGAAGGTCGTCCGGCGCAGGAGCGGCTCCACGAGCGTGATCGTCAGGTCGGGACGTGCGATGGCCAGCACCAGCCCGGGCAGGCCGGCACCAGTGCCGATGTCGCAGACGGTGACGTCGTCGGGGATCGCCTCCGCCAGGACGGCGGAGTTCAGGAGGTGACGGTCCCAGAGGCGGGGCGCCTCGCGGGGTCCGATCAGGCCGCGGACCACACCCTCGGTGGCCAGCAGCTCGGCGTAGCGCTCGGCCAGCGGCAGACGGTCGGACGAGAACACCCCCCGCGCCGTCTCGGGTGTCGGAGGGTGGCGGTCGGGCGTCGCGATCACGGGCGCTGTTTCACGTGAAACGTCGTCGCTCACGCGGGCAGGATCACCACGTGGCGCTTGGGCTCGGCACCCTCGGACTCGGAGGTCAGGCCGGCGGCGGCCACGGCGTCGTGGACGACCTTGCGCTCGAAGGCGCTCATCGGCGTCCAGGGCCAGGGACTCGCCCGACTCGCGGACCTCGGCGATCGACGTCTCGGCGCAGCGCCACGAGACGCGTCGCGCTGCTCGGCCCGGTGGCCGCCGACGTCGAGCATCAGTCGGGACCGCTCGCCGGTCTCGCGGTAGACGGCCAGACGGGTCAGCTCCTGCAGCGCCTCCAGCACCTCGCCGTTGGCGCCGACCAGCAGGCTGAGGTCGGCTCCGTCGATCTGCACGCTGGCGCGGTCACCCTCGACGTCCATGTCCAGGTCACCGTCGAGGTCGGCGATGTCGAGCAGCTCCTCGAGGTAGTCGGCGGCGATGTCGCCCTCCTGCTCCAGGCGCTCCACCTTCGACGGGCGCCGGCTCGGCCGTCCGTCCGGTGTCCGACCCCTCGGCTGTCCGCGTCCTCGGCCTGCACGTCGTCGGACTCGACCAGGTCGGACTCGGTCGCGTTGCCTTCGGTCAACTGCTCACTCACGTGTCAATCTCCTGCTCATTCTGGGATGCGATGCCGCGGGCGGCACGCGGAGAATCGAGGGGGTCAGCGCTTGCTTCTTCTTGCCTGCGCTGGGCCTTGGTCTGTCGCTGCGGCTGCGGCGGGCCGGCTTCACCTCGGTGATGACCGGCGGACGTCCTCCGCCTCGGGCTCGATCGTGATGCCCTTGCGCGCCGCCTTCGCCTTGTCGCGGTCCTCCTTGGCCTGGGCGGCCGGAGTGCCGGGAGCGGGGTTGTTGCGGATGACGTAGAACTGCTGGCCCATGGTCCACAGGTTGGAGGTGGTCCAGTAGAAGAGGACACCGATCGGGAAGGCGATGCCACCGACGGCGAAGACGACCGGGAGCACGTAGAGCAGCATCTTCTGCTGCTGGGCGTAGGGGCCGGTGAGCGCGTCGGCCGGCATGTTCTTGCTCATCAGCTGGCGCTGGGTGAGGAACGTGGTCGCGGTCATGGCGAGCACGAGCACCGCGGCGAGCACCCGGACGCCGATGTCGTCGGTGCTGAGGAAGGTGTCGGAGATCTTGGCACCGAGGAAGACGCATCGCCGAACTGCGTGTTCAGCGTCCTCGGTCATCAAGCCCGCGCTCCACCTCGGGGTTCTTCACGGCCTGGTCGATCAGGCGGAACAGCGCCAGGAAGATCGGCATCTGCAGCATGATCGGCAGGCACGAGGCGAACGGGTTGGTGCCCGAGTCCTTGTAGAGCTTCATCGTCTCCTGCGCGAGACGCTCCCGGTCGTGGCCGTACTTCTTCTGCAGCTCCGCGACCTTGGGCTGGATGAGCTGCATGTTGCGGCTGGACTTGATCTGCTTGACGAAGAGCGGGATCAGCGCGATCCGGATCACCAGGGTCAGCCCGATGATCGACAGCACCCAGGCGACACCGGTCTCCGGACCGAAGATGCCACCGAACAGCTTGTGGAAGCCCACCAGCACCGCGGAGATGACGTAGTAGAGCGGCGTCATGATGGCGCCGCCGATGTCACCGAAGAAGTCGAGCACTCATGCTCCTCGAGTTGCAGGGGTCGTCCGCCGCCGGGACGGCGCGGGAGGGAACGGGGTCGTAGCCACCGGCTGCCCACGGGTGGCAGCGGGCGAGCACGACGTACAGCGAGAGCCAGCCGCCGCGGATCGCACCGTGGTCGGTGACCGCTTCGAGCGCGTACGCCGAGCAGGTGGGGTGATAGCGGCACACCTGACCGTAGAGCGGGCTGATCGCGAAGCGCCACGCCTTGATGAAGCCGATCAGCAGGTACTTCATCGCACCATCACCCGGCCAGACTACGGGCGAGGTCCGCACCGAGTTCCGGCGTACGACGCCGTCGGCCGAGGCCGGCAGCGCACGGACCACGAGCACAGCACGAACCCGACAGCTCCTCCAGCGCAGGGAGGTGCTCCCGGGTCAGGTGACGAAGACGTCGCTTCACACGATTGCGGTGACGGCATTGCCGACGGCCTTGCTCACCGTGAACCCGACCTGGACGGGACCGGTCGTCTCGCTCGCATCCACCCAGAGGTGGACCACGAGGGTCGACGAGCCGGCAGCGTCGACCCGATCGAACAGTGACGACGGAAAGTGTCACTGTCGACGAGACGATGCGCGGCGGGCAGCACGGCGTGATGCCGCGGGCTCGGCCGTCAGACGGCCAGGCTCCTTGCGGCCCTTGCGGCGACGGCCGGACAGGATCGAGCGACCGGCGCGGGTCCGCATGCGCAGACGGAAACCGTGCACCTTGTGACGACGACGGTTGTTCGGCTGGTACGTACGCTTGCTCACGGCTATCTCTCCGATGCGTTTCGAGGGGTGTCCACTCCACAGACGGGTCGGTGCGAGATGACTGGCGTCGACGGCTCTTCGGCCGGCACCGCCCACCCACGCGGCCGCCCGGTGGCGGATCGTGGACATGCGGCACCCGTCGACATGGAGTGACCGGCCAACGGTACGCGGCTGGCGAAGAGGGGTCAAACCCACGACGTGCCACCTGCGGTGCTGCCTGTGGATGACGTCTTGCCCGACAGTGTCCCATGCGTTGTTACGTTCGCGCCCCTCCGAGGCCGCTCCAGTCCCGGTTCAGCGACACTGCACGGGGTCGCGGCGCCACCGGAGTCGCACTGACCGGTCATTCAGGCCCCTGACCTGCAGCGAACGTCGCGAGCAGCCGGCCGCTGTGGCGGCCAGGGAGCGCCGGTCCCAGCGAACGGGGCCAGCAGTTCACAGCTTGTGGAAAACTCTGTGGACTCAGACGGGGCCGATTCCCGGCGTGACCTGAAGACGACAAATGGTGAAGAGCCAGTGAAGGCGGTCCGGTGGACGACCAGGCAGACAGATCTCGGGACGGCGTGGCGAGCAGATCGTCGAGGACCTCCAGCCCAACCAGCGCGCCTGGTTGCGCGCCGAGCGCGCCGGTGACGCTGCACGAGAGCACCGCGATCATCGCCGTGCCCAACGACTTCACCCGCGGCCAGCTCGAGGGCCGGCTGCGCAACCACCTCGAGGACGCCCTGAGCGAGGTGCTTCGGCCGCGAGATCCGGCTGGCCGTCACGGTCAACCCGGCCCTGGAGGACGTCGCCACGCCCACGTCGACGAAGCGACAAGTGGATCTGTCGACATGTCGACAAAGAGCGACGGATGCCGCCGGTCACCGCCGCCGCCGGATCCGCTTCGAGCCCGTCCCCGTCGACCGCGATGCCGTCGCCGGCGCACGACCGGCGCGCTCACTCGGCGCTGGAGACCCGGCTCAACCCGAAGTACACCTTCGAGACCTTCGTCATCGGCTCGTCCAACCGGTTCCCGCACGCAGCCGCGGTGGCCGTGTCGGAGGCGCCGGGCAAGGCCTACAACCCGCTGCTCGTCTACGGCGAGTCCGGCCTGGGCAAGACCCACCTGCTCCACGCGATCGGCCACTACGTGCGCAGCCTCTACAGCAACGCCAAGGTGCGCTACGTCTCCAGCGAGGAGTTCACCAACGAGTTCATCAACGCGATCCGCGACGACCGGCAGGACCGGTTCAAGCGGCGCTACCGCGACGTCGACGTGCTGCTGATCGACGACATCCAGTTCCTGCGAGGGCAAGACGCAGACGCAGGAGGAGTTCTTCCACACGTTCAACACGCTCCACAACGCCAACAAGCAGATCGTGCTGACCTCCGACCGCGCGCCCAAGCGGCTCGAGGCGCTCGAGGACCGGCTGCGCAACCGCTTCGAGTGGGGCCTCATCACCGACGTCCAGCCGCCCGACCTCGAGACCCGCATCGCGATCCTGCGCAAGAAGGCCGCGATGGACCGGCTGACCGCGCCGCCGGACGTGCTCGAGTTCATCGCCTCGAAGATCCAGACCAACATCCGCGAGCTCGAGGGTGCGCTGATCCGCGTCACGGCGTTCGCCAACCTCAACCGCCAGGAGGTCGACATGACCCTGGCCGAGATCGTGCTCAAGGACCTGATCCCCGAGGGCGGCGAGCCGGAGATCACGCCACGCGCTGATCATCGCCCAGACGGCCGCCTACTTCGGCGTCTCGATCGAGGACCTCACCGGCCCTCGCCGCGGACGGCACCTGGTGATGGCGCGCCAGATCGGGATGTACCTCTGCCGCGAGCTGACCTCGATGTCGCTGCCCAAGATCGGCGCGAGTTCGGCGACCGCGACCACACGACCGTGATGTACGCCGACCGCAAGATCCGCCAGCTCCTCGCCGAGCGCCGCGCGGTCTTCAACCAGGTCAGCGAGCTCACCAACCGGCTCAAGATGCAGGCCCGCCAGGCCTGACGTCCCGAACCGTCCGACCGATCGTGTGGACAACGTGTGGTTCGACCAGCGTGTCGTCCCCAGCCCCTGTGGATCGACCGGGACGAACCACACGAACCGCCGCCGAGTGCACACCACCTCGCGGCTGCACACCCAGCCGCGTCCACACCCCCTGTGCACTCACGATTCCGAGCGGCTGACCTGCGCAAACAGTGAGTTGTCCACAGTTTCCACGGACGCTATGACTACTACGAACCTCAACCGGACTCCCGAATCCCAGCAACACTTCGAACACGGCCCTGCTCTGGGGAGAACCGGGCTTCCCGCGCCGTTCCGACTCCCGCGTGGCAGGATGCACTTCCCACGCGCACCTGTGCTGCCAGACTCCGTGCCGACGCCGAGTGCCCGACAGCATGCCTACCTCTCGCCTGAGGAGACCCCTGTGAAGTTCCGCGTCGAACGCGACGTCTTCGCCGATGCCGTTGCCTGGGCGGCCCGCAGCCTCCCGGTGCGCCCGAGCTCGCCCGTCCTGGCCGGTCTGCTGATCGAGGCCAGCGACGCCGGTCTGGTGCTCTCGACCTTCGACTACGAGACCTCGGCCCGCGCCGACGCTCACCGCCGAGGTGAGCGACGAGGGCAAGGCCCTGGTGAGCGGCCGCCTGCTCGCCGACATCTGCCGCAGCCTGCCGGCCAAGCCGGTCGAGCTGAGTCCTCGACGGTCCCCGCGTCTCGCTCACCTGCGGCTCCGCGCGCTTCAGCCTGCAGACCATGCCGGTCGACGACTACCCGACGCTGCCGGAGATGCCCTCGGCCACCGGCACCGTCTCCAGCGCCGACTTCGCGCACGCGGTGGCCCAGGCCGTCACCGCCGCCGGTCGCGACGACATGCTGCCGGTGCTGACCGGCGTACGCATCGAGATCGACGGCTCGACGATGTCGCTGCTCGCCACCGACCGCTTCCGCCTCTCGCACCGCGAGCTCACCTGGAACCCGCAGTCCCCCGACGAGTCGGTCGCCGCGCTGGTGCCCGGCCAAGGTGCTCGGCGACACCGCCAAGTCGCTGACCTCCGGCGCCGAGGTCACCATCGCCCTGAGCGCCGGCGGCGCCGGCGAGGGCCTGATCGGCTTCGAGGGCAGCGGCCTGGGCGGCGTACGTCGCACCACCACGCGACTGCTCGACGGCGAGTTCCCCAAGGTGCGCTCGCTCTTCCCGCGCCGAGCACCTCACGGTGGCGAAGGTCAACAAGGCCGAGCTGATCGAGACCGTCAAGCGCGTCGCGCTGGTGGCCGAGCGCAACACCGCGGTGCAGATGAAGTTCGGCGACAACCAGATCGTGCTCGACGCCGGCTCCGGCGACGAGGCGCATGGCGACCGAGGCCGTCGAGGCCGACATCAACGGCGACGACCTGACCACGGGCTTCAACCCGCAGTTCCTGCTCGACGGCCTGACCGCGATCGACGGCGAGTTCGTCGACCTCGCCTTCACCCAGGCCACCAAGCCGGTCGTCATCTCCGGCACCGACGCCGACGACGCGCCGAGTCTTCCGCTACCTGCTGATGCCGCGCCGCCTGCTGAGCTGACGCGATCGACAGCACGCGTCGCCGAGTGCCGTACCAGCGACCCGGCTAGGCTCACGACATGGACATCGGACTCGTCGGTCTGGGCAAGATGGGCGGCAACATGCGCGAGCGCATGCGCCGCGCGCGGACTCACCGTCGTCGGCTACGACCGCAACCCCGACGTCAGCGACGTCGACTCGCTCGCGGCGCTCGTCGAGGCGCTGCCGAGCCCCAAGGTCGTCTGGGTGATGGTGCCCGCGGGCGACCCGACCCGGGCCGACCGTCAAGGAGCTCGCCGGCCTGCTGGCCGAGGGCGACGTGATCGTCGACGGCGGCAACTCGCGCTGGACCGACGACATCGCCAACGCCGAGCTGCTCGAGGAGCAAGGGCATCGGCTACGTCGACTGCGGCGTCTCCGGCGGCGTCTGGGGCCTGGAGAACGGCTACGCCCTGATGTACGGCGGCGACGCCGACGACATCGCCAAGGTGCAGCCCGCCTTCGACGCCCTCAAGCCCGAGGGCGACTTCGGCGTCCGTCCACGCCGGCAAGGTCGGCGCCGGGCACTTCTCCAAGATGGTCCACAACGGCATCGAGTACGCGATCATGCAGGCCTACGCCGAGGGCTGGGAGCTGCTCGAGACGGTCGAGCTCACCGACAACGTCACCGAGGTCTTCCGCTCCTGGCGCGAGGGCACCGTCATCCGCTCGTGGCTGCTCGACCTGATGGTCGCCGCGCTCGACGACGACCCGGGCCTGTCGCAAGATCGCCGGCTACGCCGAGGACTCGGGCGAGGGACGCTGGACCGTCGAGGCCGGCATCGAGAACGCCGTCGCGACCCCGGCGATCACCGCCGCGCTCTACGCCCGCTTCGTCTCGCGCCAGGACGACTCGCCGACGATGAAGGCGATCGCCGCGATGCGCAACCAGTTCGGCGGCCACGCGGTGCAGACCGCGGCCCCCAAGGGCGGCGACGCCGACGGGCGGCGCCCGCCGACCAGTCCGGCGCCGCGAAGCAGGCCGGTGCCGGCGCGGGCCACGAGGCCGGGGAGAGCTGACGCCTCCTTGCACGTCGCGCACCTGACCCTGCACGACTTCCGCTCCTACGCCGACCTCGACGTCGCGCTGGAGCCGGGGGCGACGGCGTTCATCGGCCGCAACGGCCAGGGCAAGACCAACCTGGTCGAGGCGATCGACTACCTCTCGCGGCTCTCCTCGCACCGGGTCGCGACCGACGCGCCGCTGGTCCGCGCCGGTGCCGACCAGGCGATCGTCCGGGCGTCGGTGGTCAAGGAGGGACGTCCGGCGCTCCTCGAGGTCGAGCTCAACCCGGGCCGGGCCAACCGCGCGCGCATCAACCGCTCGCCCCTGCCGCGGCCGCGCGAGATCATCGGCCTGGTGCGCACGGTGGTCTTCGCGCCCGACGACCTGACCCTGGTCAAGGGCGACCCGTCGGACCGGCGCAAGTTCCTCGACGACCTGCTGATCCTGCGCACGCCGCGGCTGGCCGGCGTGCGGTCCGACTACGACCGGATCCTCAAGCAGCGCAACAGCCTGCTCAAGACGGCCGGCCTCGCGCGCGGCGTCGTCGCGCGACACCGCGATGTCGACGCTTGGCGGTCTGGGACGAGCAACCTGGCCCGCGTCGGCGCCGAGCTGCTCGCCGCCCGGCTCCGGCTGGTCGAGGACCTGCGGCCCTACCTCGGCAAGGCCTACGAGGCGGTCGCCCGCGGGGCGAGCCGCGACGACGCCGACATCGACTACAAGGCCAGCGTCGACTGTCGACCGGTCGAGGACGCCGAGCCCGTCACGGACCAGCTCGAGGCGCGCTCCTCGCCGCGATCGAGCGCGCGCCGCAAGGACGAGCTCGACCGCGGCATCTCCCTGGTCGGCCCGCACCGCGACGAGCTGCTGCTCACCCTGGGCAACGCCGACCTGCGGCTGCCGGTCAAGGGCTACGCCTCGCACGGGGAGTCGTGGTCGTTCGCGCTGGCGCTGCGCCTGGCGTCGTACGACCTGCTGCGCGCCGACGGCGACGACCCGATCCTGGTGCTCGACGACGTCTTCGCCGAGCTCGACACCGAGCGTCGCCGCCAGCTGGCCGAGCTGGTCGCCGGCGCCGAGCAGGTGCTGGTCACCGCCGCGGTCGCCGCCGACGTGCCGGCGTCGCTCCAGGGCATCCGCTACCTGGTCGCCGACGGGGAGGTGACCCGTGATGACTGACGACCGACCCGACGGACGAGCGCGTCCGACGAGCCCACGCCGGCGGACGCCGCGGCCGAGCACCAGCGCCGACGGCCTCGACTTCGCGCGCTCGGCGGCGCGGGCGGCCGCGGCCAGCGCCCGGCAGGCAGCCGCGCGGAAGAAGACCGTCGACGCTTCCGGCGCGCGTACGTTCACCGAAGTCGTCCGGCGCGCGCCCCGACGACCGCGACCCGCAGCTGCTCGACCAGGCGATGGGCCGGCTGATCGCCAACCACGGCTGGGAGCTCGACCTCAAGGTGCAGGGCGGTCTTCGGCCGCTGGGCCGAGCTCGTCGGCGACGAGGTCGCCGCCCACTGCACGCCCGAGACGTTCGCCGACGGCCGGCTGGTGGTGCGCACCGACTCGACCGCCTGGGCCACCCAGCTCAAGCTGCTCGCGCCCACCGTCGTACGACGTCTCAACGAGCGAGCTCGGGCACGGCACCGTGACCGTGATCGAGGTCCTCGGGCCCGCACCTGCCGAGCTGGAAGAAGGGCAGGCTTCGCCAGCCGCGACGGTCGCGGTCCGCGCGACACCTACGGCTGAGCCGGGTCCGCCGGGACTCGCCTCGAAATGCCGATCTGGGAGCCTCCGGACGTATGGGGACCCACCGACCCCCCTGTTCGGCCCTGCTGACCGGCCTCCACGGGCCCGCAGAGGGCCACATTTTCCCACAGATCCATCCCCATTCCCGGGGGTCGGTGCTTCGGTTCAGGGCCCCTGACGGGTAGTATGAGGGTCACGAGTCGCACGCTCGTGCTGCCGCTGCAGCCAGCCGCGACTCGACTCATGTCGAACGCACCCGACTACGTCCGGGGCGACGAGCAGAAGGCTGTGCCTTGAGCGAAGAGAACGTCGAGTCCACTCCCGATCCGACCCCCGACTCGCCCCGACAGCCAGCACCCGAGGCACTCCGCCGAAGCGCAAGCACCAACGCGGTCGACGACGGACTTCGAGTACGACGCCTCCGCGATCCAGGTCCTCGAGGGCCTCGAGGCGGTGCGCAAGCGCCCCGGCATGTACATCGGCTCCACCGGTGAGCGCGGCCTGCACCACCTGATCTGGGAGATCGTGGACAACGGCGTCGACGAGGCGCTCGCCGGCTACTGCGACCGGATCGTGCTGACGCTGCAGGCCGACGGCGGCGTCCGGGTCGAGGACAACGGTCGCGGCATCCCGACCGACACCGCGCCCGGGCCAGGACATGCCCGCCGCTCACGATGGCGCTGACGATGCTCCACGCCGGCGGCAAGTTCGGCGGCGGCGGCTACAAGGTCTCCGGCGGCCTCCACGGCGTCGGCGTCTCGGTGGTCAACGCGCTGTCCACCCGCCTCGTCGCCGAGGTGAAGAACCGCGGCCACCTGTGGCGCCAGTCCTTCCAGCTCGGCGTCCCCGACGCCGACCTCGAGCAGGTCCGCGCCGATGGAGCCCGGCGAGCGCACCGGCACGACGGTGACCTGGTACGCCTCGGAGGACATCTTCGAGTCCACCGACTACAACCTCGAGACGATCACCTCCCGCCTGCGCGAGATGGCCTTCCTCAACAAGGGCGTCGAGTTCGTCGTCCGCGACGAGCGCGAGGACGCCGAGGCGCTCGTCGACGCCGTCGAGGACGACACGATCGACAGCGACGATCGACAGCGCCGGCCACGACGCGATCAAGCGCGCGGAGACCGGCGGCCTCGAGCAGGTCTTCAAGTACGACCGCGGCCTCGTCGACTACGTCGAGCACCTCAACCGCCGCAAGGACAAGGCCAACGCGACCGTCATCTCCTTCGAGGCCGAGACCCCCGAGCACGGTCGAGACAGCACATGAGCCTCGAGGTCGCGATGCAGTGGAACACCACCTACACCGAGTCGGTCCACACCTTCGCCAACAACATCAACACCCACGAGGGCGGCACCCACGAGGAGGGCTTCCGCGCCTCGCTGACCTCCCTGGTCAACAACTGGGGCGAGGAGTGGGGCCTGATCAAGAAGAAGGAGGACCGCGTCTCGGGCGACGACATCCGCGAGGGCCTGACCGCGATCATCTCGATCAAGCTCGGCGAGCCGCAGTTCGAGGGCCAGACCAAGACCAAGCTCGGCAACACCGAGGCCAAGGGCTTCACCCAGCGCATCATGAACGACCAGCTCGGCGCCTGGTTCGAGCAGAACCCGGCCGAGGGCCGCGACATCGTCCGCAAGTCGCAGGCCGCCGCGAGCGCCCGCATCGCCGCCCGCAAGGCGCGCGAGCTGGCCCGCGGCCGCAAGGGCCTGCTCGGCGGCGGCGGGCTCCCCGGCAAGCTCAGCGACTGCCAGTCGACCAACCCGGACGAGTGCGAGGTCTTCATCGTCGAGGGCGACTCGGCCGGCGGCTCCGCGCGCCAGGGCCGCGACCCGCGCATCCAGGCGATCCTCCCGATCCGCGGCAAGATCCTCAACGTCGAGAAGGCCCGCATCGACAAGGTGCTCGCCAACACCGAGGTCCAGGCGATCATCTCCGCGCTCGGCACCGGCATCCACGAGGAGTTCAACCTCGAGAAGCTGCGCTACCACAAGGTCGTGATGATGGCCGACGCCGACGTCGACGGCCACCACATCAACACCCTGCTGCTGACGCTGCTGTTCCGCTTCATGAAGCCGCTCATCGAGCACGGCTACGTCTACATGGCGCAGCCGCCGCTCTACCGCCTGCGCTGGAACAAGCCGGCCGAGCACGAGTTCGTCTACTCCGACGCCGAGCGCGACGCGCTGCATGGCCGACGGCCTCGCGCAGGGCAAGAAGCTGCCCAAGGAGAACCCGGTCCAGCGCTACAAGGGTCTCGGCGAGATGAACGCCGACGAGCTGTGGGAGACCACGATGGACCCCGACGCCCGCCTGATGAAGCAGGTCACCCTCGAGGACGCCGCCCAGGCCGACGAGATCTTCTCGATCCTCATGGGCGAGGACGTCGAGCAGCGCCGCTCCTTCATCCAGCGCAACGCCAAGGACGTCCGTTTCCTCGATATCTAGGTCGCTAGTCCGCATCTACGACCAGCCCTAGACATCGATAGAACGCAGGAGAGAACCAGACATGACTGAGATCCCCACCGACACCGCCGGCGGCGGCGACGGCTTCGGCTTCGGCGACGAGCGCATCCAGCCGATCGAGCTGCAGACGCTGATGCAGCAGTCCTACATCGACTACGCGATGACCGTCATCGTCGGGCGCGCGCTGCCCGACGTACGCGACGGGCTCAAGCCGGTGCACCGCCGCATCCTCTACGCGATGTACGACGGCGGCTACCGCCCCGACCGCGGCTTCTCCAAGTGCTCGCGCGTCGTCGGTGACGTGATGGGTCAGTACCACCCGCACGGCGACACCGCGATCTACGACACCATGGTCCGCCTCGCGCAGCCGTGGGTGCTGCGCGCGCCGCTGATCAACGGCCAGGGCAACTTCGGCTCGCCGGGCAACGACTCCGCCGCGGCCATGCGATACACCGAGTGCCGGATGGCGCCGCTGGCCATGGAGATGGTCCGCGACATCGACGAGGACACCGTCGACTTCCGGCCCAACTACGACGGTCGCTCGCAGGAGCCGACCATCCTGCCCGGCGCGCTTCCCCAACCTGCTGGTCAACGGCTCGGCCGGCATCGCGGTCGGCATGGCGACCAACATCCCGCCGCACAACCTGCGCGAGGTCGCCGAGGGCGCGACGTGGGCGCTCGAGCACCCCGACGCCACCCGCGAGGAGCTCCAGGACGCGCTCGTCGAGCGGATCAAGGGCCCCGACTTCCCCAACGGCGCGCTCATCGTCGGCCGCCAGGGCATCGAGCAGGCCTACCGCACCGGTCGCGGCTCGATCACCCAGCGCGCGGTCGTCGAGATCGACGAGGACACCAAGGGCCGCGTGATGCTGGTCATCAGCGAGCTCCCCTACATGGTCAACCCGGACAACCTGGCGCTCAAGATCGCCGAGCTCGCCGACTCCGGTCGCATCCAGGGCATCTCCGACGTCCGCGACGACACCAGCTCGCGCACCGGCCAGCGCCTGGTCATCGTCCTCAAGCGCGACGCGGTCGCCCGCGTCGTGCTCAACAACCTCTTCAAGCACACCGAGCTGCAGACCAACTTCTCCGCCAACATGCTGGCCCTGGTCGACGGGGTGCCGCGCACCCTGCCGATCGACCAGTTCATCTCCAACTGGGTCACCCACCAGATCGAGGTCATCCAGCGGCGTACGCGCTTCCGCCTCGCCGAGGCCGAGCGCCAGGCCCACATCTACCGCGGTCTCGCCAAGGCGCTCGACGCGCTCGACGAGGTCATCGCGCTCATCCGGCGCAGCCCCGACGTCGAGGAGGCCCGCACCGGCCTGATCGAGCTGCTCGAGATCGACGAGGTCCAGGCCAACGCCATCCTCGAGATGCAGCTGCGCCGCCTGGCCGCCCTCGAGCGCCAGAAGATCATCGACCGGCTCGCCGAGCTCGAGCGCGTGATCGCCGACCTCGAGGACATCCTCGCCAACGAGCCGCGCCAGCGGCAGATCGTCTCCGACGAGCTGCAAGGAGATCACCGACAAGTACGGCAACGAGCGCCGTAGCGCAGATCATCGCGGCCGACGGCGACCTGTCGATGGAGGACCTGATCCCCGACGAGGACCTCGTCGTCTCGATCACCCGCGGCGGCTACGCCAAGCGCACGCGCGCCGACCAGTACCGCCTGCAGAAGCGCGGCGGCAAGGGCGTGCGCGGTGCGACGCTGCGCGGCGACGACGTGGTCCAGCACTTCATCGCCACCACCAACCACCACTGGCTGCTGTTCTTCACGACGGCCGGTCGGGTCTACCGCACCAAGGCCTACAACCTGCCCGAGGCCGCACGCGACGCCAAGGGCGGCCACGTCGCCGGCCTGCTGTCGCTTCCAGCCCGACGAGGACATCGCCCAGGTGCTGGCGATCCGCGACTACGAGCAGGCGCCCTACCTCGTGCTCGCCACCCGCACCGGCCTGGTCAAGAAGACCAAGCTCGGCGACTACAACAGCCCGCGCCAGGCCGGCGTCATCGCGATCAACTTCCGCGAGGACGACGACGAGCTGATCGGCGCCGAGCTGGTCAACGCCGACGACGACATCCTGCTCGTCTCCCGCAAGGGCCAGGCGATCCGCTTCAAGGCCGGCGACGAGCAGCTGCGGCCGATGGGTCGCGCGACCGGCGGCGTGCGCGGCATGAAGTTCCGCCGACGACGACTCGGTGCTCTCGATGTCGGTCATCCGCGCCGCCCAGGTGGCGGCGGAGGAGGCCGCCGAGGAGGCTCGGCGCAGGGCGAGTCCGCCGAGCCGGGCGACAGCGACGTGAAGGAGCAGTACGTCTTCACGATCACCGACGGCGGCTTCGCCAAGCGCACGCGCATCACCGACTACCGCACTACCAGTCCCGCGGCGGCCTCGGCATCAAGGCGATGACGCTCACCAACGAGGACCGCGGCGGCCTGGTCGGCGCGTTCATCGTGGAGGAGGGCGACGAGGTCCTGTCGATCACCAGCGGCGGCCAGGTCGTCCGCAGCCCGATCGACGCCAACTTCCGGGCCACCGGTCGCTCGACGCCAGGGCGTGAAGTTCGTGACGCCCAAGACGGGCGACACGGTCGCCGTCGTGGCCCGCTCGGTCGAGGCCGGAGGACGAGGAGGTCGAGGAGCAGGCCGCCGAGGCCGCCTCCGAGGTCGAGGCAGGCGCCCGTGAGGCCGCCGTCGAATCGCCCGATGTGGTCGACGATGCAACAATCGATGGTCAGGACGCTGTTCGAGGCCGAGGCCTGCTCGAGGTAGAGGTCGAGGACCCCGCCGACGACACCGAGGAGTGAGTGACCCATGTCGGAGCGCACCGTCGACTCCCCGCCGTACCGTCCGGGGACGAGCCCAGCACGCGGTCCCTGACCGAGCGGCTCCAGGACACGCTGTCCAACGCCGCTGAGGAGCACCGCGCCAACGCCGGACCGGCCTGCAGTCGCGCGGCAGCCGCGTACGTCGTGCGGCCGGGCGCCAGCCGCGTCGGGCCCGGCTGCGGCTGACCCGGGTCGACCCGTGGTCGGTCATGAAGACGTCGTTCCTGCTGTCCGTCGCCTTCGGTGTCGTCACCTTCGTCGCCATCTTCATGGTGTGGTCGGTGCTCGGCGCTGCCGGCGTGTGGGACTCGATCAACTCGGCCGTGGCGAGCATCGTCGAGGGCGACAGCGGCAACTCCACCTTCGACGTCACCAACTACGTCGGCATGTCCCGGGTGCTCGGCTTCACGCTCCTCGTCTCGGTCGTCGACGTCATCCTGATGACGGCGATCGCGACCCTCACGGCGTTCCTCTACAACCTCGCGGCCGCCCTCCTCGGCGGCATCGAGGTCACCCTCGCCGAGGACGAGAAGTGACGCTCCGAGTCGAACGCCACCCTCGATTGGCACCGCCTGACCGTGGTCAGGTAACCTTCGGCGTCGCCGCTTGGCGGCAGTGCACGGGCCTATAGCTCAGACGGTTAGAGCGCTTCCCTGATAAGGAAGAGGTCGGAGGTTCAAGTCCTCCTAGGCCCACTCCATCCCTCCGCTCCGCCCCTTCGCTCCGATCCCGAGGAGAGTCCATGAAGAAGCTCCTGCTGGTCGTGCTCGCCGCCGCCGGCGCGGTCTTCGCGAAGAAGAAGATGGACGAGGGCAAGAACGAGCAGGCCCTCTGGGCCGAGGCCACCGACACCGTCGACAAGGCCTGACGCTCCACCTCCGGCGCCTCGGCGCCGACCGCGCACCACGGGGCCTTGGCGCAATTGGTAGCGCACCTGCTTTGCAAGCAGGGGGTTAGGAGTTCGAGTCCCGTAGGCTCCACCAGCGAAACCGCAGGTCAGCCTGCGGTTTTCGTGCTTTCTGGAGTGCTTTCACTCGACTTCGCAGGTGGGCGCTGGCGGATCGGCAAGGCGAACCGCGAGGAGCTTCCACTACCCTGTCGCCGACGTCCGCTCCACCGCACGCGCTGTGGGCTGGTCAGCCTGCATCGGCCGACTGAGCGCCACCGCTGCGGCCACCCGCGCTCTTCAAGACCCGCAGGCTCTCTGGCGCCACATCCTCGCCTCGGTTGTTGGATGGGACGCCAACTTCGCATCGCAGCCGGTTGAGCACCCCGCGGACGTGGCTCGTCAGTTCGTGCGGGTTGCGGTCAGGACGACGTTGGAGTCGTAGTGCCCTGTGGCGGGGTTGTAGTCCTCGCAGGTGACGATCACCAGTCGGTGCGAGCCGGTCTGGGCGAACAGGCGCGGAGCTCGCTCTGCGAGTGCGGTCTTGCTGATCACCTTGACGCTGGCGACGGTGTAGCGGAGGCCGCTGACGTTCGCGGTGGCTCCCACCGGCACGTCTTCGAGGTTGTCGAGGTCCCCACCGCCGGTGTGCACGGTGTGCCCGACCAGCAGGGTGACGCCGTGCCGAGCCCCGGCGTCCTGGCCCCACCAGCCGAGCACGGTGGGATCGTCGGGCGGGACCAGCGCGGACCCGTCCAGCGCGAGCGGGACCACCGGGGCGTCGATTTCGTCCAGCCGCAGATGGGTCGGGGTGGTGGGCTTAGCGGGAGCGAGGGGAGTGCGGGCGTGACGGCGGCGGGCTTGACCACGGTCTGCGTCGGAACAGGAGACGGAAGCGGCTCCGTCACGGCGCCGCCGCAGGCGGTCAGGGAGACCACCGCGAGGAGGCCGATCAGAAGCCGCTTCATCTCACAGCCCCGCGTCGATCGTGGTAGGCACCGCGGCGGCAGCGCGGTGCTGCTTCGGGGTGTGGGCCGCCACCTGGGCCGGCACGCCTGGGCCGCCGGCGTGGTGCCCCGCGGCTGTGGGCCGCCTGCACGTGGGCCGCCGGCGTGGTGGTGTGCGCCGCCAGCACGTCGGCCACCGCCGCGGTGGTCTCCGGGCGTCTCCGGCGTCTCGGTCGGCTCGTCCGTCGGCTCATCGGTGGGCTCGTCGTCACAGGTGACGGTGTTGTGCTCGACGATCTCGTTGCGCTCAGCCGCGTCCGTCACGGTCGCGTCGTACGCCTGGGAGACCTCGATGGTCTCGTCGTGCGCAGCCGCGTCGGTGACGGTCTCGTCGTGGGCGGGAACATCGACCACGGTCTCGTCGTAGGCATCGACACCGGGCGTGCCCTGCTCGCGGTGGAAGAACGGCGAGTTGCCGCCACCGGTCTGGAAGGTCCCGAAGGTGTCCTGCATCGGGCCACCGTTCTCGGGGTGGAAGTGCCACGTGCCACGCGGGTCGGCCGGGAATGCGGGCGTGTAGTCCTGCGGACCCTGTGCGTGGTTGGGCGACCAGTTCCACCACGGGTTCGCCCCGGCCGCGATCTCGTCGTGGTGCACGACGTGCGTGACAGCCGGGACCTGCTCGACGTGCGTGACCGCGTCGTGGTGCACGATGCGGGTGACAGCGTCGTGGTGCACGACGTGGGTGACAGCATCGTGGTGGATCGTCTCGGTCCACGCGGCCTGCGGGGCGCAGGGTTCGGTGTCGTCTCCATCCGCGGTGGCGGCGCCGGCCGTGCCCATGGTGAGCAGCGCGGCGACTGCCGTGCCCACGATGAGTGTGCGCTTCCGCACTCCGATCGGCGCGACGACTCCCTTCCGAGAGTTGAATCGGTGTGCCGGGTGGCCGGGGATCATTCTGGTTCTCCTTGACTTGGTCTTGCCACGGTGCGTCTGGTGCGACGCGGAGCTGTGCTGAGTTGTTGGCACAATGCTAACAGGCTGTTGACGCACCGCCAATTTCACACGAGGTGCACCTGTGAACACCCCGCGGAGATCCCAACGCCTTGACCCCGCCAGGCGCGGCCAGATCCTCGACGCCGCCAGCGCGTTGCTCGAGGAGCGCGGATCTGTACCTCCGACGACCTCTCCCCGGATCGCTGCCGAGTCCCGGAGGTTCGGCGCCTCCCGCAGGGCGTCGAGCCGTTCCTGGCGCATGGTGCGCCACTAAATGAAGAAAGGTCTCAGGCTTCAGCGAGTGGCGCTGGCGGCGCGCTCGCGGCGAGCGGGCTGGCGAGCGCAGCGGTCGCCGGAGGCCGAGGACCTTGCGCATTGGGTTCTGTTGTTGCCTCGCGGACCTGCGACGCTGGCTTACATGCGAAACGCTAACAGTGTCTTGACGCATCGCTAATTTCTGGCACACTGCTCTGGTGAGCACCACAAAGAAGTACCGTCGCCTCGACCCCGCGCAGCGGCGTGAACAGATGCTCGACGCGGCCAACGACCTGTTCGCCGAGCGTGGCTACGAAGAGGTCTCGGTCGAGGACATCGCGCGCGCGGCCGGTGTCACGCGCGGCCTGGTGCACCACTACTTCGGCGGACGCACGGAGGTCTACCTCGCGCTGCTCCAAAGGCTCGAAGCCATCCGAGAGGAATCGCTGCGGCCGCCCGAGGGGCGCAGTGCCCGCGCACGCGTGGCGGACACCGTCGCACGCTGGCTCGACTGGACCGAGGCGAACCAGACGATCTACCTCGGCACGATCGCGCCCGGAGAGGACATCGCTGACCCCGAGGTGAGACGCGTCGTAGGGGACCTCAGAGGCCGCGCCGTCGCGATGCTCGCGACCTTCCATGCCGACAGCTCGCAGGACTCGCCGCGGCTGCGCTACGCGCTGGACTGCTGGACCGGCCTGAATCGCGCCGCGACACGGCGGTGGCTACGCGGCGAGGCCACCCGCGAGGTGACACACGAGCTGCTCGCCTCGAGCCTCGAACACGTCCTTCGCACGTTCGGGTCACCAGCAAACCGTCGCACCTCTCCTACCCAGACGCGTCCCTGACTCAGACGTTCGACGACGGCACGCGATGACCGCTCGTTCTAGTTGCCCGGCGCAAGTCTCGGGAGTGGGAACTGTTGTTGGCACAGTCCTTCACCCACGCTGCGTACGTGTCGCCGATCTGATCGGGCCAGCCGCTTGTCCCGGTCAGCTGGCGTCAGGTCCGACCGACTCGCCGCCTCGCGGGGCTGAGCGATGGACTTTCACCTGCAGGAGTGGAAATCCATCGGCTGCGGGTGTCGGATCAAGCCAGGCACTTTCGTCGTACAGGTGAAGGGCAGCCCACCAGGGGCTCCCGCTACCGCAGGAGATGATCCCCATGCACTACCTCCTCACTGTCATCGGTGACACCAGCAACGAGGTCGACGACTCCGAGCCCGGGGCGGTCGACACCTTCAACAAGCAGCTCCAGGCCGACGGCTCCTGGGTCTTCGGCGGCGGGCTGACCTCGCCGTCCGACGCGACCGTGGCTGACAGCCGCGGCGGTGATGTGGTCTTCACCGACGGTCCGTTCGTCGAGTCGAAGGAGTACCTCGCCGGCTTCTGGGTGATCGAGGCGGCCGACCTCGACGTCGCGCTCCAGCTCGGGGCCGGAGCCTCGAAGGCGTGCAACCGCAAGATCGAGGTCCGGCCCTTCGACGGGATCGCATGACCGACGCCCACGACGCGATCACCCGCGCCCACCGCGACGAGTGGGCCTGGGTGGTGGCGTCCGTGGCCAGGCGCTTCGGCGACCTGGACGTCGCCGAGGAGGCGGCTGCCGAGGCGTACGCCGTCGCCGTCGAGCGGTGGCCTGCCGACGGCGTACCTCCCAACCCCGGCGCCTGGCTGACCACCACCGCCACCCGCAAGGCGATCGACCGGATCCGACGTGAGGCCAAGCGCGGGGACAAGCAGAGGCAGGCGGAGATGATGTACGACGACCCTCCCGCACCCCGCGGAGCCGTCGAGGACGAGCGCCTGCGGCTGGTCTTCACCTGCTGCCACCCGGCGCTGGCGATCGAGGCGCGGGTCGCGCTGACGCTGCGCATGGTCGGCGGGCTGACGGTCCCCGAGATCGCCCGCGCCTTCCTGGTGCAGGAGACCACGATGCAGCAGCGGATCACCCGCGCGAAGGCGAAGATCAAGGCCGCCCGGATCCCCTACCGCGTGCCCGAGGCCGACGACCTGCCCGCGCGCGTCGGCGGCGTGCTCGCCGTGCTGTTCCTCGTCTTCAACGAGGGCTACCTCGCGACCGGCCCCGACACCGACCCCGTGCGCCACGACCTGACCGCCGAGGCCATCCGGCTCGGTCGTCTCGTTCGCGACCTGCTCCCCGATGACGGCGAGGTGGCCGGGCTGCTGGCGCTGATGCTCCTCACCGAGGCCCGCCGCCCGGCCCGCGTCTCCGCCACCGGCGAGCTGGTCACCCTCGACCGGCAGGACCGCGGGGCCTGGGACGCCGGGCTGGTGGCCGAGGGGCTCGACCTGGTGCGCGAGCGGCTGGCCACCGGCATCGCGCCGGGTCGCTACCAGCTCCTCGCCGCGGTCAACGCCGTCCACACCTCCACCCGCGACGCCCGCGACACCGACTGGTCGCAGGTGGTCGCCCTCTACGACCAGCTGAGCCGCCTCGACCCGTCGCCGATCGTCGCCCTCAACCGCGCGATCGCGGTCGCCGAGCTCGACGGACCCGAGGTGGCCCTCGCGATCGTCGACCGGCAGGCAGAACCCCTGGCCGGCTACCACGCCTTCCACGCCGCCCGCGCCGACCTGCTCCGCCGTCTGGGCCGCAGCAGCGAGTCGCGGGCGGCGTACGACACCGCCATCGAGCTGGCCGGCAACACCGCGGAGACGGCGTACCTCACCCGGCGCCGCGACGAGCTCGCGCGGTAGTCCGTGACAGACGGACCCTCCGGAGGACCATTCGGGGGTCCGTTCGTCACGGACTACCACGATCGGGGCTGGCGCTCCTCCCACCTCGACCGGCGTTCCGCTGGGGTCGGCTGGGACAATCGACGCCGTGACGTCCCCCCGCCGCCCCGGCCTCCTGACCGAGCTCGGCGCGGCGGCCCTGGCCCTCGTGCTGGTGGGGATCGCGGGGTGGCTGGGCTACTGGCAGTACGACGCGTGGCAGGAGCGTCGCAGCGCCGAGGCGCGTGACCTCACCGAGCTGACGCCGGTGCCGCTGACCGACGTGATGGGCAGCGACGACCCCTTCCCGGGGATGGATCTCGGCCGACCGGTCGAGGTCGACGGCACCTGGCTCGACGGCGGCTTCTGGGTGTCGGGGCGCGAGCTCGACGGGACCGACGGGTTCTGGGCGGTCAACCCGCTCCAGGTCGGGGACGCGGCCGTGCTCGTCGCCCGGGGCTGGGCCGCGGAGCCGAGCGACGACCTGCTCGAGGCCACCGGCAGCGGCACCGTCACCGGCTGGCTGCAGCCGCCCGACGGCGGGCTGGTCACCGACGACGACGCCACCGACGACGTCTTCCCCGAGATCCGCGTGGCCGATGCGGCGCAACGCGTGGACGTCGACCTCTACTCCGCCTACGTCGTGGCCGACCCCGAGCGCACCGAGTCGGCGCTCGAGCCCGCCGAGCTCGAGTCGCTGCCGTCACCGGGTCGCTTCACCGCCGTCCGCAACCTGCTCTACGCCTTCGAGTGGTGGGTCTTCGGGGCCTTCGCGGCCTTCATCTGGTGGCGCTGGCGCCGCGATTCCTACGCGCCCACCGACCCCCGGATAGGTTGACGCCCGTGCAGCGCAACCTCACGGCCTACCGGGTCATGGCCACCATCGTCGGCGTCCTGCTCATCGTGCTCTGCCTGATCGGCGTCCCGCTCGCCAACTTCGACGGCACCCCGATGTGGGGCATCTTCGACAGCACCCCGACGTGGGTGACGGTCGGCTCGGACGCCCAGAACCTCGGCGAGCTCATCACGACCTACCTCGGCGTGGCCCACGGCTGGCTCTACATGATCTTCCTCTTCAGCGCCTTCCTGCTCTCGCGTCGCGCCCGGTGGGACCTGCCCTTCACCCTCGTCACGCTGGTCTGCGGCACGATCCCGATCCTGTCCTTCTGGGCCGAGCACCGCGCGACGCAGCGGGTGCGTGCGGAGTACCCCGAGCTGGCCTGACGGCTAGGGTCGCCCCGTGACCACAGCGTTCGTGCTCGGCGGCGGCGGAGTCCTCGGCGCGGTCGAGGTGGGCATGCTGCGCGCCCTGCTGGAGCGCGAGATCGTCCCCGACCTGGTGCTCGGCACCAGCGTGGGCGCGCTCAACGGTGCGATGGTCGCCCGGCACCCGCACGTCGACGTCATCGACCGGCTCACCGAGCTGTGGGCCGCGACCGCGCAGGGCAAGGACGTGTACGGCGACCGCCCGCTGCGCACCGTCCGTCGAGCCGTCTCGACCGGCACCCACATCTACTCCCCGGGACCCCTGCGCGCGCGGCTCGAGGAGGAGCTCGGCGACGCGACCTTCGAGGACCTCCCGGTCACGTTCGGCGTCTGCGCGGCCAGCATCGAGCGCGCCGCCGAGCACTGGTTCACCACCGGGCCCATCGTGCCGGCCATCCTCGCGAGCGCCGCCGTACCCGGCCTGCTCCCGCCGGCCCGCATCGAGACCGAGCACGGCGTGGAGCACTTCCTCGACGGCGGGCTGGTCAACTCCATCCCGGTCGGTCGCGCGGTCGAGCTCGGCGCCGACCGCATCTTCGTCCTGCAGGTCGGCCGGATCGACCGCCCCCTCAAGGCCCCCAAGCGCCCGTGGGAGGTCGCTCGGGTCAGCTTCGAGGTCGCCCGCCGGCACCGCTTCATGCGCGACATGGCCACGATCCCCGACGGCGTGGAGACGCACGTCCTGCCCGCCGGCGCCACGTCGGCCCGCGACGACTCGGTGCGCGCCCACCGCGACTTCGCCGGCGTGCAGCAACGCATCGATGCGTCGTACGACGCCTCCCGCGCCTACCTGGACGGCGTGCTGTGACCCACCCGGGGGTCTGGGCCCTGCGCCGGCTGGTCGTGGCACCGGCGGTGATCGGCCTGACCGTCCTGATCTGGGTGACGCTGCCGCTGTGGCTCCTGGTGGCGGCGGCGCTCGCACCCGTGCTGCCGGGTCGCTGGCGGGCGCTGCGGCTGCTGTGGGTGGCCATCCTCTACCTGACCTTCGAGACGCTGCTGCTGGCCGTGCTGCTGGGGCTGTGGCTGGCCAGCGGCTTCGGGTGGAAGATCCGCTCGCCCTACTTCGCCGGCATCCACTACGACCTCGTCCAGGGCACCCTGGTCGCCTTCTTCCGCGAGGCCCGGCGGGTGCTCGCGCTGCGGATCCGCACCGACGGCCCGCACCCGAGCCGCGTGCCCGACCGGCCGGTGCTCGTGCTCTGTCGTCACGCGGGTCCCGGCGACTCGTTCATCCTGATGTACGCCCTGCTGCACTGGTATCACCGCGAACCCCGGGTCGTGCTCAAGAACACCCTCGCCTGGGACCCGGCGATCGACGTGATCCTGCGGCGGATCCCGGCGAAGTTCATCTCGCCCAACCCGGCGGCGGGGGAGGACCTGGAGTCGCAGATCGCGGCGCTCGCCACCGGTCTCGACGCCAACGACGCGTTCGTGATCTTCCCCGAGGGCGGCAACTTCACGCCCGGCGCGCCGCGACCGGGCCATCGCCCGGCTGCGCAAGCTCGGCCTCGAGCGGATGGCGGTGCGCGCGGAGGAGATGACCCACGTGCTGGCGCCCCGGCCCGGCGGCGTACTGGCTGCGCTCGATGCCGCACCCGGGACCGACGTGCTGATGGTCGCCCACACCGGCCTCGACCACCTGGTCACCGTCAGCGACCTGTGGCGCGAGCTGCCGATGGACAAGCAGATCACCATGCGCTGGTGGCAGGTGCCGCACTCGGAGATCCCCGACGGACGTGAGGCGCGCATCGAGTGGCTCTTCGGGTGGTGGGAGCTCATCGACCGGTGGATCGAGGAGAACCGCGTCGTCGACACGACGGGGGACATGCCGCAGACACGCCGGACGGGCGGTGACCCAGCCACCCTCTCGTTGCCGAGAACGTGGGTGGCGTCACCGCCCGTCGCGGTGGTGCAGATGCGTGCAGGTGACGCCGAGCGACCTACTTGTGGGGTACGTCGTCGATGTCGATGATCTCCGCCGGCTCGTCGGGCGTGGTGGGATCGTGCGGCTCCACGACCTCGTCGCTGATCGCCTCGCCGGGAGCACCGCCCCCGACGTCGTCGGTGGCCGGCGGGTCCACGGTCACGACGTCGTCGGCCGTGACCTCGTCGGGCAGCGGGTCGGTGAGCGGGTCGCCCGTGACCGGAGCCGCGGCAGCGGCACCGGTCGAGGCAGCGCCGGCGCTCGGTGCGGGCGGCGGGGCCGGGACGTACGACGACTGCCAGTTGGCGCTCTCGCTCCTGGAGCTCTTGAGCTTGTTGGCGACGACACCGGCGACGGCCAGCAGGCCACTGATCAGCAGCACCTTCTTGAGCTTGCCGCCCTTGGGCTCGGGCTCGCCCTTGAGCTCGGCGACCTTGGCCGAGGCCAGGTCCCGTCCCGCCGAGGCCTTCTCCGCAGCCAGGGCAGCGGCGATGGCTGCGCCCGCGGCCGCCTTGTCAGCGGCCAGGTGTGCGCCGGCACTGGCGCGCTCGGCTGCAACAGCCGCACCTGCCGTTGCCTTCTCGGCGGCGATCGCCTTGCCCTCGGCGAGCAGGGGAGTGGCCTTGTCGCGTGCGTCGGACAGGGCCGGACCGGCCTTGTCGACAGCCTGCTCCCAGGCTGCCTCGAGCGGCGGGAGCACGGTCTCGGAGATCTGGTCGACGTACTCCTGGGCCCGGTCGATGAGAGTCTTCTTGCGGCCGAACGGCATGCGTGACCTCCTAGTCAGATGTGGCTCCATCTCACCACGTCCCCCAAGTGCGGGCCAGCCCCGTCCGGGTGAGGGGCCGCGTGGCAGGATCGAGCCGAACCCGAGACAACGATCGAGAGGCTTTTCCATGGCGGACATGAAGGCGACCCTGAAGACCAACCGGGGCGACATCGTCATCAATCTCTTCCCCAACCACGCGCCCGAGACGGTCGACAACTTCGTCGGTCTCGCCGAGGGCACCAAGGACTACACCGACGACGCGGGCCGCAGCGGCGAGAAGTACTACGACGGCCTCGGCTTCCACCGCGTCATCGACGGCTTCATGATCCAGGGCGGCTGCCCGCTCGGCACCGGCACCGGCGGCCCGGGCTACACGTTCAAGGACGAGATCCACCCCGAGCTCGTCTTCGACAAGCCCTACCTGCTGGCCATGGCCAACGCCGGACCGGGCACCAACGGCTCGCAGTTCTTCGTCACCACGACGGCCACGCCGCACCTCAACCGCAAGCACACCATCTTCGGCGAGGTGGCCGACCAGGCCAGCCGCGACGTCGTCGACGCGATCGGCACCACGGCCACGGGCGCGATGGACCGACCGGTCGACCCGGTCGTCATCGAGTCGGTCGAGATCACGCGCTGATCCTTGACCGAGCCCCAGAGCTCCGTCCCCGACGGGGTGCCGACCTGCTATCGGCACCCCGCCCGGGAGGCCTACATCCGCTGCCAGCGCTGCGAGAAGTCGATCTGTCCCGACTGCATGCGCGACGCGGCGGTGGGGTTCCAGTGCCCCGACTGCGTCAAGGAAGCCACCAAGAGCTCGCGCCAGAACCGCGCCCTCTACGGCGGTGAGCGCAGCAGCGACCCGCGGCTGACGTCGTACGTCCTGATGGGCATCAACCTGCGTCGTGTGGGTCTCGATCCTGGCGACCGGCGGCAACAGCTCGCGGCTCACCGACCTGCTCGCCCTGCGGCCCAACGGCGCGTGCGACCCCGGTGACGGCTATGTCTACGACCTGCCGGAGAACCTCTGCAACGGTACGTTCCTGCCGGGTGTGGGCAACGGCGCCTGGTGGCAGCCGATGACGGCCGCCTTCACCCACGTCGAGCTCTGGCACATCGCCGGCAACCTGCTCGCCATCTTCATCCTCGGGCCGGCACTCGAGGGCATCATCGGCCGCACCCGCTTCCTCGCGGTCTACGTCGCCGGCGCGCTCGGCGGCTCCGTCGCCGTGCTCTGGCTCTCCAACCCGCTCAGCTCGACGGTCGGCGCCTCCGGTGCGATCTTCGGCCTGCTCGGCGCCCTGCTGGTGACCGCGACCAAGGCTCGCGTCGACAACCAGTGGATCGTGCAGAACATCATGCTCGGCGTCCTGATCACCGTCATCGGCTGGCGCTTCATCTCCTGGCAGGGCCACCTCGGCGGGTTCCTCGCGGGGGCCGCGGCCGCCGCGATCATCGCCTTCGCGCCCAAGACGCACCGCGTCCCTCGTCCAGTGGACCGGGCTGGCGCTGCTCATGGTCGGGCTGGCGGCGCTCGCCGTCGTCCGCGCCACGACCCTCGCCTGACGCGGACCGCGGGCGCCCTGCCCGGTGCGCCGGCGTACGACGACCCGCGTCCGCAGCCCGGTTACCCACAGGTGTGCACACAGCTGTGGATAACTACACCGGTGTAACTCTCCACATGTGTGTGCACAGGTGTGGACAACCCACGCGCGCCCGAAATCGACTCGAGCGGTGAGAGAGGCACCTTCCCTTCCCCAGGAAGGTGCCTCACTCACCGCTCGAGGCGGGAGATCAGGTGAGAACCTACTCCCACTTGGTCGCGAAGCTGAACCCGACCGCCATGAAGGCGATGCCGACGACGAGGTTCCACTGGCCGAGGTCGTTCATGACCCACAGGTTGGAGAGGTCGTCGGAGAAGACGTAGAAGGTGCAGATCCACAGCAGGCCGATGAGGAAGCAGGCGAGCATGCCGACCACGACGCCGCGGCCGCGGCCCAGCGGGGTGGACGGGTGGGCCGAGATCATCAGGCCGACCATGATGAGCCCGAAGCCGATGAGGTAGTTCCAGTCGGCCGAGGTCGGCGATGACCTTCGGCGAGCCCTCCACCGGCGGGAACGCGGTCGGGTTGCCGCGGGCCTGGGCGTAGTAGAAGGCGATCCAGGCGATGCCGGCGACGACCAGGAGCAGGGCGATCACGAACCTGGGGGTGAAGAGCTTGCTGCCCTCATCGTGGGTGACCGTCGTGGACTTCGACACTGCTTGCTCCTGGAGGCTTGACGAGACGTGCGTGGCGTCGCGGGACGCCTGAGGAGGCGTCGCGACGCCCACCGGGGGGTTAGCGTAGTCGCCATGCCCACCCCGTCACACGAGCGCCCCGGCCGAGGCCGGGCGTGGCGTGTGGCGACCCCGCTGATCGTGCTGGCCAGCGGCGTGCTCTTCGCGGTCAGCGCGGAGCAGAGCGACGGCACCGACCTGCGCGCCGGGCGGCTCACCGACCTGGCGTCCGTGGTGCGGGCCGAGCGTGACGAGACCAACGAGCTGACCGACGAGGTCCAGGACCTCAACTCCGAGGTCGAGACGCTCTCCACGCGGCTCGGCGACCGCTCGGTGTCCCGGGTCCAGGACGAGATCGCCGAGCTGGTCGACCCGGCGGGGCTGACCGAGCGGAACGGGCCCGGCCGTCCAGGTCGTCCTCGACGATGCGCCCGGAGGAGTCCCGCCTGGCCTACGAGGGCGATCCCAACGACCTCGTCGTCCACCAGCAGGACATCCAGGCCGTGGCCAACGCGATGTGGGAGGCCGGCGCGACCGCGGTGACCATCCAGGGCCAGCGCCTCATCTCCACGACCGGCATCAAGTGCGAGGGCAACCAGGTCACCCTGCACGGCGTGCCCTACTCCCCGCCCTACGTCATCGTCGGCGTCGGCGACCAGGCTGCGATCAGCGCCGGCCTGATCACCGACCCGATCCTGGCCACCTACCGCGACTACACCCTGATCCCCGGCGGCAGCGTGACGTGGAACATGGCCACGCTCGACGAGGCGGTCGCCCCGGCCTACGAGGGTCTCCTCGACCTCACGTGGGCCACCCCCATGTCCAGCTGACTCAGCGCGCGGTCGGCCGACCGTTCGGGGTGGCCGGCGGCGCCTAGGGTGTCGGCGGAGTCGAGGGTGACTCGGTGGGGAGCGTCGGTGTCTCGGTCGGTGTCTCGGTGGGGAGCGTGGGGGTCTCGGTCGGCGTCTCCGTGGGGGTCTCGGTCGGCGGCACGTAGGTGGAGACGAAGATCGTGACGGTGTCGCCCTGGTCGAGCGGACCGGACGCCGGGCTCTGGCGTACGACCGTCCCGGCGACCTCGGTCGTGTCGCTGTAGGGGACCGGGTCGGCGACGAAACCGGCCCGGGTGATCGCCCGCTCGGCCTGCTGCTGCGTCAGGCCGACCACGTCGGGCACGTCCTGCGGCCCGTCGGACCAGAAGACCGTGATGGTCGTGCCGGAGGCCACCGAGGTGCCGGGCGTCGGGTCGGTGCGCAGCACCTCGTCGACCGGATCGTCGGAGTCCTCCTTCTGGAGCTTGACCTTGAAGTCGTCCTCGATCAGCGCGGCCTTGGCCTCGTCCTTGTTCATCCCGATGACGTAGGGCACCTCGACCTCGGGCTTGCCGAGGGAGACGACGAAGTCGATCACCGAGCCGGGCTCGGCGTAGACGTCGCGGTTGGGGTCCTGCCGGATCACCAGGTCGGCCGCGATCGTGTCGGAGGCCTCGCGATCGACCCGCCCGACCTGGAAGCCGTCGTCGGCGATCTTGAGACGCGCCTCCTCCTCGGTCAGGCCGACCAGGTTGGGGACGGGATCCTCGGCGGGCGCGTCGTCGAAGAGCACGCCGTTGAGGAGGTAGGCCCCGAGCAGCAGCAGCCCGACCACGAGGATGCCGGCGAGGACCAGCCAGCCGGTCCGGTTGCCGCTCCCGTTGGCCGGGTCCTGGGCCTGACCGTTCGCCGCCATCGTCGTCGTCGCGTCGGCCGGCACGTACGTCGTGTCATCGGGCACCGGAACGACGGCCGGGGCCTGGATGGGGTGGCCGGAGAGGTAGCGCTCGATGTCCGACCTCATGGCCGCGGCGCTCTGGTAGCGGTCCTCGACGCGCTTGGCGAGCGACTTCATCACGATCGAGTCGATCTCGGCGTCGAGCTCGTCGTCGAGGTCGCTCGGGGGCGAGGCCTGCTCGCGCACGTGCTGGTAGGCCACTGCCACCGGGCTGTCGCCGACGAACGGCGGCCGGCCGGTCAGGAGCTCGTAGAGCAGGCAGCCGGTGGAGTAGACGTCCGAGCGCGAGTCGACCGTCTCACCGCGGGCCTGCTCGGGGGAGAGGTACTGGGCGGTGCCGACGACCGCCGCCGTCTGGGTCATCGTCGAGGACGCGTCCGCGATCGCGCGGGCGATGCCGAAGTCCATCACCTTGACGTCGCCGGCCGGGGTCAGCATCACGTTGCCGGGCTTGATGTCGCGGTGGATGATGCCGGAGCGATGGCTGTAGTCGAGCGCCGACAGCACGCCCGAGGTGATCTCGAGCGCGCGCTCGGGGAGGATCTTGCGGCCCTCGCGCACGATGTCGCGCAGGGTGCGGCCCTCGACGCACTCCATGACGATGTAGGGCTGGGCGACACCCGAGCCGTCGGAGGCCATCTCCTCGCCGGTGTCGTAGGTCGAGACGATGGCCGGGTGGTTGAGGGAGGCCGACGACTGCGCCTCGCGGCGGAACCGGGCCTGGAAGGTGGCGTCTGACGCGAGGTCGGTGCGCAGCCGCTTGACCGCGACCGTGCGACCCAGGCGCAGGTCCTTGCCCTTGCGCACCTCTGCCATGCCGCCGCGGCCGAGGAGCTCGCCGAGCTCGTACCTCCCGCCGATCAGCGTCGGTTCGGTCTGCGTCATCCCTCGTCGCCCCCATCCTGTGACTTGTCGGGCTTGCCGTAGAAGCTGATCGTCACGGTGTCCCCCTCCTCGAGGGTGCCACTCGGGGACACGTCGACCACGATGTTGCGCTCCTGATCCCCCGGGTTCGCCAGCTCCACGGGCTCGGGCACCAGACCGAGCTGCTCCAGCTCCCTCTCCACGTCCTTGGCCTCGCGACCGATGAAGGCGGCGGGGTCGACCTCCACGGTGGTCACCTCGGGCTCGGTGGGTGTCTCGGTCGGTGTCTCGGTCGGGGTCTCCGTGGGAGTCTCGGTCGGCGTCTCGGAGGGGGAGGGGCTCGGCGACTGGCTCTGGCTGGGCGTCTGCGAGGGCGTCTCGGCGGGGTCGTCGGTGGGGTCTCGTCGCCGCGCGACCCGAGCCACCAGGCGACCAGCACCGCCAGCAGGACCGCCGCGATGCCGATGATCAGCGGCCACGGCGTCCGGGACGTACGACGTGGTGGCGGGGGCTGTGCCGCGGTGGGCGCGGGCGACGGGGCGGCGCCGGCCGCGGGCATCACCTGGGTGGCGGGTGCCGCCGCGGCGGCCGGGGCGAGCACGGTGGCGGCGTCACCGCCCATGGCGGAGGCCGGGTCGCGCAGCGCGGCGGCGAAGGCCGAGCCGTCGGCGAAGCGGTCCGCGGGCGACTTGCTCAGCGCCCGGCGTACGACTCCGGCGAGGTCGGCCGGCACGGACGCCGGCAGCTCGGGCACGGGCTCACGCACGTGCGCCAGCGCGGAGGCGACGGGCGAGTCGGCGACGTAGGGCTTGCGTCCCGACGAGGCACTCGAAGGCCACCGCGGCCAGGGAGTAGACGTCGGAGGCGGCGGTGGCGGTGCCGCCCTCGGCCTGCTCGGGGGAGATGTAGGCAGGAGTGCCCATCACCTGGCCGGTCTGGGTGAGCGCCACCCCCTCGGCGGCGCGGGCGATGCCGAAGTCG
Organism: uncultured Actinomycetota bacterium; assembly: GCA_963778975.1. Lineage (GTDB taxonomy): Bacteria > Actinomycetota > Actinomycetes > Propionibacteriales > Nocardioidaceae > Nocardioides. The sequence goes on from CAVZWM010000038.1 coordinate 38,562, forward strand.
GTCACCTTGATCCGCCGGTCGGGGGTGACGATCAGGTTGGCGGGCTTCACGTCGCGGTGGACGATGCCGCGCGCGTGGGCGGCCCCGAGCGCGTCGGCGGCCTGTGCCATCAGGTCGCGGGCGACCTCGGGGTCGAGCGGGGCGCCGGGTCGCAGCAGGTCGGACAGCGGCTGGCCCTCGACCAGCTCCATCACGATGTAGGGGCGCGGAGTCCCCGAGCCGTCGATCCGCGTGGCCTCGCCGAAGTCGAAGACGCCCGGCGATGCTGCCGTGGTGGAGCGAGGCGGCGTTGCGTGCCTCGCTCTCGAAGCGGGTGCGGGAGAGCTCGTCGTCGGCGAACTCGGGCTTGAGCACCTTCACGGCAACGGCCCGGTTGAGGACGGTGTCGCGGGCGCGCCACACCTCGCCCATGCCGCCGGTCGCGATGCGCGACTCCAGGAGGTAGCGCTCGGCGTCGTCGGCGTGGCTGCCGGGCTCGAGGCGGGTCACGGCTGGATCACCGCCTCCATGACGGACTTGGCGATCGGACCGCCCAGGGCTCCGCCGCCGATCTCGTCGGGCGAGGTGTCGCTGGACTCGACCAGGACCGCCACGGCGACCTGGGGGTCGTCGGCGGGCGCGAACGAGACGAACCAGGCGTAGGGCGGCCGGTCGCCCGACGACTGCGCGGTGCCCGTCTTGCCGGCCACCTGCACGCCGGGGATCTGTGCCGGCGCGGCGGTGCCGTCGTCGACGGTGGCGACCATCATCGTGGTGAGCTCCTCGGCCGTCGTGCTGGAGATCGCCTTGCTGATGCTCTGCGGGTCGGTGCGGTCGAGCACCGAGAGGTTGGGGGCGCGGACCTCGTCGACGACGTAGGGGCGCATCACGTCGCCGTCGTTGGCGATCGCGGCGACCACCATCGCCATCTGCAGGGGGGTCGCGGTGACACTCGACTGGCCGATGCCGGACATGGCGGTCTGCGGGGCGTCCATGTCGCGCGGGTAGAGCGACTCGGCCTGGCCGTCGAGGTCCTCGAGCTGGGTGGCGTTGAAGCCGAACGCCTCGGCCTGGTCGGCCATCGCCTCGTTGCCGAGCTCGTTGGCCAGGGTCAGGAAGGTGACGTTGCAGGAGACCTGGAGGGCCTGGGTCATCGTGATCCGGCGGCCGCCGCAGTTGCCGCCGTCGTAGTTGCCGATCCGGTCCTCGGACTGCGGCAGCTGGAACTGGAAGCCGCCCGGCACCAGGGAGTCGGCGTCGTAGTCGCCCGACTCGATCGCGGCCGCGGCGGTGACCAGCTTGAAGGTCGACCCGGGCGGCAGTGTCGTACCGATGCCGCGGTTGATGAGCGGCTTGCGGGGGTCGGCGTTGAGCTGCTTGCTCAGCTCCGCGACGGCCGCGAAGTCGTGGGAGGCCAGGCCGTTGGGGTCGTACGTCGGGGTCGAGGCCATCGCCAGCACCCGACCGGTGGTGGGCTCGAGCGCCACGACCGCGCCCGCGGCGTCGCCGGGCAGCGCCTCGAGACCCGCCCAGGCCGCGTCCTGGGCGGCTGCGTTGACCGTCAGCTGGACGTTGCCGCCCTTGGGGTCGGAGTTGCTCAGCAGGTCGACGAGCCGGGTGACGAAGAGTCGCGAGTCGTCGCCGGCCAGCACCGCGTTCTGCGAGCTCTCGACGCCGGTCTGGCTGAACCACGAGAAGTAGCCGGTGAGGGGGGCGTACTTCAGCGGCTGGGGATAGGTGCGCTGGAACTTGTACTGGTCGTCGGAGGGCACGCTGCGCGCGACCGCGTCCTTGCCGACGAGGATCGCCCCGCGCTCGCGGGAGAACGCCGCGGTGATGATGCGACGGTTGCGCGGGTCCTCCGACAGGTCGTCGGCGCGGGCGTACATCAGGTAGGTGGAGTTCACCAGGAGCGCCAGGAAGAGGATCAGGGAGAACACCGCGACCACGCGGATCGGCTTGTTCATCGCAGCTTCACCACCTGGGTCGACTCGCTGTCGCTCTCGGCTCCCGTGTCGTCGACCGGGTCGAGGCGCGGGGCGGGGCGACGGGCCTGGTCGGAGATGCGCAGCAGCAGCGCGATGATGACCCAGTTGGCCACCAGCGACGACCCGCCGTACGACAGGAACGGGGTGGTGAGGCCGGTCAGCGGGATCAGGCCGGTGACGCCGCCGATGACCACGAACACCTGCAGCGCGACGATGGAGCCGAGGCCGAGGGCCAGCAGCTTGCCGAAGCCGTCGCGCGAGATCAGCGCGATGCGCAGGGCGCGCTCGACGATCAGGCCGTAGCAGAGGATGACGGCCATCACCGCGGTCAGGCCGAGCTCCTCGCCGATGGCGGCGATGATGTAGTCGGACTCGGCGTAGGTGATGCGCTCGGGGAACCCGTTGCCGAGGCCACGGCCGATCAACCCGCCCCAGCCCATGCCGAACAACGCCTCGACGGGCTGGTAGCTGCCCGGCGAGGAGTCGTAGTAGTCCATCGGGTGCAGCCAGAAGTTGAAGCGGTTCTGCACGTTGCCGACGAAGGTGTACGCCGCCAGCGCGCCGGCGCCGAACAGCAGGGCGCCGATCACCAGCCAGCCGGGTCGCTCGGTCGAGACGTAGAGCATGGCGAGGAAGAGGCCGAAGAAGAGCAGCGAGGAGCCGAGGTCGTTCTGCAGGACCAGGATCATCATCGAGACGCCGAACATCGCCAGGATCGGACCGAGGTCGCGGCCGCGCGGGAGGTCGACGAAGAGCACGCGTCGCCCGGCCAGCGCCAGCGCGTCGCGGTGCAGCACGAGGTAGCCGGAGAAGGCGATCACCAGCAGCACCTTGGCGACCTCACCGGGCTGGAAGCTGAAGCCGGCGACGTAGATCCAGATGTAGGCGCCGTTCTTCTCCCCGCCGATGAAGGGCAGGAACGGGAGCAGCAGCAGCACGATGCCCAGCAGGCCCGCGGTGTAGGTGAAGCGCTGGAGGATGCGGTGGTCGCGCAGCAGGACCAGCACGGCGATGAACAGGAGCACGCCCAGGGTCATCCAGATCAGCTGCTGGCGCGCGAACGTGTGGTTGTCGCGGCCCAGCGCCTCGTAGGTGAGGTCGAGGCGGTGGATCACGGCCAGGCCGAGGCCGTTGAGCGCGGCGACGAGCGGCAGCAGGACCGGGTCGGCATAGGGAGCCACGAGACGTACGGCGACGTGCGCGGCCACGATCAGGGCGGTCAGCCAGCCGCCGTAGCCGACGAGGTCGGTGGGCACGACACCCTCGACGCCGAGGCCCACCGCGGCGTAGGCGCCGATCCCGACCGCGAGGGCGAGGACGAGCAGGAACAGCTCCGCGCCCCGGCGGCGCCGGTGCACGAAGCCCATGAGGGATCCGCCCGTGTGGGATTCGTTGGGGGTCATCGCAGCCGGCCCGTCAGTCGACTTCCTGGCGCGCGGCGTAGTTGTCCACGGTCAGTCGGGCATCGACCAGGTCGTCGGCCTCGATGCCCTCGCGGACCTGCTCGGCGTCGATGTCGCTCAGGCGGGTGAGCTCGACGTCGGTGACCTCGAAGGCGTGGGAGAGGGAGATGCCGGGCAGGTCGGCATCGATGCCACGGAAGATCGCGACCCGGCCGTCGACCTCGGCGACGTAGAACTGCTGCTGGCTCCAGGACCACCCGGCCGCGATCACGACCCAGGCCAGGCCCAGGAGGAGCGCAGCGATCAGCAGGCGGCGGAGGATGAAGAAGCGGCCCGGCGGACGCGGTGCGTAGCGGTAGGCCTCGGAGTCGATCGGGTCGCCGGGGAAGGCGCCGGGCGGCGCGTCCTCCGGAACCGGATCGATCTCGCCGGTGTCGCCGGAGCGGTGGCCGCGGAACAGTCCGCTCACACCACCGCCGTGCGCGGCCCGGCGCGGCAGGTCGGCCGCGGCGCCGACCAGGAGCGGCTGGAGGTCGTCGGGGGCGGGCTCGTCGCGAACCTCGGCCACGATGCAGGTGACGTTGTCGGTGCTGCCGGCCTCGAGGCTGGCGCGGACGAGCTCGACGGCGGCGAAGTCGGGCGTCCCGGAGCCGAGGATCGAGGCCATCTGCTCGTCGGTCAGGGTCCCGCAGGCACCGTCGCTGCAGAGCAGGACGCGGTCGCCGACCTCGGCCGGGAACTCGAAGAGGTCCGGCTCCTCGTGGCGGATGCCGTCGAGGGCCTTGAGGATGAGGTTGCGGTGCGGGTGGGTGCGCGACTGCTCCTCGGTGATCCGCCCCTCGTCGATGAGGGACTGCACGAAGGTGTGGTCGTGGGTGAGCTGGCGCATCTCGCCGCGGCGCAGGAGATAGCCGCGACTGTCGCCGATGTGGCCGAAGCCGAACCGCGCTCCGTCGAACAGCGCGACCGTGGCGGTCGTCGACGTGCCGTTGAGCGCGGGATCCTCCTCGACCAGCTCGGCGATCCGGTCGTCGGCGCGGTGCACGGCACCCGCGACCTGGCCGAGGATGTCCTCGTCGGGCTGCTGGTCGAGCTTGCGCAGGGCCTGCACGGCCGTGCTCGACGCCAGGTCACCGCGTACGGCGCCGCCCACGCCGTCACAGACGGTGAGCAGCCAGGGGCCGGCGTAGCCGCTGTCCTGGTTCTCGCGACGCACCCGACCCACGTCGGAGATGGCGGAGTAGTGGAGGACGAGGCTCATCGCCGGCTCACTTCCGGAGCTCGAGGATGGTCTTGCCGACGCGGACCTGGATGCCGGGAGCGATGGTGGTCGGGCCCGTGATGCGGACCGGACCGACGTAGGTGCCGTTGGTCGAGCCGAGGTCCTCGACGAACCACTCGTCGCCGCTGGCGACGATGCGGGCGTGGCGGGTGGAGACGTAGTCGTCGTCGAGCTTGATGGCGGCATCGCTGCCGCGACCGATCAGGAGCGGGGCGTCGGCGAGCTCGGCGCGGGTGCCCGGGTTGTCGCCCTCGACCACGATCAGGTGGGTCGGAGCCCCGCGACGTGCCTTGGCGGGCTTGGCCGGCTTGGTCTTGCCCTTGCGGCCGGCCGGGACCGGCGCGGACCCGCGGACGGCCTCGGGCACGCGCGCACCGAACATGTCGGAGCGGATCACCGAGATCGCGGAGAGCACGAAGATCCAGAGGATCGCGAGGAACGCGACGCGGATCAGGAACAGGGTCAGCTCAGACATTCCAGCCCCCGGCCTCGTCGCGGCCGCCCTCGATGCGCACCGTCATCTCGGTGTGGCCGATCTTGATCATCGATCCGTCGCGCAGCCGGGCCCGGGCGACCTTCGCACCGTCGACGAGGATGCCGTTGGTCGAGCCGAGGTCGACCGCCTCGACACCGTCGATGGTGACGGCGAGCTCGATGTGGCGGCGGCTGACGCCGGGGTCGTTGATGCGCAGGTCGGCCTCGGTGCCGCGCCCGATCACCAGGCCGGGCGGTCGCAGCGGGTGACGGGTGCCGTTGACCTCGAGGGTCGCGTGGGAGGAGCGCGTACGGGTGCGCTGGTCGTTGTCGGTGACGCTGGCCTGGGCCTTGCTGCGGATCCGGAAGCGCCCGGTGGTGAGGTCGTCGGCGCTCTCGAAGGCCACCGTCACCGGTCCGGTGAAGACGTAGCCCTGGGCGTCGGCGTGGTCCTGCAGCTGGTCGATGAGGTCCTGCTCGAGCGCGTGGCCGAGGCCGGCGATGCGGTCGAGGTCGGTCGCGGAGAGCTCGACGTGGAAGTCGTTGGGCACCAGTCGGCGCTGGCGGCTCAGCACCTGGGCGTTGTTGTCGCACTCGCGCTGGAGGGCCGCGGCGATCTCGACGGGCTGGACCGCGCTGCGGAAGGCCCGGGCGAAGACACCGGAGATGAGCTGCTCGAGACGGTGCTCGAATCGCTGCAGTGCATTCACGTCGTGCCTCCTCTCATCGCGGGGTTCCGGCGGGCAGGCTTCACAGACCGTCCGCCCGGTGCCGACGAGCGTACCGGCCGGTGTCATCGGGGTCGGGGAGCCGCCCCGGTCCGCCGCGTACGTCATGGTCGCTGGCCGTCCCAGCGACCACCTCCCATGACCTCCAGCCGATTGGGAGCGCGTCCGAACCGTGGGGTAGCCTTTCCTCGCTTCTCGCGCGAGTGGCGGAACGGCAGACGCGCTGGCTTCAGGTGCCAGTGTCCGAAAGGGCGTGGGGGTTCAAATCCCCCCTCGCGCACCAGCACAGAAGGCCCCGGATCACTCCGGGGCCTTTCGTCATTTCGCGGACCTCTGTCCCCCGACCCCGGGCCTGCCGCCTCTGGGGCAAGCGGCTCCGGCGGAGCAGTCTGGGGAGATGAGGGTGAGGAGGCAGTCATGAGGAGCCGGACAGCCCTGGCGATGGCGATGGCGGTGGTGGCCGTGCTCGTGGCGGGCCTCGCCACGGTCGTGACCCTGGCCGTGACGGACGACGACAACTGGTCCGGTCACCGCGGCGCGATGATGTCGAGCGGCAACGGCACCCAGCGCGGGATGCATGGCACGCGCGTCGCGAGCGAGTACGCCTTCCTCGCCGAGATGGTCGCCCACCACGAGGAGGCCGTCATGGCCGCGCGGGAGCTGGAGCGCTCCGCGCGCCCGGAGATGCGTGCGTTCGGGGAGTCGATCGTCGAGTCCCAGACCGCGCAGATCGACCAGATGGAGGAGTGGCTGGCCGACTGGTACCCCGACCGTTCCGGACGGGTGGACTACCGGCCGATGATGCGCGACCTCGGCGGACTCTCCGGCGACGAGCTCGATCGGGTGTTCCTCGAGGACATGGTCGGGCACCACATGGCCGCGGTGATGATGTCGCAACAGCTGCTCGTGCGGGGCGTGGCCGACCACGATCAGGTCGAGGAGCTCGCGAGGACCATTCGCGACGACCAGCACGCGGAGATCTTCCAGATGCAGGCAGTGGCTGCGCGACTGGTTCGGGAGATCCGCACCGATGCACGGGTGGGGCCGCTAGGAGACGTGCTCAGGCGAGCGAGAGGAAGAGCTTCTCCATCTTCTTCACGTCCACGCTGTCGATGCCGTCGCCGGCGGTCAGGCACTGCTGGAGACCGCTGGCCACGATCGCGAAGCCGGCCTTGTCGAGCGCCTTGGAGACCGCCGCGAGCTGGGTGACGACGTCCTCGCACTCGCGACCCTCCTCGAGCAGTCGCAGTACGCCGGCCAGCTGGCCCTGGGCACGCTTGATGCGGTTGATGACCGGCGTCATCTGGGTGGGGTCGAGCTCCATCAGTTCGCTCCTTCGGGGTGACTCAGTGCGGCGAGGGCGGCGCGTGGAAATACCCCCGGGGGTGTTTTGCCTTCGCCACAGATACCCCCTAGGGTATTTCCAGATCGCTCAGCAACCCCGCCCGGAGAGGACCAGACATGACGGTCACCGACCGACGCCCGAGATCTCGCTCGAGGAGTACGCCGCCGAGCAGGCGCAGGGCGTGACCATCGACGTCCGCGAGAGGGCGGAGTACGCCCAGGCCCACGTGCCGGGCGCCGTCCTCGTGCCGATGGGTCAGCTGGCCTCCCGCCTCGCCGAGATCGACCGGTCCACCCGCGTCCACGTCATCTGCGCCTCGGGCAACCGCTCGAAGGCGATGACCGACCTGCTGGTCGCCGCGGGCTTCGATGCCGCGTCGGTCGCCGGCGGCACCCGCGCCTGGATCGAGTCCGGTCGGGCCGTGGGGGTGGGCCTGTGATGTCGACCCTCACCGTCATCCCCATCGAGACCCCGACGCTCGGCGACCGCAGCTATCTCGTCCACGACGGCGAGGTCGCGTTCGTGGTCGACCCGCAGCGCGACATCGACCGGGTGCTGGCCCTGCTCGACGACGCACGGCGTACGCCTCACCCACGTCTTCGAGACCCACATCCACAACGACTACGTCACCGGCGGGTTCGCCCTCGCGCAGGCCACCGGTGCCCACTACCTCGTCAACGGCGCGGACGACGTGTCCTTCACTCGCACCCCCGTAGCGGACGGACAGGTCGTCGAGGTGGGTGGACGCATGCGCGTCACCGCGCTGGCAACCCCCGGCCACACGTTCACCCACCTCTCCTATGCCCTGTCGGACACCGGCGGCGAGCTCGACGAGGCGGTCGGCGTGTTCTCCGGCGGCTCGCTGCTCTACGGCGCCACCGGACGGCCCGACCTGCTGGGTGCGGAGCACACGCACGACCTGGTGCACCACCAGCACGCGTCGGCGCACCGGCTCGCGGACCTGCTCCCCGACGAGGCCGAGGTCTACCCGACCCACGGCTTCGGCTCCTTCTGCTCGGCCACCCAGTCGGACGCGACGTCCTCGACCATCGGCCGCGAGAAGTTGGCCAACCCAGTGCTGACCCAGGACGAGCAGACGTACGTCGACGAGCTGCTGGCCGGCCTCGGTCCGTGGCCGGCCTACTACGCCCACATGGCGCCGGCCAACGCCGCGGGTCCCTCCGCTCCCGACCTCAGCGCGCCGGCCCTCGCCGACGCGGCCGAGCTCCGCCAGCGGATCGACGCCGGCGAATGGGTCGTCGACCTGCGCAGCCGCACCGCCTTCGCCGCCGGTCACGCGCCCGGCACGCTCAACTTCGGCCTCGACGGGGGCTTCGCGACCTACCTCGGCTGGCTGGTCGCCTGGGGCGCCCCGATCACCCTGCTCGGCGAGACCGCCGCCGACGTGGCCCAGGCGCAGCGGGAGCTGGTCCGGATCGGCATCGACCGTCCGGCCGCCCACGCGACCGGCAAGCCCGAGGACTGGAGCGACCGCGAGCTGAGCTCGTTCGCGACGGCGACCTTCGCCGACCTGGCGCACGTACGCCACCACCGCGAGGTGGTCGTCCTGGACGTGCGCCGCGCCGACGAGCACGAGGCCGCGCGCATCGCCGGTGCCGTCAACATCCCGCTCCACGAGCTCGTGCGACCGGCTGGCCGACGTGCCCGCCGGGTGAAGTGTGGGTGCACTGCGCCGGCGGCTATCGCGCGTCGGTCGCCGCCTCGATGCTGGATGCGGCCGGCCGGATGCTCGTGGCCATCGACGACTCCTTCGACAACGCCGAGGACGTCGGTCTGCACCTGGTGGGGCCCGCGGCGTGACCCTCCTCGTCGCGGTCGTCGCCGGCGCACTGATCGGGCTCAGCCTCGGTGCGCTCGGTGGCGGCGGCTCGATCCTGGCCGTGCCGGTGCTGGTCTACGCCCTCGGGCAGAGCCCGGCCCAGGCCACGACCGGCTCGCTGGTGGTGGTCGGGGTGACGTCGCTGGTCGGCGCCATCACGGCGTACGCCGCTGGCAACGTCATGCTCGCGCGCGGGGTCGCCTTCGGCGTCGTCGCGCTCGGCGGCGCGGTGGCCGGGGCACGCGCCTCGGCGTCGGTGCCGGAGCCGGTGCTGCTCGCGTCCTTCGCCGTGCTGATGCTGGCCGTTGGCGTGCTGCTGGCGGTGCGCCAGTGGCGCGGTCGTCGCGCCGCGCCGGACGGCGCGCACGCCCGCCGGCCCGCCCTCGACGACCCGATCATCACCTTCAGTCCCACCTTCGCCTGCCAGTGCCCGCGGGCCCTCAAGGTGCTCGTCACCGCCACCCTGGTCGGCCTGCTGACCGGCTTCCTGGGGGTGGGCGGAGGCTTCCTCGTCGTGCCGGCGCTCCTCGTCGCGCTGAGCCTGCCGATGGCGTACGCCGCCGGCACCTCGCTGGTCGTGATCACGCTGACCAGCGCCGTCGCCCTGCTCGTCCGGGCCGGCAGCGGCATCACGCCGGACTGGGGTCCGGTCATCGCCCTCACCGTGGCCGCCTCGGTCGCTGCGGTGGTCGGCACCCGGATCGCCGTGCACGCCGACACTCGCCGGCTCTCGGCCGCCTTCACCGGCCTCGTCCTCGCTCGTCGCGGGCTACACCGCCGCGCAGGCCCTGCCCGCCCTCGTCTGAGACCATCCACCCATCCCCGTCCACCTGGGACGAGAACGGAGCACCACCATGTGTCGAGCAGTCCGATGCAAGACCTGCGGCAAGACCACCTGGAGCGGCTGCGGCCAGCACGTCGGCCAGGTGATGGCCGGCGTACGCAGCGAGGACCGGTGCCCCGGGCACCCGAAGGTCGGAACGCGAGTCGGGGGGCTTCTTCGACCGGCTCTTCGGCCGGGGCTGACGCGGTAGTCGGGCCCGCCACGCGCAGACGCGCGGGCCGAAGCCCGCGCGTCTGTGGCGTGCGTACGACTACTTCGGAATGCGGATCTTCTGGCCGGGGAAGATCAGGTCCGGGTTGTCGATGTTGTTGACCCGGGCCAACTCGCGCCAGTCGGCGCCGTGGCGGGCACCGATCTCGGAGAGGGTGTCACCGGACTTCACGGTGTAGACCTCCTCGCGGGCGGCCTCCCGTGCGTCCTGGCGGGCCTCCTGCTTGGCCTCCTGCCGCGCCTCCTGTCGCTCCTCGCGGGCCTCCTGCCGCTCTTCCTGGCGCTTCTCCTTGCGGGCGTTGGCCTTCTCGACGGCGCGCTGTGCCTTCTCGTCGGCCTTACGGTCGGCCTCGGCGGCCTCCTCCTGAGCCTTCTGGGCCTCGGCCTCGGCGTCCTTGCGGGCCTGGTCGGCCTGGGCCTTCTCCTCGTCGGTGGCCGTCGGGAGACCGGCCTTGTCGGCGGCCTCGTCGGCCTTGCGTCGCGCCTCGTCCGCACGCGCCTGCGACTCCACCTTGGCCTTGTCGGCCTCGGCCTGGGCCGCCTCGGCCTCCCGGCGTGCCTCCTCGGCCGCCTCGGCGTCGTCGGTGGTCAGCGCGTCCTTGATCTTGTCCCACACAGACATGGCTCTCCCTCTCGTTGGTGGCCCGACGGGGTGTACCCCGTCAGCTGGGCCGTCCTCGAACCTACGGTCCGCGGAGGTCGCCCGCACCGCCCCGAGGGGGGAGTGGCCGGATCGACTCGAGACGAGCTGGGGAGCGTCAGCCGAGCAGCTCGGCGCGCGAGACCGCCTGCGTCGAGAGGTCGTGCGACGGGGTCGGGGTGGCGGGGCCGGTGTACGCGCCGCCCACCGAGGTCGCCAGGCCCTCGGCCAGGCCGGACAGCTCGGCCTGCTCGATGCCGAGGGAGAGGGCCACGACCCGCGCGTTGGCGGGCCGGTCGTGCGGGAGCTTCTCCAGCAGCGACTCGATGACGTCGCGCAGGTCCTGCGGCACGTCGTCGCCGAGCGGCGGCGGGGGCTCGTTGATGTGGCTCATCGCGGTCGCGATCGGCGTACCGCGGTCGAACGGGCGGACGCCGGTCAGCATCTCGTGGGCGACGACGCCGAGCGCGTAGAGGTCGCTGGCACCGGTCGCCTGGTCGCCCTTGGCCTGCTCGGGGCTGATGTAGTTGGGGGTGCCGAGCATCTCGCCGACCCGGGTGTGGCCGCTGGAGTCGAGGGCGCGCGCGATGCCGAAGTCGGTCAGCTTCACCACGCCGTCCGGGCGGATCAGGATGTTGGCCGGCTTGACGTCGCGGTGCACGACGCGCGACTCGTGGGCGACCCCGAGCGCGAGCGCCGCCTGGCCGACGATCGAGCGCACGAGGACGGGCTCCATCGGACCGGTCTCGCGGATGACAGCGGACAACGGCAGGCCCGGGACGAGCTCCATGACGAGGTAGCTGAGGTGGTCGTCCTCGCCGTAGTCGAAGACCGTCGTGATGTTGGCGTGCATCAGCGAGGCCGAGTGCAGGGCCTCGTCGCGGAAGCGGGCGGTGAAGATCTCCTCGTTGTCCGCGTCGGCGCGCATCACCTTGACGGCCACCTCGCGGCGGAGCACCTCGTCCTCCGCACGCCAGACGTCGGCCATGCCGCCACTGGCGATGCGTTCGACCATCACATATCGGTCCCCGAGGCGATATCCATCTGCGATTCGTTGCACGTTCGGTCCTGTTCCCTGCGAGTGAGTCCGAGCTCGTGCGATCGAGATGTCACGCATTCACTGGCCATTCTACGCCCGCGCGCGTTCGTCCCACCCCTACGAAGGGGCGACAGCGGCCGAGCTCGACGCCCTCGACGACTGACGACGGGGACCCGCCAGCCATACTGCGCGACGTGTCCGACCGAGCCCCGCAGCCCAGCGCCGTCGACCTCGCCGAGCCGCTGCGCTCGCGCTGGAGCCCGAGCGTGTACGACGACTCGCACCGGCTCGAGCCGCACGAGATCGAGACCCTCCTGCGCGCCGCGCAGTGGGCCCCGAGCGCCGGGAACCGTCAGCCGTGGGTGTTCTTCGTCTGCGTGCCGGGCACTCCTGCGCACGACGCGCTGGTGGCCACGCTGAGCCGCGGCAACTCGGGTTGGGTGCCACGGGCCTCGGTGGTCTTCGTGACCGCTGCCCACGTCCGGGCCGCCGAGGGTGAGGACGCCGGGTCGGTGAGCGACTACGCCCTCTACGACGTCGGCCAGGCCTCGGCGCACCTGACACTGCAGGCGCGGGCGATGGGACTGCACGCCCACCAGTTCGCCGGGTTCGACCACACGGCCCTCGCGGAAGCGCTCGACGTACCTGCCACTCACCAGCTGCTCACCGGCATCGCGGTCGGGCGGCCGGGCGACGCGGACGAGGTCGACGAGCGGACCGCGGCGCGCGACCAGCGCGACCGGGTGCGCGCCGACCTGCCCGGGTGGGCGTTCGGTGGGCGGTTCGGCCAGGCCTGGGTTCGGGACGGGCTGGCAGAATCGTCGCCATGACTACTCTCTCCGACTTCTCGGCGCCGGCAATCGACGGGACCGACACCGACCTCTCGGCCTACGACGGCAAGGTCGTGCTCGTCGTCAACACCGCCTCCCAGTGCGGCTTCACCGGCCAGTACAAGGGCCTGCAGGAGCTGCACGACACCTACGGCGACCAGGGCCTGGTCGTGCTGGGCTTCCCGTGCGACCAGTTCGGCAACCAGGAGCCCGGCGACGAGGCGGAGATCTCCGACTTCTGCGAGCGCAACTTCGGCGTGACCTTCCCGCTGTTCTCCAAGGTCGACGTCAACGGCGACGACGCGCACCCGCTGTTCGACTGGCTCAAGGACTCCAAGGGCGGGCTGCTCGGCAACAAGATCAAGTGGAACTTCACCAAGTTCCTGGTCGGTCGTGACGGCGAGGTCATCGACCGCTACGCGCCGACGACCAAGCCCGAGGAGCTCACCCAGGACATCGAGAAGGCGCTGTGATCCGGGCCGGCGTCCTCGTCGCGGCGGCATGCGCCGCGGTCGTGGTGTCGGCCCTTCCAGCGGGAGCGACGGCTCGCCCCTCGACCTCCGCAACCGACTGCAGCGAGGGTCGCCGACACGGTGGTCGGGACCGGCACCCCCGGCTCCTGCACGTCGGCGAAGGTGGTGCGCGCGGTCGCCAGGGGTGGACTCATCCGCTTCGCGTGCGGACCGGACCCGGTCACCATCACCCTCGAGCGGACCGCCAAGGTCGTCAACACGTCCGAGCGGGTCGTCCTCGACGGCGACGGACGGGTCACGCTGAGCGGCGGTGGGGTGCGCCGCATCCTCTACATGAACACGTGCGACCGGGCGCAGGTCTGGACGACCTCCCACTGCAACGACCAGGCAAGCCCCCGGCTCGTCCTTCGCCAGATGCGGTTCGTCGACGGCAACGCCACCGGTGAGACCACCGACGGCGGGGGCGGCGGCGCCGTCTTCGTGCGGGGCGGCCGGTTGAAGATCGTCGACTCCACCTTCGTCGGCAACCGGTGCGACCGGACCGGTCCGGACATGGGCGGCGGGGCCGTGCGCGTCCTCGACCAGTACGCCGACCGGCCTGTCGTCGTACGTCGCTCCAGCTTCACCGGCGGCCGGTGCAGCAACGGCTCGGCGCTGAGCAGCATCGGCGTCTCGTGGCACATCGCCGACTCGACGTTCACCGGCAACAAGGCCGTGGGTCGCGGGGCCAACCCCGCCCGCTCCGGGACGCCGGGCGGAGGCTCGGGCGGGGCGATCTACATGGACGGCGACGACATCCACCTCACCGTCGAGGGCTCGACGATCACGGGCAACCACGCCCGCGAGGGCGGCGGGGCGATCTTCTTCGTCTCCAACGACCGCAGCGGCACGCTGACCATCCGCGGCTCGCGCCTGGTCGACAACCCCAGCGACGGCTTCGAGACGATTCCCGGGATCTTCTTCCTCGGTGCGAGCCGGACGATCACCGACTCGATCGTGCGCTAGGCAGGGAGCGTCGGGGCGTCCGGTCCGACGCGCTCCGCGAGCCACTCGGCGACCTGCGCCTGGGTCGGGGCGAGCCCGTCGCTGATGACGTGCGGGGCGACGCGCGAGAAGTAGTCGGTCACCATGTTGTCCGACTCGCGCACCAGCATCCCGGCGGCCTCGCCGTCGACGATCCACGAGCCGAGGACGACGCGGTTGCCCTCGAAGCTCGGCAGGTCGGTGTAGGCCTGGTAGACCCAGCCCTCGTCGCCGTACAGGCCCGGCATCACGACGTCCTCGACCATGTCGTCGAGGTGGATGCGGATGTTGTCGCCCTCGCGCCCGTGCAGGGGCTTGGCGACCCAGCGCTCCAGGTCGCGCGGCTCGTCGAAGTACGCCGGCAGCAGCAGGCGGTGGTTCGGGTAGAGCTCCCACAGCACCGGCAGCAGCGCCTTGGTGCTGAGCAGCACCTTCCACGCCGGCTCGATCCACCGGGTCGGGCGCGCCTCGGCCCGGTCGACGACGAAGCGGCCGAACGGCTCGGCGAGCATCTCCTCCCAGGCGTAGAGCTTGAAGGCGTTGCGGATGGGCTCGTCGTGGACGTCGCGGTATTCACGGGCGTCGGGGTTCCAGCCCACCTCGGCCATCGGGTGCGCGAGCGCCAGCCACCCGGCCTGGACGGCCGCGTCCATCAGGTAGTGGACGGTCATCTCCATCTCGCCACCGTCGTAGGAGTCCTCCTCGCCCAGGTCGTAGAGGAAGTGCATCCGGTCGCCGTCGAAGTGCCCGGAGCGGCGCAGCTTGCGCCAGCCGGCGATCAGCCGGTCGTGGACCGAGTTCCACTGGTCCATCTCCGGCATGACGTCCTCCATCCAGTTCCACTGGATGATCCCGGTCTCGACGAGCCCGGTGGGGGTGTCGCCGTTGATCTCGAGCATCTTGATCGCTCCGTCGGCGCCGTACGCGAGGTCGAAGCGGGCGTACAGGGCCGGCTCACCTGCCTCGATCGAGCGGCGTACGACGTCCAGCGAGCCCGGCGGCAGCCCGAGCCGTTCGTCGGTCATCGTCGTCGCCATGTGGGCGACGGCCGCCAGGCACATCGCCCACAGCTCCTCGGTGGCGGCCTCGAGGGCCTCCACCTCCTCCATGGTCACCTCGTACCACGCGTCCTCGTTCCAGTACGGCAGCTCGGACCCGTCCGGCATCGTGGTGACCGGGAAGACCAGGCCCTGCTGCACGACGGTCTCGCGCCAGCCCGCCCGGGCCCGGGATCGGTGCCTCCACATCAGCCGCTGCCCGTCACGCGATGCTGGCGCACACGATGGCGCCCACCGAGAGCGCGACCGACGCGGCGACGTAGGCCAGCGGCCGCACGGGGCCGGGCTCGGTGATGATCCGGCGCAGGTTGCCGGGGGTGATCGCCTCGACGGCGAAGAACATCAGGGTGTTGAGGGCGATGCCGAGCGCGCCGAAGGACACGGTCCAGCCGAGCGCCCATCCGAGCGAGGTCGCCCCGTTGGTCCAGATCGCGGTGAACAGCACGGCCGCGTTGGACACCAGCCACGCCGAGGTGACCACCCCGGCCGAGCGCGAGTGCGCGTGCACCGACTCCATGCCGTTCTCGTCGACCCCGCGCAGGTGGGTGCCGAGGTGCCCGGGGGTGGCCAGGTCGAGGACGTAGTAGGCCGCGACCAGCATCGCGCCGCCGATGAGGGCGTAGGCGACGGCATGGAGCAGGGCGTTGATCAGGTCGGTCACGAGGTCTCCTGTGGGACGAGATGGTGGGTAGGCCGGTCGCGGGTGCCGGCTCAGCCGCCGAAGCCGCGATTGCTGCCGCCGAAGCCGCCCTTGGTGGTGCTTGACCTCACTGTCGAGCCGCCGGTGGTGGGCAGGCCGCCGCGCTGCACGGTGCCGTTGAGGGTGCTGCCGCGGAACGTGCCGCCGGAGGTCGTCTGGCCGACGGCGGGGACCACCGCCCTGGCGGCGAGGTAGTACCAGAAGAAGCCGGTGCCGGACCCGTTGTAGTCGGAGTCGTCGTCGCACTGGTCGTCCTCGACGCGCTCCTGGGTGTCGGGGTCGACGCACACCGCGGCGTAGTCGGCACTGGTGGCGCACCCGGTCAGGTTGGACGCCATCACTGCGGTGATCCCGAGCGCGATGCTCGAGGACCGCATGCGACGGCGTACGGACGTGGTCATCGGGGCCCGCCGGGGGCCAGCAGGTCGGCGTACTCCCGGTGCCGGGTGATGTAGGAGGCGATGAACGGGCACAGGGGCCTGACCGCGAGACCGCGCTCGCGGGCGGAGTCGAGCACCGCCGCGGCCAGCGTGGCGCCGTGCCCCTCGCCGCCGTGGGCGGGGTCGACCTCGGTGTGCACGAAGGTGATCAGGCCATCGTCGAGCCGATAGGTGACCATGCCCAGTCGCTCGTCGTCGTGCCAGAGCTCGAACCGGTGTTCCTCGGTGTTGTCGACCACACGGGTGTCCATGGGCTCGACGGTAGTCGGTGGATCACAGGGGGTGACTTGCCGGTAATGCGCCCGACGCGGGAAGGTCGTGGGCATGGCCGCCACCGCATCGTCGTACTCGATCACCATGAGGCTCTACACAGCCCCCGACCACGGCGTGGTCGGCGCGGTCGCGACGGCGATCTCGGCCAACGGTGGTGTGGTCACCGCGATCGACGTCACCGAGTCGCGGCACGACCGCCTCGTCGTCGACGTGACCTGCTCCGCGTCGGACTCCGAGCACTCCCAGGACCTCGTCGCCAGCGTCGCCGCGGTCGAGGGGGTGACGGTCCACAAGGTCAGCGACCGGACCTTCCTGCTCCACCTCGGCGGCAAGATCGAGGTCACCTCCAAGGTGCCGCTGCGCACCCGTGACGACCTCTCGATGGCCTACACGCCCGGCGTCGGCCGGGTGTCGATGGCGATCTACGACAACCCCGAGGACGTCCGCAAGCTGACGATCAAGGGCAACTCGGTCGCGGTCGTCACCGACGGCTCGGCGGTCCTCGGGCTCGGCAACATCGGCCCGGGCGCCGCGCTGCCGGTGATGGAGGGCAAGGCCGCGCTCTTCAAGCGGTTCGCCGACATCGACGCCTGGCCCATCTGCCTGGCCACCCAGGACACCGACGAGATCGTCAAGGCCGTCGAGATGATCGCGCCCGGGTTCGGCGGCATCAACCTCGAGGACATCGCGGCACCACGGTGCTTCGAGATCGAGCGCCGGCTGCGCGAGTCGCTCGACATCCCGGTCTTCCACGACGACCAGCACGGCACCGCGATCGTCGTGCTGGCGGCCCTGACCAATGCGCTGCGGTGCGTGCACAAGGAGCTCGCCGACGTCCGCATCGTGGTGTCGGGCGCGGGTGCCGCCGGCACCGCGATCGTCACGCTGCTGCTGGCCGCAGGCGCCGGCGACGTCGTCGTCGTCGACCGCGAGGGTGCGTTGTCGGCCGACGACGCCTCCCTGTCCGAGGCCCACACCGAGCTCGCCGCGGCCACCAACCCGCGCCGGGCCACCGGTTCCCTGCAGGAGGTCCTCGCGGACGCCGACGTCTTCGTCGGCGTCTCCGCTCCCGGCATCCTCGACCCGGAGTGGATCCCGACCATGGCCAGCGACCCCATCGTCTTCGCCCTCGCCAACCCCGACCCGGAGGTCGACCCGGCCGAGGCCGACAAGTACGCCGCCGTGGTGGCATCGGGCCGCTCGGACTACCCCAACCAGATCAACAACGTGCTCGCCTTCCCCGGCGTCTTCCGGGGCCTGCTCGACGCGGGCGCCGACGAGGTCACCGTCGACATGCTGCTGCGCGCGGCGAAGGCGATCGCGGACACGGTCAGCTCCGAGGAGCTGCACCCGGCCTTCATCATCCCGAGCGTCTTCCACCCCGACGTCACCAAGCGCGTCGCGGCCGCGATCAGCCACCGCGACGGCTGAGGCTCAGCCCGACACCTTCCGCGGCCACCAGAACCTCTCGCCCAGCGTGCAGGGCGAGCGCCGGCACCAGCACCGTGCGTACGACGAGGGTGTCGAGCAGCACGCCGACGCAGATGATCGCGCCGAGCTGGGCGAGCACGACCAGCGGCAGGACGCCGAGCACGGCGAAGACCGCCGCGAGCAGGATGCCGGCGCTGGTGATCACCCCGCCGGTGGCGGTCAGCGCACGCAGCATCCCCTCGCGGGTGCCGTGCTCGCGCGCCTCCTCGCGGGCGCGGGTGACCAGGAAGATGTTGTAGTCGACACCGAGCGCCACCAGGAAGAGGAACGCCAGCAGCGGCACGCCGGCGTCCATCGCGGCGAAGTCGAAGACGGTGCGGAAGAGCCACCACGACGCGCCCATGGCTGGCGGCGTACGTCGCGACGACCGTGGCGACCAGCAGCAGCGGTGCGACCACGGAGCGCAGCAGGATGAGCAGCGCGCCGAGCACGAGCAGCAGGATGAGCGGCAGGATCAGCTGGCGGTCCTGCGCGGCGTAGTCGCGGGCGTCGATCGCCTCCGCGTCGCCGCCACCGACGTGGGTGTCGGTCATGTCGGCGACGGCGGTGCGGACGTCTGCCACGATCGCGCGGGTGGCGTCGCTGCCCGGGCGCGGAGTCGGTCACGATGTCGACCTGGGCGACCCCCCCGCCCTCGGCGGTGACCGAGGCGGACGTCACGCCGTCGATCGCCTCGACGGCGGTGACCACGGCCTGCGGGTCGTCGCGGGTGACGCACCTGGATCGGGTCGCTGGTGCCGGCCGGGAACGACTCGCCGAGGCGCTCGGCGGCGGCGATCGCCTCCGGCTTCTCGAGGAACTGGTCGGCCGGGTCGAGGCCGGTGGTGATGAAGAAGATGCCGCTCGCCAGCACCGCGAGAGCGCGCGAGCGTCCCGACGACGAAGCTGCGCGGGCGGGCGGCCACCGCCGAGCCGACGCGGTGCCACAGCGAGGTGTCGGAGTCGACGAGCACCACGTCGCCGACGTGCGGCACGCGCGGCCAGAAGACCCAGCGGCCGAAGAGCACCAGCGTGGCGGGCAGCACCACGAGGGCGAAGGTCGCGGCGACGACGATGCCGACGGCGCACGCCAGGCCGAGGCCGCGGGTCGTCGGGACAGCCGAGAGCAGCAGGGTCAGGAGCCCGAGCACGACGGTCACGGCGCTCGAGCAGACCGCCTCGGCCGTGCGGGCGAGCGGCCCTGGCCATCGCGACGTGGCGCGAGTCGTGGGTCTTGCAGCTCGTCGCGGTAGCGGGAGATGAGCAGCAGGGCGTAGTCGGTGCCGGCACCGAAGACCAGCACGCTGAGGATGCCGATGGTCGACTCGTCCCAGGCCACGCCGGTGACCTCGAGGACGTTGGTGGCGAGGATCGCGGCGAGGCGGTCGGCGATGCCGACGACGGCGAGCGGCACCAGCCAGAGCACCGGGCTGCGGTAGGTGATGATCAGCAGCAGCGCGACCACGCCGGCCGTCGCCAGCAGCAGTCGCATGTTGGCGCCGTCGAAGACCTGGCCGATGTCGGCCTGGATGCCGGCCGGGCCGGTCACCTGGACGTCGACGCCCTCCGGCAGGTCCGCGCGCAGCTCCGTGCGGAGGTCCTCGACCTGTGTCGATGTTGTCGGTGTTGGACGTGGCCGTCACCGGCACGACCGTGAAGGCCGCGGTCCCGTCGTCCGCGACGACCAGCGGCGGGCCCTGGGCTGGGCGCCCTCGGGCAGCAGCCCGGTCGCCTGCTCGGTGATCGCGGCCACCTGCTCGTCGTCCAGCTCCGACTCGGCGGTCCACAGCACGATGGCGACCTGGCCCTCGTCGTCCGGCAGCTCCTCGGCCAGCTGGACGGCGAGCGTGCTGTCCGCGCCCTCGGGGAGGGAGTCGGTGGCGCTCGCCTCGCGCTCGCCCTCGGGCACGAGGAAGATGACGGCCATGGCCAGGAGGAGCGGGACCAGCGCGACCAGCCACGCCGTACGCCGTCCGGCGATCGACCCGGGCGACTGCTGATGGCTGGTGGTCGGTCACGATGCTCCCCAGGATCAGATCACTAGTCGAGTTGATTGCTAACTAACTTAGCGATCTGTTCGCTACGATGGCAAATCGGCACGGACACGGACGAGGCGAGCGGGACGATGGGTCGACCAGGTGGACCGGGCGTGGTCCGGAGTGGGCACGAGACCAGCTCGCTGGCCGCGCTCCGCGCGCCTGTTGACCACCGGCGCCCGCCTCAACCACGTCGTCGCCCGCCGCGCGGGACTCAGCGAGAGCGAGCTGGTCACCCTCGGGCACCTGAGCCGCGAGCAGATCGGGCCCGCCGAGGTCGCGCGACGGCTCGAGGTCTCCACCGCGGCGGCGACCGGCATCGTGGACCGGCTGGTCGGCCGCGGACACGTCGAGCGGCGTCCGCACCCCGGCGACCGTCGTCGTACGGAGCTGGTGCTGACCGACTCCGGCCGCAGCGAGAGCGTGGGCCACCTGATGCCGATGTTCGTGGCCCTGGACCGGCTCGACCGCGGAGTTCACCGAGGAGGAGCGGGCGGTGGTCGAGCGCTACCTCCGCGGCGCGCTCGCCGCCTTCGAGCAGGTGCTGGGCGAGGACGCCTAGCTGCGACCGCCCGCGCGTCAGTCGTCCGTGCCGGCCTTGCGCTGCGCGACGAGTGCGGCGCCCACGATGCCGGCGCGGTTCTGCAGGGTCGCCGGGACGATCTCGGTGTCGATCTCGATGAGGTGGCCGAAGCTGTCCCACGACTTGCTGACCCCGCCGCCGACCACGAACAGGTCGGGGGTGAAGAGCCGCTCGAGGTGGCGGAAGTAGGTCGTCAGCCGCTCGGACCACGCCTCCCACGAGAGGCCCTCGCGCTCGCGGGCGCTCGTCGCCGCCCGCGACTCCGCGACCGTGCCCGTCGATCTCGAGGTGGCCCATCTCGGAGTTGGGCACGAGCTCGCCGTCGAAGATCATCGCCGAGCCGATGCCGGTGCCGAGGGTGATGACCATGACCAGGCCGCCGCGGCCCTGCGCGGCGCCGTACTCCACCTCGGCGAGGCCGGCGGCGTCCGCGTCGTTGACGACGTGGACCTCGCGGCCCGAGGGCCTCGGTGAAGATCGCGTCGGCGTCCTCGTTGATCCACGACTTGTCGATGTTGGCGGCCGACAGCACGACGCCGTGCCGCACGATGCCGGGCACGGTCACGCCGACCGGGGTCGTGGAGGCCGGGAAGCTGTCGACGATCTGCTGGAACACCTCGGCCACGGCCTGCGGGCTGGCCGGCTTGGGGGTGTCGATGCGGACGCGGTCGTGGGCGAAGTCGCCGACCTTGAGGTCGACGGGCGCGCCCTTGATGCCGGTGCCGCCGAAGTCGATTCCGAAGGGATGGTGCATGCGCGAAGCGTAGCGGGATCGGGTTCTGCTGCGCTGGTCGCGGATGCTCGTCAGAGGTCGTCCTGCTGCTTCCGGGTTGGGTGACCCGCGGGTTGACAAAAGCATCCCTCTTGTCAACGAGGTTTACAAACCGTAGGGTCCTGTAAACCTCGACCCACCACAGGAGGACTCCCGATGGCCGGCTATCCCACCCGACTCGCCCCCAGCGGCACGGTGCCCGAGGGCTCGACCGAGCTCTGGAGGGACCCGAAGCGCTACCTCTGGCTCATCGGGCTCGTCGTGCCCAGCCTCGCGTTCGTCGCCTTCGGCGGGCACCTCGCGACCGGCTGGAGCATCTGGTTCTGGATCGGCCCGATCGTGATCCTCGGCATCGTCCCGGCCATCGACCTGGTTGCCGGCCTCGACCGCTCCAACCCGCCCGACGACGTGATCGAGGCGCTGGAGCGGGATCGCTACTACCGCTGGATCACCTACCTCTTCCTGCCCATCCAGTACGCCGGCTTCCTCGGCGCGATGGCCGTGGTCGGGGGATGGGACGCGTTCGGGCTCCTGGCCGAGCCGCTGACGACGATCGACAGGATCGGCCTGGCGATCTCGATCGGCTGCATCGGCGGGATCGGCATCAACACCGCCCACGAGCTGGGCCACAAGAAGGAGGCCAACGAGCGCTGGCTCTCCAAGATCGCGCTCGCCCAGGTCTTCTACGGCCACTTCTACATCGAGCACAACCGCGGTCACCACGTCCGGGTCGCGACGCCCGAGGACCCGGCGAGCGCCCGGCTGGGTGAGTCCTTCTACCAGTTCTGGCCGCGCACCGTCGGTGGCTCCGTGACGTCCGCCTGGCGCCTCGAGAAGCGCCGCCTGGCCCGACGCAAGCACAGCCCGTGGCGCCTCGACAACGACGTGCTCAACGCCTGGCTGATGTCGCTCGTCCTGTGGGGCGTGGTCATCGCGGCCTTCGGCGCCGAGGTCGCGCCGTACCTCCTGATCCAGGCGGTCATCGGCTTCTCGCTGCTGGAGGTCGTCAACTACATGGAGCACTACGGGATGCTGCGCCAGAAGGTCGGCGTCGGTGATCGCCAGCGCTACGAGCGCGTCCTGCCCGGGCACAGCTGGAACTCCAACAACATCGCCACCAACGTGCTGCTCTACCACCTGCAGCGCCACAGCGACCACCACGCGAACCCGACCCGGCGCTACCAGACGCTGCGCGACTTCGAGGAGAGCCCGGTCCTGCCGACCGGCTATGCCGGGATGATCGTCCTGGCCATCGTGCCCGCGGTCTGGCGCCGGGTGATGGACCAGCGCGTCGTCGACCACTTCGGCGGCGACGTGTCCCTCGCCAACATCAGTCCCCGCAAGCGCTCGGCCTACCTCGAGCGCTACCGGACGAGCCCGGACCCCGGGGGAGTCGTGACCGGCACAGAGCGCCCTTCCCCACCGACCGGCGACGACGTGATGGCCGCGCGGTGCCCGACCTGTGAGTACGTCTACGAGGTGGCCGCGGGCGACGAGCACGAGGGCTTCGCTGCCGGCACGGCCTGGGGCGACATCCCCGACGACTGGTGCTGCCCCGACTGCGGGGTGCGCGAGAAGGTCGACTTCGTGCCCGTCGACCCCGAGCGGTCCGTGGCCTGACCGCTCCTAGACTGGCGCCCATGGTGGCCACCCCCGATCCGTCGACGCGCGATCGCATCGTGGCCGCCGCCGGGGAGATGACCACGTCGACCGGGTGGGCCACGGTCACCATGTCTCGCCTGGCCGAGGCGGTGGGCGTCAGCCGGCAGACGGTCTACAACGAGGTCGGCGCCAAGCCGGCGCTGGCCGAGACGATGGTGCTCGCCGAGCTGGCGCGCTTCCTGACCGTCGTCGAGGCCGCGTTCGACGCCGAGCCCGACGACCTCTCGCGCGCGATCGAGCGCGCGGTGACCGACGTGCTGACCTACGCGCAGGACAACAACCTGCTGCACGCCGTCGTGAGCGCGACCCACGGCGCCGACACCGAGCTGCTGCCGCTGCTGACCACCAACGCGGGCTCCCTGCTCGAGACGGCCAAGCAGGTCGTCACCGCGCGGGTGGTGCCGTACGCCCCGGCGATCGACGCCGCGCACCTCGACCCCGCGATCGACATGGTCGTCCGGGTCGTGCTCAGCCACGTCATGCAGCCCTCGGCGACGCCGGAGCAGACCGGTGCCGACCTGGCCTGGCTCGCGCGCCGGGTGCTCGAGGGCTGAGCAGGGCGAACCGTCGAGGTGGCCGCCCCGCGACGCGGGACGACCACCTCAGCGATGGATCGATCAGGCGATCACGGCAGGAACGTGCCCTCCGGACCCGCCGGCTCGGGCAGCGGCACGGACTCGGGCACCGGCTTGCCGGCGACCCCGTTGACCGACTCGGTCGAGTAGGCGTACGTCAGCGCGGCGTAGGCGATAGCGTCGCTGTTGACGTCCAGCGCGTGCAGGTCGACGTTGCCGAGCGTGTCGCACGCGGAGTGGTAGCACGGGTCGAACTGTGCGCCCGCCGTGCCGCCCCAGATGCCGACCTGCTCGGCGGTCTTGACGATCTCCGCGCCGGTGAACAGACCACCGGCAGGGATGCCGGCCTGGATGAAGGCCTGGTAGTCGCTGCGACCGGAGAACTGCGCGTCGTCGTAGGGCTGGTCGACCGAGGTGTAGAAGCCCTCGAAGAGGTTCTCGATGGCCTCCGACCCCTCCGGGATCGGCACGCCGACCGGCGCCGGGAAGGTCGACTCGTTGGCGTCGTACGTCATGAAGACGTAGTTGGGCGAGCCCACCATGTCGTAGTTGAGGTAGAGCGCGATGCGGTCCTTCTCGGCCTGTGAGAGGCCCTGCGACGTACGCCGTCGAGCCGAGGAGGCCCGACTCCTCCGCGCCCCACCAGGCGTAGCGGACGGTGTTGACCGGCTTGACCTTCGCCATCTGGAGCGCGGTCTCGAGCAGCGCGGCCGAGCCGGAGCCGTTGTCGTTGATGCCGGGTCCCGACCTCCACGCTGTCGAGGTGGGCCCCGCTCATCACCACGTTGTCGTTGTTGGTGCCGCGCTTCTCCGCGATGACGTTGTAGTCGGTGCGGGTCTCGCTCGGCAGGACCCGGACGCGGGCGGTCGAGCCCGGCTGCGCTCAGCGCCTCGCCATCGGCGAAGCTGGCGCCCACCACCGGGATGGTGACGGGGACCGAGGACGGGTTGAGCGTGCCCACGATGAGACCCTCGCGGGTCGGGTCGTTGCCCTGGTTGAAGAGGATCACGGCCTCCGCACCGGCGGCCTCGGCGTTGACGGCCTTCTGCGCCGAAGGGGCAGGTGCCGCGCTGGACCAGGGCGATGTCGGTCGGCCCGCTGAAGTTGAGGCCGGCGAAGTCGGCTGGCCTCGCAGGCGCTCGTGCTCGCCCGCGGCGGGACGAGGTTGATGTCGACCGGGATGACGGTGCCGGTGATGTCGCCGTCGCCCGAGCCGGTGAAGGTGCCGGTCTCGTAGTCGGCGGCGACGGGGCTGATCTGGCGCAGCAGCGCGGGGAAGACGAACTGGAAGTCGAACGGGTCGAGCGTGACGTCGTACCCGGCCTTCCGGAGCTTGCCGGCGACGTACTCGACGCTCTCGGCGTAGCCCTCGGTGCCGGCCACGCGGCTGCCGGGATAGAACTCGTCGTCGTTGGCGTCGGCGATCTGCCTGGAACGCCGTCTGGTGAGCGCGGACGCCGTCGACGGTGACGCACTCGAGGAGCTTCTCGTAGGTGTTGTTGGTGCGCTTGAGGCACGACGGCGGGGCTGCCTCGGCCGGTGCTGAGGCACCGACCCAGGCGAGGGCGCTGGCGACGAGCACCAGCGACAGAGGTCGCGCGGCTCGAGCTGCGGCACGGGGTGTTTCGCGTGAGGGCATGGGGTCTCCTTGACCTGAGGTGCCGACCGTCCAGGATGTGACGGAGGACACAGCGATCCAACGGTGCACGACCCGTTCGGGTCAAGAGCCATGGCCCCTTCGGAAGCGCTGGTCCAGCCCGATGTGACCACTCCTCTCACGTCGTACGACGCTCCCGCGCTGCCTCGACCGCCTCGCGGAAGGCTCGTACGACGTAGTCCGGGACCTGCATCCCCTCGCCGCGTGCCCACAGCAGGTCGCGCTCGACGCGGGCGATCGACTCGGCGAAGGACTCGTCGATCTCGAGGGCCTCCATCACCTCACCGAAGTCGGCGAGCTGCTCGCGGTTGTTGACGCCGACCGGGCCGTAGGTGGCGCGACGCAGCCGGCGGACCAGCCACAGCTGCCACCCGGCGAGCTCGGCGGCCAGGCCCTGGGCGGACATCTTGTAGAAGGCGTAGTGCCCGGGCTCCTGGCGTCGGATCGGCGCGACGACCGTCTCGGCGACGGCCGTCTCGCCGAGCTCGAGCACGCCGTCGTGGAGCAGGTTGTAGGCCAGCACCGCGGACCGCTCGGTGGACATGCCGGTCAGGTAGTAGAGCATCCGGCTGACGTCCTGGACGGCCGTGAGGTGGCCCAGGGCACCGAGGACCCGGAGCCTGGCCGACACGTGGTCGCGGTCGGTCGTGGCCGGTGGACGACCGATCCGGGTCTGGAGCTCGTCGAGGATCTCGCCGTGCCGGATCTCCTGCGGCTGCCAGACGTCGGCGTAGAAGGTGCGGTCGACCTCGGGGGGATCGGGGAGCAGGGTGATCAGCTCGAGCACGTTGCGGTCGACCTCGAGCTCGACGCGTGCCATGTAGTCGAGGACGTGGCCGTAGCGCCGGGACAGCTCCGCCGGGTCCTGCACGGTGAAGTCCACCGTGGCCAGGTCGATCGGGGGATGCTCCTCGCCGAGGCGCTGGACGTGCTCCACGAGCCGCCGGTCGTGGGCGGGCCCGCGCTCGTCGGCAGCGTGCGAACGCGTGCGAGCCATGGCCGAAATCCTAGGGCGCCGGAGGCCGCCTAGCCTGACCACGTGAGCACCATCGCGTGGGGCACGCCCAGAGGGCGCGGCGTGATCGCGGCCGCCACCCTCGGGTCGGGGCTGACGCTGCTCGACGGCACCGTGGTCAACGTCGCGCTGCGGACGATCGGGGAGGACCTCGACGCCTCCCTCGCACAGCTCCAGTGGATCTCCAACGGCTACCTGCTCTCGCTGGCCTCGCTCACCCTGCTCGGTGGCTCCCTCGGCGACCGCCTCGGCCGCAGGCGGATCTTCGTCGTCGGCACGATCTGGTTCGCCGCCGCCTCGCTGCTCTGCGGGCTGGCACCGACCGCGGAGGTGCTGATCGCGGCCCGCGTGCTCCAGGGCGTCGGCGGCGCGCTGCTCACCCCGGGCAGCCTGGCGATGATCCAGAGCTCCTTCCGCGCCAAGGACCGCGGCCGCGCGATCGGCGCCTGGTCCGGGCTGGGCGGGATCGCGACGGCGCTGGGTCCGCTGGTCGGCGGCCTGCTGGTCGACCACGCCTCGTGGCGCTGGATCTTCCTCATCAACCTCCCGCTGGCCGCACTCACGGTGTGGCTGGCGATCCGCTGGGTGCCGGAGACGCGCGACCCCCGCGCGCAGGGCCGCTTCGACGTCGGCGGTGCGGTGCTGGCGTCCGTGGCCCTGGCCGGAGTGACCTGGGCGCTGACCGACCCGAGCAGTCCGTGGATGCCGTGGGCGGCCGCTGTCGGAGTCCTGGCCGCGGTGGGCTTCCTCGTCCTCGAGAGTCGGATCCGCCGAGCCGATGATGCGCCTGGAGCTCTTCGCCGACCGCACGTTCAGCGCGGCCAACGCGATGACCCTGCTCGTCTACGCAGCCCTCGGCGCCATCCTCTTCTTCCTCGTCCTCCAGCTCCAGACCGTCGGCGGCTACAACGCCCTCCAGGCCGGACTGGCGACGCTGCCGATCACCGTCTGCATGCTGCTGCTCGCCTCCCGCGGCGGCGCGCTCGGCCAGCGCATCGGGCCACGGATCCCGATGACCGTCGGTCCGATCGTGATGGCCGCCGGCACCGTGTGGCTGCTGGGTGTGGGCCCCGACGTCGTGTGGTGGCGCGACGTGGCCCCGGGCCTGACCGTCTTCGGACTCGGCCTGGCGCTGCTGGTCGCACCGCTGACCGCGACGGTCCTCGCGGCCGCCCCGGACGACAACGCCGGAGTCGCGAGCGGCATCAACAACGCCGTCGCCCGCGCCGGCTCCCTGCTGGCGGTGGCCGCACTCCCGGTGGCCGTCGGCCTGACAGGTGACGACTATCGCGACCCGGCGCAGTTCGACGCGTCGTACGGCACCGCGATGGTGGTGTGCGCCGTGCTCCTGCTCGTGGGCGGTGTCCTCTCGTGGTTCACGATTCCGTCCACGCCCGCGCGCTGAGTGGCGGCGCCTGCCTACAGTTCGTCCCATGGGCGTACGACGAGGGGCCGGGCTGGCAGCGACCGCTGCCCTTCTCCTCGCGCTCGGCGCGTGCAGCGAGCCGGAGGCGATCCGGCAGCCGCCCTCGCCGGTGATCGAGAAGAGCCCGGAGCCGTCCTCCGCGACGACGAGTCCGACGGTCCCGGTGGCCGATCCCGCGCATGCGGTCGACGCGCCCGGCAAGCGCGACGGCCGGTTGTGGAGCGCCGACATCCTGGTGCAGTGGGACAAGCCGCTCGACGACGCGCTGGTCAAGAAGATCTCGCGGCTCAAGGGCGTGGCCCACACCGAGCGCATCGGCCTGGGCCAGGTCAGCCTCGAGAACCGGGTGCTGACGATCGCCGCGGTCGACCCCGGTGCCTACCGGAACTTCACCCGGCCGAGGTCGCCGACTTCCAGGAGGCCTGGGACCGGGTCGCGGGCGGTGAGCTGGCCATCGACCGAACGGTGGCCAGGCGGCTGCAGGACAAGGACGGGATGATCCGGCTCGGCGTCGAGGAGGACTCGCCGACGCTGCACGTCGGCGCCTACACGCCGCAGATCCCGACCATCGACATGGTCGTCAACACCGCGTGGGCCGACGACATCGAGATGGCCGATGACAACGGCCTGCTGATCTCGACCGACTCGATCACCCCCTCGAGCATCCGCAAGCCGCTCGAGCGTCTGGTCGGCGACGACGTCTCGGTGCAGATGCTCGACATCGCCTCGACGCTCGGTCTCGACCCCGACGCCCAGCTCACCGCGCTCCCGACCGGTGGCACCCTCGGCAGCGTGGTCGGCGTCTACCGCTACCGCGTCATCGGCGGCGGCCGGATCGCCCCGGAGCCGTCGTGGGTGGCGGCCAACATCCGCACCGAGGTGGTGCCCATCCTGGGCTCGGTCACGTGCCACAAGGACCTCTTCCCGCAGCTGCGTGCGGCCCTCCTCGAGGTGCAGTCGCGCGGACTGGCCGCCGAGATCCACCCCGACGAGTACGCCGGGTGCTACTACCCCCGCTTCATCGCCAACACGACCTCGCTGTCGAACCACTCCTTCGGCCTCGCGCTCGACCTCAACGTGCCCGGCAACGGTCGCGGGACGGTCGGCGAGATGGACCGGGACGTCGTGGCGGTCTTCAAGAAGTGGGGCTTCGGCTGGGGCGGCGACTGGCGCTGGACCGACCCGATGCACTTCGAGCTGAGCGAGGTCAAGCGCGTCGGCTGACGCTCTCCGACCGGCGTAGTCCGTGACAGACGGACCCTCGTGCCGGGGATCCTGGGGGCCGTTCGTCACGGACTACCGCGGATGCCGAGCGGTCGAGCGGATACCGGACTCCGGGCTGGCTAGGGTCGACGCATGCGCGCAGCCCAGGTCGTCTCCCTCACCGGTCCCGCCGACATCGAGGTCCGCGAGGTCCCCGAGCCCGTCCCCGGCCCGCACGACGTGCTGGTCGAGGTGCACAGCGCCGGTGTCTCCTTCCCCGACCTGCTGCTCAGCCGCGGGGAGTACCAGTTCAAGCCCGAGCCGCCCTTCACCCTCGGCGTCGACTTCGCCGGCGTCGTGCTCGACCCGGGTTCGCCGGAGTCCAGCGGCTTCGAGGTCGGCCAGCGCGTCGCCGGGGTCAACCTCCACGGCGGCGCCGCCGAGCAGATCGCCAACCCGGCGATCTTCACCTTCGCGCTGCCGGACGCGATGTCGTACGACGAGGGCGCGGCGCTGCCGATGAACTACCTCACCGCCCACTTCGCGCTCGCCGAGCGGGGCGACATCGCGGCCGGTGAGACCGTGCTCGTCCACGGCGCAGCCGGCGGTGTCGGGACCGCGACCATCCAGGTGGCCAAGGGCTTCGGCGCGCGCACGATCGCGGTCGTCAGCACCGAGGAGAAGGCGGCCTTCGCGCGCGGGGCCGGCGCGGACGAGGTCGTCATCGGTCCCGACTTCCGCGACGAGGTCAAGGAGCTCACGGGACGGCAAGGGCGTCGACCTCGTGATGGACGTCGTCGGTGGTGCCGCCTTCACCGACTCCCTGCGCTGCCTGGCCGAGCAGGGGCGGGTCCTGGTCGTCGGCTTCGCGGCCGGCCAGGGGATCCCCGAGGTCAAGGTCAACCGGCTGCTGCTCAACAACGTCGACGTACGCGGTGTCGGCTGGGGCGCCTTCGCGATGGTCAAGCCGGGCTACATGCAGAAGCAGTGGCACGCGCTGGCGCCGATGATCGAGTCGGGCGTCATCAAGCCGCCGATCGGCGCGACCTACGACCTGGCCGGCTTCGGGGCGGCGCTCGTCGACATGGACGAGCGCCGCACCCTGGGCAAGTCGGTCGTTCGGGTGCGCTGAGGCCGCGCCCTACCCCACGGGTGTGGGTGCACCGGGTTAGGGTCGAGCGCGTGACGATCCTTGATGCGGCCCGCGAAGGCATGAACCCCGACATCCGCCCGCAGGACGACCTGTTCGGCCACGTCAACGGACGGTGGCTCGACGAGGCCGAGATCCCGGCGGACAAGTCGAGCTGGGGTGCGTTCATCGCCCTGGCCGACTCCGCGGAGCAGCAGGTGCGCGACATCATCACCGAGCTCGCCGAGCGACCCGCCGACGGGCTCGACGAGGACGAGCGCAAGATCGGCGCCCTCTACTCCTCCTTCATGGACACCGACACCATCGAGGCCCGCGGCCTGCGAGCCCGTGCAGGACCTCCTCGACCGTGCCCACGCCATCCGCGACCTCGGCGAGCTGGCGACCTTCCTCGGCGGACTCGAGCGCAGCGGCGGACCGGGCCTGTTCGGCTCCTACATCACGCCCGACCGCATCGACGCCTCGCGCAACATCGTCTACCTCGCCCAGGGCGGGCTCGGCCTGCCCGACGAGTCCTACTACCGCGAGGACAAGTTCGCCGAGATCCGCGAGAAGTACCTCGCCTACCTCGTCACCCTCCTGACCCTCGGCGAGCACGCCGACCCGGAGGGTGCCGCCGCCCGCCTGCTGGCGTACGAGACCCGGCTGGCCGAGGGCCACTGGGAGGCCGCCGAGACCCGCGACGTGCAGAAGACCACCAACCACAAGACCCTCGCCGAGCTGCAGGAGCTGTGCCCGGCCTTCGACTGGGTCGCCTTCGTCACCGCGCTCGGTGGCAACGAGGAGACGCTGGCCTCGACCATCGTCATGCAGCCCGACTTCTTCGAGCACCTCTCCACCGTGCTCGACGAGACGCCGATCGACACCTGGCGCGACATCCTGCACGCGCGGATCATCCGCAGCTCCGCGCCCTACCTCCCCGAGGCCTTCGTCGAGACCAACTTCGACTTCTACGGCCGCACCCTCAACGGCACGCCCGAGCTGCGCGAGCGCTGGAAGCGCGGCGTCGCCTTCGTCGAGGACGCGATCGGCGAGGCCGTCGGCGCCGTCTACGTCTCGCGCCACTTCCCGCCGACGTCGAAGCAGATGATGGACGCGCTGGTCGACAACCTGGTCGCGGCCTACCGCTCTTCGATCGAGCAGCTCGACTGGATGGGTGAGGACACCAAGCAGCAGGCCTTCGAGAAGCTCGAGAAGTTCTACCCCAAGATCGGCTACCCCTCGACCTTCCGCGACTACTCCTCGCTCACGGTCACCCCGGACGACCTGATGGCCAACGTCGCCGCTTCGGCCGCCTTCGAGACCGACCGTCAGCTGGAGAAGGTCGGCCAGCCCGTCGACCGCGAGGAGTGGCTGATGCTCCCGCAGACGGTCAACGCCTACTACCACCCCGGCACCAACGAGATCTGCTTCCCCGCGGCCATCCTGCAGCCGCCGTTCTTCAGCCCCGACGCGCTCGAGGCGGAGAACTACGGCGGCATCGGTTCGGTCATCGGCCACGAGCTCGGCCACGGCTTCGACGACCAGGGCGCCCAGTACGACGGGTCGGGCAACCTCCACGACTGGTGGACGGCCGACGACAAGACCGCGTTCGAGGCCAAGTCGAAGGCGCTCATCGAGCAGTACGACGACTTCGAGCCCCGCAACCTGCCGGGCGAGCACGTCAACGGGAGCCTCACGGTCGGCGAGAACATCGGCGACCTGGGCGGCCTGACCATCGCCCACAAGGCGTACGTCATCAGCCGGGACGGCGACGCGTCCATCGACGAGCGGCGCACGCTCTTCCTCAACTGGGCCCACGTGTGGCGCACCAAGCGCCGCAAGGAGCAGGAGCTCCAGTACCTCACGATCGACCCGCACAGTCCGGCCGAGTTCCGCGCCAACATCGTGCGCAACCTCGACGAGTTCCACGAGGTGTTCGAGACGCAGGCCGGCGACGGCCTGTGGCTCGAGCCGGAGGACCGCGTCCGGATCTGGTGAACACCGAGGTCGGGACCTTCGGCCCGTGGTCGGCGGCCCGATTCCGCTCTAGGCTCGTGACATGGTCTGGAAGGACGCGGACATCACCGGCGGGATCGTGGTGGGACACGACGGATCACGCGCGGCACGCACCGTCGTGCGCGTGGGAGCCGACCTGGCACACCGCCTCGGCGTGACGCTGCACGTGGTGCGGGTCTGGCACCTCACGAGCGCCCCGCGACCGGGCTCGATGGTCGGCGGCTACGTCCCGCCCTACGCCGAGTTCGAGCAGGCGGTCATCGCCGACCTGAAGGACGACTGCGCCGCGGCCGGACTCCGCGACGACCTCGACCTCGAGCTCTACGCCCTCCGCGGTCAGTCGGCGGAGTGCCTGGTCGCGGCCGCCAAGGGGGCCGAGATGCTGGTCATCGGCGTGCGGGGCGCCGGCGGGTTCGCCGGGCTCCGCTTCGGCTCGACGGCCACCCAGGTGGTGCGTCACTCGCAGGTCCCGGTGCTCGTCGTGTCCAACATCCCGGACTGACGGCTACGCCGCCGGAGGGCGCACCCGGCGCCGGGGATCGCGTGCGTCTGACGTGACGACCGGCCCTGCGATTGAATGAGCCCGTGACACTGCCCGGCCACGACCAGTCCAGCTATCGGCTCCGCATGGAGTGGGGCCCGACCGGGGCCGAGGCGGTCCCGGCCAACTACGCCGTGGTCGTCGACGTGCTGTCCTTCACCACGACCCTGAGCGTGGCCATGGAGCGCGGAATCGAGGTCTTCCCCTTCCGGTGGAAGGACGCCCGCGCCGCGGAGCACGCCGTACGTCATGGCGCGACGCTGGCGGTGGGCCGGTTCGAGGCGCTCTCACGCGGTGGCGCCCGGCGTGTCTCGTTGTCACCCGCGAGCCTGGCCGAGGTGGTCGGCATCGAGCGGCTGGTGCTGCCCTCGCCGAACGGATCCACCATCGCCTTCGCCCTGGCCGACAGCGGGGCGCAGGTGCTGGGGGCGTGCCTGCGCAACGCGGGCGCGGTGGCGCAGTGGCTGGCGCCGAAGGTGGCTCGCGGCGCGAGCGTGGTCGTCGTACCCGCAGGGGAGCGGTGGCACGACGACTCCCTGCGCCCGGCGGTCGAGGACCTGTGGGGTGCCGGTGCCGTGCTGGCCGCACTCGTCGATCTCGGCAGCGACGACCTGAGTCCCGAGGCTGCGATGGCGGTGGCGGCGTTCCGGGCGGCCGACCTCCCCGACGACCTCGCCCGCTGCGCGAGCGGGCGTGAGCTGGTCGAGGTGGGCTTCGTCGCCGACGTCGAGATCGCCGCGGAGCGGGACGCCAGCGCGGTCGTGCCGGTGCTGGTGGGCGAGTCGTTCCGGTCGGCCGACGACCTCGAGCCACCTGCGCCGCAGCTGCGCCGGGTCGGTTCCTGACAGCACGGTGACCCGTCGTCCGGTGGACGACGGGTCACCGTTGTTGCTGCGAGGTGGGGCTACTTCACCTCCGAGCGGAGGACCGCCCGCATCCCGAGGAGGGCCGGCAGGACCAGCCACAGCCCGGCGGTGGCAGCGACCTGGGCCCACTGCTCGCCCTGCGGCGGTCCCTCGAAGAGGAACGACCGGGCGAGCTCGGCGTCGACCCAAGGGCGGATGTCCACGAAGTCCGGCTGGCTGGTGGCCAGGATCCCGAAGAGCGTCGGGAGCACCAGCGTCAGCACGAAGTACGTGACGAGGGCCCCGGGCGAGTTCCGGATGACCATGCCCAGCATCGTGCCGGTCAGCAGGCACAGCAGGCTGCCGATGACGATGGTGCCGAACTGGGCGGCCGAGAGGTCCCACACGAGGTCGGTGCCGGTGATGGCGGTGCCGACCACGTTGCCGACGACGCCCACGACGAGCGCGACCAGCATCGCGGCGATCCCCACGACCACCGACGAGACCGTCTTGGCCAGCAGGACCCGCCTGCGGTTCGGAACGAGCGTGAACGTGGTGAGCCCGGTGCGCTGGCTCCACTCCCCGGTGATCGCGAGAATGGCGATGATCGGGAGCACGATCGTCATCGGGAAGCCGATCGCCGCGGCGAACGTGTTGTGGGTCAGCTGGTCGTCGGGGGCGAAGAGGATCGTCCCGACCGTGGCGAGGACGCCCACGATGACCAGGCTGGCCATCAGCCAGAAACCGGAACGCGTGTCGAACATCTTGCGCAGCTCGACGCGGACGACGCGTCCCAGGGGGATCGTCGGAACGTCGGCGTGGCGTTCGTGCACGGGGTCGTAGGTCGTGGGTGAGGTGGTGGTGGTCATGCCGCTGCCCTTTCTCGACGGTTCTTCCTGGATGGGTTGTCTTCTCGCTGGGTGTCCGCGGTGAGCTCGAGGAACATGTCCTCGAGGCCGCCCTCGGCCGTCCGCAGCTCGGTGAGCGCGATGCCCGCCGTGTACGCCACGTGGCCGACGTGGGCCGGCTCGGCGGAGGTGGCCACGCCGCCCCCGTCGGAGACGGTCGTGTCGAGCCCGGCCGCGTGCAGCGCCCGGCGCAGCGCGGCCGTGTCGTCGGCCCGGGCGACGGTGCCCAGGGACCGGACGAGGTCCGCCTTGGAGCCCTCGCACACGACCCGCCCGTGGCCGATCATGACGATGTCGTCGGCGATGACCTCGACCTCGCGCAGCAGGTGCGAGGACAGCAGCACCGTCCCGCCCCGGTCCGCGAAGTCGCGGAGCAGGTCCCGCATCCAGCGGATGCCGGCGGGGTCGAGGCCGTTGGCCGGCTCGTCGAGCATCAGCACGCCCGGGTTGCCGATCAGGGCGGTCGCGATCCCGAGCCGCTGGCGCATGCCCAGGGAGTAGTTGCCGACGCGGCGGTCGGCCTCGGCGGGGGTGAGGCTGACCAGGTCGAGCATCTCGACGACCCGGCGGCTGGGCAGGCCCAGCATCTGCTGGACGATCGTGAGGATCTCGCGACCCGAGCGCCCGGCGTGCTGGGCCGAGGCGTCCAGCATCACGCCGATCTCCCGGCCCGGGTTGGGCAGGTCCTTGAACGGGTGGCCGGCGACCGTCGACGAGCCCGACGTGGGCTTCGTCAGGCCGACGACCATGCGCATCGTGGTCGACTTGCCGGCGCCGTTGGGGCCGAGGAAGCCGGTGACCCGGCCGGGCCGGGCCACGAAGCTGACGCCGTCCACGACGGTGGTGCGGCCGTACTTCTTGGTGAGTGAATCGATGGTGATCATGGGGTTCCTTCGCGATCTTGGGTGGTGTTCTGGGGTCACCTCGAACGCTAGGTACGCCCGCTCCGGAGCGCGTCGTCGCGAGGTCGCGACCGTCGTACGCCGCTCGGTCGAGACGGGGTCCTCCGGAAGTAGGACCCGGGCGCTCAGGCCTCGTCGAAGAGGCCGGTCTGGTAGGCGAGGACGATCGCCTGGGCACGGTCGCGGAGGTCCAGCTTCTGGAGCAGCCGGGTGACGTGGGTCTTGACCGTCGTGTCGCTGATGAAGAGCTCACGGCCGATCTCGGCGTTGGACAGTCCGCGGGTGATCAGCCGGAAGACCTCCAGCTCGCGGGGTGTCAGGTCCGCGACGGACTCGGGCGGTGCCTGGCGCCGTACCGTCGCGAAGCGCTGGATCACGCGGCGGGTCACGGTCGGGGAGAGCAGCGCCTCACCGGCGGCAACGGTCCGCACGGCGGCCAGGAGCTGCTCGGGGGGCTCGTCCTTGAGCACGAAGCCGCTGGCGCCGGCCCGCAGCGCCTCGAAGACGTAGTCGTCGAGGTCGAACGTGGTGAGGATCAGCACCCGGGCCGTGGTGTCGGAGGCCAGGATGCGACGAGTCGCCTCGAGGCCGTCCATCTCGGGCATCCGGATGTCCATGAGGATGACGTCGGGCCGGAAGCGCGCCGCCTGCGCGACCGCGTCACGGCCATTGCTGGCCTCGGCCACGACCTCGATGTCCGCCTCGTCGGCCAGCAGCAGGCGGAAGCCGGCACGCACCATCGTCTGGTCGTCGACGACGAGGACACGGATGGTCACGACCCACCCCCCAGGGGCAGCCTCGCCCGCACCAGGAAGCCGCCGCCGGGTGCGGGGCCGGCGGCCAGGTCGCCGTCGAAGAGCTTGACCCGCTCGCGGATGCCGATGAGGCCGTGGCCGCCGCCGTTCGCGCCGGCCCTCTCGCTGTCGCGGTTGCTGCCGTGGTCGCGCACCTGCAGGCTCAGCTCCCCGGGGGCGTAGGCCACGACCACCTCGGCGAGCTCGGCTCCGGAGTGCTTGAGGCTGTTGGTGAGCGCCTCCTGCACGATGCGGTACGCCGAGAGGTCCAGGCCACGGGGGAGGACGACGGGGTCGCCCCGCACCTCGACCCGGACGTCGAGCCCCGCCGCGCGGACGTCGTGGACGAGCCGGTCGAGGTCGTCGAGCCCGGGGGTCGGCGCCAGCTCCGGTGCGGCGTCGTCGTCGCGCATGGCGGCGAGCAGGCGCCGCATCTCGGTGAGCGCGGTGCGTCCCGCCTCCTCGACGTTGCGCAGGGCCTCCCTGTCTGCGGCCGCGGACTCGGGCATCCGGTGACGCACCGCGCCGACCTGCAGCACGATCACGCTCACTGCGTGGGCGACGACGTCGTGCAGCTCGCGGGCGATCCGGCCGCGCTCCTCCGCCACCGCCACCCGGGCCGCTGCCTCCCGCTCCAGCTCAGCGATCCGGGCGCGCTCCTCGGCGGCCTCGGTCTGCTGGGTGCGCTCACGCAGGGCGTAGCCGACCAGCCAG
Organism: uncultured Actinomycetota bacterium; assembly: GCA_963778975.1. Classification (GTDB taxonomy): domain Bacteria; phylum Actinomycetota; class Actinomycetes; order Propionibacteriales; family Nocardioidaceae; genus Nocardioides. The sequence continues at coordinate 75,380 of CAVZWM010000038.1, forward strand.
CCGATGCCGAAGAGGAGCGGGATGGAGAAGTAGTCGCCGCCCGTCGTGTTGCCGCCGTTGTAGACGACGATCAACGAGCAGCCGACGACGATCACCAGGCCGATCCGGGAGAGCCGCAGGCTGGGCTGGTTCCCCAGCATGACCGAGGCGCCCATCCCGGCGACGAACATCCCGGCGGGCTGCTCGACCAGCTGCCCGTCGACCAACGAGAGGCTCGCGGCCACCAGCCACATCGCCGCCGGCGCCCGAACGGGTATCGCCTCCGGGCCAGCAGGGTGAGCACCGTGGCCGCGGCCGCAGCCATCTCGACCCACAACAGGAGCCCGGTCGGGTGTCCCGGGTCGTCGCGCACCGCCGTGCTCCCCGCGGTCTGGACGGCCGCGAGGACGATCAGCAGGTCGAGACCATGCCTGGCGAGGAAGGCCCGCGCTCGGCTCACCTCGTCAACGTACGACGACGCGGATCGCCGCTGCGTCCACAAAAAGTAGGACTTCGGGTCGTCGCCAGGTGCCGCTGCAGACGCGGCCTTCCGACGACGCGCACGTGCCGCTTCCCGCCTAGCGTCGACGACATCCACAACCCCCGACCACCGTCGCACCGCAGGAGACAGTCATGGACACCGAGTTCGAGACCGGCACGTACGCCCGGCCCGGACCCCGCCGCCGCCACAACGGCTACTGGGCCGGCGAGTTCACGGAGGCCCCGCCCATGCCGTGGGAGCAGCTCCGCCGGGTGATGGAGGTGGGCCGTCCCGCGGGTGTCGGGGGCGGTTGGTAGACAGGGCGCATGACCACAGCCGTCACCGACGACGTACGACGCTCCTCCCGTGAGTCCGCCGAACGACACCTGCGGGCTCTGGTGGGGCGCGACGACGCGGTCCTGCGCGAGGACCAGTGGGCCGCCATCGAGGCACTGGCCGTCGACCGTCGGCGCGCCCTCGTCGTGCAGCGCACCGGCTGGGGCAAGTCGGCGGTCTACTTCGTGGCCACCCTGCTGCTGCGCGAACAAGGAGCCGGCCCGACGGTCATCGTGTCCCCGCTGCTCGCGCTCATGCGCAACCAGATCGCCGCAGCCGAGCGCGCCGGCATCCGGGCGGTGACGATCAACTCGACCAACATCGACCAGTGGCAGCCGATCCACGACCAGATCCACGCCGGCGAGGTCGACGTGCTGCTGGTGAGCCCCGAGCGGCTCAACAACCCGGGGTTCCGCGACGAGGTGCTGCCCCGGCTCGCCGCGAGCTGCGGACTGCTGGTCGTCGACGAGGCCCACTGCATCTCCGACTGGGGCCACGACTTCCGTCCCGACTACCGCCGCCTGCGCACCCTCCTGGCCGAGCTGCCGGGTGGCATCCCGGTGCTCGCCACCACGGCCACCGCCAACTCCCGCGTCACCGCCGACGTGGCCGAGCAGCTCGGTGTCCGCGCCGGCGGCGACCCGGCCCTCGCGCCGTCCGACGAGGTGCTCGTGCAGCGGGGCACGCTCGACCGCGACTCGCTCCGGCTGGGAGTGGTGAGGCTCAGGACGCCCGAGCAGCGGCTCGCCTGGCTGGCCGACCACCTCGCCGAGCAGCCCGGCTCGGGCATCGTCTACTGCCTCACCGTGGCGGCGACCCAGGAGGTCGCGTCCTACCTCCGTGACCGGGGGCTGGAGGTCGCGGCCTACTCCGGCCAGACCGAGCCCGGCGGAGCGCCAGGCGCTGGAGCAGGACCTGGTCGACGGGCGGGTGAAGGCGTTGATCGCCACCAGCGCCCTCGGGATGGGCTTCGACGCCGCGCTGGGCTTCGTGATCAACCTCGGCGCCCCGCAGTCGCCGGTGGCCTACTACCAGCAGGTCGGCCGCGCCGGCCGCGGCGCGGGCCTGCCGGAGGGCGGAGCCACCGTCGTCCTGCTGCCCGCAGATCGAGGACCGCGACATCTGGGCCTACTTCTCCTCGCTGGGGTTCCCGCGCGAGGAGCAGGTGCGCGAGACGCTGGCGGCGCTCGCCGCGTCGGACCGGCCGCTGTCGACCGCCACCCTGGAGACCCGCGTCGAGCTCGGCCGCAACCGCCTCGAGTCGATGCTCAAGGTGCTCGACGTCGACGGCGCTGCCCGCCGGGTCCAGGGCGGGTGGATCGCCACCGGCGAGCCGTGGCACTACGACGCCGAGCGCTACGCCCGTGTCGCGGAGGCGCGGGAGCGCGAGCAGCAGGCGATGCTGGCCTACCTCGACACCGACCAGTGCCGCATGCGCTACCTCCGCGAGCAGCTCGACGACGCGGACGCGACCGACTGCGGCCGCTGCGACAACTGTGGCGGACTGGCTCTCTCGTCAGCGGTGAGCCAGGCCGCCGTGGCCGAGGCGGAGGAGCGGCTGGCCCGGCCCGGAGTTGCCATCGAGCCGCGTCGGATGTGGCCCACCGCGCTGGCCAACCTCGGCCTCGACCTCAAGGGCAAGATCGCCGCCGGCGCCGAGACCGGACGCGCCGTCGCCCGGCTCACCGACCTCGGCCACGGGCAGGCGCTGCGCGCAGCTCTTCCGTGAGGGCACCCCCGACGGGCCGGTCCCGCCCGCGCTCGCGCAGGCGGTCCTCGAGGTGATGAAGGACCTGGTCGCCGGAGTGGGCCACCCGTCCCGACGCGATCGTCATGGTCGAGTCGGCGACGCGGCCCCAGCCTGACCCGCGACCTCGCCGACAGCCTGGCCCGCGTCATGCAGATCCCGGTCGTCGGCACGTGGGCGGTCGTCGACGACTCCGTCGCCTCCCCGTGCCGGTCAGGCCAACTCCGCGCAGCGCGTCTCCGCCGTACGCCGTCGCTCGAGCCTGCGCGCCGACGTGCCGCCGGGTGCCACGGTGCTGCTCGTCGACGACCTGGTCGAGACGGGGTGGAGCGCCACCCTCGCGGCGGTCGCGCTGCGTGACGCGGGGGCCGCGGCGTACTGCCCCTGTGGTTGGGCACCCGCTCCTAGCTCACCGCGTGCGGAGGGGGCGGCCGACCGTGCCGTCGGCCTCCCAGGTAACGGCCCGAAAATGCACTCCCGCCCCCATCAGTGGGGGCGGGAGTGCACGGATGAGGCAGTTACCCGGAGTCGGATGCGGGTCAGTGACCCATCATCGCGGCCGGGTCGACCGGGGCGACCTTCTTGCGCGGCAGGAACGCCGACGGGATGAGGCAGCAGGCGACCAGGATCGTCGCCACCACGAAGACCGTGGCGAAGCACGTCGGCCAGCGCGATCTGGCCCGTCGCGACCACGGCGTTGAACTGGTCGATCGACAGCCCGAGCTGCTCGCGCGAGGGCGGCCAGCGCCGAGGGGTCACCCTCGGCGGACCGGGCGGCGAGGTAGATCTGGGCCGTGTCGCTGGCCTTGATCTGGTTGGTGAGGATCACCGAGAACAGCGCCGTGCCGATGGAGGCCGCGCACCTGCTGGGTGATGTTGAGCAGCGTCGAGCCGCGGGCCACGGTGTGCGCGGTCAGTGTCGCGAGCGCCGCGGTCATGATCGGCATCATCGTGCCGCCCATGCCGAGACCCATCACGAAGAGCGCCGCGATGATGTAGGTGTAGGAGGTGTCCGCACCGATCTGGGTGAACATCGCCATGCCGGCCGTGATCACCGAGACGCCGGTGAGCACGATCTTGCCGGGCCCGATCTTGTCGGCCAGGATGCCGGCGATCGGCATGGTGATCATGGCGCCGACGCCCTGCGGGGCCAGCAGCAGGCCGGCGCCGAGGGCGTCCTCGCCGCGGACCTGGATGAAGTAGAGCGGGAACAGCAGCGAGGCGCCGAAGAACGCGACCGCGAAGAGCATCATCGCCAGCACCGCGACGGTCAGGTCCTTGTTCTTGAACAGGCGCAGGTCCACCAGCGGGTGGATGTTGCGGCGGGCCAGCGCCCACGGCACGAAGGCCACGATCAGGACCAGGCCGAGGAGTGCGGGCGCCCAGCACCTCGGTGGCGGTGGCGGTGCCGTGCTCGGGGATCGAGCTGACGCCGTAGAGGAACAGCGGCCAGACCGGGCGACAGCAGCAGCATGCCGACCCAGTCGAAGGTCTCGGACGGCTCCACCTCGTCCTTGGGCAGCACGATCCAGGCGTAGACGATGGCCGCGATGCCGATCGGCAGGTTGATCAGGAAGATCCAGTGCCACGAGACGGCGTCGATCAGGGCGCCGCCGATGATCGGGCCGAAGATCGGGCCGAGGAGCATCGGGATGCCGAGGACGGCCATCACGCGACCGACACGCTCCGGACCGGCAGCGCGGGTCAGGATCGTCATGCCGAGCGGCATGAGCATGCCGCCGCCGAGGCCCTGCAGGACGCGGTAGAGGACCAGCATCTCGAGGCTCGTGGCGGTGGCGCAGAGCACCGAGCCGGCGGTGAAGAGGAGGACCGCGAGGAGGTAGAGGCGCTTGGTGCCGAAGCGGTCGGCGGCCCAGCCGGTCAGCGGGATGACGCTGGCCAGGGCCAGCGTGTAGCCCGTCATGGTCCAGGCGACCTCGGCGGCGGTGGCGTCGAACTCGCGCTGGAAGGTCTCCAGGGCGACCGAGACGACGGTGATGTCGAGGATGGACATGATCGCGCCGAGGACGACCACGCCCGCGATCATCAGGACGTTCTTGTCGAGCTTGTCGGTGTCGTCCGGCTGGATCTCGCCGGGCTGAGTCTGGGTGCTGGTCACCGCGAGAAGGCTATTGGTTGCACACGACAACCACCCAATCCTTGTCGCTGTGCTCCGCGACACATCCCAAGCCACTGCCACCTCCGAAGGTGGCGGCGCGGTGCCGTCGAGGTCCTCGATCCGCGCCAGGCTCGGTCCGCGGCGCCGCTGGAGCTCCCGAGCCCCGGACTCGACGTCGCGCATCACGCGCAGGATGTTGCGGCAGGTGAGCTTCGCGAGGTCGTCCTCGGACCAGCCGCGGTCGCCGAGCGCCTCCAGCAGCGCGGGGTAGGTCGCGACGTCCTCGAGCCCGCGGGGGAGCACGGCGACCCCGTCGTAGTCACCGCCGAGCCCGACGTGGTCGATCCCGGCCACCTCGCGGACGTGCTCGCAGTGCGCCACCACGTCGGCCAGGTCGGCCGGTGGCTGGGGGTGCGCGATCTCGTACGCGTCGGCGAAGGCGCCGAACCGCGTGCCGTCGGCCTCCGCGATCCCCTCGGCCTCGGCCGCCCCGACCATGGTGCGGTGCCAGTCGGCGCAGGCGGCGTTCACGAACTTGGGGACGAAGGTGACCATGCAGATCCCGCCGCCGTCGAGCCAGCAGCTCGAGCACGTCGTCGGGGGCGTTGCGCGGGCTGTCGGTGACCGCGCGGGCCGAGCTGTGGCTGAAGATCGCGGGCACCTCGGCCACGGCCAGGGCGTCGCGCATCGTGTCGGCCGAGACGTGGGAGAGGTCGACCATCATGCCGACGCGGTTCATCTCCGCGACGACCTCGCGGCCGAAGGCGGTGAGCCCGCCGGCCACCGGCCGGTCGGTCGCCGAGTCGGCCCACGGGGTGTTCGCGTTGTGGGTCAGCGTCAGGTAGCGGACCCCGAGGGCGTGGAGCTGTCGCAGCGTGCCGAGCGAGCAGTTGATCGAGTGGCCGCCCTCGGCTCCCATCAGGGACGCCATCCGGCCGGCGGCCCACGCCTGCTCGACCTCGTCGGCGGTGGTCGCCCACGCCAGCCGGTCGGCGTACCGTGTCGGTGAGCAGGCGGGCGGCGTCGACCTGCTCGAGCGTGGCGCTGACGGCGTCGTCGCCGGTGAGGCGGGTCGGGACGTAGACGGACCAGAACTGGGCACCCATCCCGCCGGCCCGCATCCGCGGCAGGTCGGTGTGGGTCGGCGTGCCGCCGGCGCCGACGTCGAGGCGGTCGAAGTCGTACGACGTCGCCTCCCGCGCGGTCCACAGCAGGTCGTTGTGGCCGTCGATCACGGGGTGCGCGGCGAGCAGGCTGGAGACGTCCATGGGCATCGACGCTAGCCTCCCGGGACCCCGGGCCGGGAACTCCCTGTCGGCGCCACGCGTTACCGTCCCTGTTGACCGTTCCGCGAGAGGTGACTGCATGGCGAGCGTGTCATCCAACGCAGCGCGACATGTGCCTCATGCGCGCACGGAGCGAAGCGAGTACGCGCATGAGCTTCGTCCCGGTCACCGGTCCTGCCCGTCTGCTGGCGGGCGACCTCCCCCGGGACAGCTCGATCGAGTTCACCGACGACCGACGGACGATCGTGATGCCGATCCGCGGTGCCCTGCCGGTGCTGGCCAAGGTGCGCGACCAGGCCGACCTCCACCCGTCGGTGGCACTGTTCGCCGGGGGCGCGCTGCTGGGCCTGCAGCTCGTGGCCGCCGGACGGTTCGCGCCGGACCCCGACGGTCGTCACTGGCAGATGGCCGGCCTCGACGCCACGGACGAGCGACGGATCGTCGACCTGGCCCGCGCCCGTGCCCACGACGGCTTCGACGAGGCCACCGCCGAGGGGGCGGTGCGCGCGCTCCTCGACGCGATCGCCGACACGATGCCGCGGACCGCTCCCGGCAGCTCGCGGGGGCTCGCGTCCACCCCACGGCCGGCGCCGACCGCTCCCGACGACTTCAGCGAGCACCTCCAGCAGCGCATCGCCCGGCTCCGGTCCCGGGGGCGCGACGACCTGCCCCACCTGGTGACGATCTCCTTCCGCGTGGAGGCCGACGAGGAGGAGCTGGTCGCCGGCGCGCTGCGGCTGGTCCTGCAGGTGCACGCCGTCGACAACGCCGCCCACCTCACCGACGCGGCGACCCTCTGGGCGGAGAGCGGGCCCGGCGCGAGCCACGGCTTCGGTGACCGTGCCCGCACCCATGCCGCGATCGCGCTGCGCTCGGCCGCGGACGCCTGGCCCGTGCTCGACCGCCTGCTCGACCTGCGAGTCCCCGACGAGATCGTGCTCGACTCCGACGAGATCCTGTCGCTGCTCGACGGCGGGGCGTCCGCGCTGGCCGATGCCGGCCATCCGGTGATGTGGCCCAAGTACCTCGACCGCGAGGTCACCCAGCGCGTCGAGCTCGGTCGCCGCAGCGCCGCCGGCCCGCGCGAGGAGCTCCTGCAGGACGGCCTCTTCGGACCCCAGGCGTTGTTCGGCTTCGAGTGGCAGCTCTCCCTCCACGGCGAGGAGCTCACGGCCGAGGAGATGGACGAGCTGGCCCGCACGACCAGCCCGATCATCCGGTTGCGGGACAACTGGGTCGCGGTCGACTCCGGCGTGATCAAGCGCGCGCGCAAGCGGCTGATCCGCTCGGTCACACCGGTCCAGGCGCTCGCCGCGACGCTGACCGGCGTCGTCGACATCGAGGACGTCCACTACGAAGCGGTCGTCGGCGCCAGCCTGCTCACGATCCGCGACCAGGTGCTGGCCGCGGCCACGGGCGACGCCGTCGAGGTGCCGGCGGCGCTGCAGGCCACCCTGCGCGACTACCAGCGCCAGGGTCTGACCTGGCTGGCCGAGCTCACCTCGCTGGGCCTCGGTGCCTGCCTCGCCGACGACATGGGACTGGGCAAGACGGTGACCCTGATCGCGCTGCACCTGCACCGCGGCTCGGGCCCGACCCTCGTCGTCTGCCCCGCGTCGCTGCTGGGCAACTGGGAGGCGGAGATCCGCAGGTTCGCCCCGGGAGTGCCCGTACGCCGCCACCACGGCAGCGGCCGCGACCTCGTCGGCATCACCGACGGCTTCGTGCTCACGACCTACGGCACGATGCGCAACGACGCCGAGCTGCTGGCCGGCGTCACCTGGGACCTCGTCGTCGCCGACGAGGCCCAGCACATCAAGAACTCCCGCGCCGCCGCAGCCCGGGCACTGCGGACCATCCCCAGCCGGGCACGCGTGGCGCTCACCGGCACTCCCGTGGAGAACGACCTCACCGAGCTCTGGTCCATCCTCGACTGGGCCGTCCCCGGCCTGCTCGGCAGTCGCAACGCCTTCCGCAAGGTGTGGGCGGGACCGATCGAGTCGGGCCTCGAGCCGACCAAGGCACGCCAGTTCGCCGACCTGATCGGTCCCTTCCTGCTGCGCCGCCGCAAGTCCGACCCCGGCATCGCACCCGAGCTGCCTCCCAAGACCGAGACCGACCACCTCCTCGGCCTCACCCGCGAGCAGGTCGTCCTCTACGAGACCTACGTCCGCGACTGCATGCGCCGCATCGAGGAGGCCGACGAGGAGACCCGACGCGGCCTGGTGCTCAAGCTCCTCACCGGCCTCAAGCAGATCTGCAACCATCCCGCCCACTTCCTCAAGCAGGCCAACCCCAAGCTGCGGGGCCGCTCGGAGAAGCTCGAGCTCCTCGACGAGATCGTCGGGACGGTGCTGGCCGAGGACGGGGCGGTGCTCGTCTTCACCCAGTACGTCGCGATGGCCAACCTCCTCGAGCGGCACCTCGCTGCCACCGGCGTACCGCACCAGTTCCTCCACGGCGGCACGCCCGTCCGGCAGCGCGACGCAGATGGTCGCGCGGTTCCAGTCCGGCGAGGTCCCGGTCTTCCTGCTCTCCCTCAAGGCCGGCGGCACGGGCCTCAACCTGACGGGCGCCGACCACGTCATCCATGTCGACCGCTGGTGGAACCCCGCCGTCGAGGACCAGGCGACGGACCGGGCCTACCGCATCGGCCAGACCCGGCCGGTGCAGGTGCACCGCTTCGTCACCCAGGGCACGATCGAGGAGAAGATCGCCGAGCTCCTGGCCCGCAAGCGCTCCCTGGCCGACTCGGTGCTGGGCCGGGGCGAGGCCGCGCTGACCGAGCTCTCCAACGACGAGCTGCGCGACCTCGTGGAGCTGCGGCCCACCCCCGGGCTGCGCTCGTGAGCGCGGTCACCCACCCCCGGCTGGCTCCTCGCCGCGGCACCGCCGGCGCCACCTGGTGGAGCAAGGCCGTGCTGCGCGCCGTGGAGGAGGCAGCGTTCAGCGCCGCCGACCTCAAGGCCGGCCGCGCGCTGGCGCGCAAGGGCGCGGTCGGAGGCATCGGCGTGGACGCGGGCTCGGCGGTGGCCGCGGTCACCGAGGGCCACGACGCCTACACCGTCGAGGTCACCGTGCCGGTGCTCGACGAGACCGCTGCGGCCACCTTCGTCGAGGTCGTCGGGGCGTCGTCGGGACGCATCGGCGCACTTCTCTCCGGGCAGCTGCCCCACCAGTTCGTGGAGGCCGTCGAGGAGGCCGGCGTCGAGCTGCTGCCGTACGGCGGGGAGCTGGGCTCGGCCTGCACCTGCGAGGCCTGGCTCGACCCGTGCCCCCACGCGCTGGCGGTGCTGACCCAGCTGGCCTGGCTGATCCAGGTGGACCCGTTCGTGCTGACGCACCTGCGCGGGCTGCCGCGCGACCGGGTGCTCCGTGACCTGCACCGGCTCACCGTGCCCCGGGAGTCGGGGCCGGCGCGCGACACCTGCGGCGGCAGGTCAGGAGCGCGGAGTGGGACGACGCTCCCGACGACCTCGCGGTCGCCCAGGACGCGGCCGAGCGGGCGATGCGCGCGGTCGACCTCGTGATGCGCGGAGAGGTTCCCGACGACTTCTGAGCCTCGTCGTGCCGACTCCGGTGGGTCAGCGAGCCTCGGTGGTGGCCACCGGGCGCAGGCCGAGCTCCTCGTCGAGGCGCAGCAGGCCGGGACCGTCGTCGTCGATCATCTGGACGCGACCGATGATCTCCTTGACGGTGGCCTCTTCCTCGACCTGCTCCTCGAGGAAGAAGTTGAGGAGGGGACGCGAGTCGAGGTCGCCCTCGGACTCGGCGAGGCGGTAGAGGTTGCGGATCGACTCCGACACCTTCTGCTCGTGCGCGAGCGCCGCCTCGAACGCGTGCAGCACGGACTCGACCCCGGCCTGGGGTGCGTGGCAGGCCCCGATGGCCGGGTGGTTGTCGCGGTCCGCGACGTGGTCGATGAACTTGTTGGCGTGGACGATCTCCTCGTCGGCCTGGTGGCGCAGCCAGGCCGACATCCCGGGCAGGTCCATCAGCTCGAGCTCGATGGCCAGCTGGCGATAGACCAGGGAAGCCTGGAACTCCAGGGTGATCTGTGCGTTGAACGCCGTCTCGAGCGCAGGACTCAGCTTCATGTGCCAACCCTAGCGACAGGCACTCAGCGCAGGGAGAGGGCGCCGAGGGCCATGGTGCGCAACAGGTCGTGCATCTCGTCGTCGGGCAGCAGACCGCTGTGGGGCGTGGAGTTGATGAGGCCGAAGACGACGTGCGCCGCCGCACGGGCGGTCTCGGGGCTCATCGTCCGGTCGAGGCGACGCAGCTGGATGGCCCAGGCGTCGACGTAGGCGCGCTGCAGCGAGCGGACCTGCTCGCGGGCGTCCTCGGGGAGCGAGGACCAGTCGCGGTCCTGGACCACGATGAGGGCCCGGTGGGCGAGGGCGAACTCGATGTGCCACTCCACCAGGGTGTCCACGGCCTCGCGGGCCGTCTCCGCGCGGGCAGCGCGGGCCCGCCCCTCGTGGAGCAGGGTCTCGCTGATGGAGATCAGCATCTCCGCCAGCATGGCGTCCTTGGAGGAGAAGTGCTTGTAGAGCGCGGGCCCGGTGACGCCGCACGCGGCCCCCAGCTCCACGACGGAGACCCCATGGAAACCGCGGGCCGCGAAGAGCTCGGCGGCGATGTCGAGGATCTGCTGTCGACGGGCGGTCACGTGGTCGAGGTTAGTGGTTGCTAACCGCACCTCGGGACTTCGAGGCGCGGGTGGCACGAAGGCGCGCTCGGACGCCTCGCTCGCTGCAAGCGGAATCACGGTCGTTGACCTCTCATACTGCAGTGGGCCGCACCCCTGTCGCGGCCCACCAATCCCCACGAGACGTACCCCACGTACGTCCCTTCGAAGTCTCCTCGATCCGGGGCCCGGTGAACAGTGTTGCCAGGACAACAGTTGGTCAGGTCTTCATCAAGATGTGCTGCCGCCGCTGTGGAGGAGGTAGGGCGCCAGAGTCCTCCCACTGGACGCACCAGGTTAACGATCGCTAACCTGAGGGCGTGGCCGATCCGAGTTCCCCCTCAGTGTCAGGTGCTGCCTCCACTCCCTCGTCGGTGAGCACCCCCGGCATGCGCGACCTCGTCGACGACCTGCGCGACCGGCTGGCCCGGGCCCGGCAGGGCGGAACGGAGAGTGCCCGCGCCAAGCACACCGGTCGCGGCAAGCTGCTGGTGCGCGACCGGGTCGACCGGTTGCTCGACCCCGGCAGCCCGTTCCTCGAGCTGAGCCCGCTGGCCGCCTTCGGCATGTACGCCGGTGGGCCGGGAGGCGACGACTACGCCGTCCCGTCCGCGGGCGTCGTCACCGGCATCGGCCGGGTCGCCGGCCGCGAGTGCGTGATCGTCGCCAACGACGCGACGGTCAAGGGCGGCACCTACTACCCGATGACGGTCAAGAAGCACCTGCGCGCGCAGACGATCGCCGCCGAGAACCACCTGCCGTGCATCTACCTCGTCGACTCCGGTGGCGCGTTCCTCCCGATGCAGGACGAGGTGTTCCCCGATCGCGAGCACTTCGGCCGCATCTTCTTCAACCAGGCCAACCTGTCGGCGCGCGGGAATCCCGCAGATCGCCAGCGTGATGGGCTCGTGCACCGCGGGCGGCGCCTACGTCCCCGCCATGTCGGACGAGACGGTCATCGTGCGCGACCAGGGCACGATCTTCCTGGGCGGCCCGCCGCTGGTGAAGGCGGCGACCGGCGAGGTCGTCACCGCCGAGGACCTCGGCGGCGGCGACGTGCATGCCCGCACGTCCGGGGTGGTCGACCACCTGGCCGACGACGACGCCCACGCGCTGGCGATCGTCCGCAGCGTGATCGAGACCCTGCCGGAACCGGTCGGCACCCACCCGGCGCGGACGGCGGACTTCGAGGAGCCCCACGAGCCCGCCGACTCGATCTACGACGTCGTGCCCACCGACACCCGCACGCCGTACGACGTCCGCGAGGTCATCCGCCGGGTCGTCGACGGCAGCCGCTTCCACGAGTTCAAGAAGCTCTACGGCGACACCCTGGTCTGCGGCTTCGCGCGGATCAACGGCTACGAGGTCGGCATCGTCGCCAACAACGGCATCCTCTTCAGCGAGTCGGCGCTCAAGGGCGCGCACTTCATCCAGCTGTGCAACCAGCGCACGATCCCGCTGGTCTTCCTGCAGAACATCACCGGCTTCATGGTCGGGCGGGAGTACGAGAACAAGGGCATCGCCCGCGACGGTGCCAAGCTGGTCACCGCCGTCGCGTGCAGCGTGGTGCCGAAGTTCACCGTGGTCATCGGCGGCTCGTTCGGGGCCGGCAACTACGGCATGTGCGGCCGGGCCTACGACCCGCGCTTCCTGTGGATGTGGCCCAACGCGCGCATCTCGGTGATGGGCGGCGAGCAGGCCGCCGGCGTGCTGGCCACCGTGCGCCGCGACGGGTTCGACGCCCGCGGCGAGGAGTGGTCGGCCGAGGACGAGGAAGCCTTCAAGGCGCCGATCCGCGACCAGTACGAGACGCAGGGCTCGCCCTACTACGCCACCGCGCGACTGTGGGACGACGGGATCATCGACCCCGCCGACACCCGGCGCGTGCTCGGGATGGCACTGGCGGCGACGTCGCACGTGCCGGTTCCCGAGCCCTCCTACGGCATCTTCAGGATGTGAAAACACCCCACGACGTTCTTCGCTCCCCCGCTCCGCTCCTCCGCGAACAACGCCGCGGGGACCCCGAAGGAGAAGATTGATGCAGACTCTCTTGATCGCCAACCGCGGCGAGATCGCGCTGCGCGTCATGCGTACGGCGTCGCGCCTGGGCTGGCGCACCGTGGCCATCCACACCGACCTCGACGTCGACGCCCTGCACGTGCGCCGGGCCGACCGCGCCCTGCGGGTCGGGTCCTACCTCGACGTCGACGCCGTCGTGGCGGCTGCCGTCGAGGCCGGGGCCGGATTCGTCCACCCCGGCTACGGCTTCCTGTCCGAGCGTTCGCCGTTCGCCCGCGCGCTGGCCGACGCCGGCATCACCCTGGTCGGCCCGAGCGCGGACGTGATGGACGCGATGGGCCGCAAGGACGCGGCCCGCGAGATCGCGGTGACTGCCGGGGTGCCCGTGGTGCCGTCGTACGACCTCGACGCCGATCCCGCCTCCTTCGCCTATCCCGTGCTGGTCAAGGCCGCCGCCGGTGGCGGCGGCAAGGGCATGCGCGTGGTGCGTACGGCCGCGGAGCTGCCCGAGGCCCGGGCTGCCGCGGCCCGCGAGGCGGCGAGCGCCTTCGGTGACGACACCCTGCTGATCGAGAAGTACGTCGAGTCCGGGCGCCACATCGAGGTGCAGGTCCTGGGCGACACCCACGGACGGGTGCTGCACTTCTTCGAGCGCGACTGCTCCACCCAGCGCCGCCACCAGAAGGTGCTGGAGGAGGCGCCGGCGCCGACGATCAGCGAGGCGCAGCGTTCCGCCATCACGGCCTCGGCCGTCGCACTGGCGCAGCAGGTGGGCTACACCAACGCCGGCACGGTCGAGTTCCTGCTGGACAACGACAGCGGCGAGTTCTACTTCCTCGAGATGAACACCCGCCTCCAGGTCGAGCACCCGGTCACCGAGGAGGTGACGCGGGTGGAGGGTGAGCGGGTCGACCTCGTCGAGCTGCAGCTGCTCGTCGCGACCGGCGAGGCGCTGCCCTTCGCCCAGGACGCGGTGACGCTCGAGGGTCACGCCATCGAGGCGCGCGTCTATGCCGAGGACTCCTTCAACGGCTTCCTGCCCCAGGCGGGTCGTACGTCGCTGGTGCGGTGGGGTGCCGGAGCCCACGTCCGGGTCGACCACGCCCTCGAGCCCGAGCAGGAGGTCAGCACGTCCTACGACCCGATGCTCGGCAAGGTCGTCGCGTGGGGGCCGGACCGCGAGTCCGCCCGTCGCGCCCTGGTCGACGCCCTCGATCGCACGGCGATCCTCGGCCTGACCACCAACACCGGCTTCCTGCGCACCCTGGCCGCGTCGGAGGAGTTCCGCGACGCGACGATCGACACCGCGTGGCTGGACCGCAACGAGGTGCCGGCACCCGACGGGGAGCTGGCCCGCGTCTTCGGGGCCTGGACCGAGGTGCTGATCGACACGATGGGCACCGCGGGTCCTTGGCGGGCCGACGGGTGGCGGATGGGAGCCGACCCGGCGCCCGACACGGTGGTCCTCGGTGACGACCTCGTGGTCGTCGACCGGCACCGCGGGCGGGTGGGCGACCACGACGTACGCATGGTGTCGGCCGCCGACCACACCGTCCACCTGGTCGTCGACGGACAGCCCGAGCAGGCCGTGCTCAACGTGCAACACGGCTTCGTCGACGTCTCCCACCGTGGCCAGCGGTGGCTCTGGGAGCGCCCGGACCCCTTCGCCGACCGCGGCCCCCTCGCCGGGGACGGCACCCTCCTCGCGCCGATGCCCGGCACCGTCCTGGCGATCAACGCCAGCGAGGGCCAGGAGGTCGCCGAGGGTGAGACGCTGGGAGTGATGGAGGCGATGAAGATGGAGCTCGCGCTCAAGGCGCCCTTCGCCGGGACCGTGACCACGGTCGGCGCAGCGGTCGGCGACCTCGTCAAGCTCGGCGCGGTGGTCTTCGTGGTGGAGCCGGCCAGTGAGTGAGCCGAACGTGTTGCCGATGGTCGTGCCCGCCGACGGACTCCCGACCGCCGTCACGATCTACGAGGTGGGTCCGCGCGACGGGCTCCAGAACGAGTCGGCGATCGTCCCGGTCGAGGTCAAGGCCGAGTTCGTACGCCGCCTGGTGGCGGCCGGCCTGCCGATCGTCGAGGCCACCAGCTTCGTCCACCCCAGGTGGGTGCCCCAGCTCGCCGATGCCGCCGAGCTGATGGGCCAGCTGGGGGAGGAGGGCCGGCACCTGCCGGTCCTGGTCCCCAACGAGCGCGGCCTCGACCGCGCCCTCGAGCTGGGCCTGGAGCACATCGCGATCTTCGGCAGCGCCACCGAGACCTTCGCGAGCAAGAACCTCAACCGCACGTTCGACGAGCAGTTCGCGATGTTCGAGCCGACGGTCACCCGGGCACGGGCGGCCGGGATGGACGTACGCGCCTATGTCTCCATGTGCTTCGGCGACCCGTGGGAGGGGGCGGTCCCGATCGACCAGGTCGTCACCGCCGGCACCCGGCTCCTCGACATGGGAGCCAGCCAGCTGAGCCTCGGCGACACCATCGGCGTCGCGACGGCAGCCCACGTCAAGGCCCTGGTCGCCGCGTTCGGCGAGGCCGGCGTCGCCACCGACCGGCTGGCCATGCACTTCCACGACACCTACGGCCAGGCGCTGGCCAACACCTTCTCCGCGCTGCAGGAGGGCATCACCACCTTCGACGCGAGCGCCGGCGGCCTGGGCGGATGCCCCTACGCGAAGAGCGCCACCGGCAACCTCGCGACCGAGGACCTGGTGTGGATGCTGACCGGGCTCGGCATCGACCACGGGGTCGACCTCGGCGCCGTCGTGGCCACCAGCGTCTGGATGGCCGACCAGCTCGGTCGGCCCAGCCCGAGCGCCGTCGTACGGGCGCTGGGGGCCCTGGGCGGAATCCCCGGATAACCGGGGAAACTGGAGCCTCACCCCCGAAGTTTCGGGGTGGAACCGCAAGATTCCCCGGGTACCCGGGGATCCGACGCGGCTCCCGGACGACCGAATGCCACCGGACCTCGCCGACTCGGGCACAATCCCCCTCATGAGCCGCGTCGTCCACCTGCACATCGGCGCCCCCAAGACCGGGACGACCTACCTGCAGGACCGGCTGATGCTCAACTCCACCCAGCTGGCCAGGCACGGGGTCGTCATCCCGTCGCAGAACCGCTTCGTCGACACCGACGTCTTCCACTTCCGCGCCGCGCTCGACCTGCTCGACCAGGACTGGGGCGGCTCGGCCGGCCACGCCAAGGGCGCGTGGGACACCATGGTCAAGCGCGTCCGCCGCGCCGACGGCAACGTCGTGATCAGCCACGAGATCCTGGCCGGCGCCAAGCCCGACAAGATCGCCCGCGCGATGAACGACCTGGCGGGCAACGAGATCCACGTCGTCTACTCCGCGCGCGACCTCGGCCGCCAGCTCCCGGCGGCGTGGCAGGAGTCGATCAAGCAGGGTCGCAAGTGGCCGTTCAAGCGCTTCCTCACGAAGGTCGAGCGCGGCCAGACGTGGTTCCGCAACGCGATGGACCTCCCCAGCGTGCTGGCCAACTGGGGCGCCAAGCTGCCGCCCGAGCGTGTCCACGTCGTCACCGTCCCCCACGACCGCGGACCCAACGGCGACGCGCTGTGGTTGCGCTTCTGCCAGGCCTTCGGCATCGACCCGTCGTGGGCGCCGCTCGACTCCGAACGTGACAACCGCTCCCTCGGCATCGCCGAGACGGCACTCCTGCGCAAGCTCAACCGCCGCCTCGAGCTCGGCGTGTGGCGCGAGCCGGCCTACGACAACCTCATCCGCGAGCTGCTGGCCCAGGAGGTCCTCGTCTCGCGCAAGGCCGTGGCCGTGCGGCTGCCCCCCGACCGCTACGACTTCGCCGAGGAGCAGGCCGACCTCTGGATCGACTGGATCAAGGGCAGCGGCGTGCACGTCATCGGCGACGTCGAGGACCTGCGTCCGCGCCGCCCCGCCGAGGGGGAGGTCTGGAAGGACCCCGACCGGGTACGCGCGAAGCTCGAGCTCGGCGCCGCCCTCGACGCGCTGACCGTGATGACCCGCGAGGCGGCCAGCCGTACGAGCGACGACGGCGTGACCGGTCGGTTGCGCGACACCGCCCGTCGGCTGCGCGACCGTTGACCACGACCGACACCGACTCGCCCGGTCGCGCCTGGGGCTGGGTGGCGCACCTGCGCGGCGGCGGTACGACGCCGTGGCTGGCGTGGTCGGACACCGCTGAGCCGTCCGCGCGGGTGCTCCCCGGCGCCCAGCAGCTCGAGCTGCTGCGCCGGATCAACCTCGCAGCCTCCCCACTCGACCACGGTGGGCTCGCCGACCGGGTGCTCGCCGCGGCGGCGGCCGGCCGGGGCCAGGCCGACCTGCCACTGATCGGCGTCGGCGGGTCGGCGTACGGCCCCCGCGCGGTCGACCCGGCAGGGCTCGGCGCACACGAGCTGACCCGGGTCGCCGGCGTGCTGCTGGCCGAGGACCTGGTCGCGCTCGGCGCCGACCCACTCCCGACGACGCCGCGCGCGGCCGTGGCGACGACGCGTCCGCCTCATCGGTGACCCGCTGGTCGTCGCCCCGCTCCGTGACGAGCTGCTCGCCCGCGGCCGTCCGCAGGGCGGGCCCCGACCCTTCGTCGTCGTGGTCGCCGGGCCGCTCGACGAGCTGCTCGCGCACACGTGGACCCAGCGCTGCTTCGAGCACGGCACCAAGCCGTGGGACCAGTGGCTGCGCTACTGGCGCGAGCGCGACCAGCTGCCCGCGCGCGTCGACCTCGCCGATTCCGTACGCCGCTGGCACGCACGCGGCCCGCTCGTGCGCATCGTCACCGATCACGATCGGCTGCCCCGGCAGGTCGGCGTACGGCACCTGCCGGAGGTCGCGGTGCCGGGCGCCGACCAGGCCGAGCTCGCGCGGCGGATCGCGGCGGTCGTCGGCCTGCTGGTGCCGGCGGACCAGCGTCCGGACCTGATGCGCACCCTGCGATCGCGCATGCCGGGCGGCGGCGTCGCTCCCGTCGCGGTCCCCGCGGCGGAGCTGCCGTGGGTCGAGGCCTCGGCCCGGCGCCTCACCCGCGAGCTGAGCCGCGCTGGATACCCTGTCGTCGGCGACCTCGCCGACCTCACGCCGCGCACGGACCGCCCGGCCGCGGTCGGCGCTCCCGGTGCCGCAGACCAGCAGGTGCTGGACCTTGCCGTCGGGATGCTGGTCGACCCGGGCTGGCGGACCAACGAGCACATCACGGAAGGGCGGGCGGAGCGGTGAGCAAGCGGGTGCTGCTGCACGTGGGCTGCCCGAAGACCGGCACGTCCTACCTCCAGGACGTGCTGTTCCGCAACCAGCAGGTGCTGCGCGAGCACGACATCCTCTACCCCGCGGATCGCTTCGACGCCCACTTCCTGGCGGCGCTCGACCTGATGACGCTGCCGTGGGGCGGGCTGGAGACCGACGCCGTCGGGGCGTGGGACCGGCTCGCCGCCCAGGTGCGTGAGTGGCACGGCACCTCGATCATCAGCCACGAGATCTTCGCGCGAGCCACGCCGACCCAGGTCGACCGTGCGCTCACCTCCCTCGGCGACGCAGAGGTGCACCTCGTGCTGTCGGCGCGCGACCTGGTCCGCCAGATCCCCGCGGAGTGGCAGGAGAACGTCAAGCACCGCAGCCACATCACCTACGCCCGGTTCCTGGAGACCATCCGCGACCCGGAGCGCGACTCGCGCATCGGCTCATGGTTCTGGGCCGTCCAGGAGCTGCCCGACGTCCTCGACCGGTGGGGTTCCTCGCTGCCGCCCGAGCACGTCCACGTCGTCACCGTGCCGCCCTCCGGCGCCGACCGGGGCGAGCTGTGGCGACGGTTCTCGCAGCACCTTCGGGCTCGACGACCTGCCCCTCGACCTGACCGCCGAGCGCGAGAACCCGTCACTGGGCGTGCCCGAGACCTCGCTGCTGCGCACCATCAACCAGAAGGTCACCTCCGTCATCGCCCCGCCCGACTACCGACCGTTGGTCCGCGAGCTGCTGGCGCACCAGACCCTGTCGCGCGGGGTCTCCTCGGCCCGGCTCGGGCTCCCGCCCGACGACCATGCGTGGGCCCAGGACCTCACCCGCACGTGGGTGGGTGAGCTGCAGGCGCGTGGCTACGACGTGGTGGGCGACCTGGCGGACCTGATGGGTCCCGAGCTCGGCGCCTTCGTCGACCCCGACGCGGTGCCCGCCGACCAGCTGCTCGCCCCGGCCCTCGACGCGATCGCTGCGTTGCTGGTGGAGGCCGCGCGCCTCCAGGCCCAGGAGGAGCGACTCCACGAGGAGGTGCGGGAGGCGCATGCCGAGCGGGACCGTGCGCGGGAGACGACGTCGTACCGCATCCGCCGCAAGGTGGTCACCACCCTCGAGGACAGCCCCGCCGGGCGCGGCACGCTCGACGCCTACCGTCGGGCGAAGCGCCGCCGCTGAGTCGTCCGGAGGTCAGCGCCGGCGCGGCAGGAGCTCGCGGTCGGCGTAGCGGCCGATCTTCCACGTCGCGAATCCGTCGGCGCTGGCGCCGACCACCCCGCCGACGACAGGGATGCGGCGGCCGACCGTCGTGACGAGCCGCTTGCCGGCGATCCGCGTGATCATGTCGGTGGCGACCATCCCGGAGATGAGCGCGTCGAGGTTCGGATCGTGCGCCGGAGCCGTCGCCAGCGCCATCGGAGTGGTGGGGATCTTCTGCTGCCTGACCATGTCTTCGAGCTGGTCCTCACCGAGCAGCAGCGCCATGATCGCGTTGCGGACCCGCGGGTCCGACAGGTCGTGGCCACGCAGGTGCGCGATGCCGGCGACCATCCGGCACTGGATGATGGCGAGCCCGCTGATGTTGGCGGGGATGGCGACGGCCATGGTGATCAGGCCGCCGATGTTGGTGGCGAAGCCCTGCGCGCCGGCGATGCGCACGTTGTTCTCGATGACCTCGTGGATCGCGCGGTCGACGTCGCCCTTCTGCTCGGCCAGCTGCTTGTCGGCTGCCGACGCCGCCGGAGGGAGGGGGCCGATGCCGTCGATGGCCCTCGTGAGCGCCTCGCGGACCAGGCCGCTCGTCAGACCGGGAGCCAGCTCCTGGATGTGGGGCACCAGCTGCAGCCCGATGGTGCTCTTCAGTCCCATGCCCAGATCGTACGGCGGCGTGCCAGCGCCCGATCAGCGTCGGGACTCGGACGTCGTCGACTAGCGTGCGAAGCGTGCCCATCGTCCCCGACCCGACGCCGTGGGCCTTCCCTCCGCCGGCGACGTGGGATCCCGACGACGACCTCGTGGCCCTCGGTGCCGACCTCGACCCGGGCACGCTGCTCGCGGCCTACGGCGCCGGACTCTTCCCGATGCCCGTCGCGACGGACAGCGACGAGCTCGGCTGGTTCTCGCCGGTGGAGCGCGGGGTGCTCCCGCTCGACGGGCTGCGGGTGTCACGCTCGCTGCGGAGGTCGGCGGGCACCTTCGAGATCCGCGTCGACACCGCCTTCGACGAGGTCGTGGCCGAGTGCGGCCGCAGCGACCGGCCCGACGGATGGATCACGCCTGCCTTCTCCCAGGCGTACGGCCGGCTGCACCGGCTCGGCTGGGCGCACTCGATCGAGGCGTGGCGCGACGGTCGCCTGGCCGGCGGGCTGTACGGCGTCAGCATCGGCGGCCTGTTCGCCGGGGAGTCGATGTTCCACCGCGAGACCGACGCCTCCAAGGTCGCGCTGTGGGGGCTCGTCGAGCTGCTCCGCGACGCCGACGCCGACCGCCGGGTGCTCGACGTGCAGTGGCAGACCCCGCACCTGGCCACGCTGGGCGTCGTACGGCTCCCGCGCGCGGCGTACCTCGCCGAGCTGGAGCAGGCCTTGCGGCTGCCGCTGCCCGCCGCGTTCGCCATGGACGGTTAGCCGCCCAGCCGCGAGGGTAGGGGCCACCTGAACCTGACGCGATCGCGCGTCACACCGAAGGGGGACACCCATGCACACCCGAACGCGCCTCACGCTGTCCAGCGCGGTCCTGCTGGTCGGCGCAGTCACGACGGCCTGTGGCGGCGGGGGCAGCGGTGCCCCTGCCGACGCCAGCGAGGAGGACTTCTGCGACGCGCAGTCCAGCCTGCTCGAGAACCTGCTGCCCGAGGACATGACCAACCCCGAGATGCCCAGCAACGAGGAGATGGCGCAGTCCGTCAAGGAGTGGGGGGCCGAGATCGAGGAGGTCGGGACGCCCGAGGACATCCCGGACGCGGCCCGGGCCGGCTTCGAGGCGGTCGTCGACCAGGCCAAGGAGATCGACGCCGGCGACTTCGACATGGAGAAGCTCGAGGAGCTGGAGATGGGTGGCGCGGATGCGTCCGCGGAGGTCAAGGAGCAGGCGCAGGCCTTCTCCGACTACCTCACCGAGACGTGCGGCAACCCGATCGACAAC
>CAVZWM010000039.1:0-56684 GCA_963778975.1 uncultured Actinomycetota bacterium
CTCGAGATGCCCGAGATGCCCGAGATGCCCGAATCCACCGGGTGATTCCGTCGTCGCCATCCGCCCCCGGCCGCCCAGCGGGCGAGTAGCATCGCCGCATCGACCCGGAGAGGGGGCACCATGAGCATCACCCGTGAGGGCAAGATCTGCTCCTTCTGCGGCACGCGCGGCGGCCCCGGCACCGACGTCCCGCTCCTCGGCGGTCTCGGTGCCCAGATCTGCCGGGTGTGCGTCGACGACTTCCACGGCATCCTCCACGACCAGGAGCAGCTGGCCGCGGCCCGGAGCACCATGCCGTGGGAGTCGATGAGCGACGCCGAGGTGCTCGCGACCCTGCCGATGATCCTGACCTCGGCGGAGCAGAACGCGTCCTTCGCCCAGGAATGGGTCGACCTGCTGCGCACGCGGAACGTCTCCTGGGCCGAGATCGGCCGCTCCCTCGGCGTCACCCGCCAGGCCGCCTGGGCGAGATTCTCCAAGAAGTCGGGAGACGCCAGCGCCACGGCGTGACACGATCGGCTCCAGTCAAGGTAAACTTGACGTCGGTGGTGCCGGTCGGACTCCGCGGGGGTGTGCCCGACCGGCACCACCACCTCCTACTTGAGCAGCCTGCTCATCCGCCGGTCCGCCAGCGGCTTCCCGCCGGTCTGGCACGTCGCGCAGTACTGCAGGCTCGAGTCGGCGAAGGACACCTCGCGCACCACGTCGCCGCACACCGGGCAGGTCTGTCCGGTCCGGCCGTGGACGGCGAGGTTGCTCTTCTTCTCGCCCTTGAGCTCGCTCGCGGCGAGTCCGCTGGAGCGCGCGACCGCATCGGCGAGCGTGCCGCGGATGGCGGCGTACAACGTCTGCAGCTCGTCGTCGTTGAGGCCGTTGGCCGGCTTGTAGGGCGACATCCTCGCCGCGTGCAGGATCTCGTCGGAGTAGGCGTTGCCGATGCCCGCGACGATCGACTGCATCCGCAGCACGCCCTTGATCTGCTTGCGGCCCTCGGCGGTGAGGATGTCTCGGAGCACGTCGATGGTGAACGCGTCGGCGAGCGGGTCGGGGCCGAGCCGCGCGATGCCGGGGACCTCCTGCGGGTCCCGCACGACGTAGATCGCCAGGCTCTTCTTGGTGCCGGCCTCGGTGATGTCCAGGCCCGACTGCGTGTCCGAGTCGGGGTCGTCGATGACGATGCGCGCGGCCAGGGGGTTCTTGCTGTTCGGCCGGGCCGGCAGCGCCGGCACCTCCTCGCGCCACCGGATCCAGCCGGCACGGGCGAGGTGGATGCACACGTGCACGCCGCTGGCGTCGATGTCGAGGAACTTGCCGTGGCGGGTCACGCCGTCGATCAACGTCCCGTGCAGCGACTGGAGGGGCGGGTCGAAGGTCTTGAGGGCGCTGAACGCGGCCAGGTCGATGCGCGCGATGGCCCGGCCGGTCAGCCGGCCACGCAGGTCCTGGACGAGGGCTTCGACCTCGGGCAGCTCGGGCACGGAAGTGAGTCTAGGCAACTCTTTGTGGAGTGGGTCACAATGTGACATGGCCCCGCAGCGACGGTTGCCCCGCACCGGGGCGGTCTTCCTCGACCCGAGAGGTGAGGACCGCTCGCTGCGCGTCACCTGGCACCAGGAGTCCCAGCTCGTCGTGCTGTCCCTGTGGCGCGACAACGTCTGCGCCGGGACCTTCCGGCTCTCGGCCGAGGAGGTCCCCGACCTGATCGCCCTCCTGCGCCGGGGACTCGACGAGGCGTACGACACCGCCCGCGAGCGGGTGGACCGCGCCGATCGGCCGAGCGAGGCGGGCTGACGGGTGGACCCCGACTCGCAGACTATCCGCCAATCTAAGGAACTCACTAGAGTCACCGATACCCTGCGATCGTGGACCCGATTCGCAATCCGTACGCCCCCGGCGCGGGCCAGCGCCCGCCCGAGCTCGCCGGCCGCGACGAGCAGCTCGCCGCCTTCGACGTCGTCCTCGAGCGCGTGGCGAGGGGACGACCCGAGCGCAGCGTCGTCCTGACCGGGCTGCGCGGCGTGGGCAAGACGGTGCTGCTGAACGCGCTGCGCGGCACGGCCGTACGCAAGGGCTGGGGCACCGGCAAGCTCGAGGCGCGGCCCGGGCAGGGGCTGCGCCGACCGCTGAGCAGCGCGCTCCACCAGGCCGTGCGCGAGCTGGGCCACCGGGACGAGGAGTCGGTCGACCACGTCCTGGGGGTCATCAAGTCCTTCGCCCACCGCGACGCCGGGACCGGCGCCCGGCTCAAGGACCAGTGGAGTCCCGGGATCGACGTCGCCGGCCGTCCGCGGTCGCGCCGACTCCGGCGACATCGAGATCGACCTCGTCGAGCTCTTCACCGACGTCGGCGGGCTGGCGGCCGACGTCGGCAAGGGCGTCGGCGTCTTCATCGACGAGATGCAGGACCTCGGCCCCGACGACATCTCGGCGCTCTGCGCGGCCTGCCACGAGCTCAGCCAGTCGGGCCTGCCCGTGATCGTCGTCGGCGCCGGCCTGCCGCACCTGCCCGCTGTCCTCAGCGCCAGCAAGTCGTACAGCGAGCGGCTCTTCCGCTACCAGCGCATCGACCGCCTGACCCGGGACGCCGCCGACCGCGCGCTCGAGGCGCCCGCCGAGGAGGAGGACGCCACCTTCGACTCCGACGCGTTGGCCGCGATGTACGACGCCACCGGCGGCTACCCCTACTTCATCCAGGCCTACGGCAAGGCCGTCTGGGACCTCGCGCCCCGCTCGCCGATCACCGCAGCCGACGTGGCAGTGGCAGCTCCCGAGGCGGAGTCCGAGCTCGCGGTCGGCTTCTTCGGCTCACGCTACGAGCGGGCGACGCCGGGGGAGCGCGACTACCTCATGGCGATGGCCGAGGTCGCGGCCGCGCAGGACGAGGCGGAGGGCGACGCGGTGCCCAGCGCCGACGTGGCAACCCGGCTCGGCAAGAAGCCGCAGTCGCTCTCGCCCGCACGTGACTCGTTGCTCAAGAAGGGCCTGGTCTACTCCGGCGAGCGGGGTCGCATCGCCTTCACCGTGCCCCACTTCGGCCGCTACCTGCGCGAGCGCGGCTGACGTCCCCTCCCGGTAGTCCGTGACGAACGGACCCTCCGGAGCCCCCGACCGGGGTCCGTTCGTCACGGACTACCGAGGGGGAATCCGGAACTCCCGCGGCAGCTCCTCCAGCAGCCGCAGCCACAGCTCGCTCGCGGTCGGGTACGACGCCACCGCATGCCGCAGCACGTGCACGGGGACGTCTCCGATGATCGCCACGGTGCCGGCGTGCACGAGCTCGCCGGCCTCCGAGCCGACGAAGGTGGCACCCAGCAACAGCCGGGACTGCCGGTCGACGACGATCTGGGACTCGCCCGCGACGTGGTCGCGCAGCAGGCCGACGCCCGCGGCGGACGAGGTCGGCACCCGCGAGGTGATGACGTCGTGCCCGGCGTCGCGGGCCTCGGCCTCGGTCATCCCGACGCTGGCCACCTCGGGGTCGCTGAAGACCACCTGCGGCACCGGTGCGTCCCGGTCGGGCTCGTAGGCGACCTCGCCCGCCGCGGTCGCCGCGATCCGCGCACCGACGACCCGGGCCCGGTGCTTGCCCCAGTGGGTGAGCGGCGGGCCGCCACCGGCGTCGCCGACGGCGTACAGCCACTCGGGCAGTCGACCACCCGTCACGTCGTCGGGGGAGAGGTCGACGGAGTCGAGCCCGAGGTCGTCGAGCCGCGGCGCCCGGCCGATGGCCAGCAGCACCTCGTCGGCCTCCAGGTCGCCGGCCGACGTGGTCAGGGAGACGGTGCCGCCGTGGATCCGCCCGACGCCGGTCGCGGCGGGATCCGCACGACGTACGTCGCTCACCTTCGCGCCGAGGTGGACCGTGATGCCGCGCTCGCGCAGGCCCGCCAGCACCGCCTCGCCGGCGAACGGCTCGGCGCGGCCCAGCAGTCGGGGTCCGCGCACGACCAGGGTCACCGTCGAGCCGAGGGCGGCCATCCAGACCGCGGCCTCGCAGGCGACGACGCCACCGCCGACGACCACCAGCCGCTCCGGGACCTCGACCACCCCGGTCGCGTCGCGCGACTCCCAGGGCAGGACGTCGGCGTACTCGTCCGGGACGTGCGCCTGGCTGCCCGTGGCGATCACCACCGCGCGGCGGGCACGCAGCCGGCGGGTGCCGGAGGAGGACGTGACCTCGACGGTTCGCTCGCCGACGAGGCGCCCGGCGCCGCGGACGACCGCGATGCCCGTGTCCTCGGCCCAGGAGGCCTGCCCCGTGTCGTCGTAGTGCGGAGACCCACGTGTTGCGGCGCTCGAGCAGGGCCTTCGTCGCCACGTGCGCCGTGGAGACGCCCTCGAGGTCGGCGGTGAGGTCGGCCACCGTGATCGGTCGCAGCAGCGCCTTGCTCGGGATGCACGCCCAGTAGCTGCACTCGCCGCCGAGGAGCTCCCGCTCGACGATCACGGCCGTCAGGTCGGTGCCCTCGATGGCGTACTGCGCGGCGTTCTCGCCGGCCGGTCCGCCACCGAGCACGACGACGTCGTACTCCTGGATCTCTGCGTCGGTCTCCATGCCGGCGAGACTACGCACGCAACGTGTCGGTCAGTCGACGGTCAGCATCGTCGCGCCGAGGCCGATCATCATCGTGCCGCCGGTGGCGCTGAGCGTGTCGAGTCGCTGGGGGCGCCGCGCGAACCAGGTCCGTGCGGCCCCGGCGGCCAGCGCCCAGATGCTGTCGGAGGCGATCGCGAGGACGCCGAAGACCAGGCCGAGCACGGTCGTCTGCAGGGCCACGGGCCCGGTCGGGTCGGTGAACTGCGGCAGGAAGGCCACGAAGAACACCACCGTCTTGGGGTTGGTGGCCCCGACGGTGAACCCGATCCGCACCGGGTGGCCGCGCCGCAGCGGCGCGGCGGAGTCCATCGCCAGCCGGGCGTCGCTGCGGTGGCGGATCGCCTGCACGCCCAGCCAGATGACGTACGCCGCTCCGGCGATCTTGACCGCGGTGTACGCCGTCGCGCTGGCCGCGACGATCGCGCCGAGGCCGACCGCGACACACGCCACCTGCGCCATCAGGCCCAGCGCGTTGCCGACGACGGAGAGGAGCGCCTCGCGGCGACCGACGGTGAGGGCGCGACCGATGGTGAAGAGCAGGCTCGGGCCCGGCACCTGGATGAAGAGGATGGACGCGATGAGGAACGCGACCCACTGGCTCGACGACGGCATGGCTCCAGTGTGGGGCCATGCCACCGTCGGTGTCAGATCAATTCCACGGGGTGGTCCCGGGACGGCTCGACGCGCCCGAATGGAGTGGCCCTTGCGGTTGAGTCTCTGGGAGACTCAACCGCAAGGGCGTCGTCCAACGCCCAGCCCACGCGCAGGCCCCGGTCCCGCGCACCCGTGGCGAAGGGGAGCAGATCCTCGGGCGCACCACCTCGTCATGTCGACCACGCCTGCTGCAGCGGCGTACTGGGGACGCAGCGCAGCTGAAGGTGATGGCCATGACCAGGAACAGTGACTTCAAGCGGCTCGTGCGTGAGCGCATGGCCGAGACCGGCGAGAGCTACACCGCCGCCCTCGCCGCCGTGCAGGCAGCCGCCGCGCCCGATCGTGAGGCGTACGACGCCGCCCGCGCCGCGCAGGAGCGACTCGTCGGGCGGCTCTTCACCGACGGGCGGATCGCGGTCGTGCCGGCGAAGCGGAAGGTGCGCGCCGCGGTGCTGCTGGAGGTGGTGAGCCGCTTCGAGCCGGGCCGGGACTACTCCGAGCCGGAGGTGAACGAGATCCTGCTGGCGGTGCACGAGGACTTCGCCTACCTGCGCCGCGAGCTGGTCAACTACCGCTACCTCGAGCGCGCGGACGGGCGCTACCGGACGCCCGACCGGGCGCCGGTGCGGGCCGCGGTCGAGCACCAGGAGATCCCCGCCTGGGAGGCGGTCTGGCTGCCGGGATTCCTCGCCGGCCGGTGACCGGGGCGACGCCGCTCTTGCCGCCGGCCGCCGGGAGGAGTTGGCTGGGTCCATGACGGAGTCGGCAGGCATCGATCCCGAGGTGGCCCCGTCGGGTCCGGGGTGCATGGAGTGCGAGTCGGTCGGTGGCTGGTGGGTGCACCTGCGCCGGTGCGCGCAGTGCGGCCACATCGGCTGCTGCGACACCAGCCCCGCCCAGCACGCCTCCGCCCACCACCGCGAGACCGGGCACCCGGTCATCCAGAGCTTCGAGCCCGGGCGAGGACTGGTACTGGGACTTCACCCGGTCCGTCGGGGTGGTCGGGCCACGGCTCGCCGATCCGCAGCACCATCCGGAGGACCAGCCCGTGCCGGGGCCGATCGGTCGGGTGCCCGAGGACTGGCACGACCGGATCCACTGACGCCTCCGCCGAGGAGGTGGTCCGACGTGCCATGCTCAGCGCATGCGTCGTACGTCGCGCAGCCGTCGCGCTCGTGAACCCCGCACCCGACCGCAAGTCGTGGCGCACCGAGGCAGCAGCCACGACAACCCCGAGCACACGCTGGACGCCTATGTGAAGGCGCTCGACGAGGGGGCCGAGGCGCTGGAGTGCGACGTGCGGCTGACCGCGGACGGCCACCTGGTCTGCGTGCACGACCGCAACCTGCGTCGTACGGCGGCCACCGACGGCATCGTGTCGACGATGAATCTCGCCGAGCTCGACGAGCTGGACTTCTCGTCGTGGAAGAACCCGTGGGCCGACCTCGACGACGAGGCCCCCGAGCAGGACCCGGAGACCGGCCGGGTCCTCACCCTGCGCAAGCTGCTCGAGACGGCCGCGGACTATGACCGCCGGGTCGAGCTGGCGATCGAGACCAAGCACCCCACGCGCTACGGCGGGCTGGTCGAGCGGCGGCTGGTGGAGGCGCTCGACGACTTCGGGTGGGCCGGTGCGGAGTCGCCGGCGCGGGTCATGAGCTTCTCCTTCAACGCCGTCGCCCGGGTGCGCCGGCTCGCGCCCGAGCTCGACGTGGTGATGCTGGTCGAGAAGGCGCACCACTGGCCGATGCTGCGCCCCCTCGTCGGCGACGACTGGATCATGGGGCCCGGGATCAAGGAGCTGCGCGAGCACCCCGGGCTCGGTCGCCACCTGGTCAAGGCCGGGCGCGAGATCCACGTCTGGACGGTCAACACGGAGGACGACCTGCAGATCTGCCTCGACCTCGGGGTGACCGCCGTGATCAGCGACCGCCCGGCTCACATGCTGGAGCTGCTCGGCGGATAGGTTCTGGGTCATGGCCAAGAAGTCCCGCAACCGCACCCAGTCCTCCGCACCCGCCGCTCCCGGCGAGGTCGGCCCGCGCCAGCCCTGCCCCTGCGGCTCCGGCAAGCGCTACAAGGCCTGCCACGGAGCGGCCGGCGGCGCCGCTCCGACCTTCGTGGCCCGTCCCTTCGAGGGCATGCCCGACGAGTGCGACGTGATCGCGCTGCGCGAGCTCGTCCCGGCCGCGACCACGCCCCTGACCCTGAAGGACGGCGGCCGGACGATCCGCCTGGCCTCGCTGCTGCCCGGTGCCGCACCGGCGATGGTCCGCGACTCCGGGGACGTGTGGCTGGGCCTGCAGGTCCAGCACTCCTACGGCAACCCGGCCCGCGACCTCGCCGCCGTGCTCGAGGCAGCCCTGGCCACCGAGGAGCCGGGCATCGTGGGCCTGACCAGCGCGCCGGGCGAGGGCCCGAGCCTGCAGGACCTGATCACCGACACCAGTCTCGACATCACCGTCCACGACGGCTTCGGCTACTGGATCGACGACGTCGAGGAGCGCGACGCCAGCATCGAGGCCGCCCTCGAGCAGGCCAACGCAGCCGCGATGCCGACCGTCCGCCTGACCTCCGTCGACGCGGCCTACTGGACGAACGTCGGCACCAAGGAGCACCTGCGCTGGGTGATGCCGCACCCCGAGGACCAGCTGCTCGACGCGCTGGCCCGGCTGCACGCCGCCGGCCAGGACTCGGTCGCCGACGGGTCGCGCTTCGTGGGCATGTTCCGCGCCCACGGACTGCTCGCCCCGGTGTGGGACCTGCCGCTCGGAACGGGCGCGGAGGTCCTCGAGGAGCCGGCCGCCCGCTTCGCCGCGGACCTCGACGAGGCCCTCAAGGGCGGCGACCTGAGCGCCGAGGAACGGTCGGCGCGGGCCGGCCTGGCCAACCGTCAGGTCACGATCCGCTGATCCGGCAAACCGCCCGGGTGCGTTGGTTGTATTGCGCGCCGGGCGCAGAGTAGATTGGCGAAGCCCGGTCGTTGTCGTTTCCCCCGTCGACAACGACCGGGTTTTTCATGCCTCCGGCGACCCGTTCAGTCGGGCTGCGACCCGAACTTGCGCACCTCGTGGGGCCACCCGCAGCCCTCGGCGATCCGGGCCGCCCACATCGTGGCCGTCTCGTCGTCGGGCACGTCGACGATGGCGAAGCCGCCGAGGAACTCCTTGGTCTCGACGTAGGGACCGTCGGTGACCACGACCTCGTCGCCGGTGGGATCGGCACTGTAGACGGGCCCGTCCTCCTCGAGGCCCCCGGCGAAGACGTACACGCCGGCCGCCTTCATCTCGTTGACGACCGCCATCGCCAGCGGCGCGCGCGAGCGGAACCACTCCTCGGTGTGGTCGCCGACCCACTGCTGGTTGAAGTAGAGGAGGTAGTCGGTCATGTCGGTTCCTTGTCTCGGTCGCGGACCCGGTGTCCGCCTCAACCTACCGACGAACGGCGTCCGGTGAATACGACAGCGGACGGTGACGAGTCGGCTCAGGAGTCGCCGGGCGGCGGCTTCACGCGCCACGCGTCGAGGTGGGAGAACCCCTTGGCCGAGACCCGGCGCAGCTTGCGCCAGCGCAGACCGGCGGCCTCGTCGTCGGCGGACTCGAGCGCGTCGTGGACGCCCTGGTCGACGACCACCGTGCCGGGCCGGGCCACCGACGTGAGCCGGGCAGCCGCGTTGACGGTCGATCCGAAGACGTCGCCGAGGCGGCGTACGACGGGGCCGTGGGCGATGCCGACCCGCACCGCCGGGAAGGGGTCGTCCTCGTCGTCGCCCCGCGCCGCCAGCGCCAGCGCGATCTCGACGGCGGCGGCGGGGCCACCGACCGTGAAGAGGATCTCGTCACCGATGGTCTTGATGACCTGACCGCCGTGGTCGACCACGAGGAGGGTGGTCTCCTGCTCGAACTGCTCGACCCAGGCGACGAGCTCGGACCCCTCGAGCCCGCGGCTCTGGGCGGTGTAGCCGACGATGTCGATGAAGCAGACGGTGAGCTCGGCCTCACCCGGGTCGAGCACGGCGGCGTCGCGGACCAGGTGGGTGGCGGCGCTCGCGAGGTGGCGGCGCCAGACGTAGCTCTGCAGCGACTCCACGGCCGGCAGCACGGTGGTGGTGAGCTCGGCGAGGCGGACCTCGGGGTCGTCGCCCTCGACGGCCAGCTCGGCCAGGAGCGTGGACTGCCACTCCGCCAACCGGGCGTAGCTGCGGCCCCAGGTGCGGACGAGCGCCGCCTGCGACCCTTCGGACAGGACACCCATCCGGACCAGCTGGTCCGCCGAGCGGAGCGCGACGACGTCGCACCGCGAGAAGGCGACGTCGTCGTCGCTGCGGTGCGGGAAGCCCAGCTGGCGCCACAACGCCTCGGCGAGCTCGAGAGGTACGCCGGCCTGCTCGGCGACCTGGACGCGTGTCAGCGTCGGCGCCTCACCGAGCAGCAGAGCCTCGATCGAGGCGGCAGCATCGGTGGGGTCGGTCGCGGGGGAGGGCTGTTCGCCCACCTCGATCACGAGTCGCCGACCCGTTCGGCCGCCGCGGTGCGCAGGGCCGCCCCGAAGGCAGGAACCTGCGCCACCAGCTCGTCGAGCCGCTCGCGGGTGAAGTGGACGACCTTCAGCGGGGTCAGGGCGACGACGGTCGCCGACCTCAGCCTCTGGTTGATGATCGCGGCCTCGCCGACCATGGTGCCGGCACCGAGGGTGGCGATCTCGACGCCACCGCGGCGGACGGAGACCTCACCGTCGGTGATGAGGTAGGCCTTGTCGGCCGGCGTGCTCTCGGCGATCGGCGACCAGCCCTGGGGCAGGGTCAGCGCCGTACCGGCGGCCAGGACGCGCTGGACGTCACTCGGGTCGAGGGCGTCGAGGATGGAGGCAGTCATGCCGTCTCAACGATCCACCCGCCTGCGGGTGATGCCCCTGCAGGGCTCAGTCGACCGGCAGCGCCTCGCGCGAGATCGGGCAGCTCATGCAGCGCGGTCCGCCACGCCCCGAACCCAGCTCCGACCCGGCGATCCGGACGACCTCGATGCCGGCGTCCTCGAGCCGGTCGTTGGTCTCGTCGTTGCGCTCGTAGGCCACGGCCACCCGTGGCGCGAGGGCCAGGGTGTTGTTGCCGTCGTCCCACTGCTCGCGCTCGGCGGTGACCGGGTCGAGACCGGTGTCGATCTGGTGGAGCGTGTCGATCTGCATGGCCTTGGCGGCGGCCACGAGGAACGGCTCGTGGTCGCTGACCGAGAGGGTCAGGTCGCTCTCGTCGGAGCCCCGGTCGTCCAGGGTCACGGTCACGGCGCGCAGCGTGTGCGCGACGTTGGGATACATCACGACCTTGTCGACGTCGACCATGGTGCAGATGGTGTCGAGGTGCATGGTCGCCCGCTCCTGGGCGATCGGCACGGCCAGCATGGTGTGGGCGAGCCCGGCGTGGAAGACCTGCCGGGCCAGCCGCTCGACGCCGGCAGGGGTCGTACGCTCCCCGACGCCGACCGCGATCACGCCCGGGGCCAGGAGCAGGACGTCGCCGCCCTCCACGTGCTCGTTGTGCCAGCCGTGGATCTTGCGGGTGCCGACGAAGCGCGGGTGCTCGGTGTAGATCAGCTCGGTCAGCTGCGTCTCGCGCTTGCGCGCGGGCATCGCGAGGCTGGTGATCGCCACCCGGTCGCGGACCCACACGCTGGAGTCGCGGGTGAACAGCAGGTTGGGCAGCGGGTCGATGAGGAAGTCGTAGGGGCTCAGCAGGCTGGTGACCAGCCCGTGGCCGCCGCGGACCTCGTCGTTGCGGACGCCGGAGGTCAGGATGTCGGTGAGCTCGGCGGGCGAGAGGTCGCGCAGCGCCTGGGCGAGGTAGCGCCTCAGGGTGTCGCCGAGGTGGAGGCCGCTGAGCGCGCTGGTGATCGCGTGGTTGCGCGCCAGCTCGCTCTCGAGGGTCTCGGTGAGCAGCTCGGTGAGGTAGAGGACCTCGACGCCGCGGTCGCGCAGCGTGGCGGCGAAGGCGTCGTGCTCCTCCTGCGCCCGGCTGACCCAGGGGATGCCGTCGAAGAGCAACCGGTCGTTGTTGCGCGGGGTGAGCCGCTTGAGCTCGTTGCCGGGGCGGTGGAGCATCACCGTGGCCAGCCGGCCGACTTCACTGTCAGCGCCGTGGGGGGCAGTGGGGGTGGAGACCATGACCGGACTCTAGCGGGGGATTGCGGGTGCTCGCCCGCGAGCACGTGCGGCGGTTGTTGCCCTGCAACGCGGGGTTGCCGGGGCCAGATCCGCCGCAGCTGCTCAGGCCGCGTCGGCGTGGCCGGGGAAGTGGGCGCGCCACTCGTCACCCAGGCGGGTGGGCACCCCGGGCAGCCCTCGAGCCAGGAGCACCTGGTGGACACGGCGAAGCGTCTGCTCGGGAGTGCTGTAGATCCCGGAGCTGATCACGGGCAGGAGCCGCCAGCCGTCGTCGTCGATGGCATCTCGCCGCTCCAGGTCCGCCTCCCACGCCCCGGGGGTGAGGACGTGGACCTTGCCGTTGTACTCGACCGCCACCCGCACGGCTGGATAGGACAGGTCGTACTTCCGGAGCACCTCGCCGTCCTCGTCGCGGATCTTGAGGTTGACCTGCGGCTCCGGCAGGCCGGCGAGCACGAGGAGCATGCGCAGCCTGGTCTCCATGGGTGAGTCCACGTCGCGCCGGACGTACGACGCGGCGCGCCGAGCCGCGCCTGCCGCCGGGTGCGCGGCCGAGGCGCAGAAGGCGACGAGGATGTCGGAGGTGACCAGCCCGCGTCGGATCATCGCGTCCCCCAGGACCACGAGGTCGACCAGCCCGACCAGGGCCGCCATCTCGACGAAGAGGGTGTTCGGCTCCGACACCCGCACGCCCCGGACGAGCCGCGTCCGCGCTGTTGGGCCGCCGACATGGACCTTGACGCCCTGGTGCCGTCGTCGCTGACCGGGCCGGGGGACGCTCACGTGCTCCATCGCGATGGTCGGGATCGGCAGGTCGTGGACCCGCGCCGCCGAGGCGTGGCTGGCCCAGGCCGCGTCGCCGTAGGGCAGCAGCGCCGCCCGGACGCGTACGAGTGGAGTGACCGTCGTGGACGCAGCCACGTAGGCACCCGGCAGCACGACGCGGTAGCCCGGGCCGCGCAGCTGCTTCGGCGTGACGCCTGCGGCGAGGGCCGTACGACGCCGGAACGGCGTGGTCGGGTCGAAGTCCGAGGTGTCGGTGGCCGGGTCGTCCATGCCCCGGATCGTGCCCGGGTCGGTCCTCACCGCGCACGCCTCGTCCACAACCCCAGCACACGTGCGGCGGTTGTGGCCCCGGGACCGTCGCGCCAGGGGCCGGATCCGCCGCAGCTGCGGCGCTGAGCTCCGCTGGATCAGGCCAGCCCGGCATGCCACTCGTCGGCGAGCAGGGCGTACTCGAAGGAATCGGTCCAGACACC
Source organism: uncultured Actinomycetota bacterium (assembly GCA_963778975.1). Classification (GTDB taxonomy): domain Bacteria; phylum Actinomycetota; class Actinomycetes; order Propionibacteriales; family Nocardioidaceae; genus Nocardioides. The sequence continues at coordinate 12,667 of CAVZWM010000039.1, forward strand.
CTTGGACCAGAAGTCGCCGCGCTTGTGGCACTCCAGGCGCATCCCGAGCCGTCGGCAGAGCGCGGCGGAGCGGTCGTTGCGGGCGTCCAGGTTGGCGACCACCCGGCGCAGCCCGTAGTGCTCGAAGGCCAGCCGCAGCACCTCGCGGGCGGCCTCGGTGGCCAAGCCGCGACCGGCGTGCTCGGGCAGGATCGTCCAGCCGATCTCGCCCTCGCTGAGCCCGGTGCCCTGCAGGTGCAGCATCGAGTCGCCGACCACGGCGCCGTCGTGCTCGACCGCCATGCCGATGAACTGGCCGTCTCCGGGGTCGGTCCGGCGACGGACCATCTCGACGACCTCGGCGCGGTTCATCGGGAGGCTCAGCAGCAGGCTGGTCCACTCCTGGGAGGCCCAGGCCTCGACGTACGCGTCGGCGTCCGCCAGCTCGAAGGGCCGCAGCACCAGGCGCTCGGTGCGCAGCGGCCACGGCGGGAAGGCCGGGGTGAGGAACTCCTTGCGCGGCCCGTCGACCCAGGTCTCGCGCACCGTCGGACCGCCGAAGCGCAGCCGGTCGTACGCCGTCATCGGCAGCAGCAGCGAGTCGAGCCCGGGGACGGCGATCACGCCGTCGACGGCCTCGCCGAGCATCCCGCGCCCGATCGGGTCGTGCGGGTCGGCGCGCAGCAGGTCGACCGCGGCGGCCGCCTCCGCGACGCGCGCGGCCCGCTGCCTGATCCGTACCGGGCGTCACCTCGCGCAGGCAGACGTACTGCCCCGACGCGTAGTGCGCCCACTCGGCCGCACCGGTGGCGGGGTCGTCGGGCCAGAAGGCGAGGAACCAGTCGGGCAGGGCATCGGCACCGCCGGCCAGCTCGGCGAGCCGGCCGTGGTCCGCGGGGACCATCGGCGTGCCGTCGATGAGGACGTACGACGGCAGCGGCAGGCGGCCGGCAGCGATGTCGGCGAGCACGGCGGGGGAGGCCGGGACGAAGTGCTCGCGGACGTAGGCGTCGTCCGCGTCGGTCATCGGGTGGTCGCCGTTGACGGCGACGTAGTGCTCGAGGACCTGGTCCAGGTGGCCGGGTGTCAGCGCGTCATCTCCCACACGGTCAAGACTGCCATCAGGACGCAGACCGTCCCACCCACGTAGTGGAGCACCGAGAGCTTGATGTGGCGGAGCAGGACGCGGCCGACGATCACCGCGAGGCCGGAGACCGCGAGCAGCGCGCCCCAGGCGCCGAGGAACACCGACACCGGGTCGTCGTACTTGGCGACCAGCGAGATGGTCAGCAGCTGCGACAGGTCGCCCCACTCCGCCGCGAACAGGACGAGGAAGGACGTGGCGACGACCCGGAAGCCGTGCGCGCCGGCGTCGGCCTTGGCGGCGTACTCGCTCTCGGTCTCCGGCTCGTCCGCGTCGGCCGTGCGGGCCTCGCGGAACAGGATGATCGCGCCGATGACGAACATCAGTGCGGCCACGACGTGGACCAGCTGCTCGGGCAGGAAGGACGCCGCCTTGCCGAGCCCGACCGCGACCGCGGTCTGCACCAGGAACGCGAGGGCGACACCGATCCAGACGAAGAGCGGGCGCATCTTGGTCGACATGACCAGGGTGGCGATGAAGGTCTTGTCAGGCAGCTCGACGACGAAGATCGCGCCGAAGGCCAGGGCCACCACGAGAGGGTCGATCACGCGCTCGATCCTCCCAGCCGGGGGCGGGCGCCGTTCACTCGGCCCGGAAGGCGTCCGCCGGGTAGACGCCCAGCACCTTGACCTCGGTGGTGAAGAAGGCGAGCTCCTCCAGCGCGTTCCTGACCCGCTCGTCGCCGGGATGGCCGTCGACCTCGGCGAGGAACTGGGTGGCCGTGAAGTGGCCGCCGACCATGTAGCTCTCGAGCTTGGTCATGTTGACGCCGTTGGTCGCGAAGCCGCCGAGCGCCTTGTAGAGCGCCGCCGGCAGGTTGCGGACGTTGAAGATGAAGGTGGTGATGACCGGCCCGTTGTCGCGGGGCGCCTCGTCGTAGTCGCGGGAGAGGACGACGAAGCGGGTCGTGTTGTGGTCCTCGTCCTCGATCTCGTCGCGCAGGATCTCCAGGCCGTAGATGTCGGCAGCCAGCGGAGGCGCGATCGCGGCCTGGGTCGGGTCGCCGAGCTCGGCGACCTCGCGGGCCGCTCCCGCGGTGTCGCCGGCGACGACGGGGGTGAGGCCCAGCTCGCGGATGACGCCGCGGCACTGGCCCAGCGCGTGGACGTGGCTGTGCACGGTCCGCAGCGCGGAGATGTCGGCGCCCGGCTGCGCCATCAGGGAGAACTGGATCCGCAGGAACCGCTCGCCGACGATGTGCAGGCTGGACGTCGGAAGGAAGTGATGGATGTCGGCCACCCGACCCGCGATCGAGTTGTCGATCGGGATCATCGCGAGGTCGGCATCGCCGTTCTCGACGGCGGCGAAGGCGTCCTCGAAGGACGCGCACGGCCACGGCTCCCAGTCGGGGTAGGCCTGCTGGCAGACCAGGTGGGAGTTGGCGCCCGGCTCGCCCTGGTAGGCGATCTTCCTCAACGTCCCGATCTCGACTGCACTCACGGCTGCGAGTCTGGCACGACCGGCCGTGTCCGACGGCCCGTGACCGCCACCCGGTCATAGGGTCAGCACGTGCCCGTCGTTGCCGTGATCGCCCTGGTTCTTGCCGCCGTCGCGTGTGTCCTGGCCGGCCTGGCCCTGCGCCGGACCAGGACCCCGGCGGGTGTCTCCGGCGTCGATGCCCTCCCCGAGGACGTCCACGGCCTGCGCCAGGAGGTCGCCGCGCTCAAGGCCGAGAACGCCGACGCGCTGCGCCACCTGTCGGTGGTCCGCTACGACGCGTTCGGCGACGTCGGCGGCCACCTGAGCTGGAGCCTCGCCCTGCTGGACGACGCGGGGCACGGCGTCGTGCTCACCTCGATCCACGGCCGCAGCGAGGCGCGCACCTATGCCAAGTCCGTCTCCGGCTGGTCGTGCGAGCAGCAGCTCTCGCCCGAGGAGTCCGAGGCGATCGAGCACGCACGACCGTAGGGGGATCCATGAGCCTGCGTGAGGACCCGGGCCACCGGGAGTGGCTGGACGCCGAGTGCCGCCGCCTCCTCGCTTTCGGCGCCCGGGTCGCCCACCCGCTGGGCGGCGCGGCGTGGCTGGACGACCGCGGCCGTCCCGACCTCGACCAGGGGATCCGGACCTGGATCACCGCGCGGACCGTGCACGTCAACAGCCTCGGGGTGCTGCTGGGCGTCCCCGGCAGTGCCGACCTGGCCGCCGGAGCGCTCGCGGGACTCACCGGACCCCTGCACGACTCCGACCACGGTGGCTGGTTCACCGCCGGGTCGTCGGAGGGAGTCCCCGACCGCGCCGCGGGCAAGTCGGCCTACGACCACGCCTTCGTGATGCTGGCCGCGTCGAGCGGCGTGTTGGCCGGCGTCGAGGGAGCCGCAGCCCTGCTGGCGGAGGCCGAGGCGGTGTTCGAGGAGCGGTTCTGGGACGAGGGGACCGGCCGGTGCCTCGACCGGTGGGACGCGTCCTGGCAGCAGGCCGACCCCTACCGCGGCCTCAACGCGAACATGCACGCGGTCGAGGCGATGCTCGCGGTCGCGGACGTCACCGGTCGTCCGACGTGGCGCGAGCGCGCCGGCCGGATCGCCGACTTCGTGGTCGCCCTGGCAGATGCGTACGACGGCCGCCTGCCCGAGCACTTCGACGCGACGTGGGCCCCCGACCTCGAGCTCAACCGCGACCGGCCCGACGACGCCTTCAAGCCCTTCGGCGCGACGATCGGCCACGCGCTGGAGTGGTCACGGCTGCTCCTCGACCTCGAGGCATCGCTCGGCGCGGACGCCCCGGCCTCGCTGCTGCCCACGTCGGTCCTGCTCTTCGACCGTGCGGTCGCCGACGGGTGGTCGAGCGACGGTGCGCCCGGCTTCGTCTACACCACCGACTGGGACGGACGCCCCGTCGTACGTGCACGGATGCACTGGGTGGCGGCCGAGGCGGTCGCCGCGGCGGCCGCGCTGCACGAGCGGACGGGAGAGGCGTCGTACGACGACCACTACCGCACGTGGTGGTCGTACGTACGCGATCACGTCATCGACCTCGAGGCGGGCTCGTGGCACCACGAGCTCGACCCAGCCAACCGACCCGCGGCGAGTGTGTGGCCCGGCAAGCCCGACCTCTACCACGCCGTCCAGGCCACGCTGCTGCCTCGACTTCCGCTCGCGCCGAGCCTGGCCAGCGCCGTGCACGCCGGCGGCCTACGCGCCGGGTAGCGCCCGGTCAGCGCGGCACACGCACCAGCAGCCGGCCGTGCACGCACTCCATCCAGAGCTCGCGGCCCAGGCCGATGGAGTCGCCGTCGAGCTGGCGGGGGGTGTCGGTGTGGGCCTTGATGCGCACCCGGGCACCGGTACGCCGGTCGATGAGCTCGTCGACGCTCTGGCTCTTGCGGAGCACCCTGACGGCGAGCGGGATCCACGACACGAAGCGCTTGGGGTGCAGGATCACCACGTCGAGCAGGCCGTCGTCGATCGAGGCGTCGGGCAGCAGCGGCATGCCGGCCTGGAGGTAGCCGACGTTGCCGACCACCACGGTGCGGGCGCGGTGGATCGTCGTGGGCTCGTCGTCCACGGTGATCTCGACCTTGACCGCAGGGAACATCAGGGAACGGAGCCCCGAGAGGATGTAGGCGACCCAGCCGATCTTCTTCTTGATGTCGTCGTTGACGCCTTCCATGATCGCGGCGTCGAAGCCCATGCCGGCCATGACCATGAAGTGGGTGTCCTCGATCCCGTCGCCGCCGACATTGACCAGGTCGATCGCGCGGTCCTGACCGTTGAGCGCGACGTCGATGGCCGAGCGGAGGTAGAGCGGGATGCCGAGGTTGCGGGCGAGCAGGTTGCCGGTGCCGGCGGGGATGATCCCGACCGGGATGCCGGTGCCGGCGAGCTCGGCGCACACCTCGCGCACGGTCCCGTCGCCTCCGCACACCATGACCAGGTCGGCGCCGGAGACCGCGGCCTGGTCGGCCATGCCGGAGCCCGGGTCCTCGATGGTGGTGTACTGCCAGGTCGGCTCGGACCAGCCCGACTCCTTGGCCATCGCGGCCACGGTCGCGCGGAACTGGCCGACGTCCTCGACCTTGATCGGGTTGAGGATCACCGCCAGCCGGCGCTCGGAGGCGTAGACCTCGGGCAACGGCTCCGACGTGGCGGCGATGGAGCGCGGCCGCGGGTCGAGGAAGGCCAGGCCCAGGAGGACCATCGCGAAGCCGAGGAGAGAGCCGGCGATCACGTCGGTGGGGAAGTGCCGGCCGAGGAAGATGCGGTCGGCGCAGACCAGGAGCCACCACGAGGCGATCACGATGACCGCGATGCGGCGCATGTTGGCGCGCCGGATGAAGAGCACGGCGAGGGTGATGAGGATGCCGGCGAAGGCTGCGGCCGAGGACGCGTGTCCGGACGGGAAGCTCTGCGTGGAGTGGAGACCGAACGTGTCCTGCCACTCGGGCCGGTCGCGGCCGAGCCAGAGCTTCAGCACGGTGGTGGTCAGGGCGGTCACGATCATGACCACGACGGCGAAGACGGCGGCGCGGCGCTGACCGCGGACGAACAGCCAGACGGCCACCAGCGATGTCAGGACCGTCATCCCGATGGTGTTGAAGCCCAGCTCGATGACGCGCAGGGCCCGGACGAAGGACCCGTTGTCATCGGCCCAGTCCTCCCCGGTGCGCCCCCACTGGTCGAGCTGGTCGAGCGGCGACCGGTCACCCGTCACCGCCCACGCGAGCGCGGCGAACCCGAGCAGGCACAGCGCTGCCAAGATCAGGGGGATTCTGCGAGGGGCGTCCAGCACGCGGTGAAGTATGCCTCCCAGATAGCCTGACGCCATGACCTCACCCCACGACGAGCCTCGCTTCGCTCCCCTCGCCGCGGGGACCCCGAGATGATCGATCCCCGCCTGCTCCGTGACGATCCTGACCGTGTGCGAGCGGGTCAGGCCAAGCGTGGGCTGTCCACCGACGTCGTCGATCACGCGCTCGCGGCAGACGGCGTACGACGGGCAGGCGATCGCCGACTTCGAGGCCAAGCGGGCCGAGCAGAAGTCGAGCGGTGCGCTGGTGGCCCGGGCGCAGGGCGAGGAGAAGCAGGCCCTGCTCGCGCAGGTCAAGGAGCTCGCCGCCGGGGTGAAGGCCGCCGAGGCCGCCCGCAACGAGGCCGAGGAGGCCTGGGACGCGGCGATCCGGGGCATCCCCAACGTCGCCGACGACGCCGCGCCCGCCGGCGGCGAGGAGGACTACACCGTCATCGAGCACGTCGGCACGCCGCGCGAGTTCGACTTCGAGCCGCGCGACCACGTCGAGCTCGGCAAGCTGCTCGGCGCGATCGACCTCGAGCGTGGCGCCAAGGTCTCCGGCTCGCGGTTCTACTTCCTCACCGGCATCGGCGCCCAGCTCCAGCTGGCCCTGGTCAACATGGCGATGGACCAGGCGCGTGCCGCCGGCTTCATCCAGGCCGCCGCACCCTCGCTCGTCCGTCCGCGCGCGATGGAGGGCACCGGCTTCCTCGGCCAGGCGGCCGACGACGTCTACCGCATCGAGGGCGAGGACCTCTACCTCGTCGGCACCTCCGAGGTGCCGATGGCCGCCTACCACTCCGACGAGATCCTGGACGCCGGGTCGCTGCCGCTGCGCTATGCCGCCTTCAGCCCCTGCTTCCGCAAGGAGGCCGGCAGCCACGGCAAGGACACCAAGGGCATCTGGCGGGTGCACTGGTTCGACAAGGTCGAGATGTTCGTCTACACCACCGTCGAGGAGTCGTACGCCGAGCACCAGCGGCTGCTGGCGTGGGAGCGGGAGTTCCTCGACAAGCTCGAGCTCGCCTACCGCATCATCGACACCGCCGCGGGCGACCTCGGGCTGAGCGCGTCGCGCAAGTTCGACTGCGAGGCGTGGATCCCGAGCCGGCAGGGCTACGGCGAGCTCACCTCGACGTCCAACTGCACCGACTTCCAGGCCCGCCGCCTCGACATCCGCACCCGCGGCGAGAGCGGGACGACCCCGGTGGCCACCCTCAACGGCACGCTGACGGCCGTGACCCGGGCGATCGTCGCGATCCTGGAGACCCACCAGAACGAGGACGGCTCGGTCACCGTGCCGCAGGCGCTGCGCCCCTACCTCGGCGGCCTGGAAGTGATGGTCCCCGTCGGTGGTTGAGCAAGGCGCGCAGCGGCTGTCACGAAGCCCCGCTCCCGACTGGACCCCGCAGGCCGTCGCCCTCGACATCGACGGCACCCTGCTGAAGTGGGTCGACGGCCAGACCGAGGACTACGAGACGATCCCGGCGCCCGTCTACGACGCGGTCCACCGCGCTCTCGACGCGGGCGCGCACATCATCCTGGCCAGCGGCCGCTCGCCGCACGGCATGACGCGGATCGCCGACCTGCTCGACCTCCCGCGCGAGGGGACCGACCGGCTCTGGATCGTGGCCTCCAACGGCGCGGTGGTCTTCCGCTACCCGCCCACCGAGGTCGTCCACGAGGACACCTTCGACGCCGCGCCCGCCGTCGCCGCGGTGCTCAAGCACCACCCGAGCGCCCTGGTCGCCGTGGAGGAACGCGGCATCGGTGGCTACCGCGTCAACCGGGTCTTCCCCGCGGGTGAGCTCACCGGCGAGCAGGTCATCACCCACGTCGACGACATCGTCGGCCAGCCCGTCAGCCGCGTGATCATCCGCGACCCCGACGCGACCGCGGAGGACTTCGTCGAGCTCGGCGCCCGACTCGGCCTGCACGGCACCGACTACGTCGTCGGCTGGACCGCCTGGCTCGACCTCTCCCCGGTCGGCGTCTCCAAGGCCTCGGGACTGCAGCACGTGGTCGACCGGATCGGCCTCAGCGCGGCCGACGTACTCGCCATCGGCGACGGCCGCAACGACATCGAGATGCTCGGCTGGGCCGGCCGCGGGGTCGCGATGGGCCAGTCGGTCGACGAGGTCAAGGCGGTTGCCGACCACGTCACGGCGTCGGTCCTCGACGACGGTGCCGCGGTCGAGATGTCGCGCTGGTTCCCGATCGATGGGTGAGGTGCCGCGCCTCGTCGCCACCGACCTCGACGGCACGCTGCTCCACTCCGACGGCACCGTCACCGACCGCACCCGCCGGGTGCTCGAGGAGCTGGATGCGCGCGGCGTCCCCGTCGTCTTCACCACCGGCCGACCGATCCGCTGGATGGAGAACCTCTGGGACGACGTCGGCGGCCACGGGCTGGCGATCTGCAGCAACGGCGGGATCGTGTACGACGTCTCCGCGCGGCGGGTGCGCGACTTCCGCGCGGTGCCGCGCGAGGTGGGCATCTCGATCGCCGAGCAGGTCCGCGCAGCCGTGCCCGGCACGCGCTTCGCGATCGAGCACACCTCCGGGTGGGCGAGCGAGGTCGACTTCCCGAGCCACCCCGACGACCGGGCCGAGCGCTTCCGCGGTGACTTCGCCGACATCTTCCGCGACGACGTCGTGAAGATCCTCGCCGTGCACCACGAGCTCGATCCCGAGGAGTTCTGGGAGCAGGTCGAGGCCGTGGTCGGCGACCAGGTCGTGACCACCTGGTCCTCGTCGTTCGCCCTGGTCGAGATCAGCGCCGCAGGCGTCACCAAGGCCACCAGGCTGGCCGCGCTGGCCGAGGAGATGGGGGTCGTCGCGACCGACGTGCTGGCCTTCGGTGACATGCCCAACGACCTGCCGATGCTGGAGTGGGCGGGCACGTCGTACGCCATGGCCAACGCGCACCCGTCGGTGCTCGACCTCGCCGACCACGTCGCGCCCGCCAACGACGAGGACGGCGTGGCAGCCGTCCTCGCCGAGCTCTTCGACCTCGACGCTCGCTAGGGTTGCGACCATGACCCGAGCCGCCCGTCTTGCCGCCGCGCTGCTGCTGGCATGCCTCAGCCTGGGCCTGGTCATGACGGTCGGTGCCCCCGCCTCGGCCGAGTGCACCTGCAAGCAGGGCGGCCTCGAGCAGCAGGTCGACAAGGCCGACGTCGGTCTTCATCGGCACGATCGACTCCGTGGCGACCGAGGGCAACGACCACACCTACTCGATCACCGCCTCGCGGGCCTACCTCGGCGAACCCGAGCGCTCCACCCAGGTCGAGTCCCTCGGCAACGCCGCCGCCTGCGGCCTGGGCAACCTCGACGTCGGCACGACCTACCTCTTCCTCGCCACCGGCACCGAGGCCCCCTACGCGGCCGACAGCTGTGGTGGCACCAGCACCGCCAACCCGACCCGGATCGACAAGATCGAGAAGATCCTCGGCGAGGGCACGTCGGTCGAGCCGCCGCCTCCGCCGGAGGCCACGCTCACCCGCGTCGAGGAGTCCGCACCGCCGGGCTTCGCGCGCATGGCAGCACCCGGTGCGGCGGCCGCGATCATCGGCCTGCTCGGACTCGTCGTCGTACGACGTCTCGCTCGCCGCTGACCCCCCGCGCGGTCAGACCGGATCAGGCTCAGAGGTACATCCCGCCGCCGGGGCCGGACGGAGCGTCGGGCGCCGGGCATGTTGGGCATGCCGACCGGCTCGCCGTGCTGGTGGCCGCTGCCGGGCGGGAGGGCCCGACGCATCTGCTCGAGCTGGGCGCGCGAGGCCATCTGCTGGGCGTAGATCGCGGTCTGGATGCCGTGGAAGAGCCCCTCGAGCCAGCCGACGAGCTGGGCCTGGGCGATGCGGAGCTCGCCCTCGGAGGGCACGCCGTCGTCGGTGAAGGGGAGCGAGAGGCGCTCGAGCTCCTCGACGAGCTCGGGGGCGAGTCCGGACTCGAGCTCCTTGATGGACGCGGCGTGGATCTCCTTGAGGCGCTGCCGGCTGGCCTCGTCGAGGGGAGCGGCCTTCACCTCCTCGAGCAGCTGGCGGATCATGCTGCCGATCCGCATCACCTTGGCGGGCTGCTCGACCAGCTCGGTGATGTGCGGCTCACGCTGCTCACCGTGGTCCGTCGTCGTCGCCGTCGGCCTGCTGGGTCATCGCCGGGAGTGCGCTCGCCGGGATGGTGCCGATGGGCTGGCCGTCGGGTCCGACCACGACCACCTGCTCCTCGGCGTGGCCGCCGGACACCGGTGTGGGCTGCTGCTGCTCGGTCATGGCGACAACCCTAGTGGGGGCCTGGATGCCGACGAGCGGTCTCAGAGCGTCAGCACGATCTTCCCGACGTGCCCGCCGTCCTCCATCAGCTGGTGGGCCTCGGCCACCGACTCCAGGGGGAGCGTGGTCTCCACGATCGGGCGGATCGAGCCGTCGGCGACCAGCGGCCAGACGTTCTCGACGACCCCGCAGCAGATCGCGGTCTTCTCGGTGACGGGTCGCGAGCGCAGCGAGGTCGCGGTGACCGAGGCGCGCTTGCGCAGGAGCACGCCGAGGTCGAGCTCGCCCTTGGCGCCGCCCTGCATCCCGATGACGACCAGCCGGCCGCCGGTGGCGAGGGCGTCGACGTTGCGCCCGAGGTACTTCGCGCCCATGTTGTCGAGGATGACGTCGGCACCGCCGGCCTCGCGGAGGACCTCGACGAAGTCGTCGTCGCGGTAGGAGATGGGGGTCGCGCCGAGCGACCGGCACAGCTCGAGCTTCTCCGGCGAGCCCGCCGTGGCCAGCACCGAGGCGCCGCGCGCGGTCGCCAGCTGGATCGCCATCGTGCCGATGCCACCGGCGCCGCCGTGCACGAGGAAGCGTTCGCCGCTGCGCAGGTGGGCGGTCATGAAGACGTTGGACCACACGGTCGACGCGACCTCGGGCAGCGAGGCCGCCTCGACCAGCGAGACGCCGGCCGGGACCGACATGACCTGGCCGACCGGCACGGCCACGCGCTCGGCGTACCCACCACCGGCGAGCAGGGCACACACCTCGTCGCCGACCGCCCAGCCCTCGACACCGTCGCCCAGCTCGGCGATGCGGCCGCTGCACTCGAGCCCGATGACGTCCGACGCTCCGGGCGGGGGCGGATAGGCGCCCTTGCGCTGCAGGGTGTCGGCGCGGTTGACCGCGGTCGCGACGACGTCGATCAGGACCTCGCCGGCCTGCGGTCGGGGGTCGGGGACCTCGCCGACGGACAGGACCTCAGGGCCCCCGGTGCCGGAGGCGATCACTGCGCGCACGTCACTCCTCGAAGGTGTCGGAGGAGTGGTCGACGCCGGCGTCGTCGGGGACCTCGTCGTCGATGTCGTCGGGGTCGGGGGCGTCGGCCGGGCGGTCCCAGCTCTCGGCGAGCGCCTGCGCGCGGGCGGCGAGCTTCTCGGTCGCCTCCGGGTTGGCCTCGTTGGCTCCGACCGCGACTCCGAGGAGGTAGGCGGTGATCGGCGCCGCGGTCTTCTGCACGTTGTTGGCGGCCGAGCGGGCAAGGTCCAGGATCAAGCCTTCATCGACCTCGGTCTCGACGTCGAGGACGTCGCTGAGCTCATCGATCCAGTCGTGAAGGTTCACGAGCCCAATGTCTCGCACACCACGGCAGGTGGGCAAGGCTCACGGCTGCAGGTCGCGCAGATCGGCCCACGAGTCGATGTCGACCGCCTCGTCGTCGATCGCGGGCACGAGCGCGAGGTCCAGCGGCGCGAGCAGCCGGTGCAGCGCCATCCCGTGCTGCTCCTCGAGCCCGGGTCGCACCTGCGCGAGACGGCGTACGTCCAGCACCCCCGCGAGCTGGCGGCGACCGTCGGCATCGGTGAGGAAGGCGCCGTCGTGGCCGACGCTCGCCTCCCGCAGCCGGCGCAGGGTGTACGCCGTCACGCGGGGCATGTCGACCGCCAGCACGCCGACCAGCCGGGGCGGGCGCAGCAGCGCGTCGAGGCCGGTGAGCAGTCCGGCGACCGGTCCGCCGCGCGGCGGGTCCTCCCGCACGGTGGTGACCGGGCGGGAGGTGGGGACGCTGTCGGGGCCGACGACGACGACCTCGTCGGCGTCGAGGAAGGCGTCGATCGCGAGGGCCAGCAGCGTCCGCCCGCCGAGCTCGACGCTCGCCTTGTCGACCCCGTCCATCCGCGCCGCCGTGCCCCCGGCGAGGATCACCCCGCTGAAGCCCGCGGCGGTGAGGTCGAAGTGCATGACCGCATCCTCCCAGTCGGCTCTGGCAGGCTGGGCCCATGGCAGAGGAGCTGCGGATCCGGGTGCACCAGTGGGCGAGCGGGCTCGACCCCGCGGCCAACCGGGCGCGGCTGGCCGAGGCGGTCACCCCCGGCGCCGACCTGGTCGTGCTGCCCGAGGCCTTCGCGCGCGACTTCGGCGAGGCCGGCTCGGACGTCAGCGCCTTCGCCGAGGCGGCCGACGGACCGTTCGCCACCGCGCTCGCCGAGGTGGCCGGGGCCGCTGCCACCACTGCCGTGGCGGGGATGTTCGAGACCTCGGGGGATCCCGCACGACCCTTCAACACCCTGGTCGTCCGCGGTGGGAGCGAGGCGTCGTACCGCAAGATCCACCTCTACGACTCCTTCGGCTACCGCGAGTCCGACCGGCTCACCGGCGGTGCGACGGAGCCCGTCGTCGTCGAGGTCGCGGGGTGGCAGGTCGGGTTGATGACCTGCTACGACCTGCGCTTCCCCGAGCTGGCGCGGGCGTTGGTCGACGAGGGCGCCGAGGTGATCGTCGTGCCCGCCGCCTGGCTGCCCGGCGAGCGCAAGGTCGACCACTGGCGGACCCTGTTGACCGCGCGGGCGATCGAGAACACGTGCTTCGTGGTCGGCGCCGCCCAGCCCGAGCCGCGCTACTGCGGCCACTCGCTCGTGGTCGGTCCGCTGGGCCAGGTGCTGGCCGCGGCGGGCGGCGGTGAGGAGAGCCTGGAGGCCGTGCTCGGTCGTGAGGACCTCCTCGAGGCGCGGCGCACCAATCCGTCGCTGGCCAACCGCCGGCTGTAGCCTCGTCCGACGTGTCTTCCCCCACCAGCGACAGCCCCCGCGGGTCGTCCCGCGGCAAGCGGGCTGCCGAGCGGCCGCCGACGCGACGCCAGCGGCGTGCGGCCCAGAAGACCGCCCAGAAGACCGCCCCTGAGAAGACCGCCCCCGAACCGGCCGCGGACCGTTCTCCCCAGCCACCGAGCGACCCCCCTCCTGCCGAGGGACCGGTCGCCTGGCTGCTCGCGCTGTGGATCGCGATCCTGCTCGTCGGCACCCTCGCCCTGGCGTGGTCGGCGCTGCCGGGCATCATCGGTGACGACTCGGTCGCTCAGCGACGTCGCCCCGACACCGGGCTGGCTGGACGGCGCGGGCTCGGTCGCCGTGGTCACCTCCCTCTCCTGGCTGCTCGCCACGCGTACGGCCGGCCGGGCGCTGATCGCCGCCGGCCTGGCGCTGACCCTCGGCGTCGCGAGCGTGCTCGTCGGTGGCGAGGTGCTGCCCACGGGGGCCGCGGTGATGACCTGCGCGGTCGGCGGTGTCTACGCCGTGATGGCCACCGTCCCGGCCATCACGTTCCTGCGGTCGGTGCGCGAGGTCCTGGTCGCCACCGCGATCTCGGCGGTGACCGCGCTGGCCGCGGTCGGCTTCGAACCCACCGTGGCGATCGCGCGCTTCGACATCGCCGCCCTCCTCGTGGCCCTCGTGCTGGCCTTCGCGATCGTCTACCGCCTCGGCGCGGGCCTGCACGGCCTCGGTCGGCGCGGTGTGATCGTGGTCGCCATCGGGCTGGGCGTCCTCCTCGCGACGATGGCGTACGCCGAGCTGCTGCGCCGCTACGGCGCCCAGAGCTTCGTCTCCTCGGTGCTCGACTTCGTGGACTGGACGACCGCCCGGATCGGCGCCTTCCCGCGTCCGCTGGTCGCCCTGCTCGGCATCCCCGCCCTGGTGTGGGGGACCCACGTGCGTGCCCGCCGCCGCCAGGGCTGGTGGGTCTGCGCCTTCGGTGTCGCGGCCACCGTGCCCATGGCCACGGTGCTGGTCGCTCCGGACAGCTCCTACGTCGAGGCGGTGCTGCGGGCGGCGTACGCCCTGGCCGTGGGCCTGCCGTTGGGCTACGTCGTGATCCGCGCCGACCTGTGGCTGACCGGTCCGCGCGGCAGCCGCGGCCGGCGGGCGGAGGAGGCCGGTCCGCACCGGCCCGAGCCCAGCCGGTTCGCCGAGCTCTGAGCGGCCCGCTCGCAGCCCCGCGAACCGGGCGTACGCCCCGGTAACCGCTAGCGTCCATGAGCATGGCTCGCTCCAAGTCCCTCGAGATCGTCTCCGAGCTCGTCGCCAACGTGTTGTCGATCGACGTCGCCGTCGGGGACCGCGTCGAGGCGGGCGACACCGTGGTGCTGCTGGAGTCGATGAAGATGGAGATCCCGATGCTCGCCGAGCGAGCCGGCGTGGTCACCGCCATCAAGGTCACCGTCGGGGATGTCGTGCAGGACTCGGACGTGCTCGTCGTCCTCGACTGAGCGATACGCTCCCCGCGTGGATCTCGAACGCGCGCGCGTCGCCCACGGGACGGTGGCGGTCGCCGCGATCGTCGCCCTCCTGCTCCAGCTGGTGCTGGTGGTCCAGGGCTCGGCCGTGCTGGTCGAGGAGGACCCGCCCGGCCTCGCGGCGCGCCTGGGTCGCTTCGTCTCCTACTTCACCATCCAGAGCAACTTCCTCGTCGCCGTCGCGTCCGTGATGCTCGCGCGCCACCCGGACCGCACGACGCCGTGGCTGCGGATCATCCGCCTCGCCGGGGTCGCCGGGATCACCGTCACCGGGGTCGTGCACTTCTTCCTGCTGCGCCCGCTGCTCGATCTCGAGGGCGCCGACTGGACCGCGGACAAGCTGCTGCACATGGTGGTGCCGGTCCTGGCGGTCCTCGTCTGGTTGCTGGCCGGCCCGCGTCCCGCCGTACGCGGTCGCGACATCGTCCTCGCCATGGCGTGGCCAGGTGGCGTGGCTGGTCTGGACGCTGGTCGTCGGGGAGGTCTCCGGCTGGGTGCCCTACCCCTTCCTGGACGCGGAGGACGAACGGGTGGGGAGACGTCGCGGTGGTGTGCCTCGGCGTGCTGGTGCTGTTCCTCGCGGTCTTCGGCCTGGTGTCGTGGCTGGACCGTCGGCTGCCGCCCGCCCCGCGGCGTACCTAGCGTCTGACTAGGCTCGGAGGTATGGAATTTCGATACCTCGGCAACAGTGGTCTCAAGATCTCGGAGATCACCTACGGCAACTGGCTCACCCACGGCTCGCAGGTCGAGAACGAGGTCGCCACGCAAGTGCGTCCGCGCCGCCCTCGATGAAGGCATCTCGACCTTCGACACCGCCGACGTCTACGCCAACACCGCGGCGGAGACGGTGCTCGGCGAGGCCCTGAAGGGCGAGCGGCGCGAGTCGCTGGAGATCTTCACCAAGGTCTACTGGCCGACCGGACCCAAGGGCAAGAACGACACCGGCCTCTCGCGCAAGCACATCATGGAGTCGATCAACGGCTCGCTCGAGCGGCTGCAGACCGACTACGTCGACCTCTACCAGGCCCACCGCTACGACGTGGAGACGCCGCTCGAGGAGACGATGCAGGCCTTCGCCGACGTCGTACGCCAGGGCAAGGCGCTCTACATCGGCGTCAGCGAGTGGACCGCCGACCAGATCCGCGCCGGCGTCGAGCTGTCCAGGGAGCTCGGCTTCCAGCTGATCTCCAGCCAGCCGCAGTACTCCATGCTCTGGCGCGTCATCGAGGAGGAGGTCGTCCCGACCTCCGCCGAGCTCGGCGTCTCGCAGATCGTGTGGAGCCCGATGGCGCAGGGCGTGCTCAGCGGCAAGTACGTCCCCGGCCAGCCGCTGCCCGAGGGCTCGCGCGCCACGGACGACAAGGGCGGTGCCGACATGATCAGCCGCTTCATGAAGGACGACGTCCTCTCCGCGGTCCAGGACCTCAAGCCGATCGCCGACGACTGCGGGCTGACCATGGCGCAGCTCTCGATCGCCTGGGTGCTCCAGAACGACAACGTCGCCGCCGCCCTCGTCGGCGCCTCGCGTCCCGAGCAGGTCGCCGACAACGTCAAGGCCGCCGGCGTGAAGCTCGACGCCGACGTGATGACGCGCATCGACGACGCCCTCGGCGTCGGTCGTCATCACCGACCCCGGCAAGACCGCGGAGGGCACGCCGAAGACCCGCGTGGTCTGACGTAGCCCCCGTCCGGGCTCGGCCGCGCGCGGCCCGGCCCGGCTCGGGTAACGGGCCCATCCGTGCACTCCCGCCCCCACTGATGGGGGCGGGAGCGCGCCTTCGGGGCAGTTACCCGGACAGTGGGGCGGCGGACGTCTCGGTGGGCGCAGCGTGGTGGACCGGGTGGCTCCGCTCGAGCTTCGCACCCTCGACGTCGACGTCGGGCAGGATCCGGTCCAGCCACTTCGGCAGCCACCAGGCGCTCTCGCCGAGCAGGTGCATCGCGGCGGGGATGAGCAGCATCCGGACCACGAAGGCGTCCAGCAGCACGCCGAAGGCCAGTCCGAAGCCGATCGGCTTGATGGTGGCGTCGTGGGAGAAGATGAAGCCCGCGAACACCGAGATCATGATGATCGCCGCAGCCGTGACGACGGCCCGGCCCGCGCGCAGGCCGTGCTGGACGGCGACCCGCGCCGGGGCGCCGTGGGCGTACGCCTCCCGCATCCCGGAGACCAGGAACAGCTGGTAGTCCATCGCGAGGCCGAAGAGGATGCCGGTCGCGATGATCGGCAGGAAGCTCAGCACCGGAGCGGGCTGGTGCACGCCGAAGAGGTCCGACATGAAGCCCATCTGGAAGATCGCGGTGATGCCGCCGAAGGTCGCGAGCAGCGAGAGCACGAAGCCCAACGTCGCGGTCAGCGGCACCAGGATCGAGCGGAAGACCACGATCAGGATCAGCACCGAGAGCCCCACCACGAGCGCGAGGTAGAGCGGGAGCACGTCGGAGAGCTTCTCGGAGATGTCGATTCCGGCGCTGGCGTTGCCGGCGACGCCGAGGGTGGCCTCGCCGCCGGCGGCGGTCTCCGGGGTCAGGTCGCGCAGGTTCTGGACGAGTTCTGCGGTCGACTCGCTCGACGGCGAACCGGTGGGGATGACCTGGAACGCCAGTGCCGTCCGGTCCTGTGATGCGCCGATGGGCACGACGGCCTCGACGTTCCAGATCTGGCCGAGCGTCTCGCCGATGGCAGCCTGCTCGGCGACGACGTCATCCTCGCTGATGGCCTCGGGCAGGTCGGCGACGACCAGCAGCGGTCCGTTGGAGCCGTCGCCGAACTTCTCCGCCTGCACCTCGTAGGCCCGGAAGCCCGCGGAGTCGGGAGGCTGGGTCGAGCCGTCGGGCAGGCCGAGCCGCATCTGGGTCGCGGGCGCGGCGATGACGAGCAGGGCAGCAACGCCGAGGCCGAGGACGGCCCACGCGCGAGTGGTGCTCATGGGCTTGTCCCGCTCGGTGATCGCCGCGTCGTCGGACGTCTCGCCGGCGCCCAGTCGGGTGCGCTCGCGTCGGCGCAGGATCCGCGGGCCGACGAGGGCGAGGACCGCGGGGGTGAGGGTGACGGCCATCAGGATGGCGACGAGGACGGCGACGGCGCCGACGGTGCCCATCAGGCCCAGGAACCCGACGCCGGTGACGTTGAGGGCCAGCAGCGCGACGATGACCGTCACGCCGGCGAAGACCACCGCGTTGCCCGGACGTGCCGTTGGCCAGGCCGATCGACTCGTGCAGCTCGGCGCCCTGCATCAGCTGTCGGCGGTGGCGGTTGATGATGAAGAGCGAGTAGTCGATGCCGACCGCGAGCCCGAGCATCACGCCGAGCACCGGGGTGACGGAGACGAACTCGACCACCCCCGAGAAGGACAGGGAGGCGAGTGACGCGATGGCCACTCCCAGCAGCGCGGTGAGGAGCGGCAGGGCGGCGCCGAGCACGGTGCCGAGCATGACGTAGAGGACGATCGCGGCGATCACCACGCCGGCGATCTCGCCCGGGCCCAGGATGGACGGGACGGTCTGCGCGATCTCCTGCGAGGGGTAGAGCTCGACCCCGTCGATGTCGGCATCGGCGACCAGGTCCTCGATCTCGGTCTTCACCTCGGTGGTGACCTCGTTGATCGGCACCTCGAAGATGACGTTGGCGACGGCGGCCGACCCGTCCGACGAGACGGTGCGGTAGCCCGACGAGAGCCTCGAGAGCGTGACGCCCTGCTCCAGCGGAGCGGTCTGCCCGTCGACCTTGGCGCGCTGCCGGTCGAGCTCGGCCTGGCCGTCGTCGAGCTGCTGCTCGGCCGCGTCGAGCTGGTCGCGGACGGCGGTGAGGGTGCCGTCCTCGCGGGCCTGCGTCCGCTGCTCGGCCAGCGCCTCACGACCCGCATCGATCTGGGCCTGACCGCCGTCGAGCTGGGCCAGGCCCTCCTCGAGCTGGCGCTGCCCCTCGGCCACCTGGTCGGCCGACGAGTCGAGCCGGTCCTGGGTGGCGAACGGGTCCGCCACGTCGGCGACGTCCTCGACCTCCGCGATCCGGTCGAACAGGTCGACCAGCTCGCTTCGCTGGTCTGGCGTGAACGACGACCCGTCGGTGGTCTCGGCGACGATCGCGCCGTTGCCGCCGCCGGCGCCCTCGAAGTCGCGCTCCAGCTGCTGCGAGACGCGCGTGGTGGGGGTGTCGGGCAGCGTGATGTTGGTCGACAGCGCGCCCGCGAAGGACACGTACGTCACGGCGGTGAGCGCCAGGATGCCCAGCCAGGCACCGATCACCGTCCAGTGGCGGCGAGCGGCGAAGCGACCGATGCGGAAGAGGAGCTCAGCCATGTCGGGTGACGGGCCTTTCGGTACGGGGGTGGGGGAGATGCGGAGTGGTGGACGTGCTCAGCCGGCGTAGCCGACGCGCAGCCGGAGCAGCAGTCGGTCGAGGAGTCGGTCCCAGTCGGCGCGGGCGTCGGGCCGTACGTCCGGGGTGAGGTCGGGATGCGCGTCGAGCCAGTGCCGGGCGATGGTGGACAGGCCGCTGGTGAGCAGGGTCAGGGTCAGCTCGAGGTCGAGCGGGTCGAGGCCCGGTGCGCGGTGCAGCAGCCGCTCGCGCAGCCGTCCGGCGACCAGGTCGAAGGCGGTGCGGGAGATGGCGTCGGCCCGCTCGTGTGCCACGTCGGTCCCGCCGACGACCTGCGTGATCGTCACGATCGCGGTCGGGAGGTCGACGCCCCGCGTGGCCTCGCAGACCGCGTCCAGCGCGGCCCGATCGTCGTACGACCCCTCGGGCTGGTGCGCGGTGCCGCTGTCGACGACGGCCAGGAGGTCGGTGGTGACCTCGGCGAGGATCTGCTCGCACACCGCGACCAGCAGCTGGTCGACCCCGGCGACGTGGTTGAAGACCGTGCGCCTCGAGACGCCCGCGAGGGTGGCCACCTGCTCGATCGTGAAGCCGTCCGCACCGTGCTCGGCGGCCAGGGTGCGGGCCGCGTCGAGGATGGCGCGGTGCCGCTGCTCGCGCAGGGCGACACGACCGTCGGTGGAGGAGCTCACCCGACTATTGTTGCACTCAGTGCAAATTGTCGAAGCGCCGGGCCGCGAGTCAGCGCGCAGCTGCGGCGGATCTGGCCCCGGCTCCGTCGATCTGAGGGCCACAACCGCGGCACGTGTGCAGGTGAGGTGCGCGTGCTGACAGGATCTCCGGCATGGCGGCTGAGCAGGAGGCGGGAGTGGAGGCACCGCGCGAGCCGGGCCTCGCCGCCTGGCCCGCGGCGGCACTGGTCTTCGGGTCGTCGGCGGCCGTGCTCGTCGTCGAGCTGGTCGCGCTGCGGCTGCTGGCGCCCTACTACGGGCTCACCCTGGAGACGAACACCCTCGTCATCGGCCTCGCGCTCACCGCGATCGCGGCGGGCACGTGGGCCGGGGGGGTGACCGCCGACCGCGTCGCGCCGCGGACGGTCTGCTCGGACCGCTGCTGGGGATCTCCGGCGCGGCGGTCGCCCTGACCCCGACGCTGGTCCGCGGCGCGGCGGCGACCGGCAGCCCCGGGCTGCTGCTCTTCGCGGCCATGCTGTCCGTCCTGGTCCCCGGCGCACTCCTGTCCGCGGTGACGCCGGTCGTGATCAAGCTGCGGCTCACGAGCCTCCACCAGACCGGCGCCGTGGTCGGCCACCTGTCCGGGATCGGCACGGTCGGTGCCATCGTCGGCACGGTCGTGACGGGCTTCGTGCTCATCTCGCGCGTGCCGGTCAGCGGGATCCTGGTGGGCCTCGGCATCGTCCTGCTCGTGACGTCCGTCGTGATCCAGGTGGCGGGCCGTCGCGGTCGCGGCGACGTCGTACTGGCCCTCGTCGTGGCGATGGCCGGTCTCGGAGCGGCGACCACGCCGAGCGGCTGCGACGTCGAGACGACGTACCACTGCCTGGCCGTGCGAGACCGACCCCGAGCGCCCGACCGGGAGGGTCCTCGTGCTGGACAACCTCCGGCACTCCTACGTCGACCTGGCGGATCCGACGCACCTCGACTTCGCCGTACGTCCAGGCGATGGCGTCCGTCGCGGACACCGCCTTCCCGACGGGCGCGGCGCTGGACGTCCACCACCTCGGCGCCGGCGGGCTGACCCTTCCGCGCTACCTCGACGCGACCCGGCCGGGCACGACGAGCCGGGTGTCGGAGATCGACGCGGGCGTCGTGGCGGCCGACGTGCGCCTCTCGGGGACGACTTCCCCGGCGACACCGACGTGGTGGTCGAGGACGCGCGCCTCGCCATCGCCGACCTGGCGCCCGGGGCCTCGACCTCGTGGTCGGCGACGCGTTCGGCGGCGTCAGCGTCCCGTGGCACCTCGCGACGGTGGAGGCCATCGCGGGGCTCGCGGACGCGCTGGACGAGGACGGGGTCTACGTCGCCAACCTGATCGACCACGACCCGATGGACGTTCGCCCGGGCTGCGGTCGCGACGACGGGAGAGGTGTTCGACCACGTGGCCCTGTTCGCCGACCCGCGGGTGCTGGCGGGCGAGGGCGGCGGCAACCTCGTCCTGGTCGCCTCCGACGCGCCCCTCGACGTCGCCGCCGCGACCGAGCGCCTGCGCGAACGCGACCTCGGGTGGAGCTCGCTGGCCGGCGACGACCTCGACGCCTGGGTCGGGGACGCGACCGATCCTCACCGACGACCACGCGCCCGACGCCGCTGGGCTGACCGCCGGTCGGTGGATACTGGGGTCGCGCCCCCACCACAGGAGAACCACCGTGACCGCAGCCCGGATCACCCACCTCGTCAACGGCTCGCCCTGGGAGGGCGCCGCCGCCCGCACCAGCCCGGTGTTCAACCCCGCCACGGGTGAGCAGACCGGCGAGCTCGACCTCGCCTCGGCCGACCTGGTCGACGAGGTCGTCACGGCGGCCCACGAGGCCTGGGCCGATGGCTGGGGCAACGCGTCGCTCGCGAGTCGTACGACGGTGCTGTTCCGGTTCCGCGAGCTGCTCAACCGTGACAAGGAGAAGATCGCCGCCCTCATCACGGCCGAGCACGGCAAGGTCCTCTCCGACGCCCTCGGCGAGGTGACCCGCGGCATGGAGGTCGCGGAGTTCGCCTGCGGGATCCCGCACCTGCTCAAGGGCGGCCACACCGAGAACGCCTCGACCGCCGTCGACGTCTACTCCCTGCGCCAGTCCCTCGGCGTGGTGGCCGTGATCTCGCCCTTCAACTTCCCCGCGATGGTGCCGCTGTGGTTCGTCCCGGTCGCGCTGGCCTGCGGCAACGCCGTGGTCATCAAGCCGTCGGAGAAGGACCCGTCGGCCACCCTTGCGATGGCCGCGCTGTGGACCGAGGCCGGTCTTCCGGACGGCGTGCTGAGCGTCGTACAAGGTGACAAGGAGGCGGTCGACGCGCTGCTGACGCACCCCCAGGTCAAGGCCGTGTCGTTCGTCGGCTCGACCCCGATCGCGAAGTACGTCTACGAGACCGGCACCGCGTACGGCAAGCGGGTCCAGGCGCTGGGCGGCGCGAAGAACCACATGCTGGTCCTCCCCGACGCCGACCTCGACCTGGCCGCGGACGCCGCCGTCAACGCCGGCTTCGGGTCGGCGGGCGAACGCTGCATGGCCATCTCCGCCCTCGTCGCCGTCGAGCCGATCGCCGACGAGCTCGTCGCCAAGATCGCCGACCGGGTGGGCAAGCTGCGCACCGGCGACGGCACGCGTGGCTGCGACATGGGCCCGATCGTCACTGCGCAGTCCCGGGACCGGATCGTCGGGCTCATCGGCGAGGGCGAGGAGCAGGGCGCGACGCTGGTCGTCGACGGCCGGCTGGGTGACTACGACGCCGAGGGCGACGCCGGCTTCTTCGTCGCGCCGACCCTCTTCGACCACGTCACCACCGAGATGTCGATCTACACCCAGGAGATCTTCGGGCCGGTCCTCGCGGTGCTGCGCGTCACGTCGTACGACGACGGGCTGGCGCTGATCAACGCCAACCCCTACGGCAACGGCACCGCCATCTTCACCAACGACGGCGGTGCCGCCCGCAGGTTCCAGAACGAGGTCGAGGTCGGCATGGTCGGCATCAACGTCCCGGTGCCGGTCCCGGTGGCCTACTACTCGTTCGGCGGGTGGAAGAACAGCCTCTTCGGCGACACCCACGCGCACGGCACCGAGGGCGTGCACTTCTTCACGCGCGGCAAGGTCGTGACCCAGCGCTGGCTCGACCCGAGCCACGGCGGGATCAACCTGGGCTTCCCGCAGAACGAGTGACCTCAGCGAGGAGCTGACACGGACGCGGCGTGACCGCCGCCGCCCGCCTCGTCGTCCGACCCGTCGTCCAGCTCGGCAGCGATCGAGACGACCAGACCGCCGAGCATGAAGGCCACGATGGCCGCCACCAGGGTCGGCGTCGCCAGGGTCGGGATGAAGCGTCGGGCGCCGGTGGCGGCACTCGCCCCGTGGTAGCCGTGGGTGAGGGCGTGACCCTTGCCGCGCTGGAGCAGGTAGCGGTTGACCGGGTAGGCCGCGAAGAACGCAGCCGTGAGGGCGATCATCATGCTGATCCAGAACGCGGCGTTGACGAGCCCCGCGTCCATGGCTCCGGGGATGAGGGCCATCACCGCGTTGTCGACCACCTCCATCGTCGCGATGGAGAGGGTGTCGGCGGCGAGGACGACGGAGAGCGCGGCACCGAAGCCGAGGCCGGCCTTGAGCAGCGGCAGCGTGGACAGGGTGTAGCCGAACAGGAACGCCAGCGCGACGGCCAGGACGATCGTCCACCCGGTGCTCAGCCCGATCGCCGTACCGATCATCAGGCCGGCGATCTCCCCGATCGCGCAGCCGGTCAGGCAGTGGAGGGTCGCGCTCAGTGCCATCGAGCTCACGCCACCCGTTGGAGCGTGGTGATCGTGGTGTGGCGTGGACGTGCTCATGGTCGGAACATATACCCCTAGGGGTATATGTCCATTGTCCGCGAAGAGCCGGCCTACTCCTCGCGGTGCAGGGTCAGTCGGGTGACCCTGTTGCCGACGACCTCGGTGACCTCGACGGTGCCACCGGTGACCGCGATGTGCTCCCCGGGCTCGGGGATGTGGCCGAGCTCGGTGATGACGTAGCCCGCGACGGTCTCGTAGCCACCCTCGGGCAGCTCGATCCCGGTGCTCCTGGCGAAGTCCTCGATGCTGATCCGGCCGTCGATGTCGGCGAGGTCGGCAGCGACGTGGGCGTCGGCGACGTCGTACTCGTCACGGATCTCGCCGATGAGCTCCTCGACGATGTCCTCGAGGGTGACGATCCCGTCGGTGCCGCCGTACTCGTCGACGACCACGGCGAGGTGTACGCCCTCCTGCCGCATGATCGCGACGGTCGGCAGCACCGGCTTGGTGCCGGGGAGCGTGAGGATGGGCCGGGCGATCTCGGACACGCGGCGGGGGTCCTCGGCGGTGACGCCGAGCAGGTCGCGCACGTGCAGGAAGCCGATGATGTCGTCGAAGTCCTCGCCGGTGATCGGATAGCGGGAGTAGGGGCAGCTCCCGCACGTGCAGCGCCGCCTCGGGGAGGGTCAGCTCGCCGTCCACGAAGGACACGTCGCCGCGGGGACGCATGACCTCCTTGACGTTGGTCTCGGTCGCGGCGAAGACGTCGCTGAGGATGCGTCGTTCCTGCTCGTCGAGGTCGTCGTGCGTGGAGACGATGTCGCGGAGCTCCTCCTCGGAGAGCTGCTCGCTGGTGGCGTTCGGGTCGCCGCCGAGGAGCCGGACGAGGGCGTTGGTCGACAGCGAGAGCAACCAGATGACCGGGCGCATGACGGTGGCGAACTTGTCGAGCACCGGGGCGACGGCCAGCGAGACGCCGGCGGCCTTCTGCAGCGCCAGCCGCTTGGGGACCAGCTCGCCGAGGACCAGCGAGAGGTAGGCGATGAGAAGGGTGAGCACGACGAGGGCCGTGGTCTGTGCGGCGTCCTCGCCCAGCCCCAGGTCCTCGAGGTACGGCGCGAGGTCGGGGGCGAGGGTCGAGCCGCCGTACGCCGCGGAGAAGAACCCGGCGACGGTGACGCCGATCTGGACGGCGGCGAGGAAGCGATTGGGGTTGCGCGCCACCGCGGCGACCCGAGCGCCGCGGGCGCTGCCGCGCTCGATGGCGGAGATCTGGCTCTCACGCAACGAGACCAGGGCGATCTCGGTGGCGGCGAAGACGCCACCGACCAGGACGAACAGCAGGACAAGGCCGAAGTTGAGGAAGGTCTGCGTGTCCATCAGGACCGTTCACCCCCGCACGTTGTCGCGAGTGAACGGCAGCTACATCGGGGGTCGTCCATGCGCCTGAGCGTACGGAACTCGCTCGTCACGCTGCGCGGTCGAGGAGGTGGGACGCGAATCACGCTGCCGCCGTATTGGATCGATCCAATCGATTCGCCACACTGGAAGGACAGCACCGACCCCGAGGAGGGATCATGCGTCTGATCGACGAGCTCAACGAGCTCCACACCCACTACGCCCGCAAGGTCGAGGCCGCCGTCGCCAACGACGACCTCGCAGCTGCCCAGGGCTTCGCCCAGGCCTACGAGGACGAAGCCGTCCAGCTGATGGCCGAGCGCGAGAACCTGACCCACCTGCTCCCGCTCGCCCCGTTCGGGACGCGGGAGAGCACCCTGCGCGGCGTCGTACGCCGTCTGGGCGCGCGCCGCGCCGCCTGACCGCGCCGCAGGATCGCGAAATGACGATCAGGCCGGCCCGCGAGGGACCGGCCTGATCGGTTGGCGGTGGCGGTGGGATTTGAACCCACGGTGGGTTTGACCCCACACATCATTTCGAGTGATGCACCTTCGGCCGCTCGGACACGCCACCGCGGAGAAGGCTACCGGAGCCCTGCCGGACGGCAGAAATCAGGCAGTCGGCCCGATGTAGCAGAGCATCCGGTAGTCCTCGCCCGCCTCGATGTTGACGAAGCCGTGCCGCTCGTAGAAGCGCCGGGTGTCGACGTCGACCTCGTCGACGTTGATGTGCATCTCCGGCGATCCGAGCTCGAGGACCAGCCGCCGCGCGGCGTCGAGGATGGCCGTCCCGATCCCCTGGTCGCGCAGGGCGGGGGCGACGTACAGCTCCTCCAGCTGCGACACCGGGCCGTCGTACCAGATCGCCGGCCGCAGGGTCAGGAACGCGAAGCCGTCGTCCTCGCCCGCCAGCAGCGCGATCGCGTCCTCGCGCAGCAGCAGACGCGCGAAGCGCTCCGTGAGCACGTCGGCCGGGTCGGTGGCGGACTCGAACTCGGTGTTGAACTCCCACAGCAGCCGCCCCAGGACGGCGGCGTCGGCGGGAGTGGCGCGGCGGACGTCGGTCACTCGGCTCGCCGCCCGGCGAAGAACCCGTCGAGCAGGGCGGTCGACTCCTGGGCCAGTACGCCGCTGACGACCTCGGGTCGGTGGTTGAGCCGACGGTCGCGGACCACGTCCCAGAGCGAGCCGACGGCGCCCAGCTGGTCGTCGTACGCACCGAAGACGAGGCGGTCGACGCGCGCGAGCACGAGGGCGCCGGCGCACATCGTGCACGGCTCGAGGGTGACGACCAGGGTGCAACCGGTGAGCCGCCACTCGCCGCGGGCGGCCGCGGCGGCGCGGAGGGCGACGACCTCGGCATGACCGGTCGGGTCGCCCTCGGCCTCGCGGGTGTTGCGGCCGGTGCCGATGACCTCACCGGTGGCGTCGAGGACGACGGCACCGACCGGTACGTCGTCGCTCGCCAGCGCGGCCTGCGCCTCGGCGAGGGCGAGGCGCATGGGTGCTTCCCAGGTCATGCAGACGTCAGCCCGACGGCGTCGTCGAAGAGCTTGCCGAAGCCGAGGCGTCGCGCGATCTCGGACAGCATCTCGTCAGGGAAGAGCTCGACGTCGTCGATGAGCACGCCCATGTCGATGGCGTGCATGCCGAGGTCGCCGAGCAGGTCGAGGTCGCCGGCGGGGACCTCGACGTCCTCGTCCTCCGGCGGCGGCAGCCCGAGGAAGTCCATGGCCGACTGGGCCAGCTCCCACTGGTCGGCGGCCGTCACGTCGGAGAGCAGCACGCGGGTGGTGGAGCCGGTGACGCGGACGATGACGAAGAAGTCCTCGTCGACGGCCACCATCCCCACCGCTCCGGCGTCGCCGGGGAGGTGACGCAACGCGCGGCTCAGGGCGGGGACCGTCTCGAAGGCCGGGGACGCGATCGGCTGCACCTGCCATGCGCCGTTCTCCACGAACGCAGCCACTGCAAAATCGATGTCGTCGCTCTGCTCAGACATTGGACCGCCCTCCCACTGGGCCTCGGACACCCCAATGTCGCAGAAAGCCGGGCAACCGCCAACCCTGATTCACGGAGTTCGCCACTAGGGTTGCCCCCATGCGCCTGCACGTGGTGAACCACCCCCTCGTCTCCCACAAGCTGACCGTCCTTCGGGACGAGAACACCGACTCGCCGACCTTCCGTCGGCTGACCGACGAGCTGGTCACCCTGCTCGCCTACGAGGCGACGCGAGAGGTGCGCGTCGAGCCGCTCGACATCACCACCCCGGTCGGTCCGACGACGGGTGTCTACCTCGCCCAGCCCAAGCCGATGGTCGTGCCGATCCTGCGCGCCGGCCTGGGCATGCTCGACGGCATGATGCGGCTGCTCCCGACCGCCGAGGTCGGCTTCCTCGGCATGGTCCGCAACGAGGAGACCCTCGAGGCGTCGACGTACGCCGAGCGGCTGCCCGAGGACCTCTCCGGGCGCCAGTGCTACGTCCTCGACCCGATGCTCGCCACGGGCGGCACGCTCGCCGCGGCCATCCAGTTCCTCGTCGACCGCGGTGCCGAGGACATCACCGCGATCTGCCTGCTCGTCGCGCCCGAGGGCGTCGCCAACCTGGAGAAGGGCCTCGAGGGCCTCGGTGTCCCGGTCACCGTCGTCACGGCGGCCCAGGACGAGAAGCTCAACGAGAAGGGCTACATCGTCCCGGGACTCGGCGACGCCGGCGACCGGTTGTACGGCGTCGCCCACTGAGCTCGCGACACCGGCCACACCACAGCAGGCAGTTCGCTTGCCTGGTGCCCGGCCGCAGGCGTGGCGACCGGTCCATCAGGGGCGAACTGCCTGCTGGTGTTGCTGGCGGAATCGACCTGTGCTGCTCAGCTGGTGAAGCTCCAGCTGCCGGAGCCGACCCGGAACCGCACGAGACCCTCCGGAGCGTCGAGGCGCTGGGCCTTCGCCCCACCCGGTCCGCGTACGACGTAGTCACCACCCGATGTCGCCGGGAGCTCGACGACCGCCGTCGTGTTCACCGGCAACGTTGTCGTGAGGCTGGTGCCGGCATCGGTGTGCGTCCAGTCGGACGCGACCCTGCCGCGCTGCGTGAGCTGCGAGCCCTCGGCGTGGGTCAGGCCGGTGTCCGGGATGCTGATCAGCAGCTCGGACCCGCCCGGGGCGGTGACCTCGATGCCGAGGACCGAGTCCAGGACGTCGACGATCGACCGGGCGCCCCAGCCGTGCGAGGCGCTGTTCGCCGAGCCGCTGAGCTCCCACGCCTCCGGGGTGAAGGTGCCCCCGGCGGCGAGCCAGCCCGCCCAGCCGTAGTCGTCCTCGTTGGTGAGCAGCGCGAGCAGGTCGTCGTCCTGGCCGGACGCGGCCAGCGCCTCGACCAGCCAGTGCGCCGTCATCGGCCCCTGCTTCATGCCCATCGAGCCGACGTGCTCGCCGAGACCGGCAAGGTCGGCCGCCGGCGCGATGCCGAGGGCGACGGCGTACGACGTCGCGTGCTGGCCCGCGTGCAGGCTCTGCGACCCGTCCTCGAGCAGGCCGTCGACGTAGGTGCCGTCAGGCTTGCGCAGCGTGGCGTTCATCCGGGCGGCGAGGGCGTCGGCATCGGCCCGGTAGGCCTGCACCTCGGCGTCGGGCCGACCGATCGCCTCGCCGACCAGCGCCACCTTGCGGAGCACGTCGACTCCGAGGGCGTTGACGGTGGTGCGGGCCGTGGCGGTCATGTCGTAGCCGAAGCGACCGTGGACCGGCCAGTCGACGATGCCGTAGAGGTACTGCCCGCTGCCACCGGTCAGCCGGGTCACCAGGCCCTGGGTGGGACCGGTGGTCGCGATGTGCCGGCGCACGTAGTCCGCGGTGCCGACGAGGTTGTCGTAGGTGTCCTCCAGCACGGCGACGTCGCCGGTCTCCATGTAGTAGCGCCAGATCCAGTCGGGCACGACCTCGGTGAAGTCGGGGATGTCCCGCTTGCCGTCACCGTTGGGGTAGACGGCGTTGTAGCGGCCGACGTCGTTGCCCGTGCGCCACCAGCGTTCCTGGCTGAGCATGAACTCCCGAATCGCCTGACGGGTGGCCACCCGCTCGTGGTGGCTGGCCATGAGGCCGTAGGAGATGTTCACGGTGTCGTGCAGGAACTGGCCCTGCTCACGGGTCGGGGTGTCCACGAAGGTCTCCTGGACCGAGTACTCCAGCGAACGCTCCATCAGGTCCCACACGGCGTCGAGCGTCTCGTCGGAGCTGTCGAACGTCGCGCCGCCGTCACCGGGGTAGGCGGTGTGGACCACGGTGGCGGCGACGTCGTCGACGGTGATCTCCTCGCCCGCTCCAGGGATCTCGAGGTAGCGGAAGCCCAGGTGGCCGAAGGCGCGGTAGTCCTGGGCCCCTGAGGTCTGGGTGTAGGGGAACGACATGTTGGTGCCCTGGGTGTCGACGCCGCTCGTGGATGCCCGGCCCGTCGCGCTCAGGCCGTAGCTCGCCCGGATCGGCACCACGCGTCCCGCCGTGCCCGAGTCGAAGTGAACAGCGGGGCGTGCCGGGATGACCTTGCCGAAGTCGGCGACCGGGGTGCCGTCGTCGGCGACGAGGATCCGCTCCGGGTGCACGACGGTCTCGGTGAGCCGTGTCTGCTGCGCCTCGAGGTGGGTGAAAGGTGCGACCGGGTGCTGGCCGATGACCACGGCGTCGGACCAGGTGCTGTCGTCGTAGCCCACGTCCTTCCAGCTGCCGATCGCCTGGGCGGCCTGGCCGTCGAGGTGCTCGACGTAGAGGCCCTCGCCGTTGCGGGTGCCGACCAGGACGTACGGTCCGCGCCGGACCTTCCACGAGCCGTCGCTGACCAGGGTGCGGACGGTGCCGTCGGCGTACTCGAGGACGAGACGCACCAGCAGACCGGGCTCGGCGCCGACACGGCCCTGGCCGCTGCTGAACCAGTGCAGCATCGCGCCGACCGACATCCGCTCGCCGGGAGTGACGAGGTCGGTGATGTCGGCGACCTGGCTGTAGCCCTCACCAGGGTGCCCGTAGTTGGTCATCCGGTCGGCGCGCTTCGCCGTCGAGGTAGAGCTCGGCGGTGTGGCTCGCGGCGAAGTAGCTGCGCGCCCGCACGATGTCTCCTGCGGGTACGTCGAACTCGGTCCGCGCCAGCGTGTACTCGTCCGCCTCACGGGTGGTGCTGCCACGGACCCACTGGTCGAGGCCCGCCGGAGAAGTCCTCGGAAAAGAGCGGGCTCCCGTCGAGGGAGGTGACGGTGATGTCGTCGAAATCCGCGACCTCGCCGCTGGCCTCGCGGAAGCCGATCGTGCCGGTGCGCGAACCGGTCGAGGACGGGTCGTTCCAGGTGTCGACGACCTGGCCGTCGATGCTCGTCTGGAAGGTCTGCCCCTGGACCCGGATGCTCAGCTCG
Organism: uncultured Actinomycetota bacterium; assembly: GCA_963778975.1. GTDB lineage: Bacteria > Actinomycetota > Actinomycetes > Propionibacteriales > Nocardioidaceae > Nocardioides. The sequence goes on from CAVZWM010000039.1 coordinate 42,689, forward strand.
TAGCTGACCCCGGGGTCGATCACGTGCGGCACGGTGCGTCGGGCGTCGGTCGGGAAGGCGCCCGCGATCATGCGGTGGGTCTTGAGGGCGTTGTCGGCGGCGTGGAGCTGCCACATGTAGCCGGTGGCGCTGTCGGGCGCCCGGAAGACGACGGCTGCCGCACGGGTCACCGGGGTGACGTCCATGGTGACGACGTAGTCGGTCCAGCCGGTCCCCGGCTTGGCCAGGGTGACGTTGCCACCGCTGACGCGGCCCCTGCCGTCGACGATGCTGAGGGAGCTGGCGTCCGGGTTGCCCGGCGGACGCCGGATCCACGACGCGGTGCCCCAGTCCTGGTCGCCGATCGCCGTCTCGAAGGGGGTCCAGGCCGACCACGGCGAGGGCAGCTTGTCGCTGTCCCAGGTGCGGACGCGCCACGTGTAGGCCGCTCCTCGGTCGAGGGTGTCCCCGGCGTAGGGCACGTAGGACTGCTGCGACGACTTCACCTTGTCGGAGTCCCAGACGATGGCGCCGTCGTCGTCGCGCACCTCGATCTTGTAGGACGTCTGCACCTCGTTGGCGTCGATGTCCTGCGGAAGCCAGCCGAAGCGCGGCGTGGTGCTGGCGTCCAGCGGCACGGCCAGGTCGTCGACGACCAGCCGCTCTGGCGCAGTGGGACGGGTGCCGACGGCAGCGTTGGCCGTCGTCACCGCCAGGAGCGACACCGAGAGCACCAGGCTGGTGGATGCGGCCAGGGCGACGCCGAGGCGTCGCGACCTGGAGGTGAGGACGTGCATGGGCAACCTCCGAGATGAGGATCCGTGGGTCCGCATGAGCCGCTTCGAGCACGGCGGCGGAAGGGGGACGTCACTCCCGGTCAACCACTCGGTGACGTCTGTCACACACCTTGCGGTACTGATTGAAACGTGTCAATAACCCGTCGGCAGATGGCCGGGATCGGTCACGACCCGGTCCACGTGACCTGTACGACGTGCAGGTTGCGCGGCGCTGGACCCCGCAATGCCGCTGCGGGGTCCAGCAGGGGTGTCCTCGATCAGCGGGTTCGGCGCAAGCTTGCCCGCGCAACTGCCTGCGGCCGGAGTGTCACCGGACCCAGCAGGCCCGACGCCAGCTTCTGGTTGCGCTCGTTGGCCAAGGTGTTCGTGACGCGGACCTCGATGCTGTTGGCTCCGACCCGCAGGGCCGAGGTGACGTCCACGACGTACGGCTTCCAGAGGGCGGTCGGCAGCTCCGCGCCGTTGACGGTGACCGTCGCGATCTCGCGGACGTCGCCGAGGTCGAGCATCAGTCGTCGGTCATCGAGCTGGGCGCTCGTGAGATCGATGCGTCGTCGCAGTAGACGCGCTGACCCGGAGAGGTCGGGCGCGAAGTCCGCCCAGGAGCCGAGCGGGCGTTGCTCGACGGCGCGCCGTCATGCTCCGAGCTGCACCGACCACGGGCCGGTCGACGGCGATCGGTTCGAGGGAGTCGGTCACCTGGACGCCGCCGGCGTACGGCGTACGGCCGTCGACGCCGCGCAGGGCGTAGGTGCCGGGTTCGTCGACGATGATCTGCGACGGTCATCTCCCGCGGGGGCTGCCTGCACGGATGCGGCCTCGACGTCACCCTGAGTGAGGTGCGGCCGGGCCGACACTCCGTGCGGGGAAGACGACGGCCACCGTCTCGAACGGCCCGAGGTCGAGGTCGACGCTCGTGCCTCCGGCGGTGGACGACCAGACATCCGCCTGCGCGTGAGTCCCGGTCCGGGGATCCCAGATCTGCGGGAGTGCCCGAGGTCGGGAACGTCGCCCTGGTCGAGACGGCCTGGTCGCTCTCGTTGTTGATCAGGTAGGCGAGGTCTTTGCCCTCGCTACGTCGTGCGACGCGCAAGGACGGAATCGGCTCCGGGGTGGTCGCCAGGGCGGCGCCACCCTGATCGGCGACCAGCGGCGGCGGCCTCGTCCTGCGTCGCGACGACACGATCGCCGATACCGGCTCCGTGTCCGGCACCACGCAACATGCTCGTCGAAGGTCGACGCGAGCGCCTGGTCGCGACCCTTCGTCTCCTCCTGCGGGACGCCGCCGACGACGACGAGGTCGCCGCCGGTGTTGACGAAGCGCTGCAGGAGCCGAGCAGACTCGAGGTCGAGGACGGCGTCTGCGGGCAGCACGGCGTGCTGGTAGTCGGCGTCACCCGACGTGCAGCGGTCCCGCCACGGACCTCGGCGTGCTCGCGCACGGCCGGGTCGCCCCACAGGGCCCCGTCGGTCACGAGGTCGAAGTCGACCTGAGCAGCGCTCGAGGCCGAAGCCGGCCTCTCGAAGTGGTCGTCGACCTCCGCCTGCTTCGCGAGCCGGAAGTGCTGCTGGGCCGACTGCTGGGGCTGGATGAGCGCCGTGGCCGACGTCGTCGTCGCCGCGGGCGATCTCCATGACGCGTCCGATCCAGGCGTCGACGTCGGTCCATGTCGTCCCAGAACGTGCTGCGGGGGCCGAACGGCGGCGGGAAGATCACCCGCAGCTCGTCGGTCCACATCGCGTGCAGGTAGATCTGGTTGGCGCCTCGCGTCGCCATCGCGCCGATGGCGGAGCGCATGAAGTCAGGAGCGATCTTCCAGCCGGCGTTACCGAACGACTCCAGAACCACACGCTCCTGGCCGCTCTGGTGGGCGACCGAGCCGGCGTTGCGGACCAGGCTGCTCTGCACTCCCGGCGGTGTAGTCGGCGGTGATGAGGTCGGTGCCCGGCACGTGGGCCCACTGGTTGTCCTTGGTCAGGTCACCGGTGTTGCCCATCCGTCGTGACGGCTGGGTCTCGTCCCACAGCGGGTTGGAGATCAGCTGCAGGCCGTGGTCGGCCATCCACGCCGGCCTGGCGCTTGTAGTAGGCCTGGGAGATAGCGGTTGTTGACGGCTTGCCAGTACTTGCCGCGCAGCTGGCGCCCGGCGCGGCCGAGGTCGTCGAAGGCGGACACGTAGGCCAGGCCGGGCGTGGCGCCGACGTCGGTGAGCTCGGCGGCCAGCTGTGGGCGACCAGGGCTGGCGCTTGAAGGGGTGCGGGTCGGCGAGCGGCGATGAACGGCTCGTCGTCCCAGAAGCCCGGGGACGGTGGTGCCCATCGCCCAGCCGAAGCGGCGGACGTACTCCGCCGGGATCGTCTCCATGAAGGCGTCGGTCGCCTCCTCGTCGAGCAGGTCGAGGTAGCCGCGGGTGTAGCCACGGCTGTCGTCGATGAGCGGCATGCCAGCCGAACAGGTCCACCTGCCAGCGGCCGGCCGGCGCCTGCCACACGGGACGGCCCTCGGCGTCGAGGCTCCGGGGTGAGCTCGACGAGGTCGTCGGCGCTGCTCGACCCCATGGGTCGTGCCACGGCGGCGACGGCGTCGCGGCGCAGGGTCATCGTCGGTTCGAAGCGCCGCAGGCCGTCAGAGGTCTCGAAGTCCGAGCCCCACAGCGTGGCGCCGTCGGGACCGGTCACGGTCAGGTCGCCCCACAGGGTCCGGTTGGTGCCGGTGTTGTACGGCGCAACCGTGCCGTTCGGGTACGTCGCGTCGGTGACCGTGGCGGCCGCCTGGGGCTTGCCGTCGAGCAACGGGGTGATCGTGCGAGCCGCGTCACCTGGACGCGCGACCTTGCGCGGACGCTGGTAGGTGAACCCGGGGACCGCGGTGCCGGTGGAGATGCGGGTCGGCGACGCCGTCGTCGAGCCGCGTCACGGTGAGGATGCCTCGCGCGTCGACGTCGACGACGTACCCGCTGCGGCCGTCGGCCGATGCGCGCACCATGATCCCGCCCCCGGTCCCGGTGAAGCGGACGTCGTTGCCGGCGACCGTGTAGTCGGTCCACCGGACGCCGACCTTCAGCGGCGCGCCGCCGTCGAGCACCTGGCCGTCGACGGCGAGCCGGCCGTCGTCGGTGGCGACTCCACTGGAGCGGTCGAGTGGGATCGGTGGTGTCGCCGTCGACGACCGCGGTGGATCGCCACAGGCCCTTGAGGCGCAGGTCCGGACGGGCCGGGACGCGTCCGGTCACCGAGCTGGCCGCCGTTGACGACGAAGCTTGGCGCCGCGACCGGACGGGAAGTTGTCGTCGTTGAAGATCCAGACCCGCATGCCCGGTGCGGGCGGCCTCACGGATGGTGAACTCCACGCGGTCGAACCACGCCTCGGTGGCGAAGTCGGGCTCCATGTCCGCGCCGTTGAAGGGGAAGAGCACGAACTCGTCGATGCCCTTCTCACGCATCTCGGCCATCTGGGTGCCGATGATGTCGTCGGTGATCACGCCGCCCCAGTACCAGTAGATGGCGGGCATCGAGTCCGAGCGCGGGGTCTCGAAGTCCTTGGGGTCGAATCCGCTCGAGGCGGGGGCCGCTGCCGGCGTCCCGAGTGCCGAACCACCGGCCGCGATGAGACCTAACGAGGTAGCGGCGAGGCATGCGGAGGCCAGCAGGGCGATGTGCGCGGTCAGCTTCATGGACGTTCCTTTCCGAGAACTGTTCGAGAGATCAGAGGGTGGAGGTGAAAGTCCAGCGGAGGGGATCCGCAGGACGGTGTCGCCGTCCTGCGTCCGCCGCCGCGGTGGGACTGGCGGGGGCGACGAGGAAGAGGCCGAGCGCTGCCGCTGCGGCGATCCGAATGTGAGTCATGGAGTTCTCCGAGAGTGTGGTGTGCGTCACTCGACTGAAACGATACAAACACTGGAAGGCTCAGAGGGTCAAGGTGCTGACCGGTTGTGGCCAGCGAGCGCGCTTGGCCAACCGTGTTCCAGTGAATCGTTTCGGTGCCGTCGAACGGCGTCAGTTCCCGTGAGGTACCGGCCGCCGCTCAGTCGACGACGACGTGCAACGCCCGCGGCCCGTGGACGCCCTCGACCCGGTCCAGCTCGATCTCGCTGGTCGCCGAGGGGCCGCTGATCCAGGTCAGCGGACGGGCGGGGTCGAGGACGCCGATGGCGTCGGCACCGCCACGTGGAAGGTCGAGCCCTCAAGATCGCATGGTTGGCCCATGACCGTGGGAACATCGGTGCCGAATACCGGCACCGGAGCTCCACGATCTCCGGTCGCGCGTCAGGCGGGAGGCTCGAGCGAGCCGTCCCCGACCAGTACGACGTGCAGGGTGCGCGGCCCGTGGACGCCCTCGACCCGGTCGAGCTCGATGTCGCTGGTCGCCGAGGGACCGCTGATCCAGGTCAGCGGACGGGCGGGGTCGAGCACGCCGATCGCGTCGGGGACGTCGGCGACGACCTGGGCGGCGTCGACGATGCAGACGTGCAGGTCGGGGACCAGGCTGATCGCGCGGCGGCCCTGGCCGGCTCCGTGGTCGAGGACGATCGTCCCCGTCTCGGCGATGCCCACCCGGGCGCGGGTGACGACGGCGTCGATGCGGTCGAGCTCGGCGGCCGACTGGCCGTCGTCGACGACGGCGCCCGTCGACGTGGAGGTCGAGGCCGTCCGGCACGATCGCGCTCGCGCCGGCGAGGACGCGTGCCACCTCTGCGGCCAGGGCGTCGGGGGAGCAGCGGGTCACCACGGCGCGGTAGTCCTCGACGCGCTCGACGAACAGCGCGACCAGGTCGCCGCGGTCCGGTGCCCGCGGCGCCGCGGGCACGGCAACGGCGGGCGAGACGTCGGCCAGCGCCGCGCGGACGCGAGCCAGGATCTCGTCGCGGGCGCTCATGACCGTCCTCCGTCGGTGCGCTTCCACCAGGCCCGGAACGACTCCGGAGGTGGCGCCGGCAGGTCGCGGGCCGAGGTCCAGCCGGACGCGGGTCCGGGGAGTCGTCCGGCAGCCGCGCGACCTCCGGGCAGCGTCGTACGCGAGAAGCGGGAGAGCACCCGGCCGGCGAGCCCGGAGGCCTGCTCGGCGCGGCCGAGCCGGCGCGCGGACGACAGGGTCCAGGCCGCACCCTTCATCGCGACCGCCTCAGGCTTCGGGACCCGGTCGCCGCGGTGGGAGTCGACCACCTTGGCGCGCTGGTCGACCAGCACGGACGGGATGTCGATCAGCACCGGGCAGACCTCGAAGCAGGCGCCGCACAGGGAGGAGGCGTAGGGCAGGGAGGCCGTCTGCTCGTCCTCGACGCCGTTGAGCAGCGGGTTGAGGATCGCGCCGATGGGGCCGGGGTAGACCGAGCCGTAGGCGTGCCCGCCGACGCGCTCGTAGACCGGGCAGACGTTGAGGCACGCCGAGCACCGGATGCAGCGCAGGGCCTGGCGACCGACGTCGTCGGCGAGCGCGCGGGTGCGACCGTTGTCGAGGAGCACGACGTGCACCTCCTGCGGGCCGTCGCCGGGCGTGACGCCGGACCAGGTGGACGTGTAGGGATTCATCCGCTCGCCGGTCGACGAGCGCGGCAGCAGGCGCAGCAACGGGTCGAGGTCGGCCCAGCTCGCCACGACCTTCTCGATGCCGACGACGCTGATCAGCACCTCGGGCAGGGTCAGGCACATCCGGCCGTTGCCCTCGGACTCGACGACCACGAGGGTGCCGGTGTCGGCGACCGCGAAGTTGGCGCCGGAGACCGCGACCTTGGCCCGCAGGAACTTCTCCCGCAGGTGGGAGCGGGCGGCCGCGGCCAGCACGGCCGGCTCGTCGGTCAGGTCGGCGGGGCGGGCCTGCCCGACGTCGCCCATCCGGCGCAGGAAGATCTCGCGGATCTCGGCGCGGTTGCGGTGGATGGCCGGCACCAGGATGTGGGAGGGCAGGTCGTCGCCGAGCTGCACGATGAGCTCGGCCAGGTCGGTCTCCCAGGCCGCGATGCCCTCGGCCTCGAGCGCCTCGTTGAGGCCGATCTCCTGGGTGGCCATCGACTTGACCTTGACGACCTCGTCGACGCCGTGGCCGCGGGCGATCGCCGCCACGATGGCGCAGGCCTCGTCGGCGTCGCGGGCCCAGTGCACGGTCGCGCCGGCGCGGGTCAGCGAGGCCTCGAGCGGCTCCAGGTGGGTGGCGAGGTCGCGCAGCGCCGCGTCCTTGACGCCCGCTCCGGCGAGCCGCAGCTCCTCCCACTCCGTCGACCTCGGCGACCACGCTGACGCGCTTGTCGCGGATGGTGCTGGGTCGCGTGGGCGAGGTTGCGCCGCAGCTGCGTGTCGCCGAGCGCCGCGCGCGCGGCGGTCGGGAAGGCGGGCATGCCGACGAAGGTCGCCTCGGTCACGCTGCGCCTCGGTGTCGCGCCAGGATCTCGGCGAGGTGCATGACGCGTACGCCGGAGCGCTGGCGCGAGAGCATCCCGCCGACGTGCATCAGGCAGGAGTTGTCACCGGCGACCAGCACCTCGGCGCCGGTGTCGCGGACGTGGCGGGCCTTGTCGGCTCCCATCGCGATCGAGGTGTCGGCGTTCTTGAGCGCGAAGGTGCCGCCGAAGCCGCAGCACTCGTCGGCGTGGGGGAGGTCGACCAGGGTGATGCCGCGGACCTGCTCGAGCAGGGACCGCGGCCGGTCGCCGACGCCCAGCATCCGCAGGCTGTGGCAGGTCGGGTGGTAGGTGACGCGGTGCGGGAAGTAGGCGCCGACGTCGGTCACGCCGAGCACGTCGACGAGGAACTCGCTGAGCTCGTAGACCTTGGGTGCGGTCTCCTCGACCGCCGTCATCAGGGCCGGGTCGCCGGAGCGCCGCGCCACGATCGAGTGCTGGTGGCGGGCGGAGCCGGCGCACGAACCGCTCGGGGTCACCACAGCGTCGTACCCCGCGAACGCGTCGACGAAGTTGCGCACGACCGGGACCGCCTCGTCGAGGTAGCCGGTGTTGACCATCGGCTGGGCGCAGCAGGTCTGCGCCGCCGGGAACTCGACGTCGACGCCGAGACGACGCAGCAACGTGACGACCGCCTTCCCCGTGTCGGGGAACATCGCGTCGTTCACGCAGGTGATCTGGAGGGCAACCCTCACGGTCGGCATCCTTCCACGGGGACTGGGGGCGGGTGGACTAGAGCAGGTGGTTCCGGACGGCCCAGACGATCGCCTCGACGGTGGTGTCGACCCCGACGCTGGCACACGCCGCGCGGGCCTTGCGGCGCACGGTGCGCTCGGAGACGTCGAGCCGCCGGGCGACCGCCTCGACGGTCAGCCCCTCGGCCATCAGTCTCAGGACCTCGATCTCGTCGTCGGCCAGCACCTGCGGCGGACCGGTCATCAGGCCGGACCACCTTCTCGGCGTACGGCACCAGGCGGACCGGGCCGACGAGCCCGTAGTTCTGGCGGGTGGCCACCCGTAGACGGACGGCGTCACGGTCCGGAGGCGGTTGATGAGGGTGGACGCGATCTCGACCTCGATCTGGTTGCGCGCCCGGCACCAGGGCGTGGCCGAGGTCCACGATCGCGTCCATCGGGTCGCAGGGCGGCAGCAGCTCGCCGTTGACCCGGACCCGGAAGGTGTCGTTGACCTCGCCCAGCTCGAGGTAGGCACCGTCGTCGCCCGTCCAGTCCGCGCCGAGGTCGATCGTCGTGCGGTAGCGACCGATGCCGGACACGTCCTCGAGGCCGGCCACCTTGGACCACGACTGCAGCGTCGCCAGGCTCGTGCTGTGCACCTCCTTGGCGGTGCGCAGGTCCTTCGGGTCGGCCGGGTTCGCCGGCTTCCAGTCCTCGAGCTCCAGCGACCACTGCGTCGGTACGAGCGGCTCGCGGACCCGGGCGATCGTCACGTTCGCCGTCGAGCCGTCGGCACGTGTGAGGTCGAAGGACCCGGCCGTCGTGCTGCGCAGTGCGGCGTTGGCACCGCGGACGCACGACGGTCTGACCCGGCGTCGCGACGGGCAGCACCGAGCGGGCCACGCCCGTGCCCGGAGCGGCGAGCACGACCACCGTCGACTGGCCGGGCACGAGGTCGACCCGCACCCGGACCCGGTCGCCCGACCGCTCGAAGGCGGCGATCCGGCTGACCTCACCGGTCCAGGCGTCGAGCAGCCACGGGATGGCCGTCGGGTCGGCCGCGGTGAGCCACACGTCCTGCACGACGCGGGTTCAGGCGACGGTTCTCGGCGTGCCGGGCGTTCGCCAGGTAGTAGAGGTCGACGTCACCGTGGGCCCGCCGCACGTGCATCACGGTGGAGTCGGCGTGCTCCACGTCGCGGGTGACACCGAGCGCGGCGAGGGCGTTGCCGACCTCGGCCTCGGGGACGGTGCGCGTGGTCGACAGGGCAGCGACCTGACCCATCAGGCTGCGGACCTCCGCGGTTGCGGCCTCGTCGTCGCGCCCGACCGGCGTGACGGCCGACCAGTCGCCGATGAGCACGATCGGGAGTCCCGCCCGGCCGAGCGCGAGCACCCGCTTCGCGCCGTCGATGTCCATGGTGACGGCCTCGCTGCGCAACGAGTCGGGACCGATCACCAGGGCCTTGTACGCCGGCCCGTCCGGTGCCAGTCGGCCACCGCGGACCTTCGCCGACTCGAGCTCCAGGAGCGACGCGCTCATGAACGAGTGCGACCACCCGAGCTTGGTGCCGTTGTTGGTCATCCACTGCGGGCCGATGCCGGTCGAGGTCCAGCCCTTCTGGCGCAGAAGACGACGTCGTACCTCGGCGTGCCGGTCTGCAGCACCAGCTGCGTGCGGGCGATGTAGGAGGCGACGTCGGGGATGTGCCGCCACTGCGGGGTGCGCGGTCCCCACGCGTCGCCGTAGCCGATCGCGTTGTTGTAGTACGGCGAGAACGCGGCGAAGCCCGGCCAGGTGACGTCCGGCGCGTCGGCGTACGCGAACCCGTGGATCATCGCCATGTTGACGCCGGCGGCGTAGATGCTGTTGATGGTGAAGAGCGCCTGGTTCTGCGCGTCGGACTGACGCGGTTGCGCCCCACGTCGTCTGGTAGGCCGCGCCGGCGTAGCAGATCGACTCGCAGGACAGCACCGTGTGACCGGCCATGTCACGGCCGCCGGACATCACCCGGTAGTCGTCGAGGTTCTTGAAGCCGAGCGACTCGGTCTCGGGCACGTCGAGCAGCGCGGCGTGCTCGACGGTGTCGGTCTCGAGGCCGTAGGGCTGCACCCGCAGGCCCATGCCGAGCGAGCGCGCGAAGCCCTGCACCGGCAGCAGGTGGCAGTCGCGGTAGAGGTCGGACAGCACCTGGTTGAAGTCGTCGCGGACCCGGGTCGTGGTGCGGCGTCGAGGCGAAGACGTACTTCTCGTTCACCTCGAGCACGACCGGGAGGTAGGGCAGCAGGTCGTAGCCGCCCGGCGCCGGAACTCCTCGAGCATCCGCGGCGTCCAGATGGTCGCGTCGGTCTCGATCTCCAGCGAGTCCTCGAAGAGGTAGCCGCCCGCCTTCGCGAGCAGCCGGCGCAGGGTGGAGTCGAGGATGCGGGTCTTCCAGAAGTCGATGACCGCGCCCGAGCCGGCGGCGCTGAAGTGGTCGACGACGTAGGACCGCGGGGAGGTGTGCGGGCCGGCCTCGGGCTCCTGCGCCGAGCCGCGACGCCAGTGGGCGATCAGGACCCACGCCGTCGGCGGGTGCGGTCCAGGTGAGCCGACCGTCGACGACGGAGTCGGTGAGGTCGACGTACGTCGAGGGGTCGAGCGTCTGCACGCCCTTGACCGGCGCGCCGACCGTGAGGAAGGCCTGCACGGCGACCAGGTGACGGGCGGTGCTCTCGGACTCCGGCGCGACGACCGGGTCGGGCAGCGCGGCGTCGTACGTCGTGCCACCGGCGACGATCGCCTGGCCGTGCGCGAGCTCGGAGCAGGCCGCGTCGTCGTCGGGCGTGACCGTGGGGACGGCCGCGGGCCACGACGGGCCGATGGTGATGTCGACCCGGATGCCGTGGCGGGAGGCACGGTCGAGGGCGGCCTTGACGCCGGCGACCCAGGACGCCGTGCCCCAGCCCTGCTTCTCCAGGTCGATGGTGATCCCGCGCGCGGACAGGCTGTGCGTGACGTCGGCGATCTCGAGCGCCCCGAAGCCGGCTGCGGCGACCTGGTCGACCTCGCGGGCGATCTCCTTCGGGTCGACGGCACCGTGCGGCCACCACCAGCGGAACCCGGCAGCCGTCTCGGGCCCGGGCCGGCGGAACCCACGCAGGACGTCGGGGCCCGTCGGCGGCCGGACGCTGCCCGGCCCGGCGCTCGCCGGCGCCTGACCGGCGACGACGACGCCCGCGGTCACGGCGGCCGCTCCGAAGAGCGAGCGCCGGCGGATGCCGGTGGCGGGGGGTGCTGGTCTGGTTGCTGCACTTCACTCATCAGGTCTCCCGAGAAGGACGGAGGGTCAGGTGTGGTCGAGGCGTGCCGCGGCGGCGTCCCAGTCGAGGCCGGTGCGCGGCTCGAAGCGTCGTACGTCGTGGGTGCGCCGGATCAGCGCGCGCATCGCGGCCAGGTCGGGCAGGTCGGCACCGAGGGCGCGTGCCTGCACGAGGCCGTTGCCGAGCGCGGCCGCCTCGGCCGGTCCGGCCAGCACCGGTACGCCGAGGGCGTCGGCGGTGAGCTGGCAGAGCAGGGCGTTCTGCGAGCCGCCGCCGACCAGGTGCACGACGTCGACGTCACGACCGGCGAGGGTCGCGGCCAGCCGGATGTTGCGCCGGTAGGCGAGCGCCAGGCTGTCCAGGATCGTCCGGGTGATCGCGACCGGCGTGCGCGGGATCGGCTCACCGGCCTCCGGGCGAGGTCCTGGATGCGGGACGGCATGTCGCCGGGTGCGCAGCCGCGGGTCGTTGATGTCGACCACGGTGCGCAGCGCCGGGCCGGCCGCGCCGGCGAGCAGCGCGGGCAGGTCGCGTCGGTCAGCCGCTTGTCGGCCCAGGTGCGCACCGACTCCGAGAGGACCCAGAGCCCCATCACGTTCTTGAGGAAGCGGATGGTGTCGTCCACGCCGCCCTCGTTGGTGAAGTCGGCCGCGCGGGCCTCCTCCGACAGCACCGGCGTCTCGAGCTCGAGGCCGACCAGCGACCAGGTGCCGGACGAGATGTAGGCGAAGCTCTCCTCGCCGCGGGCACGCCGACGACGGCCGAGGCGGTGTCGTGCGAGCCGACCGCGATGACCGGGACGTCCGGCAGGCCGACGTACTCCCCCACCTCGGGCAGCAGCGGGCCGACCACGGACCCGGGGTCGCGCAGCGGCGGCAGGATCGCCCAGGGCAGCCCCAGCCGCTTGGCCAGGTCGATCGCCCACTCGCGGGTGCGTACGTCGTACAGCCCGGTCGTCGATGCGTTGGTGCGCTCGGCGCCGACCTCGCCGGTGAGCCAGAAGGTCAGCAGGTCGGGCAGCAGCAGCATCCGCTCGGCCGACTCCAGCGCGGGCGTGCCGAGCTCGGAGACGAGCTGGTAGACGGTGTTGAACGGCAGCTGCTGCAGGCCGGTGACGTCGTACAGCTCTCGTCGGTGACGGTCTTGCGCACCTGGGCGGGTACGCCGTCGGTGCGCGGGTCGCGGTGGCTGCGCGGGTTGGCGAGCAGCCGGCCGTCGCGGTCGAGGAGGCCGTAGTCGACCGCCCACGAGTCGATGCCGATGCCGTGCAGCCGCCCGGTGCGGGCGACCTCCCGGATCCCGACGAGCACCTCGCGGTGGATGCCGAGGACGTCCCAGTAGAGGTCAGCGGACCGGCACCGCGCCGTTGCCGAAGCGGTGCAGCTCCTCCAGGTGCAGCGTGCGGGCGCCGACCCGGCAGGCCATCACCCGGCCGCTGGTGGCACCCAGGTCGACCGCTGCGACGCGGATCGGGTGACGGTGACTCATCGCAGGAAGGCCGCGGCAACGCCCGCGTCGACCGGGATGTGCAGACCGGTGGTGTGGCTGAGCTCGGCGGTGCAGAGCACGTAGACCGCGTTGGCGATGTTGGCCGGCAGCACCTCGCGCTTGAGGATCGTGCGCTGCGCGTAGAACTTGCCGAGGTCCTGCTCCTCGACGCCGTAGACGGCGGCGCGGTTGGCGCCCCAGCCGCTGGCGAAGATGCCGGAGCCCTGGACGACGCCGTCGGGGTTGACGCCGTTGACCTTGATGCCGTGCTCGCCGAGCTCGGCCGCGAGCAGCCGGACCTGGTGGGCCTGGTCGGCCTTGGCGGCGCCGTACGCGACGTTGTTGGGGCCGGCGAAGATCGAGTTCTTGGAGGAGATGTAGACGATGTCGCCGCCCAGCTCCTGCTCGATCATCACCTTGGCCGTGGCCTTCGAGACCAGGAACGAGCCCTTGGCCATCACGTCGTGCTGGAGGTCCCAGTCCTTCTCGGTGGTCTCCAGGAGCGAGCGCGACAGCGACAGCCCGGCGTTGTTGACGACGAGGTCGACACCACCGAAGGCGAGCACGGCCGCGTCGACCACGGCCTGCACGGCGTCGGCGTTCGAGACGTCGACCTGGACGCCGACGGCGACGTCGGTCGCCGATCTCGGCAGCGGCGGCCTGCGCCTTCTCGAGCGAGAGGTCGGCGATGACGACGCAGGCACCCTCGGCGGCGAGCTTCTCCGCCGGTGGCCTTGCCGATGCCGGACGCGGCACCGGTGACCAGCGCGACGCGGGTGGCGAGCGGCTTGGGCTTCGGCATCCGCTGGAGCTTGGCCTCCTCGAGCGCCCAGTACTCGATGCGGAACTTCTCCGCCTCGTCGATCGGGGCGTACGTCGAGAGGCCCTCGGCGCCGCGCATCACGTTGATCGCGTTGGTGTAGAACTCACCGGCGACGCGGGCGGTCTGCTTGTCCTTGCCGTAGCTGAACATGCCGACGCCGGGCACCAGCACGATGAGCGGGTCGGCGCCACGGATCGCCGGCGACTCGGGGGTCGCGTTGCGGTCGTAGTAGCCCTGGTAGTCCTCGCGGTAGGACACCGCGAGCTCCTTGAGGCGGGCGATCGAGTCCTCGACGCTGGCGTCGGCCGGCAGGTCGAGGACCAGCGGCTTGACCTTGGTGCGCAGGAAGTGGTCGGGGCACGACGTACCGAGCTCGGCCAGCCGCGGGTGCTCGGCGGCGGCCAGGAAGTCGAGCACCACGTCGGTGTCGGCGAAGTGGCCGACCATCGGCCGGTCCTGGGACGCGATGCCGCGGATCGTCGGCGCCAGCGCGGCGGCCTTCGCCGACGCTCGGCCGGGGACAGCGCGGCATAG
>CAVZWM010000040.1:0-57674 GCA_963778975.1 uncultured Actinomycetota bacterium
CAGGTCGCCGACGTAGCCGTGGAGCTGGTCGGCGAGGACGCGCGCGGTCAGGTCGCCGGGGTTGCCGCCGACGGGGTTGAGACCGTGGTCGCAGATGGCGTCCAGCAGGCGCGGGATCCCGGCGCGTACCCGGCGCGGACGCAGCACCGTGCCGTGGTCCTCGGGGGCGGCGGCAGCGCCGAGGTGGAGACGCCCGGCCACTTCCCGGTCAGCGCGCAGTAGAGCAGGGCCACCAGGTCGATCTCGTCGACGCTGATGCGACGCGGCGGTAGTCCGTCGAGGGCGGCGTCGACCCCGAAGCCGATGATGCGGACCTGCCCGTGCTGGTCGATCAGGATGCTCTCCGGGGACAGTCGGCCGTGGGCCAGCCCCGCGGCGTGCGCCTCGGCGATGCTGTCGGCCACCTCGGCGACCAGCCAGGCGGCGCGCCGGGGGGCCAGCGGACCTTCACGGGCCAGCAGGATGTCGAGCGACTCGCCGTGCCCCCATTCGTTCACGACGTAGCAGCGACCGTCCTTGACGTCGGCGTCGAGGACCCGCAGCAGGCGCCGGTCGGAGACCGGACCGGCGGCGCGTGCCGCGTCGAGGAGGGGCTCGGCACGCTCGTCACCGGCCGGCAGCAGGTGGACCGCGACCGGTCGGTGCAGGACCTGGTCGTGGGCACGCCAGAAGCGCCCACCGCCGGTCTCGGCGAGCAGGTCGTCGAGACGGTAGCGGTCGGCGAGGACGTCACCGGCCTGCATGGACCCGGGCACTGCTCACCTCATCCCCACACGCGTTCTCGACCCGCGCAACCTTTCAGCCATCGTAGGGATTCTCAGCCGCGATGCAGCCGCGCCGCGACGGTGTCGACCAGGGTCGTGACCTCGCGCACACGCAACAGGCGCGCTCCCACGACCACCACGACGCACCCGAGCAGTCCCGAGACACCGGCCCTGGCCAGCGACACCAGCGGGTGCGGCTCCTCGCCGAGCCCGGCCAGCGCCCACTCGGTGCCCCAGGTCACGACGGCAGCGACCGCGAGGACGGGCGCCATGCGGACCCCGAAGCGGAGGAGCTGGGCACGCTGCAGATCGCCGAGGGTGCGCTGCAGGACCAGGAAGCTGATCACCGAGCCCACGAGGTAGGAGACCAGGTAGGCCACGACCAGCATCGGGGCGGTGTCCACCGGTGGTGTCGACCCGACGAGCACGATCGCGACGGCCACGTTGGTCGCCGACGACGGCGCACTGGACGAAGAACGACAGCCGGGTGGCCTCCAGGGCGTAGAACCCGCGCAGCATCAGGTAGTGGATGGTGAAGGGCACGAGGGCAGGTGCGAAGAGTGCGATCGTCGGCGCGAACAGCTCCGGGTCCGTGGACCCCCAGCCGAAGAGCCCGTTGGCGACGTCACCGGCGACGAGCGGCATCAACGCGGCGAACGGCAGCACCAGCGCGAGCGCGGTCCGCAGCGTCGAGGAGACCGTACGTCCGACCGCGCGCAGGTCGCCGTCGTGGGCCAGCGCGGAGATGCGCGGAAGGATGGCGGTCGCAAGCGAGACGGTGACGATGGAGTGCGGCACCATCATCAGCAGCAGGCCGGAGGAGTAGATCAGGTAGCCGGTGCCGTCGCCGCCGTCCGCGGTGCCGCCCGACGCCAGCCGGACGACGAACATGTAGGCCAGCTGGGTCACGATGACGAAGAGCACCGTCCACACGCCCAGTCGCAGGGTGTGGCCGCAGGCTCGGGATCGCGGAAGTCGAAGCGCGGCCGGTAGATGAAGCCCGACGCGCGGAGGTAGGGGATGAGCACGAACAGCTGGGCGACGATCCCGAGCGTCGAGCCCAGCCCCAGCAGGAGCTCGGGGCCGAAGTCGAGCGGGGCGTACGTCTCGGCCTCGGTGGCCCGGCCGTAGATCGCGAGGTAGAGCAGGAGCACCCCGACCGACACGACGTTGTTGGCGATCGGCGCCCACATCATCGGGCCGAAGCGGCCGCGGGCGTTGAGGATCTGGCCGACCAGGACGTACATGCCGTAGAAGAAGACCTGCGGCAGGCACCAGCGGGTGAGGTCGACGACCGACTCGAGGTGGGCGGCCCGGTCGGGCTCGAGGAACCTGCTCGTCCAGGTAGAGCCGCAGCAGGAGCGGCGCGAGCACGATCAGCAGGATCGTCACGGCGCCCAGGAACAGCGCCGAGAGGGTCACCATCCGGCTCGCGTAGGCGTCGCCGCCGTCGGGGTCGTCCTTGATGCGCCGGACGAGCTGAGGCACCAGGACGGCGTTGAAGATGCCGCCGGCGACCAGGATGTAGACCATGTTGGGCAGCGTGTTGGCGATCGCGAACAGGTCGGCGCGCAGCGCTCCGCCGAGGGCGGCGACCAGCAGCACGCTGCGCACGAAGCCGGACATGTCGCGAGACGATCGTGCCGGCCGCCATGACGGCCGACGACCGGAGGATCCGCTGCTCGGTCACGGGGTCCCCGGAGCCAGCGGTCGTACGGCGTCGGCCTCCACGCCAGGCTCCGCGTCGGCCTCGGCGGCCGCCTGCTCCTCGCGGCGGGCGCGGATCTGGCGGGGCAGGCGATAGCCGATCGCGCCGAAGAGCACCAGCGCGGCGCCGGCCATGATGATCCAGATCAGCGCACTGACGCCGGCCGCGCGGATCGGGAGCTGGTCGAAGGAGCCGATGGGCGTGCCGTCGACGGTGGTGACGGCCAGGCGCACGATGTGGATGCCGGGCTGGGTGGTCTCGGCCTCGAACCGCACCGGGCTGCGTGAGCCCGGGCCGAGCTCGCGCTCGCCGAGGCCGCTCAGCGTCGAGCTCGCCGTCGGTGGTGGCCTCGATGCGGACGGTGACCGGCTGGTCGAGCAGGTTGACGAGGGTCGCCCCGATCGGTCCCGAGTCGCTGGAGAGGGTGACGGCGGTGGGTGCCTCGATCTGGATGCTCCGCGAGGTCCGCACGCAGCGCATCGGCGACGCGAGTTGCGGCCGCGGCGGCCACCGGGGGCTTGCTGCGGTGCTGCTGGGAGAGCGTGACCAGCACCTCGTCGCTCACCTGGGCCTCGATCGTGGTCTGCCAGGGTCAGCACCTCCTCGAGCAGCGGTGGCGGTGTCGGAGGCGTCGGTCGCGGCACTGAAGTTGGCGACGTCGAGCTCGGCCGGCCACGTCGGTCTCGGTGTAGGCCAGGCTGCTCGCCGGCAGGTCGGTGGCGGGACGCTCGGCGACGTCGGTGACGCCCACGACGTCGAGCCACGGCTCGTCGAGGCCGGAGAAGAACGAGGCGGCGTCGGCAGGCTCCCACCCGCTGGGGATGGTGACCACCAGTGGCGCCGTGTCGCCGGCCGTGAGGCGGAGGGCAGCCTCGCTGAGCAGCCGCTGGCGCAGCGCGAGCGGGTCGTCGGCGGGGGTGGGGCCCGGGCCGCCGGACTCGGCGCCGGTGCTGGTGACGACGATCTTGTGGCCGAGCAGTCGCACGACCGAGGTCGGGTGCCTCCGGCGGGCTCGCGAAGGCGTTGTCCCCGAGCAGCACGGTCGTGTCCGTGGGCGCTGCCGACAGCGCATCCGGGCTCAGCACGTCGTTCTCCGGGGCCAGGGTCGGCTGCGAGGCGATGCCGAGGATGGTCATGACCTCGGCGGCGCGGGTGACGGCCTCGGTCTGGCGCTCGGGGGAGTGACGGACGGCGGCGGAGACGTCGAGGTCGCCGTACGGGAGCGTCAGGACGGTCTTTCCGGCCGCCGAGGCCTGGAACCGGATGATCCAGGCCAAGGCCGCCGCGGCGAGGTCCTGCTCGTCCTGGGTCTGCTCGTGCCGGCGTCGGCCGGCGCCCCGGGTGCCAGCGGCGACGGATCGGTCTCGGCACGGTCTCGCTGGGCGTCTCGGTCGGGGTCGGTTCCTGACCGGGGACCGTCGGGTCGGGCTCGATGTTGCGTGGCGGATTGCCGCGTCGAGAGTCGGACGAGCGCGAACAGGATCGCGGGGTCGACCAGCCAGCTGTACGGCGTCGCGCCGGCGCTGTCGGCGACGTCGAGCGCGGCGTCGAGCCGACCGCCCTCCTCCAGCCAGCGCGCCCAGCGCTCGGTGCCGCCGACCCGGCCCTCCTCGTCGAACCACACCCGGCCGCGCAGCGGGAGGATGATCGCGGTCTCCTGGCTGATCGTCGCCCGTGCTCGCGTCCTCGGGCAGCAGCGGGATGAAGGTCCGGGCGCGGCCGTCGGCGACCTCGTCGCGGGGCTCGGCGCCGTCACCGAGCGCGTGGATGCCGATCCAGTAGACGCCGGGCTCGTCGGGGATGCCGAGCAGCTCGACCGGGACCGAGTCGGCTGAAGGGGGCGCTCTCCCCGGGCTCGAGGACGTCGACGGTGTCGAAGGTGCCGGGCTCGGTCACCCGCGGGCCGACGTACTCCGTCGGGTCGATGGCGGCGGAGGCCGCCAGGGTGGTGGCGTCGGTCAGCGGCGCCTGGGAGGAGAAGGCGTGGAGGTTGATGCGCGTGAACGTGTCGTCGCTGACGTTGGTGACGGTGCCGCCGATCTCGACGTTGCCACTGCGTGGGACGACCGGGCTGATGGTGTCGATGTGGACGACGAGCGGATCCTCGGTCGGCGCGGCGGCCGGTGCGACGCGGCAGCTGCGGGACCGGGGCCACGGCGGGTCCCAGGACGACCCACCCGCCCAGGAGGAAGGTCAGGAGCCCCGTCAGGGCAGCACGGAACGAGGACGGGCGAGGCACAGGCCGACTCTAGTTGCTGGGCCGAGCCAGCCCGGCACGTAGACTGGCCCGTCGTGTCCGACGCCGCCCTGCCTCCGCTCCCGATCGTCGAGATCCAGCGCCGCGTCGGGGCAGAGCTCGACCGGATCGGTGCCGTCATCGACGAGCTCGGCGCCCGCTTCGCCGACGCCGGCGAGGAGCTGGCCCTGGTCGGCGGGCCCGGTCCGCGACGCGATGATCGGACGCCAGCAGAACGACCTCGACTTCACCACGAGCGCGCGGCCCGACACGACCGAGCGGCTGCTGGCCGGCTGGGCCGACGCCGTCTGGGACATGGGCCGCGCCTTCGGCACCATCGGCTGCCGCAAGGGTCCGTGGCAGGTGGAGATCACGACCTACCGCTCCGAGTCCTACGACCCCGACTCCCGCAAGCCCGACGTCGACTTCGGCGACACGCTCGCCGGCGACCTGGGCCGACGCGACTTCACCGTCAACGCGATGGCCGTCCGGGTCCCCTCGCGGACGTTCGAGGACCCCTACGGCGGCGTGGTCGACCTCGCCGAACGGGTCCTGCGCACCCCGGGCGCACCCGAGGACTCCTTCTCCGACGACCCGCTCCGCATGATGCGCGCCGCCCGCTTCGCCGCCCAGCTCGGCTTCACCGTCGCGCCCGAGGTCGTGGCCGCGATGACCGCGATGGCCGGCCGGATCGAGATCATCTCCGCCGAGCGGGTCCGCGACGAGCTGGTCAAGCTGGTCTGCGCCCCGCACCCCCGACTCGGCCTGAGCCTGCTCGTCGAGACCGGCCTGGCGGCGTACGTCCTGCCGGAGCTGCCGGCGCTCGCCCTCGAGCGCGACGAGCACCACCGCCACAAGGACGTCTACGAGCACACCCTCACCGTGCTCGAGCAGACCATCGACCTCGAGCACCGCCTCGGCGGCTCCCCCGACTTCGTGGCGCGCTTCGCCGCGCTGATGCACGACATCGGGCAAGCCGAAGACCCGGCGCTTCGAGTCCGGCGGCATCGTGACCTTCCACCACCACGACGTGGTCGGCGCCAAGCTGACCCGCAAGCGGATGCAGGCGCTGCGCTTCGCCAACGCCGACATCGATGCCGTCGCCAGGCTGGTCGAGCTGCACCTGCGCTTCCACGGCTACGGCTCGGGCGAGTGGACCGACTCCGCCGTACGCCGCTACGTCCGCGACGCCGGCAGCGAGCTCGAGCGGCTGCACATCCTCACCCGCGCCGACTGCACCACCCGCAACCAGCGCAAGGCCGACCGGCTCCGTCGTACGTATGACTCGCTCGAGGAGCGGATCGCCCGGCTCTCCGAGGAGGAGGAGCTCGCCTCGATCCGGCCGGACCTCGACGGCAACCAGATCATGGAGATCCTCGGCGTCGGCCAGGGTCGCGAGGTGGGCCAGGCGTACGCGTTCCTCCTCGAGCTCCGGATGGAGGAGGGGCCCACGTCGCCCGACGAGGCCGAGGCCGCGCTCCGGGCGTGGTGGGCGGCGCGGCAGGCCTGAGCGGCCACCGCCGCGCGGCACCCTGGAAACGCCGAAGGGGCGGTGGTCAGCCCACATTCCCGACCAGGGAAATGTGGCTGGCTCACCGCCCCCAAGCAGGGCTGGCAGTCACTCGCCGCGGATGAACTTCTCCAGCTCGGCGCGACCGGTGTCGTCGGGCATCTGCACCGGCGGCGACTTCATGAGGTACGCCGAGGCGGGCAGGATCGGGCCACCGATGCCGCGGTCCATGGCGATCTTCGCCGCGCGGACCGCGTCGATGATGATGCCGGCGGAGTTGGGGGAGTCCCAGACCTCGAGCTTGTACTCGAGGTTGAGCGGGACGTCACCGAAGGCGCGACCCTCGAGGCGGACGTAGGCCCACTTGCGGTCGTCGAGCCACGCGACGTAGTCGGACGGGCCGATGTGGACGTTGCGGTCGCTGACCTTGTCGGCGAGCTCGCCCTTGAGGTTGGACGTCACGGCCTGGGTCTTGGAGACCTTCTTGGACTCCAGGCGCTCGCGCTCGAGCATGTTCTTGAAGTCCATGTTGCCGCCGACGTTGAGCTGGTAGGTGCGGTCCAGCGCCACGCCGCGGTCCTCGAACAGCTTCGCCATCACGCGGTGGGTGATGGTCGCGCCGACCTGGCTCTTGATGTCGTCACCGACGATCGGGACGCCGGCGTCCTCGAACTTCTTGGCCCAGACCGGGTCGGAGGCGATGAAGACGGGGAGGGCGTTGACGAAGCCCACGCCGGCGTCGATCGCGCACTGCGCGTAGAACTTGTCGGCCTCCTCCGAGCCCACCGGGAGGTAGGACACGAGGACGTCGACCTCGGCGTCCTTGAGGGCCTGCGACGACGTCGACCGGCTCGGCCGCGGACTCCTCGATGGTCTGGCGGTAGTACTTGCCGAGACCGTCCATGGTCGGGCCGCGCTGCACGTCGATGCCCAGGGTGGGCACGTCGGCGATCTTGATGGTGTTGTTCTCCGAGGCGTTGATCGCCTCCGAGAGGTCCTTGCCGACCTTCTTGTCGTCGACGTCGAACGCCGCGACGAACTTCACGTCGCTCACGTGGTAGTCGCCGAACTTGACGTGCATCAGCCCGGGGACGGTCCCGGAGGGGTCCGCGTCCTTGTAGTACTCAACGCCCTGGATCAGGGAGGTGGCGCAGTTGCCGACCCCCACGATCCCCACTCGTACGGAACCCATGGGGTTCTCCTTGCTCTGTTCGTGACTTCTCGTGATCTGTCATGGGTTGCTGGGTGCCTCCCGCGCTCGGCCTGGATCAGGTCCGAGAGCCAGCGGACTTCCCGCTCGACCGACTCCACGCCGTGGCGTTGGAGCTCGGCCGCATAGCGGTTGACCTCGGCCTGGGTGCGTTCGAGCTCGGCCTGGACGCGCGCGAGGCGCTCCTGGAGGCGTGAGCGGCGCCCCTCGAGGACGCCGGAGACGGATCTCCATGTCGGTGCGAGGAGAAGAACGCGAACCGGATGTCGAAGGTGTCGTCCTCCCACGCGGAAGGACCGACCTCGGACATGAGCCGCTGGAACTGCTCGTGCCCGGCCTCGGTCACCTCGTAGACGATGCGGGGTCGACGGCTGGTGGTCGTCGTGGCGGCCGCCTCGGAGATGAGGTTGGCCCGGAGCATCTTCTTGAGGGCGGGGTAGAGGGAGCCGTAGGACAGCACCCGACCCCATCCCAGCATCAGGTTGAGCCGCTTGCGCAGCTCGTAGCCGTGCATGGGTCCCTCGTGCAGCAGTCCGAGGACTGCCAGCTCGATGGTGTCTCCACGGCGTGCCATGCGACCTATCGTACCGATATATCCGGAGATCGAGAATCCGTGGCTTCGGGCGTGTTCGACGTACCCTGTGCCGCGTGAGTGCGAAGAAGAGGCGAGCCGACGGTCCGGCCCGGAAACGTCGACCCAGCCCCCGCCGTACGCCGCGCCAGCGGACCGGCGAAGTTCGTCAAGGTCGCTCGCCATCCTGGGCGTCGTCGGCGCGCTGGTCGCGGCCGGCGTCGTCGTCGTCCTCTACCAGGCGATCGACATCCCCACGCCCAACGAGGCCTTCCAGGCCCAGACGACCTTCGTCTACTACCAGGACGGCAAGGAGCGAGCTCGGCACCTACTACGAGGACCAGAACCGCGAGTCGATCCCGCTCGACGGAGATGCCGCTGAGCATCCGCGACGCGGTGGTCGCCGCCGAGAACCAGACGTTCTGGACCGACAAGGGCATCGACCCCAAGGGCATCGTCCGCGCCCTCTTCTCCAACGCCACCGGCAACGCGCGCCAGGGCGCGTCGACGATCACCCAGCAGTACGTCAAGATCCTCTACCTCACGAGCGAGCAGAGCTACAAGCGCAAGGTCAAGGAAGCCATCGTCTCGCTGAAGATCCAGCAGGAGCAGAGCAAGTCGCGAGGTGCTCGAGGGCTACCTCAACACCATCTACTTCGGCCGCGGCGCCTACGGCATCCAGGCGGCCTCCAAGGCGTACTTCGACCACCCCGCCAGCGAGCTGACGCCTGCGCGAGTGCGGCGGTCCTCGCGACGGTGCTCAACAACCCGACGCAGTACGACCCGGCCAACGGCAAGCGAGGCCCGCGAGGACCTCAAGGGGCGCTACGAGTACGTCCTCGACTCGATGGCCGAGATGGAGACCATCACCCCCGAGGAGCGCGACAAGGCCATCAAGCGGCTGCCGAAGTTCCCCAAGATCGCGGCGGCCAGCCAGTACGGCGGCCAGCGCGGCCACATGCTGGCGCTGGTCAAGCAGGAGATCCTCGACCGCGGCATCGCCACCGAGGCGGAGATCGACGGCGGCGGCCTGCGCATCACCACCACCTTCGACTCCCAGGTCGATGAGTGACGTCGAAGCGGCCGTGCATCGCGCAGAAGCCCGATGCCGGCATGCCCGGTCCGGCCGGCAACAAGGACCTGCACGTCGGTGCGGCGACCGTCGAGGTCGGCACCGGCGCGCTGCGCGGCTTCTACGGCGGGCAGGACTACCTCGAGTCCCAGATCAACTGGGCCGTGGCCGGCGGGCATGGCGGGCTCGACGATGAAGGCCGCCACCGACGTGGCCGCGATCCGCGACGGCTACTCCCTCAACGACACCTTCGAGGGCAACAGCCCGATCGAGGTCGCCGGCATCGAGTTCGAGAACCAGGGCGACGAGGACTACGGCTCCGCGGTCTCGATGGTCACCGCCACCGAGAACTCGATCAACACCGCCTTCATCGACATGGTGGACTCGATGAGCGACGGCCCGCAGAAGGTCATCCAGGCCGCCGAGGACATGGGCATCCCCGGCTCCGACGGCGAGCGCTGGGGCATCCCGCGACAGGTCCCTCGACATGCAGGAGAACGTCGGCGTCACCCTCGGCACCGCCCAGGTCAGCCCGATCAACATGGCCAACGCCTACGCCACCTTGGCCAACGGCGGTGTCCGCAACGACATCCACGTCGTGCAGAAGGTCGTCGACCAGAACGGCGAGACGCTCTACGAGGCCGGAGGAGCGCAGCAAGCAGACGATCGACACCGACATCTCCTCCGACGTCACCTACGCGTTGCAGCAGGTCGTCGAGCAGGGCTCGGGCACCGAGGCGCCTCGCCCTCGAGCGTCCGGTCGCCGGCAAGACCGGCACCGCCACCAACGACGACGGCGACGTCTCCTCGACGTGGTTCGTCGGCACCACCCCGCAGGTCGCCACGGCCGTGATGTACGTCCGGGGCAAGGGCCGCGAGGGACTCGACGTCCCGCGTCCCGACGGCCTCGACAACTGGCTGCCGACGAGCTCGGACGGCAAGCTCGGCTACTTCGGAGGCAACTACCCCGCCAAGACCTGGACCGCGATCATGACCTCGGTCATGGAGGGCATGGACGTCGAGGAGTTCCCGGAGCCGGCGTACGTCGACGGCGACGCGCCCGGACGAGGGTCACGGCTACACCCCGCCGCCCTCGCCGACGCAGCAGCCGAGCCCACCCAGACCCCGACCCAGACCAGACGCCGACGGAGACTCCCGACCGAGACGCCGACCGAGACACCCACGGAGACCCCGACCGAGACGCCGCTGCCGACGGAGACGCCTCTCCCCACCGAGACGCCGCTGCCGACGGAGACGCCGACGCCCGACCGAGCCGGTCCCGACGACCCCGGTGCCCACCACGCCACCCCCGAGCGAGACTCCGCCGACGCCGGTGACCTCTCCGACGCCACGCCTGCGCATGGCCGACAGCCGACCCTGAGTCCGGCCGCGACGTCATCGTCAGCATCAGCCCGTCGCGGGAGGACCCGGTCGTGGCCTCGATGTCCGAGGTCGTCGGAGGTCCGGTGGGGGACCACGCCGCCGGCCACCGGTGGTGGGGTGCGGCCCGGGTCCTGCTCGGCGTGACGTCGGTGGTGCTCGCCGCGGGCATGGTCAGCAAGGCGGCCTGCGTGCCGTCGGGCTGGGCCAAGGACTCCCAGCCCTATGCCGAGCTGTGCTGGACCGACCTGGCCGGCGTCAGCTCCGACCGCGGCACCCCGCCGCACGTCACGACCTACCTCGAGCGGTTCGCCGCCGCCCTCCCCGGTGAGGGAACGGTCGCCACGGCCGCGGTGCTGGCGATCCTGCTGGCCGCCCTCGCCCTGCTGGCCACCGCGCTCCTCGTGCGCGTCGACCGCCGCCGCCCCTGGGCCGCGGCGGGCTGGGCGATGGCCCCGGTCCTCCTGGTCCACTGGCTCTCCTGGGAGCTGGTGGCAGCGGTGGGGGTCGCCGTGCTGCTGTGGGGATGGGTGACCGGCCGTACGTGGCTGGCCGGGGTCGGTGCCGGCATCGGTGCCGCCTTCGCGCTCCCGGTCGCGGCGGCGCTCGTCGGCGTCCTGGCCGTGGGCGGTCGCACCCGCGACCGCGTCGACGCGCTGCTGGCGGCGGCCGCGGCGTACGTCGTGGTGACCCTGCCGGGCCGGGCGCGGACCGAGGACCCCGACGTCGGCTCGATCTGGCAGCTCTTCACGCAGACCGGGTCGGCGATGCCGTCCCGCACCATCCGGATCGCCGTGGCGCTGGTGGTGCTGGCCGCGGCCGCGTCCGCTGTCTACGTGCTGGCCATCCGGACCCGGCGGACGGACCCGGCGACCGTCGCCCGGGCCGGTCTGGTCATGCTCGCCGCCGCCCTGCTCGTCGCGCCGTCCGCGCCACCGGAGTCTGCCCTGCTCCTGCTGCCGCTGGCCGCGATCGGCGTACGACGCTGGCGCGACCTGCTGGTCTGGCAGGGCTGCGAGCTGGTGAGCTGGGTGATCACCGGGTGGTACCTCGGGGGCGCCCTGGTGCCGACGGTCAGCGATGACGCCCGGGCCCACTGGCTCGCGATCCTGCTGCGCGTCGTCGGGCTGGCCTGGCTGGTGGTTGCGGTGCTGCGGGCCACGGCGACCGAGTCGCGGTCAGGAGACGACGACGTGGTCGAAGTCGGTGGCGGTGAAGCGGACGCGGACCTCGATTCCCTCCCCGACACGGGGCACGCGCGCGCCTGAGGGCACGAACAGCATCGAGGCCTGCATGTGCGGCGGCTCGGCGAAGAGCCGCTGCTTGCCGTCGATGGAGAAGGGCGAGCGGACGAAGCCGACGGCGTCCATGCCGCCGCGGGCCAGGGTCGCGGCACGCGCCTTGAACGACTGGTCGCCGGTCGGGGCCTCGAGACCGATGCCGTGCGCGGTGCCACCGCTGACCACGACGATGTGACCGTTCTTCGGCGCCGAGCGACCCCGGTAGCCGAACGTGTCGCCGCGCTCGACCGGGTGCACGTCCAGGACGGTGGCGCGCACCGAGAGCGCGCCGCGGTCGCCCAGCCAGAGGTCGGTGCCGATCCGCGGCCGGACGGTGAAGTCGGGGTGGCTGGTCGCCAGGCTGCCGAGCTCCTTGCGGGTGAGGTGGCTGACGAAGACGGTGCGGGTGGGCAGTCCGGAGGCCACGATGTCGTTGATCAGCCGGGTGACCTCACCGAGGTGGGAGGTGACGTTGAGCGGCAGGTGCATCGCGACCCCGGCCAGTCCGTCACTCCCGGCCACGGCCAGGGTGCGGGCGGCCGTGGCGAGGTCGCGACGACCCATGCCGTGGCGGCGCATCGACGTGAGCTGCTCGAGGACGAAGTGCGCCGCCGGGTCCTGGGCCAGCAACCCGGAGAGGTCGTCGAGCCGGCTGACGGTGTGCACCACCCGCGGGGCGATCGCCGGGTCCAGCTCGAGCGCCGTCCCGAACGGTCGCCACGGGGTCATCACGAGCAGGTCGCCGGAGAACTCGGTCGCGACCTGCGCCAGCTCGTCGTACGTCCCGACGGCGAGCAGGTCGGGCATCGAGCCGTCCCCGGTCCCCTCCGCGGCACGGCCTGGTCGGCGAGCCACTGCGCACGCCGGGCGAGGTGGGGCAGGGTGAAGCCGTAGCCGTTGCCCTTGGCGACCGGCACGATGCCGGGGTTGGCGCGCACGGTGGCGAGCAGGTGCGCGCGCCACCGCCCGCCGTCGACACTCAGCGTCAGGCTCATCCGCGCCTCGCGAGGTAGAGCTGGAAGGCCTTGTAGAGCGGCCGGTTGAGCGGCAGGTCCCACTCGCCGGCGTACTCGACGGCCTCGCCCCCGGTGCCCACCTTGAACTGGATGAGGCCGACATGGGAGTCGTCGGCGTCGAGGGTCTCGGTGATGCCACGCAGGTCGTAGACCTCGGCGCCCGCCTCCATCGCGTGCTGGATCATGGCCCACTGGACCGCGTTCGAACCGCGCACGTCGCGCTTCTCCGTGGACGAGGCGCCGTAGGAGTACCACGCGTGCGTGCCGACGCGGATCGCGATCGTGGCGGCAACCAGGTCGCCCTCGTGCCGGGCCAGCCACAGCTGGATCCGGTCGTCGTGCTCGGCCGACAGTGCGTCGAACATCGTCTGGAAGTAGGACAGCGGCCGCGGGGTGAAGTGGTCGCGCTCGGCCGTGTGGACGTAGAGGTCGTGGAAGGCCTTGAGGTCCGTGGCGTCGCTGAGCGTCACCTCGACCCCGGACTTGTCGGCCTTCTTGATGTTGCGGCGCCACTGCTGGTTCATCCCGGCCAGCACCTCGGCCTCGGTGCGCGGGCGGGGGTCGTCGTCGCGGGTCACCAGCGGGATCTGGAAGTTGAACTGCGGCTGCCCGGCCGAGAAGCCGCCCTCGACCGACTGGAGCTTCCAGCCCTGCTCGTGGAGCTGGGCGACGACCCGCGCGCCCGTCTGCGTGCGCTCGAGAGGAGGTACGTCGCCGAGCCGGCGCACCGACTCGTCGGCGATGCCGGCCTTGACCTGGTCGGCCGACCACCGGCGCGTGACCACCGGGGGACCCATCCGGACGGCGAAGGCTCCCTGCGCCCGCAGGTGGGCGGTGAGGGGAGCGAGCCAGACGTCGAGGTCGTCGCCGGTCCAGTCGATGACCGGCCCCTCGGGCAGGTAGGCGAGGTAGCGCTTGAGCCGCGGGAGCTGGCGGTAGAGGACGAGTGCGACGCCGACCAGGTCGGCACCACGGAAGAAGCCCAGGGACTCGTTGCGCCACTCCGACTTCACCGACGCCCACGCGGGCGTCTGGAGGAAGCTGGCGGACGACTGGCCGGCGATGAAGTCGCGGTGCTCGGCCGCGGAGATGGGGCGGAGCGTCAGGGTCGTCGTCACGTCCCGAGGTTACAAGGGACCAGACACGACCCCCGCGCGTGTCTGGTCCCCACTCCTCTAGACGCTCGCTCCGACGGATCGGTTGCCCCCACGTGTCAAGTTCCTCCGGACGTTCGGGGCTGAGAGGCAAGGGGGCGTCAAGATTCACCCCCAGGGGGCATAGTCCGTAACCCCCCTGGGTAGTTGACGTTTGTCCTAGTGGGGAGAGCTCGCGCGCTGATTCACCCAGTCTCGGGTGTCCATCGGTGGACGCGACGTGGCTCGACCCTTCTGGCCAACACGACCCGGTGCCCACAAGGCAGTGCCGGGACCACGGAGGAGAGCACCGCATGCCCACGAAGTATGAGAACAACCGTCTGAAGACCGGCCTCGCCAGCGCGGCCGTCCTGTGCGTCGGCACCGCGCTGACCGCCACGTCGTCACCGTCCGTCGCCGCTCCCGGCAACAACGGCACCGTCAAGGTCGCCCCCTACGGAGACGTCGACGCGATCCCCAACAACCACCCGCACGTCGGCTGCACCTTCCAGCTCGAGTGGTTCGGCTTCGACGCCGACGTCACGTCGACGGTCCTCTTCGAGGAGCAGGCACCCACGACCGGGGTCGGCATGACCGTCGCCGGCGACACCACCGTCCAGCTCGACGGCGACCCCGGGACCGGAGCCGGGAACGACGGCTTCGACGGGAGCGAGGCCTACACCCTGTCGTTCACCGGTGCCCCGCACCCGCAGCAGGGCTACCACGTCAAGCTGACCATCGACACGCCTGAGTCCAACGGCGCCAGCGTCAAGCACAAGGTGTTCTGGGTGGAGGGCTGTGCGCCCACGACGCCGCCGGTCACCCCGGTGACGCCGCCGGTGACGCCGCCGGTGACCCCGCCGGTCACGCCGCCGGCGACGCCGCCGGTCACCCCGCCGGTCACCCCGCCGGTACCCCGCCGGTCACCCCGCCGGTGACGCCGCCGGTCACCCCGCCGGTCACGCCGCCGGTGACCCCGCCGGTCACCCCGCCGGTCACCCGCCGGTCACCCCGCCGGTCACCCCGCCCGTGACGCCGAACCCCACTCCGGAGACGAACCCGGAGCAGGAGACGCCCGAGCAGAACCCGGCTCAGGAGTCCGACGAGCAGCCGCAGGCCGAGGTGCTGGGCACCCAGGCGTTCGGCAACCAGGGCAACGGGAGCAACCAGGGCAACGGGAGCAACGGAAGCAACCAGAGCAACGAGGCCGCCGAGCTGCCGACCGCCGTCAACGCGGGCGTCCGAGGAACGGCCGACGAGGCCCCCGGTTCGGGCACGAGCATGCAGTCGATGCTCGGTCTCCTGATGGTCCTGCTCGGTGCCGTGAGCGCCGGAGTGGCCTGGACCCGTCGGACGCGTGGCTGATCGACGCGACGCCCGGCGCGACCGGGGCCGGACCTGGGCGGCGGCCATCGCCGCCCCGGTCCTGGTCGTGTCCGGACTGACGCTCACCGTCTCGGGCACCGGGCCGGGGGAGAACCCCGCCCGGCGCCCGGCCGCATCCAGCGAGGTGCCGTCCTCGAGCACCACACCCAGCGCGGTCGCGAGCCTCGAGCCCACCTCGGAGCCGACCCCGGCTCCGGCCCCGCGCCGGACGGTGGTCCATGGGTCGCCCCGACTGGTCGCCGTACCGGTGCTCGGGATCCGGGCACCGGTCGACCCGATCGAGGTCGAGGCGGGGGCGCTGACACCTCCGTCCGACCCCGGCCGGATCGGCTGGTGGGCCGACGGCGCCCGTCCCGGGGCGCGTCACGGCAAGGCCGTCCTCACCGGACACACCGTCAATGCAGGGGGCGGCGCCTTCGACGACCTCGAGACGCTCGAGGCCGGCCAGACGGTCGTCGTCGAGGCGACCGGTGGTCGGGTGACCTACGACGTCACGTCCGTGCGCGTGCTGTCACGCGAGCAGCTGGCGCAGGAGAACGAGTCGATCTTCCGACCCGCCGGACCCCACCGCCTGGTGTTGATCACGTGCGAGGACTGGGACGGTGTGGCCTACCGCAGCAACGTCGTCGTCGAGGCGGCCCCGCGCGTCTGAGCCGTCGGCTCAGAGCCGCTCGCGCAACCAGGCGAAGTCGGCGACGTGCTCGGCAGCCGATCCCGGCGTCTCGCAGACCACCGGGGCGCCGGCCTCGCGCACCACGGCCGCGAACTCGTCGGCCGGCAGTCGTCCCTGACCGAAGTTGGCGTGGCGGTCGGCCCCGGAGTCGAAGTCGTCGCGGGAGTCGTTGGCGTGGACCAGGTCGATCCGGCCGGTGATCGCGCGGACCTTCTCGACCGCATCGCCGAGGTCTATGCCGCCGGCCCACGCGTGACAGGTGTCGAGGCAGAACCCGACCTGGTCGCTGCCGTCGGCTGCCCCGATCGCGTCCCACACTCCGGCGATCCGGTCGAGGTGGCGCGCCATCGCGTTGTCGCCGCCTGCCGTGTTCTCGATCAGGAGCGGGATGGTGAGGTCGGTGGCCTCGATCGCCTTGCGCCAGTTGTCGAAGCCCGACCGACGGGTCGTCGGTCTTGTTGACGTGCCCGCCATGGACGATCAGACCCTTCGCGCCGATCTCGGTCGCCGCGGTCATGTGTTGCTGGAGGAGCTTGCGGCTCGGGATGCGGATGCGGTTGTTGGTCGTGGCGACGTTGACGATGTAGGGGGCGTGGACATAGAGGTCGACCCCGGCCGCCGCGGCGTCCTCGCGCAGGCCCGCGGCACCACCGGCGTAGCGGATCTCGGGCCCCTTGTAGCCCTGGGGATCGCCCAGGAAGAACTGCACCAGCGGCGCCTGACGGGCCGTCGCCTCGGCGATCGGGTCGGTCTGGTCGACGTGGGCGCCGATGCGGACCCCGGTGGGTGACGTCATGTGCCCCACCCTAGGAGCACGGTCAGACAGCCGACCACCACGCCGATCAGCGCCAGCACCGCCGCCCACCCGGCCCAGTCGACGGCCGGCCACCCCACCCTCGCCGAGGACGTACGCCGCCGGGCGGGCGCGGGCCCGAGCCGGTCGGGGATCGGTGGACCGGGCTCCGGCGACACGTCGAGTCGTCGGAGCAGGCGCAGGGCGGCGTCGGCGCTGGCGAGGCGTTCGGCCGGATCGGGGACGAGGAGGCGCTCCACGAGCGGCCGCAACGGGTGGGACGGGATCTCGCCCTGCCGGGCCGGCGGCAGTCCGGTGACGAGCTCGAGCGCCACCCGGCCGACGGCGTACAGGTCCTGCGCGGGATCCGGTGGCGCCCCGCGCGCCTGCTCGGGGGCCATGTAGCCGTCGGTGCCGATCGCCCCGGGGATCGTGGTGAAGCGGCGGTCGGCGATCGGGGCCGCGACCCCGAAGTCGCCCAGGCGCAGGTGTGGGGTCCCGGTCCCGGTCGCCTCGAGGAGGAGGTTGGCCGGCTTGACGTCGCGGTGCACGAGGCCGGCACCGTGGGTCGCGGCCAGCCCGAGCAGCAGCTGCTCGAGGAGCTGGGCGACCAGGCCGGGAGGCAGCGGACCGTGCTCACGCACGAGGTCGGCGACCGATCCGCCGGCGACCAGGTCCATCGCGATCACCACCAGGTCGTCCTCGGCGGCCCAGCCGGTCGGCGCCACGACGTGCGGGTGCCGGACGCGGATGGCCTGCTCGCGCACGAAGCGCGCGAGGAGCGCGGAGCTGTGGTGGCCGAGCACCTTCAGCGCGACGTGGGCGCCGGCGCGTTCGTCGTACGCCCGCCACACCGAGCCCATGCCTCCGGACCCGATCTGGTCGAGGAGGGCGTAGCGACCCGCGACCAGTGCCGGGGGCCGGGAGGCGACGCGGCTCAGCACGGCGACGACGCTAGTCCGGGGCGAGCGCGGTCCGCAGGGCTCCTCCACAGGCATGAGCCGAACCCCGGCAACGATTCCGGGGGCGGGCCCCTCCGCTGCTAGTCTTTCCCGGTTGCCCTCGGGCGACACCAGCAGTTGAACGACACGGCACCCACGACCCACGTCGTACCGCCGTGAACGCACAGTCCCTCCTGCCACGGAAAGCCCGTGGCCGCTCTAGCCCAGAGGAGGTGGAGACCGCTATGCGTGCCTATGAAGTGATGGTCATCCTCGACCCGAGTCTCGACGAGCGCACCATCGAGCCGTCGCTCGACAAGTACCTCAACGTGATCCGCAAGGACGGTGGCTCGATCGAGTCGCTCGACGTGTGGGGTCGTCGCCGGATGGCGTACGAGATCAAGAAGAACGCCGAAGGCATCTACGCCGTCATCCAGTTGACGGCCGAGCCTGCGACGGTCAAGGAGTTCGACCGCCAGCTCACGCTGAACGAGTCGATCCTGCGCACGAAGGTGCTTCGCCCCGACGCCCACTGAGGCGCCTGTGGATGAGCCCTTCCCGCTGTCGGTGACTGCCTGTTGGATGGGCAGTACACCCAAGCAACCCGGATCAGCTGAGAACTCTGAGGAGACCTGACATGGCAGGCGAGACCACCATCACCGTGATCGGCAACCTCGTCGACGACCCGGAGCTGCGGTTCACCCCTTCTGGGGCACCCGTGGCCAACTTCCGGATCGCGTCGACGCCGCGCACCTTCGACCGCCAGACCAACGAGTGGAAGGACGGCGACACGCTGTTCCTCTCGTGTGCTGTGTGGCGACAGGCCGCGGAGAACGTTGCCGAGTCCCTGCAGAGGGGCATGCGCGTGATCGTCCAGGGTCGCCTCAAGTCGCGTCAGTACGAGACCCGCGAGGGCGAGAAGCGCACCGTGTTCGAGATCGACGTCGAGGAGGTGGGCCCGTCGCTGCGCAGTGCATCGGCCAAGGTCACCAAGACGACTCGCTCGGGCGGCGGTGGCGGCGGCTACTCCGGCGGTGGCAGTGGCGGCGGCTACTCGGGCGGTGGCGGCCAGTCCGCGCCGGCCGACGACCCGTGGGCCAGCCCGGCACCCGCGCAGGGTGGCGGCGGTTGGGGCGGCAGTCGCCAGCCCCAGGCGCAGCCGCAGGGCGGCCAGCCCGCCGGCGGCGCTGCACCGAAGGACCCGTGGGCCACGCCCGGGGTCTCCGGTGGCGGCACCGACGAGCCTCCCTTCTGATCCGAGCACATTCGAGCACCACCCACCATTCCGTCCCTGATTGCCTCAGGGCCGGGCTCACTGAAAGGGAGCACCACAATGGCCAAGGCAATTCTGCGCAAGCCCAAGAAGAAGGTTTGCCAGTTCTGCAAGGAGAAGGCGACCGGTGTCGACTACAAGGACACCACCCTGCTCCGCAAGTTCATCTCCGACCGCGGCAAGATCCGTGCGCGTCGCGTGACCGGCAACTGCGTCCAGCACCAGCGCGACGTGGCCATTGCCGTCAAGAACGCACGCGAGCTGGCTCTGCTGCCCTACACGTCCACCGGTCGCTGAGAGGAGCACGAGACATGAAGCTCATCCTGACCCAGGAAGTTGACGGCCTCGGCGCCCCCGGCGACGTGGTCGAGGTCAAGGACGGCTACGGCCGTAACTACCTCGTTCCCCGTGGCCTCGGCATCCGCTGGACCCGTGGCGGCGAGAAGACGATCGAGTCCATCAAGTCGGCCCGCGCCTCGCGCGCGGCGCGCGACTCGGACCACGCCGCCGAGATCAAGACCAAGCTCGAGGCCAACCCGGTGAACGTCAAGGTTCGCGCCGGTGAGGGTGGTCGCCTGTTCGGCGCCGTCACCACCGCCGAGATCGCTGACGCCATCGGCGAGGTCTCCGGCGAGAAGGTCGACCGCCGCACCATCGTGGTCGGTCAACCCCATCAAGTCGCTCGGCGCCCACGAGGTGTCGGTCAAGCTGCACGACGAGGTGTCCGCCACGGTGGCCCTCAACGTCGTCGCGGGCTGACCCACGGCTGACTGAACGCAACGGCCCGCCGCCTCTTCGGAGGTGGCGGGCCGTTGTGCGTCCGGGCATCGCCAGGTCATCCACATCCGAGGAATAGTCGCTGCGTTTGCCGGGAAAATGCTGCTGGGACCGGCTTTTCGCAGCGGACTACATCGGGGCTGTGTACGGCCGGGAGCGCCCTACTCGGTGGGCTTCTGCAGAGCGCGGGCGGTTGTCAGCCGCCGGAGTGGTACTCGTACGTCCGCCCGTCGACGCGCAGGGTGATCCGGGACCCGTCGATGAGGGCCTGGGTGTAGGCCATTCCCGGCTCGGCGCATCCCCGGCTGCCGTTGCGCCAGGTGACCTCCTCCACCGAGACGACCTCGACCGCGGTCGGGTCCACCTCGAGGCTCGTGGCCAGGTCGGCGACGGACTTGCGTGCAGCGACCGAGTCCGCGCCGGGAGGCGGGGTGGTCGGGGTGACCTCGGGCGACGGGCTCGGACTGGTCTCGTCCACGGCGGACTCCTCGGCGGGGGATGGTCGGCCATCGTCGGCGCAGGAGGACAGGGCCAGGCCGAGGACAAGCACGACGAGCCAGATGCGCACGACGCCCACGCTACTGCCCCGGCGCGAACCTGTTGGGCCGGGCGACGACGGCGTCGATCCGGACCGGCTTGCTCTAGCGAACTCGATCGTGATCCTCCCCCTCCGGATCCCGGAGTAGCGGTCGATGACCACGAACTGCTGCGTGGCCGCTCGACGGCCGGCGAGGTCGACCGTTGGCCATCAACGAGTCGAGGGCACCCCGGTCACGACCCACCTGTCTCCGCGCGCTCGCGCGCCGAGGACGACGCCCCGCGCGCCCATGAAGACCAGCGTCATCGCCACCCAGACCGCGACCAGCCCGTGGGGCAGGGTCGCCGCCCACAGCGCCGCCGGGGTGTACGCCGCCAGCACCGCGATCCCGGCCCACGCGAGGAAGGTGCCGTCG
The DNA here is from genome assembly GCA_963778975.1 of uncultured Actinomycetota bacterium. Lineage (GTDB taxonomy): Bacteria > Actinomycetota > Actinomycetes > Propionibacteriales > Nocardioidaceae > Nocardioides. The sequence continues at coordinate 20,677 of CAVZWM010000040.1, forward strand.
CCGGCGCCGATGAGGATGCCGTCGAGCACGTAGACCACGCCCGCGAGGGGTTGCCCGACCGCAGCCACCAGCAGCACCGGCACGAGCAGGTCCCGCACCGCCGGGTCGTCGGTGAAGAGCGCGCCGACGAAGGGGGCGCTGGCGGCGAGCAGCAGCGCCGGCCACGATGCCGCTGGCCCATCCCCACCGGATCATCCGCGAGGTCAGCCGCCGGGTGGCCTCGACGTCGCCGCTGCCCAGTGCCCGACCGGTCAGGGCCTGCGCGGCGATGGCGATGGCGTCGAGGGCGAAGGCGAGGAAGGTCCAGAAGGTCACCGCGATCTGGTGCGTGGCCAGGTTGACGTCGGTGCTGTCGGAACCGACGCGCGTCACGGCGTACGTCCCCACCAACAGGCAGGCACGCAGCGCGATCGTCCGGATGACCAGCGCCACCGCGGCGTGGGCGGCGGTGCGGATTCCGGCGCGGTCGGGGGAGAGCGGTGCGCCCTGGGCGCGGGCGGCCCGGACCACGACGACGATCAGCGCCGCGGCGGAGAGCACCTGGGCGATGACGGAGCCGAGCGCCGACCCGCCGATCCCGAGGTCGAGGCCGTAGACCAGGACGACGTTGAGCACGATGTTGAGCAGGGTGCCGGCGATCGCGACGACCAGCGGCGTACGCGTGTCCTGCAGGCCGCGCAGCACCCCGGTCGCGGCCAGCATGATCAGCAGCGGCGTCGTGCCGAAGAAGGCGATGCGGAGGTAGGTCTCCGCGTGTCCGGCGATGAGCGGACCGACGTCGAAGGCGCCCACGAGGACCGGGGTCAGCGCGACCCCGGCGACGGTCGTGACGACACCGATGATCACCGCGAGCCACAGGCCGTCGACGCCCTGGGCGAGCGCGCCGCGCAGGTCGCCGGCGCCGAGGTGGCGGGCCACGCTGGCGGTGGTGCCGTAGGCGAGGAAGACGCACAGGCCGACCGCGGTCTGCAGGATGACCGCCGCGACGCCGAGGCCGGCGAGCTCGGGCGTGCCGAGGTGGCCGACGATCGCGGCGTCGGAGAGCAGGAAGACCGGCTCGGCGACGAGGGCGAGGAAGGCCGGGACCGCGAGGCGCAGGATCTCGCGGTCGACTGGCCTTCACGCATCTCAGCCTAGGAAGGCGCACCGCGCACGACGTGCCCCGGGGGTGTCATGCGGGTCCGGTCCCGACCAATCCGCCGGTGCTGTGAGTCCGAACACACGTCACCCCCGGCTCGGTCGAGTTCGGGTCGCCCGCCCCGACGCACGCACTCAGCGCCGGGCCCCGGGCCAACACCAAGGAGAAGTGCTGATGATTCACTCACGACCCACCAAGCAGCAGGGGGCAGTGGCACTGGCCTGCGCCGGCGGCTTGCTGACCGCCGTCGGCTTCGCCGGTCTCGGACCGCTCGCGGCCACCGCCTCCAGCCACCGCGAGGCGCCGCTCATCTCGGGCACTGCCGCAGTACGACACGACGGACGTGTACGCGTTCCGCAGCCCGGAGCAAGCAGAACACGGTCACGCTGGTCGCCAACTGGATCCCGTTCGAGGAGCCGGCCGGCGGACCGAACTTCTACAGCGTTCGCCACCGACGCCCACTACGACATCAACATCGACAACAACGGCGACGCCAAGCCCGACGTGACCTTCCGGTGGACGTTCAAGGACCACTACCGTCAGCAAGAACACCTTCCTGTACACCACCGGCCCGGTGACGTCGCTCGAGCGACGAGAACCTGAACTTCTACCAGACCTACAAGCTGGTGCAGGATCAAGCAAGCGGCAAGGTCAAGACGCTCGTCAGGAACGCAGCGCGTGGCGCCGTCCAACGTCGGCAAGGCGTCGATGCCGGACTACGCCAGCGCTGCGCAACCAGGCGACCACGAGCGCCGGCGAAGACCGTGCAAGTCGTTCGCCGGCCAGGCCGAGGACCCGTTCTTCCTCGACCTGCGGGTCTTCGACCTGCTGTACGGCGGCGACCTCTCCGAGGCCGGCGACGACACCCTCGCCGGGTTCAACGTCAACTCGGTCGCGCTGCAGGTGCCCACGAAGTGGAGCTCGCCAAGAAGCAGCAACGCCAAGAAGAACCCGATCGTCGGCATCTGGTCGACGACCGACCGCGAGGTCGCGAACGGCGACGTACCGCCAGGTCTCCCGGCTGGGCATGCCGCTGGTCAACGAGGTCGTCATCCCGCTCAAGGACAAGGACAAGTTCAACGCGTCCAAGCCGACGGGACGACGCGCAGTTCCTCAAGTACGTCACCAACCCGGAGCTGCCCAAGCTCATCGAGGCCGTCTACGGCATCGACGCGCCGAAGAGCCGCGCAACGACCTGGTCTCGGTGTTCCTCACCGGCGTCGAGGGCCTCAACCAGCCCAAGGGCAAGGTCACCCCGAGCGAGCAGCTGCGGCTCAACATGTCGACCCCGGTCACCGCCGAGCCCGAACCGGCTCGGCGTGATCGGTGGCGACAACCAGGGCTACCCGAACGGCCGCCGGCTCGCCGACGACGTCATCGACATCGCGCTGCAGGTCGTCGAGGGCGAGCTCGTCGGGTACGCGCGAACGACCTCGGCGACGGCGTCGACGCCAACGACGTCGCCTTCGGCGACACGTTCCCCTACCTGGCCCTGCCGGCCAGCGGCAGCAACGCCGACCCGCACCCGTCCGCGGGTGCTGCGGCGAAGCAGTCCAGTGCGCCAGGGCCCGCTCGACGGGATCGCTGCTGGACCGCAAGGGCTCCATGGCCGCGTCGTCGGTGTGGGCCTGCTGGCCCTGATCGCCGGCATCGGCGGTGCCGTCCGGCGCCGTCGCGAGGTCTGATCCATCCAGAACGGCCCGGCCGCGCGGCGTCACCCGTCGCGCGGTCGGGCTGCACCACCGCTCTCCTCCGGAAGGACGCCCCATGCGTAGAACCCTCACCGTGATCGGCATCGGCCTCGTGCTCGCCGTCTCCGGCGGCATCGGCGTCGCGACCACGTCCGACCCCGTCGACCAGCCGCCCGCCGGCAGGCTCCGTCAGCCGCGTCGTACCGGACTCGGGACAGGACCTCGAGGCGAGCATCGTCGCGCTGCAGGACACCCTCCGGCGGCTCCCCGGCGACCACGTCTCCTGGGCCAACCTCGCCGTCGCCTACGTCGAGCAGGCCCGCGTCACCGGGCTGACGCCTCCTACTACGACAAGGCCGACGAGGCCGCCGCCCGTTCCTTCGACGTCGAGCCCGACGAGAACTTCACGGCCCTCGCGGCCCGCGCCGCGATCGCCGCGGCCCGCCACGACTTCTCCGACGCGCTCGCCGACGCCGACGCGGCGCTGGCCATCAACCCCCGCGACCTCGGTGCCCTCGCGTCCGCGTCGACGCCCTCAACGAGCTCGGCCGGTACGACGACCAGCTGCAGGCCCTGCGCACCGCCGACCGGCTGCAGCCGAGCACGGCGATCGCCGCGCGCTACTCCTACGCCTACGAGCTCCGCGGCGACCTCGACCGCGCCGCGGCCATCCTGCGGCGCGCGGCGGCCTCCGGGTCCCGCGCCGACCAGGCGTACACCCTGACCCTGCTCGCCGACATCCTGCGCAAGCAGGACCGGCTCGCGTCGGCGGGCCGTGACCTCGCCACCGCGCAGCGGGCCGTGCCGGCCTACCTGCCCGCCCTCGTCTCGTCGGCCCGCCTGCAGACCGCGCGCGGCGACGCTCGACAAGGCCGTGGCGACCTGGCAGGACGTCGTCGCGCGGCAGCCGCTGCCGGAGTACCTCACCGAGCTCGGCGAGCTGCTCGTCCACCTCGGCCGGGCCGAGGAGGCCGACGCCCAGTTCGCGGTCGTCCGCACCACGATCGAGCTGCTGGAGGCCAACGGCGTACGCACCGACCTCGAGACCGCGCTCTTCGAGGCCGACCACGGCTCGGCCGCGCGTGCCGCTCGAGCCAGGCCCGCGCCGAGTGGGAGCAACGCACCAGCGTCCACGTCGCCGACGCCCTCGCCTGGGCCCTGCACCGCGCCGGTCGCGACCGGGAGGCACTTGCCCATCGCGCGGGCCGCGACCCGCCTCGGCTCGCCGGAGGCCAGGTTCTGGATCCACCGCGGCACCATCGAGGCGGCGCTGGGCATGACGTCCGAAGCACGCACCCACCTGCGGCGCGGACTCGCCACCGACCCCGGCCTGTCACCGTGGCAGCGCGACGAGGCCCGCACCACCCTGTCCGGGATCGGGGTCGACCGATGAGGACCGTCTCCCGCCTCCTGCTGGCCCTCGGTGCCATCGCCGCGCTGCCTCGTCGTGACGGCGGCACCGGCCTCGGCGCACCCGCTGGGCAACTTCACCGTCAACCGCTACACCGGGATCCTCGTCTCGCCCGACCGGCGTCGAGGTCGACCACGTCGTCGACCTCGCGGAGATCCCGACCGCACAGCTCGGCCGGGCACTCGACGACCTGCCCGCCCTGGCCGCCCGGCGAGTGCGCCACCACCGGACGCGGACTCGACGTGACCGCGGGCGGCAGCGCCGTACGCCTCGACCTCCACAGCTCGTCGGCGACGACCGCCGACGGGGAGGGCGGACTGCCGATCACGCGGATCACGTGTGCGTTCAGCGGTGCCGCCGACATCGCCGCCGGCGAGGTCACCTTCGAGGACAGCACCGCCCCCGGCTCGGTGGGCTGGCGCGAGGTCACCGCGGTCGGCGACGAGATGACGCTCACGAGCTCCGACGTGCCGGACGAGAGCACGAGCGACCGCCTCACGTCCTACCCCGAGGACCTGCTGCAGTCACCCCTCGACGTCACGTCCGCCACCCTGGTCGTGGCCGAGGGCGGACCCGCCGGCGTGCTCCCCGGCAGCGGCGACGACGGGCCGACGACCACCGAGCGGCAGCTGGCTGTCGGCGCGCGCCACCTCTCTGCTGGGCGACGAGCGGCTGGCTCGCCGGCGGCCTCGCGCTCCTCGCCGCCCTCGCGCTGGGCGCCACCCACGCCCTCTCGCCCGGGCACGGCAAGACCGTCATGGCCTTCTACCTCTCCCAGCGCGGCGACTCCTCCCTGCGCTCGGCGCTCGCGGTCGGCAGTGCCGTCACCGCGGCGCACACCGGCTCGGTCCTGCTCCTGGGACTGCTGGTCTCGATCAGCAGCGCCTTCGTGCCCGCCCAGCTCTACCCCTGGCTCACCCTCGCCACCGGGCTGCTGATCGTCGGGCTCGGGCTCTACCTCCTCGTCCGCCTGCGCTCGGACGGGGGAGGCCGGGCACGGACATGGCCACGGACATGGGCACGGCCACGGACACGGCCACGGCCACGGCCATGGGCACGGTCACGAGCCTGTCGTCGCGGAGACCCACGAGCACGACCACTCAGGAGCGCACGCCCACGACCCGCAGGGCACGGTCGCGGTGGCCACGGCGGACGTCGTACCCGCTCCGGCGGAGCCGGAGGCCGCGCCCGGCCGCTGGGGCGTGTGGGTGATGGGACTGGTCGGCGGACTGGTGCCGAGCCCCTCCGCGCTGCTGCTGCTCCTCGCAGCCGTCGCCCTGGGACGCGCGTGGTTCGGCTTCGTGCTGGTGTTCGCCTTCGGCATCGGGATGGCGTTGTCGCTGGCGGCCGTCGGGCTGCTGGCCCGCGACCTCGTGCTCCGGATCGAGGGAATGGCGACCCGCCGCGGCTTCCTCGGTGGACACGTCCGCACCTACCTTCGGTACGGCGCCGCGCTGGGCATCTGCGCCGTCGGAGCCGGTGTCGTGATCCGCACCGTCCTCCAGCTCTGAGTGGGGCATGAGGGCCCGGTCACATTCGTTGCCCGGATCGGCAATCCGCCGACGCGGGTCGCGCCGAACCCTCGTTGTTGCACATCGAGTGCAACAAGGACCCTGGAGGTCACCGATGCACGTTCCCGACGGCTTTCTCGACGCTCCCACGTCGCTGGCGACGGCCGGTGTGGCCGCCGTGGCGATCGGGATCGCCCTCCGTGGCGCCCGGCGCGAGCTCGATGACCGGATCGCTCCGCTCGCCGGACTCGTCGCGACCTTCGTGTTCGCGACCCAGATGCTCAACTTCCCGGTGGCGGGAGGGACCAGCGGGCACCTCATGGGGGGTGCCCTCGCTGCCGTCCTGGTCGGCCCCTTCACCGGGTTGCTCTGCCTGACCGTCGTGCTCGTCGTCCAGTCGCTGCTCTTCGCCGACGGCGGCATCACCGCCCTCGGCACCAACGTCGTGCTGATGGGCCTCGTCACGGTGGTGGGCGGCTACCTCGCCTTCCGCGGAGCCCAGCTGGTGCTGCCCAAGCGGGTGTCGATGGTCGCTCCGGCGGCCGCGCTCGGGGCCATCGTCTCCGTCGTGCTGAGCGCCGGGACGTTCGTCGGCCTCTACGCCCTCGGCGGGGTCGTCCCGATCCCCTACGACACGTTGCTGACGGCGATGCTCGGCGTGCACACGCTGATCGGCATCGGGGAGGCCGTGATCACGTTCCTGGTCGTCGCGAGCATCGTCTCGGTGCGCCCCGACCTGGTCCACGGCGCGCGCCGGGTGGTCGCCGTACGCCAGCTCGAGACCAGGCTGGTGGCGTCATGAGGACCGTCTCCGTCCGCGCCCTGGTCCTGAGCGGGCTCGTCGTGGCCCTGATCCTGGCGGGCGTGGCCAGCTACTACGCCTCGGGAAGCCCCGACGGACTCAACCGGGTTGCCGGCGACCTGGGGTTCGCCTCGGCCGAGCAGGCCTCCGGCGCCAGCAACGGTCCGCTCGCGGGCTACGAGGTCGTGGGTCTCGACCACGCCCGGTGGTCCGGCGGTCTTGCCGGCGTCCTCGGCTGCGTCGTCGTCCTCGCCTGCTCCTCGCTGTTCTTCCTCCTGCGCACGCGCTCGCCCGAACCGGTCCCGGTGCGGCACAGCGACCGGGGCGAGTGACGTGGGCGCCCCGCACGGGCACCGGCTGCACTTCCACGGCCACTCCCCGCTCCACCGGGCGCCGGCCCACCTCAAGGTCGCCGGCCTGGTCGCCTTCATGCTCGTCGTGGTCGCCACCCCCGTGCGCTGGCCGGCCGCCTTCGTCGCGTACGCCGTCGCGCTGGCCGTGCTCGTCGCCATTTCCGGCGTCCCGGTGCCCTACCTCGCCCGGCGGATGGTCATCGAGACCCCGGTCCTGCTGTTCGCGGCGCTCCTCCCCTTCATCGCCAGCGGACCCCAGGTCGTCGTTCTCGGTGTGTCGCTGAGCGAGCCGGGCCTCCTGGCTGCCGGCGGTCTCGTGATGAAGGCGACCCTCGGTGTGCTCGCGAGCCTGCTGCTCGCCGCCACGACGGATCCACGGGACCTGCTCGCGGGCCTCGAGCGACTGCGGGTGCCGGCCCAGCTGGTGCAGATCATGGGCTTCATGGTGCGTTACCTCGACGTGGTCACCGACGAGCTCCGCCGGATGAAGACGGCCCGGGAGTCCCGCGGCTTCACCGCCCGCAACCCGCGGCACTGGCCGGTGCTCGGCCGCTCCGCGGGCGCCCTGTTCATCCGCTCCTTCGAGCGCGGTGAGCGGGTCCACCTCGCGATGATCTCCCGCGGCTACGACGGCAGCGCACGCAGATGACGACACCGGTGCTGGACCTCCAGGACGTGGCGTTCGCCTATCCCGACGGCCACCAGGCGCTCTTCGGCGTCGACCTGCACGTGCACCGCGGAGAGCGGGTCGCCGTGCTGGGACCCAACGGCGCCGGCAAGACCACCCTCGTCCTGCACCTCAACGGCATCCTGCTCCCGGGTCGCGGCAGCGTCACGATCTCCGGGCTCCCGGTCGTCAGGGACAACCTCGCCGAGATCCGTCGGCGCGTGGGCATCGTCTTCCAGGATCCCGACGACCAGCTCTTCATGGGCAGCGTCCGCGACGACGTCGCCTTCGGCCCGCGCAACCTCGGGGTCCGCGGCGCGGAGCTCGACCGTCGCGTGATGGCCGCCCTCGACATGGTCGGGATGGCCGACTTCGTCGACCGCCCGCCCCACCACCTCTCGTTCGGCCAGCGGCGACGTGTCGCCGTCGCCACCGTGCTGGTGATGGAGCCGGAGATCATCGTTCTGGACGAGCCGAGCTCGAACCTCGACCCGGCCTCGCGCCGCGAGCTGGCCGACGTCCTCACCGCACTCGACGTCACCCTGATGATGGTCACCCACGACCTGCCCTACGCCCTGCAGCTCTGCCCGCGGGCGGTCGTGCTCTCCGACGGGATCATCGCCGCGCAGGGTCGCACCCTCGACATCCTCACCGACGACGCCCTGATGAAGTCGCACCGCCTCGAGCTGCCCTACGGCTTCGACCCGCACGTCTGCTGAGCGTCCCTGGCGGCATCCGACGTACGGGATGGTGAGGGTGGCGGCATCCGACGCGGCCTCGGCCGAACTGGGTGCCACCTGCCGCCAGGGTGGGCGGTGCGGGTGTCATGTGCCGCCACCCTCGGCGGCGCCGTCGTCGCATGCCGCCACCACCCGGAGCCGGCACCGGCACGCGGGCATGCATCCGACCGGATATCAAACCGGGCCGGGCGGTGTCCATCACCCATTCGGACTACCTGTGCACATCGTGTGGATTCTCCAGCCCCGGTCACCCGGTCGGCGCGGTGTCGACAAAGCAACAGGCATCCCCCAGATGGCGGACAGGTGAACGACCACATCACCCAACTCATTTCTGTCCACAGGGTGTGGACCGTCTTTTCGCAGGTCAGGAGCGGGTGTCGCGGTCACATCCCGTTGGATATCCACAGGCTCGTCCACGCTGTGTGCACACGGACCGGCGTGTCGTCCACGCTGACCAGCAGGTTGTCCACAGGACCTGTGGACAACTAGCCGCTTGGGACTATGCCCGGGCCCGCCGGGCGACGTACGGTCTCGCGCGTCCAGTGAAATCGAGCTGGGTCCTCGTGTGCGGCGTCTGACCAGTGTCAGTGGTCGTCTCTAGCGTGGTGATCGGTGGTGGCGACATGGTCGCCGAGCGAGCAGGACGGCGAGGGGAGCAACGGTGAGCGTCGCCTACGACAGGGAGGCCGACGAGCAGTGGGGCGACGGCCCGGCTGCCTTCGAGCCCGGCAACGCCCCCCGCAGCCCGGGTGACCGCACCCCGCCCCAGGACAACGCCGCCGAGCAGAGCGTGCTGGGCTCGATGCTGCTGTCCAAGGACGCGATCGCCGACGTCGTCGAGGAGGTCCAGGCGGTCGACTACTACCGCCCGGCCCACGAGATCATCCACGACTCGATCATCGACCTCTACGGCCGCGGCGAGCCGGCCGACCCGATCACGGTGGCGGCCGAGCTCCAGAAGCGCGGTGAGCTCCAGCGCGTCGGGGGAGCGCCGTACCTCCACACGCTCTCGGCCAACGTGCCGATCGCGGCCAACGCCGGCTACTACGCCGCGATCGTCCGGGAGAAGGCGATCCTGCGTCGCCTCGTCGAGGCCGGCACCCGCATCGCCGCGATGGGCTACTCCGGCGAGGGCGAGATCAACGACGTCGTCGACAACGCCCAGGCCGAGGTCTACAAGGTCACCGACCGCCGCGCGACCGAGGACTACGCCCCGCTGAGCGACATCATGAGCGGGGTCCTCGACGAGATCGAGATGATCGGCAACCGCGAGGCGGGCCTGTACGGCGTCCCCACCGGCTTCGCCGACCTCGACGACCTGACCAACGGTCTCCACTCCGGCCAGATGATCATCGTGGCGGCTCGGCCCGCCATGGGTAAGTCGACCCTGGCTCTCGACTTCTGCCGCGCGGCCTCGATCCACAACAACCTCACCAGCTGCTTCTTCAGCCTCGAGATGACGCGCTCGGAGATCATGATGCGCCTGCTCTCGGCCGAGGCGAAGGTGCCGCTCAACCACATCCGCAACGGCACGATGCGCGACGACGACTGGGAGAAGCTCGCGCGCAAGATGGGGCAGGTCTCCGGGGCGCCGATGTTCATCGACGACAGCCCCAACATGACGATGATGGAGATCCGGGCCAAGGCACGTCGCCTCAAGCAGCGCCACGACCTCAAGCTCATCGTCATCGACTACATGCAGCTGATGAGCTCGGGCAAGAAGGTCGAGTCCCGCCAGCTCGAGGTCTCGGAGTTCTCCCGCAACATCAAGCTCCTCGCCAAGGAGCTCGAGCTCCCGATCATCGCGCTCTCCCAGCTCAACCGTGGTCCCGAGCAGCGTGGCGACAAGCGCCCGATGATGAGCGACCTTCGCGAGTCCGGGTCTCTGGAGCAGGACGCCGACATGGTCATCCTGCTGCACCGCGACGACGTCTACGAGAAGGAGTCGACCCGCCCCGGCGAGGCCGACCTGATCGTGGCCAAGCACCGCAACGGTCCGACCAGGGACCTGACGGTCGCCTTCCAGGGTCACTACTCGCGCTTCGTGGACATGGCCCAGGGCTGAGGAAGCTGCAGACGATCTGTTGTGGTCTGCAGTTGCGAGCTCGTGGAAACCTCACGAGATGGCGGCAGAACGCGTGCGTCCTCGGCGACGTGTCCACAGACCGGCGCGCTGCGGCCGAAAGGCGCGGCGGATTCGACGCGCTGTCGGGACGTCCAGCCCGTCGACGGTTGCTCTTCATGAGTCCACATTTCAGAATCACATTCGACAATGTGAACTCCAGGTCGTACGGTGGGCCTGCCTGTGGCATGCGTCACAGCCAAGTCACGAGGAGCTCGCCGTGCCGCGTCCCGTCCCCACCCGGCTGTCCGCCGCGCTACCGACCGCGACCCGAGGACGTACGTCGTGGCGCCGGGGCGTGCTCGCCGCGGTCTGCCTGGCCGTCGGCCTGCACGAGCCTCGCCGCGGTGTCGACCAGCCCGGCCGCGGCCGCGGTCGGTGACGACGTCATCGCCTGGGTCGAGGTCGAGGACGGGGTGATCAGCGGCGGGCCCGGGCTTCAACTCCGGCGACCACGGCAACTTCTCCGGCACCGGCTCCTACACGTTCCGCGAGACCGGGATGACGTCGACGATGACCGTGACCGCGCCCGGTCGCCGGGACGTACCCGGTCTACGTCCGCTACGCCGCCGGGCCGCTCGGCGCCGACGAGAACGTCACCCGCTCGATGGGCCTGCTCACCAACGGCGGTGCCCGCCAGCAGGTGCAGCTATCCGATGACCAGCTTCGAGAACTGGGAGGACTGGGAGTTCGCGCCGTGCCGACGTGACCCTCAACCAGGGCGCCAACACGATCGACGATCGAGTGCGACCGCGGCATCGACTTCTGCCGCCTCAACTTCGACGCGATCCAGGTCGGCGGGACCGCCCCCGACCCGTGCCCGGCGACGCCGCGCGAGCGCCGGCTACGCGCGCCTGTTCGACGGCACCTTCGAGTCGTTCGACGGCTGGCGCAAGGCCGGTGCCGGCGGCTTCGGCCGGCAGACCGACTGCACGATCCGCGGCTTCCGCGGTCGCGGCGCCACCTGGTTCACCGAGCAGCAGGCGGAGCCGTACACGCTCGAGCTGGACTGGCGGCGCAGCGGACGCCGACGACGACTCGAGCGTCTACCTCGCGTCGAGCAGCCGCGGCGGCGCCGACCCGGTCGGCGGCTACCAGGTCCGCATCGGCGCCGACACCGGCGCGATCGTGCCCACCGGCGGCACCGCGCAGCCCGCCGACGCCGCGGCCGTGGCGGGCGCGCTGAAGCCGCTCGGCCAGTGGAACCGCTTCACCATCCAGCTCACCGACTCGCGACTCGCGCGTCCTCCTCAACGGGACCGTGGTCAACTCGGTCACCCGCACCGGCGCCTCGACGACCGGCTTCATCGGCCTCGAGAACCGCAGCGGCACCGCCCAGGTCGACTTCAAGGACATCCAGGTCCGAAGCCGGACGTCGACCTCGGCCGAGCTCGCCGCTCCGTTGCGCCGGGCCATGCTGGCCGACGGCACGACCCACAACCCCGGCGGCGAGTCCACCCTGGGCAACCTGGTGGCCGAGGCCCAGCGGTGGGCGACGCGCGGCGTCGGCCGCCGGCACCGCGAAGATCGCCCTCGTCAGCCCCACCGCCCTCGCTGCCGACCTGCTCGGCACGCCCGGTGGCTACCCGGCCACGGTCACCCACCAGCAGGTGGCGCAGGCGCTGGCCGCCGACGCCGCTGGTCAACATGCGGCTCACCGGCGCCCAGCTCAAGACCGTGCTGGAGCAGCAGTGGCAGCGGACCTCCGGAGGCGCGGTCCCGCCGGCCGTTCCTGCGGCTCGGTGCCTCGTCCGGGTTCACCTGGACCTACGACCCGACCCGCGCGGAGGGCTCGCGGATCACCGGCATGTGGCTCGACGGGGTCGGCGATCGCCCCGGCGGTCAGCTACTCGGTCACCGTCAGCGCCGTCGCTCGCCGAGGGTGGTGACAACTTCCGCGAGTTCGCCAACGGCATCGGCCGTCGCGACCCCGGCACGTCGGCGCGCGGACGGCGCTGGCCGACTACCTCGCGCCACCGCGGGCGTCACGCCGCTCGCGCCCGAGCGCACCCAGCGCTCGGTGGGGGTCACCTTCCCGGGCGGGCCCAGGTCGTCGTACGTCGCCGGCTCGACGTACGCGGTCGACCTGAGCTCGTGGTCCTTCTCGACCCCGGACGACCCGTCGACACCTCGGTCGCGGTGACCGTGGCGGGCCGCTCGCTCGGCAGCTACACCGTCGACAACACGCTCGACAACGACCCCGTACGACGAGCACGGGACGGTCGCCGTCCGTGCCGATCATCCCGGCCGACCTCACCGGTGGCCAGGTGATCGTCAGGATCACCGGCAGCCAGCACCGGCACGACCGTGGCACTCCCGATCACGGTGACCCCGGCGCCCGTCGAGCCGACCCCCACGACGCCGGACCCCGTCCCCACCCCGACGCCCACCACGACCCCGACGCCGACGACCCCGGCCGTGACCAGGACCAGGCCGACGCTGACCGTCAAGGTCAAGCAGGACACGGGTCGTGGCCAGGAAGACCCGCGCGAAGGTCGTGGTCGTGGTCGCCACCCCCGGCGCCACGCCGACCGGCACGGTGACCGTGAAGGTGGGGACCAGGAAGTACGTCGGCACCCTCCGCAGCGGCCGGGTCGTCATCAGGCTCGCGACGTTCGCCAGGTCAGGCCAGGTGCGGCTCACGGTGGGCTACGCCGGCGACACCCTCACGCTGCGGGAGTCGACGACCAAGAAGTTCAGGGTGGTGCCCGACGTCAGTCCTCGATGACCGACAGCACGTTGCCCGCGGGGTCGGTGAACCACGCGATCGGCGGTCCGCCCCCGCGGAACACCCCCGACGCGTCGGTCGCGAGGGGCGTGCCCTCGTAGGTCTCGAAGTGGACGCCGCGCTCGGTCAGCTGCGCCACGGCGGACTCGACGTCGGGGACGGGGAAGTTGAGCACCGTGAACGAGGCGGGCCGGTGGTCGGGCTTGGGGTAGACCAGCACCCGGTGACCGCCCGCGAGCTCGAGGAAGAGCATGCCGTCCTGGTCGAGCACGACGAGCCCGAGGGTGTGGCGGTAGAACGTGCGGGCGGCGTCGAGATCGTCGACCGAGATGCCGCTGAAGGCGATGGATTCTCCGAGCATGTCGACCATGGTGGCGCGCCGACGAGCCGTGCGCAACGAGTCGAGCCAGGCCTCCAGCTGGGCGGCGGAGGAGAAGAGCAGGGTGTCCGGGGCGTTGGGCGACGCCGCCCAGTCGCGCATCCGCGCCCGCTTGCGGGAGAACGAGCTGAAGTGCCACCGCACGATCGAGTCGCGGCTCAGTGCGTTGCGCAGGCTCTCGGTGTTGCCGTTGCAGCGAGGGGTCCCGGTGACGATGCCGTGCACCGTGCGCCGGACCAGGCGCTGCAGGGAGAACCACCGCGGGTAGTCGAGACCGACGACGAGCTGGACCCGCGGGAGGACGACGTCGAGCCACGCGCCGTACGACGAGTCCAGCACCCAGCTGTCCCCGGCGGTGATGTCGTCGATCATCTCGAGCTGGGCGTCGGCGTCCACGGGGACCCAGCCCGGCAGCCAGGTCAGCTCGTCGACGAGGGTGACGGGCAGTCCGGTGACCTCGCCGATGCGCTGGGCGGCCGTGCTCTTGCCGCTCCCGGTGACCCCGTAGACCAGGATCCGATCGGCCTCCGGCAGGCGGCCGATCTCCTCGCTCATGGCCGCGACCCTAGTGGACCTAGATTGGGCGCGACCCCACGCCGAGGAGACTCCGATGCGCTTGAAGCCAGGCCGGCCCGACATCGCCGACTACGCCGACCGGTTCGACGTACCCCCTGCCGACGACGCCTTCGCGGTGACCTTCCTGGGCGTCTCCACGCTGCTCATCGACGACGGCGAGACGGCGGTGATGACCGACGGCTACTTCTCGCGCCCCTCGCTGCCCAGGGTGCTGCTCCGACCACTGACCCCGGACGACTCGCGCATCGACGCGACCCTGGCCCGTATCGGCTTCGGGCGGACGGGTCGGCGGCTGGCTGCGGTCGCGCCGGTCCACACGCACTTCGACCACGTCATGGACTCCGCGGTGGTCGCGGACCGGACCGGAGCGGTGCTGCTGGGTGGTGAGTCGGCGGCCCACGTCGGCCGCGGTGGGGGCCTCGACGCCGACCGCATCACCGTGGTCACGCCGGGCGAGCCGCAGTCCTTCGGTGCGTTCACCCTCACCCACCTCGAGTCCACCCACTGCCCGCCCGACCGCTTCCCCGGTGCCATCGAGTGGCCGGTCGTGCCGCCGGCGAAGGCGACGGCGTACAAGTGTGGCGAGGCGTGGTCGATCCTCGTCGAGCACACGAGCGGGCGTACCGCTCTGGTGCAGGGCAGTGCCGGGTACGTCGAGGGGTCGCTCGCCGGCCGTCGCGCGGACGTCGCCTACCTCGGGATCGGCCAGCTCGGCGTGCAGGGCGAGGACTACATCGAGGCCTACTGGGCGCACACCGTCGAGGCGGTCGGCGCCCGCCGGGTGGTGCTGACCCACTGGGACGACTTCTTCCGTGGGCTCGACAAGCCGCTGCGCGCGCTGCCCTACCTGGGCGACGACCTCGACGTCACCATGCGGGTGCTGACCCGGCTCGCGACCGAGCAGGGCGTGGCCCTCCACCTGCCGACGCTGCACCGGCGCGAGGACCCCTGGGTCGGACTCTGAGGAGGCTCGCTCCTCAGGCCGGCATGCGGGCGCGCAGGAACCGCACCGTGCGGTCCATCGCCGCGACGAAGGCAGGCCCGAACGCGTGGCCGTCGTCGTACCACTCCAGCGTCGAGTCGACGCCGGCCGCGGTCAGCGCGCGCTGGGTCGCGCGCGCCCACGGCGGAGGGCAGGTGTCGTCGAAGCGGCCGTGGACCATCAGCACCGGCTCGGTGATGTCGCCGAAGGCCGGGCGGGACGACACGCCTCGCCAGAAGGCGGGGTCGTCGGCGGGCAGGCCGTGCCTGCCGCGCGTGTCCGCGACCAGCTCGGCGCGGGGCGCGTCGGAGGCCTGGAAGTGCGCGAAGTTCTCCGCCTCCAGGCTCGACACCGACGCCCAGCCGATGCCGGCGGCGAACAGTCCGGGCTCGGCGGCGAGGGCCTTGAGCATCACCCCGCCGCCCATCGACCGGCCGAAGAGCCCGATGCGGTCGGGGTCGACGCGTACGTCGTCAGAGTCCTGCAGGGCGCGCGCCGCGGCGATCACGTCGGCGCTGTAGCCGAGGCGTACGGCCGTCTCCACGCGCGGGTCGTCGGTGGACTCGGCGTGGTTGCGGTAGTCGACGTGCAGCGCGACGAACCCGCGGTCGGCGAGGAAGCCGCGCTCGCGCGTCATCCCCTGGCCGCGGACGTAGGAGGCCGGGTCGATGTAGCCGTGCGCCAGCACGACCGCCGGGAACGGGCCCGGGCCGGTCGGCACGTTGAGGACCCCGCTGATCCGGAGCGGGGGGCTGCCCGCGCCCGAGGTCGTCGAGGCGAAGGTGACGTCGTACGACGTGTAGCCGGCCGTGCGCTCGCGGACCGCTCCCAGGCGGAGGCCGCCGCCGGTGAGCTCGGCCTGCGACAGGGCGGCCACGGAGATGGGGTTCGGCGGCTCGGGCTCCGGGGTGGCGGTCTCCGTCGGGCTCGGAGTCTCGTCCTCGGTCGGCGTCTCGCTCGGCGACGGGGTGGGCGACGAGCTGCTGGGCGCCGGCGACGTCGCCTCTGGCTCCTCGCTCGGGCTCGACGTGCAGCCCGCCAGCGTGAGGACGGTGAGTGCGGCGAGGGTCCGCACGGGCCGGAGCGCCAACATGGATCGATCGTGGCACACGGCCCCTACTCCGCCCCCGGTCACACATCGCCCGTCCGGCTCGTCATCACAGCGAGTGGACGACGCACACACGCGAGGGATGGAAGGGTGGATGCCGTGGACCGGACCGAGATCTTCGAGGCCGAGCGCCCGCGCCTGGTGGGCATCGCCGCCCGGGTGCTGGGCGACCACGCCGAGGCCGAGGACGTCGTGCAGCAGGCGTGGCTGCGGCTGCACCGGACCGACGTCGCGGGCGAGGTCGAGATCGACAACCTGCCGGCCTGGCTGACCACGGTCACGACCCGGTTGTGCCTGGACCGGCTGCGAGCTCGTACGCCGGTGCCGGTCGAGGAGGTCGAGCTCGAGGACACCTCACCCGACCCGGCCGACGACGTCGCCCTGGCCGACACCGTCGGCATCGCCCTGCAGGCGGTGATCGAGCGGCTCTCGCCCCGCGAACGGGTGGCCTTCGTGCTGCACGACAGCTTCGGCTTCGAGTTCGCCACGATCGCCGCCGTCCTCGACACGTCACCGACCGCCGCCCGCAAGCTCGCCTCCCGCGCCCGTGCCAAGGTCGCCCAGCCCGCACCCGAGGACCGGCTGGCCGACTGGGAGGTGGTCGACGCCTTCATGGCGGCGGCGCGCGAGGGCGACTTCGACCGCCTGCTGCAGCTGCTCGCCCCCGACGCGGTGGTGGGCGCCGACGACGCCGCGATCCTCGCCGGCACACCCGAGCGGATCGAGGGGCGAGGCGAGGTGGCGGCGTTCTTCAACGGCAGCGCGCACTCCGCGCTCGCGGTCTTCGTCGGCGACCGACCGGCCGCCGCCTGGTTCCACCTGGGTCAGGCCGAAGGTGGTCTTCGACTTCGAGGTCGCCGACGGCCTGGTCCGCGGGATCACCTTCCGCGCCGAACCGGACCTGCTCGCCCAGGTGGCCCGCCGTGCCGGCGGAATCCGGAAGTAGCGGTCACATGTCGGCGTCGTCGATCGTCAGGAGGGTGGAGGCGCAGCACATCTACCGGCACGACTCCAGTCCGCACCACACACAGGAAGGCCACACCATGAAGACCATGACCTGCCGCCAGCTCGGCGGACCGTGCGACCTCGCGCACCGCGGCGAGACGCACGACGACGTGATCAACGCCCAGGACCAGCACCTCAAGCAGGCCGAGAAGGACGGCGACGCGACCCACCAGGAGGCGCGCGACGCGATGAAGAGCCGCTGGCGGCACCCGAAGAAGTCGCTCGGTTGGTACAAGGAGATGAAGCAGGCCTTCGCCGACCTCCCCGAGTCGTGACCGCACTGGTCACGCGCCGGCTTCCGTGAGACAAAGGGCGGGTGACCAGCGACCGCAAGACCCGACCCACCGGCCACACCGAGGCCGATGTCGCCGCCCTGCTCGACCAGGCCGATGAGACCAGGCGCGCGCAGGCCGAGGAGGTCCTCGAGCTGATGCGTCGTACGACCGGTGCCGACCCGGTCGTGTGGGGCACGATGATCGGCTTCGGCCGCCTCCCGTACACGACGGCCGACGGCAAGCAGCACGAGTACTTCGCCATCGGGCTGGCGGCCCGCAAGGCGGCGCTGACGCTCTACGGCCTCACCTACTACGGCACCAACGCCGAGCTGCTCGAGCGGCTCGGGCCGCACACCACCGGCAAGGGCTGCCTCTACCTCAAGCGCCTCGACGGGGTGGACCGCGAGGTGCTGACCGAGCTCATCGCGCGTGGGTGGGAGGACAACCACCAACCCGAGGAATGACGGCCATCCGGCGCCATATCGTCCGGATCACGGTCTACCGTCGCGACCATGAGCAGTGACCACCCCACCGACGCCACGACCGACTGGACCCCGCCGCCCTGGGAACCACCGCTCGCCGGCTCCGAGGTCGAGCACCTGCTCGGTGCGCTGGGTCGACTCCGGACCACCTTCCGCTGGAAGGCCGGTCACCTCGACGAGGTTGGCCTGCGGCACCGGATCCCGTCGTCCTCGCTGTCGCTCGGCGGGCTGCTGCTGCACCTCGCGGTGGCCGAGGACTACACCTTCTCGACCAAGCTGCGCGGCGACGCGCTCGTCGAGCCGTGGCGATCGCTCAGCCACGACGGCAGCGTCGACTGGGACTTCGAAGCGGCCGACACCATGACTCCCGCCGGGCTGTACGACGCCTTCGATGCGGCCGTGGCCCGCAACGACGGGCGGATCGCGAGCGCCCTCGCCGAGGGCGGGCTGGACTTCGTCGCCCACGTCGACGACGGGCTCGGCAACCACCCCAGCCTGCGCCGCCTGCTCTGCGACATGCTCGAGGAGTACGGCCGCCACACCGGCCACGCCGACCTCCTGCGCGAGGCGTACGACGGCATGGTCGGGGAGGATCCCCCGGACGACTGGACGCCCTGACCCACCGCCCGCCCGCGATAGTCCGTGACGAACGGACCCTCGGGACGGGTCCGGCAGGGTCCCTTCGTCACGGACTATCCAGATGGGGGCGCAAGGGCCGACTCAGGCGCTCATCTTCCGGCTGGCCCGCAGGACCAGGTCGGTGTGGTGGTGGGCCCCCGGCCCCTGTGGTGCGGTGCGGGCGCTCTCGCCGGCCTGCTCGATCGTCCAGTCGGTGGGGCTGAGTGCGGCGAGGACGTCCTCGTGCCGGACGTAGTCGTCGGGGTCGAAGCCGTGCTCCATCGCCCGCGCCCGGTCGACGTGCGCGTGGTGGACCACCAGCAGCGTGCCACCCTCGGCCACCGCGTCGAGGAGGGTGTCGATGACCGACCCGTCGGCACGCATCAGCGCGGGATAGAACGCCGCCACCAGGTCGTACGCCGTGTCCGCGGGCAGGTCCTCGAGCCCGTGGCGCAGCCAGGTGACGTCGACTCCCTCCTGCGCGGCGCCCTGCTCGGCGCGGGCCAGCGCCTTGGCCGACACGTCGAGCGCGTCGACGACCCAGCCCTGCCGGGCGAGCCAGATCGCGTCGGCGCCCTCGCCGCAGCCGACGTCGAGCGCGGTCCCGGGGGTGAGGGTCCCGACCTCGCGCACGAGCGCCTCGTTGGGCTGGCCGCTCCACATCGGCTCGTCGCCGTACCTGTCGTCCCATGCCTCTGGACTGTGGTGCTGGTGGTCGATGGCACTCGCCTCCTAGGGTGCGGTCATGACGATCTTCACGGTCGGGTTCACGGTGCTGGCCGCACTGCTCCACGTCTACATCTTCGTCCTCGAGTCGTTCCGGTGGAACGAGCCGTCCACGCGCCGCACGTTCGGGGTGTCCGAGCAGGACGCGCAGGTGCTGGCGCCGATGGCCTACAACCAGGGGTTCTACAACCTCTTCCTCGCCATCATCACCCTCGTCGGCGTCGCGCTGTTGAAGACCGAGCACCTCACCGGCACCGCACTGGCGCTGGCCGGCACGGGCTCGATGCTGGGCGCCGCGATCGTCCTGGTCACCCACGACCGCAGGATGATGCGGGCCGCGCTCATCCAGGGGACGCTGCCGCTGCTGGCCGTGGTCTTCCTGCTCCTGGAGTACTAGGCCTGCGCCGGACCTGCTGGGCCTCCAGCCAGGTGTGCACGAGGGAGACCACCGAGGCACCCTCGCCCGTGGCTGAGGCGACGCGCTTCATCGAGCCGGACCGGATGTCGCCGGCCGCGAAGATGCCCGGCACCGTCGTGGCGAGATCGGCCGGCGGCAGGTCGTCGTCCCACCGGTCGCGGGCGATGTCGCGACCGGTCAGCACGAAGCCGCGCTCGTCCAGCATCACCGCGTCCGCCAGCCAGCCGCACTCGGGGGCGGCGCCCAGCAGGAGGAAGAGACCGCGTGCCTCGACCCGCTCGTGCTCCCCGCTGTCGACGTCCTCGAGGTCCAGCCAGGCCAGGTGGCCGACGTCGTCCGGGCCGCCGTCGACGACCCGGGTCGAGCCGCGGACGGTGATCCGCGGGCTCCACTCGAGCTCGTTGATGAGGTAGGCCGACATCGTGGACGTGAGGTCGGGACGGCGTACGACGATGGTGACGCGACTGGCGAAACGGGCCGCGTGGAGGGCCGCCTGCCCCGCTGAGTTGCCGCCGCCCACGATGACGATGTGGTCGCCGGCGAGCTCGCGCGCCGCCGCCATCGCGGCGCCGTAGTAGACGCCGCGACCGACCAGTGCCTCGATCGACTCGACGCCGAGGCGCCGGTAGTCGACGCCGGTGGCGACCAGCACGGCCCGGGCGCGTACGTCGCCGCCGTCGGTGTGCACGACGTGGGGGCGTCCGTCCGTGGCCGGGGTCAGCCCGGTCGCGGGCCAGCCGGTGAAGAAGCGGGTGCCGAAGCGCAGCGCCTGGCCGCGGGCGCGCTGGGCCAGCCGCATGCCGGAGATGCCGCGCGGGAAGCCGAGGTAGTTGCGGATCATCGAGCTCGTCCCGGCCTGGCCGCCGATGGCCTCGGCCTCGAGACAGATGGTGGAGAGGCCCTCGCTGGAGGCGTACACGCTGGCCGCGAGGCCCGCCGGCCCGGCGCCGACGACGGCGAGGTCGACGACCCCGTCGACCTCGATGTCGTCGGGTCGGCCGTAGAGCTGGTTGGCCAGCTCACGCACGCTCGCGCAGTGGCCGCACCAGCCGACCAGTGAGGACACCACCGGCCAGCGACCCTCGTCCTGCGGGCAGGACGCCATCACCTCGCGCCCCACCTCGCTGTCGGGGTGGTGCACGCCCGCGGGCATGCCGACCCGACTGAGGTAGTCGAGCAGCTCGCGGGTCAGCGCATCCTTCTCCGGGGTGATGATGCGGACGTTCTCGATGACCGGCGTCGCGACGGTGGCGTTCCACTCGTTGAGCATCTCGCCGACCGCGCCGTGGAACTCCTCGTCGCGCGGGCCCTGGGGCATGAGGAGGAGGGCGTCGACCTTGCCCGCGGCCACCGCAGGGCGGAAGGCCTGGTTGTCCTCGCGGAAGCGGCTGACGTGCGACACCATCAGTCGGCGCGCCGTCGGCACCGCCTTGCGGGTGCCGCCGATCAGCGCGTAGAGCTTGTCCTGGTCGTGGTCGGTGTCGATGACGAACAGCGCGACCTGGTGGCCGCTGGTGAGCAGGTCCTTCGCTGTCGCCTTGGCGGTGTGCTCGTCGTGCACGAGCCGTACGTCGTACTCCCGCTCGTAGCGGGCGAAGGCCTCGGCCAGCACGTCGCCGTGGTGGGTGGAGGCGATGACGATCGCTGGGGCTCCCATGCGCCGAGCCTAGTTGCGCGCGGAAGCGCCGGTCAGCCCGTGAGGTTGTGGAGGTAGCACCAGCGCCAGCGCTCGGTCGGCTCGGCCGACTCGACCACCGGGTGCCGGGTGTGGTGGAAGTGCGCGGTCGCGTGCTTGCCGACCGAGGAGTCGCAGCAGCCGATGTTGCCGCAGGTCAGGCACTGGCGCAGCGACACCCACCGCTGGCCCTCGGCCACGCAGATCGCGCAGGCGGCGTCGGGCGCGGTCTCGACGGCAGGGTGGGCGACCAGGTCGACGCACTCGGTGCCGAGCAGGGTCAACGACGACGAGCGCACCTCCTCGCCCGCCGCGGTGGCGCCGTCGAGCATCGACTCCTCGATGTCGAGCATGCCGAGCACGTCGCGGACCACGTCGGACGGCAGCTCGCCCTTGCTCCGCTCCTCGAGGACCGCGGTGCGCTCGGCCTCGATCATCTCGAGCCGGACCCGGGCGTAGAGGGAGGACGGCGTCTCCTCGTCGGCCGTCGTGGACAGCTGCTCCCAGGCCGCGAACGAGCGCTGGTCGAGGCGGGTCCGGATCCGGTCGTCGATGCCGTGGTGGTCGTCGTACTCCAGCTCGGCGAGGCGCGCGAGCCCGGCGGCGCCGGCCGTCTCGAGCAGGGTGGCGCGGGCCAGGGCGTCGAGGGCCGGGTCGGGGGAGGGGACCTTCAGGCGCCGGGTCAGCCACGGCAGCGTCAGGCCCTGGAGGAACAGGGTCCCGGCCACGACGGTGAAGGCGGCCAGCAGCAGCACCTCGCGGTGCGGGGCCTCCTCGGGGATGAGGAACGCGGCCGCGAGCGTGACGACGCCGCGCATGCCGGCCCACCCGATGAGGAAGCTCCACGAGCGCGGCATCGCCTCCGCGCCCGGGTTGGGCACGAAGAGGCGGGTGGCGAAGACCCAGGCGAGGCGTACGACGATGACGGTCACCAGCGTCAGCAGGCAGACGGCGGCGATCAGGCCGGCGCCCAGCTCGGACTCCGCGACGTCGGCCAGGATCCAGTCGGCCTGGAGGCCGATGAGCAGGAAGACCGCGTTCTCCAGGACGAAGGCGATGGTGCGCCACGTCATCCGCTCGGTGATCCGCGACTGCGCGGTCTGGATCAGCGGTGCCTTGTGGCCCAGCAGCAGGCCGGCGACCACGACCGCGATGACGCCCGATGCGTGCACGCGCTCGGCGGCCAGGAAGGCGGCGAAGGGGGTCAGGAAGGAGATCGCGGTGTCGAGCAGCGGGTCCTTGATCCGGCGGCGCAGCCAGGCCACCAGGGCGAAGGCGGCCAGGCCGATGAGCAGGCCGCCGCCGGCGGCGCGGACGAAGTCGATCCCGACCTCGGCGAGGGTGACGCCACCGCCGATGGCCGCGATCGCCGTCCGCAGCGCGACCAGCGCGGTCGCGTCGTTGAGCAGCGACTCGCCCTCGAGGATCGTCACGATGCGCCGGGGCAGGCCGATCCGGCGCGCGACGGCGGTCGCCGCCACCGCGTCCGGGGGCGCGACCACCGCGCCGATCGCGAAGGCCGCGGGCCACCCGACGCTCGGGAGCAGGGCGTGGACCACCGCCCCGACGACGAACGTCGTGGCGACGACCAGGAGCACCGAGAGCCGCAGGATGGTGCCGCGGTTGGCGTTGAAGTCGACCAGCGAGGTCTGCAGTGCCGCGGCGTAGAGCAGCGGCGGCAGCAGGCCGAGCAGCACGACCTCGTGGTGCAGGTGGACGGTCGGCATGAACGGCAGGTACGACGCCGCCACCCCGACCGCGATGAGCAGGAGCGGTGCGGGGACGCGGACACGGTCCGCGACGGCCGTACCGGCGAGGACGACGGCGGCCAGGCCGACGATCAGGGCTGCGATCTCCACGCGTCGAGTCTGGCAGACCGATCGTTGCTGGCCACCCGGGCCGGTCTGCCCGGGTAACTGCCTGATCCGTGCACTCCCGCCCCCACCGATGGGGGCGGGAGTGCGCGGATGGGCCCGTTACCAAGGGCGAGCCTCAGCGCACGACGTCGTAGCGCTGCAGGGTGATGCCGTTGGAGTACGCCGCGTGCTCGACGAGGGACAGCTTCGTCTTGTCGCCCTCGCCGAAGAGCCGCTTGCCGCTGCCGAGCAGGATCGGGAAGACCAGCAGGTGGTAGCGGTCGACCAGTCCGGCGGCGGCGAGGCCCTGGGCGAGGGTGGCGCTGCCGTGGACGTGGATCTCCCCGCCCTCGGTCTCCTTGAGGGCGGCGACCTCGTCGAGCGAGCGCAGGACCGAGGTGTTGTTCCACTCCGGGTCGCGCAACGTCGAGGAGACGACGTACTTCGGCATCGCGTTGTAGGTCGCGAACTCCTCCATCGACGGCCACACCGGGGCGAACTCGTCGTAGGACCGGCGCCCGAAGAGGAGGGCGGTGGCCGCCTCGGTCTCGCGGCCCTTGATGTCGTAGGCGGCTTCGTCGAACTCGACGTCCTTGAACGTCCAGCCGGCGTGCGGGTGGTCCCCGCCGCCGGGGGCCTCGACGACTCCGTCGAGGGTGATGAACTCGGTGACAACGAGGGTGCGCATGGCGGTCTCCTTCGGTGGGCGGGGTCAGGCGGCGAGCAGGCCGTCGATCTGGTTGATGGCGAGGGTCGATCCCTCGACGGCGCCCATGTCGAGCACCTTCTGCAGGGACTCGGCGTCGGCGTACGTCGCGACGAAGGTCGCGCGGGTGGTGCCGTCGCGCTCGGCGAAGTCGTAGACCTGCGACGACTCCGGCAGCTCCGTGTTCTGCGCGAACGTCTCGTCGAGGGCGAAGCCGTCCCTGAACGAGAAGCTGCGCGGCCGGTCGACGGCCTCGACGTCCCAGTAGGCGTAGTACTTCTCGCCCTCGGGGCTGGTCATGTAGTAGTTCATCCGGCCGCCGGGGGCGAGCTCGTGGTCGACGAAGGTGGCGGGGTAGCCGGGGGGACCCCACACGCGCTCGAGCTGGCGCGGGTCGGCGTACACCTCCCAGACCCGGTCGGCGGGCGCCGCGAACTCGGCGGTGATGGTCAGCGTGCGGGACTCGAGGTCGTGGGTGACGTCGGTGACGGGCATCGGGATCAGTCCTTCGGGGTCGAGGTGTCGGGTGGGGTGGCGAAGAGGTCGTCCATCCGGGAGATGCGGCCGCGCCAGAGCGACTCCAGCTCGGTGAGCATCACGCCCACCGACCGCACCGCCTCCACGTCGCCGCTCGCCAGGGACTCGCGACCCTGCCGACGCTTGGTCAGCAGGCCCGCTCGCTCCAGCACGGCGACGTGCTTCTGGACGGCGGCGAAGCTCATGTCATAGCTCTTCGCCAGCGACGAGACGGAGTGCTCGCCGGCCAGGACGCGCCGCAGGATGTCGCGCCGGGTCCGGTCGGCGAGGGCGTGGAACCAGGCATCCGCCCGGTCCTCGTCCGTCTCGTTCACGGAACCAACCTACAACCATATGGTTGTAGGTTGTCAAGCCCCGTTTCGTCCCCGGCAGCTCAGGCCCGGGCGGAGATCCCGTCCAGCCAGGCCTGCCAGCCCGGCTCCTCGCGCCGGACGTAGTCCTTCGCGTCGGCCGAGAACAGGTAGGCGCGGACGCCTGCGGTCGAGGTGCCGTCGCCGTTGCCCCACGCGAAGACGGTGAGCATCCCGGGCACGGGCGCGGTGAGCCGGACCAGCGTCTGCCGCTCACCGACCCGTTCGACCGTGCCGGTGGCGCCGCGCACGTCGACCGTCGCGCCCTCGTCGCCCAGCCCGAGCGCGTCGTGCAGCCTCGACCAGAGCGCCTCCGCGTCGCCGGGGTGGGTGGCGGTGACCTCGAGCTGGGTGGCCTCCTGGCCGGGGAAGTGCGCGAGGTAGAGGCGCAGGTTGTCGAAGAACGGCATCCAGCCGGGGCCCAGGGTGTCCCACCACTCCGACTCCCAGTCGGCGCCGGTCCCGAAGCCGCTGCTGGTGACGCGCACGACGCAGGTGCCGCCGGACTGTGCCTCGACGAGGAACTCCGACGTCAGCGGGCTGAGCGAGCCCGGGTCCTTGCCCATGAGGGCGGCCCAGTCCTCCTCGTAGGCGATGCGCCGTGGCGGGTCCCAGCCGGTGACCCGGCCGTCCGAGCCCATCTCCGGGCCCATGGTGATGTGCAAGGAGCCGCCCTCGCGCTCCTCCATCTCGGTCGGAAGGAACCACGCGCTCATGCCCGAGGCGGTGGCGATGGCCTGCCAGACCTGCTCCGGGGTGCCCGGGACCTCGACGCTGAACTCCAGGCGGTAGGGGACGTTCGGGATCGTGCTCATGCGTGCTCCTCAGGAAGGGGGTGGGCGGCGACGACGAGCCGGTGCGGACGCCCGTCGTCGTGGTGGTAGCGCGCGGCCAGGTCGAGCACCGCTGCGGTCAGGTCGTCCGCGAACGCGGCCCGGTCGGCGGCCGACCGGAAGCCGATCTGCGTGTCGATGGTCAGCGTCGGCAGCCGCGTGCCGGACGTGTCGGCCCGACGCGCCAGGGCGCCGACCTCGCGCACCAGCCGGCCGGCCAGGGCGACGAGGTAGCCCGCCGACAGGTGGTCGGCGTTGGCGTCCGGGTCGGCCGCGGAGGCGGTGACGGCCGCCGGCGACACGACGTACGACGCGGCGGAGGCCTGCAGCACCCGCTCGGTGAGGCCGCCGTGCCGGCGCTCCTCGGACAGCGTCACCAGGCCGTGCGCCTCGAGCGCCTTGAGGTGGTAGTTGACCTTCTGGCGGGCGATGCCGACGCGCGCAGCGAGGCCGGCGGCGGAGGCCGGGACGGCCAGCTCGCCGAGCAGCCGGGCCCGGATCGGATCCATCGCGGCGGCGGCTGCCTCCGCGTCCTCGATGACCTCGACGTCCTGCATGGATCCACCATGGCCCTTGACAACAATTGTTGTCAAGGGCCATCGAGGTCTCATCCGCGCTGGGCGGCCTCGTCCAGCAACGCGGCGAGGGCTGCCGGCTCGGTGAACATCGGCCAGTGGCCGGACTCGATGTCGACCAGCTCGAGCTGGTGGGCGGCGGCGAGCTCGGGCACGTCGCCGCTCTCGATCCACTCCCTCGCCTGGGCCGGACTGAACTCCGGGCAGACCAGGGTGAGCGGCACGTCGTGGCGACGCTCGTCGGTCCACTGCACGATGCCCTTGGTGACGCCGACCGGGACCGGGTGCGCGCCCGCGGCCACCTCGGCCTTGAGCTCGGGCGACATGTCGTCGGAGTCGGGCCCGGCGAAGGGCTCCCAGCCCGGGAACGGCACGCCGTCGCCGTCGGGCTCGAAGAAGTCGGCGTACGCCGTGCCCCCCGTCGTGGGGAACCCGCCGATCAGCACGACGCCGGTGACCCCGTCGGGACGACGATCGGCGCCGACCCACGCCAGCGTGCTCGCGGCCGAGTGGCCGACCACGAGCGGCGCACCGTCGGCGGCGTCGATGGCGGCCAGCACGGCGCCGGCCTGGTCGTCGTACGACGCCGTGCGTGGCGCCGTCGCCCTGGCCGGGCAGCGTCACCGGGATCCCGCGGTGGCCGAGCTTCTCCAGCTCCGGGAGCACGTCGGTCCAGGCGGTGCCGTCGAGCCAGAGGCCGGGGATGAGGACGATGTCCATGGGTTCTCCTTCGTCGGTGGGTGCGGTGGGACCACGGTAGGACCGGTTCCGGACGCTCCACGACCGGAACCGGTGCGAGGATCAGACCCATGAGCGAGATCAGCCCCACCGCACGCGCCCTGCGAGCCCTCGACCTGCTCCAGTCGCGACCCGGGATCACCGCCGACGAGCTCGCCCAGCGCCTCGGGGTGACCGAGCGTGCCGCGCGGCGCTACGTCGCGATCCTGCGGGAGGCCGACATCCCGGTGGAGTCGACGCGTGGTCCGTACGGCGGCTACCGGCTGGGCCGCGGCCTGCGGCTGCCGCCGCTCACCTTCACCGCCACCGAGGCGCTCGGCCTGGTGATGGCGGCCCTCGACGGGCAGCACGCAGCGGCCGATCCCGACGACCCGGTGGGCTCGGCGCTCGGGAAGATCCTGCGGGTGCTGCCGGAGAACGTCGGTCGGCAGGCCGCGACCATGCGTGAGCACGCGCACCCGGTGCCCGACCGCCGCTCCACCCGACCCGACCCCGAGGTCACCAGCGCGCTCGTGGCGGCGGTGGCGGCCCAGCGGCAGCTCCGGATCAGCTACCGCACGGCGACCGGCAACTCCCGCACCTTCGAGGTCGACCCGTGGTCGCTGGTCGTGCGCTTCGGGCGGTGGTACCTCCTCTGCCACGCCCACCACGCCGCCGCGATCCGGACCTTCCGGGTCGACCGGATCACCGGCGTCGAGGAGCTCGAGGGGACCTTCGCGGTGCCGGCCGACCTCGACCCGGCGCGCGAGCTGGAGGCCAACCTCGGCAAGGGGTGGGAGTACGACACCCGCGTGGTCTTCGACGCCCCGATGAGCGAGGTGGCGCCGTGGGTCCGGCCGGCGATGGGGGACCTCAGCGAGCTCGACGACGGTCGCTGCGTGCTGGTCGGGAGCACGCAGAACACCCAGGCGTACGTCGGCGAGTGGCTGGCCGGCGTACCGCTGCCGTTCGTGGTCGAGGGCGGCGAGGAGCTGCGGGCGGCGACGGCCGTGGTCGCGGCCCGGCTCTCGCGGGCGGCGGCGCCTAGCGAGCGACCGCGACCTCCTTCGTGAGCTGCCAGCCGTCGGCGAGGGGGAGGTAGTCGCCGCTCCAGAACTTGCCGGGGTCGTACCAGGTGGCCCGACGGTCGTCGCGCAGCACGCCCATCTCGATGTAGCAGCTCGCGACGATCTCGGCGCAGAAGGCCGCCTCCGGAGTGACCCGACGGCTGCGGTGGCGGTGCGGGACGTACGCATCCCGTCCCCGCAGCCAGCGCGCGCCCAGCCTGACCAGGCTGGGGAAGGAGACGCCGTCGAGGCGCGCCACGACGCGGAGCATCCCGTCCTCCTCTGCCTGGCCGATCTCCGGCTCGAGCTGGCGCAGGAAGGCGTCCTGGTCGTACTCCGTCTGCCACCGGAGGACCACCTCGCGCAGGTCGTGGAGCTGGACCCCGCGGTGGTGCCCACCCGTCCAGACGTCCACCTGCTTCTTGCCGAGCTCGGCGTGGAAGATCAACGGCGGCAGGTCGTCGACGACCAGCGCGACGCCGACGTGGTTGACGGGGGCGTTGGTCACCGCACGGATCGCCCGGTCGGGGGCGCGGCGGCCGCGGAAGAGCCAGATGTCCCCGCTGCGGGTGAGGTCCACCGCCTGGTCGAGGGTGAGGGGCGTCGCCATGGGCGTGAGTCTGCCCGAGGGCTTACAGTCCCCGCATGCGCGTGTGGAAACTGATCGGCCTCGGCGGGTTGCTGGGGGCCATCGCGACCGGGGCGGCCGTGGCGCGAGACGAGCGCGTACGCCGTCACTACTCCGCCGGCGAGATCCGCGAGCGGCTGCACGCCCGCCACGACGAGGCGGTCGCGCGCGAGGAAGCTCGGGACAGCTAGGGACGAAATGGACGGAATCCGGGCTCTGCACCGACCGAGACGTCCCTCACTACGCCGCGCACTGCCAAGGCCGTCAGCCGACGGCCAGCTTCACCGCGATCGCCAGCATCACGATCCCGATGAGCACGTCGAGCACCTGCCAGGCCCGGGGGCTGGCCAGGCGCGGAGCCGCCAGCCGGGCGCCGTAGCCCAGTCCCGCGAACCAGCCGATGCTCGCCATCGCGGCCCCCAGCGCGAACCACCAGCGCCCGGGATCGCCGTGCGTCCCGGCGATCGAGCCGAGCAGGAGCACGGTGTCGAGGTAGACGTGCGGGTTGAGCCACGTGAGCGCCACGGCCCGGGCCGCGACCCCTCCCCGGGCCTCGGCCGGTGCGTCGGCCAGCGAGAGGACCGAGGGGTTCCGGGCCCGCAGCAGCGAGCTGACGCCGTACCAGGTCAGGAACGCGACGCCGAGCCAGCGGATCAGGTCGACGGCCCAGGGCGCGCGATCGACGAGCACACCGATGCCCGCGACCCCGGCCACGATCAGCACCACGTCGGAAATCGCGCAGATGGCCACCACGAGCCCGACGTGGCTGCGGCGCAGGCCCTGCCGCAGGACGAACGCGTTCTGCGCGCCGATGGCGACGATCAGGGTCAGCCCGGTCAGCAGCCCCGCCAGTACGTCCGTCGTCACCGGCCCAATCTAGGGGCGAGGTGGCGCCCCGGCGCGACCCTGACGGATGTCAGGGTCGCGCAAGGGTGATATCCCATGGCAGCCGTCTGCGGGACCCTGCCAGACTTGCGCCCATGACTGAGACGACCACGGGGGAAGCGGCGTCCACCGTCGCGGCACGTGCGCACGAGCTGGTGAAGGTCTACGGCAAGGGTGAGGCCGAGGTCCGGGCCCTCGACGGGGTGAGTGTCGACCTGATGAAGGGCGAGTTCACCGCGATCATGGGGCCGTCCGGCTCGGGCAAGTCGACCCTGATGCACTGCCTGGCCGCCCTCGACACCCCGACCTCCGGCGAGGCCGTCGTGGACGGCACCTCGCTCGGACGCCTGAAGGACAAGGACCTCACCACGCTGCGGCGGGAGAAGATCGGCTTCGTCTTCCAGTCCTTCAACCTCGTGCCCACGCTGACCGCGGAGGAGAACATCCTCCTGCCGCTCAGCCTCGCCGGACGCAAGGCCGATCCGCAGTGGTTCGACTCCGTGATCGACGCCATCGGCCTCCGACCGCGCCTGGGTCACCGGCCCAGCGAGATGTCCGGCGGCCAGCAGCAGCGCGTGGCCTGTGCCCGGGCCCTCGTGAGCCAGCCGTCGATCGTCTTCGCCGACGAGCCCACCGGCAACCTCGACTCGACCAGCTCGGCGGAGGTGCTGGGCTTCCTGCGTCGCAGCGTCGACGAGTTCGGCCAGACCGTGGTCATGGTGAGCCACGACCCGGTGGCGGCGTCGTACACCGATCGGGTCCTGTTCCTCGCCGACGGCCGGATCGTCGACGAGCTGCGCACGCCCGACCGCGACCAGATCCTCGCGAAGATGGCGTCGCTCCAGGACGCCGCGATCAAGAAGGCGGCCGGCTGACATGCTCCGCCTGACGTGGCGCAACCTGTTGGCCCGCAAGGTGCGCCTGCTCATGAGCACGCTGGCGATCGTGCTCGGCATCGGCTTCCTGGCCGGGGTGATGACCTTCAGCACCGGACTCAACGCGACCTTCGACAACATCGTCAAGGGGTCGACGTCGGACGGCCTGGTCCGGCCCGAGGGCGACCTCCAGGCCGCCAACGCCGGCGTCGGCACGACAGCAGCTGATCGAGCCGGCCGACGTGGCGAGGATCGCCGCGCTCCCCGAGGTCGCGGACGCAGCCGGCTCGGTCGACGGCGTCGGCTCGTTCCTGCTCGGCAAGGACAACAAGATGGTCGGCGGCCAGGGCGCGCCGACGCTGGCCTTCAACTACTCCCCCATCGAGAACATGGCCGGCGAGCAGATCATGGAGCTGACGGAGGGCGACTGGCCCGCGAAGCCCGGCGAGATCACCCTCGACACCTCCTCGGCCGAGCGCGGTGCCTACGAGGTCGGTGACACGGTCACCATGATCGTCCCGACCCAGGACCCGCGACGCACCTTCACCCTCGTCGGCACCGCCGAGTTCAACGGCGGTGGCACCGCAGGCGCGACCCTGGTGCTGCTCGACACCGCGGAGGCGCAGGAGATCTTCCTCGACGGCGCCGACGCGTTCACCAGCGTCGCCCTCACCGCGGCCGACGGCGTCTCCCAGGCCGAGCTCGCCGCCGCCGCCAGCGCTGCCTCGCCCGAGGGCTTCACCGCGGTGACGGGCGACGAGGTGGTGGAGGAGACCCAGGATCAGCTGGGCCAGTTCCTCGACGTCATCTCCTACTTCCTGACCACCTTCGCGGTGATCGCGATCGTGGTCGGCGCCTTCATCATCTTCAACACCTTCTCGATCCTCGTCTCTCAGCGCGTGCGCGAGTCCGCACTGCTGCGTGCCCTCGGCGCGAGCAAGAAGCAGGTCACCCGTTCGGTGCTGATCGAGGCCTTCATCATGGCCGTCGTCGGCGCGACGGTCGGCCTGTTCCTGGGCCTCGGGCTGGCGCGCGTCCTGGCCGGGTTGTTCCGGACCTTCGGGCTCGACATCGCCGGCGAGGTCCTGACCCTCACCCCGTTCACGATCATCGCGGCCTACGTCGTGGGGATCGTCGTGACCATGGTCGCGGCCTTCGTGCCCGCCCGCCGCGCCGCCAAGGTCGCCCCGGTCGCCGCCATGCGCGACGATCTCGTCGTCCAGGAGCGGGGCATGGGTCGGCGGCTCGTGCTCGGTGGCGTCGCGATGCTGATCGGCGTCGTCCTGGCGACCGCCGGGCTGATCGGTGCCCCCGGCAACGACGCGATCTGGATCGGCGTCGGCGCGGTCATCTGGGTCATCACCACGGCCGTCCTCGCACCGGTCATCGGCCACCCCGTGCTCGTCGCCTGCCGCGCGGTCTTCGGCCGACTGTTCGGCACTCCCGGCCGGTTGGCGGGTGAGAACGCGCTGCGCAACCCGCGTCGTACGGGGGCCACCGCGTCTGCGCTGATGATCGGCCTTGCCGTGGTGTCGGCGGTCGGCGTGCTGGCCACCTCACTGAGCGCCACCAACGACGCGCTGGTCGACCGGGAGTTCCGCAGCGACTTCCTCGTGCAGATGCCCACCTTCCAGGGCTTCCCGTCGCAGTTCGGCGACCAGATGGAGGACGTCGACGGGGTCGACCTGGTCTCGCGCCAGCAGGGCACCCCGGTGACCGTCGAGGTCGACGGAGAGCCCGACCAGACCTTCGCCATCGGCGCGGATCCGGAGTTCTTCGAGATCTACGACCTCGTGATGATCGACGGCAGCGACTCGATCTCGGGGCACCAGGTGCTCCTGAGCGAGGGCCAGGCCGACGACCTGGAGGCGGGCGTGGGGGACACCATCGACGTGGCCTTCCCCGGTGGCGAGACCATCCCGCTCGAGGTGGTGGGCGTCTTCGAGGACACTCCGACGACCGGTGGCATCACCTTCCCGCTCTCGGTCCTCGCGGACGCCGGGCTCACGCGCTCGGACTCGACCCTCAGCATCACCGTCGAGGACGGCGCCGACCGCGGTGCGGTCAAGCAGGACCTCGAGGACGTGGTGGAGGACCTGCCGATCCTCGCGGTGCAGGACAAGGAGGAGTTCAAGGAGCTCATCTCCGGCCAGGTCAACCAGCTGCTCTACGTGATCTACGGCCTGTTGGCCCTGGCGGTCATCATCGCCGTCATCGGCATCATCAACACGCTCGGTCTCAGCGTGCTCGAGCGCACCCGCGAGATCGGCCTCCTCCGGGCAGTCGGTCTCTCGCGGAGCAAGCTCCGCCGGATGATCACGCTGGAGTCGGTGGCCATCGCCCTGCTCGGGGCGGTGCTCGGGATGGTGCTGGGGCTCGTGATCGGGGTGGTGCTGCGCGAGTCGTTGAAGGACGACCTGACCGAGCTGGCGATCCCGCTCAGCAGCCTGTTCGTCTTCCTGGTCGTGGCGGTGATCTTCGGGGTGCTGGCCGCGATCGTCCCGGCCATCCGCGCCTCGCGGATGAAGGTGCTGGACGCGATCGCGACCGAGTAGCGGTGGCATGATCGGCACGTGATCGAGGCTCTCGGCTGGGGTGCGCTGGCCGCCAGCTCGCTGGTGCTCGGCGCGTTCCTGGCTCTCGTCCGTACGTGGTCGGACATGGTCGTCGGACTGGTGCTGGGCTTCGGTGCCGGTGCGCTGATCGCGAGCGTGTCCTTCGAGCTGGCCGAGGAGGGCCTGAGCGTCGGTGGCGCCTGGTGGCCGGTCGCGGCAGGGCTTGCCCTCGGCGGGGTGACGTTCTACCTGGCCAACCGCTGGGTGGAGTCGCGGTCGGCCGGATCCGGAAAGGGCGGCGCGGCGGGGGCGACCCTGGCGCTCGGTGCGTTTCTCGACGGCATCCCCGAGCAGGCGGTGCTCGGCATCGGGCTTGCCCAGGGCCAGGGAATCAGTGTGGCGCTCGTCGTGGCCATCTTCGCCTCCAACCTCCCCGAGGCGGTGGGCTCGGCCGCAGACATGAAGTCGGCGGGTCGCAGCGGGCGTCAGGTCCTGGGGTTGTGGGGCCTGGTGGCCACAGCGTGTGCCCTGGCGACCTGCGGTGGCTATCTCGCCGCGGACGCCGTGTCGAGCACCACCAGTGCGCTCATTGACGGATTCGCCGCCGGCGCGCTGCTCACCATGCTGATCGACTCGATGGTCCCCGAGGCCAAGGACAAGGCGAGGGACCTGGCCGGCCTCGCGACGGTGGCCGGCTTCGCGTTGGCGGCGGGGCTGTCACTGCTGTGAATCAGTAGCCGCCCTCCGGCGGCACCATCTCCCCGCGGACGCCCAGCAGCCGCACCGGCCGCTGGTCGTCCAGCGCGAGGAAGAGGTCGTACGCCGTCTGCGCGATCACGTCGATGTCGTACGTCGGCTCGCTGAGCTTGCGGACCTTGGTGAACGTGAAGAACGGCGCGAAGCGGACCTTGAGGTGCACGCGCTGCACCGCCCGGCCCTCCTTCCGGACGTCGTCGACGACGCGCGCGGCGAGGTCGGCCAGCGCCGCTCGCACCTCGTCGGGCGTGGCGAGGTCGGCCTGGAAGGTGGTCTCCCGGCCGTGCGCCCGGGCCACCCACGGGGTGTCGTCGGGCCTCGTGCGGCCGCCACCTCGCCCGAGTCGGCCGAGGTGTGCGCCGCTGGACGGGCCGAACGCGGCGACCAGCGCCTCCTCGTCGGCGCCGGCCAGGTCCGCGACGGTGCGGATGCCGATCGCCTCCAACCGGGCGCCGATCCTGGTGCCCACGCCCCACAGGGCGGTCGTCGGGCGCTCGCCCATCACGTCCATCCAGTTGTCGCGGGTCAGCTGGAAGGTGCCCTGGGGCTTGCCGAAGTCGGTCGCGATCTTCGCCCGGACCAGGGTGTCGCCGATGCCCACGGAGCAGTGGAGCGCCGTGCTGCCAGCACCGCCGCTTGGATGCTGCGCGCCGTGGCGACCGGGTCGTCGGTCTCGACGCCGACGAAGGCCTCGTCCCAGCCCAGCACCTCGACCACCGCGCCGGGGACGTCCTTGAGGGTCTGCATCACCCGCGCGGACGCCGCCTCGTAGACCGGGAAGTCGACGGGCAGGAAGACCGCGTCGGGTGAGCGCCGCTTGGCGATCTTGAGAGCGAGCCCGGACCGTACGCCGTGGGCGCGCGCCTCGTACGACGCCGTCGACACCACCGCCCGCTCGGTCGGGTCGCCGCGCCCGCCGACGACGACGGGCAGGCCGACCAGCTCGGGCCGGCGCAGCAGCTCGACGGCGACGAGGAACTGGTCCATGTCGACGTGGAGGACCCACGGCTGGCTCACGTCGTCATTGTGGCCGAGGGGTGCGACAGCGGTCCGCGGTGCAGCCGGACGACGCTCATCGGGTTGCTGACGTGGGGTGGGAACGAGGCGAAGACCGTCGGGAGGTGGGGGTCGAAGGTGCGTCCCTCGAGCTCGACGCCGGTGACCCCACGACGGGCGAGGACGTCGAGCGTGCGTGCAATCGCCGCGGCGACGAGCGGTGTGCCGCTCGGCTCGTCCACGCGCGGCGTCTCGGCGAGCACTCGCGTCTGAGTCGTGTCCTCGGTGAGGAACACCAGGCTCAGTGCCGCGATCCGGTCGTCGACCACGACCAGCGTCGACGCCTCGTGATCGAGGTTCTGCGCCAAGCCCTCGGAGGCGGCGGCAACCTCCTCGCGCGGCCGCAGCGGACCGATCATCTCGTGCGCCCAGACGTAGTAGTCGACGAAGGCGGACTCGAGGTCCGCCTCGGACACGGCATCGCAGCGGACGGTCTCGCTCCCGCCGGCAGCGGCTGGTCGGCCACCCACCTCCGCCAGGCGTTGTCGGTGGGGTCTGCACGGGCGCGGGGCAGAGCTCGATCAGGTCGTGGCCGATCGAGTCGACGAATCCCGTCTCGACCGGGTCGGCGTGGAGGACGCGACAGATCAACGACTCGCGCTCCGGCACGAGCGCGTCCAGTGCGGCGTACAACCTCGTCCCGATGCCCTCCCGTCGCCGGTCGGGCACCACCTCGACGGAGCAGAACCGCTCGTCGTGGAAGAGCTGCACCGGGTGGGCGCTCGCCCGGCCGAGGAGGACTCCGGCATCCCGGGCCTCCACCCGCATGTCGCCATCGGTGGAGACGTCGCGGATCTCGGGCACGGCTCAGCATCCCTCGCGAAGGGCATGCGCGTCACGGCTCGTCCACGTGAAGGTGGCGGCATCCGACGTCGGGCCGCGCGAAGGTGGCGGCATCCGACGCAGATTCCGACGATATCGGCGTCGGATGCCGCCTGGGTGGCTCCACCACGTGTCAGGTGCCGCCACCCTCGATGACGGCCCCGACGCACGCCGAGCCGCCCCGAATGATCACCGGCTTTCCTCACCGCTCGGAAGGTGATGTGGGCCCGGGCGTCGGCGTACGGTCGAGCACATGACCAGCGACAGCACCGGACCGGACCCGTACGCCGAACACCCGGAGGAGTCCGTGTTCCCGGGTGCGGGCGAACGGGTCAGCGACGAGGAGCGGCAGGCGGCCCTCGACGCCGCGCCCGCCGGGAACGCCACCGTCGGCGACACGGTGGACACCGACGCCCTGGACTCCCGGGCCCACGAGGACGGACCAGGGTCCGAGGAGGTTGCCGAGCAGGTCGAGGCCGACCACCAGTAATCCGCGTGCCGCGCCGGCCGGAGGCCTGCCAGAGTGCCGCCATGACTCCCGAGATGCTCGAGATCGAGCATGCCCTGCCCCGGATGCAGGAGCTCGCCTCGCGGCTGTGGTCGCGCGCGGCGCGGCACCATCCCGGACAGCTCGCGTGGTCGGCGGCGTACGGCGAGCCCTAGGCGCTCGACCTCGGACCGGCCTTCGTGCTCGACGACGCATGGGCGTGGCTGGAGTCGCCGGACTGGTTGGAGGTCTGCGGGGTCGAGCCCGTCGCCGTACGCGCGGTGGTGGCGGCCGCACTGGAGGCCGCCGGTCGCGACGTCACCGCCGGCACCCTCGAGACGGGAGGACGTTGTCGTGTCCGCCCTGGTCGACGCGGGCTTCCACGAAGTGGAGGCGCCGTGGTTCACCCACCACCACCTCGAGCTGGCGGACCTTCCGGCCGTGGTCCTGCCGGAGGGCTACACCGTCCGGCCGGTGCGGCCCGGCGAGCACGACCAGCGAGCGGCCGTCCACCGTGCCGCCTGGTCCGCGACGTCAAAGGTGACGAGCCACGGCCTACCGGCGGCTGATGGCGACGCCGCCCTACCGCCCGGAGCTTCACCACGTGGTGGTGGGCGAGTCGGGTGAGTGGGTCGCGTCCTGCTGCGTCTGGTGGGACGAGGCGACGGGAGTCGCGCTGGTCGAGCCGGTGGGCTGCGTTGCCGAGCACGGCGGGCGCGGGCTCGCTGCGGCAGCCTCGGTCTCCGCCCTCACCGCCGCCCGTGAGCTTGGCGCGACCGAGGGCCTCGTCTGCCCCCGCGGGGATGACGACCACCCCGGACCGGCCCGGCTCTACCGGCGGATCGGGTTTGTCCCCGGCGCACGGACGCGCACCTACCGCCTCATC